>NZ_JBFJUX010000010.1:0-125645 GCF_041624475.1 Litorivivens sp.
ACCACCTGACCCCATCCCGAACTCAGAAGTGAAACGCGTCATCGCCGATGGTAGTGTGGGGTTTCCCCATGTGAGAGTAGGTCATCGCCAGGCTTTAATTTAAACCCCGAGATTCGAAAGAGTCTCGGGGTTTTTTTATGGGTCACTGGAAGTGGTATCTACTAGGCGACGACCTACGTAGGTCAGACCCACTACGTTCGCTGCGCTCACGGGGCCAGCTTTCGCCAGGCTTTAATTAAAAACGCCCAGATCGGAAACGGTACCCAAAGCACTCACTGCGTTCGTGGGGCAGGCTCTCTGGGCGTTTTACTATGTGCGAAAAACAACTTGGGCAACTGGCGCTGACCAACGGTCATGGCCACAGCACCCGCAGCGCTTCGCAACACTCGCTATGCCCCCGCAGGCGGGACTGGTTTGGCTAACGCTGTCCGTAAATATCCTGATATCGCCGCCAGGGGTTAGCTCATAAACTCATCCCACCTTGGGCTGGGGCTGCGGTATGCCTATAAAAGAATCTTACAAAGAGCAGTTAGAAAAAGTGCTCGCAACGTCTACTGGTTTGCCGACTTTGCCGGGCGTAGCAATGAAAATTATTGGGCTGCTCAACGACGAAGAGGTGGATGTTGATTCCCTGGCCAATGCGATTCAGCGGGATCCCGCGCTGGCAGCCAAGTTGCTGCGGGTGGCTAACTCACCGATTTACGGCAGCAATCGTGGTGTCGAGTCGCTGAAGCAGGCAGTTGTTCGCCTTGGCCTGCGCTCAACACAAAGCCTTGCGCTGTCCTTTTCGCTTATTTCTGCGTTAAAGCACCAATCTGATGGGGCCTTGGATTACACCGCCTACTGGCGTCGCTGCCTGCTATCGGCCAGCGCCGGGCGGTGCCTCTCTAAGCGGATCATGCCCGGCCATGAGGAGGCGGTCTTTTTGGCGTCGTTGATGCAAGACCTGGGCATGCTGGTGCTCGACAAGGCGGTGCCGGAACTTTACTCCTCTCTCGGCGAGCGGCAATCTGATCACGCAAGGGTGGAAGCCTATGAGCTGACTCAAATCGAGACCAGTCATACTCAGATTGGCGGATGGATGCTGCAGGAGTGGGGTTTTAGCGAACGTATGCAGCAGGCGATAGCCTACAGTCACATTCCGCTGGCGCTGCCCGAAGGCGACCACACCTTTGTGCGCTGTGTGGCCCTGTCGGCTTTGATGGCCGACGTTATGGAGCACCCGGAAGCCGGTTTTGGCGAGTTGACCACGATAGCTGGTCAATGGCTGCAGCTGACCGGCCGGCATCTGGCTGAGATTGTCGACGAGCTGGGGCAGTCAATACCCGCGCTGGAGCGCATTTTCGATACCCGCTTGCTGGATCAGGACAAGCTGGCAATGATATCCGAGTTGGCGCTAGAGCGTCTGGCTGCAATCCGCCATCAGTCTTCCGTTTGATCTCCTGCCCTCTTTCTCTGGAGCTGGTATTATCACGCCACATTGACAGGGTGGTGGTGTTCTATGGAATTATCGCGCTTGCTTGCAGAGCTGGCTGACGGCGATTTTCACTCCGGCGAGGAGTTGGGTGTCGCGCTTGGGGTAAGCCGTACGGCTATCTGGAAGCAGCTGCAAAAACTTGATGAGGTCGGCCTTAAGATTGAGTCAATCAAGGGGCGCGGCTACCGTCTGCCCGGCGGCTATTGTCCGCTGGACGAAGATGCGATCCAGCGCGGCCTGTCACCGGCCGCTAAACGCCTTTTGTCTGCCCTATATGTAGAACAGCAAATCAACTCAACCAATACGCTGCTCGCGGACAAAGCCCGGCGCGGCGACACCTCGGGCGCCGTCTGCGTTGCCGAGCAGCAGACCGCAGGACGCGGACGACTGGGTCGCCAGTGGGTGAGCCCCTATGGGCGGAATCTTACCTTTTCAGTACTTTGGGAATTTCACAACGGTGCGGCAGCGCTGGAGGGGCTCAGCCTGGCCGTGGGGCTCGCGGTTGCAGAGGCATTGCAGGGTATGGGTGTCGCTGGCCTCGGCCTGAAATGGCCCAATGACGTCCTCTGCGAGGGGCGCAAGCTGGCTGGCGTGCTGTTGGAAATGCAGGGTGATGCTGCCGGCCGTTGTCAGGTCATCATTGGGATCGGTCTCAACGTGAATTTGCCGGACGACTCGCCCATTGATCAGGCCTGGACTGACCTCCAGCGCCAGGGCTATAGCGACAGCAATCGCAACCAGTTGTTGGCGGCTTTGCTCAATCGCTTGTTGCCGATGCTTGCCGAATTCCAGCAGGACGGCTTTGTGGAGTTTAAAGACCGCTGGCTGGCCTTTGACGCGCTGGGAGACGAGCCTGCCGAGCTGCGCCGCGGTGACGAGATTGTGGCGGGAACCTGCCGGGGGGTGGCGGCCAACGGCGCGCTGCGCTTTGAGACTGACCGGGGTATCGAGTTGATTTCGGGGGGCGAGGTCAGTCTGCGCCGCCGACAGGGCGAGCGCGAAAACCGGGGGGCTTGAGTGATACTGGAATTTGATCTTGGCAATACCGCCGCCAAATGGAGGCTGTTGCGGGAGTCGTCGGTCGTAGCGAGCGGTCGCGTCAATGAACTCGCTGCGCTGGATATTCCGATGGATGAACCCGTCGCCAAGGTGAGAGTCGCGTCGGTGGCGGGAGAGGAGCGTGAGCGCGAATTGACCCGCTGGTGCACAGAACACCTGGGAGTATCGCCGAAATTTGCGCGCAGTTCGTCACTCTGTGCCGGGGTAAGCAATGCCTACGAAGAGCCCGAACGCTTGGGCGTAGACCGCTGGTTGGCGGTGCTTGCCGCCTTCCACCGCCATCCCGAAGGCGCACTGGTGGTGGATGCGGGCACAGCACTGACAATTGATCTGGTGGACGCTCGCGGAGAGCATCTGGGCGGTTACATTCTGCCGGGCCTGAACCTTATGCAGCAGAGTCTGCGCCAGGATACCGCCAGAATCCGCTACACCGAAGCCCACGCGCCGGATCTGGAGCCGGGCAAATCAACCGCCGAGGCGGTGGCCAACGGTGCTGCGCTGGCCGCCGCCGCTTCTGTCGCTGCGGCGCGGGTCCAGGCGCGTGAACGGCTGGGGGGCAACTGCGCTGCCTTGCTGACCGGCGGCGACGCGCCGCTCTTAATGCGCCTGCTCGGTGAGAAGGCCGGCGACTTCGCGTATAGTCCCGATCTGGTTCTGGACGGGCTCGTGCTGGCGTGCCCTGAATAATAAATTAAGGAGAGCGGGCGGGTGCTGCGCTGGCTGTTTGTCTTATTGCTGATTGCGAATCTGCTGTATGCCGGCTGGAACTGGCAACAGCAGCGCTCCGCTACCATTGTCGAGGCCCGAAAGACGAGCGCGCCCACGCCTACGCTGATGCTGGTTGAGGAGCTGGGTACGCCGCCCGCGACGGTTGCCGCAGTCAGTCCGGCCCTGGGGTCGCCGCCCGAAAAAGACGAGCAGCCCCAAGAGCTTGCCCTGCAATGCTGGTTTGCTGGTGACTACGTCAATAAAGCGGCAGCGGATAGGGCGGTCAGCGTAATCCAGGGTATGCAGCTGGAGGCAAGACTTGTCGCCAGGGAAGTACCGGATGAGCCTGACTATTGGGTGCATGTCGGCCCTTTTGGCAGTCGAGATGAGGCTGTCCGTGCCTTGCAGCAACTGCGAGGCCGCAATATCGACAGTTTTCTTATTGATGAGGGCGAGCTGAAAAATGCCATCTCCCTCGGCTTCTTTTCCCAGAAGAGCTCTGCGCAGCGTCTGCTCAGGCGTTATCGCGATCTGGAATACTCCCCGCAGATCCACGAGGTCCCCCGCTATAAGACCCATTACGACCTTTTTGCCTATGGCCGGGTGGAAGGTGCCGACATTGAGCAGGCGCTGGCGCGGGAGGGCTTGACCGCCAAGTCCTCTAAAAGAGAGAAAAAATCCTGTAATTGAATTGCTTCGCCTAGGAAGTTCGTCTAGAATGCCGCCCTCGTTTGAGGCCGTGGTAGCCAAGCGCTGGCGTAGCTCAGTTGGTAGAGCAGCTGACTTGTAATCAGCCGGTCGGGGGTTCGACTCCTCTCGCCAGCTCCATTTTCTCTGATATCACAGTGGCTTAAGCGAGGTTTTTTGGGTTGTTTCGTTGACAGGCTGTTCCGCTGTCATCAAAATGTCCCGCTTTCTTGGGGAGGGGTTCCCGAGTGGCCAAAGGGATCAGACTGTAAATCTGACGCGAAAGCTTCGGTGGTTCGAATCCACCCCCCTCCACCATTACTTTCTGTTGTTTGTGAAAGTTAGCTTTAAGGGCGGGTGTAGTTCAATGGTAGAACCTCAGCCTTCCAAGCTGATGATGCGGGTTCGATTCCCGCCACCCGCTCCAACGAACAAAGAGTTTGGCGGGCTCATATAGCTCAGTCGGTAGAGCACTTCCTTGGTAAGGAAGAGGTCACCGGTTCAAATCCGGTTATGAGCTCCATTAATTTTTTGGTGGCAAGAGCCTACGGCGGGCTATTGCCTTTTGTTGTGTTTAAAAGAAAGAAGTCGTTTTAGAGGCTCGGCTAGGAGACTGTCGCGATGGCAAAGGAAAAGTTTGAACGTACCAAGCCCCACGTCAATGTGGGCACGATTGGTCACGTAGACCATGGTAAGACAACTCTGACAGCGGCGCTGACGCGCGTGTGTCACGAAGTTTGGGGTACAGGTTCTGCGGTAGCGTTTGATGGTATTGATAACGCACCGGAAGAGCGTGAGCGCGGTATTACCATTGCGACCTCGCACGTAGAGTATGACTCTCCTGCGCGTCACTACGCCCACGTTGACTGCCCCGGACACGCCGACTACGTCAAGAACATGATCACCGGTGCGGCGCAGATGGACGGCGCGATCCTGGTATGTTCAGCCGCTGACGGCCCCATGCCGCAGACTCGCGAGCACATCCTGCTGTCACGTCAGGTTGGCGTACCGTACATCGTTGTGTTCATGAACAAAGCGGACATGGTCGACGACGAAGAGCTGCTTGAGCTGGTTGAAATGGAAGTTCGCGAACTTCTGGACCAGTACGAATTCCCGGGTGACGACACGCCGATCATCATCGGTTCTGCGTTGATGGCCCTGGAAGGCAAAGACGACAACGAAATGGGCACCAGCGCTGTTAAGAAGCTGGTCGAGACTCTGGACGAGTACATTCCGGATCCCGAGCGCGCCATTGACCAACCCTTCCTGATGCCGATTGAAGATGTATTCTCAATCTCAGGTCGCGGTACGGTTGTAACCGGTCGTGTTGAGCGCGGTATTGTTAAGACTGGCGACGAAGTTGAGATCGTTGGTATTAACGACACCACCAAGACCACCGTTACCGGTGTAGAGATGTTCCGCAAGCTGCTGGACGAAGGTCGTGCCGGTGAGAACGTAGGTGTTCTGCTGCGTGGTACCAAGCGTGACGAAGTTGAGCGTGGTCAGGTTCTGTCCAAGCCGGGCTCAATCACTCCGCACACTCGCTTCGAGGGTGAGGTTTACGTCCTGTCTAAAGAGGAAGGTGGTCGTCATACACCGTTCTTTAAGGGCTACCGTCCGCAGTTCTACTTCCGCACCACAGACGTTACAGGCGCTTGTGAGCTGCCGGAAGGTGTTGAGATGGTTATGCCTGGCGACAACGTGAAGATGGACGTGACTCTGATCGCACCGATTGCGATGGAAGAAGGTCTGCGCTTCGCGATTCGCGAAGGTGGCCGCACCGTAGGTGCGGGTGTTGTTGCCAAGATCGTTGAGTAAACGACCTTTGGCGGCGGCCTGAGAGGGTCGCAGTGAAAGGGAGGCAGTATGCCTCCCTTTTTAGTCTGTTTGTCATGAGCGGCAGCTCCGGAAATGCCAGTCGGCGAGCTAAATAGTTGTTGACAGGCCTCTGGGGCATCTATAGAATGCCGCTTCCATTTTTCGGGTTAGTCCGGGCGTCAAAAAGGCCGGAACCTGAAGAATTTTCGGGATGGGAGTGTTGGTCAGGTGCAAAATCAACGGATTCGAATTCGTTTAAAGGCTTTTGACCACCGTCTGATCGATGCGTCAACGCAAGAGATTGTAGATACTGCCAAGCGCACTGGCGCCCAGGTACGCGGACCGATTCCGCTGCCGACGCGCAAAGAGCGTTACACAGTGCTGGTCTCGCCGCACGTGAACAAGGATGCTCGTGATCAATACGAGATTCGTACACACAAGCGGTTGCTGGATATTGTAGAGCCCACAGAAAAAACTGTGGATGCGTTGATGAAATTGGATTTGGCGGCTGGTGTGGAAGTTCAGATTAGCCTCGGCTAATCGGAAACGGTTTTAAAATACAAAATTTAAAACCCGCCCGGGTTTTCAACTGAAGGCTCTGGGTTGTGTAACACGCTAACAAGCGTGGCCATAGAGGGTGAAAGCCCCGTACACTGAGAGGTTAAGGAAATGGCTATTGGATTGGTCGGCCGCAAGAGCGGTATGACCCGCGTTTTTACTGACGACGGCGTTTCAATTCCGGTTACGGTGATTGAGGTTTCTCCCAATCGCGTAACTCGAGTCAAAGATAGCGATAGCGACGGTTATCGTGCCATTCAGGTTACCGCAGGTACTCGTAAGGCCTCGCGTGTCAAAAAGTCTCAAGCTGGTGAGTTCGCTAAAGCGGGCGTTGAAGCTGGTCGAGGTTTCTGGGAATTTCGTCTCGAAGGTGATGAGGCTGCGGAGCTTGGCTCCGAGCTGACTGTTGCTCTGTTCGAGGCGGGACAAAAAGTCGATGTTACCGGGCAGTCTAAAGGTAAGGGTTTTCAGGGCGGTGTAAAGCGCTGGAACTTCCGCATGCAAGACGCCACTCATGGTAACTCTCTGTCGCACCGTGCGCCTGGCTCTATCGGTCAGTGTCAAACCCCCGGTCGCGTTTTCAAAGGTAAAAAGATGGCTGGCCATATGGGTGCCGAGCGTGTCACCGTGCAGACGCTTGAAGTTGTTCGCGTCGACGCTGAGCGCAACCTGATTCTGGTGAAAGGTGCCGTACCTGGTGCGCCCGGTGGTGACGTAGTTGTGCGTCCTGCCGTCAAGGCAAAGAATTCCTAAGGGGGTAAGCAATGGAACTGAGTATTGCGAAACCCGGTAACGGGGCGGCAGAAGGCACGGTTCAGGTATCTGACGTCGCTTTTGCTCGTGAGTTTAACGAAGATCTGGTTCATCAGGTTGTAACTGCCTATCTGGCCGGTGCCCGTCAGGGTACCCGCGCTCAGAAAACCCGCGCTGAAGTCAGTGGCGGTGGCAAGAAGCCCTGGCGTCAAAAGGGAACTGGCCGCGCACGTGCCGGTACAACCCGTTCGCCGATCTGGCGTAGTGGTGGCGTAACGTTTGCTGCCAAGCCGCAGGATCACGGCCAGAAAGTTAACCGCAAAATGTACCGCGCTGCGCTGCGCTCGATTCTGTCCGAGCTTGCTCGTCAGGAGCGTCTGGTTGTGGTTGAAGATTTTGCGCTGGATGCACCCAAGACCAAGTCGCTGATCAAGTCTCTGGCTGATTACGGTTTGAACGGTGCGCTGATTGTGTCTCACGAAGTGAGTGAGAACCTGTATCTGGCATCGCGCAATCTGCACAAGGTCGAAGTTCGCGACGTGCAGGGTGTTGATCCGGTCAGCCTGGTGGCTTTTGAGAAGGTTCTGGTCACTGTGCCGGCACTGAAAAAGCTTGAGGAGATGTTGGCATGAATGCAGAGCGACTCTACAAAGTAATCAAAGGGCCGCACGTCTCCGAGAAAGCGGCGATGAGTGCAGACAGTGGCAACCAGGTGGTATTCAAGGTTTCCTCTGATGCGACCAAGCTGGAGATCAAGGCGGCCATTGAAAAGCTGTTTAAGGTCAACGTTGTTCAGGTTCGCACGCTCAACGTGAAGGGCAAGGTCAAGCGCAACCGCTTTGGTCAAGCCAAGAAGCCGAACTGGAAAAAGGCTTATGTAAGCCTTGCGCAGGGTCAAGATATCGACTTTGCGGTTGTGGAATAAGCTGGAGCAGGATAGATGGCAATCGTAAAAAGCAAACCGACATCGCCTGGTCGCCGCTTCGTTGTTCGGGTGGTCAACCCCGATCTGCACAAGGGCGCTCCGCACAAGGCATTGCTTGAGAAGCAAGGTAGAAATGGCGGCCGTAACAACAATGGCCGTATTACCACTCGTCACGTAGGCGGTGGTCACAAGCAGCACTACCGGCTGATCGACTTCAAGCGTAACAAGGACAACATTCTGGGTAAGGTAGAACGCCTGGAATACGATCCGAACCGCACTGCGAATATTGCACTGGTTCTGTACTCAGATGGTGAGCGCCGTTACATCATCGCGCCGAAAGGCCTGAAGGCTGGCGACGAAGTGCTCTCTGGTCCGAGTGCCCCGATCAAGGTTGGCAGCACGCTGCCGCTGCGCAATATTCCGGTGGGTAGCACGGTTCACTGTATTGAAATGAAGCCCGGCAAGGGTGCTCAGATTGCGCGCAGTGCGGGTACTTCCGCTCAGCTGGTGGCGCGTGAAGGCCAATACGCGACACTGCGTCTGCGTAGCGGCGAGACTCGCAAGGTCTTGTCCGAGTGCCGCGCAACCTTGGGTGAAGTCTCCAACAGTGAGCACAGCCTGCGCAAACTGGGTAAAGCTGGTGCCAAACGCTGGCGCGGTGTCCGTCCAACCGTTCGCGGTGTGGCGATGAACCCGGTAGATCACCCGCACGGTGGTGGTGAAGGTCGTACCTCTGGTGGCCGTCATCCGGTTACCCCGTGGGGTGTGCCTACCAAGGGTTACAAGACGCGCAAGAACAAGCGCACTAATGATCTGATTGTACGCCGTCGCGGTCGCAAGTAAGACTGCCGGTATTAGGATAGAGAGGAAAAGCTTGTGCCACGTTCTCTAAAAAAAGGCCCGTTTATCGATCTTCACCTGATGGAGAAGGTAGAAACGGCTGCGGAAAAGAATGATCGTCGTCCGATCAAGACCTGGTCGCGTCGCTCGATGATTTCGCCGGAGATGGTTGGATTGACGCTCGCCGTTCATAACGGTCGTCAACACGTGCCGGTGCTTGTCTCTGAGGACATGGTTGGGCACAAACTGGGTGAATTTGCCGCGACTCGTACCTATAAAGGTCACGTGGCAGACAAGAAAGCCAAGCGTTAAGCCAGGCTGAGAAGAGGCTAGGATGATGGAAGTTGCAGCACGTTTAAGCGGTGCACGAATTTCTGCCCAGAAGGCTCGACTGGTTGCTGACCAGATTCGTGGCAAGGGCGTTGAAGAAGCATTGGACATTTTGTCTTTTAGCACAAAAAAGGCGGCAGGCATCGTCAAGAAAGTGCTGAACTCTGCGATTGCTAATGCAGAGCACAACGAAGGTGCCGATGTTGACGAGCTGAAGGTGTCAACGATCTTTGTGGATGAGGGCGTAACAATGAAGCGCCTGCGTCCTCGCGCGAAAGGTCGCGCTGATCGCATCCTGAAGAGATCTTGTCATATCACTGTAAAAGTCGCCGATAGCGAAGGCTAGGTAGGAGAGACCATATGGGTCAGAAAGTACACCCGACTGGAATTCGTCTGGGGATTGTTAAAGAGCATAACTCGATCTGGTATGCGGGCAACAAGAACTACGCAAAGCAGTTGATTAATGATTTGCAGGTTCGCGAGCTGATCGAGAAAAAACTGGCAAACGCTTCGGTCAGCCGCGTGGTTATCGAGCGCCCGGCACAGACTGCTCGCATCACAATCCACACTGCTCGCCCCGGTATTGTTATCGGTAAGAAAGGTGAGGATGTCGAATTGCTGCGCAAAGAGCTGACTGCGCGTATGGGTGTGCCCGTGCACATCAATATTGAAGAAGTGCGCAAGCCTGACCTGGACGCCAAACTGGTTGCCCAGAACGTTTGTCAGCAACTGGAGCGTCGTGTGATGTTCCGCCGCGCCATGAAGCGTGTTGTGCAGAACGCCATGCGCCAGGGTGCCGAAGGCATCAAGATTCAGGTGAGTGGACGTGTCGGTGGTGCTGAGATTGCACGCACCGAGTGGTACCGCGAAGGTCGCGTACCCCTGCACACACTGCGCGCCGATATCGACTACGCCACTGCTGAAGCCGCGACCACTTACGGCATCATCGGTGTGAAAGTCTGGATCTTCAAGGGTGAGATCCTGGACACTGGCGCCGCTCAGGTTGCCGAGACTAAAGCGAAGTAAGAACAGTTTAAGGGTTACGCAAAATGTTACAGCCGAAGCGTACTAAATTTCGCAAGCAGATGAAAAACCGCAATCGCGGTTTGGCGCACCGTGGTAGCAAAGTCAGCTTCGGTGAGTACGGTCTGAAAGCAACCGGTCGTGGCCGCATCACTGCGCGTCAGATCGAGGCTGCTCGTCGAGCCATGACTCGCCACATCAAGCGCGGTGGAAAAATCTGGATTCGGGTTTTCCCGGACAAGCCCATCACCCAGAAGCCCCTGGAAGTTCGTCAGGGTAAAGGTAAGGGTAATGTTGAATACTGGGTTGCCCAGATTCAGCCCGGCAAAGTGTTGTACGAAGTGCAGGGCGTATCTGAAGAGCTGGCGCGCGAGGCCTTTACTCTGGCCGCAGCCAAGCTGCCGATAGCAACCACATTTGTTAAACGGTCGGTGATGTGATGAAAGCAGCAGAATTACGTGAAAAGTCTGTTGATGAGCTGAACGGCGAACTGCTGAAGCTGCTCGAAGAGCAGTTCAAGCTGCGCATTCAGAAATCAACGGGCCAATTGGCACAGACTCATCTGTTGACGCAGGCTCGCAAGGATATCGCGCGAGTGAAGACGGTGCTCAAACAAAAGGCAGGTAACTGATAATGGCGGAAGCAGCAAAAAGTGCACGTACTGCCACCGGTAAAGTGGTCAGTAACAAGATGGATAAGACCATCACTGTCCTCGTTGAGCGTCGAGTGAAGCACCCGGTGTATGGCAAGTACATCACCAAGTCTTCAAAGCTTCATGCGCACGATGAAAACAACGAGTGCAAGAGCGGCGACACGGTAACCATCAGCGAGACGCGCCCGCTGTCCAAGACTAAGTCCTGGACACTGTTGCGGGTAGAAGAGAGCGCTGCCGAAGTTTAAGCGGCTGTTGTGTAATCGCTAGTGATACACAGTTAAGGGTTTGGGATAAGACATGATTCAGACACAATCGTATTTGGATGTAGCAGATAACAGCGGTGCCCGTCGCGTTATGTGTATCAAAGTGCTGGGCGGTTCACATCGTCGTTACGCGCATGTCGGTGACCTGATCAAGGTTTCCGTAAAGGAAGCAATTCCGCGTGGCAAAGTTAAAAAAGGCCAGGTAATGACAGCGGTTGTGGTTCGTACCAAAAAAGGTGTGCGTCGCGGCGACGGTTCTCTGATCCGTTTCGACGACAACGCTGCGGTACTGCTGAACAACAATCTGGCGCCTATCGGCACCCGTATTTTTGGGCCGGTGACTCGTGAGCTTCGTAGCGAACGATTCATGAAAATTATCTCTCTGGCACCGGAAGTGCTGTAACGCACGGTAACGGAAAGGGTTGAAGCGAAATGCGTAAGATCAAAAAAGATGACGAAGTAATCGTCATCACCGGTAAAGACAAAGGCAAGCGCGGCAAAGTACGTAAACTACTTGGCGAGCGCGTACTGGTCGCAGGCGTGAACATGGTGAAGAAGCACCAGCGCGCTAATCCGCAGGCAGGCGTTGCCGGCGGTATCATCGAGAAAGAAGCGGCGATCCAGATTTCTAACATCGCCATCTTCAACCCGAACACCAGCAAGGCTGATCGTGTTGGTTTCAAGGTGGAAGACGGTAAGAAAGTACGCATTTTTAAATCCAGCGGCGAAGTAATCGACGCGTAAGTTGGTTGGAAACGAACATGGCGAATCTGAAAAAGCTTTACGACACAGAATTGCGCGGCAAGCTGAAAGAAGAGCTGGGCTTGGCGAACGCAATGGAAGTCCCGCGCATCACTAAAATCACTCTGAACATGGGTGTTGGCGAAGCCGTGGGCGACAAGAAGATCCTGGATAACGCCGTGGCAGACCTGGAGCGTATCGCCGGTCAGAAGCCTGTCGTTACCAAGGCGCGCAAATCCATCGCCGGTTTCAAGATCCGCGACGGCTGGCCCATCGGTGCCAAAGTCACTCTGCGCGGTGAGCGTATGTACGACTTCCTGGAGCGCCTGATCAGCATTGCGATCCCGCGTGTCCGTGACTTTCGCGGTATCAGCCCGAAGTCGTTTGACGGTCGTGGCAACTTCGCCATGGGCGTTACTGAGCAGATCATTTTTCCGGAAATTGAATACGACAAGGTCGACAAACTGCGTGGTCTGGATATCACCATCACCACGACAGCGCGTAACAACGACGAAGGTCGCGCCCTGTTGAAAGCATTCAATTTCCCGTTCAAGAACTAAAGGGTAGAAATTATGGCCAAGCAGTCAATGAAAGCCCGTGAAGCCAAGCGAGCTAAAACTGTAGCGAAATACGCGGCGAAGCGTGCTGAATTGAAAGCAATCATCGTAAGTCAGACTGCGTCTGATGAAGAGAAGTGGGATGCGCAGGTTGCTCTGCAAAAGCTGCCCCGCAACGCCAGCCCTATTCGCCAGCAGCGTCGCTGCCAGCTGACCGGTCGTCCGCACGCGGTTTACCGCAAGTTCGGTCTGTGTCGCAACCAGTTGCGCGAAGCCGCTATGCGCGGTGATGTTCCGGGTCTGGTTAAGGCCAGTTGGTAATTAAGAGTATTGTGGCGCCGGGTTCACCGGGCCGAGTTGGGAGCAGAACATGAGCATGCAAGACCCGTTGGCGGATATGTTGACCCGCATTCGCAACGCTCAGATGGCAGGTAAAGCCAGTGTGTCAATGCCGTCGTCCAAATTGAAGCAGGCGGTTGCGGCAGTGTTGCTGGAAGAAGGCTATATCGCTGGGCATCGCGTAGAACAGGACGGCGCCAAGTCAGACCTGGTTGTTGACCTGAAATATTTCCAGGGCAAGCCGGTTATCGCTGAAATCCAGCGAGCCAGCCGTCCCGGACTGCGTGCCTACGCAGGCAAGGATGAGTTGCCGCAAGTACGTGCAGGACTGGGTGTTGCTATTGTCTCCACCAGCAAAGGTGTGATGACTGACCGCGCGGCGCGTTCTGCCGGTGTCGGTGGCGAAGTACTCTGTACTGTCTTCTAAAGATTGATATTGGCGAGTTTACAAAATGTCTAGAGTAGCAAAAGACCCGGTAAGCATCCCCAAGGGCGTCGAGGTCAAGCTTAACGGCAGCGATATCGCAGTGAAGGGTTCCAACGGAAACCTGAGCATGGTGATTAACGAAGCTGTTGTGGTTAAGCAAGAAGACGACAAGTTGGTGTTCGCTCCGCGCGACGAAAAAACCAGCTGGGCGATGGCGGGCACAACCCGTGCGCTGATCAACAATATGGTCGTTGGTGTTAGCCAGGGATTTGAGCGCAAGCTGGAATTGAACGGTGTTGGTTACCGTGCGAAGGCGTCAGGTAAAAGCGTTAATCTGACATTGGGTTTTTCGCACCCGATCGACTACCAGCTGCCTGAGGGTGTCAGCGCTGATACCCCGACCCAGACTGAAATCGTGCTGAAGTCTGCCGATAAGCAGTTGCTGGGCCAGGTCGCTTCAGAAATTCGCGCCTTCCGTCCGCCGGAGCCTTATAAAGGCAAGGGTGTGCGCTACGCGGATGAATATGTCCGCCGTAAAGAAGCGAAGAAGAAGTAGGGGCTGAGAGAATGAGCGAAAAAAGAGATTCAAGATTACGTCGGGCCCGTCGCTCTCGCGTCAAAATGCGCGAACTGCGAGCTGTTCGTCTGACGGTACACCGCACTCCGCGTCATATGTACGCCCAGGTGATTACTGCCGAAGGCGACAAGGTTTTGGCCAGCGCCTCAACCCTGGACAAGGATCTGCGTAGTGGCGCCACTGGTAACGCTGATGCAGCGGCCAGCGTCGGCAAACTGATTGCCGAGCGCGCCAAAGCTGCCGGTGTAACTGAAGTAGCGTTTGACCGTAGCGGCTTCCGCTATCACGGCCGTGTAAAAGCACTGGCAGACGCTGCACGTGAAGGCGGCTTGGAATTCTAAGAGGCGAGCAATGGCATACGATCAGAAAGGCAAAGACAATAGCGAAGGCCTGCAGGAAAAACTGGTACAGGTTAACCGCGTTGCAAAAGTGGTCAAAGGTGGCCGTATTTTCGGTTTCACCGCGCTGACAGTCGTCGGCGATGGCAACGGTAAAGTCGGCTTCGGTCGTGGCAAGGCGCGTGAAGTGCCGGTTGCGATTCAGAAGGCCATGGAAGCCGCGCGTCGCAATATGATTCAGGTGGATCTGAACGGTCACACGATTCAGTACCCGGTCAAGGCTCGCCACGGTGCATCCAAGGTTTACATGCAGCCGGCGTCAGAAGGTACCGGTGTTATCGCCGGTGGTGCGATGCGTGCAGTGCTGGAAATTGCCGGAGTACACAACGTACTGGCCAAGTGTTACGGGTCGACCAACCCGGTCAACGTAGTTCGCGCTACTATCAATGGCCTGAAAGCCATTTCTTCTCCGGAAGAAGTTGCAGCCAAGCGCGGTAAGTCTGTTGAAGAAATTACAAGCTAAACGAGCTGGAATTTAGAGCCATGGCGAAAACGATTAAAGTTACCCAGACCCGGTCTACATCAGGCCGATTGCAAGCTCATAAAGCCTGCGTGGCTGGATTGGGTCTGCGCCGGATTGGTCATACCGTTGAAGTAGAAGACACTCCTTCAGTT
Source organism: Litorivivens sp. (assembly GCF_041624475.1). GTDB lineage: Bacteria > Pseudomonadota > Gammaproteobacteria > Pseudomonadales > Spongiibacteraceae > Litorivivens. The sequence goes on from NZ_JBFJUX010000010.1 coordinate 14,751, forward strand.
CGCGGCATGATCAATAAAGTTAATTACATGGTTCGTGTAGAGGATTAAGTGATGAGCTCAGATATGCGTTTGAATACATTGAGCCCAGCGCCTGGCCGCACGAAAGATGCTAAACGTCGCGGTCGCGGTATTGGTAGTGGTCTGGGCAAGACCGGTGGCCGCGGCCACAAAGGTCTGAAGTCACGCTCAGGCGGCTCAGTGCGTCCGGGTTTCGAGGGTGGTCAAATGCCCTTGCAGAAGCGTCTGCCGAAGTATGGTTTTACTTCGCGTTTGGCACGCGTGACTGCTCAGATTCGCACCAGCGAACTGGCGAAAGTCGATGCTGAGGTGATCGATCTGGAAGCGCTGAAACGTGCCGACATTGTCGGAACCAACATTGAGCGCGCCAAAGTCTTTCTGTCTGGTGAGCTGAACAAAGCTGTCACCATTAAGGGACTGGCTGTGACCAAGGGTGCCCGCGAGCTGATCGAAAAAGCTGGCGGCAAGGTCGAAGACTAATCGGGGTAAAGCATGGCTAAGCCAGGACCGGGGTCCACAAATCAGGCGGGATTAGGCGAGCTGTTTGCTCGCCTTCGTTTTGTACTGCTGGCGATAATTGTCTATCGCATTGGTACCCATATTCCTGTGCCTGGCATCAACCCGGATCAGCTGGCAGCGCTGTTTAACCAGAACCAGGGGACTATCCTCGGTCTGTTTAACATGTTCTCCGGTGGTGCGCTTGAGCGTATGAGTATTCTGGCGCTGGGCATCATGCCCTACATCTCTGCATCGATTATTATGCAGCTGATGTCGGCGGTTAGCCCGCAGCTGGAAGCATTGAAGAAAGAAGGTGAGGCAGGGCGTCGCAAGATTACCCAGTACACCCGATACCTGACCGTAGCTCTGGCAACTCTTCAGGGCACAGGTATGGCGGTTGGCATGGGTAATCAGGGTCTGGCTTTTGATCCGGGTTTCTCATTTTACTTCGTTGCCGTCGTGTCACTGGTTACCGGCGCCGTCTTTATGATGTGGCTGGGTGAGCAGATTACCGAACGCGGCATTGGCAACGGCATTTCGCTGCTGATTTTCGCAGGCATCGTGGCCGGCCTGCCGGCTGCCGTGGTTCAGTCGCTGGAGCAAGCGCGTCAGGGCGAAATCAACATTCTGGTGCTGTTGGGTATTCTGGCGCTGGCGATTGCCGTGGTTTATCTGGTTGTGTTTATTGAGCGTGGTCAGCGCCGTATTACGGTGAACTACGCCAAGCAGCAACGCGGCCGCAAGATGTATCAGGCGCAGAGCAGCCATCTGCCCCTGAAAGTGAACATGGCCGGTGTTATCCCGGCGATCTTCGCCAGCTCTATCCTGCTGTTCCCGGCGTCGATTGCGCAGTGGTTCGGTCAGAGCGGTGAAGGCACCGAGTGGCTGCAGGAAGTTGCGCTGGCGATTGGTCCCGGTCAGCCACTGAACATCCTGTTGTTTACAGCTTTGATAGTATTTTTCTGCTTCTTCTATACGGCGTTGATGTTCAACCCGACTGAAGTGGCGGACAACCTGAAGAAGTCCGGCGCCTTTCTGCCGGGTATTCGTCCAGGTGCACAAACAGCGAGTTACATCGACGGTGTGCTGACGCGACTGACGATGTTTGGTTCTCTGTATATTGCGATGGTTTGTCTTCTGCCGCAGTTTCTGGTGGTGATGTGGAACGTGCCCTTCTATCTGGGCGGTACCTCACTGCTGATCGTGGTGGTAGTGGTTATGGATTTCATGGCACAGGTTCAGTCTCATCTCATGTCTCACCAATATGAGTCGGTGATGAAGAAGGCTAACCTCAAAAATTACGGTGGCGGCCTGCGGTAAGTGCCGGCCCGGTTTTCAGGAGAGTAAGAAATGAAAGTGCGTGCATCGGTCAAGAAAATTTGCCGCAACTGCAAAATGGTTCGCCGCAAAGGTGTGGTCCGGGTTATCTGCTCTGCCGAGCCGCGCCACAAGCAGCGTCAGGGTTGATTTGTTCTGGTCTTGCGTATAGACTATCGCGCCTTTCGCGTGCGGTAGTGCTTTGTCGCTAGGCTACGTACCGGGTTCAGGCCCGGAAATATAGTTTGGAGTGTTATAAATGGCTCGTATCGCTGGTGTAAACATACCAGATAACAAACATGCCGTGATTTCGTTGACTTATATCTACGGAATCGGCCGCACCACAGCCAAAGGTCTGTGTGCGACAACGGGTGTAGCAGAGGACACCAAGATTGGTGATCTGAGCGAAGAGCAACTGGACGCGCTGCGTAATGAAATCGGCAAAATCCAGGTTGAAGGTGACCTTCGTCGCGAAGTGTCCATGAACATCAAGCGCTTGCTCGACCTGGGGTGCTATCGCGGCCTGCGTCATCGCAGAAGCCTGCCGGTTCGTGGTCAACGCACCAAGACCAATGCCCGCACTCGTAAAGGCCCGCGTAAACCGATTCGCAAGTAAGCAAATCGTTTTCCGCTTTAGTGTAGCTACACCCCGCCCATGGTTGGCAATGTGTAGTGTTGATATTAGAGATAGGATGTAAACATGGCTAAGCCCGGTTCTACCCGTAAAAAGGTAAAGAAAACCGTAGTGGATGGCGTTGCCCATATCCACGCTTCATTCAATAACACGATCGTTACCATCACTGACCGTCAGGGCAACACCCTGAGCTGGGCAACTGCCGGTGGTAGCGGTTTCCGTGGTTCACGCAAAAGCACCCCGTTCGCAGCCCAGGTTGCTGCAGAGCGCGCTGGCGAAGCGGCAAAAGACTACGGCCTGAAAAACCTAGATGTTGAAGTCAAAGGTCCAGGGCCGGGTCGTGAATCAGCCGTTCGCGCGTTAAACAACTGCGGATACAAGATCACCAACATTACCGACGTGACGCCCATCCCGCACAATGGATGCCGTCCGCCGAAAAAACGTCGCGTGTAATTAACAGTTAAACAGGAATACTTGGTATGGCTCGTTACATAGGCCCTAGCTGCAAACTCTCCAGACGGGAAGGCACTGACCTGTTTCTCAAGAGCGGCGTCCGCCCCCTGGAATCCAAATGTAAAGCAGAAACTGCTCCCGGCATGCACGGTGCACGTCGTGGTCGTTTGTCCGACTACGGTGTCCAGCTGCGTGAAAAGCAGAAAGTCCGTCGCATGTACGGTGTTCTGGAGAAGCAGTTCCGCAACTACTACAAAGAAGCTGCACGCCTGAAAGGTGCAACCGGTGAGAACCTGCTGCGTCTGCTGGAGTCGCGTCTCGACAACGTGGTTTATCGCATTGGCTTTGGTTCTACCCGTGCTGAAGCCCGTCAATTGGTTTCGCACAAGTCGATTCAGGTTAACGGCCAGACCGTTAATATTGCGTCTTACAAAGTGCAGCCCGGCGACGTAATCACTGTGCGTGAAAAAGCCAAAAACCAGCTGCGTATCAAATCCGCAATGGCCCTCGCTGCACAGCGTGGCGACATCGCTTGGATTGACGTGAATAGCGACAAGATGGAAGGCATATACAAGGCCAACCCGGATCGCGCTGACCTCTCTTCAGAGATCAACGAGCATTTGATTGTTGAGCTTTACTCTAAGTAAGTTGTCAGACCAGATAATCTCACTACAGGTGAAACTATGCAGAGTGCAGTGAACGAATTTCTCACACCCCGCGTGATTCAGGTGGATGAGCAAGGTGAAACCCGAGCCAAGGTAACTCTTGAGCCCTTGGAGCGTGGCTTTGGTCACACACTGGGCAATGCCTTGCGTCGCATCCTGCTGTCTTCCATGCCGGGTTGTGCCATCACGGAAGTTGAAATTGATGGCGTTCAGCACGAATACAGCGCAATGGAAGGTGTTCAGGAGGACGTTATCGAAGTCCTGCTCAATCTGAAAGGCGTTGCGGTTGTTATGAACGGCAAGGATCAGGCAGTTCTCAACCTGAGCAAGAAGGGCCCCGGTATTGTCACCGCTGGCGATATTCAGGTTGATCACGACATCGAGATCAAGAACCCTGATCACGTCATTGCCACTCTGAACGAAGTCGGCGAGCTGAATATGCGTCTCACCGTCGCTCGCGGACGCGGCTACGTTCCTGCCGATGCCCGTGAAGGCGAAGATGAAGAAACCCGCAGTATTGGCCGCCTGAGTCTGGATGCTACGTTCAGCCCGATCAACCGTGTTGCCTACGTCGTAGAAAGCGCGCGTGTCGAGCAACGTACTGACCTGGACAAGCTGGTTCTCGATCTGGAAACCAACGGCACCATCGATCCCGAAGAGGCGATTCGTCGCGCTGCAACCATTCTGCAGCAGCAGCTCGCAGTGTTTGTTGACCTCGAGAGCGAAGGTGATGCAGAGCCCGCGCGTCAGGAGGACGAAGTCGATCCGATTCTGCTGCGCCCGGTTGATGATCTGGAGCTGACGGTTCGCTCGGCGAACTGCCTGAAAGCCGAGAACATCTACTACATTGGTGATCTGGTTCAGCGCACCGAGGTCGAGTTGTTGAAAACTCCGAACCTGGGCAAGAAGTCGCTTACTGAAATCAAGGACGTTCTGGCCTCGCGCGGTCTGTCTCTGGGCCTGCGCCTGGACAACTGGCCTCCCGCCAGCCTGAAGAATGACGACCGCGTTCTGGTTTAAGAGCCGGTCTTGAAGTATTAGCTTGCTGAGATAGCACAACGTAAAGGAATCAAGCCATGCGTCACCGTCAAAGTGGACGTCAATTAAATCGGAATAGCTCTCACCGTAAAGCCATGTTCCGCAACATGACTGCTTCATTGGTTGAGCACGAACTTATCAAAACCACTGTGCCGAAAGCCAAGGAACTGCGTCGTCACGCTGAGCCGCTGATTACACTGGCCAAGCAGGACAGCGTCGCCAACCGTCGTCTGGCCTTTGACCGCCTGCGTAGCAAGGCCGCTGTAGGTAAACTGTTCAGCGAGCTGGGCCCGCGTTACCAGGAGCGTCCCGGTGGATACATCCGCATCATGAAGTGCGGATTCCGCGACGGCGACAGCGCGCCAATGGCCTACGTTGAGTTGGTTGATCGCCCCGTGGTGGAAGAGCAAGACGAAGACGATACCGAAGAGTAAGTTTTTGTTGTTCAAAGAAAGCCGGCCATGCGCCGGCTTTTTTGTGGGCGACTGAAACAGAACCGTTTTCTGGCCAGCTTTCCTGCCTCCACTTGATCAGAAAAGCCAGCATTTTGATTGAATCGTGCATGGCTGGAACCCCGGCATTGGATTACCCTGTTGCACTGACCGAATTCCACTAGAAGAGGGACGCGCAATGAAACTGGGTTTGCAACTGGGCTATTGGGGCGCGCTGGCGCCGGGTAACTCGCACGTCGAGCTGGCGCAGGAAGCCGAAAAGCTGGGCTACGACTCGGTTTGGACGGCGGAATCCTGGGGCAATGACGCCTTCACTCCGCTGGCGTGGATCGGCGCCCACACCTCAAAAATCCGGCTGGGCACGTCGGTGGCTCAGTTGTCGGCCCGTACTCCTACCGCCTGTGCCATGGCGGCATTGGCCCTTGATCACCTGTCGGGCGGCCGCATGATTCTGGGACTGGGCGTTTCGGGTCCTCAGGTGGTGGAGGGCTGGTACGGACAGCCTTTCAGCAAGCCCGTGTCCCGAACCCGGGAATATGTGGATATTATCCGTCAGGTCATGCGGCGCGAAGCGCCGGTCACCAACGACGGCGAACACTACCCCCTGCCTTACAAAGGGCCGAACAGTTGGGGCATGGGCAAGCCGCTGAAGCCTATCACCCACCCCCTGCGCAAAGACCTGCCCATCTTTCTCGGGGCCGAAGGACCGAAAAACGTCGCCCAGACCGCGGAGATCGCCGATGGCTGGCTGCCCTTGTACTACTCGCCCTACCGTCAGGAGGTTTATGCTGACCAGCTGAAGGGTGCGAAAGAGGGCTTTGAGATCTCGGCGATGGCCATGGTAAATATCAATGACGACCTCGAGCAGGCGCTGTATCCGGTGAAAGCCATGCTTGCGTTCTATATCGGTGGTATGGGCTCCAAGAAGCGCAACTTCCACAAAGAACTGATGTCGCGCATGGGCTTTGAGGCGGAAGCCGATCGCATTCAGGAGCTCTTCTTTGAGGGCAAGCAGGAAGAAGCCATTCAGGTAGTGCCAAATCAGTTTGCCGACGAAATCTCCCTGTCCGGCCCGAAAGAGCGTATCAAGGAACGACTGGAGGCGTGGAAGGACTCTCCGGTAACCTCTCTGCTGGTTATGGGGGACACTTATCTGTTGCGTGAGATGGCAGAGATGGTGCTCTAAGCGCGAGCAAAAACAGCGGCGTTTTCATTGCCAAAAAAGACATTGCATGTTAGTTATAGCGCTATAACTATAAAAATGCCAACAGGGTCACGGAACGGTCCGGGTGTCGCCAATGAAAACCGCCGCAAACCGAATCGTCGGAGTCTTTATTCCGCCGGGCCTAGCTTTAGACTCACAAAATTTACACCGCTATCAGTTATTTATTGCGGTAAACCTTTCCCTTGTTGTCGTCATTTTTCTGGCGCAAATCTATGCCATCTTCTTCAGCGGCCAGTCTGCGAGCGGAACCATCTGGACATTGGGCTTTACCTTGCCGCTGCAACTCTGGTTGCTCTCAGCCCTGATGTTGTTTCGCTTAACGCAGCGTTTCGGTGCTGCGGTTAACAGCTCCCTCGGGTTAATGTTTTTGACTGTGGCTGGTGTCATTGCCTTTCTGGGTGGTCCACTGGGGAGTGTTTCGGTCAGTCTGCTGTTTGCCCCGCCGGTTTTCGCTTTTGTGCTACTGGGCCTGAAGGCTGGGCTGATTTGGGCCGTGAGTGTCTACGCGGTTGTGATGGTCGGCAGTGTGATGGAGCTAATGGAGGTCGAGTTCCCGGATATCGAAAAAACGCCAAACCCTAAAGTGGGGGAGTTGATCCACCTGAATGTGGCGTACTTTTCGGTTATGGTGATGATTGTGCTTTATGAGCTCAGCAACCGGCGTTATCGACGGGAGTTGGTGAGAATTGCTAGACGTGATGATCTTACGCGGCTACCCAACCGCACCGCCTTCTACCAGTATATTGGCGATGCCATCGCGTATTACGAAGCTCGACAGATACCCTTTGCGCTGGCGTATATTGATCTCAATAATTTCAAGCCGGTCAACGATGAGCACGGCCACTCGGCGGGGGATAGGGCTCTCAGAGTGTTTGCAGAGCGGCTCGGCAAGGTGATCCGGTCGCAGGATCAGTTGTGTCGCCTTGCTGGCGATGAGTTTGCCATACTGCTCAACGATTGTGCTGACGAGCGTTTGGCCCGGCTGGTGGTGGAGCGACTGCGACGGCAGATGGAAAAGCCCATTCTCCTGGATAGCGGTCATTCCATCACCCTGAGCGCGAGTATTGGCCTGGCCTACTACCCCCGGGACGCGACGACGCTGGAAGCGCTACTGCATGTGGCGGACGAGCGGATGTATCGCCACAAGCGGGAAGCGAAGCGTCAGTACGCTATTGAATATAGCGACTAAGCCAGCAACTAGGCCGTTTTAGCTTTGCGGCTTGAGCCGACAATATCAGCCAGGAAGCGGCCGGTGTGCGAGCGCTTGCTGGCCGCCACCTCTTCGGGCGTTCCCTCGGCGATGATTTCGCCGCCACCGCTGCCGCCTTCAGGCCCCAGATCCACAATCCAGTCCGCGGTTTTTATTACGTCGAGATTGTGCTCGATAACCACAACCGTATTGCCGTGATCGCGCAGGCGATGCAGTACATTCAGCAACTGCTGAATATCGTGAAAGTGCAGGCCGGTAGTGGGTTCGTCCAGAATATACAGGGTTTTACCGGTGTCGCGCTTGGACAGTTCGCGAGCGAGCTTGACCCGCTGGGCCTCGCCGCCGGATAGCGTTGTAGCCGCCTGGCCGAGACGAATATAGGACAGCCCCACGTCCATTAAGGTGTCGAGTTTTTTCTTGATTGACGGCACGTTTTCAAAGAACCCGGCGGCATCCTCCACCGTCATATCCAACACTTCGTGTATGTTTTTGCCTTTGTACAAAATCTCCAATGTCTCGCGATTGTAGCGCTTGCCGGTGCAGACATCGCAGGGCACGTAGACATCTGGCAGAAAGTGCATTTCTACCTTGGTTACGCCATCGCCCTGGCAGGCCTCACAGCGCCCCCCCTTCACGTTAAAGCTGAAGCGACCCGCCTTGTAGCCGCGCGAGCGTGCCTCCTGGGTGCCGGCAAACAACTCCCGCACCGGGGTGAAAATACCGGTGTAGGTGGCCGGGTTGGAGCGGGGCGTGCGACCGATCGGGCTCTGGTCGATGTCGATGCATTTGTCGATCAGTTCGAGGCCTTCGATACTTTGGTATTCGGCGGGCTTGAGCGTGGTGGCGCCATTCAACTCGGTCGCCGCGATCGGGTAGAGCGTGTGGTTGATCAGCGTCGATTTACCGGAGCCGGAGACCCCGGTCACACAGGTCATAAGCCCCAGTGGAATACGCAGCGTCACATCCTGCAGATTATTGCCACTGGCGCCGTTCAGCGTCAGCTGACGCTCGGGGTCAGGCGCGTGCCGCTGCTTGGGAATGGGGATAGACTTTTTGCCGCTCAGGTACTGACCGGTGAGCGACTGGGGGCTTTTCAGAATATCCTTGAGCGTGCCCTGTGCTACCACTTGACCGCCGTGAACGCCGGCGCCGGGGCCAATATCCAGCACAAAGTCGGCGGCGCGAATGGCGTCTTCATCGTGCTCGACCACGATCACGGTATTGCCCAGGTCGCGCAGGTGAATCAGGGTGCTGAGCAGTCGCTCGTTATCCCGCTGATGCAAGCCGATGGAGGGCTCGTCCAGAATATACATGACCCCCACCAACCCGGCGCCAATCTGGCTGGCCAGACGAATGCGCTGGGCCTCGCCGCCGGAGAGGGTGTCGGCACTGCGATCCAGTGTCAGGTAATTGAGCCCGACATCCACCAGAAAGGTCAGGCGTTCGCGCAGTTCTTTCAGTATTTTTTCGGCGATTTTGCCGCGCCGCCCGCTGAGTTCGAGACCTTCGAAATAGTGTCGTGCATCGGCAACCGGCAGCGCGGCAATAGATGGCAAGGTGTGGTCGTCGAGAAAGACATTGCGCGCTTCGCGTCGCAGCCGCGTCCCGCCGCAGTCAGGGCAGGACTGGGTGCTGATAAATTTGGCCAAGTCTTCGCGCACCGACATGGATTCCGTTTCCCGGTAGCGCCGCTCCATATTGGGAATAACACCCTCAAAGCGGTGCTTGCGTTTGAAACTGTCGCCCCGGTCGTTGATATAGGTGAACTGGATTTCTTCGTCACCGCTGCCGTGCAGGATTTTTTTCTGGTGGGTTTTCGACAGCGCCTCGAAAGGCGTATCGACATCGAAGCCGTAGTGTTCGGCGAGGGAGGTCAGCAGATGAAAATAGTACACACTGCGGCGATCCCAGCCGCGAATCGCACCCTGCGACAGGCTGGCTTCCGGGTGCTGCACCACACGGCTTTCATCAAAAAACTGCCGCAGACCGAGGCCGTCGCAGCTGCTGCAGGCCCCCATAGGGCTGTTGAAGGAAAACAGGCGCGGCTCAAGCTCAGACAATGAATAGCCGCATTCGGTACAGGCAAACAGCGAGGAGAAAACAATGTCTGCGCTTTTTGCGTAGTCTTCCATTGAGCTGACCACGGCGATGCCGCCGGTCAGGTTAAGCGCCGTTTCAAAGGATTCGGCCAGTCGCAGTTTGAGGTCGTCGCGCACTTTAAAACGGTCCACGACCACTTCAATGGTGTGTTTCTTTTTCTTGTCGAGTTTGGGGGCTTCATCCAGATCGCAGACGATGCCGTCGACCCGCACCCGCACAAAACCGTCCCGGCGCAGTTGTTCAAAAATATGCAGGTGTTCGCCCTTACGGTTGCTGATCATCGGCGCCAGCAGCATCAGCTTGCTGCCTTCGGGGAGGGCAAGCACGGTGTCGACCATCTGACTGATAGTCTGTGCCTCCAGCGCCTGGCCGTGGGTCGGGCAACGCGGCTCGCCCACACGGGCGAAAAGCAGGCGCAGGTAATCGTAGATCTCGGTGATGGTGCCCACGGTGGAGCGGGGATTGTGGGAGGTGGACTTTTGCTCGATCGAGATTGCGGGCGACAGGCCCTCGATGTGGTCCACGTCCGGCTTGTCCATCATCGACAGGAACTGGCGGGCGTAGGTCGAGAGGGATTCCACGTAGCGGCGCTGGCCCTCGGCGTAGAGGGTGTCAAAGGCCAGGGAGGACTTGCCCGATCCGGACAGGCCGGTGATCACCACCAGCTTGTCGCGGGGAATATCCAGATCAATGTTTTTCAGATTATGGGTGCGAGCACCCCGGACAAGTATACGATCCATGCTCTCTCTCAGTGGTTGCCGCCGCTACAAAACAAAGAAACGGTCGGCTGAACCGGACAAGTATAAAGTTTCACGGCCATCGGGTGCAAAGTGGCGACTTTCGCCTCATGGCCCCTAGCTGCTAAAATTGCCGGCTTCGTCGGGGCGATCTGGTACGCAAGCGGCCCCGATTTCAGATCAATCACAGCAGGATTTCCTTTGAATCACCCGGACAGAATGACGGGCGTCGAGAAGCGAGCGGTTTTCTCGTTGTCGCTACTGTACATCTTCCGCATGCTCGGACTCTTTCTGGTGCTGCCGGTGCTGGCCATCTACGGCCCGCAGTACGAGGGTAGTACCGGCACCCTGGTCGGGCTGGCCGTCGGTATCTACGGCCTGAGTCAGGCCTGCCTGCAGATCCCGCTGGGCCTGCTGTCGGATCGCATCGGTCGCAAGCCGGTCATTTTCGGCGGGTTGCTGTTGTTTGCCGCCGGCAGCGTGTTGGCGGCCTCGGCCGATTCCATCTGGGGGCTGATTGCCGGACGTTTCCTGCAGGGTGCCGGAGCGATCGCCAGTACCCTCACCGCACTGATGGCCGATCTGACCCGCGAGCAGCACCGCAGCAAGGCGATGGCGGGTATCGGCGCCAGTATTGGCATGTCCTTCGCGGTGGCGTTGGTGCTGGGCCCGATGATCAGTGCCCGGCTCGGATTGGCCGGTTTGTTCTGGTTGACCGCTCTGCTCGCCATTATCGGCATTATCCTGCTGTGGACCACCGTACCCACGGCAAACCGGGTAACGACCAACGCTGAGGTGCGCTCGGTACCCGAAATGATGCGCCGCTGCCTGCGGGACGCTGACCTGATGCGGCTCAATGTCGGGGTGTTTGCCCTGCACCTGATGATTACCGCTCAGTTTGTGGCGGTGCCGGCCTACCTTGAGCGGATGGGCTTGGATGTTGCCCGCCACTGGCAGGTTTATCTGCCCATGCTGTTTCTGGCCTTTTTGATTATGGTGCCGGCGATGGTGGCGGCGGAGCGCCGGGGTCGGGTAAAGCCGATGATCCTGATCGCCGTAGCCCTGCTCGGCAGCTCGGCGCTGGGTATGGCCCTGCTCGGGCACAGTCTGGCACTGTTTCTGGCGGCGCTGCTGGTATTCTTTGTGGTGTTTAACCTGCTGGAAGCCAATCTGCCTTCACTGCTCAGTCGAACGGTCTATCCCGGTGGGCGCGGCACCGCCATGGGTATCTTTTCCAGCTTCCAGTTTATGGGCGCTTTCTTTGGGGGCAGCCTTGGTGGCCTGCTGATGGCGCGCTGGGGCTTAAGCGGCGTGTTTATCCTGTGCGCTGCCGTCGGCCTTATCTGGCTGCTGCTCGCACTCAATATGCGGGTGCCCGCGCCGGCGCCGAATCTGGCGGTGGAAATAGGCCGTGACGAACAACAGCGCAAAACCGTGCTGGAGCGGCTGCGCGAATGGCCCGAAGTGCTGGATATTACCGTGATCGCAGGCGAGCCGGTCATCTACATCAAGGTAGCCAGCGACTTTGATCGGCGCCGCCTCGATGAGCTAATTTCGGTCTAGCTGCGCGCGCCTAGTGGGGCTAGAGCATTTTGGTTATAGTGGTCGTTTATCGACGGCCTCGACAAATACATAAAGGGAGTGCTGCATGGCACGTGGAATCAACAAAGTCATCCTGATCGGCAACCTGGGTCAGGATCCGGAAACCCGCTATATGCCTTCTGGCGGCGCGGTTACAAACGTCACCCTGGCCACCAGTGAGACCTGGAAGGACAAAACTACCGGGCAGCCGCAGGAGCGCACCGAGTGGCATCGGGTGGTTTTTTTCAACCGCCTGGGTGAGATTGCCGGCGAGTACCTGAAAAAAGGCTCAAAAGTGTATGTGGAAGGCTCGCTGCGCACGCGGAAGTGGCAGGGGCAGGACGGGCAGGACCGTTACACCACAGAAATTGTCGCCAGCGAGATGCAGATGCTCGATTCCCGCGGCGGCGCGGGCGGCGGCATGAACGACGGCAGTTACAATCAGGCGCCTCCCCAGCAGCAGCGCCAGCCCCAGCAGGCGGCAGCACCGCAACAGCAAAACCAGCCGCCTCAACAACAAAATCAGCCACCGCAGCAGCCGGCGGGCGGTTTTGACGATTTTGATGACGATATTCCCTTCTAGACGCGCTGTTTGTTCGCCAGAGGCTGCCGGAGGGCGGCCTTTTTTGATTTATGGGTGTCGAGCTTCTGAGTCTACGTTTTAGAATTGGTTATAGTCAGGCAATCGGCGGATTGCTGGCCCATGGCGGGAGAGTTGCCAATGAATGCCTTTGAAGTAGCGGTGCTATTTGCCATCCCAGGCTTTCTGGGCCTGATTGTGCTGGAGTTTGCCTGGAGCAAACTGAAAGGTCCGGATACCTGGCAGCATCAGGCGGATGCGGTGTCGAGCATCAGTTCCGGTCTGACTTATCTGGTACTTCGCACGCTGGGCTTTGGGGTGCTGGTGATCAGTTACGACTGGGTGGCCGAGCAGTTTACTGTCGGGAAGCCTGTGGTCGCTGGTGCCTGGCTCTATGCGCTGGTGTTTGTGTGGAAGGACTTTACCAGTTACTGGGTGCACCGCTGGGCGCACGCCAACAGTTTTCTCTGGGCCATGCATCTGATTCACCACAGCAGTGAAGAATTCAACCTACCGGTGGCCCTGCGCCAGAACGCATTGAATTGGTTTTCCTACGGTGGTTTGATGCTGTTGCCGCTGGCTCTGCTGGGTGTGCCGACGGAGGTGGTGGCGGTGGTGCTGCCGGTGCAGTTCTTTATGCAGTTCTGGTACCACACCCAGCATGTGGGCAAGCTCGGGCCGCTGGAGTATGTGCTGGTCACCCCCTCGCAGCACCGGGTGCATCACGCGATCAATCCAATCTATATAGACAAAAACTTTGGTCAGATATTCTGCTGGGACCGCCTGTTCGGCACCTTTCAGGAAGAGCTGCCGGAGGAGCCCCCAGCCTATGGCATCACTACGCCGGTGCGGCACTACAACCCCTTGATGATTGAATTGAATTACATGGGGCGGCTGTTGCGCGATGCGCTTAGCACAAAGCGCTGGCGCGATCGGCTGGGTGTGTTTTTGTCACGCACGGGCTGGCGCCCGGAGGATGTGAGCCAGCGCTGGCCGGACCGCAAGCTTGATTACCGCGACCCCGCCCAGAAATTCCGTCGCCCCCAGCCCCTCTGGCTGATTGCCTGGGCGTGGTTGCAGTTTGCGGTGCTGTTGCTGACGGCGGCCTATGCATTGGCAAACCTCGAATTGCTGTCTGTGAGCGCTAAAACGGGCTTGCTGCTGGCGGCACTGGCTGGCGTTGTCGCTAACAGTCAGCAGCTGATGTTGAGTCCCTCCCTTTTGGCTGAGTTGCTGCGTGTTGCGTTGATTTCGGCGATTGCAGTGAATGAGGCGCTGGTTTTTAGCCATTGGGGCCCGTGGCTTCTGCCTTTGCAGTTAGCACTCTGTTTGTCGTCGCTGGCTATAAGCTGGCGATTGCGCTCGCCGGTGACTCAAGCCTCACCGGAGGCCGAGAGTCTGGGTATTTCCCCCGGCAGGGGGGTATGATGCGATTTTTCCATGGAGGCGTGACATGGCAACGGCACTGAATCTTCTGAATTCGCTGGCGACTTCATCGGCGGCCCTCTGGCGTGGCACCATGAGCCGACCCGCAGCCCGTCAGCCCGCTAAAACACTGGTTCTCTACGATATTGAAAATTGCCCCTACTGCCGACTGGTGCGGGAGGCGCTCACTGAGCTGGAAATCGAAGTGCTTATCCGGCCCTGTCCCAAGCGTGGTGAGCGATTTCGCCCGGAAGCGGAGCGTCTGGGTGGCAAGGCCCAGTTTCCCTTTCTGATCGACCCGAACACCGAGCGTCAGCTATTTGAGTCGGCTGATATTATTGCCTATCTCTACGCCACCTACGCGGATCGTAAGCCGCCTTCGCAGCTTCGCATTAAAACCGTGGATACGGCTTCATCCATGCTGGCCTCCGGACTGCGCACGCGCAGAGGTATGTTTGCAAGATCGTCCGTTTCTGCAGAAAAACCGCTGGTTTTGTGGGGTTTCGAGTCCAGCCCCTATGCCCGGTTGGTGCGGGAGCGCCTGTGCGAACTGGAACTGGCCTACCGGGTGCGACCCATTGGCAAGGCCCAGTGGCAGGATTTTGCTCTGACACCGGTTCGCAACCGGCTGTGGCCTGAGTTTGAGCATGTCGGCACCTATCGCCGCGCCCTGAAGGCCAAGACCGGACAGGTGATGGCGCCCTACCTGGAAGACCCGAATACGGGGGTGGCTCTGTTTGAGTCTGAAGAAATCCTGGAATACCTCGATGAGGCTTACAGTAGCCTGTAGGCCCTGCCACTAGCCTTAAACATGATTTCCGATTACGGAGATCGGCCTCTGTGTCATTTTTTTGGCGCTGAGCGCCATATTATTCTCATTGAAATTCAATGACTTGGTATGTCTAGTGTCGGAAAACCGTCACATGACTTGGTATAACTACGTAGTGTCAGGTCGTTCGGGGTGTGTTATCGCCACTGCCGGGCGTTAGTTCCCGGGTTGCAAAAGCGCGCTTGCCCGTTCTTCGCGCAGGCATTTGAGCCTCCCTTTTCCAATTGCCTGACAGGTATCGCAGTTCCCGGTCAGCCCGCCTACAATAGCGTCCACGGTTAAGATCCTGCGCGGTAACGGTTTTGAAGGTTCTGGTAATAGCAACTCCCTCTGTTCTCCAGCAGACGCTCTGCCACTGGTTTGAGGGGCGCGAGCGCGCCTACCGAGTGGTAGAGCCGGAACATGTTCAGTCATTGGGCGGTTCGGATCTGGACGGTCACGTGGTGGTGGATCTGGCAACGCTGGAAGGCTTGCAGCGTGGCACCGACCTGATTCTCAGTGGCGAGGGGCGGCACCACCTGATTGAACTGGTGGAAGCCAGTGGCTGCCCTTTTGTGCAGCTCAGCGACGGCCGGGTGTTCGATGGCGATGAAGCGCCGATCAATCACCGCGAGTCAGACAGCGTGCAGCCGGGCAGCGTGGCGGGTGCCAGGCTGAGTGCGGTAGAGCATCTGCTGGAGCGACATGTGCCGTCGCATGTTATTTTGCGCACGGGGCCCGTGTTCAGTAATCAGAGCGACAACTTCTTTGTAAAGCTGTTTCGGCGCCTGCTCGACGGCGGCGATATCGCTCTTAATTCCCAGCTCAAAACCTGCCCCACCCATGTCACTGATCTGGCTCGGGTTATTTCGGGGCTTATCGACCAGCTGACGTGCGGGGCGAATAACTGGGGCGTGTATCACTACAACAGTTCCGGTCCGACCTCGGCCTACGAGTTTGCCGAGGTCATGTTAGCCTTCGCCTCGCAGCAGCTCGATCTGGGTCAGAAGGCCACCAACCTGACGGTGCAGGAGGCTGGCGTGCGCATTGAGCCGGCGGTGCCTGTTTTACGCTGTGAAAAAATCCTGCACGACTTTGGTATCAAGCAGCTTCCCTGGCGCAGTTTTCTGCCGCAACCGATCAAACTACTGTGTGAGAATCACTCTCTATGACAGCACTATCTGAATCCCTTGCCTTGAATGTGGCGGTGTTGACGGTCTCCGATACGCGCGATGAAAGCAACGACACGTCCGGGGACTACCTGCGCGAGGCGGCGTTGGCGGCGGGCCATGTGATTGCCGACAAAGGCATCGTCAAAGACGATGTCTACCAGATGCGCGCGGTGGTTTCGCGCTGGATCGCCGATCCAGGCATCGATGTGGTGTTGACCACCGGCGGCACCGGGTTTTCTGGCCGCGATTCCACGCCGGAGGCCTTGTCAGTACTGTTCGACAAGCAGATAGAGGGGTTCGGTGAATTGTTTCGGCAGATTTCCTTTCAGGAAATCGGCTCTTCGACGATTCAGTCGCGAGCCGTGGCGGGGCTCGCCAATAACACGGTGATTTTTTGTGTGCCTGGTTCGACTGGCGCCTGCCGCACAGCCTGGGACGGCATTATCCGCGAGCAGCTGACCAGCACCCACAAACCCTGCAACTTCGTCGGCGTGCTCCGCACCCGCAAGGCGGGCGGTCACTGATGGCCTTGATGCCGGTTGATCAGGCGCTGCAGCAGCTTTTGGCCGACGTGCGGTTACTGCCGGTCGAGCGCTGCGGCCTCGGTCAATTGCGCGGCCGGGTGCTGCGACAATCCGTTGTCGCTGAGCTCAACGTGCCACCGCTGGATAACTCGGCGATGGACGGCTATGCCCTGCGCGCCGAGGATGCGCGGCTTTCCTGCATTCCGGTGAGCCAGCGGATCGCAGCGGGGCAGGTGGGCGAACCATTAATGCCGGGCACCGCGGCCCGCATTTTTACCGGCGCACCCATTCCGCCGGGTGCGGATACCGTGGTCATGCAGGAAGATTGCGAGCGCTTGGAAGGTGGCATCGCAGTGCGCGAGCAGCCGAAGCGGGGGCAGCATATTCGCCCCAGGGGGCAGGATATTGCCCGGGGTGAGAATAAATATCAGGGTGGAGAGCGGCTCAGTGCGGCGGATGTGGGGCTTCTGGCGGCCCTGGGCCTGGCTGAGGCCGAGGTATCGCGGCGTCCACGTGTGGCGCTGCTGTCTACCGGCGACGAGCTGGTGGAGCCGGGCGAGGTGCTTGCGGAAGGGCAGATTTACAATTCCAATCGCGCCATGTTGGCTGCCCTGCTGGACGGTCTGGGCTGTGAGGTGCGTGACTGCGGTATTGTTGCGGACACCGCCGAGGACACGGCCGCCGCACTGGAACAGGCTGCCCGTGACTGTGATCTGATTGTCTCTACCGGCGGTGTGTCTGCAGGTGAAGAGGACCATGTCAAAGCCCAGGTGGAAAAGCTGGGTGAGCTGAGCTTGTGGAAACTGGCGATCAAACCGGGCAAGCCGCTGGCTTACGGTCGCATTGGTGAGGCGGCCTTCTTTGGCCTGCCGGGCAATCCCTCGTCGGGATTTGTCACCTTTTTGATTCTGGTCAAACCCTATTTGTTAGCCATGCAGGGTGCGCGCGATGTGATGCCGCAGGCCTGGCCGGTGGCCGCTGATTTTGACTGGCCGAAACCGGGCCGGCGGCAGGAGTATCTTCGCGCCAGAGTTGACGTGTCAGGTGGTGAACTTAAGGCTTCGCTCTACGCCAATCAGAGTTCGGGCGTGCTGGCGTCGGCGGCCTGGGCTAACGCGCTGGTGGTGTTGCCGGAGGGCAGGACGGTGCAAAAAGGTGAGCGGGTTGAGGCGCTGTTGCTAAAGGATTTGCTGAGCTGACAGCACACCCCTCCCGGCTGGAGGGGTGTGCTGTCTTCTTAGTCTGCGTAGCGCTTGAACACCAGGGTAGCGTTAGTGCCGCCAAAGCCAAAGCTGTTCGACATGATGGTGTTCAGCGTCACCCCATCCTTGCGCTCGCGCACGATTGGCATGCCGTCGGCTTCCGGGTCCAGGGTTTCAATATTCGCGGATGCAGCGACAAAGTTGTGCTGCATCATCAGCAGCGAGTAAATCGCCTCGTGAACGCCGGTCGCGCCCAGCGTATGGCCGGCCAGGGATTTGGTGGAGCCAACCAGTGGCAGGTTGCCGCCGGCAAAGGCTTCACGCATGGCCTTTAGTTCCTGAATGTCACCGGCGGGGGTGGAGGTACCGTGACTGTTCACGTAGTCGATGGGTGAATCCACGGTCTGCATTGCCTGCTTCATGCAGCGCACCGCGCCTTCACCGGAGGGGGCGACCATATCGTAGCCATCGGAGGTGGCGCCGTAGCCAATCACTTCACCGTAAATTTTCGCGCCGCGGGCTTTGGCGTGCTCCAGCTCTTCCAGTACCACTATGCCGGCCCCGCCGGCGATAACGAAACCGTCGCGATTGGCGTCGTAGGGGCGCGAAGCCTTGTCCGGGGTATCGTTGTATTTGGAGGAGAGTGCGCCCATGGCGTCAAACAGGCAGCTCAGGGTCCAGTGTTCCTCTTCGCCGCCACCGGCAAATACCACATCCTGTTTGCCGAGCTGAATCAGCTCCATGGCGTTGCCGATACAGTGGGCGCTGGTAGCGCAAGCTGAGGAGATAGAGTAGTTCACGCCCTTAATTTTGAACGGCGTTGCCAAACAAGCCGATACCGTGCTGCCCATGGTCTGGGTGACGCGGTAGGGGCCGAGGCGCTTGACGCCTTTTTCGCGCAAAATGTCGGCGGACTCGATCAGGTTGGCCGAGGAGGCGCCACCAGAGCCAGCAATAATGCCGGTGCGCTCGTTGGAAACGTCGCTGTCTTCCAGCCCAGAATCGCGGATGGCTTCCTGCATAGCGATATAACTGAAGGCTGCAGCGTCGCCCATAAAGCGCTTTTGCTTGCGATCGATGAACTCGCTGGCGTCGATATCAATGCTGCCCGATACCTGGCTGCGAAAGCCCATCTCTTTGTAGGTTTCGTTGGCTCGGATGCCGGACTTGCCCTGTTGCAGCGAGGTCAGTGCTTCGCTCAGGTTATTGCCCAGGGGGGAGACCACGCCCATGCCGGTGATGACTACGCGTTTCATGTTTGCCTCTGTGAAAATTAACCGAAATCCTTGCCGTCAGTCTGGAAAAGACCGACGCGTAAATCCTTGGCGGTATAGATGACATCGCCGTCTACCGAAACCTGGCCGTCGGCAATGCCCATAACCAGTTTACGCTCAATGACGCGCTTCAGATCGAGCTGGTAACGCACCAGTTTGGCGTCTGGCAGAATCTGGCCGGTGAACTTTATCTCACCGGAGCCCAGTGCGCGGCCTTTGCCCTTGTTGCCCTTCCAGCCAAGGAAAAAGCCAACCAGCTGCCACATGGCATCCAGCCCGAGGCAGCCGGGCATCACCGGGTCGCCAACAAAGTGGCAGTCGAAAAACCACAGGTCCGGGTGAATATCCAGCTCTGCCACAATCTGGCCTTTGCCGAATTCGCCACCCTCATGACTGATGTGGTTTATGCGATCCACCATCAACATGTTGTCGGTTGGCAGGGTCGGGTTGCCGGGGCCAAACAGCTCGCCCTGACCGCAGGCAATAAGTTCTTCTTTGCTAAAAGAATTCTGATGAATCAAGGACATCGGAGGGCACTGCTTTCAGAAAATTTGCCGCATGGTAGCACAGAGATTTACTGGCGGTCAGCGTGTTCGCTGTCAACACTGATACTGCAATAATAGCGTCAAATAAGCGCCATCAGCGCGTCACGAAACTGCAGTACTCATGTCACTGAAACCTTTCAGGAGTGCTTGAGACATGAAGATTACTGTGATCGGGGCGGGCTATGTGGGGCTGGTGACGGCGGCCTGCCTGACAGAGATGGGCAACCGTGTGGTCTGTGTGGATGCGGCTGCGGAAAAAGTAAGCGCCTTGCGGCGCGGCGAACTGCCGATCTATGAGCCGGGGCTGGACAGTATAGTCAGTGCGGGCCTGTCGGCGGGGCTGCTGGAGTTTACAGCGTCGCTGGACGCGGCGGTGACAACATCCGACTTCATCTTTATTGCCGTTGGTACGCCAATGCGCGCCGACGGTCACTGTGATACCTCGGCGGTTCTGGGCGTTGCCCGGAGTCTCGGCAAGGTCATCAACGATGACACCATTGTGATTACCAAGTCGACAGTGCCGGTTGGAACGGGTGATGAGGTTGAGCGGATCATCCGTGACAAGCTTCGCCAGCGCGGTGTTTCGGCCGCCGTCGAGGTGGTCAGTAACCCGGAATTTCTGAAGGAGGGCGTCGCGGTTGCCGATTTTATGACGCCGGACCGGATTGTGGTGGGCAGCGACAGTGAGCGTGCCAGAGAGATGATGGGCATGTTATATGCGCCGTATTTGCGGCGTAATGATCGCGTTCTGTACATGGGGCGACGCGAGGCGGAAATGACCAAGTACGCAGCCAACGCCATGCTGGCGGCGCGCATTTCTTTTATGAATGAGATTGCCGAGCTGTGTGAGCACTGCGATGTGGATGTGGAGCAGGTCCGGCTCGGCATGGGGACCGACAAGCGTATCGGCAATGCCTTTCTCTATCCCGGTGCAGGCTATGGCGGTTCCTGCTTCCCCAAAGACGTGCGGGCGTTGATTGCGACCGGTGAGGAGCGGGCACTGGATATGGCGATACTGAAATCGGTGGATCGCCGCAATCAGGCTCAGAAGCAGGTGCTGTTCGACAAGCTGCGCTCCTGTTTTGACGGGCAGCTGGAGGGGCGCACCATCGCGGTGTGGGGCCTGGCCTTTAAGCCCGGCACCGACGATATCCGCGAAGCGCCGGCTATTGCGTTAATTGAAAGCCTGGTGGCGGCAGGTGCCCGTGTTATTGCCCATGACCCGGTGGCCACGGCCAATGCGCGGCGGTACTTTGCGCGCTTCCCTCATGCGGCGCGGGTCCGCTTTGTGGATGAGCCAATGGCGGCGGTGGTGGGGGCCGATGCGCTGGCGGTGGTTACCGAATGGAAGCGGTTCCGGCAGCCGGACTTTCGCGCGTTGAAGCTGGCCATGCGCGGCAATCTGATTGTCGATGGGCGAAACTTGTACCATGCGGGGCATTTGCAGCGCTTAGGCTTTGACTACCGGGGCGTGGGCCGCGACAATAAAGGGCTTAACTCGCCTCACCGCGATCAAATAACACGCTGATAAGTTCATTTTTAAGGGAAGTTCATGCTAATACCTGTTCTGTTGTCCGGCGGCGTAGGAAGTCGGCTCTGGCCTTTGTCCCGGGAGAGTTTCCCGAAACAGTTTCAGGATTTGACCGGTGACCTCTCCATGCTGCAGGAAACCGCCGCCCGGGTTGATGGATTGAGCGATGTCGCGCCGCCACTGGTGGTGTGCAATGAAGAGCACCGTTTTCTGGTGGCCGAGCAGTTTCGCAACGAAAAGCGCAGCGCCGGCGCCATTATTCTGGAGCCCGAGGGCAAAAACACCGCTCCGGCCGTTGCATTGGCGGCGCTGCGGGCGGTGCAAACCGATGCCGATGCGGTCTTGCTGGTGCTGCCCGCCGACCACGTTATTCGGCAGGTTGAGGCCTTCTGTGAAGCCGTCGAGCGGGGCCTGCCCTTTGCCCAGGACGGGCAGCTGGTGACTTTCGGTATCGTGCCCACCTCACCGGAAACCGGCTATGGCTATTTGAAGCGCGGCGAGGAGCTGGCGTCTAACGCGTTTACACTGGCGCAATTTGTGGAAAAGCCCGACCTTGCGACTGCGGAAGGCTATCTCGACAGCGGCGAGTACTGCTGGAACAGCGGCATGTTCCTGTTTTCGGCTCAGGCTTATCTGGATGAGCTCGGGAAATACCAGCCCGATATGCTTGCCGCGTGTCGCGAGGCCATGGCGGCCACGCAGACCGATATTGATTTTCTGCGGGTTGACGCCAAGGCCTTTTCGGCTTGTCCTTCAGACAGCATTGACTATGCTGTAATGGAGCATACGGATCGCGCGGTCATGGTGTCACTGGAATGCGGCTGGAGCGATGTGGGCTCCTGGTCGGCCCTGTGGGATGTTGCCGACAAAGACGAGCAGAATAACTACCTCCACGGTGACGTGCTGGTAGAGGATGTCAAAAACAGCTACTTGCGCAGTCAGGACCGTCTGCTGGCTGCGGTGGGCGTCGATAATCTGGTTATTGTGGAAACGCCCGATGCGGTGATGGTCGCGGACAAAAACCGGGTGCAGGACGTCAAGGCCATCGTCAACAAGCTCAAGGCGGCCGGGCGCGATGAGGCCAAGCACCAGTACCGGGTTTACCGCCCCTGGGGCAGCTATGAATCCCTGGTTGAGGGCGACCAGTTTCAGGTCAAGCGCATTATTGTTAAGCCGGGTGAACGTCTATCATTGCAGATGCATCACCACCGCGCTGAACACTGGGTGGTTGTTAAAGGCACTGCCGAGGTGGTGCGTGGCGAAGAAACCATGATTCTCTCAGAGGATCAGTCCACCTACATCCCGCTGGGAACCAAACATCGCCTCAGCAATCCCGGCGTTATTCCGCTGGAGCTGATCGAGGTGCAGACCGGCAGTTATTTGGGTGAGGATGACATTGTGCGGTTCGAGGATGTTTACGGCCGCAGCGAGTAATCACTAGGAGTTTATCTTGAAGAAGTGTCTTTTTCCCGTGGCGGGCTACGGTACCCGCTTTTTGCCGGCAACCAAATCCATGCCCAAAGAAATGTTGCCCATCGTCAATAAGCCGCTGGTGCAGTACGGGGTGGAAGAAGCGATCAATGCCGGGTTGACCGACATTGCGCTGGTGACCGGGCGCGGCAAGCGGGCCATCGCCGATCACTTTGATACCAGTTATGAGCTTGAGCACCAGATATCCGGGACCTCCAAAGAGGTCTATCTGGAATCTATCCGCGAGGTCATAAGCTCCGCCACCTTTTCCATGACCCGCCAGCGTGAAATGAAGGGCCTGGGTCATGCAATCCTCACCGGCGAAGTCTTGGTAGGCAACCAGGACGCCTTCGGCGTGATTCTGTCTGACGACCTTTGCTTGAACAATGGCGGTGACAGCGTCATGGCGCAGATGGTCAAGCTCTACAAGCAGTTTCGCTGCAGCATTGTGGCGGTTATGGAAGTGCCCAAAGACGAGGTCGACAAGTACGGGGTTATCGTCGGCACCGAGTTGAATAAAGGGCTCTACCGGGTTGACAGCATGGTGGAAAAACCCGCTGTTGATGAGGCGCCCTCTAATCTGGCGGTGATCGGGCGTTATATTCTGACGCCGGATATCTTCGATATTCTGCGTAACACCGCGCCGGGTAAAAATGGCGAAGTGCAGATTACCGATGCCTTGAATGCACAGGCCGCCGAAGGCTGCGTTATGGCTTACAAATTTGAAGGGCGGCGCTTTGATTGTGGCAGCGTGCCCGGATTTGTAGAAGCCACCAACTATGTTTTCGAAAATTATTACGAGAAGTGACAGCAAACCGAATGCAAGAAATTACCTGTTTCAAGGCCTATGACGTTCGCGGTCGTGTGCCCGATCAATTAAATGAAGATGTGGCTTATCGTATCGGTCGCGCCTACGCAGAAGTGATTCAACCCGATTCAGTGGTAGTGGGTCACGACATTCGTCTGAGCAGCGAGGCCATCAAGATGGCGCTGGTGAAGGGGCTGCGTGAATCGGGGGTGGATGTCTTTGATATCGGCCAGTGCGGCACCGAAGAAATTTACTTCGCCACCAGCTACGGCAAATTTGGTGGCGGCATTGCGGTGACCGCCAGCCACAACCCGAAAGACTACAACGGCATGAAGTTTGTGCGTGAAGAGTCAAAACCGATCAGCGGTGATTCGGGCCTGTTCGATATCAAAGCCTGCGCTGAAAAGGGTGAGTTTTCGACGCCTGCACAGGCGGGCTCGTACGAGGCTTTTGCATCGTTAGAGGCCTACCTTGATCATCTGATGAGCTACGTCGACGTTGCGGGGCTCAAACCGCTGAAGATTGTGGTCAATGCGGGTAACGGCGGCGCCGGCGCGGTCATTGATGCCATTGAAGGTCGTCTGCCCTTCAGTTTTGTGAAAGTGCATCATCAGCCTGACGGCAACTTCCCTAATGGGGTGCCGAATCCACTGCTGGAAGAAAATCGCCAGCCAACCATCGACGCGGTGCTGGCCGAAAAAGCCGATATGGGTATTGCCTGGGACGGAGACTTCGACCGCTGTTTCTTTTTCGACGAAAACGGCCGCTTTATCGAAGGTTATTACGTGGTCGGACTGCTGGCCGAGAGCTTCCTGCTGGATCACCCTGGTGAAAAAGTGGTGCACGACCCGCGCCTGGTCTGGAATACCCGTGAGCTGGTGGAAAGCAATAACTCGACGGCGGTGCAGAGCAAAACCGGGCACGCTTTTATCAAGGAAATCATGCGCAGTGAAAATGCCATCTACGGCGGCGAGATGAGTGCGCACCATTACTTCCGCGATTTTGCCTATTGCGATAGCGGCATGATTCCGTGGCTGCTGGTGGCGCAGCTGATTTCGCGCCGGGGTAAATCCCTGTCTCAGTTGGTGGATGAGCGTATGGAGCGTTTTCCCTGCAGTGGTGAAATCAACAGCACCATCGAAGACCCGAAAGCGGTAATTGCGGCGGTGGAGCAGGAATACGCCAGCGCGGCTGACAGCATCGAACATGTGGATGGATTGAGTGTGGCTTTCGCCGACTGGCGCTTTAATCTGCGCATGTCCAACACCGAGCCGGTGGTGCGCTTGAATGTGGAAACGCGCGGCGATCAGGCGCTGATGCGCAGCAAAACCGATGAGCTGCTGGCGTTTATGGCGAGTGTGAGCTGATCTGGCGGCGCCCCTTCGGGCGCCGTTCTTAATGAAATCTTATTTGGAGCGAGACAGCGCCAGCCTGGAGAGATCCAGCAGGGCCTGGTGGTAGGTGCTCGCTTTCAGCGGAACCAGGGCAGACAGTGCATCGCCGGAATATTCCCGGGCGATACTGCGGGTATAGTCCAGAGCGCCGGTTCTGCGCACAATGTCGACCACTTGAGACAGGTTGGCGGCGGACTTTTCGGTAATGGCGTGGCGAATGAGGTCGGCCTCGCTGCTGCTGCCATTTTCCATCGCGTAGATCAGCGGCAGCGTGGCCTTGCCTTCGTTGAGGTCATCGCCGATGTTCTTGCCAGTCTCTTCCGGGTTGCCCTCGTAATCGAGTACATCGTCGATCAGTTGAAAGGCCATACCCAGATTCATGCCGTACTCGTAAAGGGTGTCGGCGTAGTCGCGGCGTTCGCTGAGCAGGGCCGAGGCGCAGCAGGCGGCGGCGAACAGCACCGCGGTCTTGTTCTGTATCACTGAAAAGTACTGTTCCCGATCACCGTCGGCATTGCCCGCGCGCACCAGTTGCAGCACCTCGCCCTCGGCGATGGTGTTGGTGGTATCCGACAGCAGGCCCATTACGCTCATGTCGCCGATGCTTACCAGCATCTGAAAGGCGCGGGAGTAGAGGAAGTCGCCGACCAGCACGCTGGGGGCAGAACCCCACTTTTCGTTGGCGGTGGGGCGTCCCCGGCGCAGGGCGGAGACATCGACCACGTCGTCGTGGAGCAGGGTGGCGGTGTGGATAAACTCGATAACGGCCGCCAGTTGGATGTGCTTGTCGGAAATGCCGCCACAGGCGCCGCCGCTGAGCAGGGCCAGCATGGGGCGCAGTCGCTTACCGCCGGCATCGACAATATAGTGGCCGATGTTTTCCACCAGGGCGACATCCGAGTGGAGTTGTTCAATAATCAGAGTGTTGACCGCGTCGAATTCGCTGGCAACAACCTCTCGGATCTGCTGCATCTGTCAGGCCTGGTAGATGGTTGGAATGCCGCCGCTAAGGCGCGTTTGCGCGGGAATGCTAGGGGGCGGGGGCGGGGGTGTCAAGGCTGGGGGTGGCAGCTCCCGTCGCCGTGCAATACGCTTGAGATTCCTGTTGCTTTTGCGTAGAATGCGCGACCCTGTAGCAAAACTGCTCGTCCGTAAGGGGCGTGGCGGTTGCCTGAACTTGCATTCGACAGGATGTCGACCCATTACCGTTAACCCGCAAGCAGGCCATTTGGAGAGAGACTATGTACGCAGTGATTGAAAGCGGTGGCAAGCAGCACCGTGTTATTGAGGGCGAAACCCTCAAGCTGGAAAAACTGGAAGTCGCCACTGGCGAAACCCTGGAATTCGATAAAGTACTGCTGGTTAATGACGGCAGTGCCGCCAAAGTTGGCACTCCGCTGGTTGCCGGCGCAAAGGTAACTGCTGAAGTGATTGCTCACGGTCGTCGCGATAAGGTCAAAATCGTGAAGTTTCGCCGTCGCAAGCACTCAATGAAACAGGCCGGTCACCGTCAGTGGTACACCGAAGTGAAAATCACGGGTATCAGCGGCTAAGCTGGCGTACAAGTAAAGGAGATTAGTTCATGGCTCACAAGAAAGCTGGTGGTAGTACTCGCAACGGTCGCGATTCGGAAAGTAAACGCCTTGGCGTGAAGCGTTTCGGCGGCCAGACTGTGCCTGCGGGCAGCATCATTGTTCGTCAGCGTGGCACTCGCTTCCACGCGGGCGAGAACGTAGGTATTGGCAAAGATCACACGCTGTTTGCCAAGGCCGACGGTGTGGTGAAATTTGCTGTAAAAGGTCCAAACAAGCGTAAGTTTGTCAGCATCGAAGCGGCCTGACGCGCGAGCGCATTGTTTCAAAAAGCCCCGTCAGGTTGACGGGGCTTTTTTGTATCTGCCTCAGGCTTTTTATTTTTCAGGCGCGAAAACCGGGTAAGTATCATGAAATTTGTCGACGAAGCAGTCATCAAGGTTGCAGCCGGTAACGGCGGCAGTGGCTGCCTGAGCTTCCGCCGCGAAAAGTATATCCCCAGAGGTGGCCCCGACGGCGGTGACGGCGGTGATGGCGGCAGTGTTTTTCTGAAAGCAGATCAGGCAATAAATACCCTGGTAGATTACCGCTACGTGCGTAACTACCGTGCGAATAATGGCGAGCAGGGGCGCGGCGGTAACTGCCGGGGCAAGAGTGCCGAGGATCTCTATCTGGTGGTGCCGGTGGGCACCACTGTGCTGGATGAGGAGACCGGCGAAGTGCTCGGCGACCTGTCGGAGCACGGTGAACTATTGAAAGTGGCCCAGGGCGGCTTTCACGGTCTGGGCAACACCCGCTTTAAATCCAGTACCAACCGCGCGCCGCGCCAGACCACGCCCGGCTCCGAGGGTGAATCCCGGCAGTTGCGTCTCGAATTGAAGGTGCTGGCTGATGTCGGCCTGCTCGGGCTGCCCAATGCGGGTAAATCGACGCTGATTCGCGCGGTTTCTGCTGCCAAGCCGAAAGTGGCGGATTACCCCTTTACCACGCTGGTGCCGAATCTGGGTGTAGTTTCGATGCAGAAGCACCGCAGCTTTGTGGTGGCCGATATTCCTGGGCTGGTGGAGGGCGCTGCCGAAGGTGCCGGTTTGGGTATTCGCTTTCTCAAACACCTCACGCGCAACCGCCTGCTGCTGCACTTGGTGGACGTGGCGCCGCTGGACGGCTCCGACCCGGTAGATTCGGCCAAGGTCATCATTAATGAGCTGGCGGAATTCAGTGAAACCCTTTACCAGCGCCCGCGCTGGCTGGTGCTGAACAAGACGGACCTGATTCCCGAGGACGAGCGCGAGGCGCACTGCCGGGATATCATTGACCGTCTTGGTTGGGGCGGTCCGGTGTTTCAACTGTCGGCGCTGACCAAAGACAATACCGAGGCCCTGTGCTGGGCGATTCTGGAGTATCTTGAGGTCTGTAAGGCGGAGGAATCCACTGACCCGGAACTGCTGCAGCGGGAAATAGACACCCAGAAGGCCATGCAGTCGGAGGCACGAGAGCGCATCCAGACGCTGGCCGAGGCGCGTCGCACGGCTCGCAAGGCTGCGGCAGAGGACGACGATGACAATGATGATGACGACGGCGATGTGGAAGTCGTTTACCAGCCTTAAGCATTAAAAGCGGAATGTCATGACGGAACTGGCTGAATCCCAGCGTTGGGTAATCAAGATTGGCAGCGCCCTGCTCACCGCCAATGGTCGCGGCCTGTGGGCCGAGGGGCTGGACACCTGGGTGTCGCAGATGGTCGAGCTGCGCCAGGCTGGTCACGAGGTGGTGCTGGTTTCTTCCGGCGCAGTCGCTGAAGGTATGACGCGGCTCGGCTGGTCGCGTCGGCCGGAAGAAATTCACCGCCTGCAGGCGGCGGCTGCCGTGGGGCAGATGGGTCTGGTGCAGGCTTACGAATCGCGCTTTTCCCGGCACGGGCTGCACACCGCGCAAATTCTCCTTGGGCACGATGATATCTCCGCCCGCGACCGCTATCTCAACGCCCGGGGCGCCCTGCAG
The DNA here is from genome assembly GCF_041624475.1 of Litorivivens sp. GTDB lineage: Bacteria > Pseudomonadota > Gammaproteobacteria > Pseudomonadales > Spongiibacteraceae > Litorivivens. The sequence goes on from NZ_JBFJUX010000010.1 coordinate 42,945, forward strand.
ACGCTGCTGGAGCTGGGCGTGATTCCGGTCGTCAATGAAAATGATACGGTCGTTACCGACGAAATTCGCTTCGGTGATAACGACACGCTGGCGGCGCTGGTTGCCAATCTGGTGGATGCCGATGTGCTGGTTATCCTCACGGATCAGCAGGGGCTGTTTACCGAGGATCCGCGCAACAACCCTGAGGCCGAACTGATCGCGCAGGCGGACGCCAATGACAGCAGTCTGGATGCCATGGTGTCCGGCGCCGGACAGTTGGGGCGCGGCGGCATGATCACCAAACTGCGAGCGGCCCGGTTGGCGGCACGCGCGGGTGCCGATACGGTGATTGCCAGTGGCACGGAAGATCAGGTGTTGCCGCGGCTGTTGCGGGGCGAGTCCGTGGGCACGCGCCTGATGGCCAGGCAGCAGAAACTGGCGGCGCGCAAGCAGTGGCTGGCTGGACAGTTGCAGTTAAAGGGGCGCCTGGAGCTGGATGAGGGCGCTGTGAAGGTGCTGACCGGTAAAGGCAGGAGTCTGTTGCCGGTGGGCGTTAAAGGGGTTGTCGGCGATTTCCGGCGCGGCGACCTGGTGAGTTGTGTGGATGGGCAGGGGCGTGAAATTGCGCGCGGGCTGGTCAACTACAATGCCGATGAGGCGCGCCGGCTGGCGGGTCAGCCCAGTGCGGAAATCACCCGTCTGCTCGGCTATCTCGGCGATGAGGAGCTGATTCACCGGGACAATCTGGTGTTGAGTTGAAGCAGGCAGGAAATCAGGTCATAAAAAAACCCGCCATCAGGCGGGTTTTTTGTTCTAGCAGCGGGTCGATCAGGCCGCGAGTGCCTTGATCTGGGCGTTCAGACGGCTCTTGTGACGAGCAGCCTTGTTCTTGTGGATAATGCCCTTGTCGGCCATGCGGTCAACGACCGGAACCGCCTGTGCGTAGGCCGCTTTCGCAGCTTCTGCATCGCCTGATTCAATGGCGCTGATTACTTTTTTCAGATACGTACGCACCATGGAGCGCAGGCTGGCGTTATGCTTGCGGCGTTTTTCCGCTTGTCGTGCGCGTTTACGTGCTTGGGGAGAGTTTGCCACCCGGTTACTCCTTGAAGCTGAGTCAATACCAAAAATTTAAGAGGGCGGATTATTCCTGTTCGGCCCTGCAGTGTCAAGGGATTTGCCGGATTATCTCGGCGAGCAAATCACATTGCCGGCCAGAAGCGAGTAAAGGCGATAGTGCCCCACACCAGCAGCACCATCATCATACAGATGAAAACCGCGGCTGAGCCCAGATCCTTGGCCTGACCCGACAGGGGGTGGCGCTCCAGCCCGACCCGGTCAACCACCGACTCAATGGCGGAGTTGATGATTTCCGCCAGCATCACCATCAGGCAGGAGCAGATCAGCAGCACAAACTCGATGCCGGTCTGGGCCAGCCAGGCCGCTGCCGGCGCCAGAAACAGCATCAGGATGCATTCGGTGCGAAAGCCTTCCTCATGGGTCCAGGCCGCGCGCAAGCCGCGCATTGAATAGTTGGTGGCGTCTATCAGTCGCGGCAGGCCGCGACGGCCGGGCTTGTTCATCTGAGGCTGCATGGTCATTGAATACTATCGGCGTCGAACAGCAGGTGTTGGGAGAGGTCGCCAAACAGATCGGGATGCATTTCGCGGCGGCTGAAACACCACTCGCCGTCGATGCGGCTGAATTGATCACGATAGTAGCCGCTGATGATGACCTGCAGCGGCAGTCCGCTGGCGGCCTGCACCACCGTGAAGTAGGCGCGTGCCTCGGCCTCGCTGCCGTTCACCTCGATATGGGTATTGGAAATGATGTGCTTGGTGCGCGGCGTGCCGCACTCAAACAGGCGGGTGGATTGCTGATACATCTGCAAAACCGCATCGTAGCCTTTCACTACCGAGTCGCTGGCCGGCGCAACAATTTCACCGTGGCGAAACAGCTCGGCAACGCCGGTCAGGTCGCCATCGTCGAGTAAAAAAGCGTAGCGATACATCAGGTTTTCTATTGCGCGGTAATCGTCCATCGCGAGCCAGGTTCCTTTTATTATCGGTGTGTTGATTGTAATCAGACTGCCGGGAATCGCGAGTAAAAAGTCCGTGCGGCAGAATTTTGCTAGCATAGCGCGTCTGTTTGGAAAAAGTGATGACCGAATTGAAAGAGACGCCGGAGCGGATTCTGGATGCGGCCGAAGCGCTGTTTGCGGAAAAGGGTTACAAAGCAACCTCTTTGGGTGAGGTGGCTGAGCGTGTGGGGATTCGATCCCCCAGTTTGTACAACCACTTCAAGAACAAGGAGGCGCTTTACCAAGCGGTGCTTAACCGCTTGATTGCCCTGTTTAACGAGCCGCTGACTCAGTTGCGCGCCCAGCCCGTGACCCGCGAGCGCATCATGGAGTGGCTGCACACCATGGTGGACCTGCATTATCAGCACCCGAATTTTGCCCGGCTGCTGCAGCATGCGGCGTTGGCCAATGGGTCGCAAAGTAGGGAGATAGTCGATCGCCTGTTTCGTCCGCTGTTCACGGAGGAGTCGGCGCCTGAGCCCTTGGTGGGTTTTTTTCAGGGAAATGCGTTGGAGCCTTGGGCGGTGATGGCGTTTAACAATGTGGTGATGTCGTATATCACCATGGCGCCAATGTACCAGGCAATGTTGCCGGTAGAGCCTTTGTCAGAAGAGGGGTTGGCGCGCCAGAAGCAGCTGATCAGTCAGTTGGCGCAGCTGGTGTTTTCTGCAGGGGAAAAGGCGGCGGGGGAGAAGACGGCGGGCTAAGACGCCCGCCGGGAGAGTGCTCAGCCGGCTTTGCAGGCCTTTTTGGCGGCTTTGATCTGCTTGCGGTGACATTCTTCCTGAGAACCTTCACCGACACACCACTTGCGGCGGTTGTCCCAGGCGGTCAGCGGGTGACGCTGTCCATCCGTGCATTTTACCGAGTAGTTTGAATACTCTGCGCCGGTTTCATCGACACCAGTGCCCGTGTAAACCAGGCTGGAAGGGCGGGCCGCAAAGACGGTGGCAGAAGCCGTTGCCAGCAGGGCAACGACGAGCGTTTGAGTCAGTTTTTTCATGGAAGTGTTACCTGTTTTCAGTGGTATCGATGTTCACATTATCCTGTAAGTGTTACCAAATTGCCAGAATTGTGGCGCATGGAAACAGGTTTGAGCGTCGGGCTGTGTTTTAACGCTTTGTTTATATTAGATATTTAAAAGTAACGCTCTCTATGTGTTACTGATATTTAATTAAGCGCCTGCGCGGTGCTGTGGTGGCTGTTACTTCAGGTAGCGCTGCTTCGCAGGTGGTATGCCGGTGGCAAAGAGTTTTCCCGCGATACCGGATAGCCCGAACGGTGGGGTCAAGGACTTTTTACCGTCTCAATGTACAGTGACTGGTGGGCATTTTTACTATTATTTATAAGCACGCTATCGCGCACAGGTGGCCGCAGCTTGTACGTCAAAACAGGTCGAGCGCAGGCTGTCGCCCAGTGGTAAAGTACCGTAATAACGGGGTGTTCGCGCTGATCCAGTGTGGCCGCCCTGCCGTAGTATGATTTCACGAGTTACAGGGGGCGTCTGTATGGCAATATTCGGGCGTAACGTGAAGCGGCTTATCGCCTTGCTTCTGTGTGTTCCCAGTGTGTGGGCAGCAGGTGGTCTTGAGCTGTTGCCGCCTCCCTCCAGTCTTGTGCTCAATGACAGTCAACTGGCCCGCCTGCAGCAGCAAGTCGATCGCAGCGTCGCCTCAGGCCAGTACCGGCAGGCACTCGATTCAGCGCGACAGTTGGCCCAGGCACTTGTTAATGATCCGGTCAGCGGCGTGGCGGCGCTGGAAAACCTTGGCCTGATCGAAATTCAGGCCGGAGAGCTGGACACCGGCATCGACAGCCTCGAAGCGGTGCTGGAGAAACTGCGCGGCAGTGGTAACTTCCGCGACCCGCGGCTGGCCAAGCCCCTCTACGCCATCGGCATCGCCTACTACCAGCTTCAGGATTATCTCAAGGCCATTGATTACATTGAGCAGGCCAATTTTGTTACCCGGACCGACAAGGGCCTGGAAAGTCTGGAGCAGACGCGCCACGACGACCTGTTGCTGGACAGCCTGATTCGGGTGGGGCGCCTTGAAGAGGCAATGGATCGCTTGGAGGTAAGTACCAACATACAGCGCCAGGCCATAAGCAGCGGACCGGAGCTTGAGCAGGCTCTTTACCGGGCAGCGCGCTGGTACAGTCTGTTGGAGGCAACCTATCATGAAAGTCGGTTGCATGAGGAGCGACTGGAGATTCTCGCCCAGGTGGTGGGTGCCGACAGCCCGCAGCTGGTGCCGGTCTACTATGATCTGGCCAACAGTTACTCCAGGCGTCTGCACGATGACCTCGAACGCTTGCGCGGCATAAAGGCTGCCGAGCGCAATGTCAGTTACTCTTTCGTGCGCACTGATCAGGTCCGCCGGGCGATTGCCTTCGATCAGGGCTCCCGCTCTGATGATCGCGCGTTGATAGACGCTGAGTGGAAGGCGGTGCGTTCCCTGAAAATTGCCCAGCGCATTCTCGAAGATCAGCCGGAACCGGATCAACGCGCCATCGCTGACTCCTATGTGCGCCTGGGCGACCACTATCAGCTGATTGGCAACGAGCGCAAGGCCCGCCGTTACTACCAGCGGGCCTATGACCTGCTGCATGAGAATGGTGCCACCGACTATCTCACTCAGACCTTCGGTACGCCGGTGCCCATCTACCAGAAGCCGCTGAAGCTGCCCTCAACCAATGATCCGACCCTGCTCAGTGCCTATCAGGGCGAAGCCGAGCTGCTGCTGGATGTGAATTCACGTGGCCAGCCGCGCAATATCGAAGTGGTTGAGCTGCGTCCTCAGCAGGCGTCGGTGCTCGAAGACAAGGCCTTGCGCTACAGTCGCGACACCATTTTTCGCCCGCGGCTGACGGAAGAGGGCACCGTCAGCACCGAGAAAATGCGGTATATCTACCAGTTCAGGCCCGCCGCCCGGCCGTAAACCCGTGATCGTGAAGTCCAGAGGCTATTGATGTTTGCAGAAAGCCCGCACAGTGTTCCGCGCCTTCGCTCCAGCCGCCTGTCGCTGGCAGGCCTGTTGTTGGGCACTGTGTTGTTGAGTGCCTGTGCTACCCCGCCGCCGACACCGCCGAGCAGTCCCCAGCCGCCGCCACCCGCCCAGCCACCGAGCAGCCCGTCGTCGCCTTCGTCGGAGCAGCGGGAGCAGGAACAGAGTCCAGAGCAGCAGGCGCAGCAAAAACAGCAACAGGCCGAGCAGCAAGCGCAGGCCGCAGCCCGGCAGCGTGCTGAAGCGGAAGAGGCGGCCCGCGAGCGTGAGCAGGCACGGCAAAATGCGGCCGGAGCCCCGGCCGACAACGAGCAACAGTGGCCGCCACCGCCGCCGGATGAACCGCCCGCAGGTCAGGCTGGCGCGCCGGCCGAAGCCAGTGGCGAGGCTCAGCCCGATACGCCCGATGGGGCACCTCCCGCCGGCGGCGGTGTGGCTACCGAACGCGAGCGCACCGAAAACCTGGAGGGTGAACTGGCGCGCTCTCTGTCCGGTTTTGATCGGCGGCTCGACCGCGAAAATCAGTCCCTGAGCGAACGCGAGCAGGCCCAGGCCCTGGCTGCTGAACAGCGCCGTAGGGAAAACGCAGGCGGCGGTGGCAGTGCCAGCGGACAGGGTCCTGCCGGCAGTCAGGGGCAGGATCAGTATGGCTATTCAGCCCCGCACCCGCCCGGCGCCACCGGCGGCGGCAATATGCCCAAGGGGGGGCAGCGTCGCCCGGGCAGTCCGGGCGACAAGGAAAGCCTGCCGCCGGCGCCGGACGATGTGCCTAGCGGGCAGGATGACGATATCGTCGCGCGCCAACTGCGCGAGGCGGCCGAGAATGAAACCGATCCCGAACTGCGGGAAAAACTGTGGGAAGAGTATCGTGAGTATAAGCGCAACAATCGCTAGGTCGCTGTCGCTGACACTGCTGATTTTTCTGGCCGGTTGTGTCAACCAGTCGGTCAAGCATGTCAATGCCACACGCGCGGCCCACGCCGAGCGCGAAATTCCACAGGCCGAGTTGCTGGATGTAAACATTGCGGTGTTCGATCCCGGCTATACCGAACCGGTAGATGAGGACTCTGGCATCTTCCCGCAGGTGCGCAAGGCCGAGGCGGGTTTTATTCCCTACCGGTTGCGCGAAACTTTGCAGAGCACGGGGCACTGGGGGCCGGTGCGCGTTGTGCCCAGTCCCACCACCTCATCGGAGTTGATGATTACCGGCACCATCCTCGAGTCGAATGGTCGCGACCTGAAGGTGGCGGTAAAAGCCGTCGATGCCAGCGGGCGTGAGTGGCTGGACAAAACCTATGAGGAAACGGCGGCCAGTTTAAGTTACAGCGATGTTGAGCCCTCGGAGATCGACCCGTTTCAGGATCTCTACAACCGTATTGCTAACGATTTGCTTAAATCCCGCAAGGGGCTGTCATCAAAACAGCTGCGCGATATTCGCACCATCGCCTTCCTGCGCTTTGCCGAAGACTTGTCGCCGGACGCCTTTCAGCGTTATCTGAATGAAAAGAACGGTGACTATTCAGTGCGTGGTTTGCCGGCTGACAGTGACCCGAATGTGCAGCGTATTCAGGCGATTCGCGAGCGTGATTACCGGCTGGTCGATACGCTGGATCAGCACTACTACCTGTTTGGCGAACAGATGCAGACGCCCTATGACGAATGGCGCGCGGCGAGTTATCAGGAAGCCAAAAACCTTGAAAAAGTGCGCAAGGAAGCCATCGGCCGCATGGTAGCCGGTGCCGTCGGCGTAGCGGCTGGTATTTATGGCGCGGGTCAGGCCAGTAATGGCGCCGAGGCAGCTGCGGCGTATTCCGGTGTTGTGGGTGGTGGCTATCTGCTCAAAACCGGTATTGATAAATTCGGCGAAAAGAAACTGCACGTCGAAGCCCTGAAAGAGCTGGGCGAGTCTCTGTCCACGGACCTGAAGCCGAGGGTCATCGAACTGGAGGGCAAGACCATTACCCTCAGCGGTTCGGCCGAAGCCCAGTATCAGGAGTGGCGCGAACTGCTGCGCAAGATTTACGCTAACGAAACAGGATTACCGCCGGGCGGCGCCGACGACGGCTCAGCCAAGGATAAGGATCGATAACTTTTGTCGCCAAACCAGCTTCCAGACGATGCGGGCGAGCGCATCACCCCCGTCGCGCATCAACCACCGACGTCGGCGGCTTCAGCGCCCACCGCTGCCTCGGCGGAGCGCCCTTTCTTCTGGATAGCCGTCGCCCTGATTGCTCTGCTGCTGAGCCTGGTGATTCTGTGGCTGCCCTCTCAGCTGAATCAGCGCGAACCGCTCAGGCAGATCGCCGACGCTCCGCCGCAACAACAGGTTGAGGTCTCGGCGGGTAGGTCTGAAGGGGAAGCCGAACCGGCGCCCGGTGCGGCTGATACTGAAGCTGTTCTGGCCAAGCGCCAGACGGCCCAGCGTATTGCCGATGCCCTGCAATTGCGCCGGGCTGAGCTTGAAAAGCTGGCGGTCGAGCGTTGGGCGCCAGCGGACTACCAACAGGTGCAAGTGAACGCCGAGCGGGCGAGCAATTATTTTGCCAATCGCGAATTCGAAGCGGCAGCTACCTACTGGGGCAAAGCGCTGGAACAGTCCAATACCCTGCTCGGCCAGGTGGAGGCGGTGCTTAAGGCCACCATCGTTGAGGGCTATCAGGCGCTGGAAAAGCTGAACAGCGAGGCCGCGGTCAAGGCCTTTGATCTGGCGCTGGCTATCCACCCCGAGAACGCAATGGCCCGCAGCGGCATGCAGCGGGCGCGCAATCTGCCGCAGATCCTGACGCTGATGTCCGCTGCCGAAAACCACGAACGGGCCGACCAGCTTGATCAGGCGATGATGCTTTACCGGGAAGTATTGCGGCTTGACCCGCAGTCGAAAGCTGCGCGCGAGGGTGTCGTGCGAGTGGGTGAAGCCATGCAGGACTGGGAATTCCGCATCACCCTGTCCACCGCCCAGCAGGCACTGGCGGACGGCGACTATAGTGCGGCTGAGCGTGAGTTTCGCAAGGCTGACAAACTGAAGCCCAACGATCCCGTCGTGCGCGAGGGACTCGCCGAACTGAAAGCCGCGCGACTGCAGCAACGCATTGCCGCCTTGAAAACCAGTGCTGAACAGGCCGTCGATAAGGAAAACTGGGGCAAGGCGGTTGCCGATTACCGTAAGCTGATAGAGTTGGATTCCACGTTGGAGTTTGCCCAGGCAGGTTTGCAGCGCAGTCGTCAGCGCGATGAATTAGACCAGCGCCTCCAGACGCTGGTAGAGGCGCCAGAGCGTCTGTACAGCAAGGACGTTCTCGCCAGCGCCTGGTATACCCTGCAGGATGCTCGCAAAATTGACAATCCTGGGCCGCGCCTGCAATCGCAAATGGAGGCGGTCGATCAAGCCATCGCCCGTGCCAGACAGCCGATAACGGTGCAGCTTAGCTCGGACAGCCTGACGGACGTGGTGGTCTACCGGGTTGGCGAGATGGGCAACTTCGAACAGAAAACCCTGCGGCTGACGCCCGGTGACTATACCGTGGTGGGTCGCCGCGAGGGTTACCGCGACGCACGCAAAACACTCAGTGTGCGACCGGACGATGGGGTCGTCAGCCTCGATATTCGTTGTACCGACAAAATCTGATTGCGTTCAGAAATAATAATGATGCCGTTGAAAGGACGTTGAATGAGCGACAGGGAATCCGACAGTAACGCGCACAACGAGGTCATTAAGCCATCGAGCTTTCAGCCTCCGGAAGCGGGAGCATCGACTGCGCCCGCGCGCAGCGGCCGACCACTCTACTGGATTATCGGTGCGCTGCTGTTTTTGCTGCTGGCCGGCCTGTGGTTTGTGCTGACCGCCAAGGCGGTCAAAGTGCAAGTGGAGCCCGCCGGCGCCGAAATCTCAATCAGTGGCGGGTTAGTGCTGGAGCTGGGCGGTAACTATCTGGCGCGTCCCGGCGATTATCTGCTGCGCCTTGAAAAGACCGGTTATCACCTGCTGGAAGAGCGCATTACCGTTCAGGCGAGTGATGACAATCTCTTTCAGTTCAGTCTGAAAAAACTGCCCGGCGTGTTAACCGTCAGCTCGCAACCTGAATCAGCCCGGCTGGAAATAGACGGCGATGCCCGGGGTTACACACCGGTATCGGATCTGGAGCTGGAACACGGCAGCTATTCCTACAGGTTAACGGCACCGCGCTATCAGCCGGCCACGGGCACCATCGATATTGAAGGTATGGGGCGTCAGCAACGCTTGCACGTGGAGCTGGAGCCGGGCTGGGCGGATATTACGGTGCGCTCCAAGCCTGAAGGCGCCACCCTGAGTGTCGATGGGGTAGAGCAGGGGGTTACCGGCCCGGACGGGGTCGTCGCAGAAGTGATGCCAGGCAAGCATGTTCTCAAACTTCGTCTGCCGGGTTACCAGGACTGGGAATACTCGCTGATTACAGAGGCTAATAAAGCCCAGCAGCTACCGCTGGTTACCCTGCAACCCAGCTACGCCACGGTCGAGGTGAGCAGCCGACCAGCGGGCGCGCGGGTGCAGGTAAACGGGGAGTATCAGGGCGCAACGCCACTGACCATCGAACTGAGGCCGCAGGCGACAACGCAACTGACCCTGAGCAAGCCCGGCTATCGGACGCTGACGAAAACGCTGGCCTTGCCCAGCGGCAGTCGCGAACAGCTGGAACTGACCCTGCAACCGGTGGTGGGCGAGATTCAGATCAGCGCCACGCCGGCGGATGCCTTGCTCTATATCGACGGCGTGTTGCGCGGTCGCGCCAATCAAACGATTCAGCTCACGACTACGGAGCATAAACTCGAAATTCGTCGCGAAGGTTATGCGAGCCACCGCCAGAGCGTTACGCCGCGCTCGGGTTTCAAGCAGCAGGTAAAAGTTAAGCTGCTGACCGAGCGCGAAGCCTTTCTCGCCCAGTTTCCAAAACGCATTCGAACGGCGACCGGCGACGAGCTGGTGCTGATTGAGCCGGGCGGGCCCTTTGCGATGGGCTCGCCGCGCCGGGAGCAGGGCCGACAATCCAATGAAGTGCAGCGCGACGTAAAATTGACGAGACTTTATTATCTGGCCACCAAGGAAGTTACCAATGAAGCGTTTCGGCAGTTCAGGGCCGCGCATTCGTCCGGCATTGTGCAACGCACAACACTGGACAACGATAACTACCCGGTCGCCCGGGTCAGCTGGAGCGATGCCATTGCTTTTTGTAACTGGCTCAGTCGGCGCGACGGGTTGCCCGAGGCCTATCGCAACGGACAGCTGATTACGCCGGTGAACACGGGTTACCGTTTACCGACCGAGGCGGAGTGGGTGTGGGCGGCGCGCTACTCCGGTGGCAAGGGCGAGCGCCGTTACGCCTGGGGTAATGACATGCCGCCAACCGGCAAGGCCGGCAACTACGCGGATATCAGTGCTCAAGGCGTGGTCGATAAAACCCTGAGCAGCTATCAGGATAACTATGTCGCGGCGGCGCCGGTAGGCAAGTTCGATCCGAACCCGCTGGGGTTGTATGACCTGGGGGGCAATGTCAGCGAGTGGATGAATGATGTCTACAGTGTTGAAGCGTCAATGGCGGTGGAAACCGACCCGCTGGGCGCGGGTGCCGGAAAATTACATACCATCCGCGGTTCCAGCTGGCGCCATGGGCGCATTACCGAACTGCGTTTGGTTTACCGAGATTCAGGTGAGGAAGGGCGTGATGATGTGGGGTTCAGACTGGCGCGCTATGCACACCCTAAAGCCGACTAAACGGGCGGCAGCGCTGTGGCTCTGCTTGAGCGTGCTGCCGGGGGGGGTATGGGCGCAGCAGGACGCGTCCGAGCAAGACGTGCCTACGCAGGCAGAACCGCAGGAAACCGCGCCAGCGCCTAGCGAAAACTCTGACATACAACCTGAGGGTGATTCGATGCCACCTGCGCCCCGGGCATTCAAGCCCTCGGAAGAAGTGCACGCTGATACGATACTGACCATGCCAGCCGATTTTTGATAACAGGCGATAAGAATGAAGATCCGACTGTCCAACGACTTTCTCTACCAGCTGTTTGCCCTGCTGATTTCCGTGATTGTGGTGCACACTGCCTATGTCACGGTAATCCGGCCCGAGGCGCGTTTGATCGAGCTGGAACAGCAGCAGCAGATCGCCGAAAACCCGGATTACCTGCCCGAGCGTTCCCTGCTGGTGATCATTCGCGATTTTGAGCAGGAGGCCTGTTTTATTCTGCTGTTCTGGGCCTTTGCGCTGTTAATCATGAAAGCCGTGGCGGTGAGCCGCCAGCGCGACCAACTCGACCAGAACCTGATTCAGGTGTCGGAGGGAGAAACGATACTGCCCGAAGATGCACGCCATCACGCCCGGATTATTGAAGCGCTGCCGGAGCCGGAGCGCAGTTATCTCTACCCGCGCACACTGCTTACGGCGCTGCGCCGCTTTCGCTCCACGCGCAATATTCAAAATGTGGCGGACGCCATTACCCATAGCTGTGAGGCTGAAATTGAACGCCTTGAGTCAGAGCTGTCGATGATTCGCTACATCGCCTGGGCGATTCCCTCGATCGGTTTTATCGGCACCGTGCGCGGTATTGGTGAGGCCCTAGGCCTGGCGCACAAGGCTCTGGAAGGAGATATCAGTGGGGTTACCGCCAGTCTCGGGTTGGCTTTCAACTCCACGCTTATTGCGCTGGTGCTTTCCATCATCCTCATGTTTGCGCTGTATCAACTGCAGCTAATGCAGGAGCGCCTGGTGCTGGATACTCAAACTGCCTGTGACCGCGGGCTGATTCAGAATTTGCAGAGCCAATAATGCTGATACTCGATTTCAACGACAGCGCACTGCGTCTGTTTGACGACGACCAGCTCCTCGCCAGCTCTCCGGCCTGCGCGGTGCTCGACGGTGAGGATTTTTTGCTCGGTGAAAAAGCACTCGCCAAATCCCGGCTTAACCCGCGCGCAACCTATCTGAAGTTCTGGGAACAGCTCGATCAGCAGCCCCTGAATCGGCCGGCGGGCAGTGCGCGCAGTCACGCCGATATCGCCTACTACCATTTGCGTGATCTGCTGGAGGCGGCGAATACCGGCGAGCGAAAGGTATTGCTGATAGTGCCGGCCCATTACGGCAGTGAACGCCTGGCGCTGTTGCTTGGCATTGTTCAGGCCTGTTCGTTAAGGGTAACAGGCATTGTCGAAAGCGCTGTGCTGGCGGCGGCTTCAATACCGGATACGCCAGCTGGCGGTGGCGACACACTGCGCTATCTGGATATCAGCCTGCACCGGGTCAGTGTCACCGACGTTAATCGCACGGATCATTTGCAGACCGGTACCGCGCGGGAGTTATGGACACCCGGTTTGAGCTGGTGTGTCGAGCAATGCATTCATCAGATCAGTCAGCGTTTTCTGCAGGAAACCCGCTTTGATCCGCTGCATGAGGCGGCCAGTGAACAGCGTCTATTTGATCAACTCCCCGGCTGGTGGCAGACCTTTCGGGAACATCCCAAACTAACCGTGGAGTTACCTGCGGGGCTACGCCAGCACCGCATTGAGTGGCGTCGTGAGCAGGCAGAGCTCGTGCTGGACAGCTGTTATCAGGAGTTGCAGAAGGTTGTGCAGGAGGCCGCGGGGCGGGTATTGATCAGTCATCGACTGGCCGCATTGCCGGGGCTGGTTGAAACACTGCGGCCTTGCGGCGAAACGCTGGTTTTATCGGATACTGCGCTAATCGACTGCGCGCGCGAGCAGCAAGAACGGTTGTGCAGTGAAGCAGAGGCACCGCTGTGGGTAAAGCAGTTGCCGCTGCCGAGCGCATCAGGTGAGCCCGGTGCTGCAGCTCCAGACGCAGATCGCAGCGATAAAACGCAGCTCCAGGCAACCCACCTTTTACACGACAGCTGCGCGACGCCCTTGGCCAGTGACTTGCGCTGGCCAGACCACAAGCCCTTGCTGCACTTTCAGGTTGTTGAGGGGCAGTATCAGGTAGAAGCGCTGGCAGCGGCTATCCAGCTCAACGGACAGCCTCTGGCTGGCGTCGCCACGCTGGCTTTGGGTGATATCCTGCGGACACCCCAGGGCGAGGTGCAAATGATTCAGGTTGAAAGCGGGCACTGATGCGTCGTCGCCGTGGCTTTGAGCAGTTCAGTATGTCCTTTCTGGATGCCATGTCCTGTGGCTTGGGCGCGGTCATTCTGATTTTTATGATTATCAATCACGCCAGTGAAATTCGCGCTACCGATTCCTACCGGGATGTCGCGCAAAATCTCAGCCTGCTGGAACAGGAAATCCTGGAAAAGCGCAGTGCGCTGGCGGCTCTGGCCGCCGCCTTGCAGGAAACGGACGCGCAATTGGAGGCTGCCAACCGCGAAGCTGCCAGCCTGAAGGAAATTATTGACCAAGAAGACGACTCCGATCAGGAAGTGCGCACCCGGGAAAAAAACATACAGGCGCTGACCAAAGAACTGAAAGCGATAGAAAAGCAGCTCGACACCCTGCGCGACAAGCAAGGCGAGGGTGATGCCACCCGCGCCTTTGCTGGTGAAGGGCGGCGCCAGTACCTGACGGGATTGAATGTGGGGGGCGAGCGGATTCTTATCCTGCTCGACAGCTCCACCAGTATGCTGGGGGAAAAAGTGGTGGAGGTTATTCGCCGGCGCAATATGAGTGATGCCCGCAAGCAGGCCTCGCCAAAATGGCAGCGCGCGCTGAATGCGGTCGACTGGCTCACCACCCAGATTCCCGCCGATGCCCGTTTTCAGATATACAGCTTCAATACCAAGGTTACGCCGGCGATCAAAGGCAGCGAGGGCAAGTGGTTAGCTACCGAAAAAGGCAAGCAGCTGAGTGAGGCCGTCGGAGCGCTGCGCCGGGTGGTGCCGGAAAACGGCACCAGCCTCGAGCTCGCGTTTAAAGCGCTCACCGAACTCAGCCCGGCACCGGACAATGTCTTTCTGATTACCGATGGCCTGCCCACTCAGGATGTCAGTGCATCCCAGAGCGGTGGGGTTTCCGGCCGCGAGCGTCTGCGCCTGTTTGCCACGGCGGCCAGCCGCTTGCCGAAGTCCGTGCCGGTGAATGTCATTCTGTTCCCGATGGAGGGTGATCCACTGGCGGCCAGTACGTTCTGGGCATTGGCCCGCAACAGCGGCGGCGTGTTTCTCAGCCCCTCGGAGGATTGGCCATGAAACGCCGTCGTCGCGACACCGAAACCTTTGGCCTGTCCTTCCTCGACGCGATCAGCTGCGGCTTTGGCGCCATTGTGCTGTTGCTGGTGCTGACCAAAATTGCCGAGCCGACCAGACAGAAAGACGAGGGGGTTGGCCTGCAGGCCATGGCCGAAAAACTGGCGGCAGAGCTGCCGGAACTGGATGGCAAACTCGACAGTCTGGAACAGAAGCTGGCGGAAAAAGGCAAGCGTTTGGCGGAGGCAGAGCAAACGCTGGCCAGTATGCGACCGGAAGCACGTGCACTGGAGGCCGAGCGCGCCGATGCGCAACTGGAAGCCGAAGCCGCTGCCGCCATTGAGAACCGGCTGGCGATTGCCCGCCAGCAATTGACCGAAGAAATGAAGCGCCTCTACGGCAGCGGGGTGCAGCCGCAGAACCAGTCAGTGGGTGGTATTCCCGTCGACAGCGAGTACATTATTTTTGTTATCGACACCTCGGGCAGTATGCATGGCTACGCCTGGCCAACGGTGATCAAAAAGCTGACGGAAACGCTGGACCTCTACCCCAAGGTCAAAGGGCTGCAGATCATGAATGATATGGGCGACTACATGTTCAGCCAGTACGCGGGCCAATGGATTCCGGATACGCCAGGGCGGCGCAAGGCCATTATCAGTCGCATGGCAAGCTGGCAGCCCTTCTCCAACTCCAGCCCCGTTGAGGGTATTACCCGTGCCATCCGGGCCTTTTATTCGGATGATAAAAAGATCAGTATTTATGTCTTCGGGGACGAATTTACCGGCAATTCCATCCAGTCAGTGCTGGATACGGTGGCGCGCATCAATCCACGTGGCGCCGACGGAAAACCGCTGGTGCGGATTCATGCGGTGGGCTTCCCGGTTCAGTTTACCCGCAGCGGTATTCGTCCAACGGGGGTGCAGTTTTCCATGCTTATGCGGGCCTTGTGCCAGCAGAACGGTGGCACCTTTGTGGGCCTGCAGACTCTGGAGTCGCGATAATGCTAAAAACGCGATTTTTTGTGATCGTTTCCGCACTGCTGCTCAGCGCCTGCAGCCAACATGTGGTGTTGAGCGTCGATTTTCCCGAGCCCATTGTCAGTCAGTTAGCAGAGCCGGTGGTTGTTTATATTGCGCCAGAACTGCGTCGTTATGTGCATCGCTATGAGCCTGAGCAGGGAACGGATTGGACCATCGTCTTCGGTGACTCTCAGGAGAAGCTGTTTCGGTCGGTGTTTAACGGCATGTTTGAGCAGGTCGAACTGGTGTTTGATGCCGAGGCGATACCTGAAGACGCCACGGTGCTTACGCCGGTGATGCGGGATTTTCAATTCAGCACGCCGGGGATGAGCAAAACTGACTACTACGAAGTGTGGGTCAAATACTCTCTCCGTCTCAGTCGGGGTGGTGGCAAGCCTCTGCTAGACTGGCCCTTTACCGCCTACGGCCGGGAAGAGGATGGTGGCGGGCGTTCTGCCGCGGGCGCGATGCGTGAGGCCTCGCGTCGGGCCATGCGCGATGCTGCTGCCGCGATTGTCTTGAACTTTCTGAAGCAACCGGCGGCGAAGAAGTATTTTGCGGAAACAACCACGGCTGATAGCGGGCGTCATTCGCCATGAGACGTTATGTGCGCTTTCCGTTATTGCTGCTGACCATTGTGCTTGGAGGCTGTGTCAGTTCTTCGGTGGAGCAGCTGCGCAAGGCACCGGTGGGGGTCTTGAAAAAAGGCGAGACTATTGTCGTGCTCGGTCGCCGTCAGAATTTTCGGCATCAGACGGAGGCGGATTTCACCCGTTGTGTGCAGCGAACTCTTACCCGCAAAAAATTGCCGGTCAAAGCCGAGCAGAAATTCATGGACGAAATGTTCCCCTGGTTTCAGCCGCGCATGGCGCCGCGCACGGCCGAAGCCCTCGCCAAACGTCTGCAGGAGCCGGTGATCGCCGAGCGACTGAAACAAACCGGTACCCGTTATATTGTGTGGCTGGACGGTATTACCCGTCGCGGCGAAGACGGCGGCAGCCTGTCCTGCAGTGTGGGGGCGGGCGGTGGTGCCTGTCTGGGATTGCTGTGGTGGGAAGACGACGCGGAATACGAAGCAGTGATCTGGGATATGCAAACCCTGAAGTCCATGGGCAAGATATCGGTGGAAGCCAGCGGCACGTCCTACGTGCCGGCAGTCATCATTCCGATTCCGCTGGTAGCGCCGACCCAGTCCGCCGCCTGCCGGGGCGTGGCCAATCAGATCGGCGAGTTTCTGACTAAAGCGATTGAATGATGAATGAGTGTTGCTAGCGACGCCAGCAATCGGCCACAGTCGTACCCGAGGCGTTGCCGTTGAGTGTGCGCGCGCCGGTGGAGCTGATTTCCAGATTGCCGCAGCGGTCGCCGGTCATTGAGCCTGTGCGTGTGGCGCGCAGGGTGAAGCTGTTGGCCGTTGGTGTGCCGGTGGCTGCGATGGTGTAGTGAGCTGAGCCGCTCTCCGGTGCCTTTGTCGGGTAAACGGCGGCAAGGTTGCCGTCGGCATCGAGATACGTTCCGTTGCTAGTGTAATAACGCTCCAGTGCCTGAGCGCCTGTGGCAAGCGCTGACGCCGCATCAGCGCGTTTGGCTTTGGCCACTTGTTCCTGATAGCTAGGGTAGGCAATACTGGTCAGTATCGCCACCACGACCACTGCAATCATCAGCTCGATTAAAGTGAATCCTTTAGCGTTCATTGAGCGTCCTTATTTGAGTTGTCGCCAAGACTGCCGGCCGAGAGAGGTATTCGAACCTTTTTCTCGTGTTACGCCAACGCGACCGCTGGATCCGGCTGTAAACTTGTATTCTACGTCCCCTGCGCTGACGATGGCGGGAGCTTCGATGATGTCATTCTGGCCAAGGCCGCTGACTGGGACATGGGCGCCGTCGACTTCTATAAAATCACCGTCGGTGAAAAACATATCATCGTTCATATCAAATGCCGAGTAATCCAGTCTGCCACCATTCTGGGCATCGAGTTCCATCAACCAGCTGGTGCCACCGTAACCGCAGGCATCCGGATTAGGTATCATACTGCTAAAGATAATTCGGTCTTCGCGCAGCACAGGTGTGGACACAACTCTTTCACCATTGCCTGATAATGCTTCGGGTGAGAGTAGATCCAACCTCCAGCCCTTGGTAGCGGCTGTCCCTGCGCCATTGTTGCTTATCACTCTCACGGACTGCTCAGTTGTCTGATTGTCAGTGGCGTCATCTTTATTGTTGACGATCTCTGCAAAGCCTTCAAAAGTAACAGTCTGTTCAAGCAGCTGGCTGCGACTGACAACCGCACCATCATCACGTATGCCGTAAAACGTTTGAACTTGCGGGTTATCCTCAATGAGCTCATCGCCAACCTCAAAGAATTGGCCCGTGCCAAAATAAATCATTAAACCACTTTCATCGTGACGGCCAACTACTGGCCGGGTGGTTATGGGCTGAGGGTTTCCGTTGCGGTCAACGGCTGTGAACAGCGGGGCTGGATCGGCCCCCGCTTTGTATGCAACTTGCCATCCGGTTGTGGTGGTGCCAGTTACGTCGAATTTCCAGAGGTTTCCTTTCAGATCTCCCGCGTATATCACATCGGTTATCCGATCAGCATTGGTATCGATCGGGACTACGCTGGCCAGACCGTTGTCGAAGCCGGTGACGCCGGTGTCGATGGCTTTGAGTAAGGCGCCGGTTGCCAAGTCGACCACCATTAGCTTGACGTTATCTTCCGAATTGTATCCGTTACCAAAAATCGCGACCCATTTGTTACTGGCCGCGAGGCGAACGATGGTGGGAGCACTCATCGCAACGCCGAGCTTGTGCGCTGCACTGGCGCTGGTAGAAAACTCCCAAAGCAGATCACCGGCATTGACGTTGTCGGGATCTGTGACGTCAATAGCAAATACGCTTTTGCCGCCAGCGCCCGTTGCCGCAACCAGTACCGAACGCCAAGTGCCGCTAAGGTAGGCGTCAGACACCAAGGGTGCCCCATCAACAAAATAGTGGTGAACGTAGTCGCTGGTCGTCAGGCTTTTGAGATTGTCATACACGCCCAGCGGAATGTAGGCGAATATCTCCTTGCCGGTCTTGGCGTCGAAACCGTGCAGCATGCCGTCATTGGCTCCCACATAAAGCATTTCGCGTCGTCCCAGTTTGCCGCTTTCTCCGCGGAATGCGGCATAACTTAAGCCCTCATCGCCCGGCAGTTTGGAAAAGCCAAAGTTTTCATTGCTGCCAACATAGAACGGGTCTGAATTTATAATATCGCCCAGCAATTTTGTCCTCACACGTAAGCCGGTATCACTCTCTTTGCTTTGGTCGCCGCGAAGCCAGTTAAGTGCATCTATTGCGTCTTGGTCTGTTCCGGCGCCTCTCAGTGCCCCTTGCTGGTAAACAGAGAAATTCGCGTAGTTGGTTTCATTGAAAGCTATGCCGAGTGTGGTTGTTGTACCAAGATCACCTAGAGCGGTGAAAATATTGCGTCCAGCATGAGCTGGAATCGAGCCACTGTTGTCGGTGTCCCAGACAACATTTTTAAGTGAACCGTCGGGGTTGATGTCATAGGCCACCAGTTGTCCTGACCAGTCCCGGGTGTCGAATCTGGCTTGATAAATTACCGTTTGGGTATTTAGCTTGGTGGAATTAGTCGCAATCGCGGCTGCGGATGAAAAGGCGTCGACGGATATTGCGTTGAGCACAGCTGTCAGATTCCGGGCAAATTCCTTCGGGTCGTTGGCGCTGAAAAAGCCACCCCGAGAATTCAACCCCGCGTGAAGCAAGTCATCGATGCGCGCGCCGCAGATTGCGCCACTGCACGTGCCGGTGTCGGGGGCCGGGTCGGGCCAGTTAACGGTCCCACCGGTAGATATCGCTGCGCGGGCATCGTCTGGATCTACTGAACCCTGTACGCCGAGCCCAATCCCGAAGGTCGACATGTGTTGCCAAAACGCAGGGTTTCTGGCGAGTACCGGCACATTGTTTTTAAGGTCTGGCCGCAGGTCGTTTTTCCAATAATGCATTGCAACATCAGCCAGGGTATTGCTGTGGGAATCGCTGAACGGAGGGCCGGCCGTATAGTTTTCTGTGCCGCCGCTGATATCTGTGTGCACCGGGCCGTCAGTGCCATCATTGTTAAGACGAGCGTCTGATGTATCGGCCTGATGGCTTGAGCCGCCGGACCAGTATCCATCGGTCATTAGTACGGTGTAGTTTCGCCGGCAGGAGAGGTGGGGGGTTGCGTCGTTGTTGCCGGGTTTTGCGCTCCAGGGGCCATTGTTGTCCTGGCGAAGAAAGTATTGTCCCGCGGTGTCGAGTGCACGCCGCAAAGGCGTGCTTCCACGGCTGAACGGATCTTTGTATAGCTTATCGTAAAAGGCTGTTTTGTTTTGGCCGCTAAATGAGCGTACACCTTTGGATATGACTTTTGTGGAAACGCTGTCCACATCGTTTGAATCTGTGTTCAGCGTGCCGTAACCAACGCGTAAGCCTTCTGTCTGCTCTGAGAAGGCATAGCCTGCTGCAGCTCTGGCAGCCAGTGCACGAGAGCGGTAGTAGGTGTACCAATTGGCGAAGTTTCTCATTTCTTCTGTGTAGGTACATTTAGCAAAAGTCGCCTGTTCGCAATCACTGCGATTCTGGCGACCCTGGCCGCTGTAACTCAGCTGTACGGGGCGTATTTCGGTCTTCTTGTAGCTGTTGAAGTCCCAGCCATCGGTGCCTTCCTGCCAGAAATAAGTGGCCGGCCAGAAAAACTTGGTCGACGAATCGATAGTGCAGGAGCCGGACGCATCGCAACTGCGCCAATCGTTCGCGTTGTAATTCGTATTGGCGAGGGCCAGGTTGCGGCAGTTTTCCGGGCCAATGCCCACTCGCTCCGGGTGGTGTAACGCACATTCCGGGTTGGCGTCAGGATACTTGCTGCCATCGGCTTTTACCCAGGGTTCATAGGTAACGCCGGGGTTGTAGTAAATGCTGTTCTGTTGCGGTGACCGCGTTCTGGCGTTAAACGCAACGTTATCTACCGTGGCAACGTTGTTTGCGTATTCGGTGCCACCATAAATTCCATTGGCTCGTGGATAGAGGTAGAAAACATCGCCATTGGCGACATTGCGATGGATTGCCTGATCGGGCATTAACTCCCAGTGCGTCGACCCGGAATCGTCCAGCAAGAACATGATGTTGGGCGAACTTTGCGACGTCAGGAACAGGGGCAGTTGCGATATCCCAGTGGGGGCCTCCGGGCTGCAGTTGGCTTTGTCGCCGGTAATCAGAAAGGTCGCGCGGCACCCCGGCAGCGTAGTAAATACATTATCGCTAAAGAGAAACTTGTTCAGCGAGCATGTTGACCACTTAGTGGGTTCCTCGATGATTTCGACCGTGTTGATAACGCTGATGTTGCTCAGCGAGACCGTTGTGGTTTGGCTGGGTGAGCCGAAATCTACCAGTGTTTGCTGGGTTTCACAGGGGTTTGTCTGAGCCCACGCGCCCGTTGAATTGCCGGCCAGACTTGAGACCGCGATCATCCATGCTGCGGTGCATTTTAGCGTGCGCTCAAAGTTCATCTTTGGAATCCTCAGTCAGGCATTTCATCGGGTTTGTGCAGTACACGCAGCGTTGTGATGCGGTTGCCCGACGTGATCAGATGTACAGTTTGGCCCACTGCCAGATGTTTCATTTTGAGCGTAGTCGTGTTGCTATCTGGCGCCGTGCCCACGAGGGCGTTTGAGCTTATACGATAGCGCCGATTATCGATTTCGATCGTATCGTTGCTAGTTGTCAGTGCCGTAATCGCGCCTACGCGATCGTCGGCATGTGCGCGACTGGCTATTAGCAGCAGGGCGGCAAACGCGCCGAAAATAACAGCCCGTCGCGATAACTTATGATTCATGGCTCAGTTCCTGCGATACGTTGTTTGTAGAACCACCATTGAACGGTTGGTGCTTCCAAAGCCTCTGCCCGTGACGCGAAAGGTTTCTTCAGGAGCTTTTGGGCGGTCAGAGTCCAGATTGCCTGAGGAGTTTTCGATGGCGGGATATTTCTCGATAATATATTCCGGTACTCGGCTGGTTCCCTCGAGTTTTTCGTTTAGCGTAATCCAGCCGCTTGAGGCGGGATCTTGCCAATCAGGGGTGTTGCAGGCCTGACGAGTGTCCTCTCTCGGGCAGACTTCAAAGCGGCCATTGGTGCCGCCGAAGTTCAGCAAGGTCGCTTTCTCCAGTTGCGCTTCCGCCTCGCGCAGAGCGACCTCTGCCGATTGAAAGGCAAGAATCCGATCGCGTGTGTTGCCGGCTATTTTCTCCTGTCGAGTGGCAACTTGCATGGAGGAAACGGCCAGCAGGGTGAGTACCGTTAATAACGCCATGGCAACGATCATTACCGCTCCTCGCTGGGATGTGATAAGTGGCTGATGTAGTTGCGTCATTTCACCTAACCCTGTTGCGAATGGTAAAGACGTTTTTAATCGCGGCGCGGTAACGGCCGTCAGTGTTGTTGACATCCGCACCGTTGAAACGTAATCGCTGTTCGGTAGCAGAGCCGGCAGTCCCGACGACGTTTTCCTCCTGACTCGCAACCAGGAGCTCGATACGCACACTGAGTACCTTGCCCCAAGCGGTTACCGACGCGGCGTCTACATAGGTGTTCACTGCACCGGTGTTATCTGTGTCTTCGCCGTAGGTTATCTGCATATTTTCAACACCTTCGACCAGCTCAGCGGGCGGCAACTCGCCTCCTTGGGAATCCTGTTTGCGTTTCTGTATGTAAAGCGCATGGATCGGGGCGCCGTCACTGGTTGTTCGTCCGGTATCGCGGATGAAGTAGTGTACGGTCTCCACGGCGAGAAATTGTGCGTCGCCGCCGTAAGATTTTGACAGGTGAGGTTGTGTATTGCCGGCAGCAGATACCGCATGGGAAATGGTGACGCTACCGCCTTGGTCCTTTGACATACTGGTGATGCGAAAGACATCGCTGGACACGCAGTCGGTGATCATCACAATATCGCCAACGTCAAAATTGAAAGTGTTTGCCCATACCTGAATATTGGCATTGGCCGCGTCCATGTTTTTTTCGAGCTTCGCCGATTCCGTTGTAGCACGCCTGATGGTTATAGCGTCTGTTCCGGCAACGGCATTGAATTGATTGGTTGCCGCCAAATTGTCATAGCCGACGACCATGGTGCTATCGTTGAGGATATAGTCGTCTGGCGAGTTAACGGCCCAGTTGTGAGGTGCTGCAGCATCGATGGATGCGCAACCCTGATAGCCGGCCATGCGAATATCCTGGCCCATAAAGTGCATGGCGTAGCGGCTTGAGGCCTGGATCTGTGCGAGAGCCTCCTGAACCCGATAACTGGAGCGGGTGGCTACAAAAACCTGGATCAGTGCAGCAGACAGCAGTAGGCCAAGAGTGATGGAAATCATCAGCTCCACGAGTCCAAAGCCTTGATATTTATGGTTTTTGGGTTTCATAGGCGGCTCTCGAACTGAAAACGGGCGAAGTCCCCGCTGTCTGCTTCGCGGGTTTCCTTCAGGCGAGATTCATCCCACTGCACAATGACGGTGGCAGTATCGCCATCAACCTCAATGGAGCCGCGGCCAGATGGCAGGCGCGTCGCCAGCTCATCCCGCCAATCGCGAATATCCTGCGCGACAAAATCGGAGCCTGTGGGTGGGTCGTCGTAGAGTGAAATGTTGTAGCGCCCACCAAGCGCCGCTGTCCGGTTCGCCCGCATGCGATCCATTCCGTCATAGGCGAGCAAGGTAGCGTGCGACCGGGTATTGGCTATGTGGTTGAACTTGACGGCATTAAGCTGAAGTGAGGCTGCACCCAAGACGCCCAGAGCAGTGATGAACGCTGCTACCATGACCTCTATTAATGTTGCCCCCTTTTCACCCCTTCTTCGCCCTGTTGGCCTTATTCTGTACATGCTCTTTCTCTGGCACTGACATGACCAGTGTAGACCAAGCTGATATCCCGGTCCCACTTGCAATTGTCGCTGGTTCTGTAGGAGATCACAAAACTGGTGCCAGTTACAGCATTCAAAAAGCCTTCGGCTGTGTACGTGAATGAGGTTGTGTCGCCTGCCTCAATAAGCGTTGAGGCAGAATTGAAGCCGGCAACGTCGATGATCTCCTCGCCAGCGTCAAAGGTCCCGTCGCCGTCTTCATCCGCCCACACTTGGAAACCTTCATGCCAGTTAGCCCCGGTCTTTGCGCTTACCGTAACACTGGTGCCGCGGGTGATGGCTTCAGAGCGCGCAAGCTGGAGACTGCTTAGCAGAGAGCGGTACTCGGTAGCAGAACGAGATGAGCCAATAAATTCAAAAAAGTTCGGGCCGGCGGAACCCAGCAGAATGGCGGCTACGGCCATTGCGGTGAGCATTTCGATTAAAGTGAAGCCGTTCTGCGCTTTTGTTTGAGTGTTCATGGTAACCCCCTGGTTTCCGCGTTCTCTCTGTCGTTGGTCTGATTTCTCAGTTTGTGGAGTTATGGTACTTAGCGGTGGGCAGTGCCAACATTCGTAAATACCCCTACCGGAGCTGCGTATTTCGAGATAAACCCGTTAATATGTTAGTGATCACTAACTTTTGGCCGTTCTTGGCTTTCGATAAAGGCCAACCAAAAGCGTTAAAGGAGAATGGGGGTGCCATGCCAGGACACCGTGAAGTCAGCGACACTCGGTGGCCTTGACTTTCGTGCGGCCGGTGTAGGTCACCTTGAGCTCGTGGTTCCAGCTGCAACCGCCTTCGGCCAGATAGTCAA
Organism: Litorivivens sp.; assembly: GCF_041624475.1. Classification (GTDB taxonomy): domain Bacteria; phylum Pseudomonadota; class Gammaproteobacteria; order Pseudomonadales; family Spongiibacteraceae; genus Litorivivens. Next base: position 66,937 of record NZ_JBFJUX010000010.1, read on the forward strand.
AGGCTATCGCTTTGTTGGTTGGTGGCAAGACGAAGCCGCGGCGATCAAAATGAAACTCGGTCAGGCCGTTGCGTTCTTGAAGCTGGGCGTCGGTTGCGAGTTTCGGCACGGTATACAACAGTTCCTCAGCGTCAAGTCGCTGGTCACCGTTGTGGTCTATCCAGATTTCAATGCCGGCAGTCCAGTCGCCGTCGACGGCGCTGACAATCACGGTATCTCGCTGGGTGACAGCGGCTGAGCGGGCCAGCTTAAAGGCCTTGGCGATTTCCTGGGTTTCTGTGGTCGCGCGGTTATCCAGCACGATGGCGGTTACCGTAGGAACGACGGATCCAAACAGAATGCCGACCACGCCCAGCGATATCATGCCGTTTATCAGAGAAAAGCCGCGTTGTGTTCTTTGTACCTTGTTCATTGCCCTGCCCCCGGTGTTAATTTGTTCTTCAGCGTCTTTAACGTCTATGGGTGCCATCGTACGTCTATGTCACGTGGCTCCGTAATACGTGCATTTACCTAACTGACCAAGGAATGTCCGAGGGGTTGAGCTTTGCGGTAGCAACCCCATATAGGCAGTTCGGGCTTTGCAAATGCTGGGGGACTTATGGCGGGAAAAAACAACACAGGCGTGGTATTGGATGGCGAGATGATCAATGACGGCGGGCACAGCCTCGTCATTCCGGATTCGGTGCTGCCTTCCGTGCTTTATCTCATGCCGGTTCCCAAGCGGCCCTTCTTCCCGGCCCAGATCCAGCCCATCCTGCTGGAGATGAAGCTCTGGCAGGAAACTCTGGAAAAGGTCGGCAATAAGCAGAACCACGTGATGGGGCTGCTCTACTGCGGTGACGACAATCCCGCGAGCCTGGATGCCGACGCCGCGCCCACCATTGGCACCGCGGTACGGGTACACCACGCCCATCAGGAGGGCGACACCGCCCAGATCGTTGTACAGGGGCTGAAACGCTTTCGTATCCGTCGCTGGATCAACCGCAAACCGCCCTACATTGTTGAGGTGGACTACCCGGACAATATTGGCGACCGGGATGACGATGAAGTGAAAGCCTATGCCATGGCGATCATCCGGGCGATCAAGGAGCTGCTCGCCATCAACCCGCTGTACAGCGAGGAGCTGAAACAATACCTGTCGCGCTTCAGCCCCAATGAGCCTTCGCTGCTGGTGGACTTCGCCGCGGCCATTGCCAGCAGTGCCAAGGGTGATGAGCTGCAGGAGATTATCGAGACCCTGCCCTTGCTCCGGCGTATGGAAAAAGTCCTGCTGTTGCTCAAGCATGAGCAGGAAGTGGCTGAATTGCAGGGAAAAATCAGCGATCAGGTCAATGAGAAAATCAGCGCCAACCAGCGTGAGTTTTTCCTCAAGGAGCAGCTGAAGGTTATCCAGAAAGAGTTGGGAATATCCAAGGATGACCGTACCGCTGACGTAGAAGAATTTCAGGAGCGCCTGAAGGGCAAGGACTTACCGCAGGCGGCGCGCAAGAAAATTGATGAGGAACTGCGCAAACTGCAGGTGCTGGAAACCGGCTCGCCAGAATACGGCGTTACCCGCAATTATCTGGAGTGGGCCACCGCGCTGCCCTGGGGCGTTTACTCGGAAGACCAGCTCGATCTGAAACACGCGCGCAAGGTGCTCAATCAGCATCATCAGGGGCTGGACGATGTTAAAGAGCGCATTGTTGAATTTCTGGCGGTGGGCAAGTTCAAGGGCACCGTCGCCGGCTCCATTATTCTGCTGGTAGGGCCGCCGGGGGTGGGCAAGACTTCCATCGGCCGCTCGATTGCCGATGCATTGGGCCGCAAGTTCTATCGTTTCAGTCTGGGCGGTATGCGTGACGAGGCGGAAATCAAAGGGCATCGGCGCACCTATATCGGCGCCATGCCCGGCAAGCTGGTGCAGGCCCTGAAAGACGTTGAAACCGCCAACCCGGTCATCATGCTAGACGAAATTGACAAGGTTGGTGCGTCCTATCAGGGCGACCCCGCATCGGCCCTGTTGGAGGTGCTCGACCCCGAGCAGAACGTGGAATTTCTCGATCACTATCTGGATATGCGCCTTGATCTGTCCAAGGTGTTGTTTGTATGTACCGCCAACCAGCTCGACACCATTCCGGGGCCTCTGCTAGACCGCATGGAAAGCATTCGGCTGGCAGGCTATCTGGCCGAAGAAAAGCTCGAGATTGCCCGCAAGCACCTGTGGCCGAAACTGCTGCAGCGAAGTGGTATTGCCAAAAAGCGCCTGAGCATTACCGCTGCTGCCCTGCGTCATGTGATCGAAGGTTACGCCCGGGAGGCCGGTGTGCGGAATCTGGAAAAACAGTTGGGCCGTATCGTGCGTAAGTCCGCGGTCAAACTGCTGGAGGACGACACACTGACCCTGAAGGTCGGCGTAGAGGATGTGGAAGACTTTCTCGGCAAACCGATCTTCAAAAAGGACAAGCCTCAGCGTGGCGTGGGCGTGGTCAATGGCCTCGCCTGGACCGCCATGGGTGGTGCCACCTTGGGTGTTGAGTGCTCCCGGGTGCACAGCCTGAACCGCGCCTTCAAACTCTCCGGCCAGCTCGGCGATGTGATGAAGGAATCGGCGGATATCGCCTACAGCTATGTGATCGCCAATCTGGAAAACTTCGGCGGTGACCCGAAGTATTTCGATGAGGCCACCGTGCACCTGCATGTGCCGGAAGGCGCCACGCCCAAAGACGGCCCCAGCGCAGGTGTCACCATGGCCAGCGCGCTGTTGTCGCTGGCGTTGAATAAGGCGCCCAAGGCAGGCTTTGCCATGACCGGTGAACTGACCCTGACCGGGCAGGTTCTGCCGGTGGGTGGCATTCGCGAGAAGGTGATCGCGGCCAAGCGAATCGGCATCAAAAAGGTGATTCTGCCGGAAGACAACCGGCGAGATTTTGACGAGTTGCCGGACTATGTGAAAAAAGGCGTAACGGCGTATTTTGCTGAAAGTTTTGAGCAGGTGCGGGAGTTGCTGTTTGGCTGACAGAGTGTCGTGCCCCTATCTTTTGCACATGGTCTGCGAGCTTAATAAGCGCCTGTTGTCTGCAGTCTGATCCCAAGCGAGATAATCGAGATAGATCAAGGTTTCGAGCGATAATCTGTTGGAATGGTTTGGCCTTCCCTGAAGGCAAGTTAGGTTTTTGCGCCTAATATAATCGTTACGAGTAGCTTGTGAGGGTTACATCGGAAAGCGATTAGTTTGGTATTAGCTCGATCTCGATGGCGCCCAACTCTCTTATATTTCCGGAGACGAGTTCGTTGGTTTTGTCGGCGGACAGGATGGCCTTCAGTGGAATAACTCTCGGCTCTCCATCACTTGAAAAAACAACGTTATTAACGGGGGTGTAGTTGTCCGTTGTGAAGCGGAGCCAGCCGAATTCGGGCGATAATTCTCTCAGATCATCGTACAGGCCAATTCTGGCCGCTGTTACCGGGCTGCCATTCTCCAGCATCACAAGTCGGTAGTTCACGCCCTTTGGGCACGTGACCAAAAATGTTGTGCTTCTCTCCAAAGCCCTAACGGGCTCGATGTCGGTAAAATCCAATGAAAGTCCGCCAGTCGGGCTTAGTATCCGGCAGCTCTTTCGACGAACGCTTTTTGTGAGTTGGTCACCCAGTTCGTCAGGGCGAATGTCCAGCACAGGTCTCATGTCGCGGTCGAACAGTACATCGGTGTTTACGATAGATTTTCCCAGCTTTGTGGTTGCGTCTATCAATTTTCTGGATGTGTCGGTTCCGAAAATAACGCTGCTTGGACGTGGGTTGTTGGCTATCAACGCAGGGGATGCTTTGTAATCAGAGTTCGGACGTGGAGCGTCGAGTAGAGTATCTTTTGTCGCCGATAGGGCGGCGGACAAAGGAGGTGCTGAGTGTACCGGAAAAGAAAGCAGTATTAGCGTTGCCAGTGTCAAATATCGGGTCATTGTTTGTTACCTCTTCCCAGCGTATACGTTGGTAGAGAGTCGTCAAAGCTATCTATATTAAGTATATAGACCTGCCCTTCATAACGAATACGGTTTTCTCCAAGCAAGAGATTTTCAGCGAAAGCACCAAAGTTATAAAGGCGGTAGTCGCTACCATTTACATTGATGATTTCTCCCGCCGGTACGCCATCTATCATAATGAACGCGGCAGGTGAATTGAGTGTGAACTTGGCGAGCCCGGCTTGCCCTGGAACCGTGGAAACTTCCTCCAATGTGCGCTGGACCAGATTGTTTTCCGGGAGCGTGCTGGTGTCTATGCTGGCAAAGCGGCGCCCAAAGCCTGTGACGGGTAATATACCTTTTCCGTAGCGGTTGCTTTGAGAGGATCGTCCTTCCACTGAAAACCCAACATGGGGAAGCTGGGTATCAACAATAGCGAGGGCCTCATTGCTGGTTAGTTGTCGCCCGGCATATAGCGCGGGAGCGTTTGCAAAGCCAAGGGCAAAACCAAGATCCGCAAACTGCTCATAGCGCTCGTTTTGGTAGCGAGCCTCGTATGCCGCATTGAAATGGTCTGAAGCCCACCCTACACCTGCAGAGCCTCTGTTGCTGTGTGTCTGATCCTCGTGAAAGGCTTCGGCACGCCAGTTCAGAGAGTTGGTCTTATTTCTACCGCGCGCAACCAGAAACGATTCATATTTGTCTGAATATTCCCTTGTCTGGCTGCCGAGTTGAACATAGGAAACTGGGCCGCCAAATGAATAGCCAAAGGCCAGCGTGAACAGCGGGTCTTCGTCATCCTGCCCTTGAACACTGGCATCCATTGAAAATCGCCCGGCGCGCCAACCTAGGCCCAATCCGTACGATTGAATATCGTCAGTCTCAGAAATGTTGCCCGAAACGAAAACATGCCGAAAACTTAACCCAGCATAAGCTCGCCATCCCTCCAGCTGTCTACGTCGCCCGCCAATGGTCGTGAATTGATCGTCCTCCCGAAAGCCTGCAGCGCCGATGGAATAGTGATACCGGTTCCCAAGTAGCCCGGCTTTTCGCCACGACAGCCGATAAGAATCAGCTTTGTTTTCCAGATCGTCCCGCGATGTTTTGGCGGTAGCATCTAGCTGGCCAATGGCCGTGTTCCACAAGAGCGACGCGCCAGCATTCCAGAGATAGTCGTTGCCGCTGAACAGAGGGCTGGTTTCCTGATAGCTCGCGCCTTCTCCCAGCAATCCGAAGGTCAGTCTCTCTGTCACGCCGTATGCAACTCTGAAGGAGGCCGCCTGTGCGTCTTTGTCAATGTCTCCCTCGGCGTCGCGTAGATAGCCTCCCGCCAGTGAAAAATCCCAGACCCCTCTGCCCAGATTGCGTTGATCTACGATCAGGTCGGTTTCGACGAGACGCCGTGTTCCAAGTGCGTCGGTTATCACCAGAAGAACTTTGCCAGAGCCTGAAGGGCGATAGTCACTGAGTTGGACGGGGCCAGGCCGATCAATCTGCTGGCGCCGTTCAAGCTGACTGTTGCGATACAGCTCAATAACCGACGGACGTTCAGCCAGTGTAAAAAAATCATAAACCGGTCGGCTGGTAATATCGGGGCGGGTGGAAAAATTCCGGTAAATGCGGAAGCCGGTTATACCAATAGTGGCATCGTTGGGGTCCGCGTCGGTTCTGACTTCGCCGAGATCAAAGCTGATCTGCGAATCTATAAAGTGATTGACTAGTTTGGTTGGCAGTCTCCGGGTATCGCTTAGTTCGCCATTTTCTATATGGCGAACGCCTGTCTCGAGTACGCCCAGTGGGCCAAGGCTGAGGCTGGATTGGAGAATGCCGATACCTGCCGTATCTTCATCCTCTGCGTCCCGTACGGAAAAGGTAAAATTGTTGATAAAGGCAAAGCGACGCTGGAGGAATTGGGCTGATGCTTCCCTGGGCTTGAAAAACCGCAGGTTGTTGGTCGGCATCAGGTCGGGCCGCAGACTGAGATAGCCTTTACCGGAGCGACTATCTTCTCTATAGGAGCCAAGGTCATTGAGGCTTATGCAATTTACGCATTCTGGCGTGCCGATTCGCGGGAGCGATTCGAGCGCCTGACGGGCGATTGTGTCGGGCGGAATGTCCTCTGGGTCTATCAGTACCCCTTGATCGGTTTCGTGCAGGACAACGACTCCGGCGTCGGCATCTTCAACAGTAAGCTCGATCACGCGTTCGCCTGCCTGCGAAAGCATCGGCATAAACAGAAGGTACCACCAAGGCAGTCTACGGGCAGTCATCTTCAGTTCACAACGATGTCGTCGCCATAGGCCACTTTAAAGCGAAAGGGACGCTGCCAGTCCTTGAACAAAAAGAGTTCCTTGCGTCCGGGCAGGATGCGTTTGTTTAGCGGCTGGTCTCTGCCTCGGGCGTCGGTTGCCCCGCGAATTTCCAAAAGTGTGTTGCCGGTGTTGGTCACTAGCACCCGGAAGCCTTCCGGGCTTGGCTTCGTTTGTATTGAGGCCTTCGGTTTCACATTTCGATCGATATAGTAAACCGGAAAGCTTGTTGCAATGGGTATGTTTAGGCCGGACGAAGGCTGCTTTGGCGCTTCGCCAACGGGGTCGGATTCGCGCAGCACGAAGCGAAAAAACAGCGGCGGTGATAAAGACTTTTTATCGCGTAGCAAGAGACGAACGATTTGTGTCTCCTCGGGCCCGAGCTCAAACACGGGTGGGTAAGCGATCATTTCCGCTCCGGTAGCTTTGGTGGCCTCATCCCAGGGCTGGGCGACGACGCTGTATTCGCGCAGGCTTTTGCCCGGGTTAGAGACCTTGACGGAGACTGAGCGCTGATCTGCGTTATAGAAAATATGCTTTTGACTGATACGGTAATCGGCGTGGGAAGTAACATTGAAAAAGGCAATGATCAGCAAGATTGCCGGAAGCAAATTGTGCTTGGCCAGATGAAGTGCCATGAAAAAACCGTTTGGTTGATTGCGCAAGGGAAAGCGAAAGGCCGCGGGAGTTCCGCGGCCTGATGGTCACTTGTCGTTGGGTAAAATCAATCCACCCACACCGTAATGTTGCCGCTGCCACTCAAGGTGCCACCGCTACCACTGGTGATTTGGGTGGTATCCAATTGGGCGAACAGTGCTACCGCCGTTGCGGATTGATCACCTGCGCTGGTGTAGTCCGGGCTAGTTCCCCCGATCGCCGTGCCTGTCGACTGGTCGCCATTGTCGTCTGTCAGTACCGTGAGATCGACAGTGGTGTTGTTGGTGCCGTCATTGTAGGTGGCAGTCAATGTGTTTGAGCCAGTGCCTGCTTGCGGGTCAGTACCGGCAGTGGACAGATAGATATTGGTGGCCACCGTTTCATTGCTGCAAGTTACGGAGAATGCCACCGGGTCAGAGCTGGCCGTTGTGCCATCCGCGTCAATTGCGCCGAAATCAAAGTCAGTATCTGACGTCGTTACCGAGCAGCTCAGGCTGTTATTAACGGTCCCGGTAACGGTTACCGCGACGGTATCAACAAGTGCTGACGTGCCAGAAGGAGCTGGAGGTGTATCACCTGTAAGCCCGGCAATAGCAGACTGTACCGCGGGCTCGCAGGTGTCTGCCGCAGTATCGGTTGCGCAGCCTGCTGCGATGGCAGTTGCTGCCGCGATTACTGGCGCAGTAGGATCTTCTCCGCCGCCGCTGTTGGGAGTGCCAATAATCGTAGCGGCTGTGCTGTCAATGGTTGGGCCGACGCCGTCGATATCGCGAACCCCTTGGTCTGCTAGTGGCCCCGGCGCTTGATCGCTGCCGTCCATCAGTGTGTCTGCGGCGTCTGCTAGCACATTAACAACAGCAGCATTTTCTGGGTTTTCGTAGTCGCGGATTGCATCACCGGTTTCGCTCGCATAGGCAGCGCTCCCCATAAGCAGCAGGCTGGCAGATGCGAAGCCGAGCATCCATTGTTTTGTGGTGAGTTCTTTCATTCTTAGTACCTCAATCTTTTGATTGGTTATTGCCCTGTACAGGCATTGCGAGGTCTCCCGGCCGGCACTGATATGCCCGTCAGGAGTGTTCCAAGAAGTAAAGTAAGCGCCGCTCGAGTGAGCGTTGGGGGCGGTTAACGGTTTGTACTAGTGATACACAATCCATGGTTACACTACCATCCCGGCGGCCCCGCTATCATAGTCTGGAAACCAGACCTTAGACCGGAGGCTTTGCGAACCTGCCTTTCGGCAGGGGTGCCTTTACTTCGAAACGCACTGTTAAAGTGCGCACTTAGACTGTATTTTCAAAATGTGAAAAGTGCAACATTTTTTTCTTGTTGAATGGTTTCTTGAGTGATAAGGGGTGAGCCTCAGCAGCTAACGTTACAATTGTGTTATCTGCCGTGACATTTTTTATATTTTTTCCCGCTATAACACCAGCAGGATTCATTTCTTCCAAAAACTTTGGGCGGTAAAAACTCGCCGCTGAGGTAAATCCAGCGGCCATCGCGGCGCTCGAAGGTGGAGCATTCGTGCAGTTGTTCGACGCCCGAATCGTCTTCGTAAAACGCGCTAAATTCGACCGTATTTTCAGCGGCCTTGAGGATGTGCAGGGCAAGCCAGTGTGTGTTGTTGCAGCTGTCTTCCAGTAAGGCTCGTTCGTTGGCTGCGTGCCGCTCCGGCGCGCTGGTCTGCAGCAGGTAATCCACCTTTCCCAATGCAAAGGCGCTGTAGCGCGAGCGCATCATCGCCTCGGCGGTGGGGGCTGCGGTGCTGCCTTCCAGAAAGGGTTGGCAGCATTCGGAGAAGGGGTGCCCCGAACAGCAGGGGCAGACTATCGGGACGGCCACGATCAGAGAGGGAGGTCCGACTGATCACAACCTTCGCTGTTGTGGTAAAGCGTGTTGTCTTTGACCAGCACGTTATTGATCCACTGGTTGACCAGCGCTACGGCTTCTTCGTCCACCACGCTGCGGCCCAGTGGCGGCATTCGGGCTGCCGCAGAGGTGGCCTCGGGGCCTATCCGGAACGCGACGATCGAGTCCATGGCGTTGGTGGGGTGGATGTCAAAGGTGCGACGGCCGCTGCCTTCCTGGCCGGTGGCGGTGGGCTTTTTGCAAATGCCGTAGTTTTCGTAGCTGGCCAGATCCGGCAACGCATTCAGGTAGAAGCCGGTATTGGATGCAAAACCACTGACGTTATGGCAGTGCTGACAGTTTACTTCCAGCCAGGCGCGGGCGCGTTCTTCTATGTCGGCATCGCTGCCTGCGGCATGGCCGGAATCGCCGGGCTTGTTAAAGGCTGGAATGCGCTCCAGATTGGTGGCGATTTGGGTCTGGACGTCTACGCCGAGATCGGCAGGACAGTCACTGAGTATGCCATTGGCACACCACCAGGCGATCTGGTTGCTGCCTTCTACCGGGTGGGTGTTGGCGATGAAATCCGACTCCGGATAGTAAGGCTTGTTCAGGAAGCGCACTTTGGGGCCAATGGGCACGGCACCGGGCTCACCTTCTTCCCGGCCATGGCAGCTTAGGCACTGGTTGGCGTTGGGCACCAGATAGTCATTGGTACTGCCACGATGCACCGAGCCTGAGTCGACGTCGGTGGTATTCCAGGTGATGGATTCTGTGCTGCCTTCCATCTTCAGGCGCGCAACGTTGCGCCCGTTTTCTTCCTCCCACAGATAGGGCAGGCCGACCCAGTAGGCCTGGCCGTCGGGGCGCTGCCGCTTGATGATCAGTCGGGTCTCGATGGGGCGCTCGGTGCCCGCCTGTTCATCGGCGGCGGCAAAGGTCTTGCTCAAGATGGTGCCAACCGGAAAATCGAGGGTGATGTTGAAGCCCTTCTGCGAGGCGTTATCGCTGGAATCGCGATACTGGGCGGATTCGCCCGGTGGCAAAAACAGCGCGCGGTACTTTACGGTGTAATCGGAAAACAGCTTGGTGGTGAGCACGAAAGGCACACCATTGCCGTTCAGCGTGCTGCGCGGCTCTTCCGCGTCGGCAAACAGGTGGTACTGATCCAGGGTCGGGCAGTTGACGCGCAGAGCAGCCTCAAAGTTGACTTGCCCGGCCACGCCGCCTTCGCACAGGGCCTTGGTCTCGGCCTCGCTGGGCGCCGGCGCAATCTTGCCGCTGGGTACAAAGGGTGGGATCACGACTGGCGGCAGCGGGGCAAGAGTTTTGCCGTAGGCCGTCGGGCATTTGTGGGCCGACATATCGAAGTCGGAGGCGAAATTCTCCAGATCGCTTGCGGTGAGCCCCCCGAGAATATGAGTAAAAAAGGCTTCTCCGGTTTCCGGGTCTTTGGGCTGCTTTGCCGTGGCGGCTGCAATAACCGCTTCCAGCCCCTTGGTGCCTTTGAAGTTGGCAAAGGTCAGGCTGTCGCTCTCAAACTGATTGTTCTCTGCAATACACGACGCAAACCAGTCCGGCACAATGCGCTCGCCCTGGCTGTCGAACTTGTAGGCGTTGTAGCGGCAATCCACCTTGTGGGTGTTGTTGTACAGGGGCTTGCCGCGCGCGTCCTTGGGTACCCCATCGGGGTAGGCGCAGTTTTCATTGTGCGAATCCAGCAGCCCGTCCCAGAGAATATGCGCGCCGCGATAGCCGCTACCGCCGTTACTCAGGCAGGTGGCGGCATTGCTGGGGTTCAAGCAGGCCGCCTGGTTTTTCAAGCCGGCCAGTGGTGGCAGTAGGCGGGCGAGGGTCTGTTCCTGAATATCGTTGCTGGTGGGTGTCGGCAGGTTATTGCCGTTGTTGATGAAGGTGTTGTTATAGATGTGCAGCCCTTCGGTGTAAAAGTCGATGCGCTTTTCGCTGGGACGACCGGCCCCCTCCGGAAAGATTTCATAGCTTACGTGGATGATTCCGGCGGTGTTGTTGTTTTCAAAGACATTATTGAAAACTTCAATGCGATCGTAGGCCAAAGTGATCATGCCACTGCCCGGAGGTACATCCCCGACAAAACCACCAGAGGTAAAGTTGTAGGTATTGTTGTTGCGGGAGATGTTGTTAAACATGCGGGTGCGGTCGCCGTACTGACGCAGGCCGTCCAGGTCGTAAACCAGAAAGCCGCCGGTATTGCATTCGGCCAGGTTGCTGTCGTACTCACCGCCGCGCACGTTTTCAATTTCAAAGCCAAAGACGTTGTAGGCCGCCCGGCTGTTGCGAATGATGGCGGTGGACGTCTGGCCCACATAAATACCGGCGTCAGAGGCGCCTACGGATTCGGCTTCTTCAATCAATATGTTTTCCGACGACACGGGGTAGATACCGTAGCGACCGGATTTCGGGCTTACCGTGTAATCCGGTGATGTGGTGTCGCCTATGCCGTTTTCAACGGCATTAGGGTCCTGAGTGGCGGGATTGGTACAGGCCACGTGCAGTCGTTCGGCGTTATTGGCAAAGGCGTTATCGGCAGTAATGGGGTCCTCGCTTTCGCGACCGCCACCGGATGACCAGAGTGTGCGCACGCGCTTCAGGCTGGCGTGATTTACCCCGCGCAATTCGATGCCGTTGCCGCCGGTGTCGAGTACGGTAAGGTCTTCAATCCACAGGCCGTGCACGTTAACCCCGAGAATCCCTTCCGGGGCGTTGTTGTTCTTGAAGGACAGTACGGTCTTGTCCTTGCCGCAGCCTTTAATGGTGATGTCTTCGTTATTAATGATCTGCAGCGTGGCCGCCAGCTCAAAATAACCGCAGCCAAATTCAATGGTGTCGCCCGGAGCCGCTTGCACCATGGCTACCGTCATGTCGGTGGTGGCGCTGTCGCCGGGCTGGATAGTAAAGGTCCGTCCAATCGTTGTGTCGGGCGTCTCCGGGGTAGGAGTCTCGGTGGTGGGCGTTGTCGTGCCACCTCCGGATGAACTGCTGTCGTTGCAGCCGCTGAGTAAAGTGGTGAAAAACAGTGTGGCCGCCATCAGCCGGATGGGAGTAGCGAGGTGTGTCATGAGGTACCCGTGAGAAGTGGAGCTGATTATAATTTGATCGCTATCTTAAAAGATCGCGCAGAGAGAGTGAAGAAAAAAGGGTAACAGGTGTGTATCAAAACCGTCGCGACCCGCCAAAAGGCACTTTCAGCGTCGATAACCAGGCTGTACAGGGGGGGGGAGGAAGTGACACCGCGACGGCCTTGAACGTCAGGCAGGCTAGGGAAAATGGCGCGCCCGGAGAGATTCGAACTCCCGACCAAGTGGTTCGAAGCCACCTACTCTATCCAGCTGAGCTACGGGCGCGCAGGCGCGGCAGTGTACCGCAAAGTGCCCCTGCCCGCTAAGGGAAATTAAGGTTTTTGACCTGTCGGTCGATATCAACAGGTAAATTCAGTCGCCGCAACTGCGGCAATCTCGTATACCAATCAGCCTACTGTCAGTAGAGACTTCTACGTACTCAAGAAACTCTGATTTATGCCGATCTCCTGTTTGCTAGGCGCTGTAGGCCGCGCGATTCGGCATCGGCAACACAAGCGAGCAGGGGTATTACTGTGGATATCGCAACATTAATAGGGATGCTAGGGGCGCTCGGCGTTATTGTCGGGGCGATACTCTTTGGCGGCAGTGCAGGCGGTTTTTTCGATATCCCCAGTGTGTTGATCGTTATCGGCGGGACCCTCTTTGCCAATCTCATCAAATTCCCCCTGGAGCAGACACTGGGGGCCTTCAAAGTGGCCTCGCGCGCCTTTGTGCACAAGCCAGTCAGCTCAGAAGCGCTGATCAACGAGTGCATCGAACTCGCTGGCGTGGCGCGCAAGGAAGGGCTGCTTGGTCTGGAAGCTATTGAAATACAAAACGAATTCTTGGAGAAGGGCGTGCAGATGGCGATTGACGGCCACGACGCCGATTTCGTCAGGCGCCTTCTGAGCAAGGAAATCAATCTCAATATAGAGCGCCAGGAGATGGGTGAAGCCATCTTTCGTGGCTTTGGCGATTCTGCCCCGGCGATGGGCATGATCGGTACCCTCGTGGGTCTGGTTCAGATGATGTCCAATATGTCTGATCCGAAGGCTATCGGCCCGGCCATGGCGATCGCTCTGCTGACCACGCTCTACGGCGCTGTTTTGGCGAATGCTGTCGCGGTGCCCATGGCTGAGAAGCTGGCCTATCGCACCGCCGAGGAGCGGCGCCACCGGCATCTGATTCTCGAAGCGATTCACGGTATTCAGGAAGGTCTCAATCCCCGCGTGCTGGAGTCACTGCTGTCGGCCTACCTGCCCGAAGGCCAACGTGACACCGCATCCAACGATAAAGAGTCCGCACAAGGTGCAGAAGCCGCCTGATGGATGACGCGCCGCAAAAGAAGCAGGCACCCGGTACCCCGGCCTGGGTAATGACCTTCGCCGACCTTATGTCGTTGCTGCTGGCCTTCTTTGTATTGCTGTTCTCGTTTTCCGAAATGGATAAACAGAAGTTCAAAGAGCTTTCCGGCTCCATGAGGGATGCTTTTGGTGTTCAGCGCGAGGTGCCGGCCTTCAACCCCCCCATTGGCTCGAGCTTTATCGCACGGGATTTTTCCCCCGGCATGCCGGTACCTACCGAACAGAATGAGGTTCGCCAGCAGGCGCTTGAGGAACTGAATAAAGTCACTGAAGACGGTGAGGATGAGGAAGAGACCACGCTCGCTGAAGACCTGGAAAAGGTGCGCAACTACCTCGCTGTTGAAATCGCAGAAGGTATGGTGGAGATCGACCACGATGGTGAACGGGTTATCACCATTCGTATTCGCGAAACCGGTTCATTCTCTTCTGGCAGTGCCGAGTTGAGTAATGATTTCAGCCCGGTGATTGGCAAGATCGCGCGACTTACGGAAGAAATTGGTGGTCGAGTAGCGGTGGCGGGTCATACCGACCCGATACCCATAAGTACCGATCGCTTCCGTTCAAACTGGGAGCTGTCTTCCGCGCGGGCGGTTACAGTGTTGGAAAAAATTGTTGCTGAAGGCGACATTGACCCCGGCCGTTTTCAGGTGGCCGGTCACGGGTCCACCCGGCCGATAGATACTAACGAAACGCCCGAAGGGCGAGCGCGCAACCGTCGGGTAGAAGTGATACTGCTGCGTGGTGGATCGCTGGATTCGAATTATTCCGGTAGCAGCGCGTCGCATGAGAGCAGTGTTCTCGACGGCTTTATACCGCTGGATTAAACACACTCCGCAAAGTATCGGCGCAGGATTACAATTGCCGTCGTTAATTATATTAATAACTTCACCCTCACCTCCTTTTCAGTCTGCCACGTGGAGAAATTCACGGGTAAATTTTTTTGCAGAGAAGCATCTGTACTTGCCACCCCTTATAAGCATCCCGTGCGCTGTTGGGCACAGCCTGAGGAAAAAGGCGTTGCTCTTAACCAACACTTTCAGAAGTGTTGCCTTTGGCGGACGAAAAAATGCCTGTCTTTTGGCGGGAAAATGCGGCTTTTAAATGTGATATTGCCACTCCAAGGAACACGGCAGGCCACCGTGAAGTCAACCATATCGACAACCACAGTAACCTGTAAAAGGAGGATTATTCATGGGTCAAAAACGAACGGGCGTAAAAGCGATTACTGTTTGCGCAACATTTTCAGCGTTGCTGTCTGCTCAAGCTTTAGCGCAGCCGGGTCTTGGATCGGCGCCTGCTGGAGGGTTGAGTGCCCTTAGTGGCTCCCTATCGGGAGGCATGGGATCGTCGTCCGGTTCGAACGATGGCTTCTCGCAACTGAGTTCCATGGTCGCCCAACAACAAGGTGGCTCACCAACAGCGGGTGATAGTGGCTCTTCAGAGCAGGCCCTCCCCGGGTTGGAGGCGCCGAGCGAAGGCAATGCCCAGGCAGAGCCGGAACCCTACCGTTTTGATGGTGGGCTCACTGTGCGTCAGGAAACCGGCGGGGAGGAATTTACCCCCGGCTCGGGTGGTTTGGCTGAAGCGCGCAACCCCTCGTTTTTCGAGCGGCATACCGTGGCTGAAGATCACTCAAGTGTCAGAACCTGTCTGGCTGCCGGCGAAGTCTGCCGGGCTGAGTTTGATGTGATTGTCGCAACCAGTGAAGAAAGTCACTACGACTCGGCAGTGCTCATCAATGATGAGCAGGTATTGCCGCCGCCAGAAGATGGCTGATCTGACCTAAGCAGCCCGATATGGATCGGGCTTAAACCATAAAGCGTGATACCGGCATTGTCTCTGCAATGCCGGTTTTTTTGTGGGTGGCAGTATTTGACGGGCCGCCGATTCGACCGTAAGGTGACGGCGAACACATTTAGACCTTAGACTTCCCAACAACCATAATCAGTCGCGGGCATCCTATGTCTCATCACTCGGCCTCTGTAGAAGTGGCTATTATCGGCAGTGGCTTCGGCGGACTTTGCGCTGCCATCAACTTGCGCAAGCGCGGCATTGAGGATTTTGTGATTCTCGAACGGCGCGATTTCATGGGCGGAACCTGGTTTCAGAATCGCTATCCCGGCGCGGCGGTGGATGTACAGTCTGCGTTGTACTCGCTGGTGGACGAGCCTTACGACTGGAGCCAGTTGTTTGCCGAAGGCCACGAGCTGCGCGACTACACCCAGAAAGTTATCGAGAAACACCAACTGGCGGAGAGAACCCGGCTCAATTGGACGGTAAGCCGCGCCGAGTGGCAAGAGGGCGAGCAGCGCTGGCAGCTCACTCGGGATAACGGCGATACCGTTTCCGCCCGCTTTCTGATCAATGCAACCGGCCCGCTCAGCACACCGGTTACGCCGGAGTTTCCTGGAAGAGACACTTTTCAGGGAGCCAGTTTTCACACCAACGATTGGGATACCACTTACGATCACCGCGGCAAACGGGTCGCAGTGATCGGCAGTGGCGCCAGTGCAGCTCAGGTGATCCCGGCTATCGCTGATGAGGTGAAAGCGTTGCATGTCTTTCAGCGTACCCCTCACTGGGTCATTCCGCGGCCTGACTATATATTCAAGCCCTGGCAGCGGAGGCTTCTGAGGCACAGCTTTGTCTATCAGTTATTGCGCAAGATTATTTACTGGGCCCTCGAGGGAAGAGTGCTTGGTTTTAAATATTCGAAAGCCTTTTTAAATATTGTCGCTCGGCGTCGCGCGATGAAGTTACTGAAGCAACAGGTCGCTGACGAACAGCTGCGCAAAAAACTGACGCCTGACTACACCATCGGCTGCAAGCGGATCATCCTGTCTGACACGCTTTACCCAGCCTTAACGCGCCATACCACCCAGCTGCATGATAAAACCGACGGCATTGCTCGAATAAACGAGCGCGGGATAGTCACCCAGCAGGGACAAGCGATCGATCTTGATTTGATCGTCTATTCAACCGGGTTTGATGCAACGGACGGCCTGATATCCTATCCGGTATTCGGTCGCGGGGGCGTAGCACTTCGCGACAAATGGGCGACCTATCCTCGCGCTTATCTCGGCACGGCTGTTCCGGATTTTCCGAATCTGTTTATTGTGACCGGGCCCAATACCGGCATTGGCCATACCTCGGCGCTGTTTATTATCGAGTCGCAAATGCTCTACATCATGGGTTGTATCGATAGAGTGAAACGCGGTGGCGCTGACAGTATAGAGGTTCGCGCTGACGCCGAGGCCAGTTATACCCGCCATATACACAACGAAATGGAGCGTACTGTATGGAAGTCGGGCGGCTGTCATAGCTGGTACCAGAGTAAGAGCGGGCATGTCATTGCGATGTTCCCTGGCTTCAGTTTTACCTATCGGCGATGGACGCGGAATTTTCGTGCCGAGGACCACAGCATTGCATGATTCTGGAGTGTTAACTAAAGGCATGAATACATGAAGCTGGAAGACCGCGATGTCGTCGTTGTAACCGGTGTCGCCTCCGGTATGGGGCGTACCTATGCGCTGGCATTCGCCAAGATGGGTTGCCGGCTTGCCTTGTGTGATATTGACGAAGAGGGCCTGGCAGAGACGAAAAACCTGGTTGCGGCTGTCAGCGCGGCGGACATACTAAGCGAGTGCGTAGACGTTACAGATGCAGACGCGGTTTTAGCTTTCGCGCAGAACACAGAAGAGAAGCTCGGTAGCGCGCGTATTGTCATCAACAACGCAGGTATTGAGGGCAGTGCTCAGCCGAGCTGGCGCACGCCGTTGCCTACCTACCAGAGAGTCATGGCAGTCAATTACTTTGGTGTTGTTCATGGCTGCCAGGCTTTTTTGCCGCAGCTGCTTTCACACGAGCAGTCCTGGCTGGTGAACGTGTCCAGCGTGTTCGGGTTGATAGGTACGCCCAATCACACCGATTACTGCGCCAGCAAATTTGCGGTGCGCGGTTATAGCGAGGCGCTGCGGGCGGAGCTGGAGGGTAGTGGTGTCCATGTGATGCTGGTGCATCCCGGCGGTGTGAACACAAAGATAGCACGCCAGGAGTTCAGTCAAACCTTCGCCAAACATTACCTCAGGTCGACCCCAGAGGACGTGGTGGATAAGGTCTTGCGCGCGATGGCAAAAAGGCGAGCGCGTGTTGTTTGTGGCCACAATAGTTGGAAAACAGCCTTGGCAGCACGATGGATTCCGCTGGGCTACTTGAGTCGGCTTATCTGGCGTGAACTTTCGGAATTTATCGATACCAGCCACTATCCAGCGCGTAAAACGCGCTCAGAAGAGACTTTGCGAGAAAACCAATGAAAAAAATCATAGGGCTTGTCGGCACGCTGTTGCTGATCGGTGTTGTCTGGGCTGTTTCAACCTATCCGCAAGTGGGTAAGTTAATTTACAAAAGCGCCATCTCTGCTGAAGCAGCAGTATACGGTTTTGATAAAAGAAGCCAGCAACTCAGCGAAATAGAGATGGTTTATTTTGTAGCTGGGTCGACGGAAAAACCAACGATTATTATGTTGCATGGCTACAGTGCAGACAAAGATGTTTGGTTGCGGTTTGGGAAACATTTCACTGATGACTATCAGGTCATCATTCCGGATCTCGCCGGCCATGGTGAAACCGGCTTCAAAGCAGAGTGGGACTACAGCATCGCTGCGCAGACCGACCGGGTTGCAGAACTACTGGATGCGCTCGGAATAGAGAGAGCCCATATTATTGGCAACTCCATGGGGGGGTACATCAGCGCAGCATTCGCAATTACCTATTCCGAGCGTACCCTGAGTGTTGCACCTATGAACCCAGCGGGTGTGACTACGCCGCAGCCCAGCGATATGGACAGAATGCTAGCTGAGGGCCGTAACCCCTTTCTCCTTAAAAACAAACAAGAGTTTCAAGAGTTCTATCATATGACCATGGCCAGGCCGCCGTGGTTGCCGCAGATCGTGCTCGATGCGATGGCTGAAGACTATCGAATCCGCCAATCGCAACTGGCGGCAATTTTCGATGACCTTCAGAAATCCGCACCACTGACGGATCGCTTGGGCCAGATCGAAGCACCAGCGTTAGTTCTCTGGGGCTCGGAAGATGCGCTTATTCATGTGAGCGGTGCTGAGCGTTGGCATGAGCTCATGCCGAACAGTCAGTTGCAGGTGTGGGAAAATATTGGGCACATGCCCATGCTGGAAATTCCCGCTGAGTCCGCCGAGCGCTACCGCGAATTTCTGCAGTCGTTGTGAGTGCAATCCTCAAATAATGCAGGTTATGCGCAAGCTATCGCGAGGCTCGATTCAGTAGGTTACGGTAACCGATATCGTATCGGTGTAACTTCCCGCTGCGGCGTTCTGGCCGGCCGGAATACGCCCGTAAACCACGTGATTCATCGGCAGTAACAGCAGGCCGATGGAGCCGGAGACGGTCGCCGTGCCGCCACTGCCGTCTCCCCAAATAGTGAGGTAGGTCGGGTCGGTATACAGGTTGTAGTTCAGGGAGTTGCCGCCATTTATCAGCTGCCTGGGGGAAAAAGTGCCAGCACCGCCGGACGACAGAGACACGGTATAGCCTAGAGAGAGCAGGCAGCTCACGCTGACGCTTCCGACGCTGTCTACCGCTAGGCCTGACAGAGCATTGTAGTTGCCGAACGCAAGGCTGTTGGCGCTGGCGCTGCATTGGGCCGCAGCGGGTGTTGCCCATATGCCAAGGGCCAGGGTGATTGCGGCACAGCGCCAACAGCAGGCAAGTCTTACAGGCATTGCAGCTCACCCAAATCGGTAACGGGCTCAGCGGACTCGGGCACGTTGAGCTTAAAGCGGCAATGATTGTCGCGCCACCAGGCCTGCATTGTGTGATCGCCCGCCCCGGTTTCTATGTAGCCCTGACCCTCTCGGCCAATGCTCGACTGCTGTCCCGATGCGGCATTCAGAAAGCGGGCACCGCTCGGCACGGGCTTGCCGGTGCTGTCCAGCAGACGAAAACCCACCCAGCGAGAATGTTTGATCGCAAAATTCAGTTTAACTCCCTGGCGATAGGCGGGAACGGTGGTGCGTTCCAGCGAGGCAACTTCAATGTCCAGTGGCAGCATGGCGTCGTCAAGACGGATACGGTTTCTCTGATAGTCGCGCAGCCCCGGTACAATTGCCTTGCCGTCGCCGTTGGTTTTTGCGAGCAGTTGATTGTCGCGGTATATCGATACGCCTTCCATATCCGGCACTTCAACCAGTGCAAAACTCTGGTCCAGACGCTGGCTGAAGTAGGGCCGGCGATCCATGAGCGCGATCCCGCCATCGAAAGAGGCGCGGTATTCGCGTTGCGAATCCAGTTGCGCGGCCTGAACACTCAATAGCCCGACCTGGTTGCGCCAGCTGGTTCCGGCTTCAAAGCGCTCCCGCTCGCCGCTTTCTGCAGACAGTTGGTAACCAAAGCCATTGCCTGCCGGAAGGTTTCTGCGCAACTCCGCGCGATGAGTTGATTCTGAGGACTGGTTTCTGGAGCTGACCATGGCAGAGCTTCGTCTGCCAAGAGGAAGCGAAATAGAGGCGCTCGCATTGCGCTCGAGGCTGTCATCAAGAGGCTCGAGGTAGCTGAATCGGAGATGGGCATTGTGGGGTAGGCTGATGGAGTACTGCAGAGTCGCAAACTCGGTGTCCTCATCGTCGCGGCGTTTGCGTTGTACATGACTGACCGACAGACTACCGGCCTTGCCCAGTCCAACCGCTGCGTACGCCGTCGACTCCAGCGCGTCGGGCGAGCGCGCTGTGTCGGTGCCTAATTGGGCAAAGTCTTCGCTGCGCCAGACTGCCATTGCGCCGAAACTAACTCGCCGAGCCTGCCGTCTGACGCCGACAGAAGCCAGCTCTCCACTGTCGCCGTCCGCCGTGCTGCTGGCCGCGAGTGCAACATCAAATTCGGCGACTGCGGGCCAGACCAGGTTGGCGGCCGTGCCCAGTGTGCTTTGATCCGCACTGAGCTCTGCGCGCAGTTCGCCGGTAAACCATGAGTTAAATCCATAGCGGTGCGTGCCGCTGGCAAAACCGGTGGCGTAGTCATTACTTTCCCGGGTGAAGTTCTGTCGCAATACGCCAAGTTCATAACTGTATTCGTGCAGGCCGGGCTTCAGTAATCGCGAGCTGGCGTAGAAAGGGCGGGTGACCACTGTTTCGCGACCAAACAAGTCTCGCGTGACGACACGCATTTCACCTGCGCCGGTAACGACGGGCACATCGGTAATGGCAAAAGGCCCCGGTTCAATATCAGCGCTGGAGCGCCGCGCATTGTCCACAAAAATATCGACTGTGGACGGCACCACGGAATTGCCGGCGATAATTTCCGTGGGGAATGTGATAAAACCCGGCTGGGTGGAAAAATTTGTTCCCCATTTCAGGCCGCCAAATCGCGCGGGGCGCCCCCAGGCCCCGGCATCGTTGAGGGTGTCGCCCACAATCAGCGAGCGCATCTGCTCGGGCCAATCAATGCGCAGGTTGGATTCCAGGCGAATGTTTTCACGCGCTTCATCCGTGATATTTTTTACCAGATACTGACTCGATAGAAAGCCGCGACCAAGAAAAGCCCCCAACTCAAATTGTCCGCTCAGCCGGCTGTCGTCTTCGCTGTGTGAGCCGAAGAGCGCGTAGTTCAGTAAAGCGCCCTGCTGGTCAAAATCCGGCTTCACAAAGTCTGCCTCATTGCCGGACAGTCGATTCGGATAAAAGGCATTGGCGCCGGCGTAGAGCGCGAGTGACTGCCGCTTGGGATCAAACACGGGAATCACGTGCTGCATGTCGTCCACCGCGTAGAGTTCTTCTCCGGCCGCAGACGCTACCGGTGTGCGAAGCTTACTGTGCTTAAGGGTTTCTTCGTTGAGATAGAAGCGTTTCTGTTTGTCGGTGAACGCCTTTATCAAGCGTGGTTGGCGAGCTTCGTTAACATGGAATTCCACCCAGGTTTCTTCCACGTCGGCGATTTTTTGATCTGGACGAGTATCAATGCTCAGCAGCTGCCACTGTGGGTCAATCGTCAGATCGTACGGCCAAAGCGTATCGATCGCCAGATATTGCTGACCATAAATTGTCAGGGGCGCCAGATCAGGCAGTGGCAGACCGAGTGAGCGCACAGTATCGCGTGCGATCAACCAACGATCCTTCTGCTGCAGCAGTACAATTTTCCGGTCTATTTCATGCTGGTTGACAATAACCCGCACGGTTACCTTGCGGATATCGTCGCTGCCCCGCGGGATGGGCTTGCGAGGCCCCTGGAACGGGGCGCTTTCTTCAGCGAGAAGCTTGTCGTCAGTAATCGACTTTGAAGACGTTAGGGAAATCCTGTGCTGGCCCACTTGCGCATCCACGCGATAGCCGTCGAGATTTCTAAGGGGCAGGAAAGGATAGCCGTCGACAAGGACCTGCTCCTGCAGCGCAATGGGTAAGCCGACGGACAGCATGTCTACCGCGCGGAGATAGGGATTACCCTGGTCATCGATCATTGCGGGTAATTGTGTGCTGACGATGCGACCGTTAACGAGTAACTCAATGGTGTGCGCAGACAGCGAACGGGCATTTACCCACGGCAGGGTATCGCTCGCGGCGTGAGTGAAAATTGCGGTAAAGGAGCTAAAGAGCAGGAGCAGGGGAGATAGCAACCACCGGGATCGCACCATGGTTTGCCCCGGCCATTCCTAATGAACCAGCGCACTGACGCGCTGCTCAATTCGACCGTTGGCCACAATAATGTCGACTTCGTCGCCAGCAGCGGGCAGTGCCGACGGTTTAACTGACCAGCTGAGACGGGAGCCGGGTAAGACATAGTGAAGCTTGGTCTCTGCGCCCAAATCTTGGCCACCATTCTGCAGGCGCCAGGAGGTAAATTTGAAATGGCCGGTCCCTCTGTTCTCGACGGAAAGTGCCACGCGGTTTTCGTCTTCGCGCTGAACAAACCACTTAAGGTCCGGCGTGGGAGAATGCGATGGTTTGACGAACAGTGGCAGGCTCATATTCAGTGCGAACTGTAAGCCCCCAGCGTTGGACGAAGGGCCGGGTATTTCCTGAAGAATTACCCGGTAAGCCTGCTCAAGGTGCAGTGGCTCGACCTGGCGCAAACCAATGCGTACGGTCTGTTCGTCGCCTGGCTCAATTGTGAATGTGGGCGGAACGGCAATAATGTCTCGGGTGTTGCTCAGTGAATCCTCGCCGTCCGCTTGGGACCACTTGCGGGTGGCAAGTTGAAGGGTGACGGAGCCTTTCTCCCGATTGCGAACGTTAAGCGTAGTTGCGGGCTGGGCCGCGGAAAGCTCCAGGGTCACCGGGTGCACAGAGTAGGAGCCGGCAAGGCTCAGTGCTGATCCGAACCAACACAGCAAGGCGACTGTCCATGTCTTGCGCGTCATCAAAATCAGGCTCAGAAGTTCAGGGTGACGTTAATAGTGTCTGTATAACTACCGGTCTGCGTTGCCTGCTGGCCGGAGGGTATTCGGCCATACACCAAGATCGGTACGCCAAGGCCAGTACCGATACCTGTTACATCGTTAGTGGCGGCGGTTTCTCCCCATACCGACGTTCGCAAGGTATCGCTGTAAAGCTGGTATGAAAGGTAGTTTGTGCCAGCGTCTTTCATGCGGCGAGTACTGACCGTGCCATCGCTGCTATTGGCGCCGTCATCGAGCAGCACCGAATAACTAGTTCCCAGAGAGCAGGTTACAGTAACAGAGCCGGCCGCATCGATGTTGAGGTTGTTAACCGGCTCGACATTGCCGAAGGCTAGGTTGTTAGCGCTGACGTCGCAGGAGTCGATGACCGTTGCGGTTACATTGAAGGTCGTGGTTGCCTGTGCGAACAATTGACTGCTCGCCAGGGTCGCACACAGGCATCCAGTTGCAAACGCCAGCTTCTTGATTGCTCCCATCGTTATCTCTCCTCGGTTCCGGTGTCAGGATCGATAAAACGCACGGTACCCGACGTAACTTTGCTCTCCGAGGGTAGATAACTACTGCGGTCAGGTGAATACGCGATACTACGTAGCGGTTAGAGCGCGGTGTGTATCAGGGGGAGCTGAAGAGCAGGGTGAGCACGGAGGTATGGCCCGCCCGAGAGGATGTACCGGAAAAAGCCTGAGGGCTTTTCCGCCCTACGGGCTCGCTGCGCTCGGTTCAAATTGCGGTGCAATTTGTCGAACCTCCAGAGGTTCGAATCGGAGGACTGTGTAGCTGAGAGCAAGTGCCGGAATAGCGTAGGAGATCGAATGGCCCGCCCGAGAGGATTCGAACCTCTGACCTCTGCCTCCGGAGGGCAGCGCTCTATCCAGCTGAGCTACGGGCGGCCTAATTGGAGGGCGCAACTATATCAAAGTGATTGGAGAGGCTCAATTTGGCGGTTTCGTATGGTCATCGTTTAATCTCGGCGTCGAAAGGCCTGGAGTCCGCCCACTGGCTCAAGCCTACTTCTCAGAAAGAATGGCAACTCTGGGTCAACGCCATATTTAAAAACGGAGGATGCTGTCGCTGAGAGCGTTAGATACATATTTCCTTTCTTGTCCGGTACTACAAAAGCGCCGGATGTATCCCGGCTGTCAAAAGTGCCAATCAAGTCACCTGTCTCAGGATTAATCTGGGCGACAACCACCTTTCTGGGTTGCGGGAATGGTGAAGGCCCCAAGTCCACGACATAGGAAAGATCAAGAAAGGTCCACAAGCCAGAGTCTGTGACGGTGATCAAACCGTCAACGGTTGCTACTCGGTCAAACAGCAGGTGCCAGCTAAGTTTCTCTACCGCTACGTGATGATAGTTGCGACGCCATTTCACGGTTCCATTCTTGCCGTTGATGGCGACTATTGTTCCCTCCTCGCCATTGAATGAATAGACGGTGCCATCCGGCCCGATAGAAGGTGATGCCTGCCCCATCGTGTCACTGGCGCTCCATACGATCTCGCCGCTATAGGTATCAACAGCAATCATCACGCCGTTATCGTCGATGGCATAAACCTTCTTGCCATCCGGCGATATCGCTGGGCTGGTGCCGGAACCTCCGCCCATGGGTGTTGCGAAAGCGATGTGGATGCCGGCTGGCTTCACATCAAGGCCAAACAGTACGCCATCCTCTGGGTTTTGTGCGGCTGCGGTAATATAAATCCGCCCCGTCGTGGCGTGTACTGCAGGGGTATTGGTAACCGCCATATTGCGGCCGTAAAGGATGTCCCACAGCAACTGATGAAATGATGCCTCTACAAGCCCGCCCTGCCAGATTCCTGGGGGGAGCGGTGCAGAGGGTTTTCCCTGGCTCACGGGTAGCGTAAACACAGGTACCGCCAACTTGCCGGTCTGCCGATCGAAAAACGCGACTTTACCGTCACTGCTAACGCCGCCCACCCAGCCGTTTGCCTCGAATACCGGCGTAATGAACAGACCTTCGATTGCGTATTCACGAAGGTCAACAACCCAGCGTACTGTACCCTCGGGTGTGAACGACCAAAGCTGATTCAGATCATTGGCAAATATATTGCCTTCAGTGTCGACGATAGGGGCTGAAATCAACGCGCCGTAGTCCATATCGTCCTCAGTCTTCATGGGCGGCGTTTCCCAGAGTAGGGTGCCATCGTCACTGAAGGCATGAAGATGACTGGTACCTTTGCCGCGCCCGGTTGGAACGTAGAGCCGGTTTTGCTGATCGAATATCGGGCCTACAAATATTGCTGCGCCATCGAGAGCAGACCAGTACGGTTCGACATTCGAGCTAGGTGAAAGAGGAACATAATCCGAGTTATGGCTGTCACCATGTACGCTGACCCAATGGGTGTCGGCATAGGGTAGGGTGTCGCTCAGTGCCGTTGTATGCACAATAGCCGTGAACATTCCGAGTATGGCACGCTGGCAAATTTTTGGCGCTTTTATCATTCTAGTTCTCCCATCGGTAGATAAGGTTGAGGCCATAGCTGCGGGCTGCTCAAACATGACAGAATGCCCTGATTGGGCCAGATTATGTACCTTGTTGGCGCTGTATCCAGACCTCTAGTTCTGCAATGAGCTAGCTCAGGCGTTTATTCAATGGATCAATTCCCTGAATCAGCTCAATCTGCTCGCTATTGGGCGGGAGCGTCACTTTCGGCTTTTCGGGGATAAAAATTTCGAAACCCGTGTTGTCCCTTATTTCATCAATACTGACGCCATCATGAATGCTGGTGACTCTGATAGTGTGATTGGGGCCATTAAAATCCATTACGCAAAGATCCGTAATGATTCTTCGCAGGTCAATTTCATCAAAGCTATAGCCTCTGGGTAATCTCGACGTGTTATAGCCGATCGTACAGACTATGTCGCATTCTCCGGGCACAAACACCTTTCTGCTGTGTTTGGGTATGAGAAAGGTATTGGTATGGCAGATAGAATTGCCAGGGAAGCCTCGTACGCCAAGCATTTGCACAGTAGGTGCGTTGTGGTCATCACCAATCATTGAGATGTTGGCCTGTCCAAATTGGTCTATTTGTGTCGGCGTGCAGGTGATATGCCGCTTACCTCCCCAAACGTTGTCAAATATACGCGAAAGCCCCATCCAGGATTCGGTGGATGGCTTGAAGTCGTCCGGTCGGTCCAGTGGATTGGGCTTGGATAGTATCCACGCTTCAGAATCGGTCATCATCATATCGGGGTTGCAGGTCAGCATGGCGAGGCTGGCGGCGACTCGCGGGAGGACACCAATGGGTGTTACCAGCACTTCACCGTCGTCTTGGTAGCCCGCGGCGTTTGCGCAGATCATGGTATTGATGCGTAGCTCGTGTGCTTCGATGTCTGTCATTCCACTAATGCTCCATATCATCCAAAACGCCTAACTCCGCAACAGCACGCGCAAACCGCACGAATACATATTCCTTGAAGTCGTCCGCTGGGTCGAAATAATCTTTGTAAGTTTCCACAAAGCTAGCGATTCTCTCTTCGGGACTGATCGGGTCGTGAGCAGCGTTGTGTTGTGAAAGATCGGCCACAAGATTTACCGCTTCACCCCATAGTTTTATGTTATCCATGCTGTGCCACCTCCCTAGAGCGTTTGATCTCTACTATCTGCAATTGTGCTGAGCGACCGTTTAGTAGTGGCCAATTAATGACTGCGCCCAATGGTTCCCCGATCAACGCGGTGCCAACCGGTGAAAGTATGGATATGCGAAGCTTTGTAACGCTCGATTCCCATGGCATTACGATGGTCACTGTTTTTTCTGCGTCTGTTTTCATATCCCTGAACACAACGCTGTCGTACAGCGCGACAACGTTTCCGGGCAGGCTTTGGTCCGGGCAGATGTCTGCTTTGGCCAATTCTTCGTCGAGTTCGTAGGTCGCGGTTGAACGGCTAACATCAACCAAGTGGGACAATCTTCGATAGTCAGATTCGGATATTATTAGTCCGTGTTTCATTTCTTCAGGCATAGCAAGCCCCTCATGCGACGGATTGTCGTCGTACGAATGTGGAAAAACCTCGCAACAGCGTGGTGCGAAGCGCTTAACGTCGGATTGTGGATCTGGCGGCTAAGTAAACTGCGACTTAACCGCCCACAGTGAGGAAGGCACTAACAGGGTATGCCGCCTGTGTGCTCATCGGGAGGAGAAAAGAAATGGGTTTTCTGCTGTTCATACAGCAAGACTAACCGAGATTTAAAATAAAGCAATAGTTCGCGGCCGAAGTTGCTGTCGAGTCATCCATTTGTGTTGAGCTTCCTCCACTTTGAATGACCGCTCTGGGTTATTCTTTGGATTTTACTGTATAGATTGATTTAACTAAGCTAACGAAAACGGGGTTCGTTTTATTGAAACGCTCACTGCAGGTGATCCAGCTCATAGCGCGCTACCAAGTCGCCGAGTTGACGAATCTGAATGGCTTCTATGCCGTGGCTGGACAGGGCGTCTGATATCACTACCACTTTATCAGATTCGCTGAATTCATCCCGGTTCATCATTATGTGGGCGGCATTGGCCAGTGTTTTCTCCGGGTCGGAGCTAAAGTTGATGCGGTAGCTGAGCACATTGCGGTTAAGCACTAGCTGACGGCGGGTGCGGCTGTCATTGGTAAAGGCGCAGATAATCGAACTCTGGGGGTGGCAGTTGCTGACGAGACTGGCCATAAGTCCGCGCCTTGTTGGCACGACAATGGCCTTGGCCTGAATGGATTCGGCCAGCTTGACCGCAGCGGCGGCAATTTCCTGTTTGTCGTTATCCATAATCAGATCGTCGCTAAAGCGCAGGCCGCGATTCTTTTCTACGGAGCGGGCGATGCGGTCCAGCACTTCCACGCACTTCACCGGATACTTGCCAACGGTGGTCTCGCCGGACAGCATAATGGCATCCGCCTCTTCATAGACGGCGTTGGCAACGTCCGTGACTTCGGCGCGGGTGGGCATAGGGTTCTCAATCATTGATTCCAACATATGGGTGGCAACGATTACCCTGCGGCCGTATTTGGCGCACTGGGAAATGATTTTCCTTTGGACAATCGGCAGCTCTTCAAAGGGTATTTCCACGCCCAGATCACCCCGGGCGACCATCACCCCGTCGGCTTCCTGAATAATGGCGTCGAGATTTTTTACTCCCTCCTGGTCTTCGATCTTGGCAATGATTTTGATTTTGCCGACCTTGTCGCCCAACAGGGTTTTCAGCTCGCGTATATCGTCGGCACTGCGCACAAAGGATAGGGCGATGAAATCCACCTCCTGTTCCATGGCAAAAAGAATATCGCGGCGGTCTTTCTCCGTAATGGCGGGCAGATTTACCCGGATGCCGGGCAGGTTGACGTGGCGTTTGCTCTTTAGCACACCGCCATCAATGACCCGGCACTTCATGGTGCGCTGTTCCTTGCTCAGCACTTCCAGATTAATCAGTCCGTTATCGACGGTGATCTTGTCGCCGATATTCACATCGTTGATCAGGTCTTCGTAATTGATCTGGATCGAGCTTGCCTCCACATCGGCTTCGCCTCGCGCCACCACCGAAATGACATCTCCGGTTTTCAAGCTGAGTTCATTGTTGATATCGCCAGTGCGGATCTCTGGGCCCTGTGTGTCGATTAGCACCGCTACCGGGTGGTGGAGTTTGCGGTTGAGGGTTTTGATCGATTTGATTATTTGCGCGCAGCTGTCGTGTTCGCCGTGGGACATGTTCAGGCGCACGATATTCATACCGGCGTCGGCGAGTTTTTGCAGAGATTCGTAGCCGCTGGTTGCCGGTCCAATAGTGCAGATGATTTTGGTTTTGCGCATAGCAGGCCTACTGTTATTTGAACTGTGCAGTGATTATGGCAAAAAACGCCGCCAGAGAAAGGTTAATATGGGAGCAGTTTGTTGAATGCCGGTCTCCATTGCCCTATCTGTGATTGACATCAGTCTCTGGTTCACGGAGCCGCGGTGGGTATTCCCGAGGGTTTTCACAGCTCCCTTTCCAGGTTATTGATCCAAATCAAACAAACCTTGTATATGCCTTGTGGCCGGCTTTTGCGTGGGCATAGACTGAATCAAAACATGCCTGAGGATCAACCGTGGCCACAGTTTTAGATCAACTGGTTGAAGATCATCACCACCTGCGCACTTTACTGCGCTATCTGCGTGAACAGATTGCTCACTACGATGACCCCAATATCGAGACGGACCTGCCACGGGTGATTGAGGCGTTGGATTATCTTAATAGTTACCCGCAGGTCTATCACCACCCGCTGGAAGACGCAGCCTTCGATGACATGGAGGAGCGAGCGATCGGCGATGCGGCTGTGATTGAAAAAATTCGCGGTCAGCATCATGAGTTGGAGCGGGAAACTGCGGCGGTGCGACGGCTTTTCGAGGCTATCTACAATGATCAGGTGGTTCCAGTGAGTCGCTTGAAGGAAACCTTTAATCGCTATCTGGATATGCAGTTCCGGCACCTGCAAACCGAAGACGAGGAGATATTTCCTGTCATGGCCGACGCGTTTAGCGCGAGCGATTGGGAGCGTATTGCGGCCAAAGTGGATCCGGCCGACGACCCGCTTTTCAGGCCGGGTTCGATAGAAACCTACCGGGAATTAAGTGCCAGTCTCGGCCTTAGGTAGTTCGCCGGGATGCAGTCCCGCGAGTGGGCTATCCGTGCTTGTAGCGGGTAAGGGAGCGACTTTGGTGAGAATACAACATTTCGTTCTAAGGTTTGCCGTTGTCTGGCTCTTTGGGGCATCACTGGTGAGCGCCGAGTCTGGCTACGCCCCAGGTGACCCTCAGAGTTGCTTGGGCTGTCACGGCGAGCACAGCATGAAACCCGCGGCTGGCATTATGGCTACCGTGCATGGTCAGAAGGCCAATCCCAAGTCGCCCATGGCGACCAAGGGTTGTCAGAGCTGTCACGGGCCGAGCGCCACGCACCTCTCCGACTACAGTAGCGGGAAACCTGCGAAGCCGGCTATTACCTTTAATGCCAAGACGCCCGTTGCGCAGCAGAATGCCGTATGCCTGGATTGCCACCAGTCCCGTGAGCGCACGCATTGGCCGGGGAGCCCTCACGAATTTGCGGGTGTGAGCTGTGCGGGTTGTCACAGTGTTCATTCGCCACGCGATAAGGCGATGCACAAAAATACGCAGGTTGACGTTTGCGTGGATTGCCACAAGGAGAAGCGGGCGCAAATGCACAAGCGCAGCGCCCACCCCTTGGCCGAGGCGGAAATGACCTGCACCGACTGCCATAATCCCCACGGCACGCGGGGCGAGAGTTTATTGATTGCGGGCTTTGTAAACGAGAATTGCTTCCAGTGTCATGCAGAAAAACGCGGCCCTTTTCTGTGGGAGCATGCCCCGGTGCGTGAGAGCTGCGCAAACTGTCATGAACCGCACGGCAGCGTTCATGAGTCCATGCTGGTCACACGCGGCCCCTGGTTGTGCCAGCAGTGTCATATGGCGTCCTTTCACCCCAGCACAGCCTATAGTGGCAGCGGTATTCCGCCGGCCGGGGCGGCTCAGCAGATGCTGGACAAGAACTGCATGAACTGTCACACCCAGGTGCACGGTTCCAATCACCCCTCCGGGGCGCGCTTGACGCGTTGAGGTGTTGCGATGAAAACCAGCGTAGAGCAGGGCAATCGATTTTCAAGCACGTGTTTGTTGGCCTGTTGCTTGCTTACGCCTGTGGCTATGGCAGGTGAGGGAGTTTCTGGCAATCTAAATATCGGCATGGGCTATGTCAGTGACGAGGCATTCAAATTTGGTGAGTACAACGGGCTCGACAATCAGGGGCTTTATCCGGTGCTGGATTTCTCATTGCAGAGTGCAGCGACCTCGCGGTGGTCCGATGCAGATTACTGGGAGCTGTCGGGCAATGATCTCGGGCTTAATTCGCGCGAGCTCAGTTTTCAATGGGGGCAGCGCTTTACAGCCATATACGACGAGATCACTCATCAGCGCTCTAGCGGCGGGGGTAGCGTTTTTGTCGACAATGACAGCAGCGATCTACGCCTGCCCGCGAACTGGACGGCGGCGACTAACACTGCGGGGATGGCGCCGTTTGCGCTCAATGAGCTGGATGAATCGATCAAGCGCCGTCGGCTGAAGCTGGGTTACCAGCTGCCCGCCTTTGGCGACTGGGAGCTGGATTTCACCTTTCGCCATGAAGTGCGCGATGGTAATCGTGTGCGTTACGGAATCATCGGCAATACCGGTGGTAATCCTCGGGCCGTTGCCCTGCCATCACCGGTGGATTTTACCGAGAACGCCCTGACAGTGACCGCCTCACGAGCTGGTGATGGCTTTTCCCTGCAGGGCGGATATCGCCTATCACTGTTTGACAACGACAATACCGCCCAGAGCTGGGACAACCCTTATGCGGCTATTGGTGGTTGGAGTCCGGCTGCGGGCTATCCGAGCGGGCGCGGCGCCATTGCGCTGGAACCCGACAACCGCTACCAGCAGCTTTTCACTTCGCTGTACTACCGTCTGTCAAAATCAGCCTCGATACACGGCAGCGCCAGCTATGCACGCATGGAGCAGGATGAACATTTTCTGCCCTATACCATTAATCCTGCGCTAGCCGTAACGACGCCGCGCCCCCGGGATTCCCTCGAAGGAAAAATCGACATTAGCCGCTTGCGCGTGACTTACCAGCACCGCCTTACGCCGCGCCTGTCGTTACGGGTGAATGGCGCTTATGAAGATCGTGACAACAAAACGCCACGCGATCTTTACATCTATATCGGCGGGGATTCTCAGGACCAGAGCACGGCCGCTAGCAGCCGTGCCCGTTATAATCGTCCCTACTCTGATACACGCACCGAGGTTGATGCGGCCCTGCGTTATCGCTGGCAAACCGGCACCGAGCTGGCGCTGAGCCAGTCACTGCAGCGGGTGGACCGTGACTACAGCGAAATCAGCCGAATGGAGGAATCTGTTAGCGGGCTGGCACTGTCTCGACGCCAGAGCGACAGTCTGCAATGGCGTGCGAGTTACGCCCTAGAGCGACGCGACCCCTCTGCCTATCGCGGCGATCGGCCGTACTACGCTTCCCACAGTGATGCCTATATCGCGAGCACACCCGAGGCTGAACGCTTCGAAAATCATCCCTTGCTCCGCAAATACTACCTGGCTGAGCGCGACCGACAAAAGGCGTCGGCCGGCCTTACCTGGACAGCGTCGGCAAACGTGCAGTGGGGCTTGAGCTATCAAAGTACCCGTGATGATTACGACAAGTCCGAGCTGGGATTACTGCAGGCCCGTACCCAGGGTCTGAATGTCGACCTGTCGGTCATTGAGGAGGAGCGATTCAGTTGGAACAGTTTTTACAGCGTGGAGCGTCTTGAAAGCGAACAGGCGGGACACAGTTTCAGAGGCTTCGCGGTGACGGCCGATATCGGCAATCCGGGCCGGTCCTGGGAGCATGACAGCGAGGACAATGTAAAAACACTGGGCAGTGACCTGACCCTGTATCGGTTGTGGCCGAAGGTTGATATGACCCTGAGTTACCTACTGTCTTACGCCGTCAGTGAACTGGACACCCAAACCGGCAACGCGCTCTCGGCGGAACCTATTTCTCCACAGGGGGATAAATTAAAACGTTTGTCAGCCAAGTTTGACTATGAGCACAGCCCGCAACTGGGTGTAAGTGTCAGGATCGCTCATGAAAGCTATGAGGTGGATAATTTCAGCTACGACAATGTGGCCGCCGATACTATGGCTAACGTTATTGCCTTGGGCCGCTCCTCCGGTGACTATTCCATCAATTGGTTGGCGCTTTCCTTCCGCTACCGCTTTTGATGTGCGGCCTACATGCCGTCCGGCAGGTTGTGAGCAATACCTTTATGGCAATTGATGCAGGTTGCGCCACCCTGCAGGGCCTGCTGGTGAATCTGCTGTATGTGGGGCTTGGTCTGCATCTTGTCGGGGTTATGGCAGTGGCGGCAAGCGGCAGAATCGTCAGCCTCCATTCGCGCCCACTCCCGTTCAGCCATCTCCCTGCGGTGCGCCTCGTACTTTTCCGGCGTATCGAGCGTCCCCAGCATATGGTGCCAGACTTCACGAGCGGCAATGATCTTGCGTTCGACTTTGGGAATCAGCGCTCTGGGGATGTGGCAGTCGCCGCAGGTGACCGTGAAGCCGACCCGGCTTTGGGCGTGAGCCTTGCTTTGGTATTCGCCGTGCGGAATGCTCATCTCATGGCAGGACAGGCAAAACTCCTGCGTGCTGGTGGCTTTCATCGCGCCGTCGAAACTGACGGTCCCGGCAATGCCGAGCACTGCGCCGCCGCCGAGCAGCAGCAATATCTTCCGGTCAATTCTCATAGCGTGCTCCTTAGCCCGCGAATAGCAGGCCGGCCACCAGCAAGGCCAGTGTCAACAAAGTCAGTGCAACATTGAAACCGAGATAGCGTTGCAGCTTATCCAGCGAGTCGGCATGGCGCAGTACCCCAGTAATGGTAGGCACAGCCAGCACGATGGTTGCCAGCCCCCACAGCGCACCCGACGCCAAGCCGCCAGTGATAACGGCTGTGAAAATGCATAGATAAGTGGTTGCCAGAAACAGCGTGAATACCCACGCGGCAGTTTTGCGCCCGTAGCGAATTGGCAAATGATTACGGCCAACCGAGCGGTCTGCCTCGACGTCCGGCAACTGATTGAGCAGCAGCAGGTTGTTGACCAGGAAAAATGCCGGTAGAGACGCCCAGAGTGCCGCCAGTGGCAGCTTGCCAGTCAGTGCGATAGCCGTTCCCCAGACCATAAGCAGACCGAAAGCGGTGCCTGGGGCAATAAGGCACAAAAAGGCGTAGCGATTTAACCATCGTGTGTAGGTAAGGATGGTGATAACACCAATGACGCCAAGTGCCAGCAGCGGAGCGCCGCGCAGGGACACCAGATACAAACCGATGAGGACCGTGGTGGCCAGACTCAGCGCAGCGAGCGTGAGCACAGCTTTGGCGGCTGCGGGGTTATTAGGTAATGCGCCGCTGCCGCCGCTAAACGGCGTCTTAACCGTTTTCAGATCAAGACCGCTGGTGAAGTCCTGATATTCATTGAGTGCATTGACGGCAATATGGGCACCCAGTGCCGCGATCAGCAGCAAGGTTAACAGCATCGGGTCGATATCGAGGCCTGTTTGCAAGGCTGTGGCGTAGCCCAGCATCACGCATAGAGGGGTTAGCACGAGGAATTTCGGGCGGGCGCTTGCCATTACTGCGGTGGCTGTTGTCATTGCTCTTCCTGAGTGGCTGCGTTATGCCTGACGAATTGATGATATACCGTCACCTTAGTCACATATGTCCCAGACTACGACAGCTTATTCTCGGGCGACATTGATGCAAATCAAGTATGGGCTTGAAAGCATCTAAAGCAGCTGTATCTGCCGGTCGATACACGCAAATATTTCTCGCTCCATAACCTGTTTCAACTAAACTGAAGTGGAGTCTTGGCCATGTTGTTTCTCGAGGCCGAACACCGCCACAAGGCTTGGTGCTCCAACCCATGCTAGAGAACGTATTTTTACAAATCGGCATTATTCTCGGCGTCGCCGCAGCAGCCGGCGCGTTGGCGCAGGCCTTGCGGCAGCCGCTGATTGTGGCGTTCATTGGGGTGGGTATACTGCTCGGTCCCTCGGGGTTGAGCATCGTGGTGCACAGCAGCGAAATTGAGCTGTTCGCCCGCCTCGGTATCGCCTTGCTCCTGTTTGTCGTTGGTCTCAAGCTCGATCTGCATATTATACGCACCGTCGGCCCCGTGGCGCTGGCATCGGGTTTGGGGCAGGTGCTGTTTACCTCGCTGGTGGGCTACGCCATTGGTTTGTTGTTGGGAATGGATCACATCACCGCGATCTATGTGGCGGTCGCCCTGACTTTTTCCAGCACCATCATTATCGTCAAACTGTTGTCCGACAAGCGCGAGGTGGATTCGCTGCACGGCCGCATTGCATTGGGCTTTCTAATTGTTCAAGACATTGTTGTCGTGCTGGTGATGATTGGCCTTACCGCTTTTGGCGAGGCCGAAAGCGGGCTGCATATCGGTCGGGAGGCCTTGCTGATTCTCTTCAAGGGCGCACTGATGCTGGCCACTGTGGCTGCCTTGATGCGCTATGTGCTGCCCTCCTTGTTACACCGCCTTGCCCATTCTTCTGAGCTACTGATGTTGTTCGCCATCGCCTGGGCCGTTTTAGGTGCTGCCGCAGGCGATGCCCTTGGTTTCAGCAAGGAAGTTGGGGCTTTTTTGGCCGGCATTTCCATTGCGTCCACTCGCTACCGGGAGCAGGTGGCGGCGCGTCTGGTAAGCCTGCGTGATTTTCTGTTGCTGTTCTTTTTTATCGAACTGGGTGCAACGCTCAATCTCGGCGCGCTCAGCGGGCAGGTAGGTGAGGCACTGGTGTTTTCAGCGTTTGTTTTGGTGGGCAATCCGCTGATCGTCATGGCGATTATGGGCTACATGGGCTATCGCAAGCGGACGGGCTTCCTGGCGGGCCTCACGGTGGCGCAAATCAGCGAATTTTCGCTGATACTGGCGGCTCTCGGATTAAGCCTGGGCCATCTGAGCCAGGAAACCGTCGGGCTGATCACTCTTGTCGGGCTGATCACCATCAGCGCATCCACGTACATGATTTTGTATTCCCACGAACTGTACCAGCGTCTTTCACCCTACCTGTCCGTGTTTGAGAGAAAACGCAAGCATCGCGAGGATGACGGATTCGTCGGTGAGGAGTCTGTGGATGTGCTGGTGGTTGGCCTGGGCAGATTTGGCGCCACCATGGCCGCAGACCTGCGTCAGCGCGGTTGCAAACTGCTGGCTCTGGATTTCGATCCGGCCAATGTTCAACGCCACGCCCGCGATGGATACAGCGTGCACTACGGCGACGCCGAGGACGCAGAGCTCCTCGCTTCGCTGCCACTGGCGCGAATACAGTGGGTGGTCAGTACGCTGCGTGACCCGATCGTGAATCGGATGCTGCTTCACAGTCTTCGCCGATTGGGATATCAGGGAAAAGTTGCGCTATTTACGGCCAACGCACAAGACCGGCAGCGTTTTGTGCAGGAGGGCGCGGACTTGGTATTAAGCCCCTATGCGGACGCGTCCCGGGAAGCCGTAGATCGCTTACTGAGCAATATCATTAAGCGTGGCCCTGAGTATTCGGTGGGAGAAACAGCATGAAGCGATTTAAAAATATTTTGTATGTCGCAGGTGAGACGGTGACACAGAGTGCAGCTATTGAACGGGCTGTTGAGCTGGCCGCAAATAATCAGGCGGAGCTAACTGTCATCGACGTGGTTCCCCACGCACCAGAAGATCTTGACCGGACAACCCGGGCTCGAGCAGAAGAGTACTGGCTGGCTAAGCGGCGCTCTTCGCTTGATAGCCTCCTCGCACCTTACAAACGAAGATTAAACTGCCAGATAGTTACCGTTGCCGGCAAGCGCTTTCTGGAGGTACTTCGTGCGGTGCTTAGTAACGAGCACGATCTGGTTATTACAGAGGCCGAAGATCCCGACTGGTCACACCGCTTGTTCGGGAGTAAGGATATGCACTTATTGCGCAAGTGTCCTTGCCCGGTATGGCTCACTAAACCCGAGGAAAAGCCAAACTATAACTGTATTGTCGCAGCGGTCGATATTGATGTTTGGGAGTCGAACCCCGAGCAGCAGCTACTCAACGAGGAAATTCTTGAGTTGGCTAGCTCGCTGGCAGTGTCAGATTTCGCAAGCCTGCATTTGGTACATGCATGGGACGCCCCGGCCGACTGGGTATTCACCGCTTGGGCGGACAATCCGGAGAAGACCACCAATGACTACGTTCAGGGTATGCGCTCGCGTCACCGCAGGGCTATGGCGCAACTACAGGCGCACCTGCGTGAGCACATTGGCAAGGATGCTTACGACTATATTGCCCCCCAGGTTCACTTGCCCCAAGGCTCACCGGGCGTTGTGATTCCGGAGCTGACAAAGCAGCTTGATGCGGATTTGGTGGTGATGGGGACGGTTGGACGTTCTGGCATACCCGGGTTGTTGATGGGCAATACCGCCGAAACGATCCTAGATCAACTGTGTTGCTCTGTGCTGGTGATGAAGCCCCCCGGCTTTGTTTCACCCGTCCGGAGCGGCGTCGAATAATCAGAAGACTGCATTGTCAAAAGTTCAGGCTCGATTACGATTAACATTGGCTACCTGGCGCAATCGGTGTATGTCTTCCAGGATAATTTCCTTGTTGTTGCTGGTCACTAGTCCATTGCGCGCAAACCGGGTAAACAGGCGGCTGACAGTTTCAATAGTGAGGCCGAGGTAGTTGGCAATATCTGTGCGTGACATGGGTAATCTGAAGCGTGTGCTGGAAAGATTCCGACGCGCATTGCGCGCGGAAATACTTAATAGCAGGGCGGCAATTCGCTGTTCTGCACTGCTTTTACTGAGTAGAGTTATCAGCTTCTCGTCTTCTACTATTTCCTGGCTCATCAATTGGAAAAAGTGTTTCTGCAGACTGGGCAATTGCATGCTCAGCTCACCCAGAGAAGCGAACGGGATTTCGCAAATGCTGGTAGTTTCCAGCGCTTTTGCGGAGCTACCAAAACGGCCGCAACCGATCCCTCCCATCCCGACAATTTCGCCCGGAAAGAAGAACCCGGTAACCTGTTCCTGACCATCGTCGGTGATATGGTAAGTTTTGATCGTACCGCTATGAACGGCGTAGACCGAACGGAAGGTATCGTCTTCGCGATAGAGGTGGTCGCCGCGTTGAAGAGGTAGTTTGCGTTCAACGATATTGTTCAGCCGCTCGACATCGGCGGCGGCCAGCGCGATAGGCAGGCAGAGTGCGCCCAGCCTGCAATTGCGGCAGTCCGCAAATTGCTGGTGAGCGCAGGGCTCTGAGTGTTTGGTCGTCGTGATCTTGAGGACCGGTTTCATTGACTCGCTCTCCAGAGTGCCTTTCAGATGGTCGCGCAATAGATCAGGCTTTCATCTTTATTCCAGGCAGCATTCGAAAGCTATACATATTTTCCGCAATAATCGCCGTTTCTTCGCTACTGTGTTGTGACTAGCTGTTGGGCTTGCTCTATAGGTGGTTGTTTTATTAGCGCTTTTGTCGTTACTCAGTGCCTTCCAGGACCAGGTTTGAGCAGCCGTTCGTCATCGAGACTGACTAGCAGTCGCATGCTGTCGAGCTTTGTTGCGGGTCTGAAAGCGTTATACAAATTCAGGATCTAATGTGATGTTGTCATTGTCGGCCTGTGAATCGGGTGTACTACAAAGCTGATTGTCGTATTGCTTTAACCCCTGAGCATTATCTGTTGGACAGTAACAATTCCCGAGAAAAGTCGAAAACCGATTTCAGAGTAGAGTTTGATCCTGATCAAGGCGGTGTTGATACAGGCATTGTAGATTGCTATCAGGGTAATCGAGAACGAAAAAGCGCTGCAAAGGAAAAGGCAATACAAGGTATTTTTGCTGGATCCGCGAGTGTGCTTGAAAGTGCTTAAAGTAGGGTCTGACAGTGACTTTCTTACCTTGGCTATGTTGGAAAGTCAGCTGGCTACCCCTGATATCTGCGGTGCTGATGTTGCGTGGCACACACATGCGGGGTAAACCAGTTTCTATTTTGGAGATTTTGCGATGGACAAAGTAAATGCTAGCGAACAATGGTTGCAGAAGCTCAAGACTGAGCGTGACGAAATACGCGTTCGCGTTCATCTTGCCGCTGCAGAAGTGCAGGACGAGTGGCAGGATCTTGAAAAGCGCTGGGAGCACTTTCAGGCAAGATCTCGGGAAGTAGGCGCCGCTGCCAGTGAAAGTGCTGAGGAAGTAGGAACCGCTCTGGATTTGCTGGCAAGCGAACTAAAAGCGGGCTATCGCCGCATTCGCAAACACCTTCACTGAGTGCTTTATATGGCAAAATTCCCCCAGGACTACGTGGTGACAGCCTCTGCCATTGTTGACGGTTCTGTCGATACCCAGGCTGAGGGAAAGCCCCCTCTGGCTGTTGCGCCGCCCAAGACCTTTGGTGGGCCTGGCGATATCTGGTCGCCGGAAGAATTATTACTGGCGGCGCTGGCCGACTGTTTTATCCTCACCTTTCGTGCGGTGGCCTCAAGTTCGGGGCTTGCGTGGCAGCATATAAGCTGTCGAGCGACAGGTGTACTGGATCGCGATGGTTCGGCTATTTTATTTACAGGCTTTAATCTCGACTGCGAGTTGAAGATCAGCGATCAGGCCAGAGAGAGCGATGCGGCGTCGGTGTTGGATCGTGCAAAGCAAGGCTGCTTCGTCTCCCGTGCCTTGGCGGTTGAGCCGACAGTGCATACGGCTATTGCATCTGCGTAAGGGGGAAACCGCATGACAAACTTCTCGAACATTCTGGTAGCTGTGGATTTGTCTGGCGAGGCCGACCAGGTTATCGCCGCTGGTGCGGAACTCGCCTCGATAAATCGTGCGGAGATTAGTGTTGTTCATGTGGCGCATGCACTGACTTATTATGGCGATGCTCCTTATTATGTCAGCCCTATAGACCGCGATTTGTACAATCAGGATGAAGTCCGAAAAATCCTATTTGATGAGCTGGATAAGATGGTGGAGCCCTATGACATTACACGGGGCTCTATAGATATTCGATTTGGCTACGCTGCAGAAGAGATTGTCCGAAAGGCAAAGGACGATAGTGTAGACCTTATTGTTCTGGGCACTCATGGTCGGCGCGGTGTGCGGTTATTGCTTGGTTCGACGGCGGACAGGGTGCTTCACCACGCGCCTTGCAATGTGCTGGCCATTCGCATAGCAGACTAGCGACTACAAATGTAAGTCTTTCAGCTGGATTAGTTCAGACTTAATCTGATGGTTGCCGGTTTTGAAAAAGGCTCCGGCAGGTAAAGTCTTAATTGCTGCACTTTAGTTGAGTTTTAAAAAGTGATCGCTTCACCTTCGCCAGGGATATGAGGCTGCCAACCAGATTTTTCTGCGACCGCTGCTAAAGTATCTTTTGCATTGTCTTCACCATGTACCAGGAAAAGCCTGGGTTTACTACCGTTGAAGTGGCTCAACCAGTCCAGCAGTTGGCTTTGTCCCGCATGAGCGGAGAAACCGCCCAGGGTGTGAATAGATGCTTTGACGGCGATTTCATCCCCACCGATTCTGAAGTGAGTGGCGCCATCGACCAGTGCTCGACCGGGTGTTCCATGCGCCTGATATCCGACAAAAATGACGTGCGATTGTTTTCGCCAGACATTGTGCTTCAGGTGGTGTCTGATTCGGCCGCCATTACACATTCCGCTACCGGCGATGATGATTGCGCCTCTTTCGATCTTGTTCAGTGCCATCGACTCTTCAGTCGAAGTGGAGTACCTGAGAATGGGCAAGAAGCTATGCAAGCTTTTACCTTTGGCGTGCACCGCAGAAGACGAGGACTCAATAGTAGCTTTGTGTTCGGTGTTGTAGACATCTTGATAGCGGTGATATATCTCGGTAACGGCGATCGCCATTGGGCTGTCGAGATAAATTACGAGGTGGCGCAAGTCCCCCTTTTGATAAAGCTCACCCAGCCGAAATATGATTTCCTGGGTTCTTCCAACCGCGAACGAAGGTATCAGAATGTTACCTCCGTTTTCTGATGCAGCAGCGATGACATCGGAGAATTCCTCCAGGGTTTCATTCATCGTGCGGTGGTTTCTGTCGCCGTAAGTAGATTCCAGAAGCAGGACATCTGCTTGTTCGACTGAGTCCGGATCCCGCAACAAAGCGGCTTGAGAGTTGCCTAAGTCGCCAGAGAAAACCAGTTTTTTCTCCACGCCACGTTCATTGATATATATTTCAACTATTGCAGACCCGAGAATATGGCCAGCATCTTTAAAACAGATGTCCACGTTCTCGGTGATATTTGTTCGTTGATAATAACTGACGCCACGGCAGTGGTTCAGGGTTTCCTCTACATCGTCGAGACAGTAGAGCGGCTCAATTTCTTCCTTACCGGACCGCCGCCTGCGCTTGTTTTCCCATTCAACATCGCGTTCTTGCAGCGAAGCAGCGTCCTTTAGAAGGACTTCGATAAGATCGCAGGACGGCCGGGTCATATAGATCGATCCGCTAAAGCCCTCCCTGGCCAGCAGAGGTAGCCGCCCCGAGTGATCAAGGTGGGCATGGGAAAGCACTATGGCGTCAATGTCGGTAACGGCAAATGGCAGCGCCTTTCTATTGCCTTCCTCTTCCTCGCGCCGACCCTGGAACAATCCGCAGTCGAGCAGCAGCGTGCTACGGTCGGTTTGCAATAAGTACATGGAACCGGTGACACCAGTGACTGCGCCATAGAATGTCAGTTTGGCCATGATTATCCTCCGCTTACGCCGGTTCCTTTTATGCAGTATAGGAGAGCGGGCTTAATCAAGTATCCAACCCCGGTCATTAACTCTAGATATATAGCTTTATGAGTTTGGACATATTGTCGATAAGCCACTAAGCGTTCTCGCGGAATTGCTTGTAATACAGCGAGTTAGAGCGTGGTTTATCGCTGCTTAGCCAAGCCGAATCAGTGGAAATGCTTGCCGAATTCTAGTGGGATATTGATCGTGTCTTACTCAACATCGTCGCGCGCGAGTATTGCGGTGATTGCTGCGCCGGCAGGTTAGCCATCGGGCTGTGTTATGTTCGGCTGTTTCGAATGCGCAACGCTAATAAAGCTTCTTAAGGTTATGAATTTGACAGTGTCACTTATCAGTTCCTGACGAGGCCGCGAGGAGATATTCGAACTTCAGCTTGATAAGCCTGTTTTATCGAAGGCAGTATCATCGTTGGAAATAGCCTTTGGAGCTAAGTACGCGCAAACGCTGTATTGGGAACTTACCTTGAATCTTTGTCCAGCATAAACAGGAGAATAACAATGAGCGTTCCAAAAACCATGCGCGCCTGGCGTGTACACCAATATGGTGAGCCACTGGATGTTCTGCAGCTGGAGCAGGTTGATACGCCCGAGGCGGGGCCGGGTCAACTGCTGGTTCAAGCTGAAGGCATCCCGCTGAATCTCAATGACCTGGAGCGCATCAATGGCGGGAATATGATGGTGCGCCCTGAATTTCCTTACGCACCCGGTATGGAGGCAATGGGCAAGGTTGTGGCCGCCGGCGAAGGCGCGGAGTCCTGGCTGGGCAAGCGCGTGGCAGCTGTCGCCGACGGCGCCCATGGCGGCTTTGCCGAGTTCGTTAAATGCCCTGCGCTGTCGGCCTTTGAAGTTCCCGAGGATCTGCCCATGCCCGATGCGGCCGCGCTGTTTTTCCCCTTTCACCTAGCCTGGCTGGGGCTGTATGACCGGGCGCGTCTGCAGGCGGGCGAAACCGTCTTGATACATGCGGCAGCCGGGGGTTCCGGCAGCGCCGCGATTCAGTTAGCCAAACACATCGGCGCCACCGTTATTGCCAGTGCGGGTAGCGAGGAAAAGCTAAAGTTTTGTCGCAAGCTGGGGGCTGACCACACAGTAAATTACAAAGAGACAGATTTTTGTGAGCTGGCCCTGCAAGTGACCGACGGCAAGGGTGTGGATGTGGTGTTTGATAACGTCGGTGAAGCCGTCATGGAGAAATCAATGAATGCGCTGGCCTACAATGGCCGCTATGCCATGATGGGTTTTGCATCCAACAAATCCGTGGCCGATGAACCCTTTTTGGTACCGCGCAAGTTGGCGCTGGGAAACTTTTCGATGTTGGGTGTCATGCTGTCCTATATGGATGACTCGATGGTCAATGGGCTTAAAAGCGCGATGGGCTGGAATTTCCCACCACGCTCGCTCGGCGAAGAGATTCAGTCCTCGCTGATGAAGCTGTATCGGGACGGTGCAATCAAAGCCGTCGTCGGCAAGGCCATCAGCTTTGAAGACATTCCCCAGGCAATTGCTGATGTGGCCGCCAGTAAAACCATGGGCAGGGTGGTCGCAGTCGTCTAAACCCGCTGCCGAGAGCCTGTACTATCTGTAATGACATGGCTGTCCGGTTTTTTGGGACGCTGTCACTTGGCTTTGCCAGCGGCGGGGAGTCTGCTTGAGCCGAATCAAAACGCATACAATTGAAGAAGGGCTGTTCGAATGAAGAATCCTGTGTTCTACGGTTGGTGGCTGGTAGGCGTTGCTTTTATCGCACAGATGGTCGGCGCTGGTGCGATCATGTATTCCTACAGCGTTATCGTGTTGCCCTTCGAAAGCGAATTCCAGGCCAGTCGCATGGCAATGATGTTAGGGGTCACCGTTATGCCGCTGGTCAGTGCGCTGATCTCGCCATTTCTGGGGCGGGCGCTCGATCGCTATTCACTCAGGGCGTTCATGCTTGTCGGCTCTCTGGCGTTGCCGCTGGGCTTTATGGCGCTGTCATTTGCAACGGCTATCTGGCAGCTGCCGGTGGTCTACGCATTATTCATGGCCTTCGCTTCCCTGCTGATGGGGCCCTTGGCCGCCTCGA
The DNA here is from genome assembly GCF_041624475.1 of Litorivivens sp. Taxonomy (GTDB): domain Bacteria; phylum Pseudomonadota; class Gammaproteobacteria; order Pseudomonadales; family Spongiibacteraceae; genus Litorivivens. Next base: position 110,004 of record NZ_JBFJUX010000010.1, read on the forward strand.
CGCTGCTGGCGCGCTGGTTTCGTACCCGGCTAGGGCTGGCTATGGGGATTGCCGCGATGGGTACCTCGGTGGGCGGGTTTCTGTTTCCGCCGCTGGTGGAATGGCTGATCGACGCCTTTGAGTGGCGCGTTGCTTATCGTTGGCTGGCGCTGATCCTGCTGTCGCTGACTTTGCCGGCAATGCTGCTGGTCGTTAACCGTCCTGGGGATCGCGGCTTGCGCGCCTATGGCGCGACTGACGCGGAAGCTTCGGGGCGCGGGCAAACTGCGTTCTCCACATCGGCAGTGCTGAAAAATCGCAATTTCTGGCTGGTGGCAGGTGTCATCAGTGTTCTGTTCGCCACCTACTCGGCCTTGCTCAGTAATCTGGTGCCATTCGCGCTTGATACCGGGATCAGCAAGGAGCGTGGCGCCATGCTGATTTCCGTGCTCGCCTTATTCGGTATGCTCGGCAAAATAATCTTCGGGGTGGTTGCCGACTATGTGGATCTGCGCGCGGGGCTGGGCGTTGCGGCGGCTTTAATTGCGGGTGGCTTGTCATTATTTCTCGACGGCAGTTTTCCAGCGCTGCTTGGCGGCAGTGTCTGCATCGGGCTGGCCGCTGGCGGCATGCTGCCGGTGTGGGGCGCATTGCTGGCCCGGTTGTTCGGTGCCGACGACTACGGTCGCGTGATGGGAATGATGAATCCGGTGCTGATGCCCATGACCGTTATTGCGCCACCGCTGGCGGGTCGAATCTACGATGTTACTGGCAGCTACCGGATTGCTTTTATCGTCTTTATAGTTGCGCTCCTCTTCGCCATCTGTCTTCTGCCGGCAATACGTATGCGCGTCGCATCGGAGGCGGGGCGGCCCTCGTAAGATGGCTTCCTTGTGTTCTCTGGCAGCTCTAGTACCCTAGTTGTGCATCGATTGGAGCGTCAAGCCACAAAAAATGCGGCGCTCCAAGAATCACAATAAATGGGGGCTGTGTATGACATCGACAATCCGAAAAAGGTTGCTACGTGGGCTTGCGTTAGGCTTTATCACTTCAATGGCTTCTGGAGTCAGTTTCGCAGGAGCGGAGCTCAGTGCAGGGATCTGGTGGGTCTACCAGAATGTTGTCACGGATGATTCCAATGATGCTGATGGCGAATTTGCCGACCCGGCGTTAATTCTTTATGCCAGTGATGATGGCAGCCACGGGCCCTGGGGCTTCAGTGGTGAAATGCGAATCGGCACCGGGTCGTTTACCGACAAAGCCAATAACAACAGCGGTGATAACTTTACCATGCACAAGGCTTGGATCAGTTATCAGCTGGACGAGAACAATCAGATCAAAATCGGCAAAAGCCAGGTACCCTTCGGCTGGAAAACCAGCAATTTCTGGCCCGGTGATATGCTGCAGGGCGGCTACGGCGATCAGATGGACGTCGGTATCAAGCTGACAGGAAAGCACAGTGGCATTCAATACGATGCGGCCTACTACACCCAGGATGACTGGGGCAAGACCAGTACCGACACGGTTGATGACAATGGTCACTGGGGCAGCTCGACGACCTACCGCAAGGGTGAAACTCTGGTGCTTAATGCAGATTATCCCTTTGGTAACGGGCACACCATTGGCGCTTCGTTTCAGCAGGGTAAACTGGAAGATCTCACCAACGCTGCCGCCGGCGGCAGAGTCCCGGACGATGGCAAACACCGGGCCTGGGATCTGCACTACACCTATTCCAAAGACAACTTTACCTTCAAGTATCGTTTTATTGATGTGATGCGTGACTTCACAGAACTCGACGCCTGTATTGCTGCAACGGCGTGCCCGAACGTCGAGGTCGAGAATCAGCGTCACGCGCTGCACGTAGACTACAAGATGAATAAATGGCTGTTCTATCTTGAAGCGACCGGTGCCAGCACCGACACCAAAGGCAATGACTCCCGCGACGTTGTTGCCGTCTCTCCGGGGGCAAGTTACAACTACGGTCCCGGGTGGTTCTATATTGAGTACCTCTCGCAGGACGGCTTTATTAATCGAAACGGCGATGTGGGTGAGGGCGATTTTGACGCAATTTACTTCTCCTTTGATTTCTATTTCTAGATGCGATTGCGTCTTGTGAAATCAACCATTGGAATTGCTGAAATAGATCGAGGTAAACATGTCATATGAAGACGATAAGTACAGTATAGAGAATACCGACTATACCGTCGGCCAGGACAATATACAGAAATGGGGGTTCGACATTCACAACCCGGTTTTTGGTATCAGTGCCGGGCTGATTCTGCTCTTTCTGATAGCTGCTCTCGTCACTGAACCGGCCACTGCAAAAGCCGCGCTTGACGGCCTTAAATGGGACATCATCGGTGCGTTTGATTCCTTTTTTGTATGGTCAGCCAACCTGTTTGTGGTCTTCTGTCTGGTGTTGATCTTTTCACCCTACGGCAAGATTCGTCTTGGCGGTGCGGAGGCCAAACCAGAGCACTCGCTGTTATCCTGGTTGGCCATGCTGTTTGCAGCCGGCATGGGGATTGGCCTGATGTTCTGGGGGGTTGCCGAGCCCGTGGCCTATTTCACCGGATGGTATGAAACCCCGCTGGGTGTTGAAGCCAATACCCCGGAAGCAGCGAACCTTGCCATGGGCGCAACGATGTATCACTGGGGGCTCCACGCTTGGGCGATTTACGCCGTAGTGGCGTTGTCACTGGCCTTTTTTGCTTACAACAAGGGGCTGCCGCTTTCCATCCGCTCCATCTTCTATCCTATTCTGGGCGACCACACCTGGGGCTGGGCCGGGCACCTTATCGATATACTTGCGGTGTTGGCTACGCTGTTTGGTCTGGCAACATCTCTGGGGCTGGGTGCGCAGCAGGCCGCTTCCGGTATCAACCATGTTTTCGGCAGCGAAGGTGGCCTGGGGTCGCAGATTCTGGTCATTGTCGGGGTAACGCTGCTGGCAATTATCTCGGTTGTGAGAGGTCTTGAGGGCGGCGTCAAAGTGCTCAGTAACGTGAATATGTTTATCGCCTTTGTGTTACTGGCCTTTGTGGGTCTCGTGGGGTTCTCGGTGGCACTGGGTAATCTCGGCACGACGATAGGCGGTTATGTTCAGAACATTCTTCCCCTGAGCAACCCCCACGGGCGCGAAGATGAAGCCTGGTTGCAGGGCTGGACGGTGTTCTACTGGGCCTGGTGGATTTCGTGGTCCCCCTTCGTCGGTATGTTTATCGCACGAGTCTCGTCGGGGCGTACGGTCAGAGAGTTTCTGGTCGCGGTGCTGGTCGTGCCGACACTGGTGACTGTCCTGTGGATGTCTATCTATGGCGGCATCGCCATTGATCAGGTGGTCAGTGGTGTTGGCGCTCTCGGCAAAGACGGGCTGACGGATGTGCCGCTCGCCATGTTCCAGATGTTTGACGAGCTGCCCATGAGTACGCTGCTATCGAGTATCGCGGTAGTTCTGATTCTGGTGTTTTTTATTACGTCGTCGGACTCCGGCTCGCTGGTCATCGACAGCATTACCGCCGGCGGCAAGATTGACGCGCCGGTACCGCAGCGTATTTTCTGGGCGAGCATTGAGGGCCTGATAGCCGCAGCCCTGCTCTGGATTGGTGGCACCGAAGCCATAGAGGCACTGCAGGCGGGGGCCATATCAACCGGGCTGCCGTTTACCTTGGTGCTGATACTGATGTGTTTCAGCCTGATACTGGGTTTTCGCACAGAACCGATGACGTCGCGGCAGTAAGCAATGTACTGCGCTGATGGCGCGACCCTGGAATAGCGCCTGCAAAGGCGCTAACACCACAACTGACCTATTGGCACTTCTGGCGCGTAGTGATGCGCCAGTTGTGCCTGTAGCAGCTCTGCGGTGGCCATCGCATCTATCGTAGCGTGGTGCAGCTGATAGGCCGGCAAGCCGTAGCGCTGCCGACAGTCCGGCAAGCGCAACGAGGGGAGCGCCTGATTCAGCAGCTTTGCCACTAACCCGCGATTTTTCCGCAGTCTGTCCTGCTCTATGGCCATCGTATCAATCACCGGGAACTGGATGCCTTCGCCGATCCGTTTCATAAGTGCCTGAAACAGAAATTCACGCTCAATGTGGCGGTAGTGCACCACGGCCACTTTGCCCGCCAGCGCGCTGAGTAAGTCATCGAGAATCCCGGTCAGATCCGGGGCATCGAGAATGTCGGAGTGGGTGATTTGATGGATCACCACCGACTGCTCGGCTAGAGGCCGGGAGGGTTTTACAATCCAGTGCTCGGCCTGTGAGCAGCGAATGCGCTCAGTACTGAATGGCACCAGTCCAATGCTGACGATATCATCCCGTGCGCTGTCTAGGCCGGTGGTTTCAAAGTCGAGGGCGACCAGAGGTACATGCTCAATGGGTGTGTCGGCGCTAACCATACTTTGCTGGTAATAGGCCCGCAGGTGCTCATTGCGACAGCTCTGCTGCAGTTGCTTAAAGCGTCTGTCCCAATCAACAGGCATCCCTTTATCCAAAGCCATAGCCAGGCTATACCCGCACGTTGGCTTTGTAGCGGAACTTCAGGAAATTCTGTGCATTGTGGAGAACCCTGAAGGCCTCTTTGAGATTGCGCCGTTCAAAACTGGAGAGCATATCGGGCTGGACATTGTTGTCGGGTTCTTCGCCGGCCTGAATCGCCAGTGCCTGGTGCCGCGCTCTGACAATGGAGAGGTATTCCAGTGCGTCACTCAGGTCCTGAGCTTTGCCTGAGGGCAGCAGTCCCGCCTGCTTGATATCCTCGATGCGCTCAAAGGAATTCTGCGCCTTGGAGCCGACCGCCAAGGCATGCACTCGAATGGCGTCGGTCAGGGGGGCGGTGCCGCGCCGCTTCAGGTTGATTGAGTTTCTGTGTTTGCCGTCCTGCTCCAGTACAAACTCCTTGAAAAAGCCCAGTGGTGGCGTGCGATTAAGTGCATTGCGCGCCATGCTGGCGAGAAATGCGCGGTGTTTGGGTGCCTTGTCAGCGACAAACTGACGCAGCTCCTCCGCCAGCTTTTCCTCGCCCCAGACACTGTCAAGGTCGAAGAAAATACAGCTGTTCAGCAGGGCCTTGGGCTGGGGTTTTTCAATCCAGTCGCTGAACTGTTGCTTCCATTCATTCAGGCTTACACGGTAGGCGGGGTTGGTCGCCATGATGTTGCCGCTGCAGTAAGGGTAGCCGCATTCGGCCAGGCCATCACTGACAAAGCGGGCGAGCTCTTCAAAGTAATGGCCGTGCCGATCCTCCTGGAAATCGTTGTGCAGGATGATGGCATTGTCCTGGTCGGTCACGATCAGCTGCTCGTTGCGCGCCATGGAACCCAGTGCCAGAAAACTGTAGGGCACGGGTGGCGGCCCCAGTTTCTCTTCCGCCAGCTCCAGCAGCCGCTGTTTGAAGCTGCGTCCGATCACCGACATGGCGCTGCCAATCATATGGGAGTTGGCGTCTTCATTTGCCATGCGCACAAAGACCGCAGGTAACTGTTGTGCGTAATACTTCAGCCCGTCAACGCTCTGCTGCGCAAAAATGCCGCGGGCCAGCAGTATGCTGCTTTGCGATTCATGCCGAAGAATGTCTGACAGGGAGATTACGCCGATGCAGCGACGTCGATGCATGATCGGCAGGTGATGCACATTAAAGCGCAGCATCGACAGCATGGCTTCAAATACATAGGCGTTGTCGTCCAGCGTGAGCAGATCTTCAGTCATGACCTCACTGACGGCGGTCTCGTAACTGATTCCCTGTGCCATAACCCGCGAGCGCATGTCCCGGTCGGTAACAATGCCTACAACATGAGGGCTATCGTCGCTGGTGGCGACGGGCGGTGTCGAGCCCGTAACCAGTAGTAGGGACACACCCTGTTCGGTCATTTGCCGTGCGGCGTCGCGGATCGAAGTGTCGGAAGCGCAGGTGACCAGTTCTCGGGTAATCAGCTCTTTGACTTTTACTGTGGTCAGATCATTACTTTCTGCTTGCGCCGAAATCGCGTTGCGCAGCAGTGCATCATCTTCCGCCTCAAAATAATCGGCAAAGGTATCGAAGCGATCACAGAGATCGTTGAACAGGGTGACCGGAATGCAATACAGCAGCGTGTCTTCCAGGGCCTTCACGGGAAAGCGCACCCGACGGTTCATCATCAGGCCCAGCTGTCCGAAAATACCCCCTTCACCCAAGCGGTTATAGAGCTCGCCCGTGCGGCGGAACGTTTCAACGACACCGCTGCGAACCACGTAGAGGTCCTGAATGGGCTCGCGGAATTGCAAAATATCCCGGCCCGCACGGTAATAGCTGATTTCAACCTGCTGGGCAATTTCATGCAGGGCAGTTTCAGGTAATTCATTGAATGGCGGATGTTGCGCCAGGAAGCCTGCAATTTCGAGTTGTTCTGCGTGCACCGTCACCCCTTATCCCCGCGGCCCAGGGCATTACCGCCATCGGCTCGAGTTTCTTTGACTGCAGTGGCTTGAAGCATAGCCAGTTTGACCGCAAATCAACACCGCTGCCAACCCTGTACGCCAGGATCGCCGAGGATTCGGGGCTTTCCGGCAGTGCGCTCGTCAGGCCGCGCATCATCTTGCCGACCGTGGAAATTACGTATATGGCTGCCTGTGTTTCCGGAGCACAATCATTGCACAAATAAGCCTTGGTGAGTCCTAGTGAGAGGCAGGGAGCACTGAGTCGTATATGAGCAAAGCGCCTCTGCAGTATCAATCGCGCGGCAGAGAGAGGAGAAAAGCCAATGAGCAATGTAACAACGGCGCTGACCACCCTGTCACAACGTGTGAGATACGCCCAGAAGCGGCAACTTATTTCTACCCGCGATCTGGCAAGCTCGGTTCGGCAAGACCCCGAAAAGCTGGCAGCCTGGCTGGAAACCACCGATATGAGTGGAACCGTATTTCTGGCCCAGCTGGCGGATGTGCTGTCGGTCAACCTGTCGTGGCTGGTGACTGGGCTGGGGTCCGCAGAGCGGCTGGAAGAAGAGTTGGACAGCTCCGATATCGAGCTGTTGTCGGTCGTCCGCAATCTGTCGCCCATGTCACGTGCTGCCCTGCTGAACACCGCAGAGCGTATGCTGGACACGGAGCAGACCTATCTGGCGCAGGAACGGTCTTCACAGCGATCCTGAGTGTTTTAAGTAAAGCGATGGATCACGTCCTTGGCAAAGCGCTCCATCAGTCGTTTTTTGTCATCCAGGCTGGAGCCTTTTCCCAGCGCGTAGTCAAAGGGCATATTGAGGCCTGACGTCATACCGCTGTCCTGCAGCGACTGAAAGACCGATAACTCCGGTTTAACCGTCAGACCCACCAGTGTTTCAAAGGGCAGCTGTTCCCGCCCGGCCTGCTTGCGCAACTCCTTTATTTCCCTCATCAGCCCCGGCACTTCGTCGGGGTGATTGCCTGTGCCTATCCAGCCACTGCCGTACCTGGCCGCTCTTTTAAGCGCGAGCTTGTTGGCGCCGCCTATGTAAATAGGAATATCGTTTTCTGGGGCGGGCGCGAGCCGGATTGGCGGAAAGTCGATGTACTGACCGTGGTATTCAACAAGCTCGGGCTTCCAGAGGATTTGCAGCGCTTCCAGGCACTCGTCGAGGCGCTTGCCACGGGTTTTGAATTCCACGCCGTAGATATCAAATTCCTCGCGCATCCAGCCGGCACCAGCGCCCAGCGCGAAGCGACCCTTGCTGAGAATATCCAGCGTGGCGCAGGCCTTGGCCACTTCGATGGGGTTGCGCAGCGGCAGCACGTAGACGCCGCAGGTAAAGTGCAGCCGACTTGTGGCGGCGGCCAGTGCGCCGAACAGCGCCCATTGATCCGGGTATTCCGACTCTTCGGTTTGTGGCGGATAGCCGCTGTCGGAATAGGGGTAGCCGGCCTCCATCGTGCCGGGGTAGAGGGCGTGATCGCCGCTCATTACACCGTGAAAACCGACCTCTTCCGCGAAGCGGGCGATTTCAATCAGCTGGTCCGTTTCGGCCCAGGTAATCGGTTGCCAGAATTTCATGCGCTTGCCTCTAGTGTTGACAGTTTACGAGCACCTTGGCGGTTTGGTCGGTTTGCCGCGCCTGTACAAGGGCGTCGTTGAATCGGGACAGGGGGAACTGGTGGCTGACCAGAGGGGCGACGTCGACCTGACCGCTGCCGAGCATCGTCAGCACCTCGTCAAACTCGTTGTCGTAGGCCATCGAACCGGTGATCACCAGCTCGCGCATCAGCAGGTTTACCAGATCCATTGGTACCGGTTCTTTATGCAGGCCGAGCACCACAACGCGGGCGCCGGTTTTGCCGAGGCTCACGATCTGCTCGAAGGCCGATCGCGCGCCGGTGGTTTCCAGGTAGAGGTCGGTGGCGGGCATGGGCATGCCCATGAGTTCCGCACTGCCGTGCTGCTCGGTCAACACGTCGGCAAGTTCGCCGGAGGCCGCGTTTACTGTTGTGGCGCCCAGTTGCCGCGCGATACTGAGCCGGAAGTCGGACAGGTCGGTTACCACAATGTTAGCGACACCGAGATAGCGCAGTGCGACCACGGCACTGAGCCCGATCGGCCCGGCGCCAAACACAAGGGCTTTGTCGCCGGCTCTGGCCTGGCCTTTATGGCAACCATGCAGGGCGACGGACAAGGGTTCCACCAGTGCCGCCTGCTCGTCGGAAATGCTGTCAGGCACTTTCAGCAAGGCTTTGTGGTCGGTGGCGACGCCACGCACTTTCAGGTAAGGGGCAAAGCCGCCTTCGGGGCCGCCGTTGCCAATGGCATTGCTATTGGCCATCGGGTTGACCACAACCCGATCGCCGGGGCGGAGATCGTTGACGTGCTTGCCGACGTTTTCAACGGTTCCCACCAGTTCGTGCCCAAGCGGCATCGGACTGAGGGTGCCGAGCCCGCCCATGGCGATATAGCCAATGTCGGAGCCGCATATGCCGCACAGGGAGACTTTTATGATCGCGTCATCATTATCGGCCGTGGGCGTAGGTACCTGATCGAGTCGTACATCGTCAGGGCCGTGAACCGTTACCAGAGGCATAGACATAATCAGATTCCCGTCAGGTGATTTCGTTGATCTGCGATTGAATCGTGTTTATCTGGTGATTCAGCCAGGATCGCAGCCAGAAATTATCGGTCTGGTCGAGCAAGTCTCTGTGAATGGCCCGAGATAGGCCGAGCGCTTCGCAATGTTCGGGCTCAGCATTGAGCACCATATCGACAAGGTGCAAGGCCTCCTCGAGTTTGCGCGCCTTCTGTTTGCTTCGTGCGTGATCCAACAGGGCGTCAACGCCGGCCAGTGCCACCACATCGGCATGCACCTGACTGGCCGGCACTGAGTACAGTTCGGTGGTGGACTGGTGGTGAAACCAGCCGCCATAATTCTCCCAGATAGCGCGCACGCTCCAGCTGACCTTGCCGTAGCCTTCGCCCACTTCCAGCTCGGGCGGCAGTGCTATTTCGCTCATCAATTCGTGAACAGTTTTACCGGCGTTCATGCCCTTCACGGTTTCATCGTGAACATAGAGGATGGCGCCGTGCAGGGCGTTGAGTTCGTCTTGAATAAGCTCGCGCCCGACCACCGGGCCGTGGTGACCGTAGAGAATCATGTCGGGTTCAAGTCTGCGTACTGTGTCGACGGCGTTCGCGACTACCAGCGCATCGCGGTAGCGATCACCGCGAATGGTCACCAGATTGGGAAAGTGTCCGAAGGGGCAGCCGAACAGGTTACCGGTAAAGCAGATGCGATGTTCGGGCAGCCAGACAATAACCGAGTCGTTGGTCTCCGCGCCGGGCACTGCGATGACTTCCAGTTGCAGGTCGCCGATCTCCAGTTGCAGTTTATCCTCAACCAGAGTGTCTGGTGTGGGAGCGTCCTGCGGTGGCATGTCGGTGTAATTGTGCTGCTGATAGTGGGTAAAGGCCGCGCTGAATTTTTCCGTAAAGGCAAAGGCCGAGCGCTGGCCGCGAAATGGCCCCAGTCGCGAATCGTAGGCCTGATGCTCTGGATTGTTGGCGCCGGCAATGACCGTGAGGCCGGGATTTTTTTCTCGAAAGTAAGCCACCCCGCCAACATGATCCACATGACCCTGGGTCAGTATCAGGGAGTGCAATCTTTGTTCGGACAGTACATTCAGGTTGGCGTCAATTACCGGCGCTTCCATGCCCATGCCGGCATTCAGTTGAATGCTGCCTTCGCTGGTTTCAATGCGATACACATTGGAGAAGGCTTCGCTGAGGGTGATGAAATCGTTGATTCGCTGACCGCTGTCGAAGCGGGCGGGGTTGGGCTCCACCGGACGGCTTTTATAGATCGGGGTTCGCATGAGGGGGCTCGCTGCTCAGCTTTTTACTTCCGGTCGAACCGGAAAATGCTTGAAATAGAAATCGAACTGCTCGCGCAGTACCTCGGGGTCGATGCCAAAGTCACCTTTTAGATCGTAGACAACCTGCCCGTGTTTACCCCGGGGGTTGGCGGCCATAAAGGCTTGCAGTTCGGCGCGGGCGGCGTCGGTCAGTGCAAGTCCCGCCTTGGCGTAAATCTTTTCAACCATGCCAATATCATCGGCCATAAAAATATGAAAAGGCACGTCGATACTCTGGCTTTCCGGCAGGCAGTCCCGGTCGCGAACACAGGCCCGCAGCAAATGGTCGATGCGAGCGATCCAGTAGTCGGCCAGTTCCGGTAGATCAATGCGGGTGCGCGACATGCGCTGGCCGTAGGCAAGCATGGTGATAGCGGATTGAATAACCGCGACTGGGTCGCGGTGGGTAACCGCCACCGTCGCGTCCGGAAAAACGCTGTGCAATACCGGAAGTTGTTCCAGGTGCTGTGGGCATTTGAGCACCCAGCGGGTGTTGTGCCCGGTACTGTCGCCATCCTGCCATGTGAGAATTTTCAGTACCGTTTTCATGTACTCGTAGTGGGGCGTCTGGTCGGTGGCGTAGTAGTGGTCGCGCCAGCGCTCACTGTGGCAAAGCCATTCAAAATTGTAGGACGCAAAGTCCGGCCCCATCAGTTCCAGTTCTTCGTGAATATGATCCGGCTCCATCGGGTGCATGGCGGCTAGGTGAGGCACGGTTTGCTGCATGGCGGCCCATTCGTCGGCGCAGCGTTGGTAGCGCGGGTCGGTGCCATCGGGCAGGGGCTTCTCGCCGGGGGTGGGTAAGGGTTCATAGGATTCCCACAGTGGCAGGGAGCGCAGGCGTGAGTCGGCGGCCATCAAGTTGAGCAGGTGGGTTGTGCCGGAACGAGGCAGGCCGGCAACAATAATGGGCGCGACGATCTCAATATCGTGGATTTCCGGGTGGCGAGTCAGTAGATCCTGTATCAGCAGGCGGTTTTTAGCGAACAAAAGCAATTTGTTGCGCAGGTTCATCTTCGCCAGTGAGTTGAGCGTGGGGTGTGCATCCCATTCGCTGCACAGAAGCTCCAGCCGCACTTTAAAATCGTCAGCACCGAAATCAGTCAACTTCAGCGTTTGTCGGGCTTCATCTAGAATGTCCTCGGTATCAAGGCTGACGGAGAGCGTTTTGCCGAACTCGAGTGCGGCTTGCTGCAATTCGCTGAGCTGAGGATTGGCCAAATCGTTCAGGCGGATGGCATCAGGCATGGTTATTCCCCGGTGTTTTCAAAGAGTTCGATTATCAAGGGGTCGCCTTTCCGTTCGAGGTAGGCGGCGGCGAGATTGTCGGCAAAGCGTTTGATCCAGATGGCCTCGTAGCCAAGCTCTTCTGCGGCTTTGACTTTCTCATCCAGATCCTCGACACGAAAGCGCAGGTGATGAATGCCTTCGCGCCCCTGATCGAGAAATTCCTTGTGCGGGGTGCCGCCGTCGAGCCATTCAATCAGTTCTATTTCAATATCACCGCTTTTGGCAAAGGCCAGACGCAGCGAGCTGTTTTCCTGGCGGCCCCGATACCGCCAGTCCATATCAGGGGCGTTCATCAGCGTAAACTCGCCGAACAGGGGTTGGTAACGGGCGATGGCTTCGTTGAGGTCGGCTACCACAAAGCCCACCTGATCGATGGGGCCGAGGTTAAGCGCGGTTTTTAAATCATCGTTCATGAGGGAGGCCTCAGTATTCGGTGCGTATTGCCTCAAATGTAAGCTGTGCGTATTATTAATTCAACCATATTATAAATGATCAGTTTTTGGGAGAGCATCATGTTCAGCGGAATATCCTATGACTACGTCGGCGCGCAGGTTCTGGTAACCGGCGGTTCCAATGGTATTGGTCTGGCCTGCGCCCGGGCTTACCGCGAGGCAGGTGCCGAGGTTGTTATTACCGGTCGTCGCCCATCGGCCGGTGACTATGAGCATGACCTGTCGGGCTTTACCTATATTGAATTGGATGTAAGCGACCGGGCTGCGTTGCTGGCGCTGCCAGAAAAGCTGCAGCGACTGGATATTCTGGTGAACAACGCCGGTGGCACACAGGCGGATGAGTGGTCGCACGAGGGCTTTGATCACTCGCTCGACATTAATCTGTCGAGCGCTTTTCACCTGAGCACTGCCTGTCGACCGCTGCTGGAAGCCAGTGAGTTTGCAGGGGGTGCCAGTATTATTGGTATCGCCTCCATGACCTCCTACTTTGGCAGCGAATGGACGCCGGCCTACGGCCCGGCCAAGGCGGGCATTGTGCAGATGACCAAAACCTTCGGTCACTGCTGGGGCAAGTACGGCATTCGCGCCAATGCGGTCGCCGCGGGTTTAACGCGCACCAACCTGGTCGCACCAGTGATTGATCATATGCCCGACATGATTGAGGAAACCTTCGCCCGGCAAGGTATCAAGCGTGTGGGCGAGGCAGAGGATATCGCGGCAGCGGTGTTGTTTTTGACTTCGCCGGCTGCGAGCTGGATTACTGGGCAAACCCTGCCGGTGGATGGTGGATTTACGGTAGGTATGTGACGTGGAGGCTTTGACCAAGCATCAGAAAAACTCGAATGCGACACGTAATCGCCTGATCGAGGCGGCTGAAAAACTATTTGGCAGTCGCAGTATAGATGCAGTATCGATCAGCGAAATTACCGCTGCGGCGGGGCAGAAAAACCGCAATGCACTGCAATACCATTTTAAAAACCGCGCTGGTTTGTTACAGGCAATTGTGGAAAAACATTCGAAGCAGGTGGCGGTACTTCGGCAGTCCTATTTTGAGCGTGCGGCGGCGGGGGAGTGGCCACCGGCCGAGGCCGCAGCGCGCTGTTTTGTCATGCCTATCGTCGATTATGTGAAGGTAAACCCGGAGGGGGTGAACTTCGTCAAAATCATCTCCCAGCTTTCGGCGCTTAATCAGATTCAGGGTAATACTGAAAACGCATTGGGAGTCGAGTTCCCAGCTATCCCTGCGTTGCGGTCGCTGCTTGAATCGGCGATGGCGCATCTGAAAAAGAAAGAGCGGGAGCAGCGCATCTACCTCTCTGTCAGTATCGCTTTCCATGGTATAGCCGACATCTATCGAAGGCACGAGCACAGTGCCAGGAGGCTTGATCGAACGATGTTTGAGCAGTTGGTATGTGTGTTGGCTTCGTTTATGAAGGCGGGGCCGAGAGCTTAAGTTCTCGGCCGAGAGACTGAGTTGCGTATAATTTCACATAATAACAATGTTTTGTCTGGCTCTGATAAATGTAGTCTGATGGCGGTATAGGCATTATGTTAGTATGTGTTAGGCGATTGCGAAGTTAAGCGACTCCTTTTGTCTATTTTAGATCTTGTTGTGAGCCACTTAGCGAAGTTATGCCTAAGCATTGTAGTAAATTCTCTGTTTTTATTTTTGCAGCCTCATTGTCATCTTCGTTGGTTCTTGCGGGGCCAGTTGGTAACGCTGCGCGTTCCACTGGGGTGCTTCAACCTGTTGGCAGGGCTGTGGGGCTGGATCCGGTCCAAGCAGCTGCGCCGGTGGACAATTTGCTGGGTTCCGGCGCGAAGCAACTCGGCCTATCGGAAGATCCGCTGCAGCTGACTAACGGGCAGCTTGACGACTTGAGTGCCCTGGACAACGGCTTTGAGGAGTCGCCCAATGCAGGAATTACGCAGCCTTTGGGAGATAGCCTGTCGCCATTGGTTGATGTCCTTGATGCCCGATTAGACCCTCTTACCGATCCTGTCGATGATGCACTGCTGGAACCAGTGCTCAGTGTCACCGCGCCGGCTACCGATCCGCTGCTGGATGCGCTTGAGCCCCTCACCAATCCCGTTGATAGCGTCGTCGCCGATTTGACTGGCGGCAGTGTGCAAGATGCCCTGACAAATAATGATAGCAATACAGAGGATGGCAACGGCGTCGTCAACGATGTGCTGGGTGGAAAACGCAAGTCAAACAATGATCGAGAGTCGGGAGAGGCCTCGCCCTTGCCCGCCGTTTCAAGGGGTATTGGAAAGGCGCTTGGTCGAACAGCTCGTCCTGCGGAGCAAGCTCTGGACCCTGTGACTGACCCGATCGATGGGCAGGTTTTCGCTCCCGCTCTTGGGGCGGTAGCGCCAGTGTCGGAGCCGGTGCTGTTTGAGCTAGAGCCAGTGACAGCACCCGTTGATGGCACGCTGGCGGATGTAACCGGAGGTAGTGTCGAAGACGCCCTGACTAATAGTGATGACAACACCGCCGATGGTGACGGTCTGATCAACGATTTGTTCAGCGATGGTTCGCGGGATGAGGCCGACGGCGGTGAGTTTGCTGGGGATGGTACAGAAGAATCCCCGCTTCCCGGCCTAACGGGACCCCTGGGTGAGACGTTGTCGCCGGTGGTGGGTTTTGTCGACGTCGCCCTGGATCCGCTTACTGACTCGGTAGATGACGTTGTCCTCGAGCTTGTTCTGGACGCCGTAGCTCCGCTAACTGATCCGGTGCTGGAAGCTGCCGAGCCACTGACTAATCCCGTCGATGGTGTCACGGCTGATCTGACCGGCGGGAGTCTTGAAGACTCATTGACAAATATTGATGACAACACTGCCGATGGCAATGGCGTGGTGAATGACCTGCTGGGTGGTGATGAGAATACCTCCGGTTCAGGAGACGACTCAGGCTCAGGTGGGCTTGGCGACCTTGCGGACAGTCCCGTCTTTGGGCCGATTGTTGAGTTGGTTGATTCAACGCTGAACCCAGTTATTGAGCCGTCTGTTGAAGTTGTCGACACAACCCTCGATCCGGTAACCGATCCGATAGATGCCCAGGTTGCGCCCATTCTCGATGTAATTGCACCGGTTACCGAGCCTGTTCTGGATACGGCGGCGCCGATTGTTGACCCGGTGGACGAAGCCTTCGCCGGTGTTGGGGGTGGTTCAATCGGTGATGCACTGACCAATTCCGATGGCAACACTGCCGACGGCAATGGTCTGGTAAATGACCTGTTGGGCGGTGATTCCGGGACAGGTGGTGATGGCGGTAGCTCGGCGGACAACGACGGTTTGCTCGCCCCGGTAATCGATGTTGTCGACACCACGCTTGATCCAGTTACCGATCCGATAGACACCCAGGTTGCGCCCATTCTCGATGTGATTGCGCCGGTAACCGAGCCTGTTCTGGATACGGCGGCGCCGATAGTTGATCCGGTGGATGAAACTTTTGCCGGTGTCGGCGGTGGTTCCATCGGTGATGCGCTGACCAACTCTGATGGCAATACTGCCGACGGCAATGGTCTGGTGAACGACCTGCTGGGAGGTGATTCCGGAGCAACGGGCGGT
>NZ_JBFJUX010000011.1:0-125156 GCF_041624475.1 Litorivivens sp.
AGCGGGCACAGCGATTGGAATAGCGATGAAATTCAGCGAACAGTGGCTTCGAGAATGGGTAAATCCGGAGCTGAATACACAGCAACTGGCCGACCAGATCACGATGGCCGGCTTGGAAGTGGACGCGATTGAAGCGGTCGCCGGTGACTTCAGCGGCGTGATCGTCGGTGAAATTCTCGCCGCCGAGCAGCACCCGGATGCGGACAAGCTCCGGGTGTGCAAGGTCAGCGACGGCAAGGACGAGTACCAGGTAGTCTGCGGCGCTCCCAATGCGCGAGCTGGCATCAAGGTGCCCTTTGCGACCGTGGGCGCGGTGCTGCCGGGCAACTTCAAAATCAAAAAGGCCAAGCTGCGCGGCGTGGAATCCTTCGGCATGCTCTGCGGCCCCGACGAGCTGGAGCTGGGTGAATCCACTGGCGGTTTGATGGAGCTGGCACCCGAGACGCAGGTTGGTCAGGATCTGCGCGATGCGCTGGGCCTGAACGACAAGCTGATCGAGCTCGGGCTTACCCCCAATCGCTCAGACTGTCTCAGCCTGCGCGGTATCGCCCGCGATGTGGCGGTGCTGAATGAGTTGGACATCAATGAACCCGATTGTTCGCCTGTTGCAGCCGTTAACGACGAACAGCGCGAGATCACGATTGAAGCCGAAGAAGATTGCCCTCGCTACTGCGGTCGGGTGATTCGCAATATCGATATCAGTCAGCCATCGCCGCTGTGGCTGCAGGAAAAGCTGCGCCGAGCCGGGTTGCGCTCCATTGATGCGGTGGTGGATGTTACAAACTACATTCTGCTGGAGCTGGGGCAGCCTCTGCACGGCTTTGATCTGGCAAAACTGGATGGTGGCATTCATGTGCGGCTGGCCACGCAGGGCGAGAAAATCACTCTGCTCGATGGTCAGGAGTTGGAACTGCGCAGCGATTCCATGGTCATCGCCGATGATAAAAAGGCGCTGGCACTGGCCGGTATCATGGGCGGCAAGGAAAGCGCTGTCGGTGAAACCACCCGCGATATTTTCCTGGAATCAGCGTTTTTTGCGCCGGAAAAGCTCGCTGGCCGGGCTCGTTCCTATGGTTTACATACGGATTCTTCGCATCGTTTCGAGCGGGGAGTGGACTATGAACTGCCCAAGCAGGCCATTGAACGCGCTACCCGCCTGATTACTGAAATCGTAGGTGGTGAGCCGGGCCCGGTCGTTGAGCGAACCACCGCGCATTTGCCTGAGCCTCAACATATCAGCCTGCGCGAGGCGCGCATTGAAAAGATGCTGGCCATGCCGGTGCCCGCAGCGCGTGTAGAAAGTATTCTGAAAGGTCTCGGCCTTCAGGTGGAGAAAGCCGACGGCGGTTGGGCGGTTACAACACCCAGCTGGCGCTTTGATCTGGCGATAGAAGTGGATCTGCTGGAGGAGCTGGCCCGCATCGTCGGTTACAACAACCTGCCGGTGAAGCCGATCACCGATACCCTGGAAATTATCGCCAAGCCCGAAAGCCAGATTGGCGTGGGCGAAGTGCGTCGCCGGATGACCGCGCTGGGCTATCAGGAGGCTATCACCTACAGTTTTGTTGACCCCGTTTGGCAAAAGGCTCTGTTCCCGGGTGTTGAGACCGTTTCCCTGATCAATCCGATCTCGGCGGATCTCGCGGATATGCGCCTTAGCCACTGGCCGGGTCTGCTCAAAGCCGTTTCGCATAACCTGAATCGTCAGCAGGCGCGGGTGCGCCTGTTTGAAACCGGCCTGTGTTTTGTGCCGAACGCCGATGGCAGCCTGACTCAGGAAGCAACGCTGTCTGCTGTGCTGACTGGCGATCGTCTGCCGGAAAACTGGCATGGCAAAGGGGAGAGGGTGGATTTCTTCGATGCCAAGGGTGATTTGGAGTCAGTACTCAAGCTGGTAGCCGGGCGCGATTTTCGCTTTCAGGCGGGCGAGCATTCAGCGCTGCACCCCGGCCAAACTGCCGAAGTGGTGTTGGATGACCAAGTGGTTGGTTATGTCGGAGCTTTGCACCCCTCGCTGGCCCAGCAGTTCGACCTTGGGAAGGGGGTTTACCTGTTCGAGGTAAAACTGGCCGCCGTGACCGAGCGGCGTGTGCCAAGCTTCCAGACGCCGTCGCGCTACCCGGAGGTGCGCAGGGATCTGGCGCTGGTGATCGACCGCAAAATACCCGCCCAAAGCGTACTGGATGCGGCCAGAGCCGCCGCCGGCGAACATCTCGTCAACCTGAACCTGTTTGATATTTATGAGGGTGAAGGTATTGATCCACAACGAAAAAGTTTAGCGATCGGCTTGACGTATCGGGATTCTTCGCGCACTCTTAACGAAGAAGAAGTGAACGAATCCGTAGGTCACGTAATCCGCGCTCTGGAAGAGGGGTTTGGCGCGACACTGAGGAACTAAGAGTCATGGCAGCGCTTACCAAAGCCGAGATGGCAGAACATCTCTACGAACAGCTGGGCTTCAATAAACGTGAGGCCAAAGAACTGGTAGAGATGTTTTTCGAGCAGATCAGAAATTGTCTTGAGAATAACGAACAGGTCAAACTGTCCGGGTTCGGCAATTTTGATTTGCGCGACAAGAGCCAACGGCCGGGGCGCAACCCCAAGACCGGTGAAGAGATCCCTATTTCTGCGCGCCGGGTGGTTACTTTCCGCCCAGGACAAAAATTAAAAGCACGAGTAGAACAGTATGCTGGAACCGAGTCATAACGACGAATTGCCGGCCATCCCCGGCAAGCGGTACTTCACCATAGGCGAAGTCAGCGATCTGTGTCTGGTCAAGCCACATGTACTGCGTTACTGGGAGCAGGAGTTTCCCCAGCTCAAGCCGGTAAAGCGTCGGGGCAACCGCCGCTATTACCAGCGCCAGGACGTGATCATGATCCGTCAGATCCGCAGCCTGCTGTACGATCAAGGCTATACCATTGGCGGCGCCCGTCAGCGGCTGTCCGGCGATGAGGCCAAAGACGACGAAACCCAATACAAGCAACTGATTCGGCAGATGATTGTCGAATTGGAAGATCTGCTGAAAGAGCTCAAAGCCTGACTTGCTCCCTCTGGGAGGGGGTAAGGACGCTTCCCGCTACTTCCCAAGCTCGCTCCACTTATTCAACAAATCCACCGGCACCGGAAACACAATTGTCGAGTTTTTCTCTCCGGCTATCTCATTGAGAGTCTGCAGATAGCGCAGCTGAATGGCCTGGCTTTGGGTGGCCAGTATCTTGGCGGCTTCTGCCAGCTTTTCAGAGGCCTGCAATTCGCCTTCAGCATGAATCACCTTGGCGCGGCGTTCCCGTTCTGCCTCAGCCTGTTTGGCAATCGCGCGAATCATGTTTTCGTTGAGATCCACATGCTTGATCTCGACATTGGCCACCTTCACGCCCCAGGCATCGGTCTGGTCGTCCAAAATCTCCTGTACGTCGGCGTTGAGTTTGTCGCGCTGAGCGAGCATATCGTCCAATTCGTGCTGGCCTAGCACCGAGCGCAGGGTAGTCTGGGCCAGCTGGCTGGTCGCATCATAGTAGTTCTCAACCTGAATGATGGCCTTTTCCGCATCGACTACCCGGAAATAGACCACTGCATTTACCTGCACGGACACATTGTCCATGGAAATAACGTCCTGAGTGGGAACATCCATTACCAGCGTGCGCAAATCCACCCTGACCATTTGCTGGATAACGGGGATCACAATAATCAGCCCCGGCCCTTTGACCTTCTGAAAGCGGCCTAGCAAGAATATCACCCCGCGCTCGTACTCCCGCAGAACCCGAAACGCCGATAGTAGAAACAGGATGACAATGGCTATAAAAGCAACGGTAAAGTAGTTCATGGTTTAATTCTCCTTTTCAACCTCGAGTACCAGGCCTTCGGCGCGCACCACCCGTACGGTGTCGTTTACCGAGAGCGGCGTGTTACAGCGAACCTGCCACCATTCACCGTCTAGGCGAATCATCGGCCGGCCTTTGTGCAGGTGGTCAATGCGGGCGGTGGCGCCTGTGAGGGTCGATAAGCCGCTTACTGCGGGGCGGCGGTGTGTTTTTCGCAGCAGGTTGAGAATAACCAGCAACAGCAGCGCGCTGCCTATGGCAACCGCTATGATGACCGGCAATGCGATGTCGTAGCCGGGGACGTTGCTGTCCATCAACATGATAGAGCCCACCACAAAAGCGATGATGCCACCCAGCCCGAGGATTCCCACGCTGGGGCTTAAAGCTTCCGCCGCCAGCAGACCCAGCCCCAGTAACATCAGACCGAGTGCCGAATAACTGATGGGCAGCAGTTGCAAGGCGTAGGCGGCGAGCAGTAGGCAGATTCCACCGACAATTCCGCCCACGCCCACGCCGGGGTTGGAAAACTCGAAAATCAGGCCGTAAATGCCCAACATCAACAGCAGATAGGCGATGTTCGGATCGGTGATTACCTGCAGGAACTGATTGCGCCAGTCGGGTTCTACGACTTTTATCGTGGCGTTTTCGGTGGCGAGCTGGCGTTCGCCGCCGCTGGTGGCAACGGTCCGGCCATGCAATTGCTTGAGTAGATCAGCCGGGTTATCCGCTATCAGGTCGATTACCCCGGATTCCAATGCAGCCTGGGCGGTGAGTGTAGCGGCCTCTGTTACCGCCGACTCGGCCCATTCGGCGTTACGACCGCGCTCTTCCGCCAGGCCGCGGATATAGGCCACCGCATCGTTGAGCACTTTTCGCTGTTTGGCATCCGGTTTGGAGTCGCTGGATTTGTCGTCTTGCCCGCCGGGCGGCAGCGGTGTGGCACCGCCAAGCTGCACTGGCGTTGCGGCTCCGAGATTGGTGGCCGGTGCCATGGCGGCAATATGGCTGGCATAGAGAATATAGGTGCCCGCACTGGCGGCGCGGCTACCCTGAGGGGCAACAAAGCCCACGACTGGCACGCGTGATGCCATGATCTGCTTAATAATGTCGCGCATCGCGTGATCCAGGCCGCCAGGCGTGTTCATGCGAACAATTATCAGCTCCGCAGTGCCTGCCTCGGCCTGATTGCCTCGCTCGATCGCACGTACCACGTGATCCGCTACCGCGGGTCCGATTGCGCCATCGATATCAACCAGCCATACCTCGCCGGCCCGCCCTATGCCTGAAGCGGTGATCAGCAGTGCCAGAAGCATTGCTCTCATCATGGTTGAGTCTGCCCTCCATGCTGGAAGTGCCTATTCAGCTTGGCACTCGCGAGCCTGCTTGGCAAATTCACAGCATGGTAATTCCGGTGCTAATGTACAATGTCTACCGAATCGGTAATTGGCGGGAGATATCGGATGCTGGAGCAGGTGGAACTGACGCAGGAACAGGCCGTTCTACTGGCTCCATTTTTGCGTTTGCTGATCAGCACCTTTTTGCTGGTCGTCGCCATACTGATTCTGCGCGCGGTCAGCGCCCGTTTTATCCGCAAAAACGTGTCCACCGCCGATCTTCGAGCCAAGTGGCTGGTTCAGTCACGCAATGCCTTCATTCTCCTGTTGATGCTTGGGCTGGTGCTGATCTGGGGCGAAGAGCTCAGAACGCTCGCCCTGTCCGTGGTTGCCATCGCTGTTGCTCTGGTAGTGGCGACCAAGGAGCTGATCCTCTGTCTGATAGGCGCGATGCTCAGAGCGGGCAGCAGCGCCTTTGATATCGGTGACCGCATTCAGATCAAGGAATACCGCGGTGACGTCATTGACCACAACCCCCTTACCACCACCTTGCTGGAGGTAGGCCCTGGCAAGGTCTCCAATCAGCTGACCGGCCGGGTGCTGACGATACCCAATGCCCTGTTTGTAACAGACGCTGTGGTCAATGAAACCCCAAACGCCAAGTACCTGTTTCATGTGATCATTATTCCCTTTAAGCGGGATCACAACTGGCAAGGTGCCAGAGATGCAATGCTTCAGGCCGCCAAGCGCGAATGCGCCCCCTACGCCGAAGAAGCCCGTCGCTACCTCGTCCGCTTCAGCGCCCAGCGCGGGCTGGAGCCCCCGTCAGTAGAACCCCGCATCACCATCCAGGTGCCAGCCCCGGAAGAGATACACCTGATTATGCGTCTGCCGGTTCCCAGCAGCCGCCGGGTGAGCGTTGAGCAGGCTATCCTGAGCGACGTGATGGAGGGCAACTTTTCGGTGAAAAAAGAGCCTACCGCCAGCGCTCAGGTGGATGTGTAAAACGGTCGAAAATCAAACAGTAAGGCCAGTTTTTCACGTTTCCCTATTTAATTGCCAAAGGGTCTGCTGTATTATGCTCACCCTCAAATCGGGGCGTAGCGCAGTCTGGTAGCGCACCACACTGGGGGTGTGGTGGTCGTAGGTTCAAATCCTGCCGTCCCGACCAAATTCAAGTCCATCCAGTCTGATGGCATCTCTAAAGCCCTGTTATTCAGGGCTTTTTTGTTTATACTCCGTCCAATGGTGTCTACCCCATCTGATGTCATACCCCAACCTATGGGGGTATGAGTGGGGGTAGAACGCCCGGCTTTCCCATTGATACCCCCAGCGATGGAAGGACGGATGATATGCCCCTTACAGCAACCGCAGTAAAGCAATCCAAGCCCCGAGAGAAGGCCTATAAGCTCTTCGACGGAGGTGGCCTGTTTCTCCTGGTAAACCCTAACGGCAGGAAATACTGGCGTTACAAGTACCGGTTTCTCGGTAAAGAAAAGCTACTTGCGCTCGGTACCTTTCCAGCAGTGTCTCTTGCGGAAGCCAGAGGCAAGCACCTCAAGGCCAAAGAACTGTTGGCTGAAGATAAAGACCCAGCTGACGTTCGAAAGCTAGAACAGCTCACACGCCACATAGCAGCGGCAGATACCTTTGAGGCAATCGCCCGAGAGTGGTTCACGATCAGGATGGTCGACAAATCCCCAAGTCATAGGGATAGAACCCTGAGGCTGTTTGAGAATCACCTGTTCCCCGGCCTGCGGGGCCGCCCCATTTCCGCGATTACCGCACCGGAAATCTTGGCCATTCTGAGAAAGATAGATAACCAGGGTAAGGTTGAGACAGCGCACAGGGCCAAGCAGGCGGCCAGTCAAGTTTTCCGCTATGCCATTCAGACCGGGCGAGCGGAGCGAGATCCCTGCGCC
Organism: Litorivivens sp.; assembly: GCF_041624475.1. GTDB lineage: Bacteria > Pseudomonadota > Gammaproteobacteria > Pseudomonadales > Spongiibacteraceae > Litorivivens. The sequence continues at coordinate 7,081 of NZ_JBFJUX010000011.1, forward strand.
GACCTCACAGGTGCATTAAGGTCCCCAAAGAAAACTCATATCGCGGCGATCACTGAGCCAGCTGAGGTCGGTAAGCTGATGGTAGCCATAGATGGTTTTCAGGGCACCGCGGTCGTTCATACGGCGCTAAAGCTCTCGGCGCTGATGTTCCTGCGCCCCGGCGAGATCAGACAGCTGGAATGGTCCGACGTTAATTGGGCGGAACGGCGTATAGAGATTCCCGCTGAGAGGATGAAAATGCGAGTCGCGCATATCGTCCCGCTGAGTACTCAAGCCGAAACTGCCCTAAAAGAACTCCATCGCCTTACCGGTAACGGACGCTACGTATTCCCAAGCCCACGAGGGGCGAGCCGTTGTCTGTCGGACAATGGTGTTCGCACTGCACTGAGAACTATGGGCTATGACAACCAAACCATGTCGCCCCATGGATTCAGGGCAATGGCGCGAACTCTTCTAGATGAAGTCTTGAGATACCGCATCGACTGGATCGAACATCAGCTAGCCCACCAAGTACGCGACCCCAACGGCCGGGCCTATAACCGCACCACCCACTTAGAGGGACGTGCGCAGATGATGCAGGGTTGGGCTGACTACCTCGACTCTCTCAAAGAACAAGCCCTAGCCAAATCCCCCTGAACTCCGGCGCCTTTCGTACGCAGATGTCTACTGCGTGCGGAGGGCTACCATACTGTCCGCAACTTTGCAGAGATTTAGTTTCACTCGAAAGGCCAAATTCTTCAGAAAAAAGACTTTCAGTTGTGCATTGTAGTCATTAGTCCCATCAGACGGTGTGGACATGAGTGAACTGCCGGAGAAATCAACATGGCTCACGCAAACCAATTGCCTTCTCAAATCCAGGCCAGCAAACGCCTACTGCGTATCCGGGATGTCATGCGCATCACCGGGCTTTCGCGCTCGTATATCTACGCCTTGGCGGCGCAAGGAAAGTTTCCGCAGAGCCTCGCTTTGGTGCCGGGTGGTACCAGTCGAGCGTGGTTGGAGTCCGAGGTAGAGGAGTGGTTGGACGAGAGGATCGCTGCGCGTGATCTCGGTGATGAATGAGTGGCTATACCCCGGTTGGCGGGCAGCTAAACCGGGGCTAGCAACAACTCAACGTAACCAGAGGACTTATGTTTTATGAGTGAATTAAAGCAAAATCACGTCACCATATTTTGTAAACCTTCTGTAGGCGACGAGATTGTGCCTATTGAAGTGGATGCCGGCTCTGACGGCAGCATTTTTGGCCTTCTGGAGCGTCGGCTAGAGCAGCAGGCTCAGGGCGGAAATACTCCGCTTTATATTCAGATCGGCTCAGGCGAGCAGATGTTTGTTGCACTATCAGTTGCTGATCTACAGGCGCTCTACTGTTTGCAGCCAAACGACATCGGGCTCATCGCTGTCGTAAATGAAGATGGGCTTGCTGAAGCGTTGAATGCCCTTGCCCTCAGATACCCTGACGGGCTATGGCTGTTTGGCCACCATGCCCGTAAAGAAGAGATACGTCAGGCGCGTTTGCAGTGCGCAGCTGAGCCTCTTTATCCGCCAACCTCCTATCCGACGTGGAGTCAGTATCTGGACGGGGAGGGCGATGAGGCGGTTTCAACGCGGATTGAAGAGACTATTGAGTCGAGACAGGTCCTCAGTAAATTTGCCGTGAAACGGGATCACATTCAGCATCTGGAAAACCAACGGTTTGTTTTTGACAATCTGCTTTATGAAGGGCAGATAACGGTGATCTGCGCTGAACCCAATGGGGGAAAGACCACGGTCATGAACTGGATCTGTAGTCAGGTAGACGAAGGCTACCAGATTACTTATCTGAATGAAGATTGCTCCGGCGCTGAGCTGAAGACCTACCAAGAGTATGCAGAAGTCAGAGGCTTCGAACTCTGTAATCTGGATATCCGTGGGGTGACCCCTGATCAATTCATGGGCAGCCTTGGGTCTCTCTCCAGTCTGAAAGGCCACGTATTTGTTCTCGATACTCTGAAGAAATTTGTCGATGTGATGAACAAGGCCAAGGTCAGCCAGTTCTACAGTCTTCTGCGAAGGCTGTGTAACAAAGGAGCGACTTTCGTCCTGCTGGCGCATACCACGAAGTACAAGGATGCGGAGGGACTGCCAAAATTTGATGGCGTAGGAGACGTCATGAATGACTGTGACACGCTTATCTACTTCCTGCCCGTCAAACACGAGGATGGCTCGATGACGGTCTCGACCTTGCCCGCTAAAACCAGGGGGATTATGGAACCCCTGACCTTCACAATCGATAAGTTCCGGGAGGTCTCGCTGACCGACTATGTCGATACGCGGGAACACCGCCGCCGACAGGTCGATCATGAAGCCATTAAGGTAATCGCGGAGGCGATTTCTTCGGGGTGCTCTAACCAGAGCGAGATACTGAAGTTCTCAGCGGGTCGAGGGGTAGGGAGGCGCGTTGCACTCCGGGTGCTGGCTGACTACGAAGAAGGTGCCGCGCCCCTTTGGAAAAAAGCCCGAGGGCCTAATAATGCCTGCCAGTATACTTTGGTCGAAAACGCCCAGGAGTATGAGGCAGAAGCTGCGGACGCATTCGCCATGACCTAGGGTAATAACTGGGAAAACGTGAAAACCGGGAAAACCGGTATTACGGGAGAGGGGGCTATGCCCGGTTTTCTCGTTTTACCGGTTTTCACGGCTTTCCCGGAGGGTGTCAGTTTTCCCCTATTTTTTCCCTCTGCAACCAGTACTCAAACCGATCCTCTAACCCCAGTTCCAGGCAATACGATATACACCCGATAATCTATCTTTCCCGGAAAAGTTCTCCCCGATATTCTAACTATCTAGATTTGTCGTTTACGACTATATACAGCCGATATACCAACTGCTTGCTGGTATTCAATATGTGATATGGACAAGGGAATATGTGAGTGGAGTAGAGGAGTGAGGCTCGCCTATACCTGAGGAGCGCCTGGCTTCCACTACGTGTACGTCCTTATGATTCCACGCAGCAGCTGTTCTTCAATAGAAATACGGAGTGCGCCAGAGCCCCCAGCCCGCAGGTGGGCTTTTGCCCACCGTCGCGAGGCGAAGGGGGCGATGGCGCAGATGTTAAATATAGAAGTTGTTCCCCACCTCGTTTGAGTTCCTGGGATTGATATACGAGTAATAGGTGTTGGCTTAATTTGGTGGGCTGTGTGTTGTTTGATCAGCGGGTTTTTCAAAAAATGCTCACAGACCTCCGCCTCCAGCACTTCCAGTAAGGTAGCCGCTTTCGCGCCTACCCCCCCCCCCGGGGTCTTCGCCCCGTGTACCACACGAAAAGAAGCCCCACCGCTGCCTACCTGTTCATGGCTCTCTGTTTGCTGCCCGCAGGCGCTGGCGCGCGAGAGCGGGCAAGCGCCGGCTCTGCATGGTGCTGCCTCATCAACTATTGACCGCATGAGGACAACCCCATGACCGAACAAGAAGTCCTACCCTTGAAGTTGTACCCTCAGATCTCACCTGAGCAGCAGGCCACCATCCAAGAAGCCATAGGTATTCTGGAGTCGACTCTGCGAGCTGGTGACGCCTTTACCTCCGCCGTTGAAACCAAGAAGTTCTGTCGCCTCAAATTGGGCACAGCCCGTGATGAATACTTCGGCTGCCTGTTCCTGGATAACCAGCACCGCCTGCTGAGCTTTGAGCGCCTATTCAGAGGCACTGTTGCCGGCGCTGCTGTCTACCCCAGAGTAGTGGTCAGACGTTCTCTGGAGCTCAACGCTGCCGCTGTCATACTCACCCACAATCATCCGTCTGGGGTCACAGAGCCCAGCAAGGCCGACAACGCCATGACCTCACGGCTCATCCATGCCCTTGGTTTGATTGATGTCAGGGTGTTGGATCACGTAATTGTGAGTGCCGAAGGCGAACTCTCCATGGCCGAACAGGGCCTACTATGAAGCTGGGCACCTTTGTGGGGTGCTCAGCGTTTTTTGACCTTGGCTCAGTAAGGAAGTCGCAGAAGTAACATAAAACGGGATTATGCGCAGCGTGGCCGCTGTCCGCCTTCGCCGCATAATCAGTTCTATGTGTAAATCTGCTTGGTTTATTCATTACCGCAGGCTAGACCGCTCCCGTGCTCCCGGCGCTGCGGTTCACCTCCTCTGTCACACTCAGCCTTCACAGCCCGCCTTGCCGGCAGGCGCCGGACGGCGGCTCTGCTCAGGCCTCGTGCTCCGCCGTCGGTTCATCCTCGCTTGGGGCACTGCGCGGCCTGCGCCTGCTGGGGAGGGAGGGTAAGGCTCTCCCTCAGCAGAGAGTCCAGGAGAAGTGGAGCTGATATCTGGTTTACATTTCTGTGCTTCTTGTAACGGTGCAGAATGCAGGCATTCCCCTTGGTCTGGGGGCTGTTAGAATGGCAGCCATAATGAATAATCACCGACTGGCCCTTACTTCTATCCGGCGCCGGTATTGAGAAGGACATCCAATGGCAAAGCAGTCAGCCACCAAAAAGACCAAACCCGCCAAACAACAGAGCTTTGAACAGACCCTCTGGCACACCGCCGACAAGCTGCGTGGCACGGTGGAATCCTCTGAGTACAAGCACGTGGTACTCAGCCTGATCTTCCTCAAGTTCGTCAGCGACACCTTCGAGGAACGCAAGCAGCAGCTCATTGACGAAGGGAAGGGGGACTACGTGGACATGGTGGAGTTCTACACCATGAAGAACGTTTTCTACCTGCCGGAAGAAGCCCGCTGGTCTTACATTCAAAAGCAAGCCAAGCAGGACGATGTCGCGGTCAAGATCGATACCGCTCTGCATACCGTAGAGAAGAACAATCCGGCCCTGAAGGGCGCCTTGCCCGACAACTACTTCTCGCGGCTGGGTATCGATGTCAGCAAGCTGGCGGCCCTGATTGATGCCATCAACAACATCGACACGATTGTTCAAAAAGAAGGGCAAGACAGCGAGCTGGATATTGTCGGTCGCGTCTACGAATACTTTCTGGGCAACTTCGCCGCCACTGAAGGCAAGGGCGGGGGTGAGTTCTATACCCCCAAGTGTGTGGTCAACCTGCTGGCGGAAATGCTTGAACCCTACCACGGCAAAATCTACGACCCCTGCTGTGGTTCAGGCGGTATGTTCGTTCAGTCGGTAAAGTTTATTGAGAGCCATCACGGCAACACCAAAGACATCTCTATCTACGGGCAGGAGCAGACCAGCACTACCTACAAGCTGGCCAAGATGAATCTGGCCATTCGCGGTATCTCCGCCAACCTGGGTGAGGTGCCCGCCGATACCTTCTTCAAGGATCAGCACCCGGACCTCAAGGCCGATTTCATCATGGCGAACCCGCCCTTTAACCTGGATCAGTGGCGGGGCACCGACGAGCTGACCGACGACCCGCGCTGGGCCGGTTACGAGGTGCCACCGGTGGGTAACGCCAACTACGCCTGGATACTGCATATGGTGTCCAAGCTGTCTGAGCGCGGTGTAGCGGGCTTTGTACTGGCTAACGGTTCCATGAGTACCAACACCAAGGGCGAGGGCGCCATTCGCCAGAAGCTGATCGAGAACGATCTGATCGACTGCATGATTGCCCTGCCGGGGCAGCTGTTCTACACCACCCAGATACCGGTCTGCTTATGGTTTATTACCAAAGACAAAACCGAACAACATTTTACCGATGGTCGTGAGCCCTTCCGCGACCGCCGGGGTGAAACCCTGTTTATCGACGCCCGCAATATTGGCTCCATGATCGACCGTACCCACAAGGAACTGACCGGCGACGACATCGCCGAGATAGCCCGCACCTACCACGCCTGGCGCGGTGAAGCCAAAGATGGTGTTTACGAAGACCACCCCGGCTACTGTAAAGCCGTCACGCTGGCCGACATTAAGGCCAATGACTACGTGCTGACCCCCGGGCGCTACGTAGGTGCTGCCGAGATTGAAGACGATGGGATTCCCTTTGAGGAAAAGATGGCGGAGCTGACCCAGACCCTGTATCGGCAGATGGATGAGGCCGAGAAACTGGATGGGGTGATTCGGGAGAATTTGGCGGGGCTTGGGTATGACCGGTGAACTATACGAATACCCCTTAGAAGAATGCATGGACGCGATTATTGATTACCGGGGAAAGACCCCTAAAAAAACATCTGCTGGTATTCCGCTAGTGACTGCCAAGATCATTAAGGCAGGGGTAATACAGCCAACAACTGAGTATATTGCAGAAGCTGATTATGAATCTTGGATGCGACGCGGTATTCCGAAGCCTGGTGATGTTGTACTGACGACAGAGGCACCGCTGGGCGAGGTAGCCCAACTGGGAGATGAAAAGGTAGCTCTCGCCCAACGAGTGATTACTTTACGAGGCAAAGCTGATCTTCTGGACAACACCTACTTAAAATACCTCTTCCTTACGAAAGAGATGCGAGCCCAACTAGATGGTCGGGCTAGCGGAACTACGGTATCAGGTATCAAACAGTCAGAGTTGCGGAAGGTTATCCTGCGCTTTCCCGGTATCGCTAAACAGAAGAAAATCGCCCATATCCTCGGCGCTATAGACGACAAAATCGAACTCAACCGCCAGATCAACATCACGCTGGAATCTATGGCCCAGGCTCTGTTCAAAAGCTGGTTTGTAGACTTCGACCCCGTGATCGACAACGCCCTGGCGGCGGGTAACGACATCCCCGAGCCCCTGCAGGCCAAAGCCGAAAAGCGCAAAGCCCTCGGCGACAAACGTGCAGGACAGCATGTTTGGACGTCCGACGAGGACGCCCGCAGGGCGAGCGCCACGGAAGGCGCGAGTCACAAGCGCAAGCCCCTACCCGACGGCCTGCAACGGCAGTTCCCGGATCGCTTTGCGTTTACTGAGGAAATGGGATGGGTGCCGGAGGGGTGGGAGGTTCAGCCAGTCAGCATTGCGCTATCAATTAACCCAAGAGTATCTGTGAAGAAAGGCCAGGTCGCGAAGTTCGTTGATATGAAAGCGCTACCAACCTCCGGTTACTCAGTTGATGAGATATCAGAGAAAGCATTTTCCGGTGGAGCGAAGTTTGAAAATGGTGACGTACTGCTAGCTCGGATAACCCCTTGCCTTGAAAATGGCAAAACGGCAGTTGTCGATTTTTTGGAACCCGAAAGCGCGGGCTTTGGCTCTACCGAGTTTATTGTCCTGCGTCCTGTCGGAGATATATCAACACCGTTTGTCGCAGCATTAGCGAGGGACGTAAATTTCCGGCAGCATTGTATTACCAACATGGTTGGTTCGTCTGGTAGACAGCGAGTGCAAAACTCCTGTTTCGATTCCTACTGCCTCGCATTGCCCACTGGGGGCTCTGTATTACAGCTCTTTACACAGCACACGAGACCTTGGTTTTCCAAGATGACCGAGATAAGTAAAGAAATAAAAGCGCTTGGAAAACTCCGCGACACCCTTCTCCCCAAACTCCTCTCCGGTGAACTCCGCATCCCCGAAGCGGAAAAACAGATCGCCGAGGCGGTATAGCGAATGAATATCGGCAGGGTAGCCCTTTACCTAAACCAACATCGCAAGGAGGCGATATGAGCACCGATCAGCAAATCGAAATTTACCAGACCGCAGATGGCCAGACCCAGATAGAGGTGCATCTGGAGGCCGATACCGTCTGGCTATCGCAGGCCCAGATGGTAGATCTGTTTGGGCGTGATGTGTCAGTCATTTCTCGACACATACGTAACGCTTTGAATGAAAAAGAAATTTCTGAAAAAAGCAATTTGCAAAAAATGCAAATTGCAAATTCCGACCGCCCGGTGACCTTCTACGATCTGGATGTGGTGATCTCGGTGGGCTACCGCATTAAGTCTCCGCAGGGCGTGCAGTTCCGTCGCTGGGCGACCCAGCGCCTAAAAGAGCATCTGGTACAGGGCTACACCCTGAACCAGGCCCGCTTCGATAAGAACGCCGCCGCGTTGCAGCAGGCAATCGCGTTGATCCAGAAAACCGCCCAAAGCTCTGAACTGACAGGCGATGCCGGACGTGGGCTGGTGGATATTGTCTCCCGCTATACCCAGACCTTTCTCTGGCTGCAGCGCTACGACGAAGGTCTGCTGGATGAGCCTAGTGGTCAGAGCGGGGGAGCCCTGCCGAACCCCGGTGAGGCCATGGACGCCCTGAATAACCTCAAGGCCCAGCTGATAGAGCGGGGGGAGGCCACGGATCTGTTTGCCCGGCCCCGGGATGCCGGATTGGCCAGTATCTTTGGTAACCTGGATCAGAGTGTTTTTGGTGAGCCAGCCTACCCCACGGTGGAGAGCAAGGCGGCTCACCTGCTGTACTTTGTGGTGAAGAACCACCCGTTTTCCGATGGCAACAAGCGCAGCGGCGCCTTTCTGTTTGTGGATTTTCTGCACCGCAATGGCCGGCTTATCGATTCCAGGGGTAACCCGGTGATCAACGATACCGGACTTGCGGCCCTGACCCTGCTGGTGGCAGAGTCTGATCCAAAGCAGAAAGAGGTGTTGATCCGCCTGATTATGCATATGCTGAGTCAGGGGCAGGCCTCGGGGTAGGCAGAAACGGGTAACCAGAATAAGAACGCGAGGGAGCGGCTGATCTGTGAGTTTTAACGAAGCCAGGCTGGAAGAGGCCATCATTGCGCTGCTGGGAGAGCAGGGCTATCCCTATACCCCCGGCGGCACGATTACCCGAAGCCCTCAGGATGTACTGCTTACCGAAGATCTCACCGAGTACCTGCAGACCCGCTACGCCAGCGACAATATCACCCCCGGTGAAATACAGGCCATTATCAACCGCCTGCAAGCGCTGCCTGCCGCCGACTTGTACGACACCAACAGAGCTGTTCACAAACTGGTAGCCGATGGTTTTCTGCTCAAGCGGGAGCCTGCAGCGGGCCAAGAGCACCAGAGCCAGAAAGACCTCTACATTCAACTGATCGATTACGCGGGCTTACCCGAGGCCCGGATACCGCCAGAGGAAGAGCTGGACACGGTGGTGGCTGATCCCGATGCCGGCTACGCCGTGGGTACCCATACCCACAACCGCTACCGGGTGGTGAACCAGCTGGAAATAGAAGGCCGTGAGAAACGCATTCCCGATGCCATTCTCTACATCAATGGTTTGCCACTGGTGGTGTTTGAATTCAAGAGTGCGGTTCGGGAAGAGGCGACCATCCATGATGCCTACGTGCAGCTGACAACGCGGTATGCCCGAGATATACCGGAGCTGATGAAGTACAACTCCTTGTGTGTGATCAGTGACGGCGTGAACTCCCGGTTGGGCTCACTCTTTGCTCCCTACGACTTCTACTACACCTGGCGTAAGGTCACTGGCGACGAATCCATTGAGCAGGATGGCATCAATGCCCTGCACACCATGATCGAGGGGCTGTTCAATCAGGATCGGCTGCGGCAGGTGTTGCGGCACTTTATCTACTTTCCGGATGTGTCCAAGAAGGAAGAGAAAATCGTCTGCCGCTACCCTCAGTTCTATGCGGCCACGAAGCTGTACCAGAACATTCTGACCCATCGTAAACCGCTAGGGGACGGCAAGGGCGGTACCTACTTCGGGGCCACTGGCTGCGGCAAGAGTTACACCATGTTGTTCCTGTCCCGCCTGCTGATGAAGAGCCTGGAGCTGGAAAGTCCGACCATTGTCTTGATCACCGACCGCACCGATCTGGACGACCAGCTCAGCAAGCAGTTCACCAACGCCAAGACCTATATCGGCGATCAGACCGTGATCAGCGTGGAGAGCCGGGCCCAGTTGCGCGAACTGCTCAAGGGCCGTAACAGTGGCGGTGTGTTCCTGACCACCATCCACAAGTTCACCGAAGATACCGAACTGCTCACCGACCGCGACAACGTGATCTGTATCTCCGATGAGGCGCACCGAAGCCAGGTGAATCTGGACCAGAAGGTGAGGGTGACCAGGGACGGCGTGCGCAAGACCTATGGCTTCGCCAAGTACCTGCATGACTCCCTGCCCAATGCCACCTACGTGGGTTTTACCGGCACCCCCATCGACGCCACCCTGGATGTCTTTGGTGAGGTGGTGGACAGCTACACCATGACCGAGTCCGTGAAGGACGAGATCACCGTGCCGATTGTGTATGAGGGCAGGGCAGCCAAGGTGGTACTGGACAACAGCAAGCTGGAGGAGATCGAGGCCTACTACGACCAGTGCGCCGAGGACGGTGCCAGCGACTACCAGATCGAGGAATCCAAGAAGGCCAGCGCCAATATGATGGCCATCTTGGGTGACCCCGACAGGATCAAGGCACTCGCGGAAGACTTTGTCGCCCACTATGAAAAGCGCCTTTCGGAAGGCGGCACGATCAAGGGCAAGGCCATGTTCGTGTGCAGCAAACGGGAGATTGCCTACGATTTCTGGCAACAGGTGATTGCCCTGCGCCCGGCGTGGAATGACGTGCTGACTTGTGAACCCGGAGCATCACTCACCGAGCAGGAAAAGAAAGAGATAAAGCCCATGGAGCGGGTCAAAATGATCATGACCCGGGGCAAGGACGACGCCAAGCCCCTGTACGAAATGCTGGGTACTCAGGAGTACCGCAAGGAACTGGATCGCCAGTTCAAGAACCCCAAATCCAACTTCAAGATCGCCATCGTGGTGGATATGTGGCTCACCGGTTTTGATGTGCCTTTTCTGGATACCATCTACATCGACAAACCTATCCAGCGCCACAACCTTATCCAGACCATCTCTCGGGTAAACCGCAAGTTTGAGGGCAAGGAGAAGGGGCTGGTGGTGGATTACATCGGCATCAAGAAGCAGATGAATCTGGCCTTGGCCCACTACAACAAAGCCGACCAGCAAAACATCGAAGAGATCGAACAGTCGGTTATTGTGGTGAAAGACCACCTGGATTTACTCAACAAGGCCTTCCACAAGTTTGATGCGACTCCTTACTTTAGCGGGAGCCCGGTAGAGCAGCTCAACTGCCTCAATATGGCGGCTGAGTTTGCGCAAATAACCGAAGCCTTTGAGAAGCGTTTTATGGCACTGGTGAAGCGCCTGAAGGCCGCCTACGACATCTGCAGTGGTTCAGAGCGGATCAGTCAGCAGGAGCGCGACCAGATCCACTTCTACCTGGCTGTTCGCTCCATCGTGTTCAAACTGACCAAGGGCAATGCCCCTGATACCGCGCAGATGAACGCCCGGGTGCGGGAGATGATTACCGAAGCCCTGAAAGCCGATGGTGTTGAGGAGATCTTCAAAATGGGCGAGCAGAGTACTGGCATCACCGACCTGTTCGATCCGGATTACCTCGCCAAGATCGAGAAGATCAAACTACCCAATACCAAGATCAAGTTATTGCAGCAGCTACTGGCTCGGGCCATTGAGGAGTTCAAGAAGACCAACAAGACCAAGGGGCTGGATTTCTCCCAGCGGTTTAAGGCGCTGGTTGATGCCTACAACGAGCGTAAGGAAGACAATGTACTGGTCAGCGACGTACTGGAGGACTTCTCCTCCGAGATCATGACCTTGATCGACGCCATCCGTATGGAACAACAAGACCTGCCCGAGGGTATCGATACCATTGAGGAAAAGGCTTTCTACGACATCCTCAAAGCTCTCGCCATCAAATATGACTTTACCTACCCGGAGGACAAGCTGGGACCCTTAGCCAAGGCGGTGAAGGCGGTGGTGGATGACAAGGTGAAGTACACAGATTGGAGCCAGCGAGCCGACATCAAAGCGGAGCTCAAGGTCGACCTGATATTGGTGCTGGCCGACCATGGCTACCCTCCTGTGGACCGGGATGAGGTGTACAAAGAGATATTCGAGCAGGCGGAGAACTTCAAGAAGTACCAGAGCGCCACATCCTAGCGTCACCTATAAAAATATCCTCATCGAAGATGGCTTTTGTCGGGGGCGCCACTACCGGACTTCTCGTTACAGATGAATTTACTAGAGAACAGGTACGCGCAACAGATGACGTAGATCTGATAGTTCACGCAATAAGTTATGTTGAGTTCGTTGAATTACAATGCCGGCTTACTGAGCGTGGGTTCAAATACCCCTCGGCCAACCTGGATGATGACATTCCAATCTGCGCCTATGGATGTCAGAGATTATCTGGCGGAGGAGCTCGGAATTTTCTTATCTGAAGAGCGCTTTGAAGATGCGATCAACAGCCATGCCCGTGGCGACTCGGAGCGAGTCAGCATTATTTTTGATCGATTATATTTATTAGCAGGAATGGTCCAGCCAAACAGCTAGACACCTTATTGCCGAGATAGCTATGGCGGCGTAAGTTTCCAGCGCTACTCATTCTGCAACCGCTCCAAAGCCTTATTACCCGCAACCCGCTCCTTGATAAGCTCCAGCGACTCCACAAGAATATCCTCTGCCACCTGGTCCAGCCCTGACGACTCTTTCATCAGCATTTCCATAACCGCTTCGACAACCGTTCCCGCCAGTTGCTTGTTGTCGACGTGGGTCAGGTCGTCGGCAGACTGTTTGAAGATGTTGTAGACGATGTCGCTGATGGTACGTTCCAGCAGTTCCAGTGTGTAGTCGCCGACGAGGGGTACCTTTTCCAATTTGCCGATATCTTCGCTGGCCTCCATGGCTTCCCGAATACGGTTTTGAAGATAGCTGCGAATTGCGCTGTGATGACGCGCCAGCTGATGTTCAAGACCTTGGGTCATTGGGTCGGCCAGCGCTGTGGCAATGGCCTGTTTGCGGGGCAGAATAACTCGCTGGATCAGGTCGCGCATGACTGGTCTGCCGTGCTGAACCTCGTCTGTCATTCCATCGAGTACGTTAATCACCACGCGGTCGGCTATATGCTCCATCAGTACGTCGTAGTTTGACTGTGCGAAGCGCCCGGCGCGGGTTTCCCGCAAATTGATGATGCCCAGTGTCTGCAGGCGGTAGAGCATTGAAATAATACGCAGCAGGCGCAGCAGGCGGAACCCGGTTAGGGGAATACAGCCGAGTACCTCATACCAGTGAATAAAGGGGTACCAGTACCAGCGCGTGTAGCGGCCCCGGCGGACGGCGACCACCCAGCGCACCAGAAATTCAGAAATAAATGCCGCGACAAACATCAGGTCATATTGCAGAAAATTGGGGTGAATCTGATCGGCGTAAAACTGATGAAAGCCGGGAGCCAGACTTTGCAGAACGCTTGCAAAAGACTCCACAGTAAACAGCCAGTCAAATGTGAGCCAGATCAGGTTGACCATGAGCAGGGCAAGCATGATCAGGTCGACCGCAAACCAGGTGGCTTCCTGATTGTCGCGCAATTTTTGCCTATTCAAATTCAGCATAGTGCTGAATCGTACGGGGATGGTTGGAGACGGCAAGGGCTGGGTGGAATACTACCAGAGTGATGCAATGGTCTATCTGCTTGTTTACGCAGGGCAGACTGGGCACAGGTCGCGGTTCCACAGTAAGACTCTGGTGGATTTACTGCATCCAGTGCGACAGTGTCTTCGCCTTAAGCGAAATGGTTTGTTCAATTACACACCAGGATTACTTGACCGACTTAGGGTGTGACATTGCCAGATGGGAGTGCATGCGCTGTTCCATGCCGGTGCGATAAATCACATTTTGTCGCCAGTATGGCTGGTTTTCTGGTGTGGCACTGTTCTTGCTCAATGACTACTCGCAGCAGGCACCTGTTTTACAAAGGGCCAGCAAACAACAGGTTTATCGCTGCTTGGCGATAGGCGGCAAGTAGTCATAGAGGGGTGTGTATGAAGTTTTATTGTCTTGTCCTGATAGCAGCGATGGTTCTGTTGGTCGGGTGTAACGACAGTGGCGGTTCCAGTTCGTCGCCGGCAGCGCCTGCTTCCGAATCGGAACCTTTTGTTGATGAGAACGACAATGGCATCAGCGATTTGCGTGAGTTTGAGCTGGTCGAGGCAACCATGGCAGACGTACATGCGGTGCTCGCCGGTGACATGGTAGCTGAGGATGGCGAGCCTCTGACCTGCGTGGAAATCACACAGATGTATATTGATCGTATCCTGGCCTATAACGATACGCCTCAGGAGAGTGGTGGACTGCCCATTCTGGGGGTGCTGGCGATTATGCCTAACGCTCTGGATCAGGCGTCAGTTCTGGATGCGCTTTACGAGCGCGATCGTGGAATTGGCAATCGCTTTCTGCATTGTATGCCGGTGCTTTTGAAGGATAATTACGACACCTTTGATTACCCCACCACCCAGGGCTCTTACTCTATGCTCGGGCATCAGGCCGGTGTTGACGCGCATTCGGTAGATGGCTTGCGTCAGGCGGGCGCCGTCATTCTCGGCAAGGCCAATCAGGATGAATTTGCTTATTTCACTATGGGTTTTTCCGCTAGGGCCATTCAGGTACGCAATCCCTACAATACGGCCGAAAGTCCGGCGGGTTCATCATCGGGTACCGGGGCCTCAATCGCGGCGAATTTTGCGCTGGGGGGAACCGGGTCCGATACCTGTCAGTCCATTCGTCACCCGTCTTCAGTCAACGGTCTGGTGGGTATTCGACCGAGTCTCGGGGTGATTTCCCAGCATGGGATTTACCCGCTGTCGCACGAACGCGACACCGGCGGCCCGATGACACGCACCGTGGAAGATGCCGCGCTGATGCTCAGTGCGATGGCAACCTTTGACGCGCGCGACCCGAAAGCCGCCTGGTTTCCTGCCAATGAACGTCCAGGAGACTACACCCAATTCTTGGACAGGGAGCAGTACGGTGTGGCTGGGCGAAATATAGGGGTACTTAGAAATCTTGGTGGCAGCACCTCGGTGACTGGTACCGGGGCTCAAGGTGAACTGATTGATGCGGCAATTGAACAGCTCAAAGCCATGGGCGCAAACATCTACGATGTCTACCTGCCGGATTTCGCGAATCTGGGCGCGGGCTCACGACACTATGATATGAATCAGTATTTTGCCGGGTTTGAAGCTGAAGGGGGCTCCAGTCCGCGTCGGTGTGTCTCCAGCCTTCGGGCGACAGAAACCCACGACCGTGACGATTGCGCGGGTATCGACGGTATTGTCGAATCCGGTCGGATAGGACCGAGAACCGCAGGCTTGGTTGCATTGACCGCTCTTGATAGTGCAGATCTCGCGCCTTCGGAATCGCAATTACAAGCAATTCGCGATATGCGGGCCTACGTGACTGGCGTCATGGATGCAATCACCGATGACAACGGCGATCTGGTGCGCGACGAGTTTGGCGAAACCATCAGTGTAGATGCGTTGATCCTGTCACCCGGGCCGACCGGCGGCCGTACCTGCGATTTTGGGTCCACCACCCAGATGGGGTCGATCGTTGTGCCGGTAGGCTTTGATGAATCTGTTGGTGTGCCCCGAGGGATGGAGATTTTTGTCCGTCAGTTTGATGAAGGCACCGGCATTGGCATCGCCTACGATTTCGAGCAGGCGACTCTGCATCGCAAACCGCCGGTAATCAGCCCCGCGCCCGGCGGCGAGAATGGCACCATTGCCCAATTCAACGCGCGCCAGCGCGCCGCAATCGCCACCTATGCCGAGCAAGCGCCCGAGAATATCGATCCAGCGCACTACATCGAGGTGCTGGAGGCGCTGGCCGGCCCTACCGGTGACTGAGCCCGGCACCTGACGGTGAAGCTTCGTCGCTGGCCGGCGGCGGGGTTTCACCAAAGTGGGTGAGGAAATAACCCGCAAATACTGCCATGCTGTCCCGGTGACAATAAATACAGGGGCAGACATGAAGCTCGGGCTTTTTATCGACTACGCGGCGTCAAAAATCACTATTCCCCTCAGCTTGGTTCAACGAGCAGAAGCGCTGGGCTTTGACTCGGTTTGGACGGCGGAAGCCTACGGCACCGATGCGATTACCCCTTTAGCCTATATCGCTGCCCATACCTCGCGGATACGGCTTGCTACGGGGATTGCGCAGGTATCTGCGCGAGCGCCGACGATGACGGCCATGCAATTTGGCACACTGGAGCAACTGGCCGGGGAGGGCCGGGTAATCGCAGGCCTGGGCTTGTCCGGGCCTCAGGTTGTCGAAGGCTGGCATGGCCAGAGCTGGGCCCAACCCTATGATCGTATGAAGGACACGGTTGCCATTATGCGGCAGGTTTTTCGTCGCGAGGGCCCTGTCAGCTATCAGGGGAAAGCCCTGTCATTACCACTGCCTGAAGATGAGAGCACCGGGCAGGGCAAGCCTCTGAAACCCATTGCGAAAATGAATCCCGATATACCAATCTGGTTGGGCACCGGCAGCCAGAGTATGGTGACGCTCACCGCGGAAATTGCAGACGGCTGGATTCCCATGGGCTTCTGTCCGGGCATGATGGATGTTTACCGCCCCTGGCTTGACGAGGGCTTTCGACGGGCTGGTGGTGGAAAATCTTTGGCTGATTTTGAGATTCAAGGGCAAGTGCAGGTCGAAATCACTGACGATGTGCAGGCAGCTATCGACGCGCGCAAGCCTCAGGCGGCGCTTTATATTGGTGGTATGGGAAACGCGAAAAACAACTTTCATCGCGATCAGATGATCCGGCGCGGCTACCCTGAAGCAGCGGAAAGGATCCTGACACTATTCACAGAGGGGCGGCGCGATGAGGCGATAGCGGCAGTGCCGGATGAGTATATTGATGAGGGTGGCCTGTTCGGCGATGAAAAGCGCATAGCCGAACGTTTCGAACGTTGGCTGAATTGCGGCGCAACCGGGCTGACCTTGCACACGTCCTCACTTGCAGCATTGGAATTGATTGCTTCATTGAACAAACAGCAGAATTGAGGCGCAAAGATGACCGAAAGTAATGAGTTGATTATTGATCGCCCCGAAGAGGGTGTGCTCCGGCTTACGCTTAACAGGCCTGAAAAGCGCAATGCCATCAGCAACGCCCTGCGCGCTGAGCTTATTGCGGCGCTGCAGTCCGCCGATGGCGATGACAGTGTGCGGGTGAGCATTATTCGGGGCGCCGGTAAGTGTTTTTCGTCGGGCTATGACCTGAAAAGTGACCTCGCCGCAGAGCAGCCTTACTTTACCGCCAATGTGGGTATGCAGTGGGCGCGCCACGTGACCGAGGGGTGGATGGGACTGTGGGATCTGGCTAAACCGGTTATCGCACAGATTCACGGCTACGCTATGGCCGGTGGACTGGAGCTGGCCGGTGCCTGTGATTTGATCTATGCCGCGGAGGATGCGCGCCTGTCACACCCGGTCTTACAGTTCGCCGGGTTGCCGGATTTCGCTTGGTTTCCCGCGTTTATGTCGCCTCGCCACGCGATGGAACTGCACATTGCCGGCCGCGAATTTTGTGGTGAAGAAGCGGTTCATGCAGGGTTGTTGAATCAAGTGTTTCCGGCACAAAATCTCGACGACGAGGTGCTGGCTGTCGCTCGTCGAATTGCCAGCGCGCCGCCGCAGGTGGTCGCGGTCAACAAGCGCTATGTGCACGCGGCGATGGAGGCGCGGGGCACCCGCTCCATGCTGCGTATTGCCGGCGACTTGCAGGCGGGCCCGCATATGCAGGTATTGATGGGTGGCAGTATGAGCGCGGAGTCGCTTTCGGCATCGATCAAAGCCTCGACAGCCGGCGGCTCCGAAACAAACTCTTCTGATAAGGACGCTACATGACACGCTACGCCATGCTCGATGTCTGCTCTGTTCGTGAGGGTGGTTCTGTCGCCGAATCTCTCGCCAATTCGGTCGCGCTGGCTCAGAACGCAGAACAGTGGGGTTACAGTCGGTTCTGGTTGGCGGAACATCACAACTTCACCGGCATCGCCAGTGCGGCTACTTCACTGGTTATCGGCCATGTGGCCGCAGCGACAAAGTCGATCCGGGTTGGCGCTGGGGGCATTATGCTGCCCAACCATGCGCCGCTGGTCATTGCCGAGCAATTCGGCACACTTGAGGCGCTGTATCCCGGGCGCATCGATCTGGGGCTGGGCCGGGCGCCCGGCACCGATCAGCTTACGGTGAATGCACTGCGCCGCAATCTGGACGGTGATGTAAATCAGTTTCCCCGTGATGTGGTGGAATTGATTCAATTTCTCGACGACCCCGAGCCGGGGCAAACGGTTGTTGCTACGCCCGGCGCAGGCAGTAAGGTGCCGGTGTGGATTCTCGGTTCCAGTCTGTTTGGCGCGCAGTTGGCGGCCGCGCTGGGATTGCCCTTTGGTTTCGCCTCGCATTTTGCGCCGGCCCAGCTGAGCGAGGCTATTCAGTTGTATCGCCAGCGTTTTTCTCCGTCGAAATGGCTTGATGTGCCATACGTTCTGGCGGGTTTTAATGTCATTGCGGCAGACAGCAACGATGAGGCTGAATTTCTTGCTAGCTCGATGCGGCGCGCCTTTGTCAATCTGACAATGGGCAAACCCGGCAAGTTGCAGCCCCCCAGTGCTGATTTGCAGCACTCCTTGAATGCGCGAGATCAAATGATGCTGTCACAGATCATGGCCTGCTCGGCGGTCGGCGATCGCGACACCGTAGCGCAAAAGCTGAGCACGTTTATCGACGATACGGGTGTCGATGAGATTATTTTTTCCGGTCAGGTATACGATCTTCAGGCACGTTTACGCTCGTTCGAATTGGCGGCAGAGGTGATGCAGTCTCTTTGAGTGCTGTTGAATAATAAGACGGTAAGTTTTTCTTCTTTGGCGCGGCGCCCTGAACATAAAGTCGGGCGTATTCGGGCAGAAAAGTGAGAGGTGATTATGAATTTCAGCGAGTTAGTAGGAAAGGTGGCGATTGTCACGGGTGGCAGTCGCGGTCTTGGCCGTGCGATGTCTCTGGGGCTGGCAAAGGAAGGTGTCAAGGTTGTCGTTGCCAGCCGCAAAATGGAAAACTGCGAAGCGGTGTGTGCGCAGATAGTGCAGGATGGTGGCGAAGCATTTGCAGTGAGTGCTCATGCGGGTCAGACGGAAAGCCTCGACAACTTGATAAACCAAACTCTTGAGCACTTTGGCGCAATTGATATTGTTATCAACAATGCCGGCATTAATCCTGCAGTTGGTGGCTTGTCCGATCTGGAATCCTCGCTGTTTCAGAAAATGTTTGAGGTGGATTTAATGGGGCCCTGGTATCTGGCTTCGCGAGCTGCGCCCCATATGGCCAAGCAAGGTGGCGGGAACGTAATCAATGTGATTTCTGTATCGGGCTTGAAGCCGCCGGCCTATCAGGGCTTTTATGCGTCATTAAAGGCTGGGTTGAACGCCATGACCAAGGTCATGGCGGCGGAATGGGCAGGGGACAATATTCGCGTTAACGCGCTGGCCCTCGGTAGCTATCACTCTGACCTGTTTGACAATAGCGCCGCAGTGATTCCCGGCTTTGAAGAAGGCGCCAAGGCCGCCAGCCTACAAAAGCGCATCGCCGAGACCGACGAAGTAGTCGGCCCCGTGCTGTATCTGCTCAGTGATATGTCGAAGTATACGACCGGCTCAACCCTTCTGTCCGACGGAGGCTACTGCGTACTCTAGGGATAGTAAGTGACAGGTGACACGGGGCCACTATTGGAATCTTGATTACTATCCAGCACCCTTGACATCGCATTCTTTATCGCAAATGATAACCATTATCATTTAATGCGAGGGGCAATCATGTCTTGGCAATTTCTTTGTAGCAAGCATCGATCACTGCTTAATGAGCGGCTGGAGGCGACCGCGCCAATCTGGGCGAGCTGGATGCGCAAGGGCGAGGTTTGCTGTTCAGCGTCCAACTTTGAGGTAGGTATTCAGTATTTTGGCTGTGCCCTAGACCTTTCGCTGCTGTTGATAGAGCGCTATACCGCGCACGGAGAGCTTGATGGGCAGCGCCATATGGAACGGCTTCTGGCTTCAGGGCTAGCCCTGGCCTCGGCACTGGCACGGTGCGGGCATCTCTCATTGCGGCGACAATTCCTGGATTCGATCAGCGAGCTTCACTATCGCGAACAATTGCGTACACCACTTTTGGCTGATCGATTACCTGCCTGGGACAGCCATAGCGCATTGGCCCTGAGCGGGTATTCAGGACAAGGCTTAGCCACGGGGGTATCTGGCGAGCCAGGGCGATCTGACAGGCTTGGGGCGAGTATCAACTGATGGCGGAGGAAACCGTACATTTGGCGATTGCCACAGATGTTCTTGAGCGGTTAATCGCCAGTGGGGCCCTGTGTGCGGCGGAGGTGTGCTGCGACAGTGCTCAGGATACGTCCCGACTGTCATCCATATGCAAGCGATGCTGCATGAGACGGATTACAGCATCAACTCGCTGCGACCTTCCTCAACATCGAGAATCTGAACCCTCACTTCACCCACGGCCAGACCGAGGGCCTCCAGTACTGGATCAAGGGCCAGCTCTGCGACACCGCCAAGGATAGGTGCCAGTGCAGTGAGCAGATTGTTGGTCAGGGTGGCTTGGTCGCCGGTCGACAGCGTGATGGGCAGGCCCAGCAACCTCGCTGAAATATTGCTGACCAACGAACTGCCTGCTGTGCTGATGCCATTGCTGACAGCGCCGGAGATTGTGGTGCTTGCTGAACCCTCTTCACTGGGGAGGGCATCGGGCTGCGAAAGATCCATACTGAACGCAATGGTGCTGTCGCTGCCATTGGCGATCGGCAAGGTGCCGGCGACGTCCAGATCGGTTTCAACGAGGCCCAGACCACCGAGGGTCAGGTCAACGGACAGATTGGCTGGGTCGCCGGGGTTAGCGCCGCGTATTTCCGCACTGACTGCCCCGGGTGAGGTGCCCACGGTAAAGTCGAATTGGCGGGATAGCAGGCGTGGACACTGACTTATCTGATCGAGCCAGGCTTCATTCTCGGCGGTTGATGTGGCAACCGTTATATTGCCGTTCACCGTTAGCAGCGTACCGAGCAGGGCGTTCAGGGCGCCACTGCTGCCGGGGCCGAAATTGAGATTCACGCTGGTGGCCAGGTCCAGTGCCGCGGTCCGTGCGCTGGTTCGAGGCAGGCCAAGGGAGTCGTAGCCAAAGCGCCCCACGGCTATGGTGGGTACGCTGTTGATCGTGAGCTCAACGGTCTGATTCAGGGTGCTGCCGAAAAGGTCCTGAATGATGGGTAGAGAGCTGGTAGGGGTCGTTATATTGACGCTAATAGTATCCCCTAAATTGATATCCATCAGCGATGCGGTGATTAGCTGCAGAGGCGTTACTTCACTGTCGTCTGATTGATCGTTTCCCACATAGTCGTCGTCGACTTGCAGAATATTGCCCAGATCGATTGTTTCGGCGGAGCTGCCGGCTGCAATGGCAGCATTCAAAATATCGTTAATGGCAGCGCTGCTGCCGCCGCTGAGGGTAATCGCGTTACTCAGTGCGCTTAGCAGTTCGCTCAAACTCAAATTGAGATTACTCAGGTCGTCCAGCCCGGCGCCTGCTGACAGCAGGCCGGCGCTGGTCAATTCAGCGGTTAGCTCGCCAAAGGTAATGGCGCCATCAATGAGCCCTTGATAGCTGGCGGCGGAAAGGTTGATCGAACTGCCCAACAGTCCACCTAAAACCGAATTCAACACAGTGGATTGATCGCTGTCGACGGAGAGCAATGCATTGCCGGCGGAGAGGGTGGCGATCAGGTCGCGCTCGGCAACACCGGTCGCGGTGAGGGTAATGTTGTTGAAGACACTGCCGGCAAACAATGACGATGCTACCGTGCGCGACAGAACGACCTGTACCGATTGAAACTCGGCACTGCTGGTGAATTCTCGTCGGTTGTTGTTGACCGCCAGCGTACCGAGGTTCACCGAGAGCGAATTTTCTGTAGCGTCGGGGTTAAAACCGTGGTCGACCAGAGTGTCGCGGATGCCGGCTGCCACCGTGTCTGCGCTTTCAAAGCCGCTGCAATAGAGTTGTGCTGCCTGAATGGCTGCCAGATCGGCCTGTTGCTGCAACATACGTTTTTCGTAGTAAAGCCTGCCGGTGTCGACAGCCAGTGCGACGAAAATCAATATGGCGCCCATCAGTACGGCGGTACTGATAACGATGGCGCCGTACTGCTGACTTATGCGAACAGGACTGGCGTCACGCATACGCTTTACTCGGAAAAGCTTTCGTTGATATAGGTCTCGGCAATGGGGTGCCCGAAACTGTTGATATAGCGCTCATAGATTTTGCTCTGGGCCTTGCCCGGCAGCTGTTGCTCGTTACGAGACGCAATTTTCCCGGAGCGCTGTAACTCCAGCAGCTGGGCTGTCGGCGTGGCCTGCTGGCCCTTGAGCAGGGCCTGGGTTGAATCTGCTTTTGCTTCCTCGGCATAACCAGGAAGGCTTGTCAGCAGTACGAATGAGGCGGCGATAACAAGCGTTTTCACAGTGTTTCTCCTGTGCGAATAAGGATGGGTTGCTCCAGGCCGGAATCCGGAATTTGAACCGGGACCCTGGCAACCGCGTCTTTTTGTGGGCTAAGCGAGACTTTTTTGAATTGCGCGGCGCGAACCATCAGATCCTGGAAGGCTTCAGGCGTCATACGGTGGTGTTCTGCAACCGCCCAGGCAGTCTTTGTGTCCTGGTCAAGAATCAGCGCCAAGACGAGGTTCTTAATGGCGATGCGGTGTTCATTGTGCAGCTGTATGGCCGTCAGAAACTCCTGCTGGGCGCGCTTGAACTGGCCGCTGGCCAGCAGGGCAAAACCGTAGTCGTTGCGTATGTTGGCATCTGTCGGTAACAGGTCGCGAGCAACTTTCAACTCCTCCAGCGCCTCGTGGAGTTTGCCATTGACCGCGTAGATCTTGCCCGCACCGAGATAGCCAAGGGCGTGAAGACAGCCATCCTTGAGTTTGTGATACTCGGCCAGGGCGGCCTCGGGCTGGCCACTTTTGCGCAGCGATTCAGCCATCAGAAAGCTGGCTCCGTCAGAGGCAAAGGGCTCTCTCTCAAGATGGGCGATGGCCGAGAAATATTGTCCTTCAGAGACCAGCTGCCGGATAAGATCAAGTCGCACACTCATCTCGCGGCTGGCTTCCTGATAGCATTGCTGGCCGCTGTCGACCGGCACCTTGCTCAGTTTCGGCTGGCTGCTGCAGGCGCTAAGCAGCGCGCTGGTGAGCAGTATTGCCAGTTGGATACGCATGGTTTAACCCCCGTTGAGTGATCCAAGTGCACGCGAAATAGCGATAAAACCGGGACCGCCAATGACAATGATCAGTGCCGGGAACATCATCAGCATCATAACCACCGACATATTCGCCGAGGTTTTGCTGACCTTTTCCTGCAGATTGGTTTTGCGACGACTCTGCAGTACTTCATAGAGTTCCTGCAGTGATTTATCGACACCGCCACCGGTACTGGATTCCTGTCGCAGAATAATCAGATACTCGCGAAAGCCCTCGGCGGTGGTGTTGTTGCACAGTTCCTGCAACGCTTCGTCCTGCGCCTGACCGGCATCGATACGTTTCACGGCTATTTTCAGTTCGGTCGCGGTGCTGGGTGTCAGGTGTCGCAGCTCGTCACAGAGAATACCGAGGGTTTTCGGCAGTGACAGACCTACGCGCCAGAGCATTCGGGTGGTTTGGATCAGCATCAACGCCTCTTCCTCCAGACATTTCTGGCGCTTTTCTGCCCGTGTCTGCAGGCCCCGCTTCATCATCAGTAGGGCGACAATCAGGGCTATAATGGCGTAAGCAAAAGATTCCACCGCGTTGTAGCGGCCCACTGCCATGGCGATGCCCAGCAGCAGGCTGAAAGCTACTGCAGCGGCTATGGCGTAAACCAGATAACGCATTTGATCTGCGGCTGAACTTACACCGCACTGCCGAAACAGTTGGGCTATTTCGTTGATGGCTTTGTAGCGATTGCGCAGTTGGCGCCAGGGCTCCAGTTTATACCCGCGCAAAGCGTTTTTTCGCTGCTCGCGTTTCGCGCGTACATCCACCACGGTAGTCTTTTTATGCGGGGCTTGTGGTGCGGTGCGTGGCTGAGCTTCAAAGCGCGCCAGAACCAGCAGGGCCGGCGCCGCTAACAACAGCACGATACAGGCGAGAAACAGCAGGTGATAAGCTTCCATCATTGCCTCGTCAAATGGCCCGGACCATACGCCACAGGGTTACGGCGCCGAGCACTTGCAGCGCCGCCGCGATCATCAGCAAATTCTTGCCCAGACTGTCATGCCACATCTGCAGGATGAAATCCGGGTTCATGGTGGTCAGTAGCGTGATCATGGCAAGTGGGAGTACGGTTAAAACCAGCGCGGTTATCCGGGTTTCACCGGTTTGCGCTTTCAATTCCCGTTTGCCCAGATCTTCCATTCGCAGTATGTGCACAATGTCATCCAGAATCGCGCGAATACTGCCGCCAAACTGCTCGTTGATATGCAAAGCCGTTGAAATGATCAGCAATTCTTTCAGACCGCTGGTGCGTGCTTCGCGTTCAAAGGCCTGATGAAGTTCCAGGCCAAGGCCTACCCGTTGCATTACTCGCCGCATGGCCAGTTCAAGAGGGCCATCGATATTTTCCATGGAGTCGGTGAAGGCGTGTTCTACCGACACACCGGCGGACAGGCGGCGTGAAACCTGATTGAGAAACGAGGGCAGCGTTTGCAGTAAGCGTTGTTTTTGTCTTGCGCCCAGCGCCTGAAGAGCCAAGTGGGTAATCAGCAGTAAACCGCCGGCGGCCAGCAGTGCTACCGAAAACTCCAGGGCAAGCCAAAGCATCACAGCCAATACCAGCTCCGCCACCAACAAGGTCATAACGACAGAAGGTTTAAGGTTCAAGCCTAGACGGTTCAGGTAGCGAATCAGAATTTCCGGCGTCCAGGAGGCCTTTCTGGCAGCCAGAGGGTCGAAGTCCTCTTCTTTTTTAACGGAAGTCGGACGTGACTCATTCTTGCCTGCCAGCAATAGCACGGCGCCAGCGCCGGCGATTAATATGCTGACCAGAACCCAAATCACGCCAGCCCTTCCTGCACACGGGCTTGAGCCGTGCCATTTTGATCAACCCGTTCAAGTGCTCTGGTATGCTCATTAAACTGGAATATGGGGTTTAACTCAGCCAGTTTTCCACTGACCTTAACGATTTCTTTCACGACGCGTTGGCCGTCGTCTAATCTGCCCACGTGGACAATATAATCCAGCGCACTGCCAATCATTTTCTGGCACAGGCTATCCGAGCCCTTGAAGTCAGACAGGCCAATCATCATTTCCAGGCGCGTGATAGCATCCTCCGCCGAGTTGGCGTGGACGGTGCTCATCGAGCCGCTGTGACCGGTATTCATTGCCTGCAACATATCAAGAACTTCGCCGCCGCGACTTTCACCAACGATGATTCGGTCAGGTCGCATTCGCAAAGCGTTGCGCAAAAGTTCGCGAGCAGAGACTCTGCCGATGCCTTCATTGTTGGGCGGTCGGGTTTCGAGCCTGACAACGTGACTGTGCTGCAGTTGCAGTTCGGCCGCATCTTCGATGGTGACAACCCGCTGACCATCAAAAATATACTGACTAAGTGCGTTGAGCATGGTGGTTTTACCGGCGCCGGTGGCGCCGCTCACCAGTATGTTGGCTCTTGCGTGGACGGCCTGTTTCAGAAACTCCATGGCCTCTGTGTTTATTGAACCACTATTGATCAGGTCCTCTTCGGTCAGGGCCTTCTGGCGAAATTTTCGAATCGACAGACAGGGGCCTTCCAGTGACAGCGGCGGCACAATGGCGTTGATCCGGCTGCCGTCGGGCAGGCGGCCGTCGACCAGTGGGCTGGATTCATCGATGCGCCGCCCCAGCGGAGAAATCATGCGACGGATAACCCGCAGTACATGGCGATCATCGAGAAAGCGCAGTCGGGTTTTCTCCAGCACGCCATTGCGCTCGATAAAGATCGACGTGGGGCCGTTGATCAGAATGTCGTTGACGTCCGGATCTTCCAGCAGGCTTTGTAGCGGGCCGTAGCCTGCGATCTCATCAAACAGCTCCTTTTCCAGCGCGGCCTGCTCTTCCTCGGGAATGGGCGTTTCGTATATGCGACAGTACTGACTGATATAGCCGGAAATAGAGCGTGCAAGACGGTTGGTGTCGCCATCGTAAAAGGCTTCTTCGTCTTCAATACGCTCTATAACAAAGCGGTGCAGTGCGGCCTTTAAGCGCTCATACTCGTCGCTGATATTGATCAGGTCATCGTTACTGAGTTCGGACACAGTCATCTCCTGTCATCCACGGTTCCGTTGTGGCCTTCAATCCGAGAAGCCAACGCCTGGAGAGCTCCAGGTTTTACCGCTGTATTCCGGTTGCGGGTCACCAAACAGGATGTCGCCAAAGCTCGGTTGATGGCGGCGGTAGATCTCGCCGGGCAATTCAGGCAGCCGGGCCTGAGCGGCCAGCGGCCGCACCAGATGCGGCGTAACAATCATGATCAACTCCTTGTCTTCGCGTTCAAAACGGGTCGAGCGGAAGAAGGCGCCGAGAATGGGAATGTCGCCAAGACCGGGGAATTTGTCGGCACTGTTCGCGGTGCGGGTACTGATCAGTCCACTGATAATAAAACTTTCGCCTGAGGCCAGTTGCACTGCGGTGTCAGTGCGGCGCACGCGCAGCGACGGCACCGCAACGCCACCGGTTTGAATGCCGCTGACGAAATCCAGTTCACTGACTTCCGGTGCAACTTTCAACATGATGTTCTTGTCGTCGAGTACGGTAGGGGTGAGCTTGAGGCGCACACCAAACTCGCGATATTCAATTTCTACATCACCATTGTCATTGCTGGCCGGGTAGGGGAATTCACCACCCGCCAGAAAGCTTGCGGTGTGGCCGGACAAGGCCACCAGCGAGGGCTCGGCCAGGGTGTAGGCATAACCGTTGTTTTGCAGGGCGCTGATGACGCCGAGCAGTCCGCGCTGCGCTTTGCCGATGAGTAGCGAGTATCCATCGGCGTTTGGCAGAAATCCTGTGCTGGTCAGCAGGTTGAAGCCGCCGCTGCCGCCTTCAACACCGCCGAAGCTGCCGGGAGAGCCGATGGCGGCGGTTGTATTCAAGGTGTTTTTGGCCAGCAGGGAGCCGACTGTCTTCAGTTCGTTACGGCTGATTTCGACAATGCGAATATCGGTCTGCACCTGTATCGGCCCGGTCGAGTGCGTACTGTCGACGGCACTTTTACCAGCTGCGGCCACTGCCTTGTCATGCTCCGCCAGCGAGGCGACCGCACCGCTTACCATAATGCCGCCCTGGATGGCCTGTACGCTAGTCGATGGAGCCAGCTTTCCAATCTCCGGCGTCACATCGACCTTGTAGCGCAGTGGGTTGCGATAACCTTTCTTCCAGACCATAAGCGAAGTTTTACCATCGCCTTTGGCGGTCAACAGAATTTCGCGACTGTTGATGACTTTGACACTGAGCACGTCGGGATTACCCACGGCGGTGCGCACAATGGCCTCCGGTGCGCGCATCTGATACTGCTCGCCGCTGATCATTTTCAAATCGGTATTGTCGAGGGCAAAGACTGACGCGGAAAACAGCAGGCCCAGTCCAAGCAAAATCATTTTCACTTTTTTCATGGGGAAGTCCTCACTGTTTCAACGCTGTCGCCATGGTAGACATAGACCTTCGGCCGGGGTTTGTAGACCTGCTTCGGCTTGCCGATAACATCACCCATATCCGCTTTAATCTCGGCTCGTTCCGTTGGCGTTGCTTCAAGTTTTATCTGTTCAAGTTCGCGCTCACCGACGGCAGCCAGTCGCAGTGAGCCAGCAGTTTCTGCCAGTAACAGCTTGCTGATATCGGCTTCCGGGACTTCCAGCACGGCAGTGCGGCTGCGTTTGCCGGATGCCTCTTCGCCTTTAGGGGTAGAGCCCTGCAGGACATTGCCGAAGGCCAGCACCTTGATGTCTGTGAGTATGCGCCGGGAAATACTGGCGTTGCCGGACTCGCGATTGGCTCGGGTAGCAAACAGCACGTCGACTTTGTCGCCGGGCATCAGATAGCCACCGGTACCGATGGTTTCGTCAACGGCAACCGCCAGAGCGCGAAAGCCCGGGTTTACCTGTTCGGCCAGGACGCTGGAGACTTCGAAGTGCTGTTGGCGCAAAACTTCACCCTGGGGCAGGGCGACGTAGATTTCCTTGCCGACCACCGCGGAGGTCTCGCTGAACGTACCGCCTGCACTGAGCGGGTAGGGGATGCTCTGCACATCATCGGCGGTCAAAACTGTGTTAGGCGCAATGGCGCGCTTGGTGACCACGACCTTATAGGCAGATTCCGGCGCCAGTGCTACCGAGTTTACTTTCGGCTGAGAGCTCAGGCGAAGCCCGATAATGGCGAGAATCACCGAGAAACCGATCAGGCCGAAGGCGAGTATCTTGAGTGTTTTTGGCTGCATGGTCGCTTCCTTGTGCAATCTTGCCTGCTTAGACCCGCAGGCTTGCCCGTCCGATTAAATGCTGTGGTACACGCGGTATCGTGCCAATGGCCGGCAGGGTTACTGCGGGAATCAGCGGATTGGTGGCGTAATTGTCGTAGCGTACTTCGACGGTACAGGTGTCGCTCGCGCAATTGACCACGACTTCTTCACCCGCGCTGCCGAGAACAATGTTTTTCACCGAAGGGGGTAACCAGTCGAGGGATGTGACTACCTGTGCGCGAACTGCCGGAGTGATTCGGTTGTCGATACATTGCTGGGTTGTCAGGCCATCGCAATCCACTGCAACTGCAGCGCGCAGCGCGTCTTCCGAGGCGTAGGTAAAACTTTGTATCAAGAGAAAGACAGTGGAGTAACTCACCACGGCGTACATTAAGGCCAAAAAGACCGGCAGCACGAGTGAAAACTCAATCGCTGAGGCGCCCCATTGCTTTTTGCTGTTACCTTTTCTATTGCGCGTGGACATCGTTGTCCTCACAGTAGGGTAGTGAGCCAGCCGAGTGACAGGGCGGTTCCCAGAGGGATGCCTCGTTCACGCAACTGGTACATGGATTGGTCGCGACGATCGACTGTAGTATTGCTGCCGCACATGGCCGGTCTCATTCGACTTCTGAACAGATCAGCCGCCAGACATAGGGTGAGCAAGATCACCAGACCAAAGCTGAATGCCTGGAAATAGGTGTCTGTTGTCCAGAGCGGCGCAAGCGCAAACAGCAGTTTGACATCGCCGGCACCCAATGCCGCTTTCATTAGTCCTGGCACGGAAATCACCAGTGCGATAATCACGTTAAACATCAACTCTGATGCGCTTGGAGCGGTCAGGCTCCAGCGCAGGGCCGCGCAGCCGAAAAGCACCAGTACTGCCCAGTTGGCTATTCGGCGTTGTGTCCAGTCCTGCCAGGCAATGACTGCCATGCAGACTGCGACAACGAGCAGGGCTACGTCCGTGACAGCACTGACATCCATGCCGGCCTACTCCGCTAGCGGTGTCTGCCCGTTAGGCGCAGGTACCGCCCAGCGCGTTACAGATCGAAGTAAAGTAGGTCGATACGCTGCCACCGATGCCGGTGACTGCGACAATAATCAGTGCACCGATCAGGCCGGCAATCAGCCCGTACTCAATAGCACTGGCACCTTCTTCATTACTTGCGAATCGAATGATTTTGGACTTAAGGTTGGAGTACATCTTTAAATTCTCCTAAGAGTTCAGTCGACGAAGTCGGACAGGGTTGTGACTTCTTGGGTATGATTGTCACGCCCAAGGATGAATTGAGAAATAAGTACTTACCGAGGGGGTCGTTAGAATGTTGGCCGACGGGTTAACATTTTGATAAAGCAGAGAAACATGCGGGATAAAACCGGATTGATCGAGGTGCGGGTGGCGGCGATGGATTTGCTTGCCAGACGGGAGCACAGCCAGCGCGAATTGCGCACCAAACTGGAGCGTCGTTTTCCCCCGTCGCAGGTAGAAGAAACCCTGCAAGCCCTTGCTGCAGATGGTCTGCAGAGCGACAGCCGCTTTGCCGAGGCCTTTGTTCGTCAGCGCAGCCAGCGCGGCTATGGCCCGCTACGCATTCGTCAGGAGCTGCGCCAGCGCGGTATCGGCGATGAGCTGGCAGCGGCCGCAATGGAGGGCGCCGAGGTGGATTGGTTTGCCACATTGGCATACGTACTTGAGCGCAAATACGGTGATGCACCTGCTGCCGACCTCAAGGAAAAGGCCCGTCGCACCCGCTTTCTTCTTTATCGGGGCTTCACCGGCGATCAGATTCGCGAATTGCTCGACTAGGTGGGGCGATTAACCAGTTGGTAAGACACAGTTTTTCCAATCCCGGTAGAATTCACCGCCACAATAACGACTGAACTCGATTTAGGAGGCCATGTGTCTGCCAGTGATACGTTTCAGCAAGCCTGTGCGGCTGCTCCCCAGGGCATGGAAATTTCTGCCATTGCCAGATTGGCGCCCACGCGTCGAGCCATTTGTTCTGAGCATGGAAACCGCGATTTTCAGACCCTGAACCAACGGGCCAACCAGATTGCCCGCTGTCTGCGCGAGGCGGGGCTGAAGGCGGGTGATCCGATCGCGCTGGTTTGCGGCAACCGCCCGGAGTTTGTCGAGGTGGTCATGGCAAGTCATCGCCTGGGGCTGCGTTTGACCCCCGTGAACTGGCATCTCAAGCCCGAAGAAATAGCTTATATCGTCGATGATTGCGAAGCGCGGGCCCTGTTTGCCGATATCCGAATCAGTGAGGCGGCCACGGCGGCCGCCAAGCTGAGCAGCCGTCTGGTGATGCAGCTGTCTATTGGCGGGGTGATCAGTGGGTTTGATGCCCTGGAGAGTGCTATAGCTGATTTCTCGGGCGAGGATATCGATGAACCCGCGCGCGGCAGTGTCATGCAGTACACCTCCGGCACCACTGGTCGACCAAAAGGGGTGTTGCGCAAGCAGGCCGATCCGGCCAAAGCGGCGGAAATGCAGCAATTGATCACTGCCGTGTTCCAGTATCAGCCGGAGAGCGGCACGGATTGCAGTCTGGCGACCGGGCCGCTGTACCACGCGGGCCCTTTTAATCTGTGCATGCTGACGCCCTTGTCGGCAGGCATTGGCATTGTGCTGATGGATAAGTGGGAGCCGGAGCAGACGCTCAAGTTGATTGCCGAGCACCGCGTTACCCACAGTTTTTTTGTGCCCACTATGTTCAATCGTTTGCTGCAGCTGCCGGAGTCTGTGCGCAAGGCCTATGATATTTCGTCTTTACGTTTTGTGATTCACGGCGCCGCACCGTGCCCTCCCAGTGTCAAACAGCAGATGCTGGACTGGTTTGGCCCGATTATCTGGGAACTGTTTGCGGGCACCGAAGGCCCCGGTACCTTTGTAAGCCCCCAGGAGTGGCTGGCCAAACCGGGTACTGTTGGAAAGCCGGGCCCGGATCAGGTGCGCATACTCGACGAATCCGGCAAGCCAGTCGAGGCCGGAGAGGAAGGGCAGATCTGGATGATCAATCCGCCTGACAGTAAGTTTGAATATTTCAAAGCGCCGGAGAAAACCGCCTCAGCCCAGCGTGACGGCTACTACACGGCCGGTGATATCGGTTATCTGGATACGGATGGCTACCTGTTTCTCACCGGGCGCAGTGCTGAAACCATTATCAGTGGTGGGGTGAATATCTATCCTCAGGAAATCGATGATGTACTGGCCAAACACCCGGCGGTGGCCGATGTCGCCTGTGTCGGCGTACCGAATGAGGAGTGGGGTGAAGAGGTCAAGGCGCTGGTCCAATTGGTGCCGGGTGCGACCGGTGATGCGGCGCTGGCGAAAGAATTACAGACCTTCTGTTCAGAGCATCTGTCGAGTCAGAAAGTACCTCGCAGCGTAGAGTATCTGGACGAAATTCCCCGCAGTGAAGCCGGCAAGGTCTATCGCAAGGCATTGCGTGATCGCTACTGGGGCGAGCGCAAGATCTAAAGTATGTTCGTCTGACCGCGGCGCTAACTGCTTCGCACTGGTGTTGTTTCAGTGGCAAGGTTTTATTCGGAGGGGGGAGTGACCTTCAGTGTGGCAGGCAGCCTCAGCTTTACTGCCAGCCCGGGCTTGCAGTTGTGAGCGCTGACTCTGCCACCGTGGCTCTCGACAATGCGGCGGCAGATGGCAAGGCCTAGTCCGAAGCCGCCGCTGTTGCGAGAGCGAGAGTCGTCCAGCCGAAAAAAAGGCTGAAACAGTTTGTCGAGGGCCTCCTCGGGTACACCGGGCCCCCGGTCGCGAATTTCCAGTTGTAGGTCGCCATTACTCAGTTCGCCCGAGACTATTTCGATGGTCTCGCCTTTGGGACTGTGACGAATGGCGTTACGCAAGACATTTTCGATGGCGCTGTGAAGGGCGCCAGCGGCAACCTGCAGCCAGATTTCCCGGGGCGCATTGTCAACTAGCCGCAGCTTTAACTGACGACTCTCGGCCTCCAGTTGATTCTGTTCGACCAGTCGCTGCAGAAAAGGCTGCAATGCAATGGTGTCGTTAAGCGCTTCCGACTGTGCGGGTTCGTCAAGTAATTGAGCAATGAGAGCATTTAGCGCATCGCATTCGCGACGAATATGACTGAGCTCTTCGGCACTGCCCTCACGGCGCTCAGCGAGGGCCAGCGCCGCTTGTATACGCGCCAGCGGTGTGCGCAACTCGTGGGATATGTCGTGAATCAAGCTGCGCTGCCGCTGCCGCGCCTCGTCCAGTCGCGCGGCCATTTCGTTAAAATCCCGGCGCAGCGCGCTCAGATCATCCTTACCTTCGGTATCGCTTAAGCGCAGGCTGAGGTCACCGCCCGCCAGCACCTGCGTTGCTTCGCGCAGCTGTCGTATGGGCAGTGTATAGCGACGAACCATCCAGTAGCTGACGGCACCAGTCGCCAGCAGTGCGAGCAACAGGCGCAGCCACAAATGTTCATAGAGCCACTCCACAACCAGTGGGTGAGGGTGTTTGACTTTGGCTACCAGGTAACCGTCCAAACCATTTTTGCTTACCAGGGGCCGAATAATCAGCACGCCGTCGTTCAGCGGGATGGGCTTGCGAAAATTGCGCAGCGGCCGCGAATTGATCTTGGTTTCGAGCTCGGGGCTCCAGCTGAGTCCGTGTGACAGGTCCGCGCCATCCAGACGCCGCAGCATCCAATCAAAGGGTTGGTCTTTCCGGTCGAGCCATCGCAGCCATTCGACAGGATCATCCCAGCGATAGCGGCGGGCGGCGCGATGCAAAAATTGGCGCGCAGCCTCGTGTTGTTCCCGTACCTGATTGACTCGCGGGCCTTCGCGCTGCAGCAGGTGGCTGAGTTGCTGGCCGGCCACCAGGGTTATCAGGGTGGTAAGCCAGAAGGCTATAAAAATGCGTAGAAAAAGGCGGTTCATTCATTGTCGCCTTGGGTATTCAGACAGTAGCCAATACCGCGGATGGTAGTGATGTATTCCTCCTGACTGTAGTCGACCAGTTTTTTTCGCAGATGGCTTACATGCATGTCGAGGCTGCGATCAAAGGGCTCAAGCGGTCGCTGCAGGACACGCTCACTGAGTGCCTCCTTGCTGAGCACTTCGTTGGGCTTTTCCAACAACGCACATAACAAATCAAATTCGCGAGCAGTGAGTTTAATGTCATCGTTCCTACAGCTCAGGCGTCGTCGTTTTGTATCCAGCGAAAACGGGCCGAACCTCTGTGGCGTCTGCTCTTCGCCGGGCCGGGCACTTCCGCGCCGCAGCACGGCGCGTATTCGCGCTGACAGTTCACGTGGGTTACAGGGTTTTGGCAGGTAGTCGTCGGCGCCCAGTTCCAAACCGAGAATACGATCCATATCGTCGCCGCGAGCGGTAAGCATGATGATCGGCAGATTGGTTCCAGCCTGACGCAGCTGCTTGAGCACATCCAGGCCCTGCAGCCCCGGCAGCATAATATCGAGGATCAGAAGATCATAGTGCTTGTTCTGCAGCTGCGCGGCTACGGCGTCGCCCCGGTGAACACAGTCACAGGTGTAGCCATCCAGCTCGAGGTATTCGCTCAGCAATTGGCACAGGGCTTCATCGTCATCTGCCAGCAGCAGCGTGGGCATGGTGGATATCCGGTGTTGAGACGTTTGTATTGTGTTGCGGCTGGCGGCGTTGGGGAACCGCTTTTACAGAAAATTTACAGTAGCCCGACAGTATTTTACAGCGCATGGCGCTAATCTGAGGCTGTTCTTAACGTGTGGAGTAACGACGATGAAAGCATTGAAATGGTTTGCAATTGTTCTGCTGGGTAGCACGACGCTGCTTGCTCTGGCCAAACCCTACCACCATGAGGGCCGCGGTGGGGACCATTTTCGGGAGCAGCTGCAGACCCTGAATCTGGACGGGGCCCAGCAGGCCTCAGTGGATGACATTTTAAATACAGCAAAAAAAGACAGAAAGGCGCTGCGAAAGTCTCAGCGGGATCTGTTCAAGCGCATGCACGCGCTGGATATGGCATCTGTGACGGAAGCGGAAATCAATGAGCTGAGTGAGGCGGTTGGCCGCAACGCCGCAGAAAAATTCCGACACCGCCTGCAAACCCGTGCGGCCATTGCCGCAGTGCTTACACCGGAGCAGCGGGAGCAATTACAGCAGGCAAAACAGGCGCGGAAAGCGGAGCTGCGCGAGCGCATGAAGCATCACCGGGACGCCAATTGAGGTGCGGCGGTGCATTGCACCGCATTTTCCTGGTCACACTTTGTTGACGGACATTTGCAGTTCGTCGTAGCGACTCTGGTCTTGTTTGTAACGGGCCTGACCGGTCAGTACCGCAATGCTGGCCTGTTCCGGTTTCAGGTAGGTGTCGGCGACCCGGCGCAGATCGTCCAGCGTGACGCGAATAATCGCTTCGCGCAGGGCATCGCGCATTTCCTTGCTACGACCAAACAGGCGATTCTGGAAATCGCGTTTGGCTTCCCCCGCCGGTGATCCCGGCTTATCCAGACTGCTGATGACGCCGAGTATGGCCTGCTCTAACTGTTCTTCGGAGTGAGAGTTGGACTGCAACCAGTGCAGGGCCTGATCAAAATCATCCAGCGTACCCAGTGTTCGCGGGTCGCGATAAGAGTAGAAGCGGAAGGCCGCGATATTGGAATCCTGTGAGGCGCCGCCGCCATAGGCGCCGCCCTGTTCGCGAATGGCACGATGCAGATAGCCGTTGCGCAGGAAGCCACCCAGTACCGTCAATGGGGCCGCATCGGGATGGGTGAGTGGCACTGTGGCATAGGCCTTGGCGCAGAAGTTGACCTCGGCCGAGGTGATCCAGACCTGTCGCACACTCTCGCGCAGACTGGGGAGCTGCAGGACAGCATTTTCTCCACGCGCCACGTCGGCCCAGACTTCGCTGTTACTGGCGAGTAGTTCGTCCTTGAGCTCTTCTTCACCAATGCACAGCAGTTGTTTGTCGGCTTGCTGAAACAGTTCGTGAAGGCGTTTGAGCTGCTGTGCGTGGGCTTGGATGCCGTCTTCACTCTGCGCCGTATCGTGGCGTTGCTTCAGTGCCTGAATACCCGCCAGGCCCGAGAGTCGGTGGGAAAGCGCGGCCACCGGGCTCATAGCGCTGGAAGCGGCATGCATGGCAAACATATGGCCATTGCCGGTAATGCTGTTCTCGGCATGGGCGCGCTGCTGTGCCAGCAATTCGCCCAGGCGTGCGTGCTCGTCAAAGCGGGCACTCTGCTGGGTTTCAAACATCAGCTCGCTCTGCTGGCGGTGGAAGCGCTGCAATGCCTTGCTGCTGAGTATGCTGTAGCCCATAAAGTGCTGTTCATTATCAGCCGCTGCCCGGTAGCTGTTGAAGGCCGCGATTGAGCCGCACACGGCGGCCTGGCGTGCCTGAGTCTCCAGATAACTTTCATCGCCCACGCCCACTTCGGTCAGGGCTGTGTGGTAATTGTTCAGCAGGGGCAGAAGGTCATCGGGCAAGGGGGGCAGCGCGGTGATCAGCTGCTGATACACCAGCCCGTTGGTGCCGCGGCTGTACCAGGTGGCAGGCAGCTGGGCACAGGTCGTGTCGTCGTGAGGAATATCGGGCAAACCGTCCGAAATATCATCCAGTCCAACCTTGGGCAGAATGGATTCGTCTTCCTCCGCTCGCTGGCGGGCCTCCAGCTCGGCGGCCTGTTCAATAATGGCGGCGCGCTCGCTGTCGCTGAGGCTGTTCTTGATTGCCGCCAGGCGGGCTCTCTCGGCTTCCTGACGTTTAAGGGGCAACTCGGTGTCGGGCGCCATATGCAGGGTGACCCGGTGCGGGTTGTCGAGCAGAAGTTCACGGGTGAGCCGTTTGATGTAATCCGGGTCGTTGATTTTTTCCCGGATGGCGGCAATGGCCGGTTCCATATCGAGCAAGGCAATAGGGTCACCGCGATGAGTGGCGCTGCCCAGTGCATTGAGCAGTAATTGCAGGCCGTAGGGGTAGCTGTCGCCGGAGATTTCACGTTGATGCAGTTCCAGCTGGTTGAGCATGGCTTCCAGTTGCTCGACCGGCACGCCGTCTGTCGCTACGCCTTCCAGTGTAGTCAGAATCAGTGCTTCAACCTCAGCGACGCTATCGGCGTGGCAGCCTTCCAGACCGCAAACGAAGACCATCTCCTTCAAGGAGTCTTCCAGTCCACACAGGGGCGAGGGCGCTGTGCCTAGCTTGCTGGTTTCCAGCGCGTGCAAAAGGGGCGACGCGCTGTTGTCGAGCAGCACATTGTTCAACAGTTGGGCTTCGAGCGCCGCTTCCAGATCTGTAGAATGCCCCAGCAGCCAGCCAACCACGAGGTGATGGCGTTTGTCTTTTTCGCTGGCGTCCTGTTCCGTGAAGGGGTAAAGCTCTTTGACCCGCTGCGGTGTGCTGTAGCGCTGCTCGTCGGGAACATGGATTTCCTCGGGCAGAGCCTCGAATTCCTTCAGCGCCAGATTTTCAAAATTGTGCTGGTGCTCGGCGGCTGGAATGTCGCCAAAGGTCATAAAGATGGCGTTACTGGGATGATAGTGGGTCTCGTAAAAGGCCTTGAGCTGCTCGTAAGTGAGGTCGGGGATGTTTTCCGGTTCGCCGCCGCTGTTGTAGTGATAGGTGACGGAGGGGAAAAGGTGGTGACACAGGGCCTGCCACAGCTGGCTGGGCACCGAACTCATGGCGCCTTTCATTTCATTGAACACCACACCCTTGAACTGGAGCTCACTGTCGGGGTTGTCCGGTTCGGTAAATTCCAGGCGATGACCTTCCTGGGCGAAATCGAGGGGATCCAGCCGGGAGAAAAACACGGCGTCGAGGTAAACCTCGATCAGATTCTGGAAGTCTTTGCGGTTCTGGCTGGCAAAGGGGTAGGCGGTCCAGTCGGAGCTGGTCAGCGCATTCATAAAGGTATTCAGCGAGCGCCGAATCATCATGAAAAACGGGTCGCGAACCGGGAAGCGGCGACTGCCGCACAGAGCGGTGTGCTCCAGTATATGGGCAACCCCCGTTGAATCCTCCGGTACTGTGCGCAGCGCGACCATAAACACGTTCTCGGGGTGGTCGGCGGCCAGATGGTAGTGAATGGCGCCGGTGCGCTGGTGGCGGTATTCCTCAACGGTCAGGTTCAGGGCGTTGATGGTCTGCTGGCGCTGGAGGGTAAAAGCCGGGTGCGCAGGTTGTGGCATAAAGCGGAAAAACTCCTGTTAAAAATGCGGGTTGGTAGCCGCTGGGAGGAATAAAAACAAGGGGCCAAGCTTAGCGGAAATCAGGGCGGCTGGCGAACGGTGGATGGCGAGGGCAGCGCGAGACGAACCCGGTAAATGCGCGGCCAGTATTTGCCGGTCACCAGCCAGCTGTCGCTGTCTTTGTCGTAGGCAATGCCGTTGAGTACGTCGGTGTGTGGGGCTCGTATGGCCGGGGGGTAAAGCCCGGTCATGTCTAGAATCTTGAGCACTTCGCCGCTCGCCTCGTCGATGACCAGGATGCAGTTGGTCTGCCATTGATTGGCCAGTACCAGGCCATTGTGCCACTCCAGTTCATTGAGGAACTTCATGGGCTTGTTTTGATAGTGAACTGCAACACGCCGGCGTTCGGAGAAGTCGGATGGATTGATGAAGCGCAGCTCGGCGCTGCCGTCGCTCATAATCAATTCGCGGCCATTGTGGGTCAGCCCCCAGCCCTCGCCGGGGTAGAGGTGGCGTTTCTGAAAGGCCAGGGTCAGCGGGTCAAACACCAGCGCAGTCCCTTGTTTCCAGGTCAAGACATAGAGCCTGTCGCCGAACACGGTCATACCTTCGGCGAAATAGTTGCCAGGCAAGGCCAGCTGGCGGTGTCCACCGCGCAGATCGCCGTAGATCAGAAAGGATTTGCCGTAACCGCCGCTGCTTTCATAGAGCTGTTTGTTGTGCAGCACCAGCCCCTGAGTAAAGCCTCGGCTGTAGTGCGGATAGCTGTCGATCAGTTCAAAGTCTGCAGCAGTTGCCAGCATGCTGCTGAGCAGCAGACTCCATAGCAGAGTGGTTCGCTGTAAGAGAGTTCTCAGAAAACTGTCTCCATTTGCGGTGTAAAGTGACAGTCCAGTCTAGCGCAGAGCCACTCCATCCTGAAGCTGGAGCGACGACTGGCAGAATGTCGAGCTGTTAACACAAAGGTTGAGACGTCCTTCCTTGTGAGGGGGGGGCGTATGGGGTTTGATGAGCGGTAAAAGCGGTGGCACGTTTTAGGGGGTATTAAATGCTGCACAGCTTGAACCAGGTCAGTTTTACCGACCGTGTATTGCAGTTGATTCCCGGTGCAGATCGGGTGCAACTGAGACGTATGTTTGGCGGCGTCGGCTTGTTTGAGCACAATACGATGTTTGCCATTGCTGTGAATGAGCGGCTGTTTCTGAAGGCCGATGCCAAAACCCGTGGCGATTTTGAACGACGCGGCCTGGAGCGATTTCACTACGATCACAACGATCAATCTCTGACCCTGGACTTCTATCTGGCGCCAGCCGAAGTCTTCCGGCATGACCGCGATATGGCGCTGTGGGTTAATCGGGCCCGGGCCGCCGCATTTCGCGGCAAAACTGCGGCCAACAGCTAGTCACGTTCACCAAGCCAGTAGCTGCCCGTCAGCTTCAGGTTGTAAGTTCTTCGGCTTCCGGCTCGTCATTCACCTGCGCCTTGTCGCGACTGAACAGGCGCAGAATATCCTCCAGAATCAGGTAGCTTGCGGGCACCATCATCAGGTTAACAAATGATGCAATCAATACCCCGAAGGCCAGCGAAACCGCCAGTGGAACAAACATGAAGATGGCGAGGTTGTGGTTGGTAATCAGGGGGATTAGACCGACAAAGGTGGTGAGGCTGGTCAGAATAATCGGCCGAAAACGCACGACGCCGGCTTCCAGCGCGGCCTTTTCCACGGGCATTCCCTCGCTGCGGCGCTGATTGATGTAGTCGACCAGTACCAGCCCCGAGTTCACCACGACCCCGGCCATGGCCACGATGCCGAGCAGTGACCAGATAATCAAGTCGAGTCCCAGCAGGTAATGTCCGACCAGCGAACCGATCATCCCAAAAGGTATAACGCCCATGATCACAAAGGGCTGGAAGTAGGATTTCAAAGGAATAGCCAGCAGACTGTAGATTACGAACATAGCGATCACCATATTGCGCAGCAGTCCGGCCAGGGCGCCGGCCCGCTCTTCCGCTTCGCCGGCCAGCGAATACTCGATCGAAGGATAACGCTGGGTAATCTGCGGCATGATCTCGCTGATGGCGTGATTGATGATAGCTTCGGGCGTGGTGACGTCGCGATCGATATTGGCTTGAACCGATACGACCTGTTTGCCATCAACCCGCTGAATGGTCGAGTACCCCCGCCCGGTGGATACCCGAGCGACGCTGTTGAAGGGCACCTCGGCTCCGGTTTCTGTGCGGATCATCATATCTTCCACATCACCCAGCGAGCGCCGTTCGCTTTCCGGAAAACGGACCATCACCCGCACATCGTCCTGACCGCGCTGAATGCGCTGTACCTCTAGGCCGTAGAAGGCTTCCCGCACCTGATTGGCCAGCGCTGATGTAGTGAGCCCAAGCGTGCGCGCTTCCGGTTTCAGGTCGAGCTGTATTTCCAGTTTGCCCGGGCGAAAGGTGTCGGTGATATCCAGCACACCGGGTAGTTCCGCCAGTGCTTCCTTGAGTAGAGCTGCACTCTGCTTCAGGTCCTCCGTCGATTCGCCGCGCAATTGCAGATCCAGCGCTTTGCCCACAGAAAAGGCCGATGCGGTAAAGGTCAGCTCCAGTGCTCCCGGTATGGCACCCGTTAGTTCTCGCCAGCGCTCGACGATGGCGTTGGGGTCCAGACCGTAGTCGTCGGGGTTGAGTGTCTCCAGTGCCACCTCTGCGAAGTGGCCGCCCACAGCACTGCCATCGCCGATAGATCCTTTTATTAGCGGGGCGCCAATGGAAGACAGAATATGCTTCACCCGACTGGGTTCACCCTCGGCCAGCTTGGCATCCAATTCCCGCTGCAGCTGGTTGGCGGCCTTCTCTATCTGCTGGACTCGGGTCAGCATGGTGGTCTGGTCGGTGCCTGCCGGCATGGTCAGCGTGGCATAAAGGCGCTCGCCAACCACATCGGGTATGAATTGCAGGGACAGACGTCCACTGGCGACCAGCCCGAAGGCCGCGATCAGCAGGGCGAGGCCCGAGGCCAGAGCCAGGTAGCGCCAGCGCAGGGTGATGACCAATAGAGGCTGGTAGACATTCTCCGCCAGTGACTGCAATTGCCGGGGCAGCCAGGATTCGCGGTTCTGGCGGCGGCCGCTGGTCAGAATACGGTGGGAGAGGTGCACGGGCAGAATCAGCTGGGATTCAATAATGCTGAAAAACAGTGCGGCAATAACCACAATGCCCAGCACCGCAAACCACTCGCCAATTGCGACCGGAATGACGACAAAGGGCATAAACGCAACCATGCTGGTCAGGACACCAAAAATGACCGGGATGGATACTTCCTGGGTGCCGGCAATAGCCGCCTCTTTGGGGCCAAGCCCTTTGAGTTGATGGGCGTAGATGCGTTCTGCCACAACTACCGCATCGTCCACCAGAATACCTAACACCAGAATAAAGGCGAGTATCGACATGGTAGAGATAGCGATATCGGCGACCGGGAAAATAATCAGGCTGCCTGCCAGCGCCACAGGAATGCCCACTGCCACCCAGAACGCGAGGTTGGGTTTGAGAAACAGTGACAGCAGCAGGACCACCAGCAGTAGCCCCGACCCGGCATTGGTGCGCAGTAGGTTCAGTCGGTCGACCAGATCCTGGGATTCGTCTTTCCACAGGGTCATGCTAATACCTTCGGGCAGATCCGCTTCGGCCTGCTCCAGATAGGTTTTGACCCGCTCGGCAAGATCGATAACGTCTTCCTTGCCAATGCGTTTGACCTGAATCATGACCGCCGGGTTGCCGTCAAAACGCACGCGCAGATCCTGGTCCATGAATCCATCCACGACATTGGCGATATCGCCTAGCGTAATGACACTGCCGTCTTCGCGGGTCAGGACGATGATCTCTTCAAAATCTCGCCGGCTATAGGCCTGGGCCTTGGTGCGCAGCAGTACTTCACCGCTTTCGGTTTTGATTGCGCCGCCGGGCAGGTCCAGCGAGCTGTTTCTGATGGCGGCGGCGACCTGTTCCAGCGTCAGCCCATAGCGACGGAGGGTGTGCTCGGACACCTCAATCGACATTTCATAGGGGCGAACGTAGGTGACCTGTGCTTGGGAGACACCCGGCAGCTCCACGATATCGTCGCGAATTTTGTAGGCGAGTTCTTTCAGGCTGCGCTCGTCGGCTTTGCCGGCAAGCATGATGTGCAGCACGTGGGTGAGGATGTCTTCCTCTTTGACCTGAGGTTCTTCCGCGTCCGTCGGAAAGGAGTCAATGCCATCCACCCGGCTTTTAATATCGTCGACCACCTTGCCCTTGTCGACGCCGATTTCCATTTCAACCCGGGTGACGCAGGCGCCTTCCTGGGCCGTTGTCAGAATCTTTTTGATATTGGGCGTGCCTTCGATGGCTTCTTCAACCCGTACGCAAACCGATTCTTCCACTTCGGCCGGGGATGCGCCGAGGTAGGGAACGGTGACGCGAACCACATCGGTAGCGAGGTTGGGAAACTCTTCCCGGTAGGTGGAGGTCAGTGTCAGGCCGCCGACAATCAGCAGCACCCACATCATCAGGTTGGCGGCAACCGGGTTGTAGACAAACCAGCGAATCAGGGAATGCACGCGCTACGCTCCCTTGGCGGGGCTGGTGTTTACGCGCATGCCTTCAACCGCAACTGTCAGCGGAGAGATGCAGACTGCTTCGCCGGCTTTGAGACCGGACTGCACCAGTATTTCCTCGCCCTGCACGCGCAGTATTTTCACATGACGAAAGTGCAGCCGGTTGTCTTCATCCACCACCAGTACCTGCTGGTTGTCGCGCAGTGCACTGCGGGGCAGGGTAATTACGTCCGGGTAGACTTTGCCCTGAATGGCGGCTTTGACAAACATGCCCACCAGCAGTGGGGCGTGACCTGGCTCAACAATATTCTCAACGGTGACCACGCCGTAGACCAGTCGCGTTGCCGCATCGATTTCGCCTTCGGTGCGCTGCAGTTCGCCGCTCCAGAAGTATTCGTTTTCGCCGATATTGCCGGCGATAGTGACCGGCAGAGTGTTATCCGGCGCCAGCACGCCCTGGGTGCCGGGCGGGATGTCCAGATAAACGAATTGCTCAATGCCGATGGGCAGGTGCACTTCGTAAAAATCGGTGGCATAGAGGGTGGCTATATTTTCGCCCTGGGTCAGATACTGGCCAAAATCCACCGATTCCTTGCGCACCCGGCCGGCGAAGGGGGCCTTGATGATGGTCCGCTCCAGATTGGTTTTTGCCTGCTGCTGCTGAATCCGGGCTTCGTTAAGAGACGCTTCCGCAAGGCGGAAACTGCGCCGGGCCTGATCGACCTGTGTTTCACTGGCGAGATTGCGGCGAATCAGCGACTCGATGCGTTTTAATTCGCGTCGCGCGTGGTCAAATTCCACCTCGGCGCGCACCAGCCGGGTTTTGCTCGAGGCCAGCGCCGTGCGGTAGTCGGTATCGTCAATTTCCAGCAGTTTTTCGCCCGCCGCAAACAACCCGCCATTGACGAGCTGCGGCGAGATCCAGACAACCTTGCCCGACACTTCCGGTTTAAGCACCGTTTCACTGCGGGGCCGCACGGTTCCCTGAGAATAAACTTCGACCTCGGTATCCTGAGGTTGCGCGATAACGACTTCTACCGTCGGATAGTGAGGTTCAAGCGCTTTTTTCTGGATCTGCGGCGGGTTATTAACCTGATATTGGTAGGCGGCAATCCCCAGGCTAAGGGCGACAAGAGGCAGCAGGATCTTGAAAAACAGCGAGCGGTGCTTTCTGGGTTCAGACATTGTCGAAAATTCTTTTCTGGAAGGGCGGCGAGCCTGACGGCGGGCAGCTGCAACTATACGCAAGCCTGGCACGCCACGCCATTACGCGGCTTTAATCGCTCGTATTCATGCGGTCTATTTCGGGTGCATTGAGGGCTGGCTGTTGACCAGCTTGAACACCCAACCCGGCGGCAGCAGGTTCATCAACCAGCGCACAATTCGCCCTTCTCCTATCCAGATTTCATCCCGGTTCTGTTCAAGGCCTTTCAGAATGGCTTTTACGCAGCTGTGAACGCCCACTTTGGCGCGGTGGATGTCGCTTGTCATAGCGGTTTCAACAGTTGGCGGAAAGACTTCGACCACTCGAACGCTGCCTTTTAGATGTAGGCGAAGCACCTGAGTAAAGGCGTGCAAACCGGCTTTGCTGGCGCTGTACATTGGCGAGGTGGATACCGCGACAATGCCGCCGGGGGAGCCGACATTGATGATGCAGGGTGACGGCTGTTGCTGGAGGAGGGGCAGCAGGGCCATTGAGAGCTCCACCGGCGCCTGCAGGTTGGCGCGTATTTCGGTGTCGGCCACGGCCCGATCAAAGCGCTCCGGTTTGCCCAAATGGTAGTGGTTGAGAATAGCGGCATTGTTGATCAGCACATTGACCGCATGTCCGTCATAACTCAGCTGTCGCACCAGATGGTCGATCT
Organism: Litorivivens sp.; assembly: GCF_041624475.1. Classification (GTDB taxonomy): domain Bacteria; phylum Pseudomonadota; class Gammaproteobacteria; order Pseudomonadales; family Spongiibacteraceae; genus Litorivivens. The sequence continues at coordinate 50,949 of NZ_JBFJUX010000011.1, forward strand.
CATCGGATTTGCTGAGGTCACAGCGGTAACTGTGGATGGTGCTGTTCAGCGCCACGGTTTCATCCAGCGCTGCCTGTCGTCGTCCACATATGATCACCGTGTTGTCACGCTCGGCCAGCGCTACCGCCAGGCCCTGGCCAATACCGCTGCCGCCGCCGGTTATCAGTATGGTGTTGCCGCTCAACTGCATGCGAATTCCCCCAATGGTTTGACTGTATTGAAACAGAGCCTGCCAGTAGCCGCGCTTAATTTCTCTTCATGAGCATCTATTCGCTAGACGAGGGGGCTACTCGACCGCGAATCAGGTCGCGAATCAGAAATCGACTGGGTGACAAAGCCTTTACCAGATCGGCGGGCAGCGGTGCAAGCTCGCCGCAGATCTGACTGGCCAGCAGTTCCGCGCAGAGCGGCGTAGAGGTGAGCCCCCTTGAACCGTGGGCCAGATTAACAAACAGGCCGGGGAAGTTGGCGGGGGTGGCGTGAATCGGCGTTTTGGCATTTTTCGCCAGCGCGGCAAAGCGCTCCAGTGTGTCCGCTCGGTGGGCCAGAGGGCCCACCAGAGGCAGGTAATCCGGGCTGGCGCAGCGCAGTGCTGCTCTCCCGCCAGTGACCTGCACCGCATCGACGGCACTAAAGGCTTCGGGCAGTGCGGCCTGTATGCGCCTGAGATTGTCCTGATGTTCACTGTCGCGAAGGGTGGTATCGCTGCAATCAACTTCATAGCTGGCGCCGAGTATGGTGTTGCCGTTTACCGCGGGCGCGACATAGCCCTCATGGCAGACGACGGTTTTCAGCGGCGGTTCGATGGCGTCCGCAGGCAGGTAGCTCAGCTGACCTCGAATACTGCGCAGCGGCAAATAGTTCGCACAGTCAAAGTTGCTGGCGGACTGCCCGCTGGCAATGACAACTGCATCTGCCCGATAGCTTTGCCGTTCGCCTGAAAGCAGCCACTGGTTTTGTTCGCGCTCAAGCGCCGTAATTGGCTGGTTCAGGTGTAGGCTGATCAGCGGGTGGTCCAGCAGCTGCTGGCAGACCTTGGCCGGTTCTAGCCAGCCCGCTGTGGGATAGAGCACCCCCTGTGAGGCTACCTTCGCTCCGCTTGCCTCACTGGCTTGTTCGCGCGACAGAAACTGACACCAGTCACCCTGATCGGCAAAGGTGCTGCGCAGTTGCTGCCATTGCTCAGGGGGCAACAATTGAAAGACGCCGCACATATCGCCTGGCAGGGGTGACAGGGAGCGATAACTGCGCAGGGCGTGCAGAAAGCTGCTCAGGGCAAAACGATTAAGCTGGCCGTCGCGATGGGAGAGTTTGGTAAAGAGTATGCCCTGAGGGTTGCCCGAAGCATCGGGCGCGATGCTGCTGCCGCGCTCGAAAACCTGCACCCTCACACCGCGCTCGGCCAGCGCGCGCGCGGTGTGGCTGCCGGCTAAACCGGCGCCTATTACCGCGACCTCTTTCGGGCGCTCAGGCAGTGCAGTGGCAATATGCCAGGCGGCAGTATCGGCTTTTGCATCCAGCGCCATTGATGCAGGCGGATGCTGCATTTTGCCGCGCAGCATCTCACGCTTGCGCCCATAACCGCGCACCTTTTCTACAACAAAGCCACGCTCCTTGAGCGCGCGCTTGACGAAGCCTGCGGCGGTAAACGTGGCGAAGCTGGTGCCGGGTCGGCTGTGCGCTGCGATAAGGTCAAACAGTGGTTCATTCCACATGCCGGGGTTGGTGCCAGGCGCAAAACCGTCGAGAAACCAGGCGTCGACACAGGGGCCATAACGGTATAACTCGGGGTGGGTGGTGCTAAGTGCAGCGCGCAAGCCGGCTTCCGCTTCGTCGAATACCAGGTCGAGAATGATAGTGTGAATGCCGGCTTTGAAATGCAGGCGATGATGGCCGCGCAGCAGGGGCGGGTAGTGTTCGATCAGCGCGTCAGCTTGTGATTTGAGCTGCGGCCAGTTGCCCAGCGCACGTTGCAGATCGGCGCGGGTCAGCGGGTGTTTTTCCACACTCAAAAATTGCAGCGTGTGGGCCTCGGTTCGGTCCTGCACACAGGCTTGCCACTGCTGCCAGCAGGCCAGAAAATTCAGACCGGTGCCAAAACCGGTTTCTGCAACGCGAAACTGCGGTCCTGTCAGGTTCTGCCAGCGATGGGATAAATGATTGTTATCGAGAAAAACGTAACGAGTTTCTTCAAGGCCGTGATCCCGTGAATAGTAGACATCGCCGTAGTCGGACGATACTGGTACATTATCGTCTCCCCACTCGATGCGGGCTGCGCTTACTTGATAGGGCACGGTTTCAGAGCTCGGTTAATAACACACGGTGGCGCTGGCTGTTGCTTGGTGGGTGGGCTTGCCAATGGGCGCATTGTAGCAACGCTGAGACGATAATCGAAGGAAGTGACTGTTAACCTCATGCGAAAACTAGTTGTCGCTGCCAGTCTTTTTGCTCTCCTGTTTCATTCTATGCCACTGCTGGCCCGTGCCGTCGATGCCGAGCGGCAGCGTATTACCCTGAGCCTGGCCACCGAACCGCCTAGCCTCGACAGTGCCCTGGCAACTGACCAGATTAGCAGTTTCCTGCTGGCGCATTTGATGGACGGGTTGGTGCAATACGGCCCGGACGGCTCTCTGGTACCTGGAATTGCCCGGCGTTGGGAGGCCAGGGAAGATGGCGCTACTTTCTGGCTGAGAGAGGATGCCACCTGGAGCGATGGCAAGCCGGTGACCGCCGAACAGTTTGTCTATGCCTGGCGTCGGGCGGTGGATCCGGCTACGGCCTCCCAATACGCTTTTATTCTGTTTCCCATCAAAAACGCTGAAGCAGTCAATCGCGGTGATATGGCGCCTGAAAGGCTGGGCGTTCGGGCTTCGGGCTCTCATAAGCTGGAAGTCAGTTTTGATAAACCGTGCCCCTATTTTGCCAAGCTCACCGCGTTTATGACCTTTTTTCCGGCGCGGCAGGATGTGGTTGAGCGCTGGGGACGGGCCTATGCTGCAGACGCCGATAAGATGATTTTCAATGGTCCCTTTGTGCTCGAGCGCTGGGTACACGGTGCGCGTTTGACCCTGAAGAAAAACCCGCGCTACTGGAATCAGGCAGCCATCAAGCTGCAGGAAATTGACCTGCCCTATATCACGTCCGACCCGAGCACCCACTACAACCTGTATAAAGACAACCGCATTGCTCTGTCGCCACTCGATTCCAGTACGCTCAGTGATGCGCTGGCTAGGGGCTATGAAACCCATTTGTTTGATTTTGGTACCCTGTTCTTTCTGGAGTTCAATTTCCGGGAAGACCGGGCGACCCGCAATCTGGCTTTGCGCCGCGCCATTCAATCAGTGCTGAATCCCTCATTACTGGTCTACAAGGTGCTGGGCCTGCCAGGCATCAAACCCGCGTACAGTCTTTTCCCGTCGAGCATGCGCGCGGGAGGAGGGGTGTTTTCCCAGCAGTATCCGCCTCCCCGCATTGACTATGATATTGAACAGGCCCAGCGCTATCTGGCGCAGGCAAAACAGGAACTGGGCACGATTCCTCCGCTGACTTTGCTGGTGGGCGATAGTCCCCGAGCGGTTAACGAGGCGGAGTTTTATCAGTACGTGCTCAAGCAATCCCTTGGGCTGGAAACCCGGCTCGATCAGCAAACCTTTAAACAGCGCATTTCAAAAATGCGGCGCGGGGAATTTGATATTGCGGCGGCAGGCTGGGGGCCGGATTTCGACGACCCGATCACCTTTGGCGATCTGTTCGCCTCCTGGAATGAAAACAACCGCGGCCGCTTTATTCACGCCGGCTACGATGCGGCGGTAAGACAGGCTCAGCAATCCCTCGACCCGGAAGTGCGGCTACAGGCCTTTGATCGCATGCAGCACATTGTCAGCGAGGAAGTTGTCATTATTCCAACCTACGAGAATGTGGGGCTTTATGTGCAGCATCCACAGCTCGCCGGAGTTCGGCGTTCCATTTTCGGTGGTGACCCCAATTTCCGCTATGCCTGGGTAGAGCCCTGATGCTGCGTTATGTTCTCAAACGGATTGCTTACGGCGCGCTGACGATCTGGTTTATTGCCACTGCGACCTTTTTCGCCATGCATGCGGTGCCGGGTGACCCCTTTAACAGCGCCAAGGCGGCGACGCCTCAGCTGCGGGAAAACCTGCGCGCCCGCTACGGTCTGGACAAGCCCGTCGGCGAACAGTACGTGCTGTATCTGAAAAACATGTTACGCGGTGATTTTGGTATTTCCTTCACCCAGGAAAATCGCCGGGTAAACGATATTATCCGCGAGCATTTTCCGGTATCCGCCATTCTCGGTGTGGTGGCCCTGCTGATAGCCACCGCAGGCGGTATTGCCGGCGGCGCGGTGGCTGCTTACTGGCATAACCGCTTGCCTGACCGTCTGTTGATGATGGCGGTGGTGCTGGCGATTTCGATACCCAGTTTTGTGATCGCCGCGCTGGCTCAATTGCTCATTGTGCAAGCCAATGATCTGACCGGGCGCAGCCTGCTGCCGGTGGCCGGCTGGGGCACCCTGTCACATTTGTGGATTCCGGCGCTGGTGCTGGGGCTCGGCACGATGGCTTACCTGGCACGTCTGATGCGCTCGTCGATGCTTGATGTCATGAATACCGATTATATTCTCACCGCCCGAGCCAAAGGTTTGGGCAATTGGCAGATTTTCTGGCGCCATCAGTTGCGCAATGCCCTGTTGCCGGTGGTGACGGAACTGGGGCCCACGATCGCCGCAATCACAACCGGCGGTTTTGTGGTGGAGTTGATCTTCGCCATACCTGGGCTCGGACGCTATTTTGTGCAGGCGGTGCAGCAGCTCGATTACACCGTCATTATGGGGACGACCGTGTTTTACGGCGCCTTTCTGGTGCTGATCGTGGTGATTGTGGATTTGCTCTATGGCGTTATCGATCCTCGCATTCGCCTGCACGGGGGGCGGCGTTGATGAGCTATCTGGCTACCGATTTTGAGCCCCTGCCGCCGCAGGCTCCCGAAACTGCCGAAACTCTTATACCGAGTCCGCCGCTGTGGCGCTTGTTGCTCGGTGATGTTCGCGCCTGTATTGCTGCCCTTACTGTCGTCGCGATGCTGTTGCTGGCGGCGGTGGGCCCCTGGATCTGGCCGCAAAGCCCGGCGACCCAGTGGCTGTCTCAGGTATCCGTAGGGCCGAGCGGGGCGCGGACGGTAGATGTGGTGCCGGACGATCCCTGGCAGGGCCCTGACCGGGCGGTCGATTCACTGACGGCACTGCAGGCTACGACCACTGCAGTAAAACTCGCCTGGCCGAGCCTGCCCACGGCGGTAAGCTACCGGGTGTATCGCAATACCGGCGGTGTCGGACTGGGTATGCCATTGACGGAAACGGTGAATACCTACTACGCCGATCATTTGCAGCTGTCGGAGCAGACTTATCGCTACAGTGTGGTGCCGGTAAAAGTCGATGGCACGACCGCTGAGCCGCTCTGGATTGAGGTCAATCCGCGCCTGACGCTGGGAGCGTTTGAGGCAAAGCTGTTGGGGCTGGTGCCTCATGAGGGGCAGGTGTCACTGCCGGCCCACCCGCTGGGTACCGACGCCCTGGGCCGGGATATGCTCAGCCGCATTCTGCACGGGGCCCGCACTTCGATGCTGGTCGGGTTAAGCGCTCCTCTGTTATTTATCACTCTGGGCGCGTTCTACGGTGCGCTGGCGGGTTTGTTGGGCGGCTGGGTCGACAACCTGCTGATGCGCTTCGCGGACTTCGTGGTTGCTCTGCCGTTTCTGTTATTCATGATTTTGTTTCGGGTGGCTCTGGGCATCGAATCGGGTGAAAGCGGCCTGTTTCCCATGGTGCTGGCGATGGTGCTGTTAAGCTGGCCCTCGGCCGCGCGGTTGGTGCGGGGCCAGGTGCTGCAGTTGCGCGAAAGCGCGTTTGTCATGTCGGCGCGATTGGCCGGTGCGAGCAATTTCTATCTGATTCGTCGCCACCTTTTACCCAATGTACTGCCCCTGCTGCTGGTGTCTCTCAGTTTTGCCATTCCCCAGGCCATTTTCACCGAGGCCCTGCTGTCGTTTATCGGCATGGGTGTGGTGCCGCCCACGCCGTCCTGGGGCACCCTGTGCAATGAGGGTATTCGCAGCATGCTGACCCATCCTCACGAGCTGGTGATTCCGGCGCTGGCCATCAGTGCCACGGTGCTGGCCTTTAACGTGCTGGGTGACGCCTTGCGCGATGCGATGGATGTAAAAGTGCGCAGGGGGGTGAGATGAGTCTGTTGCAGGTTCGCGACCTTCACCTTCATATTGGCGACCAGCATCTGGTGCGCGGCGTCGATCTCTCAATCGATGCTGGTGAGTGTCTGGCGCTGGTTGGCGAGTCCGGTTCCGGTAAAAGTCTGACCGCGCTGTCGCTGATGCAGTTATTACCCTCCAATGCCCGGCTTGAGCACAGAGAATGGCTGTTTGCCGGGCAGGATATGCGATTTGTTGATGAGGCGGGTTGGCGCAAGCTGCGGGCCCGGCGCATTGCCATGGTGTTCCAGAACCCAATGACCGCTTTGAACCCGACCATGACCATCGGGCGCCAGATTGCAGAAGTGATCAATCTGCATACCGGTAAAAGTCGCCGCTCCGCTTTGGCGCGCGCCGTCGAGTTGCTGGACCGGCTGGGTATCGTCAATGCCCCCCGCCGGGCCAGACAGTACCCCTTTGAGCTGTCCGGCGGCATGCTGCAGCGGGCGGTGATCGCGATGGCGGTGGCCTGCGGGCCCTCTCTGCTGATCGCGGATGAGCCCACCACGGCGCTGGATGTCACGGTGCAGGCCGAGGTGCTGATGCTGCTGAGGGAGTTGTGCAGTGACGAAGGTTTAGGCTTGCTGTTGATTACCCACGACCTGGGTGTAGTCAAGGATATGGCTCGGCAACTTGCTGTCATGTATGCGGGCCGTATTGTCGAGTCTGGAAGCTGCGAGCAGGTGCTGCGTGATCCGGCCCACCCGTATACGCGGGCGCTGCAGGCGGCGATGCCAAGCCTCGGCGGAGAGGCGCAATCACTGCAAGGTATTGCCGGTACGCCGCCGGATCTGTCCCGGCAGATCGACGGCTGCGCATTCGCGCCGCGCTGCCCACAGGCCATGAATATCTGTCCCCGACGTTTGCCGCCGGCATTCAGCCCGGTACCGGAGCAGCGGGTGGAATGCTGGCTTTGGGAGCAGGCGCGATGAGTCTGCTGGAGATTGATCGACTGACCTGCCGTTTTGGTGAGGTCACGGCGGTGGATGAGGTCAGCCTGAGCGTTAATGAAGGAGAGTTGCTGGGGCTGGTGGGGGAGAGCGGTTCTGGCAAGTCCACCCTGGGACGCGCCATCTGTGGGCTGGTGCCCCCGTCGCAGGGCCGAATTCGCTTTGCCGGTCGCCCTTTGCCTGAACGGTTTACCGCCAGTACCTTCCGGCGTCAGGCCGCGCTGGTGCAGATGGTTTTTCAGGATGCTTACAGTGCTATGAACCCGCGCATGACCCTGCTCGACAGCCTGCGCGAACCTCTGCTGCTGCAAGGCAAACAGTGCGGCAAGGAATCTCGGCTGGCGCTGGACTGGCTTGATCGGATCGGGCTTCCCCGGCGCTTTGCCATGCGCTACCCCCATGAATTATCCGGTGGCCAGCGCCAGCGTCTGGGTATTGCCCGCGCCTTTATCACCGAGCCCAAGCTGGTGATCTGCGATGAGCCGGTTTCTGCGCTGGATGTGTCTGTACAGGCCCAGATCATCAATCTCCTGCAGAATCTGCAGCGCGATACCGGCGTCGCCATGCTGTTTATTGCGCACGATCTGGCCGTTGTGCGCCATCTGGCTGAGCGTACAGCGGTGATGTATCACGGGCGGGTGGTTGAGCTCGGGGGGCGGGATTTGTTCGCCAGGCCGCGCCACCCCTACACCCGGGCTCTGGTAGCTGCAAACCCCGGAGCGGGCGGTGAGCTTATGGAATCGAGGAGTCTGCTGCCGCCGGCAGCGACGGGCTGCGCTTATCGAAAGCGCTGTCCCTATGCGGCATCAGTCTGCGAAGCTTCAGTGCCGAAGCTGATAACTGACGAAGCTGACCGGCAGGTGGCCTGTCACCGGCTGGAGGACATTGACAAGCTGCGGTAGTGGAGAGAAATACGGAGGACTAACTATCCAGCGACTCCGGGTAAGCAATGATACGCGGCGCGTCGCGGTCGCTCGCATCCATCAGAATCACCATCTCTTGACCGCCGAATTCTTCGGGCATCTCTATATTCCAGCGAAAAAATGACACGCGGATGCGGTTTTCACCAGGCTGAATAACCGTGTTCGCTCGGTACTGATAGTTTCCCAGACCTTTGAAACGGTCGCTGTTCTTCTCCACTTCCTGTCCATTCACAAAGTGGCGAACATTCAGAATCTTGTTACTGCGAATCTTCAGACCGTCGCCACCGATGCGCAGCTGCAGGTTGGCAAGTTCCGTCAGCACCTGTGCGCGGCTGGTCAGCAGGGTGAAGTCGCGGTCCAGCTCCAGCGGTTCATTGCTGCTTGCCACTTTATTGTCGGGCTCTGACTTTGCTTTGGTCTCGGCTTTGGCGACCGGTTTTTCGGCGGCGGAGGGCTGGTTGTTGTTTGCCTGAGCGCGATTGCGGGCTTCGGCCTCAGCGCGCCGAGCCGCCTCTGCTTGCTGGCGCTCGCGATAGGCTGCAATTTCCCGCTTCATTTCAGGGATGCGTTTTTCGACCCGCTCAAGTTCACGGCGAACGCGGATCAGCTCGCTTTCCACGCCGTCCTGTTTGGCCTCCAGCTGACGCAACTGACTATTGGCTGAACGAAATTTGCGCTCTGCCAGATGCATCTTGAATTCGGCGTTGCGCAGCCGGCTTTTGTTGGTTGGTGTGGGGTCGGTTTCGTACTGCTCGCTGGCCTCTTCAAAACCGGCGACAGCTTCGTCGTAGGCGGCTTTTTCGGGCCCGTCCGACGGCTCCGTATTGGCCATCTGCTGGCTCAGCGAAACCGATTGCTCGCGCAGGGACTGAATTTCTTCCTGCAGCTCTGCCTGACGTGCCTGCAGGCGGGATAAATCCTGGCTTGAGGGTTGCGCCAACGCACTCTGGCTCACGATGCTGGCTGCCAACAGGCAAACTTTGCCCAAGCGAATAATATCTGAGGGTTTCATGGCTGAAGTGGAGGCTCTAAGCGATTTCTACAAAGGTGTCACTGGTATACAGTCATTATTGTTTTGCTTGTCTATTGTACAGTGAGGACGGCAATATCCCCGCCCCTACAAAACAGCGCCAACTATTACAGAAAATGGTCGTCGGGTCAAAAATCCTCAGTTCCGTTCATCCGATGGTAATCTTTCCGGTCTGGTCGACAGCGGAGCAGATTTTTTCAATCATGGCAATAACTTGTGAATTCTGGCGCGGCAGGTTTCGGGTGGGCTTGTGACGTCGAAACCCGAGTTGGCAGGCGGTTTGCGTCAGATCAGTGCTTTGAGCCTGAAAGCGGTCGTCTATATCGGCAGCATTCGGCTGGAGCGTGTGAAGGAGTGGACAGCGACCGATGCCCTTGCTCGCTCGATCGTTTGTGGAGAGGAGTTGAACTGAGTTCATCAAGCGCTTGTTTTCAATGGGTTTAGCTGGCGGGTCCATAGATTGCATGAATGCCCGCTATTGCCGCTGTAACCCCGGCAGAGTGCGTTGACAGGGTTATCAAAGACCGTTAGCTTCACCTAGCCCAAATTCAAACAAGACGGATAAGCCTGCGCCAAGGCTGACCGCGATAAATAATACCGATCGAGGAAGGACCGTGTCCGAACAAAACAAGACCGTGAACGAAGCCATTTCCGCCGCGCGTGCCCGGGCGCGAGTGCCCGAAACCATTGATCCAGACAAATTCAAGAATCTCGTCGAGCTGTTTCACTTTTGCGTAGAAAGCTACCGCTCACGCGATGCGGTCAGCAGCATCGGTCACACCCTGACCTATGACGATCTGGAGCGCCAATCGGCTGCGCTCGGTGCTTATCTGCAACATAAAACAAATCTCAAGCCCGGTGATCGCGTTGCGATCCAGATGCCCAACATTATCCAGTATCCGGTTACTTTGTTTGCGGTGCTTCGCGCTGGATTTGTAGTGGTTAACACCAACCCGCTGTACAGCCCGCGTGAGATTAAGCACCAGCTGAACGATTCTGGTGCCAAAGCGCTGATTCTGTTGGCGAATGTTGGGGAAGCAGCGGCGGAAGTGCTGGCGGAAACGCCGGTCGAAACTGTCATCATGACTGAGCTGGCCGACCTGCACCCCGGTTTCAAGGGGCGTCTGATCAACTTTGCCGCCCGCCACGTCAAGAAGATGATTCCCGACTACGATATGCCGGGTGCTATTTCCTTCCGCAAGGCGATTGCCCAGGGGCGCAAGCTCACCCTGAAAGAAGCGTCGCCTGACTCCAACGAGGTAGCACTGCTGCAGTACACCGGGGGGACCACCGGTGTGTCGAAAGGGGCGATGATAAGCCACCGCAATCTGGTCGCCAACATCCTGCAGGCGGCGAGTATTTTCGATACCTACGGCTTTGAGGAAGGCCCTCAAACCTTTATCGGGCCGCTGCCGCTGTATCACATCTACTCCTTTACCCTGGGCTTTATCGTGATGATGCAGGGTAACCACACGGTTCTGATCCCCAACCCGCGGGATATGGATGCCTTTGTCAAGGAGATGAAAAAGTGGAAGTTCAGCGGCATGAGCGGCCTGAACACCCTGTTTGTGGGGCTTTGCAAGCATCCTGAATTCAAGAACGTTGATTTTTCTCACCTGAAAATGACTCTGTCAGGTGGTATGGCACTGACCACGGCGGCAGCGAATACCTGGAAGGAAATTACCGGGTGCGAGGTTTATGAAGGTTACGGCCTGACCGAGACCTCGCCGATTGTATCTACCAATCCCGGTGGTGCGAATGAGCTGGGTACGATCGGCGTGCCGGTGTCGAATACCGAGATCAAAATCGCCGCCGAGGATGGCTCCGAGCAGCCCATCGGAGAGCGCGGTGAGCTCTGCGTGCGCGGCCCTCAGGTGATGCTGGGCTACTGGCAGCGCGATGACGAAACCGCCAAGATGATCGACGAAGATGGCTGGCTGCACACTGGCGATGTTGCGGTTGTGCGTGAGGACGGTTACCTGAAAATCGTCGACCGGATGAAAGACATGATTCTGGTATCAGGCTTCAACGTCTACCCCAACGAAATTGAAGATGTGGTCTGCGCCCACCCGGAAGTAGCCGAGTGTGCGGCAATTGGGGTGCCGGACGACAAATCCGGTGAAGTGGTCAAGATCTTCGTGGTCGGCAAGAATGGAGCGGTCAACGAAGATTCCCTGCGCGCCCACCTGCGCGAACAGCTGACGGGTTATAAAATGCCCAAGCATATTGAGCAGCGCGACGAGCTGCCCAAATCCAATGTCGGCAAGATCCTGCGCAGGGAGCTGCGTGACGAGGAAATGAGTAAGGCCTGAGCACTTGCTTTATAATTGCCGCTGAATTCTCAGTGGTTAATGAGAAACGCCCTGCGGGGCGTTTTTTCGTTTTGAGGGCTATGCAGACTAAACAGCAGATTGACGCCATCTGGCTCGCCGACGAACCCCGCTTGCGGCGTTTGCAGGGCGATATTAGAAAGCGATCGCGCCAGGGCAAGCCAACGGATCGTTTGCAGGCCAAATTCAGCGATATGTTGGCTCAGTCGCAAGCCAAGGTGGCTGCGCGCCGGCAGACACTGCCACAGATCAGCTATCCTGACCTGCCCGTCGCCCGTGAAGTGGAGCGCATCCGCGCGGCCTTGTTGGACAATCAGGTTATTGTGGTGGCCGGCGAAACCGGTTCCGGCAAAACCACCCAGTTGCCCAAACTCTGTCTTGAGGCCGGGCGCGGTATTCACGGTCTGATCGGCCATACCCAGCCGCGACGGCTGGCGGCCCGCACCGTCGCCCAGCGCATTGCCAGCGAACTGCAGACGGAGTTGGGCGCGGCGGTGGGCTATCAGGTGCGCTTTCACGATCAGGTGTCAGATGGCACCTATATCAAGTTGATGACCGATGGCATTCTGCTCGCTGAAATTCAGCACGATCCTTACCTCTATCGCTACGATACGCTGATAATCGATGAGGCCCACGAACGCAGCCTCAATATTGACTTCCTGCTCGGCTACCTGAAGCTGTTGCTGCCCAAACGGCCCGATCTGAAAATCATCATCACCTCAGCGACCATCGACGTGCAGAGATTTTCCGAGCACTTTGATAACGCGCCGGTCATAGAGGTCTCGGGGCGGACCTATCCGGTGGATATCCGCTATCGACCGCTGGAAGAGTTGAGTCCCGAGCTGGACCAGGCCGAGGCCATCGAGCAGGCGCTGCAGGACCTGGACGCCGAGGGCGGTCGTCGGCAAGGCGATGTGCTGGTTTTTCTGAGTGGCGAGCGCGAGATTCGCGCAGCGGCGAAACAGTTGCGGCGCTCCAGCCTGATGGGACTGGAAGTCCTGCCCTTGTATGCACGCCTGAGCGCGCGTGAGCAACAGCGCATCTTTGACGAGGGCGGGAGACGGGGATGGCGCGTTGTGCTGGCGACCAACGTCGCGGAAACCTCGTTGACCGTGCCGGGTATTCGCTTTGTTATTGACACGGGCACGGCGCGCATCAGCCGCTACAGTTATCGCAGCAAGGTGCAGCGCCTGCCGATCGAGCCGGTGTCACAGGCCAGTGCCAACCAGCGGGCCGGGCGCTGTGGGCGCGTCGCGCCAGGCGTTTGTGTGCGCTTGTATTCCCAGGAGGATTTTGAGGCCCGCCCGGCCTTTACCGAGCCGGAAGTGCAGCGCACCAATCTCGCATCAGTGATTCTTCAGATGCTCAATATGCGATTGGGCGATATCGAAAACTTTCCTTTTGTAGACGCGCCGGATCGCCGCTTTATCAATGACGGCTACAAGCTGCTCGAAGAGCTGGCGGCGGTGGACAAGGGTGAACTGACGCCGCTGGGCAAAACTCTGGTGCGCCTGCCGGTTGATCCGCGTATGGCGCGCATCCTGCAGGCGGCCAGCCAGCTCGGTTGTCTGCAGGAAGCCTTGATCGTTGTCAGCGCGCTCAGTATTCAGGATCCGCGCGAACGGCCCGCCGACAAGCAGCAGGCCGCCGACGAAAAGCACCGTCGCTTTATCGATAAAGACTCGGATTTTTCGGCCTATGTGAATCTCTGGAACTATCTGGAGGAGCAGCGTCAGGAACTGTCCAACAACCAGTTCCGAAAAATGTGTCAACGCGAGTTTATCGCGCCGAGTCGCGCTCAGGAGTGGCGTGAGCTGCACTGGCAGCTAAAGCTAGCCTGCCGCGATAACGGTTGGAAACTCAACGCGGAACCAGCCTCCTTTGAAGCCCTGCACCGGGCGGTGCTGGCCGGCTTTTTGAGCCACGTGGCCAAGAAGGACGAGCAGCACTGGTATCGCGGCACCCGCAACCGCAAGCTGCGCATTTTTCCGGGCTCCGGGCTGTTCAAGAAAAACCCGGCCTGGATTGTGGCGGCAGAACTGGCGGAAACCTCCCAGCTTTTTGCCCGCTGCGTGGCCAGAATTGAACCGGAGTGGATACCCGGCATCAACGACGCAGTGCTGAAACACCAGTATTTTGAACCCCACTGGCAGGCAAAGGCGGGGCGTGTCAGCGCCTTCCGGCAGACCAGCCTGTATGGGCTGGTCATTCAGGATCGGCAGCGAGTCAATTACGGGCCCATCGATCCGGTGTTATCGCGGGAGATACTAATTCGCAGTGCATTGGTAGAAAGGCAGTACCGGGGCAAGGCGGCATTTTTCGCTCACAACAAAGCAGCAATTGATAAGGTGCTGGCGCTTGAAAGCAAGCTGCGGCGGCGAGACCTGTTGATCAGCGATGATGCCATGTTTGCCTTTTACGACCGCCGGCTGCCGCCGGAAATTGTCAGTGCCCGACATCTGGAGAGCTGGCTGGGCAAGGCGGAAGAAAGCGAGCGCAAGGCACTGGAGATGAGCGATGACGATGTGCTGGCCGTTAGCCAGAGTCGCGAGGCCATCAATCAGTTTCCGGACACCTGGCGTTGGGGCGAGCTGCGCCTGCCCCTGCGCTATCGCTTTGAGCCCGGTCATCAGGGCGACGGTGTGACTCTGGTGGTCCCGTTGGTGCTGCTCAATCGAGTGCCCGAGCACCTTCCCGAGTGGCTGGTTCCGGGTTTGCTGGAAGATAAATGCGTCGCGCTGCTAAAAGCTCTGCCCAAACAGTGGCGCAAAAAGCTGATGCCGATACCCGTCACGGTCGGAAAAGCGCTGTCACTGATGGAGGCCGGTGATCAGCCCCTCAGTCGCGCGCTGGCCGAGGCGCTGCGACGGGTGGTCGGCGAGACGATACCGCCGGAGCTGTGGCGTGGAGATCTGCTCGACGCGTTCTATCTGATGAACTTCGAAATTGTGGATGAGCGCGGCAAAGTGCTCGCGCAGGGTCGGGACCTACAGGCACTGAAAGCGCGTTACAGCGAGCAGTCGGCGGCCGAGTTACAGGCTCGGGGCGAGCAAAACACCGAGCAGCAGATATTTACTGAATGGACACTTGATCGGCTGCCGCAAAATAAACGTATCAAGCAGGGCGGTGCCGAGGTTACGGCCTATCCTGCTCTGATAGACCGCGGCGACGCGGTGGAGCTGACCCTGCTGGATACGGCAGACGAGGCCGACCGCCAGAGTCGCAGGGCGGTAGTCAGGCTGCTGACGCTGCAGTTGACCCGCCAGTTGAAACCCTGGCGGGAAAGTCTGTTGCGCGGCAATACTGAGCAGTTACAGTTGGCGGCCCTTGGCGTGCGGCGCAAGGATTGGGTTGAAGACGTGATTGAGGCGGCCGTCTACCAGACATTTGTCGACGGTCGCGAATTGCCCCGTGACAGCGAAGATTTCGCTGCGCTGATTGCCTTACCGGGGCTCGAAGAGCAGTTGGAGCGGACGGCAGAGCTGACAAAACGCATACTGGAAAGCGCAGCCGCGGTACGCAAACGACTGAAAAAGCTGACCCAGCTGACCTGGATAGAAACGGTCGGCGACGTCAGAGAGCAACTGGACGCTCTGTTGTTCAAGCGGTTTTTGCGAGAGCTGCCGACAAACAGGCTGGAGCAGTACCCCCGGTATCTTGATGCTGTGTCACAGAGGCTGGACAAACTGGAGGGGCACTATCAGCGTGAGCGGCAGATACTGATCGGCTTGCGTAAACTGACTGAGCCGCTGTGGCAGACGACGAGTCCGGAGAAACTGGCGGCTGACAGTTCAAATGCGGTGCTAGAAGAGTATCGCTGGGTATTGGAGGAGTATCGGGTCTCGCTGTATGCTCAGGGGCTTGGGACGCGGGCTCCGGTGTCGGAAAAGCGACTCAAGGCGCTGTGGCGAGATTATGAACAAAGCCGTGCCGCCCGGGTTTAAGGCGAGTGCGCTGATGCGCGACTAAGCTAATTGGGTATGCATAGAAACAGTAAGGAAGTGATGTTTCGGCAGAAAGTGGCTGTGCACGAATTTATGCCTTGACCTGCCTGTGCAGAACGCGGGTAAATCCGTCAGGGTAGCGTAATAGAATAATGAAACGTATGAGCGCGAATATCGATTTTTCTGTGGGCTGTAACAAATCGGTATTTGCTTCATCTAAAAGGCAACATCAACTCAGGAGAGTACTCCCATGGCGAAAATGAGCAAAAAACCTTTGGCTGCAGCATTGAGCGCAGCGGTATTGGCTGGCGGTGCAGTATCCACAGTCAGTGCGGAAACCAACCCCTTCGCGGCAACGCCGCTGACCGCGGGCTACGATTTGGCATCCTTTGGTAAACACGCCGAGGGCAAGTGTGGCGAAGGTAAATGTGGTGCTGAATCCAAAGCCAGGGGTGAGGGCAAATGTGGCGAAGGCAAGTGCGGTGAAGGCAAGTGCGGCGCTGAGTCCAAAGCCAAGGCTGAGGGCAAGTGCGGTGAAGGCAAATGCGGAGAAGGTAAGTGTGGTGCCAGCTCCAAAGCCAAGGAAGGGAAGTGCGGCGAAGGCAAATGCGGCGCCAGTTCCAAAGCCAAAGAAGGTAAATGTGGCGAAGGCAAGTGCGGCAGCCACTGAGCACGCTGTACTGAGCTATGTCTGAAGTACTGGCAGGACTGGGATTGCGTCGCGGTCTGAGTGACGCCTTGCAGTCCGTGGAGCCGGGGCGTATCGACTTTATGGAGGTCGCCCCGGAAAACTGGATGCACCTTGGAGGGCGACTGCGCCGTGAGTTCCGGCGCTTTGCCGAACGCTACCCTATTTATCTGCACGGCTTGTCCCTGAATGTCGGCGGTTTTGCTCCGCTCGACAGGGACCTGCTGCTGTCGATCCGGCAATTCATGTCGGAGTTTGACTGTCCCCTTTACACTGAGCATCTAACCTATTGTGCAGATGACGGTCATCTTTACGATCTGCTGCCGATTCCCTTTACCGAAGAAGCCGTGCAGCACGTAGCTGCCCGGGTTCGCCAGGTACAGGATATTCTCGGTGAGCAGATCGCGCTGGAAAACGCCTCCTACTATGCAGCGCCGGGCCAGGTTTTGTCTGAGAGCGAGTTTATTCGCGCCGTTCTTGAAGAGGCCGACTGCAAATTGCTGCTCGACGTCAACAATATCTATGTAAATAGCATCAATCACCGCTATGACCCGCTGCGGTTTCTTGATGAGCTGCCGCTGGAGCGCGCCTGCTATATGCATATTGCCGGGCACTATGAAGAGGCGGAAGATATTCGTGTCGATACCCACGGCGCCGATGTTATAGAGCCGGTGTGGGCACTGCTGAATGAAGCCTATGCCCGGGTGGGTCCGCTACCCACCTTGGTTGAGCGGGATTTCAATTTCCCACCCATTGAAGAGCTCTTAGCAGAGGTCGATCAGGTTCGATCTGCCCAGCTCAGGTACGCTGCGGCGGTGACAGACTGATGCATTTCCAGCAGTTACAGCGCTCACTTACGTCACACCTGCGCGATCCTGAACGGCGCGCGGCACCGCCCGATATCGAGTCGCGCCGGGTGGGCATCTACCGCGATCTCATTTACAACAATATCGAAAGTTTTCTCAGCGGCGGTTTTCCGGTGCTGCGCAGCATCTATAGCGATGAACGCTGGCACGCACTGGTACGAGACTTTGTGCGCGACCATGTCAGCCATTCGCCGTATTTTCTGGAAATCAGTGAGGAATTCCTCGCCTATTTGCAGCATGAGCGCGGCGAGCGGGCCAGCGATCCGCCCTTCCTGCAGGAGTTGGCGCACTACGAATGGGTTGAGCTGGCATTGGATGTTGCGCCCGATGAGGAGCTGGAGGCAGACCCTGAGGGTGACCTGATGTCGGGGCGCCCACTGGTTTCACCCCAGGCCTGGCCCTTGGTTTACCATTTTCCGGTCCATCTGATCGGTGAGTCTTTCCAGCCCGACGAGCCGCCCCCGCAGCCGACCTGGCTGGTGGTGTACCGCACGCCGTCACTGGAGATTGAATTCATGGAAATCAACGCGGTGACCTTTCGCCTGCTGGCGCTGCTGGACGATACCGTTAGCGGACAGGCGGCGCTTGAAGCGCTCGCAGCGGAGTTGCGGCACGACGATCCGGCACAGCTGATGCAGTTTGGGGGCGAGCTACTTGAACAGTTGCGTGAGGCCTCCATTCTGCTCGGAACGGAGCTCTCCTGATGACCTTGCTGCGGCTGGATTTACGGGTGAATCCGCTATATCGTTGCAGCTCAATAAAACTGATAAATTCCGGACTCCGAATGCGTCTTTCTGCTCTGTTCAGGCTTTGCTCCCTGTGGCTTTTGGTTGTGCTTGCTGGCTGCGCCAGTCAGCCGGAAAACCCCGACCCCTGGGAAGGTTTTAATCGTAAGGTGTTTGCCTTCAACGAGGTGGCGGACAAGTATGTCGCCAAACCCGTTGCCGAGGGTTATCAGGCGGTGCTGCCCAATTTTCTGGAGCAGGGCATCGACAATATGCTCGGTAACCTGCGCGAACCGCTGAATATCGTGGCCGACCTCGGTCAGCTGAAATTCAAGGCGGCTGTCGTTGACGGCGGTCGCTTTGTAATTAACTCCACCGTGGGTATCGCCGGCTTCTTTGAAGTTGCGTCACATATCGGCCTGGAAAAACGTACTGAAGACTTTGGTCAAACCTTGGGCTATTGGGGAGTTGGGCCCGGCCCCTATCTGGTGTTGCCGATTTTGGGGCCGTCTACGGTTCGGGACGCGGGTTCTTCGGTGATCGATGCACAGGTTGACGCCATCAGTCAGGTCGATCACGTGCGTACCCGCAATCAGATGCGCTTTCTCGATCTGGTTAATACCCGCGCCAACCTGTTGAAGACCGAAAGTCTGCTGTCGGGAGACCGCTACACGTTTATGCGCGACGCCTATTTGCAGCGGCGTGAGTATCTGATCAGTGACGGTGCTGTTGTGGAAGACAGCTTCGGCGAAGAGGAATTCGAGGAGTGGGACGAGTTTTAGCGGTAATTCCGCGCTCGTCTGTCTATACTTTTTCTGAAATGATGCTCGCAGCGAGAGGGATATGCCTGTCCCTCCATGCCGCAAAGGCCTGACATGACCCAGCAAGAACGACGAAAACGCCTGTTGCTGATTCAGCGCGCTGATGATCAGCGGGAAGAGCTTGTGTCTGCCCTGAGCCGTCTGGGGTATACGGTAAGCGTCAGTGACAACGGCGAAGCGGCTTTCGAGCGTTTTCATGAGCAGACGCCGGATGCTGTGCTGCTGGATCTCTATGTCGGCGAGGATGGTCGTCGGATACTGGAAGTGCTGACCGCTGACAAGCGAGAAGTGCCGGTCATCGTTATCTCACGCCGTCGTGTGATGGCCGATGTGGTGGAAGCCCTGCGCAAGGGCGCCTGTGACTACCTGATGATTTCGGGCACCATCGGTGACGAAAAGCTGCTTGGTCATGCGATGGAGCGCGCTTTCCAGCAAGGCGCATTGCGCCGCGAAAACCGCGAATACCGGAGCAAGCTGGAAGCGGCCAACCGGGAATTGCTGGAAAGCCTCAGCCACTTGAAGAAAGACCAGCAGGCCGGCCGTCATATCCAGCTCAAAATGCTGCCCGAAACCCCAAAGACTATTGGCAAGTTCCGTTTTCATCAGCATATTCTGCCGTCGCTGTATCTCAGCGGTGATTTTATCGATTATTTCATTGTCGGTGACCGCTACGCGGTGTTCTTTGTCGCCGATGTGTCGGGGCACGGCGCCAGCTCGGCCTTTGTGACGGTCATGCTGAAGAACCTGTTTGCCCGCAAACGCAGTGATTTCCATCATCGCCACAGCAGCGCGATCCTGTCTCCTGCCCATATGCTGGACAAGGCCAATCGGGAATTGATCGGCATGGAGATCGATAAGCACGTCACCATGTGTGTGGGCGTGATCGATCTGCACAGCGATGAGCTGTGTTACAGCATTGCCGGCCATCTGCCGGCGCCCATACTCAGTGTGGACGGTACCGCCCGCTATCTGGACGGTCACGATTTGCCCGTCGGCCTGTTTCCGGACGTAAATTATTCGGAACATCGGATGTTACTGCCGCCCAAGGCTGTCCTCACCTTGTTCTCCGATGGTATATTGGAGGTGTTGAACCCCAAGGGGGTGATCGCCAAAGAGCAGTATCTGCTTGAGGCGCTCGAGGATGGCCCGCAGACGGCCGATGATGTTATTCAAACCTTCAGGCTGGATAGCATCGAGGAAGCGCCCGACGATATCGCTGTGTTAGTGGTGTCGCGAGTTTAGTGCCCTGAGCCAGACGTTCGATGCGTCTCAGAGCCTGCAAAAAAGCCAACTACAAGACGTGTTCCGCAGGCAATAGCAGCCGGCAAGGAGTACTGAAACAGTAGTTGGCTTTTTTGAAAGCTCCCGTAGGGCGCGTCCAAAAAGCCCTGCGACGGCGTTGCGCGCCCTGGGAAGGACTTGCCATTCCCGGCAGAGCGCGCCCTGACGCAAGACTTTTGGGGTCGCTGAAATAAACGAACTTTTGGCTTAGGGCACTTGCCATATGCAACCAGGTAGAATCATGGTTGCTGAACATCAGGGTTCTAATGTTATCAAGCTGGTCGGCGATGTCCGTCTGACTTTGTGCAACGTGCTTGATGACTACTTTGAAGAGATGTTCAGCAGTAGCGATTTTTCCAGTGTTATTGTCGATCTGACAGAAGCCGATAATGTGGACAGCACCACACTCGGCTTGCTTGCCAAATTGGCCTTAATGGCGAAAAACCGCTTTCAATTTGTCCCTGTCATTCTTTCTACCAACCCGGATATTACCCGGGTGTTGCAGAGCATGGGCTTTGATCGGGTATTCAAAATTCGCCAGCACCCGCTGCACACCGACCAGGATCTGGGTGAGTTGCCCCAGGTCGAAGGCAGTGAAGGGGTAGTGAAGGAAAAAGTGCTGGAAGCCCACCGGGTATTGATGGGCTTGAACGAATCCAATAAAGCCCGCTTTCGCGAGCTGGTCTCAATGCTTGAGAAAAAACACTGACCTGTCTGGTCAGTTTTTTTCCGCAGGTCGCTCGACCACCCGTCTTTTTCCCCGCTGCGATTCCGCAATCTCCTTCAAACCCTCTGCATCAAAGGCATCAACCCGTATCACGTCGTAGAGCGCGGTCAGTGCTTCCAGCAGGCGATCGCGGTCGGCGCTGTCAATAATCTCATTGGACACTGCCCAGTCCACCAGTTCCTCGCGCTCGTGTCCCATCAGCAGGGCAATGCCATCGAGTTCGTTGACGTCGCGGTTGCGCACCGCCGTGTGCAGGCGATCGCGCAGTGAACGGGTTTCATTGGCAAGCTGATAGGCGTGCAATACCCGGCCCACAGGATCTTCCGGATTACTGTTCAGGTAGACGCCCTGGGTAATGCGGTCGCGCAAACGGGTATCGTGGGTAATGGCTTTGGCCAGCTCGGTGCCGGTTTCGGCCGAGGGTTTGCGCAGGCCGACGGGCCCCAGCGGGAAGATCACCAGCCTGAGAGGCCAGCGCAGGGCTTTAACCGGAAAGTCGTCAATGACGCTGCGCAGGTGCTCCTGCAGCATGTGCAGACAGGTCTGCAGACCCCATTCCACCACTAGGCGGTCTGATTCGGGATACCCCTCTTCATGCCACTGCTTGATGATCGCCGAAGCGTAATAGAGCTGCACCAGACAGTCCGCCATATGTCCCGACAGACGCTGCCGGGCTTTCAGAGCGCCGCCCTGGGTGAGCAGGGCAACGTCGGTGAGGAGGGCAAACCCGGCGGAAAAGCGGGTGAGTTGTTTGTAGTAGCGTTTAATATTGCCGCGTGCGGGCACGGTGGCCAGCGCACCAAAGGTCAGCCCCAATGCCATTGCGCGCAGGGCATTGCCGCTGGTGTGGCCAATGTGCCTGAAGAAGACGCCATCGAGCTGCTCAACCGCAGCGGCTTCGTCCTCCATATTGGCGGCCTCAATTTCGTCCACAATAAAGGGGTGGCAGCGAATGGCGCCCTGGCCAAATACCATCAGGCTGCGGGTCAGAATATTGGCGCCTTCAACGGTGATGGCAATGGGCACCGCCTGATAAATGCGGGCCATGAAATTGCGCGGCCCGGTAATCACGCCGCGGCCGGCGACCACATCCATGGAGTGGTTGACCACCGTGCGCATCAGGTCGGTATTGCGGTACTTGAGTAGAGCCGAGGGAACCGCCGGGCGCACGCCGCGATCCAGCATGGAGGCGGTAAACAACCGCGCTGCATCCATCATGTAGGTGTAGCCGGCAATCTGTTCCAGAGCTTCCTGCACACCCTCAAACTCACTGATACTTCGGCCGAACTGCTCGCGCACGCTGGCGTAGGCGCCGGTGGTGAGAGTTGCGAGTTTACCCGCGCCGGCTGCCAGCCCGGGCAGGGAAATGGAGCGGCCGATGGAGAGGCACTCCAGCAGCATGGTCCAACCCTTTCCGAGCATGGCTTCGCCGCCGATGATCTGTGACAGGGGAATAAATACCTCGGTGCCCCAGGTTGGGCCATTCATAAACACGGTGTTCATCGGCAGGTGGCGGGCGCCACTGTTTGCGCCTTCAGTGTCGCGGGGCACCATGACGCAGGTTACGCCGATGGTATCCTCCTCGCCCAGCAGGTGGTCCGGGTCGTAGACTTTGATGGCCAGGCCAATCAGTGTGGCGACCGGGGCGAGCGTAATGTAGCGTTTGTTCCAGGTGACCTTGAGGCCCAGTACCTCTTCACCCTGCCACTGGCCTTTGCAGACGATGCCCTTGTCGGGAATGGCGCCGGCATCGGAGCCGGCCATCGGCGAAGTGAGTGCAAAGCAGGGAATCTCCTGACCGGTCGCCAGACGGGGAAGATAATGGCTTTTCTGTTCGTCGGTGCCGTATTCCATCAGCAGCTCTCCCGGGCCCAGGGAGTTGGGTACCATGACTGTCACCGCGGCGGAGACACTGCGGGTGGAAATCTTCATCACGATTTCAGAATGCGCTCGCTGGGAGAAGCCCTTGCCGCCAAAGTCTTTGGGGATCACCAGCCCGAAAAAGCCGTTGTCGCGTATAAACTGCCAGACCGGTTCGGGTAAATCATAGTCTTCGTGGGTAATGCGCCAGTCATCCAGCATGGCACAGAGTTCTTCGACCGGGCCGTCGAGAAAGGCTTTTTCTTCCGCGCTGAGTTCACTGTGTTTTACGCCGAGCAGGTAGCTCCAGTCCGGCCGTCCCGAGAAAAGTTCCCCGTCCCAGTCGACACTGCCTGATTTCAGCGCCTCGGATTCCGTGTCAGATAGCTGCGGCAGCATGCCGCGCACCCAGCCCAGCAGCGGCCGGCTCAGCTCCTGCTTGCGCAGATTGGAGGGAATCAGCAGAAACAGGGCGGCAGCCAGCGACAGGGCGCCAAACAGGATGCTGGCGAAGTGCCAGTTGTCGAGATACATCCCAAACAGTGTTGCCAAACCGAGAGCAATCGCTGCTGTATTGCCTCCGGCGCCGAGGTAGAGCAGTGCCATGGCAGCGATAATCAGCAGTAACACACTCATTGCGCGATCTCCCTAAAGGTTCCTGAGTAAAGTTCCAGCATCAGCCAATCGATGCTTAACTGCAAGCTTGAGCGGATTGTGAATATTGCCGGTTCCAGCGGGGTGTTTTTACCGTACCAAGACCGCTGTGGCAGAAAAAAGGCGAACCGGGGTTCGCCACTAATCGGCCTGGATGGCCTTACACTGATTGCAGGTGTCGCAGAAGCGTGTGTGCAGGGAGTAAATCAGGTGCGCGTGACAGAACCTGAGAGACGTGCGAAAGCGAGTGTGTTGTACAAGGTATTCATTGGCTTCCTATCTGAGTGGAAGCGCGGCCAAACCGGCCCGGGCTGCGTTGTTATAGTTATCAATTGGTCTATTTCAGGCTAGCACAGCCAGTCAAAAGGGAAAGTAGAAGCCGGGAATTGTAATGTGCTGTTCATGTTAACCACCGGGCTTTGCTTTTTGCGACGCCAGGCAGTACTTTGTCTGCCTGCAAAACAAGCCGTCACAGTGAAGTCGATGCCGATAGATACCCTGACAACCATTGAAATCACCAAGGAGGATCTGAAATTCTCCGCGGCACATTTCACCATTTTCTCTGCCACCGAGCGCGAGCGATTGCACGGGCATAATTTCAAGGTGTCGCTGGATATCACCGCAGAAGTCGGTGATAACGGCATGTGTTTCAGTTACGTTGAGATCAAACAGCGCCTGCGCAAGCTGGTCGCCCAGTACGATGAATACCTCGTGCTGCCAGCACTGTCGCCTTACCTTGTGATCGCTGAGGAGGGGGACAACTACCGGGTGGAGTTCAACGGCGAAGTCATGCACTTTCTTAAGGCCGATACGCTGCTGCTGCCGATTCGCAATTCCACCGTGGAAGAGTTTGCCAGACTCTTGCTGGAACGCTTGCTGGAAGACTCGGCGTTTATTCAGGGTAACGGTGTGCAGAGTCTGATTATGAAAGTATCGTCGGGGCCGGGGCAATCGGGCTCCGCGACCTGGCAGCACAGTGTGGGGGATTGATGAATAAACTGGTTTTTATCACCGGGGGCAGCAAGGGTATTGGTCGCGCCACGGTTGAAACGTTTTTGAACAATGGCTATCAGGTCGTAAATTTTTCACGCAGCACGCTGGATCTGGACGGCGTGACCCAGATAGCGGTCGACATGAGCAAACTGGACTGGGTCGGGGCCTGCGCCGATCAGGTGGCCGAGCTGGCCCGCGAGGCCGAGTCGATCTGTGTGATTCACAATGCAGCGGTGCTTTACAAGGACAGCATCCGGGATCTGGAAGCCGAGCGGCTGCAGCAGGTATTGCAGCTTAACGTGGTTGCCGCACTGCAGTTGAATCAGCTGCTGCTGTCCTCAATGAAGGGCGGCTCCTCCATTATGTATGTCGGGTCGACTTTAAGTGAGAAGGCGGTCGCCGGCAGTTGCTCGTATGTCACCTCAAAACATGCGGTTGTCGGTTTGATGCGCGCCACCGCTCAGGATCTGGCGGGCAGCGGCATCCATACCGCCTGCGTCTGCCCCGGCTTTACCGACACCGAAATGCTGCGCGAGCACCTGGGCCATGATCAGACCATTCTCGATGCCATTGCCGGAGGCGTTACCGAGGGGCGCTTGATTCAGCCTCAGGAGATTGCCGATACCCTGTGGTTTGCCTCACAGAATCCAGTGATCAATGGCGCCGTGCTGCACGCCAATTTGGGGCAGATCGAGCACTGAACGGTTCTTCGATACGCTTTACTAAAAGCTTAGTCGGCGTGCAGATAGCGCCGCAGATAATGCACCGCGATGTAGAGTGGAATCGTGTCGATCAGGGCAGCGCAGAACTTGAACAGATAGTTGCTGCCCATCAGTAGCAACATCTGCTCCAGACTCAAGCCCCCAGCCAGAAAGACCGCGCCAAAGGTCACTGAGATCACCATAAATGAGTCCACCCCCTGGCTGATCAGGGTGCTGAAATTGTTTCGCAGCCACAGGTGGCGGCCCTTGGTCAGGTTTCTCCAGAAGTGATAAAGGTGCACATCGCAGTACTGGGCGGCGACGTAGGCCAGCATTGAGGCGATGACGGCGCCGCTGGTGGTCGCATAGATAAGAAAGTAGAGCTCAACCGAACCGCTGATACTGGCACCGGAAGGGCTGGCAATATCCTGAGCCAGCTGCAGTACCTGCCAGGGGGGCTGGTTGTCGATCGAGACAGCGGGAAGCCAGTTGCCTATGCTCAGTACCAGAATCACAAAAACGTTCATGATCAGACCGACTGTCACCATGAAATTGGCGCGGCGCTTGCCGTAAAGCTCACTGACCAGATCGGTACAGAGAAAGGTTAGCGGGTAGGGCAGCACCCCCACCGCCAGCGCCATCGGCCCCAGCTGCACGAATTTGGTGATGCCTATTACGTTCAGCAGTGTCATCGAGCACAGGAAAAAGCCGGCCAGCAGCAGGAACACCTGCTCGCGGCGGCGGCTTATCAGGTCGCTGTTGTCGTATAGCTGCACTGGAAACGTTCCCGATTAATGGTGTTTGTGGCAATGACAGTGAGCGCGTTATTCACCCGAATACGTTGTGCTTTCTTTGTTAATAAAGGCATTCAGTGCGCGGCTGTGGTCTTCGCTGTAATGACAGGCAGCCTGAACGCTCGCGCAATGGTCGAGAAAATCATTCAGCTCCTGCCGCTGGGCAATTTTCATCAGCCGCTTGCTGGCGCGCAGTGCCTGGGGAGGTTGTTTGGCAAAGGATTGAGCCATCGCCTCGGCGTTGGCCAGCAGGTCCTTGCTGTCGACCACGTCCAGCAGCAGTCCCAGTGACCTGGCTTCATCGGCTTTAATTAGTCGTCCGGAAAAGGTCAGTTCGGCCGCGCGCTGGTAACCTACGAGTCGCTGCAGGAACCAGGCGCCGCCATCGCCGGGAATGATGCCCAGGTTAATAAAGGTCTCGCCAAACAGCGTGTGCTCGCAGCCGAGGCGAATGTCGCACATGCAGGCCAGGTCGAAGCCGGCACCCACGGCGGCACCATTGACGGCGGCAATCAAAGGCAGCTCGGCGTGGAAGACCGCGCGGCTCATGCGCTGAATACCCCGGCGATAGCTGTCGCTTATTTGCATGGGGCTGCCGCCAAACATGCCTTTTTTGTCGGCCATTTCCTTGATATTGCCGCCGGAGCTGAAGCCCTTGCCGGCGCCGGTGATGATCAGGCAGTTCAGGTCACTGTGATTGGCCCAGTCGATCGCTGCGCAGATGTCGTCGACCAGCGCGGTGCCGGTCAAGGCATTGCGCACATCGTCGCGCTCAAAGGTCAGAACGGCGTAGCGATCTTCAACGCGCAGGCTGGCGTCGGTGAGTTTGGGCGGTGTTGTCATGGCGTCTCTCATGAGTTATTGCTGTTTAGTCTAGGGTGATCAGTTGCTTGGGCAACGTTGCCAGCCAATGTTGCCGCTTCTGTCGGGCGATGTGGGCTTCTTCGAGGCTGACCGAGCGGAAGCTGACCTCCGCGCCGGGCGGTAACTGCGCCAAATCCGGCAGGTCGGTCGAAATCACAGTGGCGATTTTTGGATAGCCGCCGGTGGTCGGACAGTCTGCCATCAAAATCAAGGGGTGGCCGCTGGCAGGAACTTGGACACAGCCGGGCACCACCGGGTCGGACACAATGTTGCCGTCACCGAGGTATTCCAATCGCTTGCCGGCCAGACGGTAGCCGAGGCTGTCTGAATCCTTGTCGATGCGAAAGGCGGTGGTGTTGAGGAAGCTGTAGATGCCCTCGGGGGTAAAGCGGTCTGCCTGGGGCCCAAGAATAACGCGGAACTGGCGTCGGGTTTTCGGAAACAGCATATATGGCAGGGAGACTTCTTTTCGCGTAGGGGCAAGTTCCTGCAGACAGATCAGTTCCTGCCCGGCTTCCAGCGGCCCACCATCAAGGCCGCCGAGGGCCGAGCGCACGTGGGTGGCGCAGCTGCCGAGAACGGGTTCGAGTTCAAAGCCGCCTTCGACGGCAAGGTAGCCGCGAATGCGCTGGCGGGCGCTGTTGATGCTGATGATGTCGCCCTGGCGCAGATGCAGGCTGGTGGAAACCGGTGCGGGCAGACCATTGATGTCCAGGGTGAAATCGCCGCCGTGAAAGGCGCAGCGCAGGGAGTCGGTAGTAACCCGGAAGTCGGCGCCGCCTATATTCAGCTCGATGCAGGGTGTGTCAAAGGGGTTACCCACCAGACAGTTGGCGACCTGCAGGGCCAGCGGGTCCATAGCGCCGCTGCGAGTGACGCCATAGCGGCGATAACCCGGGCGACCGAGATCCTGAATCATGGTGCCGATACCCGCCTGTAAAACCAGTAAGCCTCTGGAGCCGCTACTCATGACTATCGGCTCCTTCTGACAGTGATACCTTTTCGGCGGCCCATTTTCCCTTGGCCGCGGCTTTTTCGAGGCGTTTGAATTCTGTGGCGTTGACCGGATGAAAGTGCACTTCGTCGCCTGGGGCGATCAGAAAGGGCGGATCTCGTTGGGGGTCATAGGTGGCCAGTGGTGTCTGTCCGAGCAGCTGCCAGCCACTGGGCATGGCAACACCGGCAATCAAAGCCTGCATGCCGCCAATGGACACGCTGCCAGCCGGCGTGTGCAACCTTGGGTTGTCGCGGCGGGGCGTGTGCAATTGCTCCGGCAGCCCGCCCAAATAGGTAAAGCCTGGCGCAAAACCCATCATATAAACCCGGTAACGCGCCTTGCTGTGCAGCCGAATCACTTCCGCGGTGGTCAGGTGATGATATTCGGCGACGTAATCCAGGTCGGCCCCGAATTCGCCGCCGTAACACACCGGAATTTGCCAGCCAAAGCGTTGTCTTTCTGCCGGCAGACTATCAAGGTGAATGGAGCTTACCGTCGCCTGCAGGTCGGAGAAGCTGACCTGATCCGGGTCGTAGTGCAGCAGCAGGGACGCGTAGGCGGGAGTGGTTTCGACGACACCGCTGACTCTGAGCTTGCGAATCTGGTTTTCGAGCTGCAGCACGCGCTCGTTGATGGTTGGATCAATTCCCTGGCCCAGCTCGATCAGCATGGCGCAGTCGCCGACGGGCGAATAACAGGGTGTCTTGTAAAGCAGTGAGGGCTGACTCAAGGGCTGAAGCTCCTTGGCGATTGCAGGTGGTAAGGGCGAATGGTGACGCCGTTCTGTTCCAGTGCGTGGCGAACTTCAGCAGCAAGGGCCAGCGCGCTCTCGGTATCGCCATGAACACAGATCGTATCGAAGCTGACCGGAATAGCCTCGCCTTCAAGGCTGGTGACCTTGCCGCTGTCCAGGGCGCTGAGCAGCCGCGGAATGATAAGCGCGGGTTCATGCAGCACGCTGCCGCTTTGTTGGCGCGACACCAGTTGTCCATGTCGATCATAAGCGCGGTCTGCAAAAAACTGTCGAATCACTGGCAGGCCTGCTTCAATTGCGGCCTTTTCGGCTGCTGAGTGTCCCAGCGTCATGATGGCCAGGTTCTGCTGCGACGCAACTGCGCACAGCAGTCGAGCTGCCTCTGGATCTGCGTCGGTGAGATTGCCCAGCGCGCCGTGGGCCCGGAGATGGGTCAGAGGCGTTCCTACTGGTTCCGCATGGGATTTGAGCGTATTTATCTGTTCGTGAAGCAGTTGTTGCAGCGCATTGTCGTCAAGAGACTGGGGCCGGCGACCGAAATGTTCGGGGTCGCGGTAACCGGGGTGGGCGCCCACCGCCACGCCGCAATGCTTTGCTGCTGACAGTGCGGCGACCATGGTGTGCTGATCACCCGCATGGGCTCCACAGGCGATATTGGCGCTGGACACAATCTGCAGCAGCTCGCTATCGGACCCCATGCCTTCTCCAAGGTCGCAATTCAGATCGATCGCCGTTCGCACGTTGCGGGTTCCACTGCTAAGTAACAGAAAATAGCGGGAAAATTTAACACACTGCCCGGCATGTCCCAAGTTTTCAGAAAAATGATCCAGATGGGACGTTAGCGCGTAAAACCGCATGAGTAGTGATGATATTCCCATCCCGTTTCTTTCCGGGGCCCCTTGGGGCCCCTTTTTTATGCCTCCAATAACGTATTATTGCTGATGGTGTACTAATATTCTTGTGACTCAGATGCCGTCAAATGTGCGGTTGTAATCGTGGAAACTCCGTATAAACACTAATGCACGGGGGCTTCGCTTTTGCCTAGTCTTGGTCTATAGGTCGACGAAGCTTCTTGCCCCCATAGCAAGGGGCTCCGGCCAGGCAAAGGGGTTTAAGGGTGTCAGGCAAGCGATCAGTCTCCAAAGCTTTGTATTTCGCATTGATTGGTAGTGCGTTTTCGGTCGCGCTGTCGCTTCCGGGGCAGATTTATGCAGCCAGTTTCCCGCAAACGGATTCTTCACGGCTGGATGATCTGACCGAGCTGTCGCTTGAGCGGCTGATGGAAATCGATGTCTTTTCCGTATCAAAAACGAAAGAGCCCTGGCGCCGCGCCGCGGCCGCAACCTATGTGCTGACCGGTGACGATATTCGCCGGGCCGGGGTCAGCAATTTGCCGGCGGCATTGCGGCTTGTGCCCGGTCTCACTGTTGCACAAGTGAATGCCCATACTTGGGCCGTGACGGCCCGGGGCTTCAATTCAACACTTGCCGATAAACTTGAAGTGTTGCTCGACGGGCGCAGCCTCTATACGCCACTTTTTTCAGGTGTGTACTGGCAGAAGCACAATATCCCGCTGGCTGATGTGGAGCGGATCGAGGTCATTCGCGGCCCGGGTGCCGCGTTATGGGGCGCCAACGCCGTTAATGGCGTAATCAATATCGTGACGCGCAAAGCCACTGATACCATGGGTAATCAAGTAGCCGTCGGGGCAAGCCATGCGGGTGAGCGTTATGGCTATGTTCGCAGTGGGTTCGGCTCGGAGGCTATGGCGAGCCGGGTTTACGCCAAGCGTGAAGCGGTATCGGATTACCGCGATCGTAGCGGTGTTGATGCAGAAGATGGATACGGTGCAAACCGGGTGGGCTTTCGATCCGATCTTTCCCTGTCGCAAAATACAAAGCTGTCACTTTGGGGAGAAAGCTATCGGGATAGCGTTGATCGGGTAGGCGGAGGAAGCGACGAGGAGCAAGCGAACGACTACCTGATGGCGGCCTTGTCTGGCGAGCGCAATGGCCAGCCACACTTTGATGCGCGACTTGTGGTTGAAGATAGCGAGTACGATATAGAAGGCTTGTTTCTGGAGAAGCGCGAGACCGTCACGCTAGAGTACCGCCACTATTTTTACCCGGGTGAAAAGCACAATGTGGTGATCGGTGGTGGCTATCATTTTACCGGCGATGATATCGAGTCGCCCAACCTCAATTCACTGGGTTTCCTACCGGAGAGTGAAAATGATGAAACGGTTGATATCTATTTTCAGGATGTCTACACCGCCATTCCAGACCGGCTTAAACTGACGTTTGGGGTAAAGGCGGAGCACAATGATTACTCGGGGCTTGAAGTTCAGCCATCGCTGCGTCTGGCCTACACCCCGAACGACGAAACCACATGGTGGACGGCGCTGTCACGAGCCGTACGTATTCCTACCCGCCTTGACGAAGATTTTGTTATCTATGCGCCGCAGCCGGCACCGGCCGGTATTATCGTTATACAAGGCAGCGATGACTTTGAGGCTGAGGAGTTGAAGGCCTGGGAAGGTGGGGTTCGCCACAGGCTTAATGCTGTCAGTAGCCTTGATCTGGCAGTCTTCTATAACCGCTACGATAACCTGAGGGGAGTCAATTCCAGTGTTGCTCCCGCACTGATTTCCAATGAAGGCGAAGGTGATAGTAATGGCGTGGAGCTGGTGTTTAACTGGAATCCGAGTGAATCGTTCATAACCCAGATCGGTTACAGCTACCACCATATAGATTTTCAGCGCAAACCCGGAAGTAGCGATACCTCGATCGCTAACGCCAACCGGAATGATCCTCGCCATCAGGGGTTTTTGCGGGTGAACTGGCGCTTGAGTCAGCGCTTCAATGTAGACGCAAGGCTGCGCAATGTCAGTGAATTGCCAGACCTTTCGGTGACAGGCTACACCGAGCTGGATGCGACCCTTAATTGGGAAATGACTGACAAGCTCACAATGAGTCTGCTAGGACAGAATCTGCTGGATCCGCAACATGCGGAATTCAGTGCCGATAACCGAACTGTCGAAATACCGCGATCGATTCAACTCAACCTGACTTGGGAGTTCTAATGAAATACCCCAAGTTGTCCTTCGTTTCGCGGATGCGACTCTGGTGTTGTGTGACACTGGCGGTGCTGTCATTGCCCACGCAGGCAGCTGCGGGTGAGATGGCGCTGGGGGTCAAGGCTGCGTTTCTCTATAACTTCACCAAATTTATCGAATGGCCGCCCTCTGCTGCGCCTGGTTCGGGCGACACATTCCAATTGTGCATTGCGGGCTCCCTGCTTGATACCGATGCCATCAGTCAGGTGCTTGAGGGCAAAACCACGCAGGGTAGAACTCTGAAAGTTCGCTTTGTAAGCCAGCGCAGCGAGCTTCCGGGCTGCCATATGTTGTATAGCACGGGCGAAAAACCTTATTGGTCCGATGAATGGCTTGCCCACTCAGTGCGTTTGCCGGTTGTTACGGTTGGCGAGGGTGAGGATTTTGTCGAAAAAGGTGGAGTCATAGGATTGGTGATCGTGGATGGTAAAGTGCGTTTTGCCATCAACGAAGCGAAGGCCAGCGACCAGGATATTGTGATAAGCAGTAAGCTTCTTTCGCTGGCGCGGCGAGTGGTCAGGTAGCCGCATGTCTATCCTGTCGCGCCTTAATGTTCTGCCGATTCGGCACAAAATCCTGTTTTCAATTATTGGTACCAGCCTCATAGTGGTTGTTATCAGCACTACCGTGTATCTAGCTATCGGTTGGGTCAATCTCAAGAATAAGGCTATCAGCGAGCTCGAGACGACAGCTAATATCTTCGCCCAAAACATCTCGGCTGCACTGAGCTTTGGCGACGCGGCAGCCGCAAACGAGCTACTGCTCTCTCTGGGTGCTATGAAACAGATAGATTTGGCCTGCGTCTATGATGAGGCCAATAAGGGCACTCTGTTCGCGTCCTATCGTAATCAGAGTACCAATAGAAACTGTCCCGATAATGTTGCGAAGGTGCCCACTGAACAGTCGGGTACGCTCATCTATGGTGAACCAGTCTATGTGGTCTCCGATAGGGTTGGAATGGTCTACCTTTACCGATCAACGGCTGATCTGA
Organism: Litorivivens sp.; assembly: GCF_041624475.1. Classification (GTDB taxonomy): domain Bacteria; phylum Pseudomonadota; class Gammaproteobacteria; order Pseudomonadales; family Spongiibacteraceae; genus Litorivivens. The sequence goes on from NZ_JBFJUX010000011.1 coordinate 83,239, forward strand.
AAGACGCGATGGGGCTGAGTGTTCTGGTGGGGGTTGGTATGGTCGCCATCAGTTTCCTGATTGCCTTTGTCTTGACGGGTTTTTTCAGGGGACTGATTGAACAGCCAATAAAAAGTCTTGTTGCGACAACACGTCGCGTCTCTAACGAAGGTGATTTTGCGGTGCGGGCTGAGAAGTTTGCCGATGATGAAATCGGCACGCTGTTCGACAGTTTTAACAGCATGCTGTCGCAGATACAAACGCGGGATCTGGAGCTCGGTCGAGCTCACAACGAACTTAAACAACAGGTGGTCGAGGTGGAGGCCGCCAACGACACCCTCAATAAGACCTTGATCAAATTGCGTGAAACTCAGGAGCAGTTGGTCAACCAGGAGAAGATGGCATCCCTTGGTGGGTTGGTTGCCGGTGTTGCCCATGAGATTAATACACCGATTGGTGTCGGCGTTACCGCGGCTAGCACGCTCCACGCAGCCACTGAAGATATGTCTTCTGCCTATGAAAGTGGCCGACTGACTGACACTGGACTGCGTAAATATGTTCAAACAGCAATTCAGTCCGCAAGCATTCTTCTGAATAACTTAAATCGGGCAGCCAACCTGATCCACAGCTTTAAGCAGGTCGCCGTTGATCAAACCAGCAGTGAGTTGCGTCAGTTTGATTTGCATAACTACCTGGAGGAAATTCTGCTTAGTCTTCTTCCCAAACTTAAGAAGACGGAAATCAGTGTTTCACTCGATGTGCCGGAGAATCTTCTGATGCACAGTTTTCCTGGCGCCATGTCCCAGATCGTAACCAATCTGCTGATGAATTCGCTGGTACACGGTTATCCCGAAACCAAACACGGGAATATTCAGATTGATGTGGAGGATTTGGGCGAAGAAATTTTGCTTAGATACCGGGATGACGGGGTGGGTATGTGCAAGGAGTCACTCGCACGGGTTTTTGATCCATTCTTTACCACCCGACGGGGTGAAGGCGGCAGTGGTCTTGGGATGCACATCGTCTACAACCTGGTCAGTCAGCAGCTTCGTGGCCGCATTCGCATGGAAAGCGAACCGGGGCATGGGGTGCAGGTTTTCATCCAGGTTCCAAAACAGGTCTCAATGGAGGAGGTCGCGTAATGTCAGGAAGCGATGCGCTCAAACTCGCCAGTGAAGGTACTGGCAATGAGGAGATAAACTCTCTGGAGCCTTGGCACTTGCTCGTCGTTGACGACGACAGCGAGGTGCACAATGTCACCAGATTAGCTCTCAGTGGCTTTCAATTCGCGGGCCGGCCTCTGGCCATTCATTCGGCCTATAGCGGTCGCGAAGCGCAACAGTTTATGGCTGAGAATATCAATACGGCTGCAATTCTCCTGGATGTCGTGATGGAGAATGACACTGCCGGGCTGGATTGTGTTCGCTACATCCGAGAAGAGCTAAAAAATAGCTTTGTGCGTATTGTGCTGCGTACGGGGCAACCGGGCCAGGCGCCAGAATATGATGTCATTACCCAGTACGATATCAATGACTACAAGGAAAAGACCGAGCTGACCCGACAAAAGCTTTTTACCTGCGTCTACACGAGCCTGAGTTGCTACCGGGACCTGGTCGCGCTCGAGAAAAATCGCCGTGGTTTGTTGCGTGTTATCGAGGCCTCGTCAGATCTGTTTCGCATCAGCTCATTGGATCAGTTTGCTCAGGGTGTCATTGAGCAGCTATCGGCGTTGATGTACATGGACCAGGACTTTCTGGTGGTTCGTACCTCCGGGGTTGCGCTGGAGGAAGGGAGCGGTGATTTCCAGATTGTGGCTTCGACCGGAAAGTTCGAAGGCATAAATAGTGGTACCGAGTTGTTCGGAATTCACCCTGAAGTCAGGCAACGTATCGACGAGTCTCTGTCGCGTGGTGAGAATCGATATGGTCAAGACTACGTGGTCGCTTTGTACAATAAGAGCGTGCTTTATATCGCCGGAGACAAGCCGCTGGAGGTGCCCGACGTGTCTCTGGTCGAATTGTTTGCCAAAAATGTGGCAATTGCCTACGAAAAGCTCGTTTTGATCGAGACGGATCAACGCAGTTGAACAGCAGGATTCACAGATGAATGATGCACTCAAGTTAAGGCCGGAAAGTGATCCTCCGAGGGACGTCCTCGAAGAGACACCCTGGCAAGTGCTGGTCGTTGATGACGACGAAGAAGTACATCGCATTACCGAACTGGCCTTGAGTGACTTTGTGTACGCAAACCGCCGACTGGAGTTCATCAATGCCTATTCCGGCGCTGAGGCTCGGGAGAAACTGCAGGAAAATCCGGGTATTGCACTCATTCTTCTGGATGTCGTGATGGAGAGCGACGATGCCGGGCTGCGCTTTGCACAGTTTGTTCGACAGGAAATGGCCAACAGTTTTATTCGCATTATCCTGCGTACCGGCCAGCCGGGTATGGCTCCTGAAAGGCATGTCTTAACGGTGTATGACATCAATGACTACCGCGCGAAAACTGAGCTGACTCAGGATCGTTTGTATACGGTGGTTTATACGGCGCTCTCTTCCTATCGCGATATGATGGCTCTGGCGCGCAGCCGACAACAGCTTGTTGGTGTGGTGGAAGAGCTGGAAACTTTGTCGGAAGTGACTTCACGCACCTTTCGGCAGGCCCTGAAAACGCTGGTAACGGATACCCAGAACATCTACTACGAGCTGGAGGGCCAGATCAGCCCCACCCATCACCATGAGCTTCAGGAGATTCTTGAGCTCAGCAGAGAACTGTTCAGAAAAGTCGATGACCTTGCGCGTTATGCGAGTAGCGGGCGCTACAACGAATTGCGTGTGCCGGTCGATCTGATGACTGTCGTTGACGATGTCAGGCTCGATCTTCGCGAGTCCATTGAGGAAATGAACGCGGAAATATTCTGCGATGAACTCCCGGTGGTGATGGGATCTCGTCGGCAGCTGTATCAGGTATTTTACAATCTGGTTTCAAACTCACTGCGTTTTCGAGGTAACCAGACTCCGAGAATATCGATTCAAGCGCATAAAGATATGGATCTCTGGCGGTTCAAGCTGTCGGATAATGGGATAGGAATTTCAGAACAGGATAAGCAGAATGCGTTTTCCCTGTTTCGGCGCGACAGCTCCACAGATGTCCCCAGCAGTAGCGGTATTGGTTTGAATATCTGTCGGAAAATTGTGCGCTGGCACGGAGGTACGATTGATATTCAGGGGGTTGCAGGAGAGGGCACCTGTATCGAGTTCACCTTGCCGTTGATCTCTTGAGGGTATCGCTCTTGCAAAACCAGCGCCGGGATTTCGAATATTTTCTTGATCGCATGCTCAAAGCGACCACACAAGGTACGCGCATCCACGGCTTAAAACTGATTGATATCGATCTCTTCCGGCTGGTTAATCAATCCCAGGGTTTTACTGCCGGGAATGCTTTTCTCAATTATCTCCATGGCGTATTGCAGGGTGCATTGCTGGAAGGTGATCGTCTGTTTTACCTCGGCGAAGACAGCTTCGTCATCGTCTGCCCCTATCGCGGTCTTAAGGAGCTGTTCGCAGAGAGTCACGATATGCTCGACGCAGTGAATGGGCGCCACGCTGAGTGGGATGGCGGGCTACAGGAGGTATCATGTTCAATCGGTGTCGCTCAGACGGAAGAAACTGATCGTGGTTCGGAGGACGTGTTGCTGCGCGCAGAACGGGGCCTATATCAGGCGAAGTCCGCCGGTCGCGGTTGCGTTTATTCCGAGCTGAGCTGTGAGGGAGAACCGACCCAGGATGATCGTGTGGAACACTGGGCGCGCAGACTGCAGAACGCCTTTCTGCACGATGGTTTTGAAATAGTTTTTGAGCCCCTGCCTTTTGAGGGCGGAGATTTTTCGCTGACGCAAGTTGCCCTGCATTACGAGGGGCAAGCAGAAGATACAGCCGAGCTCCGTTCTGAGCTGGGTGCGATGGATCTGCTGCTGGCGATGGACCGCTGGGTGCTGACAAAACTTTCTGAGATGAATGATCTGAGTGCTAGGACGGTGATGAGGCTGAGCCCCGCGTCGGTTTGCGCGGAGCAGTTTACCCGTTTTTTGAGCCGTCTGCTTGCGGCAAAGCCGGAGCTTTGCACGCGGCTTTGGTTCGCGGTGTCAGAACATGATTTCCCCGTTGCGTCCGATAAGTTACAGCGCTTTCTTGTTGAGGCAGGTGCAATGGGCTTTCACTGCATGCTCATTGATTTTGGCTCCGGTACCGACAGTTTGTCCCGTCTTCGGCAGTTGCCGGTGGCGGCGGTATCGCCATACCCGTGGGCACAGTGCTACGAGGACGCCGACTGTCCCTCCATCCTGTCAGCGCTCAAGCTGGTGGCCGATGCCTCGGGCAAGGACTTTGTCGGCGCGGCTTTTCGAATCTAAAAGCGGCCTAGGCAACGCTCTGTAACTGCTCTTGCGTTAGCAGCTGGAGCATGGACCGGGCATCGGTTACGCGTTTAACGTTTCCCAGCAATAATGCGGCTTCACGAAAGTGCCATTGCAGGTAGGCCAGCCACTGTTTTAACGGCGAGCAGGCGTGGCGGGGTGGGCACGTAGCCATCAGGTCTTGCTGGAAATCAATCAGGTGCACCAGCACCTCTTGCCAGGCCATGCCTGGGTGTTGCGCATTGCGCAGTGTCTGGGCCAGCGCCGGGTGGGCCAGCATGCCGCGCCCCAGCATCACATCCTCACAGCCACTCAATTCACGGCAGCGGCGATAATCTTCGGCACACCAGATTTCGCCATTGGCAATCAGTGGAATATCGACAGATTCACGCACTCGGGCGATGGCCGCCCAGTGGGCCGGTGGGCGATAACCTTGTGCCTTGGTTCGCGCGTGGATGACCAGCTCCGAGGCCCCTGCGTCAGCCACCGCCCCGGCAACTTCCATTAAGGGGGAACTATCGGCGTAGCCGAGGCGAATTTTAACGCTCAGGGGTGTTGTGGGCATCAGCGTATTGCGAATACCGGACACGATGTCATGGATCAGCGTCGGTTCATCCAGTAATACCGAACCGCCTCGGTGCTTGTTAACGGTTTTTGCCGGGCAACCGAAATTCAGGTCGATACCCGCCGCCCCAAGGGCTTCGGCGCGGGCGGCATTATCCGCCAGGCAAAGAGGGTCGCTGCCCAGCAGCTGCAGGTAAACCGGGACTCCGGAAGGGGTTTTGCTGCCCTGCTCCAATTCTGGGCAATAGCGATAGAAGACCTTAGGCGGCAGCAGTTGCCTGGTTACGCGAACAAACTCAGTGACACAGCGGTCCAGCCCGCCGATGGAAGTCAGCAGGGCGCGCATACGAGCGTTGACGACGCCCTCCATGGGAGCAAGGTAAATCTTCATTGGCACACGCAGATTCAGTGCCGCGCAGTATACCCGCGACCGGGATCTACGCCAATGTGAGGCGCTTTCGCTCCCGGTGAAAGCTCAGTAGACTGGCGCCACAGAGGAGTTTTTATGAAGACTAAGCACCACGTATTATTTGCACTCACCTGGATGGGGCTGGTTGCCGCTATTGTCGGTGGTGCGTCACTCAACAAACGCACTAGCCTAGCTGCGGTTGAAGCTGAACTGTTTACTGATGAGGCAGCCCTTTTTGGCGAGTCGGAAGATGAGTTTGGCGATAGCTCAGCATCCGATAAGCAAAGCGGGATAGCATTGCTGAATATGGCAGCCAATGCCTCCGCATCGCGGGCACCGGCGGCTGCTGACGCTGCCGTGGTCAGTGCCGTGCTGGACGACGCGGTGCTCTTGCGGCATGGCGAGGTATACAGCCTGGATTGCTGTGTCTCCGACGCACTGAAGAAGCCCTCTGGTGAAGCGTCTGCTCCGGGGCTGATTGATCTGCGGCGCAATACCGCAGCCACACAACTGGCGCGTTCTTACCACCAGAAGCTTTACATCAATCCTTTTGCGCTGGCTGGCAAAGTCAAGATCGAAGCTTCGCGAAAAGACGGGCGCTTGCGCTATATGCTGTTTCCCGGTACGGACAGGCAAGCGTTCTCTACCTTTGGCTTGCAGGCGGGTGACCAGGTTCTGGGCGTTAACGGGGTGTCGCTGCAACGAGGTGACGCGATTCCGGTTATCTATCAGCAACTCGCAGCCGCCGACTATATAGCGGTGACGCTTGAGCGAGGCGGTAAAGCGCTTGTGGTTTTGCTGGCGCTGGATGTGCCCGCCTGATTCGTTGGTAAGGAAGATAACAATGACAATGAATAAACAACTCCATAGAGAACATGGCGGCGCGAGCCTGCGTCTGATTGGCATTACTCTGATACTGCTGATCGTCGGTGCGGTTGTGCTGTTTCGGCTCTACGTGTCGCCGCAGGTAGGGGACTTTCGCGTCATATTGAACGCGATTTTCGGTGTCGGCGTCGAAACCCCTGAAGAATCCCGCCTTCGAGAGACGCTGTCGATCGACAGGCGCTTTGAGCTGGGTATCTTTGCGGCGGACCTGCCCAATGCCCGCTGGCTGCAGGTGACCGACCGGGATGATGTGCTGGTTTCGCGCCCACGCAAAGGTGATGTTGTGCTGCTGCACGCCGATGCAGACAGCGATGGCCGTTCTGATGGGCGCGAAACGCTGCTTACCGAACTGAATATGCCCCACGGCATCGCGTTGATTGACGACTGGTTGTATGTGGCCGAGCAGGATGCCATTGGTCGCATTCGCTTCGATCACCAGAGCCGGAGTGTGGCAGGGCCTTTTCAGCGAATACTCAGTGGCTTGCCTGGCGGGGGCAATCACTGGGCCAAGAATATCGCTCTTGGCCCTGACGGCTGGCTCTATTTCAACGTTGGCTCCAGCTGCAACGTCTGCATTGAAGATGATCATCGTCGGGGCAGCCTGATGCGTGTTCGTCCTGACGGCAGTGATCCTGAAATCTACGCAGCCGGACTGCGCAATGCGACCGGCTTTGATTGGGCTCCTTGGGACAAGTCTCTTTATGCGGCGGACATCAGCCGCGACTTATTGGGTGATGATTATCCCGCCGACGAACTTAACCTTGTTGTCGAGGGCGGTTTTTATGGCTGGCCCTACGTCAACGAATTTGGCGACAGCGACCCGGATCTGGGCGCTAAGAAGCCGGCAGACCTGCAGGCCATTGACCCGGTACTGGCTATTCCCGCCCACACCACGCCGCTGGGGCTGCACTTTCCCCGTCATGAGCGGCTCATAGAGGCCTTTCCCCGCTCGGCCTTTATGGCTCTGCACGGCTCCTGGAATCGCTCAGTCCCGGATGGTTACCGGCTGGAACAGCTGATCTGGAATGGCGATGGCAGTATCAGCTCACAGACGGTGTTGGATGGCTTCTGGACGGGCGACGATCTGATCGGGCGGCCTGTCGATATTGAGGAAGACAGCGTGGGCAATCTCTACCTGTCCGACGACTACGGTGGCGCGGTTTACCGGCTGCAACTCAGGTCTGATTTGCCCTGATTTTTTGACCGTTTCTGCAATAAAACCCATAGCTTATGCGGTGTTATAATCCGCGCCTGCGCTGATGGTGACTTAACACGGAGATGGTCATGAGTGATTTCAAGAAGTGGGAGTGTGTAATCTGTGGCTTCGTTTACGACGAGGCAGAAGGTTACCCTGAAGATGGCATTGAGCCAGGTACCAAGTGGGAAGATGTGCCGGAAGACTGGGAGTGCCCGGATTGCGGTATCAGCAAATTCGATTTTGATATGGTCGAAGTCTGAGTTTTGTTAACTTCTTCGCGCCGGCGGTTAAACAGCGTGCGATACTGATTAAAACAATCACATCGGGAGATAACGATGATTCGTGGCGTAATGGCGTTGCTGGTAGTGGGTTTGCTTGCCGGCTGCGCGCCGGAAGTAGGTAGTGAAGCCTGGTGCAAGGATCTGGACGCAAAACCCAAGGGTGAGTGGACAGGGAATGAAGCGAAAGACTACACCAAGCACTGTATCTTCTGATGATGTATTTGCCGGTGAGGCTGCCATAACAGGCGGCTGACAATAAAAAAGGGGGCATAGCCCCCTTTTTAGTGCGCGTTAGAAACTCACACCAGCTCGATGGCTGTTGCCAGCGCTTCGCCGCCGCCAATGCACAATGCTGCAATGCCGCGTTTCTTGCCGTACTTCTGCAGCGCGTAAATCAGGCTGAGAATAATCCGTGAACCAGTAGAGCCAATGGGGTGGCCTTGGGCGCAGGCGCCGCCGTGAACGTTCACCTTGGCGTGGTCGAGCTCGAGATCGCGCATGGCCAGCATGGTTACCATGGCGAAGGCCTCATTGATTTCCCACAGATCCACATCGTCCTTGGTCCAGCCGGTCTTGGCGTAGAGCTTTTCGATGGCGCCGATGGGGGCGGTGGTAAACAGCTCTGGCTCATGGGAGTTGCGTGAATGGGCCACGATACGTGCCAGCGGTTTCAGACCGCGTTTTTCCACTTCCGCGCCGCTCATCAGCAGCAGGGCAGAGGCGCCATCGCTGATCGAGCTGGAGTTTGCGGCGGTTACGGTGCCGTCTTTCTTGAAGGCCGGTTTCAGGGTGGGAATCTTGTCGAGATTGGCTTTGCCCGGCTGTTCGTCATCTTTGACAACCAGCTCGCCTTTGCGGGTTTTGATGGTAACCGGCACCGACTCAGCGTCGAGGCTGCCATCGTCGATCGCTTGTTTGGCGCGCTTGAGAGATTCAATGGCAAAGGCATCCATAGCTTCGCGGGTCAGGCCGTTGTCGTCGGCAGTGGCCTGAGCAAAGGCTCCCATCAGGCCGCCTTTATAGGCATCCTGCAGGCCGTCGAAAAACATATGATCTTCCAGGCCTTTGCTGCCAGTGCCGACACCACCACGGGCACCGGGAATCAGGTGGGGCGCATTACTCATGCTTTCCATGCCACCAGCAAGGGCGACATCGCAGGTGCCTGCTTTGATCATATCGTGGGCGTAAATGGTGGTCTGCATGCCGGAACCGCAGAGCTTATTGACGGTAACGCAGCCCGTGGTTTTGGGGATGCCAGCGGCCAGCGCCGCCTGCCGGGCAGGGCCCTGTTTGAGGCCGGCCTGCAATACGCAGCCCATGATCACTTCTTCAATATCTTTGGCATCGATGCCGGCGCGCTTTACGGTTTCGGCAATGGCCGTGGTACCCAGTTCGACGGCGCTGGCGCCACTCAGCGAGCCGAGCAACCCTCCCATCGGTGTACGTGCACCACTGACGATATAGACGGAATCGGTAGACATAGCTGGCCCTCACAATGATTCGATAGATAAAACGAGGGCGCATTTAGCCATGTTGAGGCTGTCATGACAAGTTGCGGGCGTGCACAGTCAATCTGCGCGAGAAAGGGGTACCCCTCCCGGCGCGAGAGGGGTGAGGCGGGGGGATTACGCGGCCTTGCTGTCCTTGTCGCCGCTGCCGTCGGCATAGAACTGGCTAAACCACTTGCGGAATTGGGCAATTGGACCGTCGCCGTCACACAGCACCGGCTGGGGGCGATAGACCTTGTTTTCCCAGATGGGCATATCCTGCTGCACCTGCAAGGCGACGTTCTGAATGACCGCCTGCGACATGATTGCCTGCCCTTCGTTCATTTCTTTCGGTTGGGTAAACACAAAGCGCAGATGCACGGTTTTGGCGTCGATGGGGGTAACTGCGCCCATCATAAAGGTCTCAAACACACCGCTGAACCGCTGCCAGGTCTGGCCGGGTCCGTTACTAGACGTGTCCAGATACGAGTCGCGGAACAGGGTGCCGGTGGTGTCGAAGGTGCCATCTTCAAAAATCTCCGGCGCCTTGCTGACAAAATGCGCGTGACGTTGGAAGCCTTCGTGCTTCACTTCGCCTTTGGGAACATCCTGGCTGCCATGCACGTACATGAAGTGGGCCGCATCACAGCCGTTTTCAGCGGTTTCCTGAATGTGGGAGTGGAAAGTCCACTCGTAGGTGGAGATGTCGGTCCACTCATCGCTGTGCAATTCGTGCAGTTCTTCAACATCGAACAGGGGCGCTATATTGTCCGGATGGTACCAAACCCAAACGCTCTGGTTTTTCTCAACGGTGGGGTAGGCGTAAATGCAGGGTTTACCGCCGGCAATTTTGGGAGGCATGTTTTTGGCATAAGGCACGTTTTTGCATACGCCCTCGCCGGAAAACTCCCAGGCGTGGAAAGGGCAGGCGATGTTTTCACCCTGCACCTTGCCGCCGTGACCTAGGTGAGCCCCGAGGTGAGGGCAGTAGGCGTCCAGCACCTTGGCCTCGCCTGCATCTGTGCGGAACATCACCAGTTCACGATCAAAGTAGCGAATGGGTTTGACCTCACCGGGCTGCAAGTCCCTGGACAGGGAGACGCAATACCAACCAAAGGGGATAGGCAGTTCTGCGGTGTTTTCCATGGTTGACTCTCTCTTAGGGTGTACGCCGGAGTGCGCCGCACGCCGGGCCTGTGAATTAACCGATTGTGGGTTGATTATCAGGCCCGAGGGCGACAAAAGTACACACGTGTTACCCAATTCTGACGCGATTGTAACCTTTTTCAAGCTTTGTTGCGGGCACCCGGTGAGAACAGTTTTCCGCGCACACCTTCCCGGTATTGCTTGGGCGTGACGCCGTACTCGCGGCGAAACAGGCGACTGAAATAGTTGGGGTCGGGAATGCCTGCGGTCTGGGCGATATCGCTGATAGCCAGATTGCTTTGCTGAAGGAGTTCCCGGGCGGTACGCAGGCGCAGGGTATTGAGGTAGTCCAGTGGGCTTTGCCCGGTGGCCTGTTTGAAGCGGCGAGTGAGGCTGCGCTCGCTGAGGCCGGCCTGTTGCGCCAGCTGCGACAGCCGCAGAGGGCTGGCAAAATGCTTGCCCAGGTAAGACTGCACCAGGGCAATCGCCTCATCCCTGTGCAGGTCGGTCTGGCCAACCCGGTAGGCGTGAGAGTGGAAGGGGCGGCGGATCTCAGGCGAAAACTGGCGCTCGACCCGGTGGGCGATGGTAGTGCCCCAGCGCTCGCCAATCAGGTGTACCAGCAGGTCGGCGATGGAGTTGATGCTGCCGGCGCAGAAAATCCGCTCGGTTTCGGTGATCAGGTAGTTCCGGATCAGGTCGACCTGGGGATAGCGTTCGCTGAAATCTTCAAAATAATGCCAGTGGGTGGTGGCGGGGCGGTTTTGCAGCAGGCCCGCCTCTGCGAGCAGGTAGCTGCCTGTGCCCACCGTGCACAGTGTGCTGCCGGCTCGGTAGTGTTCATTGAGCCAGCCGCCGAGGTGATCCAGATCGATCCCTTTTAGCGGGTGCCGCCAGCGGGTGGGTAGGATAATCAGGTCGAGTGAGTCCGCGTCGTCGATGGCCGCTTCCGGGCTTAGTGTCAGGCCGCCAGCGGCGGTCACAGGGCGCCCGTCTAGCCCCAGTAATTGGACGCGAGGTGCGCGCTGGCGCTGTATGCGCAGCTGATCGCTGGTGGCCTGTAACATCTCCAGCGGCAAGGAAAGGCTGGAGGTAAGCGCGTTGGGCAGGGCGACCAGGGCAATGTTGACCATGCTTATTTGTGTCCTGAATATACTATAATACGGCCATAATATACTATTTTATACGCTCGGCTTTACCTAGAATCTTCCCGTCATTTGTTGTCTGGGAGTTTGAATTCGTGGCGCGGTTACCGGTTATTACAGGATTTGGCGGCATCAACGCCGCAGGCAGGTCGTCCTTCCATCATGGCTACCGGCGTCTGGTGCTGGATGCACTGCCTCAGGACAAAGCGGACCGAACCCTGCAAAGCCTGTCGGCGCTGATGGGCGTGCCAGCGGGTGATCGCGAATACATCCTTAACCATACCCTGGTTCGCAAGATTGAGGCGGGCTGGTTTGATACCGAGGCGATTCCCTGCAACAAGTCTATGCCGCTGGCACCTGCCGGGGATGTGCTGAGTTTCGTCACGCGGGCGCGCAACCTGCCGGAGCAGCTGCCCGAAAACTGGACTGTGACCGAAGTTGAAAAAGGCCGCGTGCGCGTGGATATGCGCGGCGCCAGCGATTTTCTGGTGCACACCACCCGAACCAGCGAAGTACGCGCTGCCGGTCAGTTGCCGACCGGCTTTGATCCGGCGGCGCTCTATGCCTCGCGCAGCCATCCTCGCGGTCTACAGCTCTCTGTTTACGGTGCGTCAGACGCCATCCAATCCGTGGGGATTGGCTGGGAAACGCTCCTGTCGGTGGTGCGTCCGGATCAGGTGAGTGTCTACGCCAGTTCGGCCATGGCCCAGCTCGATGAAAACGGCAATGGTGGCCTGCTGGCCGCGCGTCTTGGCGGTAAACGGGTAACCTCCAAGCAGCTCGCACTTGGCCTGGCCGATATGCCTTCGGATTTTGTAAACGCCTATGTGCTGGGCAGCATTGGCAGCACCGGGCCCTCGCTGGGTGCCTGCGCTACCTTCCTTTATAACCTGCGCGCCGGTGTCCAGGATATTCGCAGCGGCCGTGCGCGTATTGCCATTGTCGGCGCAGCCGAAGCGCCTATCACGCCGGATGTTATCGACGGCTATGCCACCATGGGTGCGCTGGCCACCGATGCCGGCCTGATGAAGCTGGACGGGGTGGACTCTCTCGACGAGGCTGCTTATCGTCGCGCCTGCCGCCCCTTTGGCGATAACTGCGGTTTCACCCTGGCCGAGGCGTCCCAGTTTGTGGTGCTGATGGATGACGAACTGGCTCTGGAGCAGGGGGCGAGTATTTACGGTTCGGTGCCCGACGTGTTTATCAATGCCGACGGCTATAAAAAATCGATCTCGTCGCCGGGTGCGGGCAATTACCTGACAGTGGCCAAAGCCGCCTCTCTAGTGCGGGAAGTGCTTGGTGAGAGAACCCTGCGCGAGCGTAGCTTTGTGCAGGCCCATGGCACGGGAACACCTCAGAATCGAGTCAGCGAATCTCATATTCTCAATGAAGTTGCTAAGGCCTTTGGCATCGAGTCCTGGCCGGTGGCGGCTATAAAAGCTTATCTGGGCCATACCGTGGCATCGGCCAGTGGCGATCAGCTGGTTACGACGCTGGGTGTATGGAGTGATGGCTTGCTGCCCGGTATCGCCACCGTGAGTGAATTTGCTGCTGATGTGCATCAAAGTAATCTCAGCCTGAGCCGCGAGCATCGTGAAATCGACACCGACGCCGCGCTGCTGAACTCAAAGGGTTTTGGCGGCAATAACGCCACAGCGGCTGTGTTTTCTCCCGGGGTGACTAGGGCGCTGCTCCAGGCCCGTCACGGAAAGGCTGCGCTGAGCGATTGGCAGGGCCGCGAAGAGCAGGTGGCGGCAACGGCCCGGGCCTATGATGACTCGGCCATTGCGGGCCGTGCCGAGGTGATTTATCGCTTCGATCACAATGTGCTAAAGGGGGACGAGTTGGCTATCAGCGACACCAGTATCAGCCTGCCGGGCTACGCCAATGCGGTGGACCTGAAGATCGACACCCCTTACGCCAGCTGGCTCTCCTCGAAGTAATCAACCTTTCACGAACCTCTGAGGGGCGGCTTCCGGTCGCCCCGTGACGTCAAATCTGTCCGTTTTTTCTTAAAAATTGCTTAGGTGTCGCCACTTGGCAAGACAAGGCAGGGCTTTCATGGTTGAATGTCGCCCGGGGGAGCAGTGGCAACATAGCCATCTGCAGGCACTAGCTTCTGTATGGAGAGATGCATTGAAGAACGAAGCAAAAGCGCGGGTGGTCATTAATATGCCGCGTGAACAGGCCTGGATGAAATTGCGTGACTTAGGCCTGGCCCACAACTACGTACCGGGCATTATCAAAACCGAAATTACCACTGAAAAGAAAGAAGGTGTCGGCGCCAGTCGCAAAGTGTATCAGAGTGAAACCAAGGCGCTGGATGAGACCGTAGTGGAGTGGAAGGAAGGCTACGGTTTTCTGATTCGTCTGCACAAGGGGGATACCGGCAGTCAACCACCCTTCAAAGAAGCCTTTTTTCGCTATCACATTGACGAGGCGGGCAATGGGCAGACTGCTCTGACGACGTCCCTGATCTACACCATGCGCTGGGGCTGGTTTGGCGAGTTTCTTCAAAACCGATTTCTTGCTGGTATCTTTCGCTCTGTCATTCGCGATGTGGCGATCAGCATGAAAGCCTATTATGAGAGCGGCGAGCCGACCACACCGGAGAAGCTGAAACAGATCAAAGCTGATATGAAGTCCTGACCTTATGGATGCCTTGACCCTTCTCCAAAAGCGAAATTCTGCGCCAAAATTGACTGAACCGGGGCCAACCCCGGACGAAATAAACACCTTGATTCGAGCAGCACTGCGGGCGCCTGACCACGCCCGATTGCGGCCCTGGCGTTTTCTGCTGATTGAGGGGCAGGCGCGACACCACCTAGGCGACGTATTCGCGCGCGCCCTGCAGCGCCGCAACCCAGAGGCCGGCGAGGCCGATCTGGACAAGGCGCGCAGCAAAGCGCTGCGGGCACCACTGATTATCGCGGTGGTTACGGTCTACACTGAGCACCCCAAAGTTCCCTTGTTAGAACAGCAGCTCTCTGCTGGCTGCGCCGCTCACAGTATATTGTTGGCCGCTGAGGCCTTGGGTTACGCCGGTATCTGGCGCACAGGCGCAAACGCCTTCGACCCGAAGGTATTGGCGGAGCTAAACCTCGCAGAAAACGAAACGCTGGTCGGCTACCTTTATATTGGTAGTCGCGACGGCCGCGCTAAACCCCTGCCAAATTACGACAGCGCCGACTTTGTTTCTTATTGGCAGGCTGATGAATAACGCCCAATCACGTGGAGCGACCATGCAAACCTTTGAAACGCTTACCCTCAGTATTGAAAATCATATCGCCCATGTAGAGTTGAATCGGCCGGATAAGGCCAATGCGATGAACCTTCCAATGTGGGGCGAGCTGCAGACCTGTTTTGAGTCGCTGTCCGATGATCCCGAGGTCCGTGTGGTTGTACTCAGTGGCGCGGGCAAGCACTTCTGCTCTGGTATAGACCTGGATATGTTTGCCGCTATCGCCAATGACAGTCAGAGTGAGCCGGCCCGCAAGGCAGAGCAATTGCGTCAAACCATATTGCGTCTACAGGATAACCTCAGTGCCATAGAGAAATGCCGCAAGCCGGTATTGGCAGCGATTCACGGCAGCTGTGTCGGCGGTGGTATCGATATGGTGAGCTGCTGCGATATGCGCTACTGCGCACAAGGCACTACTTTTTCCATTAAAGAAATCGATATCGGTATGACCGCCGATGTGGGTACCTTGCAGCGCCTTCCCCACATTATTCCCCAGGGTGTTGTGCGTGAGCTGGCTTATACGGGCAGAAATGTTGAAGCGAGCGAAGCGCGTGATATCGGTCTGGTCAATGCGGTCTATGAAAATCGCGAAGCGCTGCTGGAAGGCGTAATGGGCATTGCCGCTGATATTGCCAGCAAATCCCCCTTGGCCATTCGCGGTACCAAGGAAATGCTGGTATATACCCGGGACCACTCGGTGGCTGATGGCCTGAACTTTATTGCGACCTGGAATGCTGGCATGTTAAGTCAGGCCGATGTGATGGCTGCACTGACCGCTCGTATGGAAAAGAAAGTGGCAAAGTTTGACAGCTAGCGTGACCGTTCGCATCACTGTGTATGCGGAGCGGTTTGCTATCATAACAACGACTATAAACGAGCGATCTGCGGTTTGATCAAACAGAAAAACATGACCATTTTCAGCACGCCGCTGATTTCCCAGCTTTTGCGTCTGGTGTCATTCATCGGCCTGAAACTCACCGGTTGGAAGACAGTTGGTGAACCGCCTAAGCAAGATAAATACGTGATGATCGCGATACCTCACACCAGCAACTGGGATTTTCTGGTGATGCTGACGGTGGTGCTGAAATACAAGCTGGATGTTCACTGGATGGGAAAGCACACCCTGTTCCCGGCGCCGATACGTTGGCTTGTGCGCTGGATGGGGGGAATCCCGATCGACCGCCGCTCAGCGCAAAATACCGTTGAGCAGGTAGCTGAGGCTTTTCACCGATCAGAAGAGCTGGTTCTACTGATCACGCCCGAGGGCACCCGCCGCAAGGTGGATAGTCTAAAGGCCGGTTTTTACCATATTGCCACGCGCGTCAATGTGCCCATTCAGCTTGCCTACCTCGATGCCAAAACCAAGGTTGTTGGTTTCGGTCCTCTCGTTCACCCGACGGGTGACTACGAAAAAGACGTTAAAGAGATACTTGCCTTTTACAGTGACAAGCAAGGTCTCCGCTCTGAATTTGATATGGACGGCTGAAGATACAGCCGCCAGAAAGCTGTTAGAGGAAGGGAAATGCACAAACTGTTTGTGATGTTGCTGGGGCTATCTCTGGCGACGAGTGGCTTTGTGGCCGCCAACACGCCAGAAGATATTCGCGCTGCCACGGAAACCGTCGATACCGCCGCGATTTCGGCGGAAAACCCGGATAACTGGTTGGGCCACGGCAATGATTACCGCGAGCAGCGCTACAGCCAGCTTGATCAGATCAACGAGGCCACGGTAGGCGATCTCGGGTTGGCCTGGTCCTTCGACACAGATTTCAATCGCGGGCTGGAAGCAACGCCGATCGTGGTCGATGGTGTTATGTTTGTTACCGGCAACTGGAGCGTTGTCTACGCGCTGGATGCGAAGACCGGCAAGTTGCTCTGGAAGTATGATCCTGAGGTGCCCCGCGAGTGGGCAAAAATGGCCTGCTGCGATGTGGTGAACCGCGGAGTGGCGGTTTACCGGGGCAAGGTTATTTTCGGCACGCTCGATGCGCGCCTAATCGCATTGGATGCGGCCACCGGTGAAAAACACTGGGAAGTCCAGGCCGCAGACATCAAGCAATACCCCTATACCATTACCGGTGCGCCGCGTGTATTTAAAGACAAGGTGATCATCGGTAACGGCGGCGCCGAATACGGTGTACGCGGCTTTGTCAGTGCTTTCGATGTGAATACCGGCGAGGAGCTGTGGCGCTTTTACACCGTGCCGGGCAACCCGGCCGACGGATTCGAAAATGAGGCCATGGAGCGCGCTGCCGACACCTGGACGGGTGAATGGTGGAAGATGGGCGGCGGCGGTACCGTCTGGGATTCCATCGTCTACGACCCTGAGCTCGACCAACTCTATATTGGTGTTGGTAACGGCTCTCCGTGGAACCACAAAATTCGCAGCCCGGAAGGCGGCGACAATCTCTACCTTTCCTCTATCGTCGCGCTGAACCCGGATACCGGTGAATACCTGTGGCACTACCAGCAAACACCTGGGGAAAGCTGGGATTTCACCGCTACCCAGCACATCATGCTGGCGGATATGGAATGGCAGGGCGAAGCCCGCAAGGTGCTGTGGCAGGCTCCGAAAAATGGTTTCTTCTTCATTATAGATCGCAGTAACGGAAAGCTGTTGTCTGCAGAGCCTTATGCCCGAGTTAACTGGGCAACCCACTATGACATGGAAACGGGCCGCCCGGTGGAAACTGACCGCGCGCGCTACCAAGACAAACCTGAATTTATCCGGCCGTCTTCAATGGGAGCCCACAATTGGCACCCGATGGCCTACAGCCCCAAAACCGGACTGGTGTACATTCCGGCAATAGATGCCTTGTTCAAATACGGTGATGCCAAGGATTACTTGCACAAGTGGGGGCATTGGAACCTCGGGGTACCCTTGGAGCAGGATGCAGCTCCCAACCATATTCTCGCCCAGCTGATGCTGAAGAAAGTGACCACGGGCTCGCTGCTTGCGTGGGATCCAAAAACTCAGTCAGCCGCCTGGTCTGTGCCTTACCAGCGCCCCTGGAACGGTGGCGTATTGGCTACTGCGGGCAATCTGGTATTTCAAGGGACGGCGACTGGCGAGTTTCGAGCCTACCGGGCCGACAACGGTGAGCAGATGTGGTCCTTCGATGCCCGCACCGCTGTCATAGCCTCGCCGGTAAGCTATACCGTTGGCGGTGAGCAGTATGTGACGGTGCTCGCCGGGCAGGGCGGTGCATTTGGTTTGATCGCTGGTTACGAACAGGAGGGTGGCATTCCTCCCAGTCGTGTACTGACCTTCAAACTGGGCGCAAATAAAACTCTGCCGGCGAACCCTGAAAAAGTCCTGTTCGAGGCGCCAGCGCCTGAAGAAGTTACCGATGAAGAGTTGGCGAGGGGACGAACGCTATTCCATGAGTACTGCGCCGGTTGTCACGGCACTGATGCCGTATCCAATGGCGCGATCCCGGATCTGAGGCACCTGCCGCCGGTGTTCTACGAAAACTTCGACGCCATCGTTCTCGACGGCATGATGCGCAAGGCCGGTATGGTGGGTTTCAGTGACGTGCTCAGTAAAGACGATTCCCGTGTAATTAAAGCCTATGTGCTGACTCAGGCAGAAGCAGATCGGAAAATCCGCGAAACACCGAGCTGGTGGATGTCGATCAAGATGGTGTTTTTCCAAACGATCGCCAATATTCTCGGCTGGATTATGGATAAAGTCTGACCGAAATGCTCAGGCGCGCAGTATTCTGGCTGCGCGCCCTTCCGTAATACCTTCCCCAAACTGTCATAAAGCTGATTCGTCTTATCGCGTCTAATTTCCTGAATCCAGGGCGGTTCTTCCTCTCATATTCATCAAAATGTTCTTTTCCCACTGAGCCGCCTTTCAAAGGTTTCACATTACTGTCGTGTGGCTGACATAAATACGTCACACATCCCCATTAACCTCTGCCGCAGTTACAGACATGGAGGCGTGGGTTGAAAACATGGAGCAACCCCGCGAGTAACTGAACGACCAATTACACAGTCTTTCTCAGTTGGGAGCAGCATAAATGTTGAAACGAGTCATGATATCCACCGTAGTGGCCGGCGCTCTGGTCGGTTGTACCGACAGCGGTGACGTAAACCTTTCACCCACCAATATCAGCGGTTCCGGTTCCGGTGGCAGCACAGCTGGCAGCAATGTCTGTGCAAGCTACACAGAGTCAGGTCAGACTTTCCAAGGGTCATTTGACGGCACAAACTGTATTTACTCTTCGCTTTTCTCAAGCAGCAGCAAGCCGATCACTGTTGATTCTGTAACCTTTTCAAACTTCGGCGGCAAGCACATCTTCGAAGACAGCCTGTTTATCGGTGAAGACGTCAACGCGAGCGCAGCTCAAGCTGGCAAGCGCATTCCCCAGGAAGGCGAGGGCACCCGCCTGAACATCGCCGCTGGTGTGACCATGGTCTTCAAGAATACCGACGGTTATGTTCGCATTGCTCGCGGCTCGCAGATCTTTGCAGAAGGCACGGCTAATAGCCCGATTGTTTTCACTTCTGATGAAGACGCTATTCTCGGAACGGCAACAGAAAGCGATCGCGGTCAATGGGGCGGTATCCAGATTAACGGTAATGGCCGCACCAACAAGTGTCACGACGGTACCAGCACCGGTTCTGGCTTTGCGTCCAAAGGCAGCACCAGTGACTTTGCCGCTACCGCAAACAATGTACACAACTGCCACGTAACAGCTGAAGGTCGTCCTGCGACTTACGGTGGCAACAACAACGCCGAAAATTCCGGTGTCCTGAAATACGTTGTCATCAAGCACGCTGGCTTTGAAGTGGTAGACGGTGATGAGCTGAATGCCCTGACCCTGAACGCGGTTGGTAGCGGCACCACCATCAGCCATGTACAAACCTACACCTCGCAGGATGATGGTTTCGAAATGTTCGGCGGTGCGGTGAACATGGATCACATTGTGGCTGTGAACGTAGGTGATGACTCCATCGACTACTCTGAAGGCTACAATGGCGACATCCAATACGCTGTGGTAGTGCACACTTCGGGCGCTAACCGTTGTATCGAGGGTGATAACACGGGCGGCAGCCGAGACGATGGCTTCACTCCGACCACCAAACTGCGTATTTCCAACCTGACCTGTGTCACCAGCAACGTCGGCGAAAATGCAGGCACAAACCCCAGTGGTAAGGGTAGCTCGGAAGGCCCGCTGTATCGGGAAGGTGCCTTCTTTGAAATGTATAACTCGCTGGTAACGTCCTACGCAACCTCAATGGCGAGCAATGAGTGTCTCGAGCTGGATGACTCAGAAGGCCCCCAAACCATTGACGCGGCGCAGGCTGGCACCAGCAAAGCTTCCAGCAACGTTATTGCCTGTGGCGAAGCTACAAAAGTGGGTGCAGATGCCGCAAACGCTGGCTTTGATCTGGTCAACTGGCTGGCTGGTGGCGGCGTCAACGCGCAAACTCCTGCCAACAGCAATACCAATAACGTACTGATTACCGGTTCCGATGTGGCTGCCGACGCAATTGGGTCTGTTCTGGAAGGCACTGCTGGATCGCGCGCCTACCTGACGGCTGCGAGTATTAAAAATGGTTCCGGCACACAGGTATTTGATCAGTCCACTCAACTGTTTGACGCATCTACTCTGGGGTCGATTTTCAAGAAACCGACTTATCTGGGCGGCGCCAACAGCGGTGACAACTGGCTGGACGGTTGGACTGTCGGCTTCGACAAGTCTTTCACTCCGTAACCCTCTGTTGAAACACGACCGGCTGGGAGGGCGCTTTAGCGCCCTCTCTTTCAGCCAAACAATCAGACTCTTCAGAATTGTGGGTTACTTATCATGAAACTATTTAAACGAAGCCGTTTGTCGCAGGCCATCCTGCTTGGCACCGTCTTCGGATCAGGCACAGTGCTGGCGCAGCAGGACGAGGGCTACAAGCCCGAGATTGCCGCGCCGGGGCCGATCGAAGAAGTGGTGGTGACCGGGCGCTTGAAAAGCGTTGCCGCGTCCATTGTCGATGAGCGGATTGAGATTCCATTCTCGGCAGATTTTCTGGGATTTGAAGCTATTGCCCGCGCGGGTGATTCCACCATCGCCGGTGCGCTGCGCCGACTGCCCGGTCTGACACTGATCGACAACAAGTTTGTTTATATTCGCGGGCTGGGTGAGCGCTACTCCAGTGTTACGGTTAACGGTGCGGTTGTGCCGTCACCCGATCTGGCGCGCAGTGTTATCCCGCTCGATCTATTCCCGACCTCTATTGTTGAATCCATCAAGGTGCAGAAGGCTTTCGGTTCATCGACACCAGCTAACTTTGGCGGCGGTGCCATTGATGTTCGGACTAAAACCTTTCCGAAGGCGCCGCTGATAAGTTTCAGTGTGGGCACGGGCGGAAACAACATTAGCCATAAAGGCCTGGAATACAATGACAGCAGCATCAAGCCTCTGCCTGATGAAATTGCCGGCGCTATCGCGCGCTATCAGGGTGATATTTCCCAGAGTAATATCTTCAACACCGAGAACGACGCCGGAAACAACACCACGGCACAGCAGGCCGAGCAGATCCAGCGGAACCTGATGCTGGCCCTGCCGCGCAAAATCGGCATGGGTGAAAGTCTCGATAACAAACCCGACACGGATTACAAGCTTGCGCTGGGTAATTCCTGGGATGTGGGTTATCAGTGGTTGGTCGGTGGTTCGCTCAGCGCGTCTATCGGCGAAAAGTTTCGTAACAAGGATCAGATGAAGCGTGAAATTGGTAACCCCGATGAGCGTTTTTCAGATATCCGTCGTACCACAGAGGAAGAGCGCGAAACTTACTCGGCAACACTGGGAGCCGAATATGGCAATACCCATGCGGTTGGCTTGAGCTACTTCGACATTCAACACGATGTCAAAGACGCGAGTATTTCCAGAGGCTTTGATTCCAACAACACGCCCGCTGATGGCAGACAGATTATCGGCTACCAGACACGGACCGAAGAGCGCGCTCTGGAAATGTACCAGCTGACCGGTGAGCATAGCTTTGAAGGTCTGGAGTACCTCTATAACTGGAGCGAACATCTGGCATTTTTGGAGCCGCTGCGGTTTTCCTGGTTTTACTCGGACGCGCAGGTCACTACCGATGTGCCTAACCAGACCAACTACAATGGCTCTACGAATCTTGCCACCGGATTTACCCAGATTTCTCCGGCCCCTGCAGCCGGTCAGCATACCTTTCTAGAGCTGGAAGACGAGGAAGAGAGCTGGGGTGGCAGCTTTGAGTTGCCGGTCTATCTGGATCAAACCGAGGTCACGGTGAAGGCCGGCTACGCCGCGTCTGAAAAATTTCGGGAGTACTACCAGTACACATTTAATGTGAGCACGACCGGGCTTTCCAGCTCGGTGCTGGCAGGTGGCCCCGGTCGCGTCATGTCAGACTCGGTGCTGGGAGACCTCGATAATAATTTTAAAGCATCCCTGGGTAGTAACTTCGGCACAGAAAGCTATGTCGCGGCGCGCAAGCTGAACGCTTACTTCGGTGAGATGGACGTGCGCCTCAGTGAGAAATGGCGGGTTACCGTCGGCTCACGCTGGGAAGAGTACAAACAGGCGCTGCTGACGGTAGATCTGTTGGACTTCAGCGGTGCTGCAGTTCAAGCGCAGATTCAGGCGCTGCAAGACCCCAATCAGCGTTTTGCCTTTATCGAAGATGACTGGTATCACTCGGCAGCTCTGACCTTCTCTGACTACGGCCTGTTTGGCTCAGAGGAATACCAGTTGCGTGCGAGCTATGCGCAAACCGTGGTTCGCCCCGATCTGCGTGAAACGGCGCAAGTGGTCTATATCGATCCGCAGATTAACCAGCGGGTGCGCGGTAATCCTTTTGTAGAGAAATCTGACATCGATCATCTGGATCTTCGCGCAGAGTTCTTCTACGAGAACGGTGACAACTTTACCGTGTCTCTGTTCTACAAGGATATCAGTGCGCCGATCGAGACGGTTCGCCAGCCAGGCTCAGACGACAACGTAGTGCTGACCTACGAGAATGCCAAATCCGGTGACATCTATGGTGTCGAGGTTGAGGGGCTGCTGACAGTGCCTGCTGACCTGATCGGTATCGACGGCTTCTTTGTGTCGGGCAATATGGCGTTGAGTGATTCTGAAGTAGAGATTGATACCACCAACAACGTGTTGACCAATGAGACGCGCCGGCTGACTGGCCACTCCGAGTACGTGATGAACGCCCAGCTGGGTTACGATTCACCGGGCGGTATTCACAGTGCCTCATTGATCTACAACGTGTTTGGTGAGCGCATCTATTTTGCCGGAGTGGCGGGCAATGACGATGCCTTCGAGCAGCCTTTCCACTCGCTGGATCTGACCTACACGTTCTATCCGACGGAAACCCTGTCTTTCAGCCTGAAAGTTCAGAACATTCTGGAGGAAGAGCGTGAGTTCGAGCAGAAGAACTCCTCTGGCCGTAACGTCACGATCCTTGAGCAGGAAGTTGGCCGCAGCTGGGGCTTGAGCGCCAAGTGGAGCTACTAACGCTCACTGCACTCAAGTGAAGCACCCCGGGTGGTTATGCCATCCGGGTTTTTTGTTTTAGGCTCCTGATTTTTGCGGCAGGGCGGGAAGTGCCCCGCTTCTCAGTTGTCGTCGGCCCCTGTGCCGGGTGTACGCAGAATCAACAGGCCACCGCTGACCACTAGCGCAATGCCCAGCACGGTTGGGGTGTCCGGGATGACACCCCAGATCATCCAGTCCAGCAAGCCGCTGAAGACCAGCGCGAAATAGCTGGTGGGCGCCAGTATTGACGAGGGCACATAGGCAAAGGCCTTGGTGTAAATAACAAAGGTGCCGTACATAACAACGCCAACGTAGGCCAGCCAGGGCAGGGCATCGATCGGGATCGGCTGGTAGTTGAGCGCAAAGAAGGGTAGTACGAACAGCAGTGAGATCGTGAAATAGTAGAACAGTATCCGGCTTTCCGGTTCGGTGCGTGCCAACTCCCGGGTGCCGACCATGGAGATGGCAAGCCCGACGCCCGAGCTCAGGGCAATCAACTGCCATAGGCTAATCCCGTCGAAGGTGGGGCGCAGGACCAGCGTCACGCCGGCAAACCCAATGATCAAAGGGAACAGGCGGGCAACCGGTATGGCGCTGCGATACCAGACCAGTATCACCAGCGGGACGAGCAGTGGGGCTGTGTTGCGAAACAGGGTCGCTTCTACCAGTGGCATATGCTGCATGGCCAGATAGTAGGTATAAAAGCAGGCGCAGCCGCTGACGCCGCGAACAATATGGGTAATCGGGCGCTTGGTCAGTACCGCGCGTTTGCCATTGCGCAGCCACCAGGGCAGAACCATCACAAAGCAGATCAGGTATTGGGCCAGTACGATCGCCGAGATATGCACCTGGCTGCTCAGGTGCTTGCCCGCAGCCGCGACGGTGCTGCCGAGAAATACGGTCAGAATGCCGAGGCCTACGCCTAGGGCAAATTGTCGGGGGTTGGCAGCGTTGATAGTTGTTGTCCGTTGCACAGACTTTGTGCGTTAAGCCCGGCTTTCTTAATTGCTTTGGAAAGGTAGACTGTTCTCTTCGAGTGGCAAGTGTAAGGGTAAGTGATGTCTTTGTGGAAGCAGTCTGCAACCGTGGAAGAGCTTAATCGAATGCAGAGTGGCAGTATCGCCAGTTATCTGGGCATTGAATTTGTGGATATTGGCGACGACTATCTGGTGGCAACGCTGCCGGTGGACGAGCGCACCCGTCAGCCCTTTGGTCTGTTGCATGGCGGCGCTTCTGTCGTGCTGTCGGAAACGATGGGCAGTGTCGGTGGCTTTCTTGCCGCAGACCCGGGGTCAATCGTAGTCGGCCTGGAAGTGAACGCCAATCACCTGCGTTCGGCGACCGAGGGGCGCGTCACAGGAACTTGCAGGTCTTTGCATATCGGGCGTACTACACAGGTATGGGAAACCCAGATACATGACGCAAAAGAGCGGCTGATCTGTGTGTCTCGTTTAACTGTGGTGGTGAAAGCGCCTAGAACCTAGACGCCCTGCAGTTTCCGCACCGCCTCAACTTCAAGGTCCTGCAGGTCTTCGAGAATGCCATCGAGCACCTTGCTGATTTTGGTGCAGGTGCGGATGGTTTCTATTTGCGGCCAGGCGGCGCGTTCGCCTTCGCGCATCAGGCCGACCAGCTCCTCTTCCGAGAGTTTGGCCAGCAGCTTGCGCAGATCGTAGAAGCGAAAGCTGGGTACTATATTAATATCCCCGGAATACTCCTGCTTGGCCAGGCTGTGCATGCTGTTGAGCACCATATTGACCCTGGGCATATCCTGCAGGTAGTTCTGGGAAATAAAGCGCTGGGCGTCCAACACTTCGGTCAGGGCAGCGCGGCCGATGCCGGTAAAAACGGTAGACAGGCCACCGCGTTTTTTCTTGCGGCTGATAAAGGGCAGTACCACCGGGTTGATCTGGCTGACCAGAAAATGATTGACGCCGTACATGCGTGACAGGCGCTTGGCGGGCAGGTCGTCGGAAATCGAGCCATCAATCCACTTGCGTGAGGCCAGATAAGGCTGGCTGTCGCCGTAGACATTTTTTGCCTGCAGGCTGACCGGCGGGTAAACGCCTGGTACCGCACAGGAGGCCAGCACCGCTGTGCGGATGTAGACGTTGGGCGAGGCGATGGCATTTAGCAGACGTGAGGTCTGGTGCGGCTCCGCCGGCGCGATGGAGATACAGATATTGCGCCCGGTTTTGCGGTAGGCCTCTTCAAAGGTCATGTCCGGAATCAGGCGCGCGATCAGGTTTTGCAGATCGTGGATATCGATGTTGGCGCGGGTGCCCCGGAACATGCGGTTAAACCAGCTCGCTTCCTGCTTGGCCTCGAACGCGAGGTGCTTCGCGTCCATAAACTGTTCCATTTCATCGTCGTTGTGCGTGCCCAGTACGGCGGCGACAATGGAGCCGGCGCTCGAACCGGAAATTACATTGGGCAACAGGCCCTGTTCCAACAGCGCTTTGACCACGCCAATATGGTAGAAACCGAGGGCGCCACCACCACTGAGCATAAGTGCCGAGCGGCCATAACACTGGCTGGCGCGGTTGAAGAAGTCGAGCTTGTCTTCAAAGCTGATCTTGGGGTTGTTGGTGGTCGCGATGTGCTGCAGGGCTTCGGCAATTTCATCGACATAACTTTCGATGAGATGCTTGGTTCCGAATTTGGATCGGGAGTGCACGGCGGCTTTACCCATCCCGGCCATATTGCCGTGAATTCCTTCGTTCAGGGTAAACAGCAGGCCGATATCATCCTGTCGGCTGCGCAGCGCTCGCAGCCTGTCCAGACGATAGCGGATGGAGACGTGATCATAGAGACGGGTTTGGTCCATCTTGCGCCACTGGCTGAGACCGACCAGATCGTCCCAGGCTTGAGCTGCCTGAGCCCACTGCTCGTAGGTTTCGGCGCTGCGAAGTCGCTCTTCAAGCTGTTTGCGTCGTCTCATTGGTAACTGCACATCGTCATCCTGTGTAATATTGACACGCGAAACATTGTAGAGGGTCTAACAGTTGAATAACAGCCGCCCTAACCACACTTGCTCGCCTTTAAGGAAAAATGCCAGCACATTGTTGCTGCTTTGTGAAATAGTGTGATTTACGGTGAAGTCGCTCACCCTCGCGATTTGACTTGCGTATAATTACCGCTCGCATTACCGTCAGGGAAGAATCTATGGGCTCCGAATCCTTCATGGCTGAAAAATTACCGCAACGTCGTCGACCTCTGCAGATGGCCGAACTGGGGGTGCGCGGCTCGGTGCGTCTGTTGCAGACCTGTGCTGCTGTCTATCCAAAGGCCTTGCGCTGGTTGATTGACTGGCGGGTTCCCGCACCCGCAGAGATGCGCGAGCTGTTTGAATCGCTAGGCGTCACCTATATCAAATTTGGTCAATTTATCGCCAGCTCGCCCTCTATATTCCCGAAGGAGTATGTCGACGAGTTTCAGAAATGCCTTGATCAGACCCCGGCAATTCCCTTCCGTAAGGTAAAGGCCATTATCGAGGACGATCTGGGCAAACCGCTGGATCGGGTATTTGAGCATATCAGCCCTCAGCCGCTGGCATCGGCGTCCATCGCTCAGGTTCATGCCGCGACTCTTCTCAGTGGGGAGCAGGTTGTGGTCAAGGTGCAAAAGCCGGGTGTCAAAGCGACCCTGACCACGGATCTGAATACGGTTTATCTTGTTACCCGCTTGTTCGAACGAATTATCCCCAACCTGGATCGGGGCTCTATTGCCGACCTGGTGGAAGAGATGTACCAGGCGATGCTGGATGAATGTGACTTCGTCAAGGAAGCCGACAATCTGGTTCATTTTGAGCGATTTCTCACCGGGGCGGGTAATACCAGCGTGGTGGTGCCGAAGCCCTATCTGGAGGCCAGCAACGAACGGGTGCTGACCATGGAGCGTTTCTATGGCGTTGCACTGACCGATATTGAAGCGCTGAAGGCGTCCGGCCACGATGCGGCGGAAAGTCTGTTTAATGCCATGAATACCTGGTTTGCCAGCCTTACTCAGTGTGAGTTTTTCCACGCCGACCTGCACAGCGGCAACCTGATGCTGCTTAAAAACGGACAGGTCGGCTTCATCGACTTTGGTATGGTAGGGCGCATCAAGCCCAGCGTGTGGGAGGCCACCTTCAAGCTGTTTATGGCGGTCAGCGAGCAGGACTACCAGACAATGGCAGAATCCATGCTCGCCATTGGTGTTACCCGCAGTGAAGTGGATGTAAACGCCTTGGCTCGGGATATCGAGCATTTGTTTGGCCGGCTGGATGCCATGGACCCTGAATACCTGCTCGGCAGTGGTGGTTCTGAGCCCGATGGTGTTACCAGCCTGATGACCGAGCTGGGCGCCGTGGCCCGAGACTACGGTATCCGTTTTCCGCGCTCGTTTACGCTGCTGCTCAAGCAGTTTTTGTATTTTGATCGCTACATGGATTTGCTGGCACCCGGCGCCAATATGTTTGGAGACGACCGCGTTACCCTGTATCAGTAGGTCGCTCGCCTTTCGCGCTAAATTGCTGCTTGTTAATGGATTTTGGTCGGTGTCTGGTTTTCAATGACCCGACCATAACCACAACGAGCTTCAGCATGTCTTTCATTCTTGTCGACAAACCCCGTCCTCACGTTACCCGCATTACCCTCAACCGCCCTGAACGCATGAACGCCATGGCCTTCGATGTGATGGTGCCGTTAAAGGAAGCGCTGGAAGAAGTGGGCTTCGACAACGACACCCGCGTGGTCATTCTGACCGGCGCAGGCGACGGCTTCTGCTCCGGTGCGGATCTGGAAGATCCGGGTTATCTGCCGATCTTTGATGGTCTGACCATGCCGGGTATTGCCCGTCGCGCTATGCGCGTTCTGGACGATGTGATCAAAGCCATTCAGGATATGCCCCAGCCGGTAATCGGCGCCATAAATGGAGCGGCTATTGGCGGCGGTTTCTGTCTGGCGATGGCAACCGATATCCGACTTATGTCGGAAAAGGCCTATTTTCGTGCTGCGGGTATTAACAATGGTCTCACAGCCGCCGAGCTCGGTTTAAGCTATATGCTACCCAGAGCCATAGGCTCAAGCCGCGCCTTTGAGATCATGCTGTCCGGGCGAGACGTCAGTGCGCAAGAGGCCGATCGGATTGGGCTGGTTTCGCGGGCGGTGTCGGCAGATTCTCTGCTTGACGAGTGCTATGCGCTGGCTGAGCGTATCAGTGGTTTCAGTCAGATGGGCGTCGAAATGACCAAGCAGCTGATGTGGGCAGGGCTGGAGGCGAGCAGCAAACATGCTCATATGAATTATGAAGGGCACGCCCAACTGTTTGTTCGCATGACGACACAGAATTTTGAAGAGGCGATACGGGCGAGAAAAGATAATCGCAAGCCGGTATTCAAAGACGGCGCCTGAGGCAGGAGCAGTAATTTATTGGCATTTTTAATGGTTAAACCGCTCTGGTGCTTCCATTTTTGCAGTTAAGCCTGTGTCACGACTATAAATTTGTGTGAAATTGCGCTAGGCTCTAGGAGGGTGATTTTTAGCTATAAAATTACCGTAATTATTGACCAAGAGCAGATTACATGCGGGCTTGCCTGAAATATACAGCTTTAATCGCCATGCTGCTGATGGGCCGGCTGACGCACGCTATCGGTCTTGGCGATCCGCAATTGCGCTCGCATTTTGGCTCTCCGCTCGATTTAAGTATACCGGTACACCATGCAGCGGGCTTGACAGGCGATGACTTCCGTATTGCCGTGACAGCGATGAATGACGCTGTTTCCGGCAGCCCGCTGGATACGATGGTGGGTAGTAAATACCAAGTCAGTTATGACCCTGAAACCGAATCTGTCCGGCTTCGCTCGGATGAAGCGATCGTAGAACCGTACTTGGCTTTTACGCTGGTGTTGCGTTGGCCGCAGGGTTTTCTGAAACGTGATTATACGGTTCTGCTCGAATTTCCCGCATTCCATCGTTCAAAGCCAGTCACTCGCATCGCTGAAGGCGCTGGAAAAGAATCAACTGTTGATAAGTCGTCAGCAGAGCAATCAACTGCCTCTGCGCTTGATCCTGCGCAGCGGGATTTGGCCTTGCCCAAGCAAAAACAAGAGACCCAAGAGACCATAGCTGAGCGACCAGCTGTTGCTATAGAGCCGGGTCACTATCGCGTTCAGCGAGGTGATTCGCTCTGGGGGCTGGCGAATGATCTCTCGCGACAGCACGACGGTAATCGGGCTCAGTGGATGGCCAGCCTGTTCCAGGAAAACCCCAAGGCGTTTATGGGTGGTCAACCGAGCCGACTCAAAGAAGCTTATCTGCTAGTTGTTCCGGCAACCTGTTCCGATACCAGAATGGTGTTGGGTGACAGCTTTAGTAACGGGTATCGGCTGGTTAACGATCAAGAGCTACCTGCAGTGTCTGAGGTGGCGGTAATAGAAGCGGCTCCTGCCGAAGTCTCTCCCGAATTAGCGGAGCCGGCACAGTCACCTGAAGCTAGTGACGCACCAATGCTCATTGATGAGCAGGCGACTCCGGCAGTCGCGGATGATTCCTCCGGTCTTGCGACGGAAACTCTCCCTGTTGGTGAGGGCGCGCTGACGGCGGCTCAGCCCGCTCTTGCTTCCAAGCAGGATGCACCCGCGTCAGCGTCTCAGGTCGAGCATGCTTTACAGCGGGTCGAAGAGCTGGAGCGGCAGCTGGCCAAGGCACTGGCTTTGATGGCTCAGCAGGAGCAGCAAGCTCAGCAGGCGACGCCGGCGGCGGCTGAGCCACCGGCTCAGGTTGTTTCGGCCAAGCCTATGCTGGCTGATATGTCAGGGCCGGCTTACCTTCTTCATTCAATCGGTTGGCTGTCAGCGGGCATGCTGCTGGTATTTGGCTACATGCTGTATCGCGATCGCCGAGATTCCAGAATTCGACTGCGTCGTATCAGATAAAATCCAGAAGGGCTTTGTTGCTGTGTATGAGTAGCATTGTTTCGATGGTGGCCCATTACTCCTATCCATAAAAAAACCCGGCTAAAAGCCGGGTTTTTTTATGGATGGCGGTGAGGGAGGGATTCGAACCCTCGATACGTTGCCGTATACACACTTTCCAGGCGTGCTCCTTCAGCCACTCGGACACCTCACCAGGTCAATCTTTTGCGTATTTGTTCGGGTATTGCCTGTCTCCCAAATCCGCACGCCTGCGTGCTCGTTATCGCCCTGCAGGCGCTCTCTACGGTGACCTTCGAGTCAGCCACTCGGACACCTCACCGCAGAAGGGCCGCTACTCTATAGAAATGCCCGTTAAATGGCAATATGGGAAATCGCTTTCTCTGCGGCGGGCTGCCGAGGGTTGGGCTGTGTGATAAGCTTGCAGGCTTGATTTGACAGGTTTTTGAATGATGTTGAAGTGCGCGATTGTGCCGGTAACGGCCTATCAACAGAACTGCAGTATTCTGGTTTGTGAGGCCACAGGTAAGGCTGCGGTGGTCGACCCTGGTGGTGATCTGGATCGTATCAAGGCCGGCCTCGAACAGCTGGGTGGCACCTTGGAAAAGGTACTGCTGACTCACGGTCATATGGATCACTGCGCGGCAGCTGATGATATGCGCAAGGAGTTTGGCGTTCCCATCATCGGCCCACAGAAAGAAGACAGCTTCTGGATCGATAAGCTGCCGGAGTGGTGCCAGATGTCGGGGTTTCCGCACGCGGATGCTTTTGTGCCCGATCAGTGGTTGGATGACGGCGACACAGTGACAGTGGGGGAGCAAGCCCTGCAGGTTCGTCATTGTCCGGGGCATACGCCGGGGCACGTGATCTTTTTTCACGACGGCGTGCGTCTGGCAATTGTGGGCGATGTGCTGTTTCAAGGCTCGATCGGCCGCACGGACTTTCCCATGGGTAACCACGAGGAGTTGATCAGCTCCATTCAGCAAAAGCTCTGGCCGCTGGGTGATGACGTTACCTTTATTCCAGGGCATGGACCGACCTCTACCTTTGGGCAAGAGCGCAAGACCAATCCCTTCGTCGCAGATACGCGGTTCGGCTGATGACAAAAGATTCTCTGACCCACATAGACGCCCAGGGCAATGCCCAGATGGTGGATGTTACCGCCAAGGCGGTCACTGAGCGGGAGGCGCGAGCCCAGGCTTTAATCAGTATGAAGCCGGAAACCCTGTCTATGATTGTTAATGGTGAGCACAAGAAAGGAGATGTGCTGGCGGTCGCCCGTATTGCAGGTATTCAGGCGGCTAAAAAATGCTCCGATCTCATTCCCCTGTGCCACCCGCTGATGCTGACCTCGGTCAAGGTCGAACTGACCCCTGACCCAGACAACAATGCTGTGCGTATTGAGGCCCGCTGCAAGCTGGCTGGGCAGACCGGCGTGGAAATGGAAGCGCTGACGGCGGCCTCTGCGGCGGCCTTGACCATTTACGATATGTGCAAGGCGGTCGACAAAGGCATGGTTATCGGTGAGGTCAAGCTGCTGGAGAAACTGGGTGGCCGCTCCGGTCACTGGCAGGCGGCGACATGATTAAAGTGCTGTTTTTTGCCAAGTTGCGCGAGGCGCTGGGGCAATCCGAACTGCAGTGGCCGCTGGCCGCTGAAGCCAGCGTCGAGGACGTTCGCGCGGCATTGGTCGCTGAATACCCGCAGTGGCAAGAGGCGCTCTGTGCTTCCAATGTGCTGACGGCGCTGAATCAGGAAGTGGTTAACGCCAAGGCGCGGGTAAAGCCGGGTGATGAACTGGCCTTTTATCCGCCGGTCACCGGGGGCTGACGATGGGTAGTACGGCGCGGCTAAAAGTGCAGGTCGGTGCGGCAGATTTTGACGCCGGTGAAGAAATTCGGCTTGTTCAGGCTCTGACAGATTCGATTGGCGGTGTCGCCAGTTTTATCGGTGCCATGCGCAGCAGCAATGACGGCCGCAGGGTCGATGCCATGAGCCTGGAGCACTATCCGGGGATGACCGAAAAGGCGCTGGGCAGGATTGTTGACGAGGCTGCGAATCGCTGGCAGCTTCTTGGTGCGACGGTGATTCATCGGGTGGGAGAGTTTGTTCCTGGCGATCAGATCGTGTTGGTGGTTACTGCAGCCAGTCATCGCGGCGAGGCCTTTGCCGCCTGCGAGTTCATTATGGACTACCTGAAAACCCGCGCGCCGTTCTGGAAAAAGGAGCGCACCAGCGAGGGGGATTTCTGGGTTGAGGCGCGAGACAGCGATGAGCAGGCGGCTGATCGCTGGTAATGTCATTTAAACGGACGAGCTGAAAGGCCCGATCTGGAGGCTTGTACGGCCTTTGCTGCCATTAATTTTGGGTGTCAGGCGTGTATAATGCGCAGGCCTTATCTCACCTGTAAAAGGAATAATCATGAGCTTGGACAGCCGCGAATTTCGTAACGCTCTGGGGCGTTTTCCAACCGGTGTTTGTGTCATCACTGCAAACCCTGACGGCTATGAGCCTTTTGGCATGACGGTTAACTCGTTCGCTTCTGTGTCGCTTGACCCAGCGCTGGTTTTGTGGAGCCTGCAGAACGATTCTGAATGTTTCGAAGCCTTCGCCAAGGCAAAAAAATACGCCGTCAACATCCTCTCCCAGGAGCAGATGGATCTGTCCAACATGTACGCTAAAAAGGGCGATCACGCCCTCGACAAAGGCCACTATACCCTGGGCCGCCACGGCACGCCGATGATCAAGGGCGCCCTGACGACCTTTGAATGCGATATCTGGCAGCGCTATGAGGGCGGTGACCACGTGATTCTGGTTGGCAAGGTGCAGAGCATGGTCAACAGCAACAGTGACAAACCGCTGGTCTTCTTCTCGGGCAAATACCGCGAGCTGCGCTGATGAATTTTTGCAGTGAATGCGGAAAGCCGGTTGATAAACGCATCCCCGAAGGCGATGACAGACCCCGCTACATCTGCGATCACTGCAACATCATTCATTACCACAATCCGAAAGTGGTTGTGGGTTGCCTGATCACCTCCGGCGACCGGATTCTGCTGTGTCGCCGGGCTATCGAACCGCGCAAAAACTACTGGACCGTTCCTGCCGGCTTTATGGAAAACGGCGAAACCATGCTGCAGGGTGCCTTGCGTGAATCGCAGGAAGAAGCCTGTGCGGCTGTTGAGGGAGAAACCCTCTATCGGCTGTTCGATATTCCCCACATTAATCAGGTTTATGTGTTCTATCGCGGTGAACTGCGCGATGGTGCATTTGCCGCCGGTCCCGAAAGCCTGGATGTTCAGCTGTTTGATGAAAGCGAGATTCCCTGGCAGGAGATTGCCTTTCCCGTGGTGACTGACCTGCTGACGGAATACCTCGAAGATCGCAAAAACGGTGTCTACCCGGTCAGGGTAGATCAGCCCAGTCCATTGTGGGCTGAGCATACTGGCTGGAATAAACGCTAGAAATCTGTGTTGCCCGCAGGGCCACACTCCGGAAGAAGCCATTACTATAATGACGATCACGACCATCTCATTGCTTGCTGGTGCGCTAATCCTCGGTTTGATACTGGGTGTATTACTGGGCGATGTTCGGCGTCGCCGCAAAACGGATGAAGCCATTCGAGCAGTTGAAGTGGACGCCAGGGCTTACGCAATCAAACTGGAGGCGGCAACGGCCCAAAGCGAGCGCATGAACCGGGAGCTGGCTGAGTTGCGTCAGAAAAACCTGGAGGAGGCCAACGAAAACGCCCGTCTGGCAACGCGATTGGAAGAGCAGGCCAAGACGCATGATGAAAAAATGCGACTGCTGGAGCAGGCCAGAGACCAGCTGACGGCTCAGTTTAAACAACTCTCCGATTCCATCTTTGAGCAGAAACAGAAGACCTTTAACGAATCAAGTCGCCAGACGTTGGAAACCCTGCTGACGCCATTTCGAGATCAACTCAAGGAATTCCGGACGCGGGTGGATCATATTTATGACAAGGAATCCCGCGACCGCAGTACGCTGAAAGAACAGATAGCCCAGCTTCAGCAGGTCAATCAGCGCATGAGTGCCGAGGCGGTGAACCTCACCCGGGCTCTGAAAGGGGACAGCAAAACCCGAGGCAACTGGGGTGAAGTGATACTGGAGCGAGTGCTGGAAGAATCAGGCCTGCGCAAAGGGCACGAATATGAAACCCAGGCCAGCTTTACCCAGCAGGATGGCCGCCGTCTGCAGCCCGATGTCATTGTGCATCTGCCGGATGAAAAAGATATCGTCATCGACGCCAAGGTTTCGCTGGTGGCCTATGAACAGTACGTCAGCGCAGAGGAAGAAACCGAGCGCAAGCAGGCTTTGCAGGCCCATGTGCGCTCAGTGAAGCAGCATATCGACGGCCTCAGCCTCAAGTCCTATGAGCATATCAGCAGCATCAATTCACTGGATTTTGTGCTGATCTTCGTGCCAATTGAGTCGGCCTTTATGGCGGCCTTTGACGCCGACCCTGAATTGTTCCGCACCGCCTACGAGAAGAATATCATCGTGGTAAGCCCGACAACGCTGCTGGCAACCCTGCGCACGGTACAGAGCATCTGGCGTCACGAGCACCAGAACCGTAACGCAGAGACCATTGCCCGGGAGGCGGGTGGTCTTCACGACCAGTTTGTGATGATGCTGGCTTCGCTAGAGGATGTCGGCAAGCATCTGGATCGCAGCCGCGAAGCCTATGAAAAAACCCTCGACCGTATCAGTCGCGGCCGGGGTAATCTGGTACGCCGGGTGGAGAAGCTTGAAAAGCTCGGCGCCAAAGTCAAGCGGAGCCTGCCCAAGAAATATCAGGCAGAAGACGACATCGAATCACTGACGACAGACGACTAACGGAGCGGATAATGGCATTTCCCAAAGTTGGCAACATGGCCCCGGCCTTTACCCTGCTGGATCAGGATGGCAACAAAGTCTCGCTGAAAGACTTCAAGGGCAAGAAGAACGTTATTCTTTATTTCTACCCGCGGGCAATGACCCCGGGCTGCACGACGCAGGCCTGTGGTTTGAGAGATACCGACAAACAGCTCAAGAAGCACGATTGCGTGGTGCTGGGCGTCAGCTTTGATCCGCCCGCCAAATTGAAGCGCTTTCAGGAAAAGTACGATCTCAAGTTCACGCTGCTGTCTGATGAAGACCACAAGATCATCGATAAATACGGCTGTTGGCAGCTGAAAAAGTTTATGGGTAAAGAGAATATGGGAACGGTTCGCACCACCTTCGTCATTGGTAAGGATGGCCGCCTGCTGCATATTCTCGATAAATTCAAAACCAAGACCCACCACGACGACGTGCTAGCATGGGTCAGCGAAAATCTGTAAATCGCAACGCTACGTTTCCCGAATCGATCAGGTAATGCCATGAGAAAGTTTATGTACACCGCCATCACCCTGCTCACCCTGAGCGTGGTGTTCGGAGCGATCTTTGGCTGGATCGAATTTCGGGATCGGATGGTGGACGGTTTTGTTGCGGCCTATGTGCCGCCGCCGGTTGGCGTTGAGGCAAATGCCGCCCTTGAAGAGCAGTGGGATATAACGCTCTCCGCCGTTGGTACGGTAAAGGCGGTTAACGGCGTAGATATAACGACGGAAGCCAATGGCCTCATTAAAGAGATCTACTTTGCCTCGGGTCAGGAAGTGGAAGAGGGCGATGTGCTGGTCCAGCTCGACGACGACGTTGAGCAAGCCAACCTGAAAAGCTTCAAGGCTCAGTACCGTCTTGCCAAGATTAACTATGATCGCGACTCGCGGCTGATGCGCAGCAATGCGATTTCCCGCACAGACTTTGACAAGGTGGAAGCGCAGCTCGCCGATATGAAGGCGCAGGTGGAGCGCACCGAGGCCATTATCGCCCAGAAAAAAATCAAGGCACCCTTTTCCGGGCGACTGGGTATAAGGCAGGTTAACGTTGGAGAATATATCAAGAGCGGTGACGATATTGTCACGCTGCAGGCTCTTGACGAGCTGCTTATCGAGTTTTCGGTGCCGGAATATCACACACCAAAGCTTTACGTCGGCCAGAAGCTTCGCTTCACGGTCACGGCTTTTGGTGAGCGAGTGTTTGAAGCGACGGTTACGTCTATCAATTCGAAGGTTGATGAAACCACCCGCAATATTCAAGTGCAGGGTAATTTCGAGAATGAAACGGGTGCGATTCTGCCGGGCATGTTTGCCAATGTCAGCGTGATACTGGAGCAGCAGCAATCGGTAGTGACGGTACCCCAGACGTCGGTGAGTTATTCCCTGTACGGCGATTCGGTGTTTGTGGTGTCCGAGCAGGATCTCAATCTGAAAACGCCGGATACAACGATCAATGTGTTTGGTCTGGAAATCGACCTTTCAAAAATCCACAAGATGGAAGTTCCCCCGGAGCGCGGCCTGGCTGTCAATCGACGCTACGTGAAGTTGGGTGAACGGCAGGGCAACCGTGTGGCTATTGTCGAGGGCGTCGAACCGGGTGAAATGGTGGTGACGGCGGGGCAGCTGAAGCTCAACAACGGCACCCGTGTCGAAGTCATCGAGCAGGCACCATAGGGGCGCTATGAATTTCACCGATATTTTCATTCGTCGCCCGGTTCTGGCCTGTGTGCTCAGCTTACTGCTGCTGGTAACCGGCCTGAAGGCCTTTACCGGCCTGCAGCTGCGTCAGCATCCGGAAATTACCTATCCCGCCATTAACGTCACAACGGTCTATCCCGGTGCCTCGGCGGCCTTGATGAAAGGCTTTGTGACGACACCCATCCTGTCGGCGCTGAGTTCGGCGGAAGGTATTTCCTATATAACCGCCACCAGCACCGATAGCACCTCGACCGTCACCGCCTTTCTGACGCCAGACTATGACGTGGATTCGGCCTTTCTGGAAGTCAGCGCCAAGGTCAACAAGGTGCGGACTGAACTGCCGCGTGAATCTGAAAACCCGCTGGTTGAAAAAATGGAAAGTGCCAGCGGTGACATTCTGCAGTACATCAGTTTTGTCAGCGAGGTGATGAGCCAGGAGCAGATAACCGATTATCTGAGCAAGGTGATTCTGCCTGAGATCAATACCATTGAGGGCGTCAGTCGGGCGCAGATTCGCGGCAAACGCACCTTCGCCATGCGCATCTGGCTGGACAGTGACCGGATGGCCTCATTGGGTATTTCAACCGAAGACGTCGAAACGGCTCTCGCAAGTAACAATTATCAGAGTGCCGCGGGCAAAATTGAGGGCGAGTTTGTTCGTATCTCGGTGACTGCTGATACAGACCTGAATTCACGCCAGGAATTTGAAGATATTGTCGTGCGCGGCAATGGCCAGACCCTGATTCGCTTGAAAGATATTGCGCGGGTGGAGCTCGGCGCCGAACACTATCGGGACGTTATTCGCTACGGCGGCCAGCGCACGGTGTTTCTGCAAACTACGGCCTCTGCAAGCGCCAACCCTGTTGAGGTGGCCGCCAATGTCCGCGAGGCCCTGCCACAGCTGGAAAAACAGCTGCCCCCCGAGCTTAAGATGGAGGTGGTCTTTGATACCACCGTGTCCATTGAAAAGTCGATCAATGAGGTTATCAAAACCCTGCTTGAGGCCAGTGTGATTGTGGTACTGGTTATCCTGATCTTCCTCGGCAACTTCCGCGCGGTGTTGATACCGGTTGTCACCATACCCCTGTCGCTGATCGGGGTGATGGTATTGATGCTGATGATGGGCTTCTCGCTGAATCTGCTGACCCTGCTGGCGATGGTGTTGGCGATTGGTCTGGTGGTGGATGACGCCATCGTGGTGCTGGAAAATATCCAGCGCCATATGGAAGAGGGCGAGACGCGCTATCAGGCGGCCTTGAAAGGCGCGCGCGAAATTGCCTTCCCGGTTATCGCCATGACCTTTACCCTCGCGGCGGTCTATGGGCCGGTAGGCTTTCTCGAAGGGCTTACCGGCGCCCTGTTTACCGAATTTGCCTTTACCCTGGCGGCGGCGGTCATTGTTTCCGGTGTGGTGGCCTTAACCCTGTCGCCCATGATGTGTTCGCGTATGTTGCCCGAACAGGTGTCTGAGGGGCGCTTTGCGCAAGGGGTGAACTCGGTACTGGATGGTCTGACCCAGTTGTATCTGCGAGCGCTTGATGAAGCGATCAAGATGCGTTGGTTGACGGTACTTTTTTGCGCGATCATCCTGAGTTGTATCTACTTTCTCTACGACTCCATTGCCCAGGAGCTGGCCCCGCTTGAAGATGATGGGGTGGTGGTGGTTACCGGCACCGGACCCATCGATGCCAACTCGGATTACATGGAAAAATATGTCGCCCAGACCGAGAAACCGATCGCGGAGATTCCGGAGCGCGAGCGCAGCTTTTTCTGGGTGTCGGACTCCAATGTGTTTTCGCTGGTGCTGCTCTCGGATTGGGAAGATCGAGAGCGCAGCGCCAAGGAGATACAGGACTCGCTGCTCTCTGAGCTGAACAAGGTAACCGGCCTTCAGCTTTATACCTATAATTTCCCGCCTTTGCCGGGGGCGGCCGGCGGTCTGCCGGTGCAGTATGTGTTGACCTCAACGCTGTCGGACGAACTGCTGTTTCAGGTGGCGCAGCGGATCACCGAAGAGGCCTCGACCAGCGGTTTGTTTACCTACGTCAGCCAGGACCTGAAGTTCAACAAACCCGAACTGGTCGTGTCTATCGATCGCTCCCTTGCCGGTGAGATGGGCGTCACCATGGAGGCTATCGGCAAGACGCTGGCGACTTATCTGGGTGAGGCCAACAGCGGCCGATTCAGTGTGGATAACCGCAGCTACAAGGTCATTGCCCAGGCCGATTCCCGTTTCCGCTTGAACCCGGAGGCATTGGCCAACTACCACGTGCCCGCGGTGACCGGTGAAATGGTGCCGCTCTCGACGTTCGTGTCCACTGAACTACGTTCCTCGCCAAATAAGCTGAGTCAGTTCCAGCAGCTCAATGCCACCTACATTGGCGCCATGCTGGCACCCGGTGTCAGCATGGGGCAGGCCATTGAGTATCTCGATGAGCTTTCCGAGAAAACCTTGCCCGATGGTTTCAGCCACGATTATATGGGGCAGTCGCGCCAGTTTCTGGAAGAGGGTAATGTGCTGTTGGCGACCTTCGGCTTCTCGGTACTATTGATCTATCTGGTGCTGGCCGCCCAGTTCGAGAGCTTCCGCGACCCGATTATTGTTTTGATCAGTGTGCCGATGTCGATTTGTGGCGCGCTGATTCCTTTGGCGCTGGGTCTGTCGACCATGAATATCTATTCCCAGATCGGCTTGATTACCCTGATCGGGCTGATCAGTAAGCACGGCATACTGATTGTGGACTTTGCCAATAATCTGCAGGAGTCAGACGGTCTGAGTATTCGCGAAGCGGCCAAGCAGGCTGCGGCGGTGCGGCTGCGGCCGATTCTGATGACAACGGCCGCCATGGTTTTTGGGGTGCTGCCCCTGTTGATGGCTACCGGCGCCGGGGCTCAGAGCCGTTTCAGCATTGGTCTGGTGATTACGGCGGGCATGTCTATTGGCACGCTGTTTACCCTGTTTGCGGTGCCGGTGCTTTACACCTTTTTCGCGCGTGTGCGCAAACCACTACCAGTTAGTTCATAGTTCAGGAGAAGCGGATGAAAGGCGAAGACTATATTCAGCAGGCGTTACAAACCGAATCACAGCCCAGCGAAGAACAGATGTCGCGGGTCAATCTGCGTATCCTGCACGCTCTGATGGGCCTGCAAACGGAAACCGGCGAATTGACGGATGCGGTCAAGCGTCACATTTTCTACGGCACGCCGCTGGACAAGGTAAACCTGGTCGAAGAGATTGGCGATGTGTTCTGGTACATCGCCATTCTGATGGATGAACTCAAGGTAGATGTGGGCGATAAGGCGAGCTTTGAGCACGCCATGAAGGTCAACATCGAAAAGTTGCGCGCCCGCTACCCGAATAAATTTACCGAATACGATGCGGTGAATCGCAACCTGGATACCGAGCGTAAAATACTCGAGCAGTAAGGTACCTGCTCTACAGAGACGGCCACTTCGGTGGCCGTTTTTCGTTAAAAGCCGCCATGGCTTCTTCCATGCAGCCGGTAAAGTAGCCGAGCACCTGCGTTCTGTTTTCAATCTCCATGGCTTCGCGCAGGCTGCTGGCATTTACGTTACTGCGCAGCCCTTTTTTGGTCATCCACACCCCGTATTCGGCGTTGTCCCGAATCATCCGGGCTTTTTCCAGACAGGCATCGATTAGCTGTTCGGGCTCAACCGTCCGTGATGTCAGGCGCAGCTCGCGCGCCTCAGCAGCATCGATAATCCTGCCGGTCAGCATCAGGTCGCTGGCGTCTGACAGGCCAATGATACGCGGCAGAAAATAGCTGGTGCCCACATCGCAGGAGGACAGTCCGGTTTTGATAAACACCGAGCCAAAGCGGGCTTTAGTGGACGCGATACGCAGATCGCAGGCCAGTGTAATCGCGAGACCTCCGCCTACAGCGACGCCATTAACGGCGGCAATGACCGGCTTGTCGCACTCATTGATGGCGAGCATAAGCTCGGCCAGATATTCCTGAAATTTGTACACGTAACCCAGTTGGCCCATCCCCTCGGTGCCGGGAATGGAGCCGGGCGCAGCGCCGGTATTGCTCAGATCCGCGCCGGCGCAAAAGCCCTTTCCGGCGCCGGTAATGATAATGACCCGGTTCGTTCGGTCGTTATTGAGCTGATCGAGAGTCTGACGTAGATCGCTGATCATCTGTTCGTTTAGAGCATTCAGCGTCTCTGGGCGGTTCAGGGTTATTAGCGCAATCCCGGTTTCGGGTGTGTCTATCTGCAAGGTTTTCATAGGGCGGTTTCCTCCTGACGATTGAGTATAATCCCCAGCGCGAAGGCGGAAGTTAACGATCGTATAGGGAGGTTGAGGATGGCGGCACCACTTCGATTCAGGGCGGGGCCCGCAGCGCGCCGTATTATTGAGCGCGACGGATTGCAGCCGGACCGGATAGCCGCTATGGCGGGCGCCGCCGGTGGTCCCAAGTGGCTGGTGCTGGCTGCGCTGGACAAGTTTCTGTTTGGCGAGTGGCTGCGACCCAGAACAAAGCCCTTGCCGCTGGTAGGCTCATCCATCGGTAGCTGGCGTTTTGCGGCCGTCTCAACGGCCGACCCCATTGCCGCTATCAGCCGTCTTGAACGCTTGTATGTTGAGCAGTGTTACAGTGGCAAGCCTTCCCTGCGCGAAGTGACAGAGACTGCCAGCCGTCTTTTAGATGAGCTGCTAGGCGATTCCGGCGTTTCCGAGATATTGAACCACCCCTGGGCACGGCTGCACGTGGTGACTGCTTTGTGCCGGGGCTGGACCGGTCTGGATGCAAAATTGCCGATGGGGCTGGGCTTTGGCGCCGCTACCTTGCTGAATGCCTGTAAGCGCGACTGGTTGGCGCTCTTTCTGGCGCGCCATGTTTTTGTCGACCGGCGAGCAGGGAGCTTGCCAGAGTCTGCCTTTCCGGGCTTTGCCACCAAACTGCTGCCACTGGTGGATAACAATCTGCAGCAAGCGCTGTTGGCCAGCGGCTCCATTCCTTTTGTGCTTGAGGCCATTGAGATGCCCAATGAGCCCGGCTACTACCGGGACGGGGGCATGATTGACTACCACATGGATTTGCCCCTGAGTCGGGATGGGCTGGTGCTGATGCCGCATTTTTCCAAAACGCTCCTGCCGGGCTGGCTGGACAAGTTCAGGGCCTCCC
>NZ_JBFJUX010000012.1:0-107280 GCF_041624475.1 Litorivivens sp.
CCTGTTTCCTGCTGTTCTTGCGTACTGGACAATTGAGCTCTCCGCTGACGTTTGACGCCACTATAGCGCGATTGAAAAGTGGTGCCCCGGTCAGGATTCGAACCTGAGACCTGTCCCTTAGGAGGGGACCGCGCTATCCAGCTGTGCCACCGGGGCAGACAAAGGCGGCTATTCTAGCCTGTGTGACCTGCCAGTCCAACCACAGGCTTGGCAAACCCATACGCTCTCGCGATACTGCAGGCCGCAATACCCGCTTTGGAGAATCTGTGAATCCAACCGTCTCTGTTGTTATGCCCGTTCTGAACGAGGCCGACCGTCTGCAAAGTGCAGGCCGCTCTCTGGCGTCACTGCCAAACAGCGAGTGGATTGTGGTTGACGGTGGCAGTAACGATGACAGTGTAAAAATCGCAGAGTCGATGGGTGCCAATGTCATTGTAAGCTCGCCGGGCCGCGCCCGGCAGATGAATACTGGCGCCAGTCTCGCCAGAGGTGACTACCTGCTCTTCCTTCACGCTGACACCAGTCTACCCGGTGACTGGCAGCTGTGGCTGCGTGCGCTGGAATCCGTGGAGCCGCACTGGGGGTTTTTTCGTGTGGCGTTGCAGCCTGCCGGCAAAGTGTTAGGTCTGGTAGCCGCTGCAATGAACCTGCGAAGTCGTCTGACGCGCGTTGCAACAGGGGACCAGGCTATTTTTGTGAAGCGCTCCGTGTTTGAGGCGCTGTCGGGTTTTGCGGATATTCCGTTGATGGAAGATGTGGAAATCTCCAAGCGTCTTCGGCGTCAGGCTCCGCCGATGATCTGGCCGACGCCGGTGCATACCTCAAGCCGACGCTGGCGCAGGCACGGCATAGCAAGGACAGTTTTACTTATGTGGAGCCTGCGCCTGCAATACGTGCTTGGCGTGTCTCCAACGATACTTTACCGACGCTACTACGGACCGACCCTTGAGCGAAAATAGTCGCATTGCCGTTTGTCTGTTTGCCAAGGCGCCCCTGCTCGGACGGGTAAAAACCCGGATGCAGCCGATGCTTACACCCTCAGAAAGCCTGGCCTTGCACTGCGATCTGTTGCGGCTGTGCTGTGACAATCTATCGTCGCTGGATCGAGACCGGTTTGAGCTGGAGCTGCACGTTACCGAGCGGAGTGAGTTTTTGATTGATCTTGCCAGCAGTCATGGGTTTTCAGTCAAAATCCAGAAAGGGGCGAATCTCGGGGCAAGAATGAGCCACGCCGTGCGTCAGAGTTTGATGCATCATCGCGCCGTGTTGCTGGTTGGCGCCGATTGTCCCTCAGTGGATGCGCCGCTGGTAGAGCGCGTCGGTGACAGCCTGCGGGATAATCAGGTAGTTATGGTTCCCGCGTTGGATGGCGGCTATGTTGCGCTGGGACTGACTGAATACGCGCCTGAGTTGTTTTGCAATATACCTTGGGGAAATGAGACCGTGGCCCGGGAAACGGCGCAAAGGATTCAACAGCTGGGCTGGAGCGTTGAGTATTTTCCTGCAGAGGCGGATATTGACCGGCCGGACGATTTGAAATGCCTGCGGGGCAAACTGGATTTCTGGTCAGAGAGGTAACAGCGTCAGGCTGCCGCGTATTCGCGTCGATACTGGTCCAGCCAGCCGCTGAACTGATTTTCGTTGAGGGGTTGATCCTGTTGCTTGGAGAAGCACTTGGCCCACAGGCGCCCGAGCTGCGCTGCATCGCAGGGTTGGGGCAATACGATGTCCTCGCGCTGGTAAATTAGCCACGCAATTGCGGTGGCATAGCTGAGATTCCAGCTCAATTCGCTGTCCGGATCCTGCAGAAAGCGGTGTTGGCTGGCCAGGCCGCGCACTTTGCTGGCGAGATCGGGTTTGAACGCGAGATAGGTGTCCCAGATCTGACGGTGCTGTTCAGGTGTTATCTGGTAAATGCCCAGACCGGCGGCGTCTTTGTGAAGCGGGTTGAGCTGCGATTCCAGAGCAGCCGTTCCCAGCAGAAGCTCTTCGGCGACGTTAGAGTCGACCCCGAGGTAGCGCAAGGTGGGGCCAATTATCTGATCTCTAAGCTCGAATGCGTTCATCATAGCTCGGGTTCTCCGCGCCAGAAGTCATCTGTTTGATACTGTCTATTCTTATGGACTTCAGCTTCCGCGAGTTTACTGCAACCTAGAAGCGTTAAATTTCCGCTCCCTATGAATAGAAATAGTGCAATTTTCGCTCAATGTCAAAAAACTTTCACGATTTTAATGTATTAGACCACTTTATTCAGAGTAAATAGTGGAATGTACTGTAAGTGATTATACGCATTAACCTTGTGG
The DNA here is from genome assembly GCF_041624475.1 of Litorivivens sp. GTDB lineage: Bacteria > Pseudomonadota > Gammaproteobacteria > Pseudomonadales > Spongiibacteraceae > Litorivivens. The sequence continues at coordinate 2,304 of NZ_JBFJUX010000012.1, forward strand.
TTCGAATGCGCTTGGTGCTAAGTTCTTGTTTTATAATCATTACTCGACGCAAGTAAAACGCAGGCCGAAACCGCGCACAGTGCGCATTTTGCAAATGTATCAGGAGAGAGCTAGCGCATGACAGATACGGGAGTGGTTCTGCCTTGGTGGCTGCTCAGCCTGTTTGCCGGCGTGTTGCTGACGGTATGCGTGTGGCGTCAGGACAGTCTGCGCCGTTGGTGCTCGCAGCGCCTGTTGGGCTCATCAGAGCGGCTGTTGCTCTGGTCCAATCGCCTGGAGTTGCATCTGGCGCGCCTGAAAATACGCACCGATGAAGCCTTTTCCTCCTTAGCCGGCTACCTGGCAGCGATGCGTTATCAGATGGCTGTGATCGACTTCAATCGTCTGTTGATTACCCGTTGGCAGCGCGTCGAAAGATTGTGCGCAGACAGTGACGGATTGATCGCCCGCGCCGGACAGGAGCTGGAAACTGCTCGTTCGGAGCGTCCAGACGCACCGGAGTGGGTAGTGGCCGCCGATGCCATCGGTAAGCTGCCGGCGGGCAATACCCAGCCGGCCACGTCGAAAATTCTCGAGGCCATGCTGGATGCGGCTAAAACCCAGCACGAGGAAGCCTTGCGGGAGTTTCGCTGGGCGGCGGCTGTGCGCGGCCGGGCCTTGCTCGCCAGTGCCGCTTACTGGCGCAAGCTGAATGCCCGATTGGAGGCGATCGAGGCGTATTGGTGTGATATTCGCAACAAAGCGCAGCATATCGCCCGGGCCAGCGCCTCTACCCAGCGGTCAGAGAGCGAATCCCGACGGCGTCGCATTTTGCGCGGGGTGGGCAATGGTGTGATTACCACGCTTTTGCTGGCGGTCTCCTGCTGGTTGACGGTGTATTTGCTGGGTAGCTTTCAGCAGGCTTTGGCTGGACAGGTGGCCGGCTGGTTGTCTGCCTGGTCGGCGCTATATCTGGTAGGTCTGTTGTTGCTTGGTGCGACGATTATTTCTGCCCTGCGCTGCTCGGATGTATTTCCCAGTGTTGCGGAGCTTCCCGCGCGTTGGCGTCGCAGTCTATCGGTGCTGGGTTTGGCGCTGCTGGCGGCGATCAGTGTCACCAGCATGCAGTTGCCGGTGGCGCAGGCGACAAGTGCATTGCTGACTGCAGGCTGGAGCGAGGGCAGTGCCCGATGGATGGCCGGCGTGCTGTTTCTGCTGCCAGCGCTGGTTGCCAGTCAACTCTGTTTACTTGCGCACTGGCTGCGCTCGACCAGGCCCTTGTCGCTGCTGGCGCTGGAGCTGGTCATAAAAACGCTGACCGCGGTATTGAAATGCCTGCACTGGCTGGCCTGTGCCGGATATCGGCTGGTGGCACCGAAGGGGCAAATCTCCTTGCCTGACGCCAGTGGTGAGCCGATCAAGCTGGTGGCAGACAATTCAGGCAAGCGCGCGAGTTAACCGCCCGCGAGCTTAACGGTAAAACCCTCTTTCTCCAGCAGGGGTTTCAGGGCAACACGCTGATCGCCTTGAAATTCCAGTACTCCCGCTTTCAGGCTGCCGCCGGTGCTGAGTTTCTGGCGCAGGCTTTTGGCCAGCACTTTAAGATCTTTTTCCGGCAGCGGGATGCCCGTCACCAGAGTGACGCCCTTGCCCTTGCGCCCTTTGGTTTCTCGTTGAATGCGCACGATTCCGTCGCCAGTCGGCAATGACTGGTTTTCACGACAGCTGCATTGGGCTGCGGGCTGATTACAGCCCGGGCAGATGCGGCCTTGATCCGTTGAATAAACACGACTCATATTCTTGACTCCCTCAGCTCAGTATAATGACTGCCAATGTGGAGGAATGCTTGTTGAAAACACCAGAAGTAGAGGGCCTGTTGCAGGATCTGCAATCGCGCTATGCCTTTCAGGAAGATCTGCTGAACAGCCTGAACGCGACCGTTGTGGCGCAGGGGCGTCAGATCGAGCAGTTACAGCGCCAGTGTCAGCATCTGCAGCAGGTTATTCGTGGGATGGCGGAGGACGTTGAGCAAATGCGGCCGGCGACAAACGAGCGCCCGCCGCACTATTGATCAGTTTCCGTTTACAGTCCGCACATCTTCAGCCTGGGCACCTTTCTCGCCCTGCGTGAGCACAAACTCAACCTGCTGACCTTCCTGCAGGCTGCGACGCCCTTTGCCGCGAATAGAGCGGAAATGAACAAAGACATCGTCACCATTGTCGCGCGTGATAAAACCAAAGCCTTTATTGGCGTTAAACCATTTCACCTTGCCTGTCTCGCGCTGAGGCGTCATTTTTTCCAGCGCAACCGGCAGCCAGGGGCTGACCAGGAAGGACGTCAGACTAACCAGGAAAAAGCCGGCAAAGCTTGAAAGCAGGGATGCGTCAAAGGTTGGGGTGTCGGCGCTGAGCAGGGCGAGCGCGGTAGCGATGGCGCCGAGTACAGTGGCGGCCAGAAGTTTAGTGATAAATACCATAGGTCTCTCTGTAAATACTCATTTAAATCATGGTGTTAGCACACAAGCGCAGGAATGAAGGCGCTGTGAGGCGCAAAAGTTTACCACGTCAACGAGAGAGGCTCTATTGGGATTGCAGTTTACTGAGCCCAAAGCGCCTGCTGAGCATGCGATCCAGCAGTCGGTGAGGCAAAAGGCTCAGGTTGTAAAGCTGGTGCACACCGGCCGCTACTTTGACGTAGGGTTGATCCGGTTTTGCCAGCGCAGTCTGGAGGATCTTGCGGGCGACCTGGTCCGCAGGGCTGCCGTTTTTCTGGGACAGCTCGGCCCGTTCCTGAATGTACTCGACAATTCTGTTGTAACGGGACTGGGGGGAGAAGGTGCGATCCAACTGCTGCCGCGCGGTTTTGCCAAAATCGCTGCGAATTCCGCCCGCCATAACGCACTGGACTTTGACGCCGAAGGGGGCCAGCTCGCGGCGCAGGGCATCATTGAGGCTGTGCAGGGCGCTCTTTGAAGCACAATAGCTGCCGGCGAAGGGCGTCGTGAGGTGGGCGGAAACGCTGCCGATATTGACAATCGTGCCTTGAGTTTCAATCAGTTGCGGTAGCAGGGCCTGGGCCAGCGCCAGCGGGGCCACGGTGTTGGTGTGCAGCTGTTGCTGCAGAACTTTCCAGTGCAGTTCTGCCACCGGCCCCATCTGGCCGTAGCCGGCGTTGTTAATCAGCAGAGAGACCGGCCCTGCCAGTTGCTGCCAGCCCTCGGTTTCGCGGGCAAAGCTATCCGGATCATCGAGATTCAGGGCTACCTTGATGAGGTTCGGGTGTTCCAGCGAGATGCGTGAGGGGTCGCGAGAGGTGGCGATAACCCGAAAGTCGCGTTTGAGTAATTCTTCAGCGAGTGCCAGGCCAAGCCCGGCGCTGGCGCCGGTCACCAATGCGGTTTGTGTCATGCGTACCTCAGTAGACAGGGGCTAAGCTGCCTACCATAACGCGTTGTGTTGCAGGGGTGAATACGAGCTCAGATTTTGAGGACGTCTTCTGCCTGAAAGCCCTTGGGGCCTTCAACCAGATTGAATTCTACCGTCTGCCCCTCATCCAGGGTTTTGTAGCCATCACCTCGAATAGAGCGGAAATGAACGAATACGTCATCGCCGCCTTCCTGGGTGATAAAGCCAAAACCCTTGGCGTTGTTGAACCATTTGACGGTACCGGTCATGCGGTCACTCATGGGACTTCTCCAGATAGCATTCCCGCAGCCATAGGAACGCAGCGCGAGCAAAAGCACGCGGCACGGAATCAAAAGCGACGGGAGATTGGAGGCAGGAGTTACTGCCTACTACAGAAAGCCGAATATTGGCGTCGTTATTTTTATGATAGGGCACTGTGTCACAGACTAACGCTTGAATAACGCTTTCATACTATAACCCGTGCCGACGGCTGTCTACTGTCCAAAAAGCCTTTTTGAAACAGCATCTTACACATTCAAGAGCAGTGTAAACTTGCGCTGACGCCCGGTTGTAGCCAGCGCCAGTGCTTACAACGCGGCAATCGTGGACTGTTGCTCACGCATTTTCTGCAGTGACTGCTCTTGAGCGGCCAGCTTTTCCTTCTCCTTGGCGACGACCTCAGCGGGTGCCTTGGCGACGAAGTTATCGTTACCCAGTTTGCCGGCCAGACGCTGGACTTCTTTTTCCAGTTTGCCAATTTCTTTGCCCAAGCGCGCCAGTTCGGCGTCTTTGTCGATCAGGTCTGCCATGGGCACCAGCAGCTCCATGTCGCCAATCAGCTGGGTGGCTGACATCGGTTTGTCTGCGTCAGATGGTAATACGGTGAGGCTGTCGAGTTTTGCCAGTGTAGTCAGGAACTGCCGGTTCTCCTCGACGCGCCGCTGATCCTCATCCGAGCAGTTGCTGAGTAGTACCGGAATCTGTTTGCCCGGTGGAATATTCATTTCGCCGCGCACGGTGCGGATCGCCACGATCACTGCTTTCAGCCACTGTACGTCGGCACTGGCCTGCGGGTTGAGTTTGCTTTGATCTGCCTCGGGATAAGGCTGCAGCATGATGCTGTCGCCTTCAACGCCGGCGATGGGCGCCACCTTCTGCCAGATTTCTTCCGTAATAAAAGGCATAAAGGGGTGGGCCAGACGCAGCACGGCTTCCAGCACCCTGATCAGTGTGCGGCGGGTGCCGCGCTTGGCATCCACGCTGGCATTGTCGTCCCAGAGCACGGGCTTGGACAGTTCCAAGTACCAGTCGCAGTATTCATTCCAGACAAACTCATAGATTGCCTGAGATGCCAGATCAAAGCGGTACTGAGTGAGAGCTTTTTCTACCGCCGTTTCAGTTTGCTGCAGCTCAGAGATGATCCAGCGATCAGCCAGGCTCAGTTTGACTTCGCTGTCGAGGCCACAGTCTTCGCCTTCGGTGTTCATCAGCACATAGCGGGCGGCGTTCCACAGTTTGTTGCAGAAATTGCGATAGCCTTCCAGTCGCTTCATATCCCAGTTGATGTCGCGGCCGGTGGAGGCGAGCGAGTAGAGGGTAAAGCGCAGGGCGTCGGTGCCGTGGGCGCTGATACCTTCTGGAAAGGCCTTGCGCGTGCGTTTGCCGATCTTTTCAGCCAACTGGGGCTGCATCATATTGCCGGTGCGTTTCTCGACCAGTTCTTCTAGCTCGATGCCGTCAATCATGTCCAGCGGGTCGAGTACATTGCCCTTGGATTTGGACATCTTCTGGCCGCTCTCGTCACGGATAAGGCCGGTGACATAAACGGTTTTGAAGGGCACATGGGGCGTACCGTCTTCGTCCTTCATAAAGTGCATGGTCATCATCGCCATGCGCGCCACCCAGAAAAATATGATATCGAAACCGGTGACCAGCACATCGGTGGGGTGGAAGGTTTTCAGGCGCTCGGTAACCTCCGGCCAGCCGAGGGTTCCAAAGGTCCACAGTGCTGAGCTGAACCAGGTGTCGAGCACGTCGTCGTCCTGATTCAGTTTCGTGGTTTCTGACAGATTGTATTTGCTGCGCACTTCCGCTTCGTCGCGGGCAACGTAGACATTGCCTTCGCTGTCATACCAGGCGGGAATGCGATGACCCCACCACAGCTGGCGGGAAATACACCAGTCCTGAATGTCGCGCATCCAGGAAAAATACATGTTCTCGTATTGCTTGGGTACAAACTGGATGCGCCCGTCCTCGACCGCTTCGATAGCGGGCTTGGCCAGGGTTTTGGCATCCACAAACCACTGATCCGTAAGCAGGGGTTCAATGACCAGACCGGAGCGATCGCCGCGAGGAACTTTCAGGGCGTGGTCGTCGATCTTTTCCAGTAAGCCGGCGCTCTCGAAATCCGCCACAATCTGCTTGCGGGCCTCGTAGCGATCCAGCCCCGCATAGGCGGCGGGCAGGCTGGCGTCGAGCTCGGTATTTTCACTGCCGTCACTGTTAAACACTTCGGCCGTGTCGCGAATGGCCGCGTCGATGGTCATGATATTGATCATCGGCAGGCTGTGGCGTTGGCCCACGGCGTAGTCGTTAAAATCGTGGGCCGGGGTAATTTTGACGCAGCCACTGCCAAAGTCGCGATCTACATAATCGTCGGCGATCACCGGTATGCGGCGGTTGACCAGCGGCAGCATAACGAACTTACCGATCAGGTCTGCATAGCGCTCGTCTTTCGGGTTCACCGCCACAGCGGTGTCGCCCAGCATGGTTTCGGGGCGGGTGGTGGCGACCACCAGATAATCTTTGCCATCGGCGGTAGTGACGCCGTCGGCCAGCGGATAGCGGAAGTTCCAGAGATGGCCCTGCTCTTCGGTGTTTTCCACTTCCAGATCGGAAATGGCGGTATGCAGTTTTGGGTCCCAGTTGACCAGGCGCTTGCCGCGGTAGATCAGATTGTCGTCGTAAAGGCGAACAAACACTTCCTGTACGGCTTTGTAAAAGCCCTCATCCATGGTGAAGCGTTCGTTGTCCCAGTCCACTGACGCGCCTAGCCGGCGCAGCTGGCGGGTGATGGTGCCGCCGGACTCCGCCTTCCATTCCCACACTTTTTCCAGAAACTTTTCGCGGCCCAAGTCGTGGCGCGTTTTGTTGTCCTCGTGCGCCAGTTTGCGCTCCACCACCATCTGGGTGGCGATGCCGGCGTGGTCGGTGCCAACTTGCCAGAGGGTATTGCGTCCTTTCATGCGCTGGTAGCGGGTCAGGGCATCCATGATGGAATCCTGAAAGGCATGCCCCATGTGCAGGCTGCCGGTGACATTGGGCGGCGGGATCATGATGCAATAGGATTCACCGCTCCCGGACGGGCGGAAATAACCTTTGTCTTCCCATGCTTTGCCCCAATGGGCTTCGATCTTGCCTGGCTGAAATGTCTTGTCCATAAATCCAATCGTTACAACGTGAAGGGAACGGCGGCAACCGTGCCGTAAAAGGCGACCAATTATACTGGAATTGGGTGATGAGGCCACCGATGGCGGCCTGTGCACCGGCGCCGCTCAGGCGATTTTGTGCGTGTTCAGCGGATAACCCCGATCCTTGTAGAAGCGATAGCGCTCGCGGCTCGGCGGCAACCAGTCGGGCGCTTGGCAGACAATTTCGCCGAGACGGGCGAAACGACTGAAAAAGTCCGGGATTTGCGGGGCGAAATTTATAAACAGGTCGCCCGCCGGTGGCGGTTCCTGATCCCAGGCGATCACAATAGTGTCATTGGTGTTGGCCGATTTCAGCGCGTGTGGCACAAAGCTTGGCGGCGAAAAGCTCCACAGCAGTTCATCGAGTGCCAGCCCCTGCGCCTCGTCGGCACAGTGCAGGTAGATGGACATACCGCGTTTGTGTGCCTTCTCCGCCAAGCGACAGCCGTAGAGCAAGGCGTCCTGCGGCTGGGCTGATTGCAGTATGTAGAAATCGACCTGAGTCATCAGTCAGCACAGTCCAGCAGATACTGCATCAACAGGCCCACCGGGCGACCGGTGGCGCCTTTGGGTGCTGACAGCCAGGCGGTGCCGGCGATATCCAGGTGGGCCCAGGTCAGGTTTTTGGTAAAGCGCGAGAGGAAGCAGGCTGCAGTCACGCTGCCGGCTTCCGGCCCGCCGATATTGGCAATATCGGCAAAGTTGGAGTCGAGCTGGCTCTGGTATTCGTCCCACAATGGCATATGCCAGGCGCGGTCGCCGCTGCGCTCGCCCGCAGCGAGCAGCTTTTCCGCGAAGGTGTCGTCATTACTGTACAGGCCGCTGGCATGGCGACCAAGCGCCACGACGCAGGCACCGGTCAGGGTGGCAATGTCGATAACGGCTGCGGGCTTGAAACGCTCTGAATAGGTCAGGGCATCACACAACACCAGTCGGCCTTCGGCGTCAGTGTTCAATACTTCAATGGTCTGACCGGACATACTGGTGACCACGTCGCCGGGTTTGGTGGCTCGCCCGCTGGGCAGGTTTTCAGAGGCCGCGATAATGCCAACCACATTAATGGAAAGTTCGAGCGCGGTAACGGCGTTCATGGCGCCCATTACACTGGCCGCGCCGCACATGTCGTATTTCATTTCGTCCATTTTGGCGCCGGGCTTGATACTGATGCCGCCGCTGTCAAAGGTGATGCCCTTGCCGACCAGAACCTGAGGCTTGGCCGACTTCTTGCCGCCCTGGTATTCCATCACGATCAATTTGGCGGGCTCGTCACTGCCGGCGCTGACGGACAGCAGCGAACCCATGCCCAGTTCGCGCATTTTTTTCTCATCGAGCACAGTGACTTTCAATTTGTCACTTTTGCGGCCCAGTGCCTTGGCTTCTTTGGCAAGAAAGCTGGGTGTGCAATAGTTGCCGGGCAGGTTGCCGAGCTGGCGGGCAACGTTAATGCCCTGGCCGATGGCCTGGCCCTGGGCGAGTGCCTTTTTGGCCGCAGCATTGCCGGCTGCCAGCAAGATCAGCTTTTTCAGGCCGGGTTCGGCTTTTTTGCTGAGCGAGGCGGTGTATTGATAGTTGCCTGTTTCCGCCAGTCGCGCCAGGGCGCTGATCTGGGCTTCGCTGCTGAGCACGCGGCTGTTTATCAGCACCGCGGCATCGCTCAGCTTGTGCGTTTTGAGAGCGTTGAACGCTGCAGTCGCGGCCTTGTCGTAGCTTTTTGCATCGACTGAATCGGCTTCACCCAGCCCGACCAGCAGCACGCGTTCGGCGCTTAGAGCGTCGCACCAGGGCAGCATCAAGGTTTGCGCGCCCTTGCCTGAAAAGTCGCCGCGCTTGACCAGGCGTTCAATGGCAGCGTTCAGTGTGGCATCGCCGGGCAGAGCCTTGAGATCCTCCACCGTCAGCGGCAAGACTAGGCAGGCGCTCTTCTGGCGGCTCAGGGTAGAAGGGGCTTTCAGGCTGATTTGCATGTTTGGCCTCGCGCAGTGGGTGCAAAGTAAGGATAATGACGTTTTTGACAGGCCACACAGTGTAATGCCTGCCCAACCATCAGGAAAGTTCCACAGGGTTAAGCTGTCTTGATTCTTTACCGCTACATTGCCAGCGAACTGCTCAAGTCGATGTTTGCCGTCACCTTTATTCTGCTGGTGATCATCATGAGCGGACGCCTGATCAAGTATCTGGCCGATGTCGCCGCCGGTGAATTGGCGCCGGACTTTCTGTTCCTGATCATGCTCTACCGTCTGCCCAATTTTCTGGAAGTGATTCTGCCGCTAGGGATGTTTATCGGCATTCTGCTCAGCTATGGGCGGCTGTATGTGGATTCTGAAGTGGCAGTGATGAACGCCTGCGGCATCAGCCGCCTGCAATTGCTCAAGCTCGCTGCCGCGCCCATTCTGCTGGTGACTTTCGGGGTGGGATTGCTGAGTATGGTGGTCACCCCCGCCGGTATTCGCGCCTATGAGGCGCTCTTGGTGGAAAGTAAGGCCTCGGAGGGTTTGCGCGCAGCGGTGGAAGCGCGCTTTCGTCTCGATGAGCGCAGCGGCCGAGTGACGTATATAGAAAGCCTCAATCGGGACAATGATGGTATGTCCGGCGTGTTTATCGCCCAACCCATGGAAACCGATAAAGGCCGTGAGCTGGTGGCGGTTATCGGAGCCGATCAGGGTTTTTTCGATATGGATGAGCGCAGCGGACAGCGCTATCTGGTACTCGACAATGGCGTGCGTTACGTCGGTGAGCCGGGAGAACTGGATTATCAGGTGGCCCGCTTTGCACGCTACGGACAGTGGCTGCAGGACAAATCCCAGAATCGGGGCCGCAAGGCCGCCGATGGCAAGAGCACCGGTGAACTGTGGGGCTCAGATCAGCCTAACGATCGCGCGGCGCTGCAGTGGCGCCTGTCGCTGGCGCTGTTGGTGCCTGTTGTTGCCCTGCTGGCAGTGGCCTTGAGTAAAACGGACCATCGCAGTGGTCGTTACTCAAAAATGTTCCCGGCATTCATGTTGTACATGCTGTACCTGATCGCCCTGAACGCAGGGCGGGAAGGGCTGGCCAAGGGTGATCTGCCGGCGATACCCGGATTGTGGGGGATTCATTTCGGTTTTTTAGTGTTTGGTTTGTTGCTGATGTTGGGGCCTGACTGGCTTCGTCGCTGGCGGGCGAGGTCCGCATGATCAAGCTTGACGCCTACGTGGGGCGAACGGTTACCGCTGCGATTCTGTTGGTTCTGCTGGTCATTGTTGGTATCGACCTGCTGACCGCACTGATTGACGAGCTGGAGGATGTCAGTGATGACTACAGCTTCTTCCAGGTTGCCAAATATGTTTTGCTGACCACGCCGACAAGCCTTTATGAGTACCTGCCTTTTGCGGCCTTGGTCGGCTGTCTGGCCGGACTCGGCTCGCTGGCTGGCACCAGTGAGCTGGTTGTCATGCGCGCTGCCGGTATCAGTACGGGCCGACTGGTCTGGTCGGTTATCAAGCCGGCCTTGTGGCTGACCTTTCTGGGGCTGTGCATTGCCGAATTTGTCGCGCCGCGTTTTCAGCAGATCGCGGAAAGCGGCAGGGCGATTGCCCTGCAGGAAGAGGGCAAGGTGCACTCGGAATATGGCATGTGGCACCGGGAAGGTGACAGCTACATGCATTTCAATGCGGTGGAAGCCGGCGGTATCCTGCACGGGGTTGTGGTCTACCAGTTCGGTGAGGGCCGCGAGCTTGAAAAGGTGGTCTACGCCGAACGCGCCATCTTCACGAATAGTGAGTGGCTGCTTGAAGACGGTTCGGTGTCGCACTTTTCAGCCAGCGGTGCGAACAAAGAGCTTTTCTCGCAACTCGACTGGGATACCGAGCTGACGCCCGAGTTGCTCAACATTCTGGTGCTGGATCCGGCGGACTTGTCGATCAGCGGTATCTGGCAATACGCCAATTACCTGCAGGAACAAGGGGTGAGTGCGGCGGAGTACGAGTTGGCCTTCTGGCAGAAAATACTGCAGCCGCTGGCGATTCTGGCGCTGGTGCTGGTCGCGATTTCGTTTGTCTTTGGCCCATTGCGACAGGTCACCATGGGCTTTCGTGTGTTTACCGGTGTGATGGTGGGTATCGTGTTTCGCACGATGCAGGATATGCTTGGTCCCGCCAGTCTGGTGTTTGGCTTCGAGCCCCTGGTGGCAACCCTGATCCCCATTGGCCTGTGTTTCCTGTTTGGCGCGGCGATGATGATGCGCCGGGTGTAATCTGGTCTGCCGTCAGCCCTTTTTCTTTTTGGGCAGACGGATCACTCGCGTGCCCGACAAGCGGTCGTGCCAGCTCAACTTTTCCCTGTCCACCCAAACCCACCAATAGCCGATAAAACCCGGCGCCATTGATAGGGTCGCCGCGAGGCAGCGGGCGATGCATCGCAGCCAGCCCGGTTTGCTGCCGTCACGGGTTTGCACCTGTATTCGCCAGGCCTGCATGCCCAGCGTCTGTCCATTTTTGCGCCAGAACAGGCTGTAAAAACCGATCACAACGGCGACCAGATAAAGCTGAAAGCCCAAACCGGCCAGCAGGGGGTCGGCTTTGTGCATGACCTGGCTGCTGGCTTCGGGAATATTGGGGTCGAGTTTGCCGGTCACCAGAACCGCGAGCAAGGTCGCCAGACAGAGCAGGGCGAACAGCAGCATGGCGTCGTAGACCATCGCCATAATGCGCGGCAGAACCCCGGCGGGCGGAAAGGGCTGTTCGGAAGATGCGTCGGTCATGGCTCAGGCGGTTTCCGTGCGGAACAAAATTCGGCGCGCAGTATAGCATGTAGCTCGAGAGCACTGAGTGTTTGCACGGCAGGCTTACCATCGTGTAATGGCCGGCCCCCGGCGCTGACAGGAGCCACGGTTAGTGCTAACCTCGCCTGAAACCTCAGCCGGTGCTGTCATTTGTTTCATTTCACTGACGAATCGTGTCGGCCAATCCCAATAAGAGTAAACAGGATCTGCGCATGCGTGTTCTGGTAATTGAAGATGACGCCACGGTGGCGGACTACATTGTCAAAGGCCTCAAGGAAAGCGGATACAACGTGGACTATGCCGCCGATGGCAAAGTCGGGCTGGTGAAGGCTACCACTGAAAATTATGACGTCGCCATCGTCGATCGCATGCTGCCCCATGTCGATGGTCTGACGATCATCCAGACGCTGCGCGCCTCCAACAATACGACGCCGGTTCTGATTCTCAGCGCCCTTGGCGATGTGGACGATCGTGTCAAAGGGCTAAAGGCCGGCGGCGATGACTATCTGGTCAAACCCTTCGCCTTTGCCGAGCTGCTGGCGCGAATTGAAGCGGTACTGCGACGCCAGGAATCCACGGCGACGCAGACACGACTGAAAGTCGGCGATCTGGAAATGGACCTGCTGGCTCATAAAGTGACGCGTGCCGGAGAAGTGTTCAACCTGCAACCGCGCGAATACAAGTTACTGGAATACCTGATGCGCCATGCCGGTCAGGTCGTTACCCGCACCATGCTGCTGGAAAATGTCTGGGACTATCATTTCGATCCGCAAACCAATGTGATTGATGTGCATATCAGTCGCTTGCGTCAGAAGATCGACAAGGGCTTTGACAAGCAGCTGCTGACCACCGTGCGTGGTGCCGGGTATATGCTGGATGATCCTGAGTAAAGTATTTAACAGCTTTACCTTCCGCTTTATGTCCGGCTATGTAGCCGGGCTCAGCATTACCGTCTTTTTGGTACTGGCGGCAATCTATACCCTGATTTCGCGGGACTACTTCACCCAGGTTCACAACACCATTCAGGAGGAGCTCGATGCGCTTACCGTCACCTATCAAGAGGGCGGTGCCGAGGCTGTTTCAGAGTTTGTTGAGGTGCACGCCGGACCTGATCGCCTGATTCGGTTTTTCTTTCTGGTGGTCGACGAAAATTACGAGCCGATTGCCGGCAACCTCGACCGCTGGCCCGATCCGCGTCAGTACCGGGACGGTTGGCTGGGTTTTGACCTGAAGCTGCTGTCGGGTGACTGGGATGAGGTAGGCACCGAGTTCGTCGCCCGTTCGCGCACCCTTGATACCGGTGAAACGGTGATGGTGGCGCGCCACTATGCCGACGTTATCAACAGTGCCAAGCTGGTCAGTGGTGCGCTGACCCGCTCGCTGATCGCAACCATCGTACTGGGTATCATTGGCGGGGCCATTGTTGCCAGTCGGCTGGTGCGCCGCATCGACGACATGAATCAAAGCCTTAACCGTATTATGTCGGGCGATCTCAGTGAGCGCATTGAAGTGCACGACAGTCACGGAGATTTTCGTCGCATGGCGGAAAACCTCAACAAGATGCTCGATAAAATCGAGCAGCTGATGCTGGGGATGCGGCAGGTATCTGACAATATTGCCCACGATTTGCGTACACCATTAACCCGTCTGCGCAACAAGCTTTCCGATCTGCAGCAATCCTCCAACGAGCCCGATCGTGTGCAGGATTTGATTGATGAGGCAGACGGCTTGCTGGCGACCTTCAGCGCTCTGCTGCGTATCGCCCAGGTCGAGTCCGGCAACCCCCGCTCCGGCTTTACTCAGGTAGATGTCAGAACCATTCTGCTGGACGTGATCGAGCTCTATGAACCTCTGGCGCTGGAGAAAAATCAAACCGTCGAAACAGATCTGGCCCGGGTGCCCGCATTGAGTGGTGATCGCAATTTGCTGTTTCAGGCCATTGCCAATCTGGTCGACAACGCCATCAAGTACACCCCGGAGCAGGGCAAGGTGATGGTGCGACTGTGGGCGCAGCAGGAGCAGGTCGTTATCGAGGTGGCGGATTCCGGCCCCGGTGTGTCCCCCGCCGAGCGCGACAAGGTGTTGCAGCGTTTTTATCGGGTCGAAGCCAGTCGCAGTGAACAGCCCGGCAATGGTCTGGGGCTGAGTCTGGTTAACGCAGTGGTGAAATTACACGGCGGCAGTGTGCAGCTGACGGACAACTTCCCGGGCTTGCGGGTCAGCCTGCGGATGCCTTTGAGTGCATAGCCCTTACATCGCCGCTCAAATTAATCCTGGGGACCTCTGATTAGTTCGACGATAGCTCAGGCTTTCAGAGAAAAGGATTGTGCTTTTCCAGTTTGATATGCCCGGTGTCCGGTGGCGGCGGCGCCGGTTTGGGTTTTTCCCCAAGCCGGGCACCGGGCTCGTCAAGGGACAGGCTGCTGGTGTCGGGGTTCAGTTTTTCCCGGGTATCCGGCAGGGTATCGATGTCTGATCCCGCTTCCGCCAGGCCAAAATCTGGCGGTTCAACTTCGGGCAGCGCCGGACGCTCCTCGCCTTCCCAGGGCTCCATGTCTGCCAGGCTGAACTCGGAAAGGTCCAGTGCCGGCGCGACAACGGTCTGGCGTTCATCGTCAGTCAACACGGGCGTTCCCTCAGGGGCCAAGCCAATGGTGCCGGTTTGCGGTGCCCGGCTTTGCTCAGCAGTCTTGGTTTGCGGTGCCTGCGCATCACCATGACGTTCCAGGCGTTTTACCGCAGTCTGCAGGCCCGCTTTGGTCAGCGCAGCCTTAAACTTTCGGGCGGCATCTTCCGTTACGGCTTTTTTAATGCGATGCGGTTTGCCATCCACCAGGCTGGAGGCCTGCTGCTGATCGGTCTTGAATAACTGGGCTACTCGCGCCACGGCCTGAGCCTGGCTGGTACCGTCCAGCAGTTTGCCGGTTATGATAATGTCGTAGCGAGCTTCACTCATCGTGCTTACCTGGTGCCTTGGCGCTTTCGCCGTCTACTGATCAACTTAGCAGAGATCGCGGGGCAATGTTAAGATGCCTGTTCTGCTCACCTGCGAAATTGACGACCAGACCTCTGAATGGACGCCGAAACGGTTCCCACAAAATTTGCCAAATCGCTGCTGAATCTCGTTGTTGAGAGAGGCTACGACTATGCGCCGGTCCTTGGCGTTGCGGGAATAGATTTCGATCCGATGGATACCAGGTCGCCGGGCTATCAAACCCAGATCTCGGCGCATCAGTACTCCCGACTCTATCAGCAGGTGCTGAGCCTGTTGCAGGACGAGACCTTCGGGCTGGTTCAGGGCAGTGGCGTAACTCCGGGCGCGTTCCGGATGATGTGCTACTGCATACTCAGTTGCGACAATCTGGGTAAGGCAATCAAGCGCGCCTGTGAGTTTTACCGCACCTTCTTCCGCAATGAGGCTCAGATCAGCTTTGCTCTGGAAGGCGAACTGGCCTCTGTTGGCTACAGCGGCGCCCGCGACAGCTCGCTGGCGGCGACCGAAGTCGAAGCGGCTGATATCTATGGCCTGTCGATCTGGCATCGTTTTTACTGCTGGCTGGTGGGCACCTCGATTGAGTTGAGTGAAGTACATTTCGCGCGCCTGGCTCCGGATAACGCTGAGCGGCGAGAAAAGTACGAGCGCCTGTTTGGCTGCCCGGTACTGTTTGGGCAGAGTCGCGATGAGATTCTGTTTCATCAGCGTTTCCTGGACTACCCGCTGGTTCAGTCCGACGAATCGTTGAAAACCTTTCTTAAAACTGCACCCTATCCGTTGATGGTCATGCCCAATGGTCGCAGCGATAACGGTCTGGTGGCCCGAGTGCGGGCGCTGATCGGGCACGATTTCAGTCAGGGCTCGCCCAGTTTTGATCGCATTACCCAGGCGTTGCATATGTCGGCGCCAACTCTGCGCCGCAGGCTGAAGAAAGAGGGCACCAGTTTTCAGACCCTCAAGGATGAATGTCGCCGGGATGCGGCTATCAACTACCTCAGCAATTCTGATCTGTCGATCAACGCCATCGCCGCGCTGATGGGCTTTACCGACCCAAGCGCCTTTCACCGCTGCTTCAAAAAGTGGACCGGCACCACCCCGGGGGAATTTCGGCAGCGGGAGCGGCGCCAGGGCTCCTGAGATAAGCTTTTGTTTTTAAAGTCTTTATAGCTTCTTTGCCAGTCTGATTGACCGCAATTGTTATTGTCTTTCCGCGCCGCAGAGTTAGATTGTGCTCGCTAATTTGGCGGGCGTGTCCTCGCCGCTGTCCAACTGTACACAGGAATCATTATGGCTACCGAAGCATTTATCTACGAAGCGATCCGTACGCCGCGAGGTAAGGGCAAGAAAGGCGCGGGCTCTCTCTACGAAGTTAAGCCCATCGATCTGGTTACCAATCTGCTGGAAACCCTGAAAACCCGTCTTGACC
The DNA here is from genome assembly GCF_041624475.1 of Litorivivens sp. GTDB lineage: Bacteria > Pseudomonadota > Gammaproteobacteria > Pseudomonadales > Spongiibacteraceae > Litorivivens. The sequence continues at coordinate 18,334 of NZ_JBFJUX010000012.1, forward strand.
TCGATACGACCCAGGTCGAGGATTTCATTCTGGCTACCGGTGAGCCTGTGGGAGAGCAGGGGCAGGATCTGGCCAAGGCCGCGCTGGTCTATTCAAGCTGGGACGATGTTACAACCGGCGCCCAGCTGCACCGCTTCTGCGCAGGTGGTCTGGATGCGGTAAACATGGCGGCGGCGAAAGTCGCTTCCGGCTTTGAAGATCTGGTGGCCGCCGGTGGTGTGGAGTCCATGTCCCGCCTCGGTATCGGTGCCTCCGGTGGCGCAACTGGCGACCCCTGGGTTGCCATGAAAAGCTATTTTATCTCCCAAGGCCTCGGCGCCGACATGCTTGCGACGCTGGATGGCTTCACGCGTGAAGACGTGGATGCCTACGCCGTGCGCTCCCAGCAGCGCGCTGCCCACGCCCGCGACAACGGTTACTTCAAATCGCTGGTGCCGGTAAAAGACATGAACGGCGTGACCATTTTGGATCACGACGAATTCATCCGTCCGGGCACCACCATGGAAGATCTGGCCAAGCTGAAACCTGCCTTCCAGATGTTTAACGATTTCGGTCACGGCGGCGTTGCCAAACTGAAATACCCCGAGCTGGAAAATATCAACTGCGTTCACACGCCCGGCAATTCCTCCGGCATCGTTGACGGCGCCGGTCTGGTGCTGATTGGTAACGAGAAGGCCGGCAAGGATCAGGGGCTCAAGCCGCGTGCCCGCATCGTGTCCTGTGCGCTGGTTGGCACCGAACCCACCATTATGCTGGCAGGCCCAGGCCCAGCTACCGAAAAGGCCCTGAAAAAAGCTGGCCTGACGGTTGATGATATCGATCTGTTTGAGTTGAACGAAGCCTTTGCCTCTGTCGTTCTGCGCTACCAGAAACAGCTGGGCATCCCCGATGAGAAGATCAACGTGAACGGTGGCGCTATTGCCATGGGTCACCCGATTGGCGCGACCGGCTCCATGATTCTCGGCACCCTGCTGGATGAACTGGAGCGTCGCAACCTGAAGCGCGGTCTCTGCACCTTGTGTGCGGGCGGTGGTATCGGCATCGCCACCATTATCGAGCGGGTTTAACACAGAAATTATCGTAGGAGCGACCAGCGCTTGCGGGCGGGACTCGTTTCTGCAATGGAGAGAAGACAAATGGGATACATTCAACTAGAGAAAGACAGTGACGGCATCGTCGAGCTGATTTTCGACCAGCCGGGTAAAACCGTTAACACCATGGGCGCGGAGTACGACGAAGCCATGCGCGCCGCCGTCGCCGAATTGAAAAGCATGGTAGAGCAAGGCGGTGTAACCGGGGTTTACGTTCGCAGCGGCAAGCCCGGCCAGTTTTTCGCCGGCGGCGATATCAAAGAGCTGCTGGAAATGGACCTGAACCCCAGCGATGAAAAGAAAGCTGAGGTGTACAACGGCATTATGCAAACCAAGGCGCCTTTACGCGAGCTGGAAACGCTTGGCGTACCGGTTGCTGTTGGTATTAATGGCGCCTGTCTGGGTGGCGGTTTTGAAATCTCCCTGGCCTGTCATTACCGGGTTGCGATGAATGGTGTGCAGGTTGGTCTGCCCGAGGCGATGATTGGTTTGATGCCCGGCGCTGGCGGCGTTGTGCGCATGACCTATCTGCTGGGCATGCAGGAAGCCATTGGCCTGATCAGTCAGGGCAAACGCCTGACCGCAGAAAAGGCACAGGGCAAAGGCCTGATCCACGAGCTGGCCGACTCTGAAGAAGATCTGGCCGCCAAGGCCAAGGCCTGGATCAAGGCCAATCCCGAGGCGAAGCAGCCCTGGGACACCGAGGGTTATAAAATACCCGGCGGCTACCCCACCGATGAGGCCAATCAGGGCCTGACCTTCTTTGGTCCATCCAATGTGATGGTCCAAACCAAAAACCTGATGCCGGCACAGAACGCTATTTTTGCCTGTGTGGTGGATTCTGCGCGGGTCGATTTTGACACCGCCCAGAAAATCGAAGGTCGGTATTTCATGCACCTGATGCTCAATCAGGTGTCGCGCAATATGATGACCGCCTTCTTTGTGCAGATGGAGGCACTCAACAAAGGCGCCAGCCGTCCCGATAGCATCGACAAGACCAGTGTGAAAAAGCTGGGTATTCTCGGCGCCGGTCAGATGGGTGCCGGTATTGCTACCGTTGCCGCGCAAAAGGGCATCGAGGTTGTGTTGAAAGATATTTCTCTGGCGAACGCAGAGAAAGGCAAAGCTTATGCGGAGAACTTTTTCAACAAGCGCATTGAGAAAAAGCGCCTTACCGAAGAGGCGAAAACCGAGTATCTGGCGCGCATTAAAGCCACTGAAGACTATGCCGATCTGGCGGACTGTGATCTGGTGATCGAGGCCGTCTTTGAAGACCGCAAGGTCAAGGCCGCGGTAACCAAAGACACCGAAGCCGTATTGAAGGTCGACGGCGTGTTTGCGTCCAACACCTCGTCGCTGCCCATCACCGAACTGGCCGAGGCCTCCAGCCGTCAGGCCAATTTTATCGGTATGCATTTCTTCTCGCCCGCCGAGAAAATGCCATTGGTTGAAATTATCCGTGGCGAAAACACCTCGGATGAAACTCTGGCGCGCGCTTTTGATCTGGCCCAGCAGCTGGGTAAAACCCCGATTGTGGTCAACGATGCCCCCGGCTTCTTCACCACTCGCGTGATCGGTAAAACCGTATCGCAGGGTGCCATCATGTTGGAAGAGGGCATCAACCCGGTACTGATCGAGTCAGCGGCCCGCGACAACGGTTCGCCGATTGGCCCGCTGGGCGCGATTGATGAAATCAGTCAGGAAACCGCCTATAAAAATGGTCAGCAGGCCAAGGCCGATGCCGAAGCCCAAGGTCAGAAGTGGGAAGACAATGCTGCCTCGCGCATTCTCGACCGCATGGTCAACGAGTTTGGCCGCAAAGGTAAGGTTCACGGTGCCGGCTATTACGAGTACCCGCAGGGTGGCCAGAAGCACATGTGGCCGGGCCTGAAAGAGGCATTCGCTCCAAATGGCTACAAAGAGATTCCTTACGAGGATATCAAAGACCGTCTGGTTTACTCCCAGTGTCTGGAAGCGGTCCGCGCCATGGAAGAAGGTGTTATCGAGAATGTGGGTGACGGCAATATCGGTTCCATCATGGGTATCGGCTTTCCGGCCCAGACCGGCGGTGTATTTCAGGCGATCAACGCGATTGGTCTGCAGCAGTTTGTAGAGCGTGCCGAGTACCTGCACCAGCAGTACGGTGAAGACTTTGCCGTGCCGCAGTTGCTGAAGGACCGCGCTGCGAAGAACGAACTGTTTCTGTAAGTTCTCTATCCGGAGGGAGTCACGCCCTCCGGATAGCCCTTTTGCCTGATCAGGCAGATACCGCAAGCTCCGGCCGCTCGGCCTCCAACCACTCCAGCCACGCCTGCATGCCTTCACCGGTTTTTGCCGACAGCTGCAAAATGCGGCAGTTCGGGTTCACCTCACGCACATAACCCAGGCAGGCCTGCAGATCAAAATCGAGATGCGGCAGCAGATCGACCTTGTTAAGCACAACCAGATCCGCCTTGTGAAACATGTGCGGATACTTCAAGGGCTTGTCTTCACCCTCGGTGACTGATAGCACCACGACCCGCTTGTTCTCACCCAGATCAAACAGTGCCGGACAAACCAGATTGCCGACATTTTCCACAAAGACCACGCTGCCCGGTTCAGGCTCGAGCTCGTGGATGCCCGCGTGCAGCATGTCGGCTTCGAGATGACAGCCGGTGCCGGTATTGATTTGCACAGCTAAAGCGCCGGTCGCGCGGATACGCTGGGCATCGTTTTCGGTGGCCTGATCGCCTTCGACCACACAACAGGGGCCGGAGAGTTGCTTCAGGGTTTTTTCCAGCAGGGTGGTTTTGCCGGAGCCGGGTGAACTCAGCAGGTTCAGGCAGACAATGCCGAGCTTATCAAACCAGCGGCGATTGTCTGAGGCGATGCGATCATTTTTACTGAGGATGGCCTGCTCCAACGCAACAGTTTTATCGCCGGTTTCATGGCTGTGTAAATGGTCATGACTATGCCCGTGCTCATGACTGTGATCATGGCTGTGGGTATGCTTCAGTGACTTGCCGTCGAGCTGGGTTTCCGCGCCCTCAGAACAGCCGCAAACTGTGCACATGTTTATCTCCTATTGCAGTTCCATTTCGTGAACCAGAAGTTCATCGCCAGCGACACAACGCAGATTTCGCGAGCCACACTGGCAGCGCCCGAAAGGCGTGCTGCTGCCAAATTCAATGCCACAATCCGAACAGGCTAACCTGCCCGGAACGTTAATGATTTCCAGTCTGGCGTTTTCCAGCACGGTGCCACGCGTACAGCTGTCAAAACAAAAGTGCAGTGCATCGGGCAATACGGCGCTGAATTCGCCAATCTTCACGCTGACCCGTGCGACCGGGTTGCTGCCGGCGGCGTCAGCTACAATGCTGACAATATTGCGTGTGATACCCAGCTCGTGCATCTGACTACAATTTCCAGAGCTTGCAGTACCAATCCGGCTCAACCGGCAGTGGCAGTGCAGGAAGATCACACCATTTGCGCTTGGGTAGATAGTAAATACATTCCTTGCAGCGCAATATCATCTCGCCGTCTTCCATGCTGCCGGTATCACCGAGGGAATGGTTGGCAAAGCCCCCAATCTCCAACAGCGGCAGTAGGTCGTTTTTATCCGTTCTCTCCAGTGCATCCAGCGTTCTCTGCCAGTCCTGCGCGCTTTCCGGCAAACGGGTGTCAGTTTCAATGCCCGCCTGCAGAACACAACCTATCTGGTGGCGCAAAATATCGTCGCTCAGTGTTCGGGTGATCTGGTCAACGGACTCATAAGGAATGGAGGTATCTGCGTAAAGCGCGAGTATTGTCTGCGGGAAAAAGCTGATTTCTCTGGCGTGGCACTGGATGCTATGGGTTTCGATTAACACATTGCTAATCTCAACGTCCTCAAGTTCAGCCAGGATTCTCCCCAGGGATTCGCCGTCTCCGAATTCAGCAAAATGTCGCGCGCTACTGGATTGCCCCAGAGTGCGCAGTAACGGGTTGTTGTCAGATTCACTTGCAGGCTGCTCGTCCGCGCCGAGCCTGACGAGGGCCTGGTGTGGCAGTGTGGTGCCGTTGTCGAGTGCATGCAGAGATTGGCGGAATTCGCCGACGCGGGAGTGACTGGCTTGAGTGGCCAGCGCTTGCCCGGTGCCGCTTGAGCCGCGAAGCAGGCCCAGCAGACAGGCCGGCATTTTTGCGCTGCGCAGGCTAACGATAGCGCTGATAATAGTGTCTTTTGGCGATCCGTTTGCAGCATCGGAAACCGGGTCTAGAAGCTGACTGATCAGCTCCGCGTTGGCATCGGCCGTCGAGTCGTTCAACGGGCGTTCGAGCAATTGCGCTTTATGCACGCCGGCGTGGTTGCTGATACAGGCTTCAAACAACGCTTCGATTTCCGGTGAATCGATGTCAATGCTGGTATGTGGGCTGGTCATGATCCGCGACTCTCCTCCCGGTTAGCAGATACGTGGCAGCAGTTCGCCGCTTGGTACGTCCAGTGAGCGCTCTCCACCGAAGCGGGTTCGCAGCGCCACGTTGTCGGGGTAGTGCGGCGAAAAGCCGCCAATGGCACAGGCATTTTTACAGGCGGGGAAGGCGCGCAGGGCCTTCAGTGCGCTTTCGCAATCCCGCTCGGGCACCACCGCAACAAAGGTCCCTTCATTGGCGAGCCAGAGTGGATCAAAGCCCAGTAATTCGCAGGCACTGCGCACACCTTGCCGAACGGGCAGGCTGCTTTCGTCCAGCCAGGCACCCAGGCCACTGCCCTGCACAATTTCGCTGATCACGGTGGCCACGCCGCCGCGGGTGGCATCGCGGATGACCCGCGTCTCCGGGCAGGCATCCAGTAAGGCTCGGCTGTAGAGGTGGATTGGACGACAGTCGCTTTCGACGGAGCTTTCCAGTTTGAGATCACCGCGGGCGCAGAGTATGGCAACACCGTGGTCGCCCATGGGTCCGCTGACAATAATGCGATCCTGCTCACTGATCGGCGTCTTGCCGAGCTGCAATTCGCGCGCCGCTGCGCCAATGCCGGCGGTGTTGATAAACAGACCGTCGACACCACCGCGCGGTACAACTTTGGTGTCACCGGTCACGATGGCGATATCACTGGCGTCGGCAGCGCGGCGCATGGAAGTGAGCAGATACTGCAGTTCTTCTAAGGGCAAACCTTCCTCGATGATCAGACTGCAGGAAAGATAGAGGGGGGTAGCACCTGCGGTAGCCAGATCATTGACGGTGCCGTAGACCGCCAGTGAGCCCAGATCGCCGCCGGGAAAATGGCGCGGGCTTACAGTAAATGAATCACTGGTAAAGACCAGGCGTTGATCGCCGGCCACCTGCTGCCAGTCAAAGCTTGCGGCGTCGCTGGATTGGTGCTGACCATTGCTCAGTGTTGGCAGAATAAGCGTGTCCAGCAGGCGCCGCATATCGCGGCCACCGGCACCGTGTGACAGGGTAACCACACCGATTGAGTCAAGCATGTTCCACCTGTTTGTGTTTTCTATACTGGCCGTATTGATAGTACGCCGCACAGGCGCCCTCCGACGAAACCATCAGCGCGCCCATCGGCTGCTGCGGCGTGCATTGTTTACCAAACACCTTGCAGTCATAGGGCTTGATAGCACCCTTGAGCACTTCGCCACACTGGCAGGCGCTGGGGTCGGCAATGCTGGCCTTGCGAAGGGCAAAGCGTCGCTCTGCATCAAAACCGGCGTAGGCCTCGGCGATGGCCAGCCCCGAGTGATCGATGGAACCCAATCCGCGCCACTCAAAAAAGTCGCGCAGGGTAAAAACTTCGCCGATGGCTTGCAGCGCCTGTGTATTGCCGTTTTCGCGAACAACCCGCGCATACTGGTTTTCCAGTCTGGCCTGTCCGTGCAGGTGCTGGCGCACAATCATATGCACCGATTGCAGTATATCCAGCGGCTCAAAGCCGGTAACCACAAAAGGCAGGCGGTAGCGACTGGGTACAAAATCGAAAACCTGGGTGCCGATAATCATGCTGGCGTGGCCCGGACCGATAAAGCCGTCCAGCCGCAGGCCCGGCGAATCCAGTATGGCTTTGATAGTGGCGACAATGGTGATGTGATTGCAGAACACGGAGAAATTGTTGATACCGTCTCGCTTTGCATCTTGCAGGGTAACGGCCGTTGCCGGCAGCGTGGTTTCAAAGCCCAGACCGAAAAACACGACCTCGCGTTCGGGATTGTCCCGGGCAATGGCCAGTGCGTCGGCGGGCGAGTAAACCGCGCGTACATCGGCCCCTTTGGCGCGCGCATTCAACAAACTGCCCTGTGAGCCGGGCACCCGCAGGGCGTCACCAAAACTGGTGAAAATCACACCGGGAGTATTGGCGAGGATCAGGCAGTCGTCGATAACCCCCTTGGGTAATACACAGACCGGACAACCGGGGCCGTGGACCAGTTCTATGGCGTCCGGCAAGAGCTCGTGCAAACCAAAACGGAAAATACTGTGGGTATGGCCGCCGCAGACCTCCATGATTTGCAGGGGGCGGGTACGCAGAGCCATAAGCGCGTCACTGTCCCGATGAATCTGCTGCAGCAGGGCGCGGGCCAGTGTCGGTTCGCGAAACTCGTCGATGTATTTCAGCGTGTTACCCATTTCTGCATCGACTTCCGTATTCATCAGCGGCGCTCCGCCATCAGGGTATGCACCAGGTCCCACAGAATGTGGTAGCAGGTAACGTGGGTCTCCTGAATGCGATGGACGCTGTGACTGTTAACCACAAGGCAGTGCTCCACAGCGGGGTGTGTCGCCAGGGCGCCGCCATCGCTACCCAGCAGGGCAAAGGTATGCAGGCTCTGCGCGTGGGCGGCGGCAAAGGCGTCAATCAAATTGGCGGAGTCACCGCTGGTGGAAATGCCGAACAGCGCATCCCCGCTGCGGCCGAGCGCCATAACCTGGCGCTGGAAAATAGCGGAAAAACCCACATCGTTGCCGACCGCTGTCAGCGTGGCGATATCGGCGCAGAGATTGATAGCGGGCAGTGCCGGGCGCCCGGTGGTGACCGGATGGTTGAACTCGACACTCAGGTGGGCGGCATCGCAACTTGAACCGCCATTTCCCATACACAGTAGCTTGCCGCCGCGCTGAAAGACTTCGGCAAGGGCGCTGGCCATGTCGATCAGGGTGTCGGCATGGCGGTCAAAGAACTGCTGTTTGGTGTCCACGCTGTCGCGACACTTGCGGGCGATGGATTCCCGTAACTCAGGCACAAGACCTTTGTCCGTTCTCAGATGAGGGTACATTTTCTGCAGAGTGCTATGTGGTTCGGTCATGCGGAAAAGGCTCCGTCGGCTTCGCCGATCTGCTTTAACAGGGTCAAGGTCAGCTCAGCTTCCTGCTCGTCGATGATCGACATTGCAAAGCCTACGTGGACCAATACCCAGCAGCCAATGTAGTCGGCAATGGGCGTGTCGGGTTCAACCACACAGGCCAGATTCACTTCCCGGCTTACGCCACCCACGTTGACCAAGGCCAGTTTATGTTCGGCGTGGGTAATGGCGCTTATCCGGGCGGGTATGCCAAGGCACATCAGGTCGTCTCCTTAGCCAGTTGTGAACGAGCGGCGGCAACGCAGGCCTGGCCCAGAGCCAGTCCACCGTCGTTGGCGGGCACCTGTCTATGCAGCAGTACCTGAAAGCCTTTTTCCCGCAGTGCCTGCTCAGTAAGGTTTGTCAGAGTGATGTTCTGAAATACACCGCCGGTCAGCGCAACGGTTTGCTCAGTCCACTCATCTTCCTGAGCGTAAAGCGCGGTTGCTATCGCGGCAATGCTCTGAGCCAATCCCTTGTGAAAACGCCGGGCGATATCTTCGCGGCTCGCGCCCGCCTGCAGATCCTGTCGGATCGATGGCCACAGCTCGGCGGTGGAGAGGGAAAGCCCTGAATCCAGCGCAACAACGGGCAGGCTATACGTAGAGTCGCAACGACTGACGCTCGCCAGTGCTTCCAGCTGCATCGCGGCCTGGCCTTCGTAGTGATTGTCACTGATATTCAGCGCGGCGGCGACGGCGTCAAACAAGCGTCCAATGGAGCTGGTGGCCGGGCAATTAACGCCGGCCTGAAGTTGCGTGGACAGGCTGGCCAGTGGTTTATCCGTCAGCGCGTTAAAACCACAGGCGACCTGATCAAGCTGATGGCTGTGCAGTTGCGCGAAAAGATTGCGCCAGGGTTGCCTCGCCGCCAGTTCGCCACCCACCAGAGGAAATGTCTGCAGGTGCCCCAGTCGCCGATAACGGCGGTAGTCTGCCAGCAAAAATTCTCCACCCCAAAGTGTGCCGTCGTCGCCCAGCCCGCTGCCGTCAAAACACACACAGAGAATGGGCGCAGCGCTGAGAGGGCGCAGGTTGTCGGCCAGACAACTGGCGGCATGGGCGTGATGATGCCAAATGCTCTGTACTTGCAAGCCCGATGCTTCCGCAAGGGTTTGCGCATGACGGGTGCTGAAGTATTCCGGGTGTTGGTCGCAGGCAAGTTGGCTTGGTGTGAAGCCCTGCAGTGTGCTGAGCTGTTCAATCAGCGCTGTCCAGTCCTGACGCAGCGCCGGGCTGTCCAGATCGCCCACCCAGGGTGAGAGAACCGCCTGGCCGCCAAGCAGGCAGAAGGTGTTTTTTTCGTGGCCGCCGAGGGCGAGTACTCTAGCCTGGCCGTCAAAGCCGGGAGGCAGCGGCAGCGGCGCGGGGGCATATCCACGGGCCCGGCGCAGGGGCTGCAGGGTATTGGCCACCAGCTGAACCAGGGAGTCATCGGCGCGCTGTTTGATTGTGCGGTTGTGCCAGAGAATGCCGATTATCTGTTGGTTGGCGAACTCAATGGCTTGAGCCGCGTCGATGAGCGAGGGCCGACCGGGAAAGTTGGCACTGGTCAGCACAATGGGGTGATCAAGACCTTCCAGCAGAACGTGATGCAAAGGGGAGTGCGCCAGCATGATCCCGAGTCGGGGCATATCGGGAGCAAGCTTTGTGTTTAAAGTGTGGTCTTTGCACGCCTGCACTAAAACGATAGGGGCTGCCGGCGAGCGCAGTGCTTCCGCTTCCTGTTGAGATATGTGGGCAATACTCTGGGCTTGTGCGAGATTGGCACACAGTATGGCTAGTGGTTTGTGGGGGCGGTTTTTAAGGGCTCTCAGACGAGATATAGCCAGATCGTTATTTGCCTTGCAGGCCAGCTGGAAACAGCCGGTGCCTTGTAGGGTGATAATCTCTCCGGCGTTAAGGGCGGCTATTGCAGAGCTCATCGCCGATTCGGCGCTGAAGGTGCCGCCGGCGGGGGAGCGGAAGGAAATAGCGGGGCCACAGGCCGGGCAGGCGATGGGCTCGGCGTGAAAGCGCCGGTCTTCTGGATTGTGGTACTCCGTCTCGCAGCATTTGCAAAATGGGAATTCAGCCAGTGAGGTATTGGCTCTATCCCAGGGCAGAGTCTCCAGCACCGTATAGCGGGGGCCGCATTCGGTGCAGTGAGTAAAGGGATAGTGATAGCGGCGATCAGCCGGATCAAACAGCTCACTGCGGCAGCGCTCGCACAGGGCGCGATCGGGCATCAGCTGTACCGCTTTTTTCTCGCTAAGGCTTGGGCATACGGCGAATTTATGGGGCGCGCCGGACGTGTTGAGGTCTCGCGTAGCAATGCCCGCAATCTGCGCTCCAAGGGGCGGATGGTCGCGCAGTTCGTGTAATGCCCGCTGGATCGCGCTGCGTTCTCCAAACCAGCGAATGGTCACTTCACCGCCGCAATTGAACACTTCGCCGGTCAGCCCGTTGCTCTGCGACAGGCGATAGATCATCGGGCGCATACCGACGCCCTGTACCAGCCCCGTGAGCGATACTTCGAGGGCTGTCGAAGTGCTTGTCACGAATGTTCTCCCTGTGCGGCGCTGACGCGAGCGCGGGCTTCCGCGGCACTGATAACCTGCACTACCTGAACGTCGCCGCTCTGTTGGGTCGGCATGACCTCAATGGTCTGTATCCACTCGCAGGCCGTGCTCAGCGCCGTCTCGATAGCCTGCGCTGCGCCTGGGTCGGCGGTGCCGAGCATTTCGATTACCACGCGTTTGTCGCCGGTGATCTCTAACAGCCGCACATCGCCGCCGTGCTGCTTAAGATCGGCTCGCACAGCGTCCAGCGTCGTAAGAACCTGCTCCTGTTGTGAGGGCTTGATCAGGCCGTGACGGCGCAACAGGGTGTACACCGCCGGGCTGGCAGTGGCTTCACGCAGGGCGCGATTGGCAGCGGGGTCGCGGGCCAGCTGTGAAACCAGGTCCTGCAGGGCCTGTCTGTGGAAGGCCTCGACGCTGTCGCGCAGCTCGAGCGCGATTTTGGCGTTGTCAGGTGCCAGTTGCTGACACTGTTCGCTCAGACTATCGATCCGGCTCGCCAGAGTTTCCAGTGTTTCGTCAGCGGGCTTCATACGTCTGGTTTCCCTGAGTGATAGATTGAGTGGGCGGCTGAGCGATCCGGCAATGTCATATCGGCGCGGGATAGTGCGGTCGAGTCCTGCGGCCAATAGCGTTCGCTCAGCTGCTCGCAAAGCCTGTCCGCCGCAGCCCTTACGGTGTCGCTTAGCGTCAGTCCTAGGCCCAGGTTTTCAGCTTCAATCAGGTAAACGCTGATGTCGTTTGGAAACTCGTCACCGAAAATGCGTTGCCCTGCATACACGGCGTTTTCCCAGCGAAAGTTGTGGAGGTTCAGACCCGGTTCGGGAATACGTTCCAGCTCCGCGCCGGGCACTTTGCACAGGGTTCCCGGGGCTTGCCCGCTGTCGCTGGCGTCAATCAGGATCAGGGTGCTGCATCCGCGCGCTTTGAACATGACTTCCATGCCATTGGTGCCGGTATCAAACAGACGAATATCGGCTCGGGCAGGCAGGCTTGAAAGCTGCTGTACAACATAGCTGGCAACGCCGTCGTCACTGCGGTTGCTGTTGCCACAGGCAATGATGGCGGTAAAGGGTGAGGTGTCTTCCGCTTTGCCGGGCCCCGGGTTTTTCAATTTACATTCACTCATATCAAGTGACCTGAAAGCGGGCCAGTTCTTCCCCTGAGCTGGCATCGTGGGCGTGCACGGTACAGACCATGCAGGAATCAAAGGAACGCGCCACCTGACCCACTTCGACCGGGTCGCGCGGATTGGCGACAGGTGTGCCGATGAGTGCCTGTTCCAGGGGACCGCGATTGCCTTCGCCGTCGCGCGGGCCAATATTCCAGGTAGTAGGGGACACAATCTGGTAGTTCGCGATTTTGCCGTCGCGCACATCAATCCAATGAGCCAGTGCGCCGCGCGCGGCTTCGGTGGCGCCGAAGCCGCGGCCATCGATTTCTTTGGGTTTTTCATACCAGGTGTCGTGCAACCGAAACTCGCGCAGACAGTGCTCCGCTTCCCGGTAAAGTTTTACCACTTCATGCATGCGCGCAAAGTGCCTGAGCAGCAGACTGGAACCGCCGAAATGGCGCATCATGTCACTCACCAGGGTGTTGTGGGCCTGCCAGGGTTCGCGCTGCTTTGAAGCGACAAGATTGCGCGCCAGGCCTCCGGTTTCCAGCCGGCCCAGACCTTCATAGAGCACGGCTGTGCTCCAGGAATACTTCTCGTCGTGGTTGATACTGTTGTCGTGACGAGGCCGCGTATCCCGGTCGAAAGGGTGGGTATCGCCGTTGCCTTCGTCGTACCAGGCGCGCTGTGTGTTTTCGCGCACAAATCGGTGGTCGACCTCGCTGTGGGAGTCGGTGGCAAAATCGTAAATGCCGGAGGGCACCCGCAAGGTTGCGTTGCGCCCGATGATAGTTGGCTGCTGGTAGCGGTCTTCGTGGGGCAAGCAGCCCCAGGCGAGAAATTTGTCGTGGCCGCGACCGAACTTGTCGAGCCCAATGTCCAGCCCCATCCGCCAGTAGAGGCCCAGGTCCGAATTGGCGTGCTCGGGTGACTCGTCCAGCCAGGCCTGAAACTCATCGTAGCTGCTGATCTGGCTGTAGCGATCGATGGAGCAGCCCAGCCAGATCGGTTCAATCCATTCGCGGCGGAAGTTCTCCATGATTGCCCAGGCGCGGGTGACATCGGTAAGCGTCGGCGCACACATTACCCCGCCCGGGACCATAAAGCTGGAGTGGGGCCATTGGCCGCCGAACAGGGCGTAGACCTCGACCGGGCGACCGGAAATGGTGATACCTATTTCGTAGTGGGTGCCGGTATAGGCACTCCAGCGGCGCACGGCTTCTTCGTAGAAGGGGCTGCCCGAATACTTGGGGTTGGTAAAATCGATCTGGAACAGACCGTAGTGATGTCGTACAAAACTCTGCAGGCTTTCCACGATCTGACCAAGATTGCGCGCCAGAATGGCGTTGCGCGGCACCTGCGTTCCCCAGGCGGTATCCAGTGCCCAAGCGGCACAGGTGAGGTGGGATGCACCACAGATACCGCAGGCGCGCGGGGTAATGATCAGCCCGGCCTGGGGATCCTTGTCCTTGAGAATGATCTCCAGGCCGCGAAAAAGTTCGGCTGTGGTCCAGGCATCCACCACTTCGCCGCCGCGAATATCCACGCGCACATCGAGATCGCCTTCCACCCGCCCGACCGGGGAGATATCCAGTCGTGTCGTTTTGCTCAACGGCCTGTTCCCTCTAGTTTGTTCATACGAGAAATATGTCTTCCTCGGCCCACTGGGGCGCCGCCACCTTGGCTGCCGCCGTCAGTTTCATATAGCCCACTTTGTCGAGACCTTCCGGCAGGTCGCGGGGCAGGCCCATGACGGTCTGGCTTTTGAATACGGTGCCCGGCGCAAGATCAAAAAATGGAAACTCCGGTTCGGTACAGCCAATACAGGGCATGCCGGACCGAGTCTTCGATGATTGCCGGTTCCAGAGTATGCGATTGCACGACGAGCGTGTTACCGGCCCGCGGCAGCCCAGGTCGTAGTAGAGGCAGCCCTTGCGCTGGGCAAACTCGGTGGCTGCAATCTTGTAAGTGTAGTGCATATTGCGAGTACAGCCGGTCTGGGTAAAGGTGCTAAAAAAGGTCTTCGGCCGCTGCAGCTCGTCCAGCCCGATATCCCGCGCTCTGCCTGTGGCCAGGGCAACCAGTATCTGCGAAATCCAGTCGGGGTGGGCCGGGCAGCCGGGAATGTTGATCACCGGCAGACCACCCTGACTGATATAGGCAGTGCCGAGTGCACCGCCACGTTTTTTCTTGAGATATTGCAGCCCCTCGGAGTCAGTGGGATTGGGCGCCGTGGCCGGGATGCCGCCCCAGCTGGCGCAGTCGCCGATGGCAACCAGATAACGCGCTTGATCCGCCAGATCGTTGACCCAGTCTTTCATGGGTTTGCCTGCAAAGCGATTCCAGCGGCCCGTTCCGTCCGGGCCATTAATCACCGTGCCTTCGTAGACGAAGATGTCCAGCGGAATGCTGCCGTCGCAGCAGCCTTTGAGGATATCCTGCACCGCGTCGCCCAGCTCCGGGCTCAGGGAGGGGTGCCACAGAATATTGATATCAAACTCGCGCACCAATTCCACAAAACTGGGTTGCTGGGCGTTGAGAAACGACATGGTATTACCGGAGCAGGCACCGCCTTGCAGCCAGAGCAGGTTTGTCATGGGGCCGGGCTCCTGTTGGGTTGATCAGCTGAGGGAACGTCCAGCACGAAGCAAGTACCCTGACCTGGGGCCGTTTTAACTTTGATACTACCGCGCAAGGTCTGTTTGATCAGGTTGTAGGTCAGATGCAGACCAAGACCCAAGCCGCCTTTGTTGCGACGGGTGGTGAAGAAGGGCTCGAAAATTTTGTCGGCGACTTCTTCACTCATACCGACGCCTTCGTCGCGCACAGCGAAGGTCACTTGTTGTGGCCTGCTGCTGATGTCGATGTAGACCACACCACCCTGGCCCTGGTAACCGTGAATCGCAGCATTGAGGACGATATTGTGCAACACATCGCGCAGAGCGCCGGCATCCAGCTTAATGGGATGCTCAAGGCGGTTATTGATTCGCAGCTCGCATTGATTTTTTTTCAACTCCTCTGTCAGTGAAAACAGGATATTTTCCAGAGTGCGGTCGTCAGTCAGGCTGCAAAGGTTGTCACTACGGGTGCTGACCGAGAGTCGTTTGAAGGTGTTCACCAGTTCAGCGGCGCGCTGCAGATTGCGCTGCAGCAAATCGGTTGATTCGACGCCGCCTGAAAAAAATCGCTCCAGGCCGGATTGAGTCAGGTGGTGGCTCTGTAGTTCTGCCGAGTGTTGCCTGAACAGCGCTTGGAGGTGCGACGCTGCGGTCATGGATACGCCCAGCGGTGTGTTGATTTCATGGGCCAGACCGGCGACAACGCTGCCGAGTGCAGCGAGTTTTTCCGCCTCCACCAGCTCGTGCTGGGTTCGGCTCAACTCCTCCAGAGTAGCCTGCAGTTCGGTATTCAGTTGCTCGGTGCGCTCGTATTGACGCTGCAGTTCCGCTTCGTGTTGTTTGCGCTCGGAGATATCCTTGACCACACCAACATAGGATTCGCGACCATCAATCGTGACGGCGTTTACTGCAAGATCCATGGGAAACACGTCGCCGTTTTTGCGTTGCCCGGATACTTCCCGGCCGATGCCGATTACCCGCGGCTCGCGGGTAGACTGAAAGCGCTTGAGGTAGCCGTCGTGCTCTTCGCGGTAGGGAGAGGGCATCAGGGCTGATACGTTCAGGCCTATCAGCTCGTGTGCCTTATAGCCAAAGATGCGTTCCACCGCCGGGTTGACGGCCTCGATGATGCCCTGGTTGTCGATGGTGATGATGGCGTCTACGACGGTTTCAACGATGGCCTTTATCTGATTCGCCCGATCTTTCAATTTCAGATCGGCGGCTATCAATTCGCTGCTGTCGGTGGTGAGTACAATCGCACCTTCAATGGTGCTATCGTCTTCAGGGCTATGTATGGGGTGTACTGAGAAGCGGCCGAAGAACAGTGAGCCATCCTTGCGCTTGAAGGATACCACCTCTTCCGGGACGGAACGGCCCCGCAAAACCTTCGCCAGGGTCTTGTTCAGGACACTGATACTTTCAGCGGGTGCGAGCTCAAGCCAGTTGCGGTTCAGCATATCCTGTTCGCTACAGCCAAACACTGCGCAGGCACCAGGGTTCCAGTAAGCAATGATTCCGTCCCGATCGACACTGTAAAGAGCAATGCTGGAGCTGTTGAAAATAGCCAGCCATGCATCGTGAAGCCCGTTTGTGGCTTTTCGAGTCAGGCTTAGCTGCGGGGTAGGGCCAGGCATATACTTGTTCCCTGCGGCTGATCTGATGTTGCCCTGATGGTGCCCATGTGAAGGTCGACAATCCGCTTGCACAGTGCCAGCCCGATGCCACTGCCCTCTGTTTGTTCATCTCGGGACGCGCGTCGGAAGGGCAGGAACACATCCTCAAGTTTTTCCGTCGGAATGCCGAGCCCGTTGTCCTTGATAATCACCTCGCAGTGGGTATCTGATTCTCGAATTGTTATGTCTATCGACAGCGGGCGATCGGGGCTGCGGTACTTGGCGGCGTTGTCTAGCAGGTTGTTGATGACCATGGCGATGGTTTGACGGTCGGCGCAGGCCTGTCCGGCACCACTGACCGTAACCGGCGGGTTTTCGTCAACAAGTCGAGTGCGAAAGGCGCTGACGGCGTCATCGACCAGTTCGGCCATATCAAGCTGGGTCGGGTGGAGACTGTCCTTGCCCATTTGTGAGAGCGATAGCAGTTGCTCCAGCATGGTTAACAGCTGGCTACTGCGTTCCTGCAATGCTTCTACGAGCTCCCTTGTGCTGCTGGGAGCATCCTGCAATTCATCGCCGAGGAGCTCGGACAGCATATGCAGGTTGCGAGCTGGCCCACGAATATCATGGGCAATGGCGTGACTGAACAGTTCGACATCGGCAATCACTTCACGCAGTTTGCGATTAGTTTCATCCAGCGCCAATGAAGCGCGGTAACTGTCCAGCGCCATGTGCACAACAGCACGCAGTCGCTCCGAGGTTAATTGGGTTTTGGGCTCGTAGTAATTGACACCGTAATCAGACGCAGCTTCGCTTTCGTGAAGCATCCCCGGTTGGCCGGTGCGCACAATTATACGTGTGTGGGGGTTGTCGTAGTGGGTGCGGACATAACGCGCTACATCCAGTCCGTCGGTATCTCGCGCCATCACAATATCGAGCAGGATCACAGCAATGTCAGGAGCTTTATCAAGGTGTGTGATGGCTTCTTCCGCAGAATAGGCGTGCAGGAACTCCAGGCGCCGGCCGAGCACCATCTGCTTTTCAAGAACCATGTCGGTGACCGCGTGAACATCCGCTTCGTCGTCGACAACCAGAATAGTCCACACCGAAGTGCTTTCCTCGGTGGGGATGGATTCCTCGGCCAACTGCAGCGGGAGCGAGTCTTCGTCCGTCGGCATGTGCTGCTCCGTCCTGTCGCCGATCTGCCTGATTGGGGCTCGATTGGCGGAGCTGAGTATGCGTCAGGGAGCCGCGTTGAAGCTCCTGAGTCATGATAGTTACAACTTCAGTATAGACTGTTAATAGGTACTTACGCCTAGTTCTCGTTCCGGATCGCTTTGTGCAGGCTTGACGCTCCCGGGGCGGCTGGCTACAGTCTCGCGCTCCTTCAAGACGGTGTGACCTGATGCCCCGCAAGCTCACCCAGCCAGCCCGCGACTATATGTTGGGTCGATTATGACAATTGGCCTGCTTGCAGTATGGCTGACGGCACTGGTTCTCGATCGCTGGTGGGGAGAGCTTCGGCGCGGCCATCCACTGGTGTTTTTTGGCCGTTACGCCGGCTGGCTGGAACAGCGCCTGAACGCTTCGGCCTCGCGCAGTTCGAGCGCCCTGCTGCTGTTGGGGGCGCTGGCGATGTTGCTGGCTTTACTGCCCTGGATCTTTTTTGTCTGGTGGTTGGGTGAGCAGATGGGGGTATTGGTGTGGCTTTTTGACAGCCTGGTACTCTATTTTGCGCTGGGTCGGCGTAGCCTGTTTGAGCATGCAATGGCCGTCAGAGACCCCTTGTTCAAGGGAGAGCTTGCTGAGGCGCGTCACGCCACAGCCAGAATTGTCAGCCGTGAGACGGCCACTGCCAGCGAACAGGATCTGGTCAAGGCGGTGGTGGAAACCAGTCTTGAAAACAGCAACGACGCGGTGTTTGCGTCCCTGTTCTGGTATGCCCTGGCGGGCAGCCCCGGCGTCGTGTTACACCGTCTTGCCAATACCCTCGACGCCATGTGGGGTTATCGCAACGAACGTTTTCTGTACTTTGGACGCAGTGCCGCCCGGCTGGACGATCTGCTGGCCTTTGTTCCGGCCCAACTGTTAAGCCTGCTGTTCTGTCTGGTGGCTGAGCCGGGCAGTCGTCTGGCGGCCTTTCGCGCCTGGTGGCAGCAGGGCCGGCACTGGAAAAGTATTAACGCGGGGTCGGTGATGGCCTCTGGTGCTGCCGCCTTAGGGCTTAGCGTTGGCGGGGCAGCGCGCTATGCCGAGGGTACAGAGGAGCGGCCACGCCTCGGTTGCGGCCGCAGCCCGCAGCCGGGTGATATTGAGGTCTGTTTTCGCTTGCAGCGCCGCGCGATTGCGTTGGCTGTGGTCATTCTGGCGGTGCTTATTGTATTGGCAGGCCCGAGGCAATGGTGAGCGCGGCAGCTTGATTGGAATAGCGTTTTAATTGGAGACCACCTTGAACTTTGGCAGTCCGGATAAGTCCTCGCAGGCATTGCGTGTATCAGCTGACAGCCCCACCTGGGAGCTGCTGTGCGAGCACGGCGGTAATCCCGAAGCTCTGTCTGAGGCGCTCGGGATATCTCCGGAATCACTCCTCGATCTGTCGTCGGCGGTCAGCCCGGAGCCCTATCCATTACCTGCCATGCCGCCTGAGGTCCTGACGGGTTTGCCCTACCATACAGAACCCCTGTTGCAGGCTGCGGCCGGATATTTTGGTATGCAGCTCGAGAACATTCTGGCCTGCTCCGGTTCGCAGGCGATTATTCAGGTTCTGCCGCGTTGCCGTCAGTCTTCGCGAGTCCTGCTGCCGGAGGTGGGCTACGCTGAGCACCGGCAGTGGTGGGTGCGTGAAGGTCATCACTGCAGCAGTTACGCTTATCCGGAGCGGGAAAGTCTGGCCCGGCGGATTGTCGACACCCACGCCGATGTGCTGGTGCTGATTCATCCGAATAACCCAACGGGTCACTATATCAACACCGATGACCTGCAATACTGGCGCGCCACCCTCAAGGCTGATGCCTGGATTGTGGTGGATGAGGCCTTTATAGACCCGACGCCGGATGCTTCACTGATCAGCCTGCTGGATATGCCCGGGCTGATTATTTTGCGTTCAGCGGGTAAATTCTTCGGCCTGCCCGGTCTGCGGTTGGGTTTTGCCCTGGCGGCACCCGAGCTGCTTCGCCAACTGGACGATCAGCTTGGACCCTGGCCGGTCTCGGCAGCGGCCCTGTGGGCCGGACCGCAATTGTTGACGGATATTGCATGGCAGAATGACAGACGTACAAAGCTGCGCCAGTTGAGTGATGCCCAGTATGCCTGTTTGCGGCAAGCCTTTCCCGAGACCACGCTTGTCCAGACTCCCCTGTTCACTAGTATGCGGCTGAGCCATCACAGGGCTGAGCGTCTGGTTTCTGCGCTGCTGTCGGAGCGAGTAGCCCTTCGTTACTATCGTCAGCACCCGGAGCATGCCTGGCTGCGTGTAGGTCTGGCGAAAGCAGATCAGCTGGAGCGTCTGCAGGGTGCTCTGGCCAGTATTCAAGGTGGTTTATCAAGTGGCTCAAATTGATATCGCCTTGAGCACCTGATTCGCTTGTTGTCCTGTATTGCCTCTCTATACCATGAGGCTACTGAAAAAAGAGGGCGGAGCTGTGGCACAGCGTATTCTGCTTACCGGAGCATTCGGTAACATCGGCACTTACACCATCGATTATCTGCTTGAACGTGGCTGCGAACTGGTTTGCCTGGATCGGAAGCTGCCCGGCACCGAGGCGGTTGCCAGGCGCTACGACCAGCGCATCAAAGCGGTATGGGGCGACATTACCCAGCCCGCGGTTTGGGAAGAAGCCCTGATCGGTGTGGATACGGTTATCCATCTGGCCGCGGTTATTCCACCAGTCACCGAAACCAATCACGCCCTGGCGGACAAGGTGAATGTTGAGGCCACCAAAAACCTGATTGCTGCGATGGAGGCGCAGGGCGTAAAACGCCTGATTTTTGCTTCCAGCGTTGCGGTTTACGGCAAGCTGCAGGATCGGGAGCCGCCGCTGACCGCCGACAGCCCATACCGGCCCGATGATTACTACGGCGAGACCAAGCTGGCCTGTGAAAAGGCCATTCACGCCTCCAGTCTGGACTGGAGCATATTGCGCATCAGTGTGGCGCCACCGGTTGAAGTGAAGTTTGTGGGCGGCAACCACGATTTTGCCATGATCTTTGATATCGCGGTCGATACCCGCATCGAATACGTACACCCAGCGGACTGCGCTCTGGCTTTTGCCAATGCGGTATTTTGCGATGAGGCCATCGGCAAGCATCTTTTGCTGGGCGGTGGGCCCAGCTGCCAGTGTACCGGCAAGGAATTTAACGACGGTATCCTCGGTGCCTACGGCATTCCGCCTTTGCCCGACAATATATTCAAGAAAGGCACACCGGCTTTTTACGGCGATTTTCTGGATACGGAAGAAAGTCAGCGGTTACTGCAGTTTCAGCGGCACAGTCTGGCTGAAAGCCTGTCACACAGTCGCAAAAGCGTCGGCCTGCTTTACTACGTGATCAAACTCTTCGGTCCGCTGATTCGGCCTGTTCTGGCCTCGCGCTCACCTTATCGATAGTTAAACTTCAGACAAAAAAGAGCCCGCCAAATGGCGGGCGAACAGGCTGGATGGGAAAAGCGGCACAGGCCGTTTTCTATATCGCCCAGTTTATGAGCGCGAACAATCCCGCAACAGGCCTGAAAACACCGATATTGTTGTCAAAAACTACCGCCTGAGCAGAGCGTGCGCCGAAAATGTTTATGAAAACCGGCGCTTTTGTGGTTTCTGTTATGGTGGGCACTTCCTACTATCTCTCCAAATTCAAAGGAGAATGCCACCATGGGAAGCTATGCCATGACCGGCGGTGCCACCGGTATCGGCGCCGCGATTCGCAAAAGCCTTGTCAGCGCGGGTCACCAGTTGATTGTGGTTGACGTGAAGGACGCGGACATCAACGCTGATCTGTCAACCGCTGAGGGCAGGGCAGAGGCGCTGGCGGGCATCAAGGCGCGGGCCAGTGATGGTCTGGATGGCTTTATCGCCTGTGCCGGGGTTTCCGGCTCGGTGCCGGTAAAACCTCTGATTCCTTCGGTGAATTACTTTGGCAGTGTCGAGCTGGTTGATGGCCTGCGCGATCTGCTGCGCGCCCGCCGTGGCTCTGTGGTACTGATCGCTTCCAACTCTGCGCCCATGGAAACCCGTCAGGATTACGTGGACGCTCTGCTGGCGGGCGATGAAGCGGCTGCCCGGGCCATAGCGGAAGACACCGACGGTCACCCCCTCTACAGCGGTTCCAAACAGGCGATTGCCCGCTGGATGCGTCGCAATACCCAAAGCTATGCGGCTGATGGTATTCGTTTGAATGCGGTAGCGCCGGGCTACACCCGTACGCCAATGACCGAAAGCGTTGCCAGTGACCCGGCCTACGCGGATGCCATCAAGCAGTTTCTGGACAGCATTCCCCTCAAGCGCGCCGGCGAACCGGAAGACATCGCCAAGGCGGTCAACTACCTGTTGAGTGATGACGCCAGCTTCGTTTGCGGCTCGGTATTGTTTGTCGATGGCGGTCACGACGCCATGCTGCGCCCTGACAGTTTCTGAAAGTCTATTTGCCCACACCATTGAGCTTTGTGTTATGACTCCAAACCGTCGTCAGTTTCTGAAATCTTCTTCTTTGCTTGCCGCAGGCTCTGCCCTGTCCGGCTGTGCCACGCTGGATACCTCCGGCAGCTACGATGATTGGGATGCCACCCAGATGGGGAGTCTGGTGCGAGCCGGCCATATCACCCCAACGGAGCTGCTCAACGAAGCCCTGGTGCGACTGCAGAGCTGGAATCCTGGGCTCAATGCGGTGGTGATGACGCATCTGGACTTTGCCCGCAGCGAGATTGAGAAAGGGGTTAACGGGCCACTGGCTGGCGTCCCGTTTTTGATCAAGGATTTGAACACCTATCTTGGCGGAACCGTAACCAGTGAAGGCAGTCGTTTTTTCGCCAACGCGGTTGCCGAGCGCGACAGCTATCTGGTGGAGCGCTATCGCAAGGCCGGGCTGGTGATTTTCGGCAAAACTGCGACCCCGGAGTTCGGCAAAAACACGGTCTCTGAAACCCTGCTGTGGGGAGACACCCGCAACCCCTGGAACCTGGCCCATAGCCCCGGCGGTTCCTCCGGCGGCTCGGCGGCGGCGGTGGCGGCGGGTATTCTGCCGGTGGCTCACGGCAACGACGGTGGCGGCTCAATCCGCATTCCGGCATCGGCCTGCGGTTTGTTCGGCCTGAAACCCAGCCGCTTTCGCACCCCGCTGGGGCCGGCCAAGGGCGACGGCAATGGTATGGCAACCCAGCACGTGATCAGCCGCAGTGTGCGCGACAGCGCCCTGTTGCTGGATATCAGTCGCGGCCCGGAGCCGGGCGGCTACGGGTCCATTCGCGCGCCGCAGCGGCTTTACTTCGAGGAGATTGGCAGAGCGCCCGGCAAATTGCGCATAGGGTTGATGAAAACCCCGGTGATTGATGTGCCGGTTGACCCGGAATGCGCGGAGGCGGTAGAGAAGGCGGCTCTGCTTTGTCAGTCACTGGGTCACTCGGTGGAAGAGGTGACGCTGCCGGTTGATGGTATGGCCACCTACATGGCCGCCGGCAATCTGCTCTCGCTGAGCAGTAACCTGTCCATTCAGGCGCGCGAAAAAGTGCTGGGGCGCAAAGTCACTGAGAACGATATTGAGCCGATTAACTGGGCGCGCTACCACCAGTACAAAAACGTGTCGGGTGAAGAAATACTGGCGGCCCGCAGTCTGCAGGTGAAAGTGCACTGGCAGATCGCCGAGTTTATGAAAAACTACGACATCATTCTGTCTCCGACATTGCCGATCCTGCCGGCAAAAGTCGGGGAGCTGGGGCCGATACAGCCGCAGGCGGTGGTAGACCGGAAGTCGTCCATGTACAGCCTGTTCACCCTGCTCTACAACTTTACCGGCCAGCCCGCCATGAGTGTGCCGCTGCACTGGAGTCGTTCCGGCCTGCCGGTCGGTGTACAGTTTGCCGGGCGTTACGCGGAAGAAGACACTCTGGTGCGACTGGCAGCTCAGCTCGAAAAGGCCGCGCCCTGGTGGGATAAGAGACCTTCCCCGCCAGTTTGAGCTTGAGAAAGGGATTTATTTGAAGCCTGACAAGAGGTGCCCTTTTCTGCATCGTCTCGCTGCAGTGGCCTGAATGTCGGGGGCGTTTTCCTCATAAAGACATTTGCCTGTAACCTTCGTGAGTTTCAATCCTGTCTTTGGGGAATCCATTCTTACGAACAGGGCGCTATGTCGTTGTACCAAAGGATCAGTAAGTTCGTCGCTGACGCATTAGCCCGACTGGTCCAGCGACACCGGCCTCGAAAGCCTGTAAACCCAGTAAAACTTACTCAAACCTGCAGCCAGCCCATTGCTGAAATCGACACGCGCTACCTGTCGTTTTCGATTGATATTTCCCTTCTGGCCGGAGGGCATTGGTGGGAGGGGGCCATGGATACCCGCCGCGGCCTCGGTACACTGCGAATATCGCCGATTAACCTGAACATCAAGAAACTGGACAAGTTCGTACAGCTGCTTGGTCCAGCGTACCTGCGCGTGGGCGGTTCGGAGGCCGACAAGGTTCACTATCTCGATAAGCCTGACAGCGAGCCTGACTCGCTGGTACTGACTCGTGAGCAATGGGATGACCTCCACAGCTTTGTGCGGCGCAATCAGCTCAGGCTGGTTTTTACCTGCAAATACGGGCTGTTCAATCGCCGTGATCAAGGGCGCTGGCAGGGTCAGGAAGTGCTGGCGCTACTGGAATACAGTAAGCAAAAAAACTATCGCATTGACGTATTTGAACTGGGCAATGAGCTCAATGCCTATTGGGCCTTTCACGGCCTGATGTCTCAGCCACGTGCTGATAATCTGGCCCGTGACTACGATCGCTTTACCGAGCTGGTCAAGTCGTTATTCCCGGATGCCCGAATCTCCGGCCCCGGCAGTGCCTTCTGGCCCAAGCTGGGGGAAACAGTGCGACCCATCAGCAACATTACGCCACGTTTTCTTGCGAATCTTAAAATGCCCATCGATATCGTTGACTGGCATTACTATCCGTTTCAGAGCGATCGCAGTCCGGTTCGCACGCGTCGGGCGCGCATTAAATACCTGCTTGACCCCAAGTCATTTGAATACTTTCGGCGCTATAGCAAACGCCTGAGCTCACTGCGCAAGCGTTACCAGCCTCAGGCTGAGTTGTGGGCTGGAGAAACCGGGTCCGCCCAGTGCGGTGGTCAGCCGGGGCTGTCCGATCGCTGGGTGTCCAGTTTTTGGTGGGCGGACCAACTCGGTATGGGCGCCCGCTATGGTCAAAAAGTGATGGTGCGTCAGTCACTACTTGGCGGTGATTACGGAATGATTGCCCGGCTTACGCTCAAACCCCGGCCAGACTATTGGGTGAGCTGGCTGTGGGGGCAGCTTATGGGGCAATCTGTATACGCTATCGACAGTAATGATCCCTACCTGCGTTGCTACCTGCATAGTGCCAAATCGGGTAAAGATAAAATGATGTTGCTTATTAATCTGAGGCCACACCCGACAGAACTGGAATTGCCTGAAGGGTTGCGAGGAAGGCTTTCCTCCGGTTATGTCCTTACCGCCAAGAAGCTGACGAGCCGCCGCGTGCGTCTCAATGACAAAAAACTGCGTTTTCAAGGTGGCAAGGTCAACTTGCAGCAATTTCCCCAAAAACGGTTTACCGGAATACTTGCGCCTCACAGTATCAGCTTCTGGTATTGTGAAGCAGCGCAATCTTAAGCGGCTTTGAAGTAGGGATGATCGAGGGAGGAGGTCTTCTTAATCCTCTTCCGACTGATTGCGAAACTGCTTGGGCGTCATCCCTGTCCAGCCCTTGAATGAGCGGATAAATGAGCTGGGTTCCAGAAATCCCAGCATCTCGCCAATTTCGTGAATCTTCAGTTTCTCATCGCGCAGATAGCGTATCGCCAGATCGCGGCGATAGCGGTCTTTCAATTCCTGATAGCTGGTTCCTTCTTTCTGCAGTCGTCGTCGCAGACTTGACGGTGAGAGGTGAAGGTAATCAGCCATTGCTTCGAAGGTGGGCGGCGCACCGGTAGGGGATTTGGCCAGCAGGGATTTGATGGCCGCGCCGGTACTCGCAGGGCGGCTGTCCTGCACAATCATGGTGTACACCGCGTTATCAAGGAACTCGTCCAGCGATTCGGGCGTGTGAATCATATGATGGTCAAGCTGTTCGGCGGTGAAGTAAAGCGCGGTCAGCTCTTGATCAAAATCCACATTCACCTGAAAGACATTGCGCAGGCTGTCGGCATAGGCTTCGGATACATTGGGCGCAGAGATCGTGACCCGGTCGAGGTCGATATTGCGGCCGATCAGCCAGCCCATAAATACGTACCAGATACGCAGGCCGGAGGCCTTGGCTACGGTGTCGATGTAGAGGGTTCGGTCCCACTCGTCGGGGGCGTACGTGCGGTTGGCAGCGTCGCTGTTAATGAGGTAGTGCAGAGCGGCCATGTCGCTTTCTTCAATCAGCTCGATGCGGTGGCCGGTTTGCGGTTGCATCATGCGTTCGAAGCGGGCGGCGCGGTAAAGGGCGTCGCGCAGGGTGTGGCAGGTGATAACGCTGTAGCACATAAAGCGGAACACGTCGGTACCTATGCCCGCACCCCAAGGCAGGGCCATATCCAGGTTCTGCATTTCCTGGGCGGCGGCCTCGTAAAGCCGAGAATAGCTGTAGCTGGAGAGCGCCGCATGGCGATCCATCGCGTCCACTTCGGTGCGGTTAAGGTTGGCCGAGCGGGCCAGCTCTTCCGCGTTGAGACCAATTTTTTCCAGGTAATCCAACAGTCGCTGAAATTTTCCCGCCTGGGTGATGTGTTCCTTGCCCTTGCTCATGCCCGTCTTTTTCCAGTGATATGAATAACTTGCCGCAGTGAACTTAAATGACGGTGAAAATGCGACAATTTGTGCTGTTGGCGAATCCGGCCTTAACTACACTGTGGGAACATCAATACACACCTCTCAAGGGGGAGCGAAATGAGTACCGAGTTTGGGGTGCAGGTGCGCCATGAGGCCGTCACCAATGGTATCACCAATTGTTTCTTCAATGGCGTGATTGCGTGGTTTCTCGTTCGGACGAAAGAGATGATTCCGGTGTGGGGTGGACAGGGTCTGCTGGTAGACTTTTTCGCCACCGGGCTAATCCTGCTGTTTATTGTGACTCTGATCGTGGTGCCTCTGTCCCGGCGCAAGGTCCGGCAAGGTAAGTTAGCGCCACTGCCGCTGCCCTTTAACGCCTATGGCCAGTTTATTCGCTTTCTGGCGCGTCGCCATCTGAGTCTCAGTGCTCTGCTGCTGGGCCTTATCGGCGCCGCGTTGTTTGTTCCCCCGACCGCGGCCGCGATGGCTTTGCTGCAGATAGACAGCCTTTCTCCCATGATGTTTGCGCTTACCAAAGGTGTGTGGGCCGGCCTTGTTGCAGGCTGCATGGTTCCGCCGATGATTCATCTGGCGGTGTGTGCTGATATTCCCGAGTTTCAGGCTTCAGAGAGTTAGTGGTTATGAGCGACAGCAGATTATTGAATGACAAGGTGGCGCTGGTAACGGGCGGTGGTTCCGGTATTGGCCGCGCCATCAGTCAGACCCTGGCCCGCGAAGGCGCCAAAGTGGCGGTGGCAGATTTCAACGAAAGCTTTGGTCAGGAATGTGTCGAGTTGATCAAACAGGCCGGTGGCGAGGCGGTGTTCCTGAAGGTGGATGTCACCCAGGAAGAACTGGTCAAGAAAATGGTTGAAGACACAGTCGCTGCCTTCGGCCGATTGGATGTCGCCTGTAACAACGCGGCGGTAAGTCGCGGCAGCGGGCCGATCCATCAGTTCTCCAAGGAGGTGTTCGATCAGACCTTGGAAATGTGTCTGACCAATACCTGGCTATGTATGAAATACGAAATTGAAACAATGCTGGCACAGGGCGGCGGAGCCATCGTTAATATCTCTTCCAACGCCTCCTTGCGCGGCCAGGCTTACAATACGGCCTATGCCAGCGCCAAGGGCGGGGTGAATATACTCACCAAAAGCTCAGCGGCGGAGTACGGCAGCCAGGGCATTCGTATCAACGCTATTTCACCCGGTGTGATTCGCACACCCGGCCTGGAAAAGTATTTTGAAGAGCAGCCAAAAATGGCTGAAGGCCTGAAAAAGGTCGCGGTGATGAACCGGCTGGGTGAGCCCGAAGAGATCGCTGAAGCGGTCGCCTTTCTGGCCTCTGATCGCGCATCGTTTATTACCGGTCAGCTGTTGTCTGTCGACGGCGGCGGTGCCATTCGCGGTTAACGGGAGAGAGCCATGAAAACACGCGTACCCCTGCCTATGCCTTTCGGTTGGTTTCAGGTGCTGTATTCCCACGAACTGGCGATAGGTGAATCCAAACCGCTGGAATACTTTGATACCGAGCTGGTGATCTTTCGTACCGAGTCTGGAGAGGCCAAAGTGCTGGACGCCTACTGTCCGCATATGGGCGCCCATCTGGGTTACGGCATTCGCGATCAGGCCGGCGGCGGTTCGCAGGTTAACGGTGAAAGTATTGTCTGCCCCTTTCACGGCTGGGAGTACAACGGAGAGGGTGTGTGTACCAAGGTGCCCTATGCCACCAACCCGCCGCCGAAAGTGGCGCGTTGTGAAAAGGTGATTAAAAACTGGCAGGTGCGCGAGCTGAATCAGTGCATCTATGTTTGGTATCACCCTGAAGATATCGAACCCCTGTTTGAACCGGAAGCCATTCCGGAAGCCGCGGCGAACAATGACGAGTGGGGCGAGCTGAAAACCTATGAGTGGGAGATTGACACCCACATGCAGGAAATTGGCGAAAACGCCGTCGACCCGGCCCACTTCTTTTTTGTACACGGCACCGCCGATGTGCCCACGCCAACCGAAATGTCGTTCGACGAACATAAACGCTACGGCTTTCTGAAAACCGAGATGCACACCCCCAAAGGCACAGTGCACGGCAGCATCGAGAACAGCAGTATTGGTCCGGGCATTGCGCTGGTGAAATTCAGCGGTATTTGTGACACGGTGCTGATGGCCAATATTTCCCCAGTCGCGCCGGAAAAATCCGTAGCCAAATACGCCTTTATTCAGCGGGCCGACGCCGGCAAAACCGCAAGTCGGGTGGGGCAGGCGATTATCGATGATATTCGCAAGCAGATGGATGAAGACCGGATTATATGGGCGCACAAACGCTATCTGGAAAAACCCATGCTCTGTGATGGCGATGGGCCCTTTAACCGTTTTAGAAAGTGGTACGGACAGTTTTTAACTCCCTCTCCCATTGGGAGAGGGTAGGGGTGAGGGGAATGTTTAAAAACTACAACCACCTGCTACAACCCGGCCGCATAGGCTCCATGCAGCTGAAAAACCGCATGTTTGTTACCGCGATGGGCGTTAACCTTGCGGAACCCGACGGCCACTGCGGTGAGCAGATTCGCGCCTTCCACGAGGAGCAGGCCAAAGGCGGTGCCGCTTTAATCACTCTGGGTGTAGCCGGTGTCGCCTGGCCCCACGGCGGCAACCAGCCGCGACAGGTGGCAATCTCGGATGACAGGTTTATTCCCGGTTTTAAAAAGCTGGCCGATGCTGTACATAAACACGACGCCAAGGTTATTGCCCAGCTGCACTTTGGCGGCCTGGTCGGTGTAGAGGATATGAAAGCCGGGCGCCCGGTATGGATTCCGTCCATGCCGGTGTTCAAGCAGAGCGATCTGGAAGCCGGCATGTTAAAGGAAGAAATTCCGCGCTCGGCCACTTCACAAAAGCTCGACGTAAAACTCCACCCCATGACCCACGACGATATTGCCACCCTGGTGCAGCAATTTGCGGATGCGGCGCGGCGGGTGCAGGAAGCGGGGATGGACGGCCTGGAAATTCACGGCGGGCACGGTTACATCATCTCCGAGTTTCTGTCGCCGCTGACCAATCAGCGCGACGATGAGTACGGCGGCTCAGTGGAAAATCGCGCTCGGTTGCTGATGGAAGTGATTGCGGCAGTGCGCAAAGAAGTCGGTCGGGATTTCCCTGTCTGGTGCAAGCTCGATTCCGAAGAGTTTGGTCAGCCGGAGGGCATATCGCTGGAAGACGCCAAGGCCGTGGCGCGTATGGCCCAGGACGCCGGTATGGACGCCATTACCGTCAGCGCTTACCACGATACATCGCGCGGTGCGCTGCATTCCGAATCCAATATTCCCCATACGCCGGAGCGATTGGTCAGTAACGCCGCCGCCATCAAGGCGGTGCTGGATATCCCGGTGATTACGTCCGGTCGTATCGAACCCGAGCGCGCCAGCCAGCATATTGGCGAGGGGCATTTTGATTTTCTTGGGCTGGGCCGAAAAATGTTGGCCGACCCGCACCTGCCAAACAAACTGGCAGAAAACAGGGCCAAGGACGTCCGTCCCTGCGTTTACTGTTATTGCTGCGTCAGTCAGATTTACCTGGAATCGCCAGTGAAATGTGCGGTTAACCCGGATACCGCCGCCGAAGCTGAAAACCTGATGGCACCTGCGGCCAGCCCCCGCAAGGTTGCGGTTATCGGTGGTGGCCCGGGCGGGATGGAGGCTGCTCGGCGCCTGACCCTGCGTGGCCACGATGTGGTGTTGCTGGAGAAAAGCAATGTGCTGGGCGGCACCCTGCAGTTTGCATCCATTGCCTATGAACCCAACGGCAAGTTGTTGGATTGGCTCAAGCGGCAGGTGCGCGCACTGCCTATCGACATACATCTGAACACCGAAGCGACTCCGCAGCTGTTGAAGCGGCTTGGGGTGGATGAGGTGGTTGTGGCCACCGGCGCAACCCGCGCCATGCCGGCCATTCCCGGCGCGGACCGGGACTTTGTCTTCAGCGGCGACGAAATGCGGGCCATGGTGCTGGGTGAAAAGCTGGCCTCAGTGCGGGAAAAGCTCGACGGCTTTTCGCGGTTTATG
Source organism: Litorivivens sp. (assembly GCF_041624475.1). Taxonomy (GTDB): domain Bacteria; phylum Pseudomonadota; class Gammaproteobacteria; order Pseudomonadales; family Spongiibacteraceae; genus Litorivivens. The sequence goes on from NZ_JBFJUX010000012.1 coordinate 48,672, forward strand.
CTCGCGGCGGGCACTGCGACCGGAGCGAGCCGTCACCGCAGCCTGATTAATCTGGCAACCCGTTATTGGCTGCCGCTGGGCGACAAGGTGGTGATCATCGGCGGCGAGCTGGTCGGGCTGGAACTGGCCGAATACCTCGCTCACCGGGGCAGGCAGGTGACGGTGCTGGAAGAGAGCAGCCGGCCGGGCGCCGGTCTTTATCTGGTGCGTCGCCTGCGCCTGCTCGACGAACTGCGCGAGGCCGGCGTAACGCTGATCAGCAAAGCCTCACAGATCGCCATTGGCGAGCAGCAGGTTGAGTACCGCAATTATCGCGGACAAATTCGTCATATTGGCGCTGACCATGTGGTCGTTGCCAAGGGCGCTCAGGGCAACCTGGCATTGGCAGAGAATCTGGGAAAACAGGGTTTTTCTGTGCACACCGCGGGCGACTGCAGTGGCGTTACCTATATTGAAGGTGCGATGCACGACGCAGCGCAGATAGCGGCCCGTATTTAAGCCCGGTGCTTTGTGGTAATTTAGCGCGCGATTCGGGCACCGGGCCAATTTCAGGCCCAAGATAAGGGGCGGCTACCACGTGCTAAGTTACCAACACCAGTACCACGCGGGTAATCACGCCGATGTACTCAAGCATTGGCTGCTACTGGAGTGCCTCGCTCATCTGCAGAAGAAAGACAAACCCTTTGATTACATTGATACCCACGCCGGCGGTGGTCTTTACCGCCTGGACTCCGAGGCCGCCCGGAAAACCGGCGAGGCCAGTGAGGGGGTATTAAAACTTCCCTGGGATAGCCTGCCTGAACTGCAAGATTACCGCGCCAGTGTTGCGGATGATCTCAACAGAAAATGCTATCCCGGATCACCCCTGCTGGTTAGCCGCCGCTTGAGGCCCGGTGACCGAGGCTGGTTTTTTGAGATGCATCCGGCAACGGTCCGCGATCTTGAAAAGCACTGCGGCAAGCCGAAGAGCTGCCGCGTAAAGCGCGAAGACGGTTTTGCTGGCCTCACCGCGCTATTGCCGACCGCCAGCCGCCGTGCGCTGGTTTTGATAGACCCTTCCTACGAAGTCGAAAGTGACTACCGATCCGTGGTTAGCGCCGTGGCAGCCGCCTTAAAGAAAATGCCGCAAACCCAGATTCTGCTCTGGTATCCGGTGGTCAGCCGTGAGCGCGTCAATACCCTGGAAAAAGACATCATAAAGGCCGGCCTGCGAAACAGCCACCTCTTCGAAATCAGTATCGACGATGATGCGGGGGAGGGCATGACGGCCTCAGGGCTGATTGCAATTAACCCGCCATGGACCACGCCCGAGCGTTTCAAATCGCTTGCTCCCGGATTATCGGCGGCAATGGCGCGCGACGGCAAGCCGCGCTGGCGCTACCAGGTGCTGGTGCCGGAATAAGTCGACAATTGCAGTCGCATCCAAGTATTCACTCACGACGTAAAAACGCTTCTAATGTGGTAGAACAAGCACATACGTTTTGCGGGAGAGAGTGTTGTGATCAAACCCCTTCGATTTCTGACCTGTCTGCTGGGCGCCGGGCTACTCAGTGCATGCGTTGTCGCGGAAACCGGCTACAAGATTGAAACCGTCACTGATCAAGTCCGCTCCCCCTGGGGAATAGATTGGCTGCCCTCGGGCGAAATGCTCATTACCGACAAAAAGGGCAAACTCTACCGCCTGAAGCCGGAGCGCTCCCTGCAGGCGATCAGCGGTCTGCCCGAGATTGATGTAAACGGGCAGGGTGGTTTGCTGGATGTGGCCGTGCATCCGGATTACGCAAACAATGGTTGGTTGTACCTGTCCTACTCCAGCCCGGCAGGCGAAGGCCGGGGGAGTAATACCGCTGTTATGCGGGCCCGACTTGAAGGCGCCGCCCTGGTGGATGCTCGCGTACTCTATAAGGCCTCACCGAACACGGGGCGCGGCCAGCACTACGGCAGCCGCATAGTGTTGGATGGCAAGGGCCACCTGTACTTTTCCATTGGCGACCGCGGTAATCGCGACGAAAACCCCCAGAGTCTGTCACGCGACGGCGGCAAGATTTATCGACTCACTGACGATGGCAAGGTGCCGACGGATAACCCTTTCATTGACGAGAGTCAGGCATTGCCGGCGATCTATTCGCTGGGGCATCGCAACCCGCAGGGTATGGCGATGCATCCGGTCACCGGTGCAATCTGGCTGCATGAGCACGGTCCGCGAGGCGGCGATGAAGTCAATATTGTTAAGCCGGGCGCCAACTACGGCTGGCCGATATTGAGTTATGGCGTGAACTACAGCGGCACTGAATTTGCCGAAGGGCATACCCGGGAGGGCTATGAATCTCCCATACACTACTGGGTGCCCTCGATTGCCCCTTCGGGCATGGCCTTTGTCACCAGCGAACGCTATCCCGCCTGGAAGGGGCATTTACTGGTGGGCTCCCTCAAGTTTGGCTATATCGAACTGTGCCGCTTGCAGGGCAACAAGGTTGTGGCTACAGAAAAACTGTTTGAGGGAATCGGGCGAGTTCGCGACGTCAAACAGGGGCCGGATGGTTTGATTTATGTGGCGACGGAGAACAAAGGTATCGTGCGGTTGGTGCCCAGTGAAGGCTGATCAGAAGGCGCTCTTGCCGGTTGCCAGAATCTGATAGCTGTCGATGCCGTGGCGTTCGCGCAGGGGTACGGCTATATCCAGATGCACCACTTTGTTTTTGCCGGCTTTGCTGGAGCTGAAACGCAAACCGAAACCGATATTGGCGAGGTTGGTCGTATTGGCAGAGTTCGGTGTTTCGGTGTCGCGCGTTCGACCGATATCAACATAGGCTACGCCGCCTACCCGCAGCAAATTGAAGATATGCCAGTCGGTAAAGTGACGGCGCTCCACCGTAAACAGCCAGCGTTCGTTGCCGCGCTGCATATCGTTGGGGTAGCCGCGTAAATCGCCGCTACCGCCACTGGTAAGCTGTTCGTTCTGCTGAATGTGTCTGGCAATGTCTATTTTCAACCGCGCATACCAGCGGTTCCTGTCGTCAATAAAATGAAAGTAGCGATTTTCAAAGGTGAGAAAATTGCTTTCCGCGCGATCAATCCGGGTGTTGTAGCGCCCGGACAAGCTGCCGAAGAGTTGCATCAGATGGTGTTTGCCAACGCTTAATGTGTACTCATGGGCAATGGAATAGATTGCGGCGTCTTCGCTGCTGCCCCATCTGTTATTGGCATAACCCAGTCGGGTCGACCAGTAGGCGCCGAGTCGAATATCTTCCTGTCTGCCTATCTGGGCGATATTTGTGGTTGTCCAGAAGCGGTCTTCAATAGACTCCCACCCAACCCAGGGGTAGCGAAGCCTCTGGTCAGGTGGTGGCGCGGCGCCACTGGTAGACAGCGCAGCGTACTGGGTGGTGTTATCCGTGTAACCCACTGTCCAGCGCTGTGCGATATTTTCGACAATGCCGCGTGACCAACCCAGGTAGACTTCATTGAATTCTTCCCTTGTTTCAAAGGTATTGAGTGTTTCCTGAGCCGTTTCTATATCGTCGATACGCTGTTCGCGCAGGGTGTAAAGCCCATAGGCCCAGGGCGTATCCAGTGAGTAGAAGGGGCGGGCGAAATTAAACTCCTTCAGTTCACCGTCGGAGGTGTTGGCGTAGGTCAGGTCCAGCTCGGTGTGGTTGCCGAATAACTGATCGTGGCTGTAAGCAATGCTGTAGCCCGTGCGATCGTCATTCTTGAAACGACCGATAGCCAGCGACTGGCCGGTACCTAGCAGGTTGGATTCACTGATACCGACGTCGCTTTTGTTTTCGCCACCTGTGCGGGAGAATGATGCGGTTGGGTTCAGCGTCCAGATATCGCGCACCACCGCCAGTAATTCCAGCTGATCACCGCATATCCGTTCAGGTACGATCATCGCGTCGGAGACGTAGTCATTACGGCGGAGCAGGCGCTCGTTTTCCGTGAGTGCGCTGGGGTCCAGGGTCGAGCCCGGTTTCAAGGTAAGTTGACGCCGAACAGTGGCCGGTCGGGTATCGATATGGAGGGTATTAATCAGCCGATAGAGCCGGTTGTTCTCTTTTGGGTCGCGCTCGTTGAAGATCGGCAATACCACCGGTTCAATGCGACTGATTTGCAGCCCTTTGTAGGCCTCAAAATCGATGGCCTCGCGGGTATCCACAAATTTAAACAGGCGCGGGTCATTCCGCTCGTAAAAGGTTTGGCATTCTGATTCAGCGCGAGCGCAGCCCGCTGCTGCGATCAACAATAAAGGCACGAGCCTGAGTATAGCCATACACCGAATTTGTCCCTGGCACCTGCTCCTATAATTGTTAGCCTACGAAGAGGGCCGGCGGTGAGCAACGAAAAGGGGAATTGTGGGCAAAACAGAGCAGGCGGAATGGGGAGAGGCTAGGAACTGCCCGGCTGTGCTTTTTTCATCCGCACCCCAAATTGAACAGATAAAGCTTCGAGCACGAGATACCAAGCCAGTGTGCCTGCGCTGCTGCGCTAAGTGGTTAAATCGGTAAGTAAAAGTCACAATGGAGCTAAAGTAACAATTATGTAAATATGGGGTAATTGTCGACAAGGAGCGGGTATGACCGTTGTTAACAATAACAGCAGCGGCCCCGTTACGACTACACACGGAGGTCGCAAACGCTACATTACCGTTGCTGCACGGCTTGCACTCATGCTGAGCTTTGCAGCAATTTGGATGAGTGGCAGCCTTTATCTCGCCATGCCGTGGATCGATGCGCTTGCGGTTGATATTGGGCACATTGCAGCGTGGTTTGTGGTCGCGGGTATCGCGCTGATCCCCGGGTATGTCAATGCCTTCCTAGTCGCCGGTCTGTTATTCGACTGGCGCCCACGATTCCAGCCGCTGGAACAAGCGCCTGGTTTGAGTGTACTGATTGCCGCTTATAACGAAGAAAATTCGATTAACGGTACGCTTACCTCTATCTTCCGGCAGAACTACCCGGGGTCACTCCAGATTATCGTTATCAACGATGGTTCCAGAGATCGCACCGCCGACGTAGTCAGAGAGTTCCAGACATCAATCCAGCAACTGCAAGCTGGTTACACATTAGAGCTGATTGACTGCGACACCAATCAGGGCAAGGCTGCAGCTCTCAATCGTGGCCTTAAACAGGCGCATTTTAGTCTTGTGGCCACGATCGATGCGGACTCCATGCTGTACGGTGATGCCTTGCTCAATATCGTCACCAATCATCTGCGAAGCCCTAGTCACACTGCCGCTACTGCAGGTTGTGTGCTCGTCAGAAATTCCCGTAAAAATCTGCTTTCGAAATTGCAGGAGTGGGACTACTTTCTCGGAATCTCTGTTGTTAAACGCATTCAATCCCTGCTGCAGGGTACGCTGGTCGCCCAGGGCGCATTTTCCGTCTACAACAAACCCGTACTAGAGTCCGTGGGTGGTTGGCGGGATACGGTTGGCGAGGATATTGTGCTTACCTGGAGCATCATCGAAAAAGGACACAGAGTTGGTTTTGCTGAAAATGCGTTTGCTTTTACCAACGTACCGGAAAATTATCGGGCGTTTTACAATCAGCGCAAACGATGGTCACGTGGCCTGATAGAGGCCTTCAAGCGTTTTCCGCGAGTGCTTTTTCACCTGCGCCTCAACACACCGTTTGTCTGGCTGAATCTCCTGTTCCCCTACCTGGATTGTATTTACCTTTTCGTTTTTCTGCCCGGGGTGTTCGCTGCAATCTTCTTCCAGTACTACGCGGTCGCCAGTATTGTCACGTTGCTTCTGCTTCCACTGATCCTGATTCTGAACCTGCTCATGTATCTGAAGCAGGTGGCCGTCTTCAACCAGTACGGGCTCAAAGTGCGTCGCAACATTCTGGGTGCCGTGCTCTTCATGCTCGGATACCAGGCCATACTGGCGCCGGCTTGTGTGGTCGGGTATGCCTCCGAACTGTTTAATACGAGGAAAAGCTGGTGAATCGGTATAGCGCAGGCCTGTTTCTTTGCGTCGCAGTGATAGTTTCTCCGGCCTCTGTCGCTCGTGAAAGAGTGACTATTGATGCAAACATCGCTCGGGATTCAGATCACGCAAAACACGACGGCTACTACCTGAAGTACCGCTACGACACGGGTACACGCCAGAGTCCGAGCTATTGGGGTTTTGGCGGTGGCATGAGAGAGGTCAGAGATCGTCGGGGTGAATCGAGCTACCATGCGGTCACTGCCGAGATGGAAAAGCCTCTCAATAAGACCATTGCCCTGCGGGCACAGGCCGCCAAACTGATTGACACTCGCTGGTCTCCCTGGACCGGCAGCTCCGCGCTGGTGATTAAACCGAATGACCGAAGCTACAACGAAGTGTTTGCTGAACGGGATATCGTAGACACAACACGAGCCATTGAACAAAAGCTGACGGTAGAAACCTACGGCCTGTCGTCAGACTATCGATTGCACCCGGAATGGACAGTGGTTGGCGCCTACTTTCGCCAGGATTTCAGCGACCGCAACGAGCGCACCGGCAAGGTAGCTCGACTACTCTGGGAAATAAGCCCCTTACCTTGGCTGATTGCCGAGTTAAATTACAAAGAGCTCGATGCCGACTTCAACGGTGATGGCTATTTCAGCCCGGACGAGCTTACTGAATCACTTGCGCTGGTGACCTTTCGCGGTACGATTTTCAAGGAAAGCCACGCTCTACAACTGAAGGTTGGTGGCGGCGAACAGACCATCAATCGCGAATTCTCACAAGACCTTTATCTTGTCGAATTCAAGGCGCGAGGATGGTTTACCGACAGTGTTGGCCACGAATTTACCCTTGGCTGCAAAAACACTGGTGACGTAAGTTTCGCCGCCCAGGCCGACGATTACCGGTATTGTTATTCCAGGCTGCAGCTTCACCGCGTTTGGTAGAGAACGCTTTATCATTGACGGGAGCTAGACATAAAAAAGGCCAATCGTTTCCGATTGGCCTTTTTGTCTGGTGGAGCCGGGGGGATTTGAACCCCCGTCCGCCAGCACTCTGCCGAGAGCTCTACATGCTTAGTTTCCGTTTATTGATTTAGCCGCTCACAGCCCAACGGTCAGGACGTGATTGGCGAGCCTGCTTAGAGTTTAACAGCGCCGTGACAGGCACACTTTGCTGCGATCCCATTCTGTATGACAGTCAGTAGCGCGGTATGGGCACCTTGCTAATGACCGCTAACGGGGTTTATGCCGCTAGAGCGTAGTTGTCGTCGTTGGCAACTATAAGATTACAGCTTTTGATTAACGTGATTCGCTGCCATCACGGCATGCACTCTTCGGTTTTGTCACCGGCGTCGAATCCAAATCGGCCCCAAAACCTGTACCCCCGCATTGTAACGGACTGGGTCCGTTGCGTCATGCTTAGTTTGCGGGCGCTACGTTGAGTTGGACGCCTGCGAGGGCAATGAGTTCCTGCTCTTCTTCCAGATCTGCGCGGGTCAGGGGGTTTTCGTCCAGCCAGCGTTGGGGTGCCGACAGGGTGATGGCTTTTTTGCCGGCGGCAAAAACCTGCACCTCGGCCGGTATGCTGCGGCTCTGGCGGCGGCGGTGGAGGATACAGGCCAGGCGGAACAGGGCGACCAGCAACCAGTCCGGGCGAAAGCTTGCGGGTACCTCGCTGGTTTTAGGCTTGCGCCGGTGGTTCAGTACCAGAAAAGCCAGGCGGGCCTGTTCCTGGCGTGAGAAGCCCGGCATGTCTGCATTGTTGAGTATATAGGCGCCGTGTTTGTGATACCCGCCGTGGGCTATCGCGAGGCCGATTTCATGCAGCGCCGAGGCCCAGCGCAGCAGGTATTCCGCTTCGTGAGGATCGGTTTTCAGGTCTGTTTTGATCTCGGGCAGCCAGCGCAGGGCCAGCTTACAGACTCGTTGGGCCTGAGCGGTATCAACATGGTACTGACCGACCATGTGGTTGATGGTGCTTTCACGGGTGTCGTGGTGGTGCAGGCGCCCGGCCAGATCGTGAATGATGCCTTCGCGGATGGCGTACTCCGAGGTCTGCATCTGGTCTATGTCGAGCTCATCAAACAATGCCAGCAGAATGGCCAAACCGCCCGGCAGCACGCTCTGGCGCTCGCTGCTGAGACCTTTGATATCCACCTCGTCGCAGCGTTTGAAGTTCAGTAGAGCGTCGCGCAGTTTTAGCAGGCTTTTGGCAGTTATCGCGCTGCTTTCGCTGAAGCCGTTGTCGCGCACAATACGGCCAATGGTGCGAATGGAGCCGGAAGCGCCTACCGCTTCATCCCACTGGCCACGAAAGGCCTCTATGTAGGGGGAGAGTTCCCGCGCTGCGGCGTTGCGGGCCTTGCGGAAGCACGATTCGCTGAGTTTGCCGTCGGGGAAATAGCGCCGGCTGAAGCTGACACAGCCCATGTCCAGGCTTTCCATAAGTTTGGGCTTTTGCGCACCGATAACCACTTCGGTCGAGCCGCCGCCGATGTCCACCACCAGTCGCCGCGAGCCACCGGGCGAAAAGTCGTTGGCGACCCCGAGGTAGATAAGTCGGGCTTCTTCTGTGCCGGAAATGATATTTATGGGGGCAGGCAGAATGCGCTCAGCCTGTTCAATAAAACTGTTGGCATTGGAAGCTGTGCGCAGGGTGTTGGTGCCTACTATGCGGATATGGTCGGCGGGCACACCCTGCAGGCGCTCAGCCATTTTGCTGAGGCTGTCCAGGGCGCGGTTGATGGCTTCGTCGGACAGGGTGTTGTTCGCGTCCAGCCCGGCGGCGAAGCGCACCATATCTTTCTGGGTGTCGATAACGATGAGTTTATGCTGTTCGAAACGGGCAATAAGCAGGTGAAAGCTGTTGGAGCCCAGGTCGAGGGCGGCGTAAACTTCGGGTATGTCGTCAGACGGCATGAGGATCGGTAGGCTCCGGTTCAGCGGGGCGATTTTAGGGTTGATCGGCAGTGTAACGACAGCTCTGGCGGATTGCGATTGTTTCGACGGCAATATGTCGCAGATCTCCGTCATGGCTTAACCTTTTCTGTCATAAAGTAGTCATATATCTGCTATAGGCTGGCATGTGCCTAACGCTTTTTTTTTGCCAATGGAGTGCTGAATGACTGACTCAGGAGTACGGGATAGCTGGAACCCGAAGGAGTTGAGTTGGCTGTCGTTTAACGAACGTGTCCTGCAGGAAGCTGCCGAGCCGACTGTGCCGATCATTCAGCGAGTGCGTTATCTGGGGATTTTCTCCAATAATATGGATGAGTTCTTCCGGGTGCGGGTGGCTGATGTACGCCGCCTGGCGGCCTTTTCTACGCCGTCCAAGCAGGAAGAGTACAAGCAGTTACTGGAAAAGATACAGCTCCGGGTGGTGGAGCTACAGCACCGCTTTGACCATATTTACCTGGCTACACTGAAAGACCTGCGCAAGCGCGGGATTTATCTGGTGAGTGAACGACAACTGGACGAGCACCAGGTCCAATTTGTCCGCAATTACTTTTTTGAGCACATCCAGCCCGAGCTGGTGCCGATTATTCTCGACGACAACTACCCGCTGCCCGAGTTGAATGATTCGTCGATTTACCTGGCGATCAAGATAGTGTCGTCTGATCAGGTGCGCTATGCCATTCTTGAGGTGCCCACCGATCGTCTTGATCGGTTTATCAGTATTCCGCCACGCAAGGAAAAGCGGGCCAAGGTGATGATGGCGCTGGAAAACCTGATCCGGGTCTGTCTGCATGATGTATTTCGCGGAATTTTTCATCTCGAAAGTGTTGAAGCCTATACCATCAAGCTTACCCGCGATGCGGAGCTGGAGCTTGGGGAGGAGGTTACAGAGAGTTTCTTTGAACGGATGGAGCGCAGCCTAAAGCGCCGCCGCAAGGCGGACCCGGTGCGCTTTGTCTATGACAGCGAGATGCCTGAAGATTTGCGCGACTACCTCGCCCGGCGCCTGGGCTTGGGGCGGCTGGACTCCGTGCTGCCCGGCGGCCGCTATCACAATTCCAAGGATTTTATGGGCTTCCCCAATTTGGGGCCTGCCTATCTGGAATTGAAACCTCTGCCGAAAATACCGGTGCCGGCCATCGACAATCACGACAATATCTTTGACGCGATCACTCAGCAGGATGTGCTGCTGTACTACCCTTATCACAGCTTTTCCTATGTGATTAACCTGTTGCGCACGGCGGCCATTGATCCTGCGGTGCGATCCATTTCGGTGAGCCTGTATCGGGTGGCGTCCAACTCTCACGTGGTGGATGCGCTGATTAATGCCGTGGCCAACCACAAGGAGGTTACTGTGGTGGTCGAGCTACAGGCGCGGTTTGACGAAGAGGCCAACCTCGCCCTGTCGCATCGCCTGCAGGAAGGGGGCGTCAACGTGATTTTCGGGGTCCCGGGCCTGAAAGTTCACGGCAAGCTGATTTCCATTACCCGTCAGGAAAACAATTCCGTACGTTATTTCACCCACGTCGGTACCGGAAACTTTAACGAGAAAACTGCGGAGGTTTATACCGATTTCAGCCTGCTGACTTACGACCAGGAGATTGGGGAAGAGGCGGCAAAGACCTTTGAGTTTATTCGCTACAACTATCGCCGCCCGAACTATAAGCACCTTATCGTGTCGCCGATCAACAGTCGCGAGCGACTGCTGAAAATGATTGATCGCGAGATTGGTGCGGCGAAGGCAGGCGAAGATTGCGGTCTGACTCTGAAGTGCAACAATCTGGTTGACTCGGAATTTATCGAAAAGCTCTACGAGGCCAGCCACGCCGGGGTGCCGGTGCGTCTCATTGTGCGCGGTATGTGCTCGCTGGTGCCGGGTATAAAAGGGTTGAGCGACAATATTGAGGCGATCAGCATTGTCGACCGTTTTTTGGAGCATCCGCGAGTATTCATGTTTTACAACGGCGGTGATCCGCGCTACTTCCTGTCATCGGCGGACCTGATGACCCGCAATATTGATTACAGGGTGGAGGTCATGTGCCCGGTTTATGATCCGGCGGCGAAAAAAATATTGCAGGACATTCTAGATATTCAGTGGGCGGATAATGTGAAGGCGCGAGTGCTGGAGCCCGATTTTGCGAACCGGCTGCGACTGCCGCGCAAGAAGAAAACCAAACGCATCCGCTCTCAGGTGGCCATTCACCGTTACCTGAGTAAAGGACGTCTGCCGCGCCTGAAAAAACTGAGCTATCGGCCGCCTAACGGCGATTGATGTCTTAGCCTTCTATTACCAGCAGATTGCCAGTGACCTTACGCGGTTTGCTGATATCGCCGTCCAGCAGCTCGCCGCCGAAATCCTTCGCGCAACGCTTTGCGAGTTCAAGAAAGGGCGGTCGGCCGGGATCGGCAATAATAATAGTGCCAACCTTGGCTTTAACGGCTTTTTTGACGAGGCTGTAAAGCGGGTCAACAAGCTCGTCCCAGAAGCAGATATCGCCGCCGAGAACGTAATCAAAGCCTTTCAGGTCCTTGATTTTCAATTCTTCATAACGCGCAACGACGGTCTCTACTTCAACGTCGTTCAGCAGGCTGTGGGTCTCGAGAAAAGGGAAGACATTAGGGTCGGCGTCGGTGGCGGTAACATTGGCGTCAAAGTGCTTGGCACAGAAGATGGACAGCAAACCCCAGCCGGCGCCCACCTCGAGGATGTCGGCATCAGGTTCCGGCTCGTGCCGCTTGAGATAATCCATGATCATGAAACTGGAGCCCCACACCTTAGTGCCGTGAATTTCCGGTGTGGGCAGCGCATCAATGATGTGTTTTATCAGGTGGTGTTTCTTTTTGAGGATAATCAGGTCGTTGAGGTAGTAGTAATCTTCGTTAGCCATGCGCACTCTAATTGTTAGTTTAGCTGTCTTCCCAGTCTGCCAGCGCCAGATGACAGTTTTAGTGGGGGATATCCTTGGGTGAATCAAAGTGTATCAGCTCGGCACAACCGGCGCGTATCTGATCCCAGTATTCGACCTTTAAGTGCAGTTCGGCAAAGCCGGCCGTGGGGAAGTGCTTGTGGTCCAGACCGGTGAGCATAATCAGCAGCTCTTCAAGCGCCGGGTTGTGACCGACCACCAGAATACGTTGCAGGCGCGTATCGCAATCTCTCAGCCAGGCTAGCAGTTGAGTGTGGTCAAAGGTGTAGAGTGCGTCGTCTAGGGTCAGTTCGCCAGAGGGCGCATCCAGTGCGTTGCGCACGCGCTTGATTGTACTGCGACAGCGCTTGGCCGGGCTGCTGAAGATATGCTCCACCGCACTGCAATGCTGCTCGATCACGCTGGCAATGGCCAGCGCGTCGCGCTTGCCACGCTTGGACAGCGGCCTGTCGAAGTCGTCGAGGCTTGCGTCGTCGTGGCTGGATTTGGCGTGTCGTAACAGGTAAAGAGTTTTCACTTGTTGTGTTCGCGCAGTACGCGTTGCTTTTGACGGTCCCAGTCGCGCTCTTTTTCGGTATCGCGTTTGTCGTGTTGCTGCTTGCCTTTGGCAAGCGCGATTTCAGCCTTGATAAGGTGTTTCTTCCAATAGAGCGCGGTACACACACAGGTATAGCCCTTTTGCTGGGTGGCTTCAAGCAGCCGGGCCAGCTCTTTGCTGTGCAGCAGCAGTTTGCGGGTGCGGGTGGGATCGCTCACATAATGCGTGGACACGGTTTGCAGCGGCGTGATCTGGGTGCCTAGCAGCCAGGCCTCACCATCCTTGAGCAGAACGTAGCTCTCTGTGATCTGCACCTTGCCGGCGCGGGCGCTTTTCACTTCCCAGCCGTGTAGGGCAACACCGGCTTCAAATTTGTCGGTGAGGTGATAGTCGTGACGTGCTCGCTTGTTGAGAGCGATCGTCGAACTGTTCTGTTTCGGTTTATTGGCAGCCATGGGCGCGCATTATAGGGCTTCTCGCTGGTAAAGCCTACGGAGCTGAGCCAAAATGCCTGCGTATCAGCTATTTATGGGGAATGGTATTGCAACGGGAAACCCTGCAGGGCGTTTGGGTCAGTCGCTGGACCTTTGTGGCTGCGGCCTCCGGTCTGGCTATCGGGCTGGGTAATTTCTGGCGATTTCCCCATGAGGTGGGGCACTACGGCGGCCTGCTCTACATTCTGGCCTATCTCTTTTTTCTTTTGACCCTCGCCATGCCGGTGATGCTGGCGGAAGTGGTGATGGGCTCGCGCGGGCGCGCAAACCCTGAAACCGCCATCCAGTTTCTCAATCTGGAGTCGGGCAGTCGCCGGGAGTGGCGCTTGTCGCCCGTCCTCGCAATGGTGACCGGGCTGTTGATTCTTGTGCACATGGCGGTGATTGCCGGCTGGATACTCAGTTATGCCTACTATCTGTCGGATCATAAGCTGGGAGCGATCAGTATTGAGTTTGCGGGTGAGTATTTTGCGAGCTACATCCAGTCGCGCGAGGAAATGCTGAAGGGCTTTACAGGCTTTATGATCATATTGCTGCCGCTGGCCATGATGCGCATGACGGTGGCGACGGGACAACTTCTGCGCCTGCTGGTGCCCATCATCCTGATCGCCCTGTTGGGTATGGCCTATGCCGCGTCGCAAATGGGCAACTTTCCGGCGGGGCTGTCTTGGATGCTGGCGGTGCGCCCGGAAGATTTCGGGCGCGATGCAATTGTCTCGGCCCTTGGGCAGGCTTTTTATTCATTGGGTATCGGTGTGGGCGCGATGATGATATACGGCGCCTATTTTCCCGATGGTCGTTCCATTTCCCGGCAGGTGGGTGCGGTTGCAGTCATCGATACAGTAGTGGCCTTGGTGGCGGGTATCAGCATTTATGCGTTGGTGCTGGATTACAATATCGAGCCGGGCAACAGCGTCCCGCTGCTGTTTATCAGTTTGCCCTATGTGTTTGGCAATCTGCCCTTTGGCGATCTGTTGGGCGGTGCCTTCTTTGTATTGCTTGGCTTGGTGATGTTGTGCAGCGCGCTGGCACTGCTGGAGCCGACGCTGGCCTGGCTGGTGGAAAAAAGCCCGCTGCCGCGCTGGTTTGCCGCATTGCTGCTGGTGGTGGGTGTGTGGCTGGCGGGGGTCTGGGTGATTGAGGATGTGGCCGCGCCGGGGCCCGCGACTCGACTCTTCATACTGAATCGCGTGACGTCGGAATTACTGCTGCCCTTGAGTGCGCTGGGGCTCGCGCTTTACGCGGGCTGGGTACTGAGGGATGTGCAGGCGCGGGATGAGCTGTACTACTGCAACCCCCGCACATTTTGGATTTGGCGAATACTTTTGCGGTATATTGCGCCCCCCGCCATTCTGGCGGTACTGGTATTGGCCAATTTACCCAAGCAGTGATCGAGTATGACGACCATCAGCCGCAGTGCCTTGCTGCCGTATTCTGCCGATCAGATCTTTGAACTGATCAACGACGTAAGCGCCTACCCGGAGTTTATGGACGGCTGTGTCGGGGCAGAGGTGCTCTCAGAAAGCGACGACGCCATGGTGGCCAGGCTTGATCTGTCACGTGCGGGCGTTCGCCAGAGCTTTACTACCCGCAATGCCCTGCAGCGGCCGCTTGAGATCAAACTGGATCTGGTTGACGGCCCCTTTGAGTCTTTTACCGGGCGCTGGACCTTGCTGGCGCTGAATGAGCGGGCCTGCAAGGTATCCCTGTTTCTGAGTTTCACGCTCAATAGCAGCGTACTGAGCGCGGCCGCCAGACAATTGTTCAACGGCGCGGCCAATTCCATGGTGGATGCGATGGTCAAGCGAGCAAAGGTTGTATATGGATAATCAGATGATTCATGTTGAAGTGGTCTATGCCACGCCGGACAAACAGCAGATTGTTGCGCTGGAAGTACCAGCGGGAACCACCGTGCGCGACGCGGCCTTGAAGTCGGGTCTCGACAGGCAGTTTGAGGGGCTGGATCTGGCGAAGGCTGATCTGGGGATTTTCGGCAAGGCCGTTGCCAAGCCGGAGAGCGTCGAATTAAGCGATGGCGACCGGGTGGAAATTTACCGCCCCCTGATTGCCGACCCGAAAGAGGTGCGCAAGCAGCGAGCGGCCAAGGTCAAGGCGCGGCAGGAGGCCGAGGGGCGCCGCTGAAGTCACCTTCTTCCTCGTCAAATTCGCCTTCTTCCATCGGCTCGACAGGCGGGCTCTGTTCTTTGTCTGCGACGATGGTGCTTTCGTAGTGACTCAGTGCCCCATTGTCGAAAAAGACCGTCAATCGCTGCTTTTCGACGGTGTCATCGGGCTTGCGCAATACGTAGAGGTAGTCCCAGCGATCGCTTGCAAAGCTGTCGCGAATGAGCGGGGTGCCGAGCACAAACTCAACCTGTCCAGTGGACATGCCGGGCTCAAGTTGACTGACCATTTCTTCGGTCACGATATTGCCCTGCTCGATAGGGAGTTTGTAAACGCCGGGAAACTCCAGCGTACTGCAGGCGAACAGCGGCGAAAGGATAATAATCAGGGCAAGGCTTTTTCGCATCATCGGGTACTTAACTTTCATCATCGGTAAAGGCGTGGGATAATAGCGCATTACGTAAACCAACGCTAAGGGATACCCCATGTCCGTCGAAAATCAGGAACTCAAGAAGGCCGGACTGAAGATAACCCTGCCGCGCGTGAAAATCCTGGAACTGCTTGAAACCGCCGAGCACAATAACCAGCACCTCAGCGCAGAAGATGTCTACCGCACGCTGATGGAGTCCGGCGAAGACGTGGGTCTTGCCACCGTCTACCGGGTGTTGACCCAGTTTGAATCTGCCGGCTTGGTTGTGCGTCATAATTTTGAAGGCGGCCATTCTGTGTTTGAGTTGGCCAAGGGTGAGCACCACGACCATATGGTGAACTTGGACAGCGGCGAAGTAGTCGAGTTCTGCGATGAAGTGATTGAAAAGCGTCAGCGCCAGATTGCGGATGATATGGGCTTTGAGCTGATCGACCACAGCTTGGTTCTGTATGTGAAGCGCAAGAAAAAATAGCCTCAGGGTGAGGAGAGAAAGCCAGCCTTAGTGCTGGCTTTTTTGTGGGTGGACGTCCGACATCCGAACAATCAATGCGCCGTTGCCACCATTTCCCGGGCGTGGGCCAAGGTGCTGTCGGTAATGGCCACTCCACCGAGCATGCGCGCAATTTCCTCCACTTTTTCATTGTCACTCAGCGCGACCAACTGGGTTTTAACGGATTTCTTGTCAGACTGCTTGCTGACCTTGATGTGGTGGTCGGCCTGACTGGCAACCTGGGCCTGGTGAGTGACACAGAGTACCTGAGTGGTCTGGCCAAGTTGCTGCAGCAAGGTGCCGACGATTTCCGCGGTGGCGCCGCCAATGCCCACATCCACCTCGTCGAAGATGATGGTAGGTACGGTAACGGCTTGGGCGTTGACCACGTGAATGGCCAGGCTGATACGCGACAGCTCACCGCCGGAGGCGATCTTGTTTAAGGGCCCGGGTTTGCTGCCGGGGTTGGTGCTGATCAGAAATTCGACGTCTTCCAGGCCGTGGCTGGCCAGAGTGCCGGCTTCGACGGGTTCGAGGTTAATCTGAAAGCGGCAGTTAGCCATGGACAGATCGGCCAGATGGGCTTCCACTTTTTTGCTGATGCTGGCCGCCGTTTTCTGGCGTTTCTTACTCAGGCTCTCGGCGGACTTGCGGTAGTCTTTTTCCAGCTGCTCCAGCGCGGCCGTCAAGCCTTCAACACTGTCATCGCCGCCCTGAATATCATCCAGTTCCTGTTGCAGGCGCTGCTGCAGGTCGGGCAATTCGTTGCCGCGGCAATGGTGTTTGCGGGCAATCTGGTAAATGGCGTCGAGTCTTTCCTCCACCTGATGCAAGCGTTCCGGGTCGATCTCCGCTCGATCCAGGTGGTGCTGCAGTTCCCGGCTGGCCTCTTCCACCTGTATCAGGGCGGTTTGCAGCATCTCTTCGGCACTGCTTTGCGAGGGGGCCTTGACCGGGCTGGCACGCAGGGACGACAGGGCCTGATGCAGAATGCCCAGAGCATTGACCTCGCCTTCCTTACACAGGTTCAGGGCGTGGTTGCTGGCGTTGAGAATATGCTCGGCGTTGGCCAGCGACTGCTGCTCTTCTTCCAGCGCCTCTACTTCTCCCGCTTGCAGCGACAGCGCGTCTAATTCATCGAGCTGGTATTGCAGCAGTTGTACGCGGGCGGTGCGCTCGTCGCTCTGCTCAGTCAGGGATTTGAGCTTCTGCTGGGTTTTGTGGTGCTGGCGGGCCAGTCTTGCGACCTCGCCGGCCAGATCGCTGGTGCCGGCGCAGATGTCGAGCAGTTCGCGCTGGTAATCTTTCTTCAGCAGCGACTGATGCTCGTGCTGGCTGTGAATATCCACTAGATGTTCGCCCAGGGCCCGCACATCCTGCAGGGTCGAGGGTTGGCCGTTGATGTAGGCCCGAGAGCGGCCTTCGGCGGTAATTACCCGGCGCAGCATCAGCTCTTCGCTGTCGAACAGGTCGCGGCTTTCCAGCCAGCTTTTGGCGGCGGGGAGGGTGGATATATCGAACAGGGCGTGAACCTCCGCCTTGTCGGTGCCGTGGCGCACGATGCCGGCATCGGCCCGGTCCCCCAGGGTAAGCCCCAGTGCGTCCAGCATGATGGATTTGCCCGCACCGGTTTCGCCGGTGAGGGCGGTCATGCCCGGTCGCAGGTCAATATCCAGATTTTCTGCAATGGCGTAGTTGCGAATACAGAGATGAGTCAGCATGCGGGCACCTGTAAGGATACTGGTTAATTATCTATGCGTGGTTATTTATACAGTAAGTTGTAGCGGTGCGGCAAGAGGGGGGTAGGATGACATTGTAAAAGAAGTCGGCTGCTGGCTAGAATGCAGCCGACGTTGTTGCGCAGATTCGAGAATAATATGGTCGCAGATGCTTTGAACGACAGGGCCCAGAAGCTGCTCAAAGTGCTGGTGGAGCGCTATATTCGCGAAGGTCAGCCAGTGGGGTCGCAGACGCTGTTGCAGGACAGCGGCCTGCCGGTCAGTGCGGCAACCGTGCGCAACATCATGGCGGAACTGGAAGACCGGGGTTATGTGGCATCGCCCCACACCTCGGCCGGGCGCATACCCACCCAGCAGGGCTACCGCTTTTTTGTGGATTCGCTGATCACCGTCTCGCCCCTCGAGGGACGCATTCTCAGCAACCTGAAGTTGGAGCTGGATGCGGAAAAAACCTCAGACGAACTGATTGCCTCTGCCTCTCAGCTGCTGTCGAACCTGACCCGCCAGGCAGGCTTGGTGACCTTGCCCAGCCGCCATCGGCTGAGCCTTCGCCAGGTTGAGTTTCTGCCGCTGTCTGACAATCGCATTCTGGTGATTCTGGTGGTGAATCAGCGCGAGGTTCAAAATCGCGTCATTCGCACCGAGCGCGCCTTTGCAGAGAATGAACTCAAGCAGGCCGCCAACTACATCAATCACCATTTCGCCGGCAAAGATCTGGATACCATTCGCGATCAATTGCTCGATGCCATGCGCTCCGACAAGGATGATATCGACCGCTACATGCAGGCTTCGCTCGATCTGGCAGCGCGGGCGCTGGATATGGGGGAAGGTGACGACCGGCCGTCGGAATATGTGCTGGCAGGTGAGACCCAGCTGCTGGAGTCGGCTACCCCGGACAATCTGGACAAGATGCGAGAGCTGTTCAATGCCTTCGAGAGGAAAAAGGATATTCTTGATCTGATTGATCGTTGTCTATTGGCTGAAGGAGTAAAGATATTTATTGGCGAAGAATCCGGCTACAAGGCCTTTGGCGACTTTTCGGTGATTACTGCGCCTTACCAGCTAGGTGATGGCCGTCCGCTCGGCGTGCTCGGCGTGATCGGGCCTACCCGAATGGCCTATGAAAAGGTGATTCCGATGGTGGATGTCACTGCCCGCATGTTGAGTGTGGCCTTGCGCTCCAGCTAAGGTCAACTCTTTGGTTTTCATAAAGAAATTATAATTTTTTTGGCGCTGCCCTTGAATTCGGTAGGCGCGGCCCCATTGTTGCCCTGCACGGGGTTGTTCCCGTGTCGGATAAAACGATGGAGTGAGAACGCGTGGCCGAGGAAAACCCAAAAGATCAGCAAGACGCAGCCGCAGAAAGCCCTGTAGATGAGCAGCAGGGTGCTGCTGCCCAAGAATCCGAAGGCGAAAAAACCGCCGAAGCCGGTTCCGCCGAGGCGCTACAGGCCGAGATCGAGGCGCTCAAGCAGGAGCTGTCAGACACCAAAGATCAGGCGCTGCGCACCGCCGCCGAAGCCCAGAATATTCGCCGTCGCGCCGAGATCGACGCCGATAACGCCCGCAAGTTTGCGGTTGAGCGCTTTGCCAGGGATTTGCTGCCGGTGGTAGACAACCTGGAGCGGGCTTTGGAAAACGCCCCGGGTGAGCAGACTGACGAGGCGGTCAAGGCCGTGCTGGAAGGTATCGAGCTGACCTACCGCAGCTTTGCCGACATGCTTGAAAAGCACAATCTCAAGGCCATCAACCCGGAAGGCGAGCCCTTCGATCCCCAGCTGCACGAAGCCATGTCCATGGTGGAGGCGCCGGGTGCTGAGCCCAATTCCGTGATTCAGGTGGTGCAGAAGGGGTACACCCTCAATGAGCGCCTGCTCCGGGCTGCCATGGTGGTCGTGTCCAAGTAACGGCCAAGCAGCAAAATTTTTGATTTGGCCTTGAATTCAGCGCGACCGGGCCAATATAGAAACCAGAAACGCATTGTAAGTGACCCGCCAGGCGGGCCAAATGGAGAGTTAGACATGGGTAAAATCATTGGTATTGACCTCGGTACCACCAACTCCTGTGTTGCCATCCGCGATGGTGACAAGGTCAAAGTCATCGAGAACGCCGAAGGCGCGCGTACCACGCCGTCCATCGTCGCCTATACCGAAGACGGTGAGGTGCTGGTAGGTCAGAGCGCCAAACGTCAGGCGGTAACCAACCCTCACAACACTCTGTACGCGGTGAAGCGCCTGATCGGTCGCCGCTTTGAAGACGATGTCGTGCAAAAAGACATCAAGATGGT
Source organism: Litorivivens sp. (assembly GCF_041624475.1). GTDB lineage: Bacteria > Pseudomonadota > Gammaproteobacteria > Pseudomonadales > Spongiibacteraceae > Litorivivens. The sequence continues at coordinate 68,593 of NZ_JBFJUX010000012.1, forward strand.
GCCTTACAAAATCGTCAAGGCCGACAACGGTGACGCCTGGGTAGAAGCCCGCGGCGAGAAAATGGCACCGCCCCAAGTGTCTGCTGATGTTCTGAAGAAGATGAAGAAAACCGCCGAAGATTACCTCGGCGAGGAAGTGACCGAAGCGGTTATCACCGTGCCGGCTTACTTTAACGACTCCCAGCGTCAGGCCACCAAAGACGCCGGTCGCATCGCCGGTCTTGATGTAAAGCGCATCATTAACGAGCCGACCGCTGCGGCGCTGGCCTACGGCATGGACAACCTGGAAGGTGACCGCACCATTGCGGTTTACGACTTGGGTGGCGGTACCTTCGATATTTCCATTATCGAAATCGCCGAAGTGGATGGCGAGCACCAGTTTGAAGTGCTGGCCACGAACGGTGACACCTTCCTCGGTGGTGAGGATTTCGACCTGCGCCTGATCGATTATCTGGCGAGCGAATTCAAGAAAGACAACAGCATCGATCTGAAAGGCGATCCGCTGGCGATGCAGCGTCTGAAAGAAGCCGCTGAGAAGGCGAAAATCGAGCTGTCTTCCAGTCAGCAGACTGAAGTGAACCTGCCTTACATCACGGCAGATGCTTCCGGTCCGAAACACCTGGTGGTGAAACTGACTCGCGCCAAGCTGGAATCGCTGGTTGAAGAGCTGGTTGATCGTTCGCTTGAGCCGATGAAAGTCGCGCTGAAAGACGCCGGTCTGTCGGCCTCTGAAATTGGCGACGTGATTCTGGTGGGCGGTCAAACGCGCATGCCGATGGTGCAGAAGAAAGTGGCTGAATTCTTCGGTAAGGAAGCCCGCAAAGATGTGAACCCCGATGAAGCAGTTGCCATGGGTGCGGCTATTCAGGGTGCGGTTCTGGCCGGTGACGTGAAAGACGTGCTGCTGCTGGACGTTACCCCGCTGACCCTGGGTATTGAAACCATGGGCGGCGTAGCGACACCGCTGATTGAGAAGAACACCACGATCCCGACCAAGAAGTCGCAGATCTTCTCAACGGCTGAAGACAACCAGACTGCGGTGACCATTCACGTGGTACAGGGCGAGCGCAAGCAGGCGTCTCAGAACAAATCGCTGGGCCGTTTCGATCTGGCCGACATTCCGCCGGCACAGCGCGGCATGCCGCAGATCGAGGTTACCTTTGACATCGACGCCAACGGTATTCTGCATGTGTCAGCGAAAGATAAGGCGACCGGCAAGGAGCAGTCTATCGTTATCAAGGCCTCTGGTGGCCTGAGCGATGAAGACATCGACAAGATGGTTCAGGAAGCCGAAGCCCACGCGGACGAGGACAAGAAGTTCGAGGAGCTGGTTACCGCGCGCAATACCGCTGAAGGTCTGGCTCACGCCACACGCAAGACTCTGCAGGAGGCTGGTGACAAGGCTTCTGATGAAGAGAAGAGCGCCATCGAAGCGGCTCTGGCCGAAGTGGACGAAGCCGTCAAAGGCGACGATAAGGAAGCCATCGACGCCGCTGCCCAGAAACTGGGTGAGGCTTCCAATTCGCTGGCACAGAAGATGTACGCCGAGCAGGCCGCTCAGGCCGAAGGTGGTGAGCAAACGGCTGACGGCGATAGCTCCAGTGCCGACGACGTTGTCGATGCGGAGTTTGAAGAAGTTAAGGACGACGACAAAAAGTAGTGCGTCGGACGTCAGATGCTCGACGTCTGATGCGGGACGATAGACGCCGGGCCTTTGTGTCCGGCGTTTTGGCTTAAGCTGGTGGTACGGAAAACAACATGTCAAAACGCGATTATTACGAAGTATTGGGTGTCGAAAAGGGCGCTTCTGATCAGGAAATAAAGAAGGCCTACCGGCGTCTGGCGATGAAATATCACCCGGACCGTAATCCGGATGATGAGTCGGCGAAAGCGCGTTTTCAGGAAGCCAGTGAAGCCTACGAAGTACTCTCCGACGAGGAAAAACGCAGCGCTTATGATCGCTTTGGTCATCAGGGTGTTGATGGCATGGGCGGTATGGGCGGCGGCGCCGGCGGTGGTTTCGGCGGCGGCAGCTTCAGCGATATTTTCGGCGACGTCTTCGGCGATATTTTTGGCGGCGGGGGTGGTGGCCGTGGTCGGGGTGGCCCGCAGCGCGGCTCAGATCTGCGCTACACCCTGGAAATTGATCTGGAGCAGGCGGTGCGAGGCACGACTGCGAAGATCAAGATTCCGACGCTGGTTGCCTGTGAACCCTGCGATGGCTCTGGCGCCAAACCCGGCAGCAAGCCGCTGACCTGTTCCACCTGCGGTGGTGTGGGGCAGGTGCGGATGCAACAGGGCTTCTTCTCGGTGCAGCAAACCTGTCCCGCCTGTCACGGCAAAGGTAAAACCATTTCCGACCCCTGCAGCAACTGTCACGGTCAGGGACGTGTAGAAGAGCGCAAAACTCTGTCGGTCAAGGTTCCGCCCGGCGTCGATACGGGCGACCGCATCCGCTTGGCGGGTGAGGGCGAGGCCGGTGCCGACGGCGGCCCGGCGGGCGATCTCTATGTGCAGATAGCCGTCAAAGCCCATCCGCTGTTCGAGCGCGACGGCAAGCACCTGTATTGCGAGGTGCCGATCTCAATCACCGACGCAGCCTTGGGCGGTGAGCTGGAAGTGCCGACGCTGGACGGCCGCGTGAAACTGAAGATTCCGGCGGAAACCCAGACTGGCAAATTGTTCCGTTTGCGCGGGAAAGGCATCAAACCAGTGCGCGGAGGGGCAGTCGGAGATCTGCTGTGCCGTGTGGTTGTGGAAACGCCGGTCAACCTGACCAAAAAGCAGAAAGAGCTGCTTGAGGAGTTTCAGGCCTCACTGGAAGGTGATTCCCACTCCCCGCGACGCAAAAGCTGGTTTGACGGGGTAAAGGAATTCTTTGATGACCTGAAAATCTAGGGGCTGAAGTTGGATGTCTGACGTCGGACGCGAAGGGCAGCCCAGTGCGCCTTTCCAGTTTTGCGGTCAGACGTCCGACATCCAAGGTCCGACAATTCGCGTCGAAGCGCGAACTCCAAGAATACGATCAATCCCGCTACAATGTCCGCAAGTCAAACCAACACGGAAAATCCAATGACTACCCGAATTGCAGTAACCGGCGCCGCAGGCCGCATGGGCAAAACCCTGATTGAAGCGATCAACCTGGCTGATGGCTGTGAACTGACCGCTGCGCTGGAACGCCCCGACAGTTCGCTGATTGGGGCCGACGCGGGTGAATTGGCGGGCTTGGGTAAAAACGGCGTCAGCATTGCCGGCAGTATTGACGACGTTATCCATGATTTTGATGTGCTGATCGACTTCACTGTGCCGGCGGCGACGCTGGCTAACGCAAAAGCCTGTGGCGCGGCTGGCAAGAAAATCGTGATCGGAACAACCGGTTTCAACGTAGAGCAGAAAGCCGAGTTGGACGCAGCCGTGGCAGGCATTGCAGTGTGTCAGGCTTCAAACTTCAGCACGGGTGTCAATCTTTGTTTCAAGTTGCTGGAAATGGCCGCTGGCGTACTGGGCGATGATGTGGATATTGAGATTGTCGAAGCCCATCACCGCCACAAGATTGATGCACCCTCGGGTACAGCGCTGAGCATGGGCCAGGTTGTCGCCGATACCCTCGGGCGCGATTTACAGAAAGTGGCCGTTTACGGCCGCGAGGGTCAAACCGGTGCCCGCGAGCGGGAGACTATCGGCTTTGCCACTGTGCGTGGTGGCGATGTGGTGGGTGATCATACCGTCAGTTTCTTTGCCGAGGGCGAACGGGTGGAAATCACTCACAAAGCCAGCTCTAGAATGTCCTTTGCCCGCGGTGCGGTGCGAGCGGCAAAATGGCTGGCTGATCAGGGCGCTGGTCGTTACGACATGCGCGATGTTCTCGGATTTAACTAGGCGGTAGCGTAACCGCCTTTTGGAGAGGCGGTTGGGTATTCTCAGTAACAAAAGCATCGACTGGTGTGAGCGCGGACTTATCCCGGACAGGCTGGCACGCGCCGGTATGCGCAGATTGGTTGCGCAGCGTCTGGTTGACGAAGGCAATTGCGATGGTGAGATGCGTAGCGAGCGCTTCAATCGCTTTATCGATGAACTGCGCAACAGTCCCATTGCGATTAATACTGACGATGCCAATGAGCAGCACTATGAAGTGCCTGCCGAATTCTTCCACGGCCACCTCGGCACCCATCTGAAATATTCCTGCTGCCTGTATCCTCAGGGCCATGAAACCCTCGACGAGGCCGAGCGACTTATGCTGGAGCTCTATGCCGAGCGAGCGGGGATTACCGATGGCATGCGCATACTCGATCTGGGTTGTGGCTGGGGGTCGCTCTCCCTTTGGCTCGCCCAGCGCTACCCCAATGCGCAGGTGGTGGGCTTGTCCAATTCCTATGGCCAGCGTGAGTTTATTCTTGGTCAGGCTGAGGCGCGAGGAATCCACAATCTGACGATCTACACCGGAAGTATTGTCGAGTTTGAGATGCCCGCTGACGAACCGCCCTTTGACCGTGCGCTGTCGATCGAAATGTTCGAACACATGAAAAACTACGGCGCACTGCTGGCAAAGCTGCGCCCCTGGCTGAAGTCGGATGGGCGCCTTTTTGTGCATATTTTTGTTCACAAGCTGCTGGCCTATCATTTTGAGGATAAGGGCAACGAAGACTGGATGACTCGCTATTTCTTTTCCGGTGGTACCATGCCGTCGGAGCATCTGCTGTATTATTTTCAGGATGATTTTTCCGTGGCGCGCCACTGGTGGGTCAGCGGCGATCACTATGAAAAAACGGCTAATCAGTGGCTGGAAAAACTGGACAGTCGGCGCGCGGAGCTAATGCCGATTCTGCAACGCTGTTATGGGGATGAAGCCGCCATCTGGTTTCAACGCTGGCGCATGTTTTACATGGCGGTGGCGGAACTGTTCGGCTACAACGGGGGGAATGAATGGGGAGTCGGGCATTATTTGTTGGCGCCGCGCTGACGGCAGCAGTCTTGCTACTGCTGACTGGTTGCGCGCCGGCGCGCTACGACGGCCCCGTTAGCGATCATTTTGACGGGCGAGAATTTCACAACGAAACGCCTTTTCCGCATAAATTTTCCGATTTGCTGGGCTATGTGTTCTCGCGCGAAAAAATTGAGTGGCCGCGCGATGAATCAGTCCCCCAGAGGCCGGCGCCCGTGGAACGGATTGGGACGGGCGGTCTGCGCCTGACCTGGGTGAATCACGCCACCCTGCTGATACAGGCAGATAATCTTAATTTGCTCACCGACCCTATTTGGTCTGAGCGCGCCAGTCCGCTGAGTTTTGCCGGGCCGAAGCGTCACCATCCGCCGGGCATTCCCTTTTCCAAACTGCCGCCCATTGATGTGGTCATGATCAGTCACAGCCACTACGACCATATGGATTCTCCCACGCTGAAGCGCCTGCACGCCGAGCACAACCCGCTGTTTGTGGTTCCGCTGGGCAATGCGGTGCTACTCGAATCGCTGGGCATTGAGCGGATTGTCGAGCTGGATTGGTGGCAGGGTGTTTCGCTGTCGAACGGTTGCAGTCTGAGTGCGGCTCAGGTGAAGCACTGGTCGAATCGGCGGGTGTTTCCCTCGGACCGGAACCTGAGCCTGTGGGCAGGTTTTGTGCTGGAAACGACCGGCGGGCCCGTGTATTTCGGTGGCGACAGCGGCTACGGCCCCCACTACGGGAAAACCCGGGAGCGCTATGGTGCCATGCGCGCGGCCATGCTGCCGATCGGTGCCTATCTGCCGCGCTGGTTTATGGCGTACCAGCATATGGGGCCGGCAGAGGCGGTGCAGGCGCACCAGGATCTGGCGGCGCAGTTCAGTTTGGGGATTCACTGGGGAGCCTTCAAGTTGTCAGTTGAACGCCGTTTTCAGGCAGTTGAGGATCTTGCGGTGGAGGTGAAACGCAGCGGCCTGAACGAACGGGACTTTGTTGCCCCGGCAGTGGGGGCTCACTATGATGTGCAGCCTTTGCCCGGTGCAACCGGGTGTCGTTAACAGCTCAGGACGATGTTACGTGTCGCGTGTTTCCATAGCTTTACCCGAAATTTTCCAGTTCACCACTGAATTGCCGGTTCTGATCGGTCAGGTCAACAGCGGCAACCACCTCGGCAACGATGCTCTGGTAAGCGTCATGAATGAGGCCCGGGTGCGCTTCACTCGCCAGCAGGGCTTTTTGGAAAATGATGTGGCCCGTGGACTGACGATGGTGAATGCCGATCTGGCCGTGGTGTATCAGTCTGAAGCCCATTACGGCGAGGTGCTGGTCGTGTCGATTGCCGCTGTGAACTTTCATCGCTGCGGTTATGATTTCGTCTACCGATTGACGGATAAGGCCAGCGGGCGGGCCATTGCTCAGGGCAAAACCGCGCACATTCTTATCGATGCAGAGGCTAGAAAGCCCATCTCCGAGCCACCCGGCTACTTCGATCCCCTCAGAAGCAATTGATGCAGGCCTCGATTAACGCTGTAGTTAAAGAATTGACAGGTCAAGGCCTCGCGTAAAGTACGTATAGCGCCTATGTCACAGTATCGGTACCTTTGTGCTTAGATTTGACCATAGGAATCTACCCGCAATGGATATTCGATCTAATGTTATGGGCGCTCTGGTGGGCGTTCTTCTGCTGGCACTGGCCGCGGTTTCGCTGGTTTTCATTGGCGACGGGGGCGTGCCAGACAGGGTTCGGGACGTGCGCGTGCTGCAATACCTTGGCTTGTCGAGCCTTGCCGTTTTGCTTGCCGTCTGGGTAACCAGTAGCGTCGTGGCGCGTCGCCTGACCCTGCCAATCGAGCAGCTGACCGATAGCCTGGAGCGTATGCAGCGCGGCAAATTTGCGTGGAAGGTGCCTCACCAGGATCGCGACGATGAGATAGGTACCCTTGCTCGGGCTATGGTTGAAGCGGGAAACCGCCAACGGCACGAAATATCGGAGGTCGTTGAAGGAGCGCAGAATATCAAGCGTCAACTGATGCTTGCCAACAACCGCTTGGACACGGTCTATACAGAGCTGGAATCCTCGAAGACCGCGCTGGATTCCACCCTTGGTCAGCTCGACCAGCTGGAAGTCGTTGATAAACATACCGAGTTGCTAAATCGTCGTTTCTTCGATCAGTCCTTTGCCTATGAGTGGAAGCGCATCCAGCGCAATGGCAAGCCGCTGTCGGTGGCCCTGTGCCGCGTGGCCGACTGGACTGTTCTGGTAGACCGTTTCGGAGAAAGCAGAGCAAATGGCGTAATTCAGAAAATTGGTAATTTGATTGCCGATACGGTTCGAACGACTGATCTTGTGGCGCGGTACAGCGACGACTCTGTTGTATTGATGCTGCCCGAAACACAGGGTTACAACGCCAGTCGGGTGGTGGATGATATACGCAAACTGATTTCCACGCTCGAATTCGAGTCTCCGATCAGGTCCCACGAAGTGAGAGTGGCGGTTGGCCTGGCAGCTAGCGACACGCGTGAAGGTGAAGGGATTGATTTTTCGGATCGTTTGGAGGAGGCGCTTGGAAAAGCGATTGCCCAAGGCGGTCTCGAACTGGGGGTCGCCTGATTGCGGGTGGCAATAGCGGTTCAGGTTCTATACTGTAGTCGTACTTAGTCAGCCCTGCCGAGGGTAATGCTGGCCTGGCACGCCCCTTATGCTCCCAAGTGTCTGGGGGTCAGGCGTGCTGAGACGGTCGGCAAGCCCGCCCGTTGATTATCGGGCTGTATACATTCTTCAAAGAAATAGCCGGGATTACACGGCGCGCCGGTAGACAGCTTCGGGGCAGATCGCGTAAAATCGCGCGCCAGAATCCTGTGGCCGGTGAAGCCGGTGAGCCGATTACGGTATACCGAAAGCGAGATGGGGCCCTCATCTCGCTTTTTTGCGCACGCCCACTTTATCCGTCCGCGTTCTGGCCCGAATTTTAAGGGGTGGGAGCGCGGCAGTCTGTTACCCAAGGAGGTTTGCTTGACGGTTCCAGCTATACTCGCCCTCGCCGATGGAAGCATATTCAGGGGTATTGCAATAGGGGCCGAAGGGCACTCGGTTGGTGAAGTGGTGTTTAACACTGCCATGACCGGCTATCAGGAAATCCTGACTGATCCCTCTTATGCCCGGCAACTTGTGACCCTGACTTATCCCCATATCGGCAATACCGGCGTTAATGATGAAGACGAAGAGGCCAGCGAAATCTGGGCTTCGGGTCTGATCATTCGCGACCTGCCCATGCTGGCCAGTAATTTCCGCAGCCAGCAGAGCCTGTCGGACTATCTGAAAGCCCGCAATATCTGTGGCATCGCCGATATCGATACCCGGCGCCTGACCCGTATTCTTCGCGACAAAGGTGCCCAGAACGGCTGTTTAATGGCCGGTGATATCGACGAAGCCAAGGCGCTGGAGCTGGCCAAGGGCTTTGCCGGTCTGAAAGGCATGGATCTGGCGAAGGAAGTCACCACCGCCGAGTCCTACGCCTGGCGTGAAGGCACCTGGCAGCTGGGCAAGGGGCATCCAACCCTCGACGACGCTGAACTGCCTTACAATGTTGTGGCTTACGACTTTGGTGCCAAGCGCAATATTCTGCGCATGTTGACCGATCGCGGCTGCCGTCTCACCGTTGTGCCAGCCAAAACCCCCGCCGCCGATGTGTTGGCGATGAAGCCTGATGGCGTGTTTCTGTCCAACGGCCCTGGCGACCCCGAGCCCTGCGATTACGCCATTGAGGCGATCCGCGAGATTGTTGAAACAGGAACGCCGGTCTACGGCATTTGCCTTGGCCATCAGCTGCTGGCGCTGGCCTCTGGCGCAAAGACGCTGAAAATGAAGTTTGGTCATCACGGCGCCAATCATCCGGTGCAGGATCTCAAGACCGGGGTGGTGCATATCACCAGCCAGAACCACGGCTTTGCGGTTGATGAAGACAGCCTGCCTGACAATCTGAAGGCGACGCATAAGTCTTTGTTCGACGGCAGCCTGCAGGGCGTCCACCGCACTGACAAGCCGGCTTTCAGCTTTCAGGGGCACCCGGAAGCCAGCCCTGGTCCGCACGATATAGCGCCCTTGTTCGATCATTTCATCGAGCTGATGAAAGCCCACAAAAGCGCGGGTTAACAGACGCTTCTCAGACCCGCGCAAACGCGTCGGGTCTGACGTCCGACGTCGGACGTTAAACACGCGCGTCAGACGTCTGATCTCCGACGTCCGACCGAATACTAACGAAGTTCTGAATTCGACGGTTACGACAACGCCATGCCAAAACGCACAGACATCCAATCAATCCTTATCATCGGTGCCGGTCCCATTGTCATCGGCCAGGCCTGTGAGTTCGACTACTCCGGTGCGCAGGCGTGCAAGGCCCTGAAGGAAGAGGGCTTCCGCGTTATTCTGGTGAACTCCAACCCGGCCACTATCATGACCGACCCGGCGATGGCCGATGCGACCTATATTGAGCCAGTGCAGTGGACGACGGTTGCCAAAATCATCGAAAAAGAACGTCCCGACGCGATCCTGCCCACCATGGGCGGACAGACGGCCCTGAACTGTGCGCTGGATCTGGAGCGTGAAGGCGTTCTGGAAAAGTACGGCGTTGAACTGATTGGCGCGACCGCCGAGGCCATCGACAAGGCGGAAGACCGTCAACTGTTCGACGAGGCGATGAAGCGTATTGGTTTGGAAACGCCCCGCTCGGCGCTGGCCCACAGCATGGAAGAAGCCCTGCAGGTGCTCGATTCCATCGGCTTCCCGGCCATCATTCGCCCCTCTTTCACCATGGGTGGCAGCGGCGGTGGTATTGCCTACAACCGCGAAGAGTACGTGGAGATCTGTGAGCGCGGTCTGGACCTGTCGCCGACCAATGAGCTGCTGATCGACGAGTCCCTGATCGGCTGGAAAGAATTTGAGATGGAGGTTGTCCGCGACAAGAACGACAACTGCATCATTGTCTGCGCAATAGAAAATTTTGACCCCATGGGTGTGCATACCGGTGACTCCATTACCGTGGCCCCGGCCCAGACCCTGACGGACAAGGAATACCAGATCATGCGCAACGCCTCCTGTGCGGTGCTGCGTGAAATCGGGGTGGAGACCGGCGGTTCCAACGTCCAGTTTGGTATCGACCCGAAAGATGGCCGCATGGTCATTATCGAAATGAACCCGCGTGTCAGCCGTTCTTCGGCACTGGCCTCCAAGGCCACCGGTTTCCCGATTGCGAAGGTTGCCGCAAAGCTGGCTGTTGGCTACACACTCGATGAGCTGCAGAACGACATTACCGGCGGCGCGACACCGGCTTCGTTTGAACCGGCCATCGACTACGTGGTTACCAAAATTCCGCGCTTTACCTTTGAGAAATTTGGCGAAGCCCAGCCGCGCCTGCACACCCAGATGAAGTCGGTGGGCGAGGTGATGGCGATTGGCCGAAGTTTCCAGGAGTCGGTTCAGAAAGCCCTGCGCGGTCTGGAAGTCGGCTCCTCAGGCTTCGAACACAAGATTGATACCGACCGCAGTGATGCCCGTGAAACCCTGATTGGTGAGCTGACCAACCCGGGACCAGAGCGTATCTGGTACGTGGGTGACGCCTTCCGCATGGGCATGAGCCTTGACGAGGTCTATGACTACTCCGGCATCGACCCCTGGTTTCTGGTGCAGATCGAAGACATCATTAAAACCGAGAACAGCCTGAAAACCGTCAAGCTGGAAGATATCGACGCCGCCCAGATGTTTGCGCTCAAGCGCAAGGGCTTTTCCGATCAACGCCTCGCGGTGCTGCTTGGTGTTGGCAAGACCGCTGTGCGCGAGCATCGCCACAAGCTGAATATTCGCCCGGTGTTCAAGCGGGTGGATACCTGTGCCGCCGAATTTGCGACGGCTACGGCTTACATGTACTCCACTTACGAGGAGGAGTGCGAAGCGAACCCCTCGGACAAAGACAAGATTCTGGTTATCGGCGGTGGCCCCAACCGTATCGGTCAGGGTATCGAGTTTGACTACTGCTGTGTGCACGCGGCGCTGGCCATGCGCGAAGACGGTTACGAGACCATCATGGTCAACTGTAACCCGGAGACCGTTTCCACCGACTACGACACGTCTGACCGCCTCTACTTCGAGCCGGTAACGCTGGAAGACGTGTTGGAAATTGTCGACAAGGAAAAACCCAAGGGTGTGATTGTCCAGTTCGGTGGTCAGACGCCGCTTAAATTGGCGCGCGCTCTGGAAGCTGCCGGGGTGCCGATTATCGGCACAACGCCCGACGCAATCGACCGCGCCGAAGACCGCGAGCGCTTCCAGCAAATGATTAACAAGCTGGACCTGCTGCAGCCGCCGAATGCCATTGTGCGCTCGGTAGAAGAGGCCATGAACGTCGCCGAACAAATTGGTTATCCGTTGGTGGTTCGTCCTTCCTACGTGCTCGGTGGCCGTGCCATGGAGATCGTCTACAAGGAAGACGAACTGGAGCGCTATATGGTGCAGGCGGTTCACGTCTCCGAAGACTCGCCGGTATTGCTGGATCACTTCCTGAGCGCCGCGGTTGAGGTGGATATCGACGCTGTATCCGATGGTAACGATGTGGTGATCGGTGCGATCATGCAGCACATTGAGCAGGCCGGTGTTCACTCCGGTGACTCGGCCTGTTCGTTGCCGCCTTACTCCCTGCCGCAGGATGTACAGGAAGAGATGCGCTCCATCGTCAAGGCCATGGCCATTGAGCTGGGCGTTAAAGGCCTGATGAATGTGCAGCTCGCCTGGCAGGATGGCAAGATTTACGTCATTGAAGTGAATCCCCGAGCCTCGCGTACGGTACCCTTTGTGTCCAAGTGTATCGGTGTGTCACTGGCCAAAGTGGCGGCGCGCTGCATGGCGGGTACCACGCTGGCAGAGCAGAATTTCACCGAAGAGGTAATACCGAGCTACTACAGCGTTAAAGAAGCGGTATTCCCCTTTAATAAATTCCCGGGTGTCGATCCGATTCTCGGCCCGGAAATGAAATCCACCGGTGAAGTGATGGGGCTGGGCGAAAGTTTTGCCGAGGCCTTTTCCAAGGCTCAGCGCGGCGCCGGCGAAAAACTGCCCAGGCCCGGTCTGGCCTTTATCAGTGTGCGCAACCCGGATAAGCCGGGTGCTATTGAGGTTGCGCGACAGCTGGTTGGTTTCGGTTTCACACTCTGTGCCACCCGAGGTACCCATGCGGTATTGACCGAGGCGGGTTTGGAATGCAAACGTGTTAACAAAGTGAAAGAAGGTCGTCCGCATATCGTCGATATGGTGAAAAACGGCGACATTCAACTCATTATCAACACCACTGAAGGTAAACAGGCAATTGCCGACTCCTCCACCATCCGCCGCTCGGCGCTGGCTGGAAAGATCCCCTACACCACAACACTGGCCGGTGCGGAAGCTATTTGCATGGCGCTGGCGTTTGGTGAGGAGAAAGTGGTTCGTCGCCTACAAGACGTACATAGAGGGATTTTGCAATGAGCCAGGTACCAATGACCGTAGAGGGTGAAGCCCGCCTGCGGGAAGAACTGAAACGCCTCAAAACTGAAGAACGTCCACGTATTATTCAGGCTATTGCCGAGGCGCGTGAGCACGGCGACCTCAAGGAGAACGCCGAGTACCATGCAGCCCGTGAACAACAGGGTTTCTGCGAAGGCCGCATCAAGGAGCTGGAAGGCAAGCTGGCTGAGGCGCGGGTAATTGACGTCAAGAACCTGCCCAATACTGGCAAAGTCATCTTCGGCGTCACGGTCAGTCTTGTGAACTGTGAGACTGACGAAGAAGTGCGCTACCGTATTGTGGGAGAAGACGAAGCTGAGGTTAAAGCCGGCAAAATCTCGGTGACTTCACCGATCGCCCGTGCCCTGATCGGCAAGGTGGAGGGCGACGTGGTGATCGTGCGGGCACCCGGCGGTGACGTGGAGTATGAAATCGACAAAGTAGAGCACCTCTAAAAGGGTGCTCTTGGCTTAGGCTCGAAGGCTCAGCGCAGCAGGTTGGACAGGCGTGGGTTGGGCTTTTTGGCAGCGCGATAAAGCAGAACCACCTTGCCAATCGACTGCACCAGTTCGGCCTTGTGGGTCTCGCACAGGTGACGGGTAACCAGTTTGCGATCTTCCGGCTCCAGAATGGCCAGTTTTACCTTGATCAGTTCGTGGTCTTCCAGGGCGCGCTCGAGCTCTGCATCCACACCTTCTGTCACGCCGCGCTCCGCAATCATCACCACTGGCTTCAATTTGTGGCCAATTGCGCGCAACTGCTTACGCTTTGCTGTATCCATCTGGTTCTGATCCGAGTGCTGAAAAGGGCGCGTATTGTACTCAAAAGGTATACTGTGCGCGACAGGATTGACCCACCATCGATCAAACGGGATATTTTTCTTGGCTAAAAAACGATCTGCCTCCAGCGGTGCCTGGCTCCGGGAGCATTTTGACGACCACTACGTGAAGCAGGCCCAGCGCGAGGGCTACCGCTCGCGTGCATGCTACAAGTTGCTGGAAATACAGGAAAAAGACCGGATTTTGAAGCCCGGTATGAGCGTGCTGGATCTGGGGGCGGCGCCCGGCGGCTGGTCTCAGGTGGCAGCTGAAATCGTCGGCGAGAAAGGGCGGGTCATAGCCACGGATATTCTGGAAATGGACACGCTGGCCGATGTGGAGTTTTTGCAGGGGGATTTCACTGAAGATGCGGTATTTGAGGAACTGTTGCAGATCATTGGTGACAAACCGCTGGACCTTGTAATTTCCGATATGGCCCCCAATATGAGTGGTATGAGTGCTGTCGACCAGCCCCGCTCCATGTATCTGGTTGAGCTGGCTCTGGATATGGCCCGTCGGGTACTGCGCCCGGGTGGGGTGTTCCTGAGCAAAGCCTTTCACGGTGAGGGTTATGAGGAATTTTACCGTGACATGAAAGGCAGCTTTGAGTCTTCTGTAACCCGCAAACCCAAGGCCTCGCGGCCGCGCTCCAGAGAAGTTTACGTGCTCGGCAAGGGCTTCAAGGGCTAGGTCGGTTTTCGTGGCCGCAGTTGAGGTTCTGTAGTAGAGTGAAAGGTTGAAATAGTAGTGGAACGGCGTGTTTGCTGCGCCTGTACCAGAGAGGTTTTCTTTTGAACGATATGGCAAAAAACCTGTTGTTGTGGCTGATCATCGCCGCCGTGCTGCTGTCAGTATTCAACAACTTCAGTGTTAAACCCAATCCCGATACGCTGACCTATTCCCAGTTTATTCAGGAGGTCCGCAGCGATCGCATCGAGAAGGTGACGGTCGATGGGCTCGTGATTCGTGGTTTGCGCCGCGACAATTCCAATTTCGAAACTGTGCGCCCGATGATTGAAGATCCCAAACTGATGGATGATCTTTACAATCACAATGTCGAGGTGCGCGGTACCAAGCCTGCTGAACAGAGCATCTGGTCGCAGTTGCTGATCGCCAGCTTCCCCATCCTCATTATTATTGCGGTGTTCATGTTTTTCATGCGCCAGATGCAGGGCGGCGCCGGCGGTGGAGGCCGGGGAGGCCCGATGGCCTTTGGCAAGAGCAAGGCGCGGTTGTTGAGCGACGATCAAATCAAAACCACCTTTGCCGATGTGGCAGGGGTTGATGAGGCCAAGGAAGACGTGCAGGAACTGGTCGAGTTTCTGCGCGACCCGGGCAAATTCCAGCGCCTTGGCGGTCGTATTCCGCGCGGCGTGCTGATGGTGGGCTCGCCCGGTACCGGTAAAACCCTGCTGGCCAAGGCCATCGCCGGCGAAGCCAAGGTGCCGTTTTTCTCCATCTCAGGTTCTGACTTCGTGGAAATGTTTGTCGGCGTGGGCGCCTCCCGCGTGCGCGACATGTTCGAACAGGCCAAGAAACAGTCGCCCTGTATTATCTTTATCGACGAAATTGATGCGGTGGGTCGCCATCGCGGCGCCGGCCTCGGCGGTGGTCACGACGAGCGCGAGCAGACCCTGAACCAGCTGCTGGTCGAGATGGACGGTTTCGAGGGCAATGAAGGCGTTATCGTTATTGCGGCAACCAACCGTCCCGACGTGCTGGACCCGGCCTTGCTGCGCCCAGGCCGTTTTGACCGCCAGGTAGTTGTCGGTTTGCCTGATATTCGTGGCCGTGAACAGATACTGAAAGTGCATATGCGCAAGGTACCGCTGGCCGATGACGTCAATCCTTCACTGATTGCGCGCGGCACACCCGGTTTTTCCGGTGCCGATCTGGCCAACCTGGTCAACGAGGCGGCGCTGTTTGCAGCCCGCGCTAACTCACGGGTTGTCGGGATGGATCAGTTTGATCTGGCCAAAGACAAGATCATGATGGGCGCCGAGCGCAAATCCATGGTCATGTCAGACAAGGAAAAGCTCAACACGGCTTACCACGAAGCGGGCCATGCCATTGTCGGGCGCATCGTGCCCGAGCACGATCCGGTCTACAAAGTCAGTATCATTCCGCGCGGTCGCGCCCTTGGTGTGACCATGTTCCTGCCGGAAGAAGATCGCTACAGCCACAGCCGCCGCCATATCATCAGCCAGATCTGCTCCCTGTTTGGCGGGCGGATTGCCGAAGAGCTGACACTGGGCCGTGACGGTATTACCACGGGTGCATCCAACGATATCAAGCGAGCCACAGAGTTGGCCCGCAGCATGGTCACCAAATGGGGTCTGTCTGAAAAGATGGGGCCGCAGCTTTACGATGAAGGCGAGGAAGAGGTTTTCCTCGGTCGCTCTGCAACTCAGCATCACAAGAGTGTTTCCGAAGAAACGGCGCGTGAAATTGATGAAGAAGTGCGCAGCATCATCAGTGAATGTTACGCCCGCGCGGAAAGCATTCTGCAGGAGCACCGTGACAAGCTGGATCTGATGGCAGAAGCTTTGATGAAGTACGAGACCATTGACGCGCATCAGATCGACGACATCATGGCGGGGCGTCCGCCGCGCGAGCCCTCGGACTGGGGCGATAGCAATCCACCCAAGGGTGGTGATGGCGTCAAGGCCGACGAGCCGCCCGCCGATACCAAAGAAGGCCCCATCGGTGGCCCGGCGAGTAATCACTAAGCCTTTTAAATAAGTCATCTTATGTCTGACCAAAAACAGGCCTCCGCGCAGACTCTAAACTGCGCGGGTCGCCTGATTGACCTGTCTGTGCCCCATGTCATGGGGGTTCTTAACGTCACCCCCGATTCCTTCTCCGATGGCGGTCAATACAACGCCTGCCTTGACGATGCTTTGCGCCGTGCCGAGATTATGGTGGGCGAGGGCGCCAGTTTTATTGATGTGGGGGGGGAGTCCACCCGGCCCGGCGCTGCAGCGGTCAGCGAGGCTGAAGAGCTGGCGCGAGTGGTACCGGTGGTTGAAGCTCTGGTACGTGAGTTTGATGTGGTGGTGTCGGTCGATTCGTCAAAACCCGGGGTGATGATTGAATCGGTCGGCGCCGGGGCTGGCCTGCTCAACGATGTGCGGGCCCTGCAAGAGCCTGGCGCCTTGTCCGCTGCGGCCCGGCTGGCAGTTCCCGTCTGTGTGATGCACATGCAGGGCCAGCCCTCCACCATGCAAAAGGCTCCCCAGTATCGCAGTGTGCTTGAGGAGGTTTTGGCATTTTTGCACTCGCGTATCCAAGCCTGCGAAACTGCAGGTATTTCACGCAGTCGGATCATCGTAGACCCGGGCTTTGGTTTTGGTAAATCGCCCGAACACAATTTAACCCTGTTGAGTTGCCTGGACGAATTTCAACAATTGGGGCTGCCAATATTAGCGGGGCTGTCCCGTAAATCACTGCTGGGCCAGATTACCGGCCGTCCGGTTGCTGAACGCCTGATAGCCAGCGTTGCTGCGGCAACCCTCGCGGTCTATCGGGGGGCGCGTATAATTCGAGCCCATGATATTGCAGCCACAATGGATGCTGTGAAAGTCGCCCACGCAACAATAAGAGAGACACTGTATGAGTAGAAAATATTTCGGAACGGACGGTATTCGCGGTCGCGTCGGCGAAGGCAATATCACCCCGGAATTTGTTTTGCGACTCGGTTGGGCCGTCGGAAGGGTGCTGGCAAAAGCGCCGGGCGACAAAGTAATAATTGGTAAGGATACGCGGATCTCCGGCTACATGTTTGAGTCGGCCCTGGAAGCCGGACTGGTTGCCGCCGGTGTCGATGTGCGTTTGCTTGGCCCTATGCCCACCCCGGCCATAGCCTATCTGACACGCACCATGAAGGCGGATGCCGGGATTGTTATCAGTGCCAGTCACAACCCCTTTGAAGACAACGGTATCAAATTCTTTTCCGCTAACGGCTGCAAGCTGCCCGATGAGGTGGAGCTGGAAATTGAAGCCCAGCTGGAAAAGCCGATGGAAACGGTAGATTCCGCGCGATTGGGCAAGGTGTCGCGCATCAATGACGCGCCCGGTCGCTACATCGAGTTCTGCAAGCGCGCCATGCCGATTGGGTGTTCGCTGGACGGCCTCACCATTGTTGTGGATTGTGCCCACGGCGCAACCTATCAGGTGGGGCCGCAGACTCTGCGCGAACTTGATGCCAATGTTATTACCATGGGCACGTCGCCCGATGGTCTGAACATCAACAAAGAGGTTGGCTCGACGGCGCCCCAGGCTTTGCAAAAAAGGGTGCTGGACGAAGGGGCTGATCTGGGTATTGCCTTCGACGGCGACGGTGATCGGGTCCTGTTTGTCGATCATCGCGGCGAAGTGGTCGATGGCGACGAATTGCTGTTCATCATTGCCCAGCACGAGATGCTGCGTAATGGTGCTGTTAGCGGTGTGGTTGGCACCTTGATGAGCAACATGGGCTTTGAGCTGGCTCTGAATGAACTGGAGATTCCCTTTGCCCGCGCCAAAGTGGGCGACCGTTATGTGAAAGAGCTGATGGAGTCTCGTGGCTGGCAGCTCGGCGGAGAAAACTCCGGCCATATTATCTGTTCCGACATCACCAGTACCGGTGACGGCATTATTGCGGCGTTGAAGGTATTGCACGCGGTGGTTGATTCCGGCCGTTCACTGGCTGACCTCAAATCCGGCATGAGCAAGTTTCCTCAGATTATGGAAAACGTGCGTATCAAGCCAGGCTGTGAAGTTATGGAACACGACGAGCTTAAAGCAGCGGTTGCGCTGGTGGAAAAGGAGCTGGGTTCCCGCGGTCGGGTTTTGTTGCGCCCTTCGGGCACCGAGCCCGTGATCCGTGTGATGGTCGAGGGCGAATGCCACGACACCGTCACCCGCTTGTGCCGGGGCTTGTCAGAAAAGGTGCAACAACTCGCGGTTTAGTACAGCTTCGTTCTTGTTTCCCCCAGGCAGTTTCTGTAACATTGGCGCCCGTTCTGGGGGTAAGGATAGACGATGCGGCAGAAGCTCGTTGCAGGTAACTGGAAGATGCACGGCAATAGCCAGAGTATCCGAGAGTTACTGGCCGCATTGACGCCGGCAGTGGCTGAAAGTGCTGCTGAAATCGCCGTAATCCCCCCTCTGGTTTATGTGCCGCTCTGCGTGGATTTACTTGCTGGATCAAAGCTATCGATAGGCGCGCAGACTGTCAGTGAACAATGTGACCCCGGTGCTTATACCGGCGAAGTCTCCGCCGAAATGCTGGCGGACAGTGGCTGTCACTATGTTCTGGTAGGCCATTCCGAGCGCCGCTCACTCTACGGAGAGAACGACGCACTGGTCGCCGCCAAGACGGAGGCAGCGCTGAACGCAAAAGTTTTACCGATTGTCTGTGTCGGTGAAACACGAGAACAGCGCGAAGCGGGTGAAACACTGAAGGTTGTCGGCAGACAGCTCGACGTGGTGCTCGCAACCCTGAAGTCGGAGCATGAAAAAATCACCGTTGCTTACGAGCCGGTGTGGGCCATTGGTACCGGGTTGACCGCAACGCCCGAGCAGGCTCAGGAAGTACACGCGTTTATTCGCACGCAATTGGCAGCGCACAGCGCTGAACTGGCTGACACCGTACGTATTCTTTACGGTGGTAGCGTAAAAGCGGCAAATGCCGCAGAATTGTTCGCCCAGCCGGATATAGACGGCGGTCTGGTGGGCGGCGCATCTCTGGATGCTGAAGAGTTTGCAGCAATCTGCAACGCCATTGGTTAGGTTATGGAACAGCTGATACTTATATTTCACGTGCTGGCAGCCCTCTGCATTGTCGGTCTTATCCTGATGCAACAGGGTAAGGGAGCCGATATGGGAGCCTCTTTTGGCAGTGGTGCGTCACAGACCCTGTTTGGGGCGGGTGGTAGCGGCAACGCCCTGACCCGTGCCACGGCGATTCTAGCGACCCTGTTTTTCTGCACCAGCCTGGGTTTGGCCTATGTGGCCAAGCAAAAAGCAGGCGGCGATGGCCTCGGCTTTGACGAGCAGATCCCAGCTCTGGAAGAAAGCCGGGATGTTGCTCCCGTGAACGAGGAAATCCCTGAGTTTGCAGGCGAAGAAGAGAACCTGGCAGACGATATTCCTCAGTAAGACAAATTAGCCGAAGTGGTGGAATTGGTAGACACGCCATCTTGAGGGGGTGGTGAGCATAGCTCGTGCGGGTTCAAGTCCCGCCTTCGGCACCAATCATTAAGGAAGCGCTCCAGTGGAGCGCTTTTTTTATGTGCCTACGGCGGGACGGCGTCCCGCGTTGGCTCGCGCAGTGCGCTCGGGGCGTTGCCCCTGCGGCTTGTCGCCGCAGCCCAAACGGTGAGGCTGTTTGTCGGCACCAATCAAAAGGAAGCGCCTACTGGGCGCTTCTTTTATGTGCCTACGGAGGGACGGCGTCCCACGTTGGCTCGCGCTATTGCGCTCGGGCATTGTCAACATTTGACCTTGTTCGGGATTCAGCGTTTCATCCTAGGGTGCGATAACTCTGCGGGAGGCTGGTGCGATGTGCGGCGCCTTTGAACAGCATCATAAGTCAGTGGTCGCTCTTACGCGGCTGCTGGATAGTTGGCCGAGCGACGCCGAGCGTCGGCTGAATATACGGCCAACAATGATAGCCGGCACGGTGGATGCTGAAGGCTATAAGGCCCGATCCTGGTCGCTGATACCGGCGTGGGCGAAAGAGCCAAAACTCAAATTTAGTACCTTCAATGCGCGAGCAGAAACTCTCACTGAAAAAGCGGCTTTTCGTCAGGCGTGGCAACGGTCACAGCGTTGTGTGGTTCCTGCCTCGGCCTACTTTGAATGGCCCGTGCTAGAGGGTAAGAAACAGCCGCACAGGTTGTTCAGGGCTGATGACGCCCCTTGGTTGATGGCCGGGCTCTGGGAGAATTGGGGGCAGGGTGAAGAGCGGCGAGAGACGTTCACGGTGATTACCACTGTCGTCAGGCCAGATATTGACTGGGTGCATCACCGCATGCCGCTGATGATTGAAGAGCATGACTTGGACTGCTGGCTGGCGGGGGCGCCGGAAGAGGCCGAAACTCTTTTAAGTCGCAAGCCAAATGCAGACATCGTGGTGCAACCGGGCGACCCGAAAATGCCTCCTGAGGACGACTGAGGAGATCTGTCAGGCCGGCAAATATCTTTTCAGATAATCTTCAAACATGGCCCGATCCTGTTCGGCATCCAGACCATAATCCTCGGCCTTGTATTCATGCTTGCCGTGTTTGTCGCGGGGCCGGTTGTCGAGGTAAGTCTGCATTTTCTGGCGCAGCTCGTCGCTGAATTCAAAACCGAAATAGCGGTACATGGATTCGATGACAGCGATTGGGCGCTGCAGAATATCTTCAAAGCGAATATCAAAAAATTGCTGTGAATGTTTTTCCGCAAGCTTTGAGCGGGCGTCCATGCCGCGCTGGAGGAAGGTTTGCCAGTTGGCTACTTCATCGCGTCCTATTGCGACCGGATCAATGGAATCGCTAGCTAGCGAGCGCAGCGAGGCGGTCAGACTGGAGAGGGAGGCAAGTACCTGCATGGGATCGCGGTGGGTCTGCACAATGCAGGCATCGGGATAAACATCCAGAATGGTTTCCAGATAGCCGATATGCGGCGGGGTTTTCAGCAGCCAGCGTTTGCCTTCGCCGTAGCCGGACTGCATCACCTGCAGGCAGCGTTTGTGCCATTGATAGGCACCGGTAAAATTCTGCTGCATCAACCAGCGTCGGAATTCTGGCATGTTGTAGGAGACGATCCACTGCTCGCTCATGAAATGTGAGGCGAGGATGGCGACACATTCCTGAGGCAGCGTTGCGCCGACTTCATGGATTGCTTTAAAGCCTGGAACCAGTTGTTCGACTTGATCAAACTGGGCATTCACTTGCTCAATGCGCGGATCACTGTATAGGGAGTCCTCGCGGGCGGGCGGTACGGGACATTCCACCTCCCAGCTGATTGGAAAGCGATGGTTGCTGTCCTGCGACAGCAGTTCATAAAGGATGGTGGTGCCGGTGCGAGGCATGCCGGCAATAAAGAGCGGCTTGTTGATTTTCTGGTGTTTTATGCCTGGGTTTTGTTTGCTGTAGTTGACGATGTCGAGCCGGCGTTGCAATAGGCTGAGCAGACTCTGGCGGGCGATGCTGCGGCCTATTGTGTTGAGTGCGGCTTCGCTTTCGAGAGCAACACACAAATTCTCCAGAGCCGGCAAAAAGTCGGTGCCGCCAAAGTCGTGCAGGCCACGGTTCTGCATAGCCTGTTGCATCAGTTCGTCGGCGCGGAGTTCGCGCTTGAAACCCATTTTCTGCAGTAACTTGCCGGCTGCATTGATGGTGGCGATGGCAAACGGTCTCTTTATTTTTATTTCAGGCATGGCAAATCAGTGTTCCAGTATGTTGTCAGATTATCTGCAGAGTGCGGCTCTCTGGCTATACCGTTCTGTAACTTTCGGCCATACGTTTGGGTGGTGCCAGTTAATTCGGGCTATCCTAGCATGTGATTCATAAATTTAAGGGCTGGCCGCAGCCGGTAACAGATGGGAGCAGGCATGTTACTAAAAGATAAAGTGGTGATTGTTTCAGGGATTGGCCCGGGTTTGGGTCATGAGTTGGCGCTGGAAGCTGCAAAACAGGGGGCAAAGCTGGCGATCTGCGCGCGCACGGCCAGCAAACTGGATGAGGCCGAGAGGGAGATTCGCGAGGCCGGGCTCGATACGCCCATTCTGAAAGTGCCCACGGATATCGCCGACACCGCTCAGTGCGACAACCTGGTGGCAAAAACGATTGAGGCTTATGGTCGCATCGACGTTCTGATCAACAGCGCCTACAACCCGGGCGCCTTTGACCTTGTGGAAAATGCCGATCTCGACGGCTGGCGGGCGGCCATGGAAGTGAACCTCTACGGCACCATGGCGCTGACTTTGAAAGTCGTACCCCACATGAAAGAGCAGGGCGGTGGTGCCATTGTCATGATCAATACCATGGTGACCCGGCGCCCGCTGCAAACCCAGGCGGGCTACGGCGCCTCCAAGGCGGCGCTGGCCAGTGCTACTCAGCACCTGGCACTGGAGCTGGGCCCTTACAATATTCGCGTCAATTCAACTTATATGGGCTGGATGTGGGGGCCGCCGGTTGAGGGCTATATGCAGCAACAGGCGGAAGCGACCGGCGTATCGGTTGAGGAGCAGAAAGCGGGCGTGGCACAGAATATTCCGCTGCGGGTTATTCCTGAAGATGGGGATTGCGCCAAAGCGGCCATTTTCCTCGCCTCGGACTATGCGCGCGCCATCACCGGCGCGGCGCTGGACGTAAACGGCGGCGAATACTTGCCGCACTGATCGTTGATCGCCCGGGAGGAATGGCGCAAAACGCCGAATTTTCCTCGCGGGCCATTTCCCCTTCTCCCCATCACTAAAATTCGCTACGCTCGTCCTATAATTGCAGGATGGAGAGCGTGATGCGTGTTTGGCCCCTGGCGGCACTAGTGGCGTTGCTAATCTTGGGCGGGTGTTCAAAGCCTGACGATGTTGAGGCTTCGCTCCGGCAATGTGAATCACCTCGCCCGGAATTCTGTACCCGGGAATACCGGCCGGTTTGTGGACTGCGGGATACCGGTGTGCGCTGTATTACCGAGCCTTGCCCCAGTACCGAACTCAAGACCTATGGCAACGGTTGCGATGCCTGCAGTGACGAATCTGTTCTCGGCTACACTGAGGGAGCCTGTGAAGGCGGAGAGGCATCCAATGAGTGACTTTCGTGAAGGCGAGCAGCGGCGCCAGTACTTCCGTTTGCCGTACCCTGCTTCTGAGCAGCCGGTGCTGGTTTGCGGTGATGTGGAGCATAAGGTGGTCGAGATCGCCGAGGGCGGAATTCGTGTCGTGCTCAAGCCCAGTATTGCTCTGGACGTCGATGATATTGTGAGCGGCACTATTCAATTTCATGATGAGCAAACTGAATCCGTAAGCGGGCGAGTGCTGCGCCTGGATGCCGGTCACGCCGTGGTACAGCTTACACTGGGCATTAGCCAGCATCGCGTTATGCAGGAGCAGGCCTTCTTACGCAAAAAATATCCTAACTTTCTTCGCAAGCCCTGATGTTGCCCGGGTTTTGATGCGGTTGCCATAAGAACAAGGAGCTTTCAATGTCTCAAGACTATAGTGCCTTTATGCAGGTATTTATTGATGCCTGGTGCAACAAAGATCTGGAAACCCTGATGGACTGCTTTACCGAGGACGCCGAGTACAACAACGTGCCAATGCCGCCGGTAAATCGGGGCGCCGCCGAGATACGTGCTTTTATTGAGGGCTTTCTGGGGTCGATGGATTCGATTGAGTTTATCGTTCACCGGCAGGTAATCAACGGCAATACGGTGATGAACGAGCGGACGGACCGCATTGTGCTCAACGGTAAGCAGATTGAGCTGCCGGTGATGGGGGTTTTTGAATTTCGCGATGGCAAGATAGCCCGCTGGTGGGATTATTTTGATATGGGGCCATTCACCGGCTGAGCCTGTTACAATCCTGCTCAGACAATAATCATGTGGTTGACGCCTTGAGCAGTAGCAAATACCAGATCAGTCCTGCGCTGGATGCCTTGATTCAGGCGGCCTATCGCGGCCCTCTGGAAGAAACACCCTGGCAGACCTTTCTTAATGACTTTCGTGAAGCGGTTAATGGCAACTACGCCACGCTGATACTGCGTCCGCCCCGGGAAGGTGATGCGGGTGTTGTGCTGAATGCGATAGTCATGTCGCCACATATCTTCAATTCCTACAACGACACCTATTTTTCAATGGATCCTTTCGTCAACCTGCCGCCGGGAGAAGTTTTCACGGTGTCGGAGTTTGTCGGTGAGGAGGAGTTTTTCAACTCCGACTACTATCGGGAATATATCACCCCGTCTGATGTGCGCCATATCATGGGGGCCGACCTGGTGGGCCCCGACGGGCTTACCGCACGTCTGCGCATAACCCGGCCCAAGGCCCGCGATAATTTTGGAGAGGCGGACAAGAGCCTGTGTCGCCAGTTGCTGCCGCACCTGGAACAGGCCATTGAACTGCATTCGCGCATACTGCGCACGGAAAGCGAGCGCGCCTTCTACGAGGATGCGATCGATAAGCTGTCAATGGGAGTTGTCATACTCGACGGCAACGCCAGAGTCCTGCGCAAGAATCACGCGGCGGAACGCCTGCTGGCGGAAAAGCGGGGAATCCAGCAGGTGGCCGGCGCACTGCAGGTTGGCGACAGCCAGGAGAACCGCGCTTTCCGCGCCTGTCTGGAAGAGGTAATGGACGCACACCGCCAGTTCAAACCCGGCTTTGTCCGCGCCTTTCGGGTGGCTGATCGAGGCTCCATGACCGGGCTGGGCTTGCTGGTCAGACCGCTGCCCCCCATCGAAGGCTCGGATGGCAGTAGTAACCCCACCGCGGCCATTCTGGTCAGCGACCCCTATCAGCCGCGGCAGGCACCCAGTGATATATTGATTGAACTGTTTGGTTTTACCCCGGCGGAATCCAAGCTGGCGCTGCGATTGGTAAACGGGCTTACGCTGGATGAAGCCTCGTCAGAGCTGGGCATTTCCCGGAATACCGCCAAATCCCATCTCAGTTCGGTGTTTTCCAAAACCGGCGTTGCCCGACAAACCCAGCTTATTCAGTTGATTCTAAACTCAGTGGCGACCTTTGGCGGTGATAGCTGAGCCATTGCCGAATTAATCAGAGCTGCCCTAGAGGGCCGTCAGCGTGCCATTGAGGTGAGGCCGGTTGCCCTTGGCGTTGCGCAGCGAAAACTGGATCTCGCCGTCAGTTGCGGTATGCATCAAGGTGACGCCGGCCGGCAAAAACAGCGGGGTTTTGAATTCCACATCAATGGCAAAGGCTTCGGCATCAAGCAGGGGCTGCAGCGCTGCCAGGCAGCGCGCCTTGCTCCACATGCCGTGGGCAATATGGCGTTTAAAACCTAGCAGGCGGGCGCTGGCAGGAAATAGGTGGATCGGGTTGTAGTCGCCGGACACGCCCGCATAGCGCCGCCCCAGATTGGAGGCGAGTTCCCAATTCTGGCTGTGTTCAAAATCGGGCAGCGGGCTGCGTTTTTTGGCACCCGACGTCTTGCCCTGGCCGCGCTTGAGTACAGTGGTCAGGTCAGTCCAGACGGTTTCGCCAGCGGCCTGGGCTTCAGTCAGAATGTCGACTTCCAGCCCCGCGGCCACTTCGCGACTGGCGTGAATGCTTGCCTTCAGGCTTAAGGGCTCGCCCAGTGCAATGGGGCGGCGCTGTTCGATGCGGTTACGGGTGTGGACAATCCCCATCGGCGAAAACGGGAAGGCTTTGTGCAACAGCATTTCCATATGCAGGCTGAAAGCCGCAATATGGGGGTAGGTGGCTGGCAGCACCTCGATATCGTCGGTAAATCCGCAGACCTGATTGTAGCGGCGCAGTTTGGCGGCGCTGACGTCGAGCCTGGCAATTGACGCTGAGATGGCGGGAACGGTCGACGAAGCACCCGACTTGCGCGCGATGGCAGCCCGCAGCAGCAGCGAAGGCATAGCCGGAGTCTGCGCAAAGTTAAGTTCGATCGACATAGACGTTCTCCGTAGTGAGCTGTGTTTAGTTCGAAAAAACTATAGGTTGTCTGAAAGGGGCGGTCATTCGCCGCGTCAGCAGGATATCACGGCATAAGGGCCAATGCGGAGTTCGGCATTGGCTTGTCGCCATGAGGCTGGCACAATTCACAGCAAACCCGGCGAATAATGAGAATGGCTGAAAACGTACTGGATCTGCAGGATTCCTCCTTTGTCGTCCAGTTGGTCTATCCGGCGCTGATCGAAAAAGGGCTGGATATCGACCAGATCGCGCAGCGCTGCAATATTACCCCCGAACTCCTGCAAACCAGTCACGCTCGCTACCCGCACGCGGCGCAGCGTCACTTCTGGCAGGTGGTTGAGGAAATCAGCGGCGACCCATTGATCGGTCTTCATCTGGCCGAGATTATGTCACTGCACAAAGGTCAGGTGTGGGAGTACCTTTTTCTAAGCAGTCCAACTTTTGGAGACGGTCTGCAGCGCGCGCTGAACTACCAGCGGCTGGTATCTGACGCATCGCGCTGGGAGCTCGAACGCGACGGGGATATAGCCTGTCTCAATATCCATTTCAGCGGCGGCGCTTCGGCTGAACTGAGGCACTTTGTGGAAGCCTCGGCGCTCTACCTGATCCGCTACTTCCGCACCCTGACTCAGGATAAGTTTGAGCCCCGCTGGCTGGCCTTTGGCCATAAAGCGGCGGCACCGCCCGAGCGCTATGCCGAAGTGCTTGGCTGCGAGGTGCGCTTTGCCGAACCCTCCACCGCCCTGGTATTTAATGCCGAGGTGCTGGAGTTGCCTTCCAGCCGGGCGGAGCCCGAATTGCTGCGGCTGCACGAACAGCTGGCCAATGAACGACTCGCCCGCTTGCAGAAACAGGACATCGTGGTCGATGTGCGTAGCGCCATTGCCGAAACACTGGAGCAGGGCCAGCCCGAATTAAATGATGTGGCGGAGCGGCTGGGCATGAACGCTCGCGTACTGCGAGCCCGTCTGACCGAAGCCGACACCAGCTTTAATCAGGTGTTAGCCGACTATCGCTGTTACCTGGCCAAACGGCTGCTGTCCCGCACCGATGAGTCCATTGCCGATATTGTCTACCTTACCGGCTTTTCCGAACCCAGTACCTTTTACCGGGCCTTCAAACGCTGGACCGATATGACGCCCGTCGAATACCGGGAATTCAAACAGGCGCAACTGCAGGCCCGGTCGGCCGATCAGGCCCCCAGCCAGCTCTGACCGCAAACCCGGATAATATTGCCGGTCACGCCAGCGGCTTGCGGGTTGGCAAAGAAGGCGATGGTTTCCGCCACATCTTCCGGCTGCCCGCCCTGGGACAGAGAGTTCAGGCGTCGACCTACTTCTCTGGTCATCAGTGGTATGGCTGCCGTCATCTGGGTTTCGATAAAGCCCGGCGCCACCGCATTGATGGTGATGTTCCGCTCTTTTAACGACCGCGCCATCTGTTCCACGTAGCCGATCACGCCCGCTTTGGAGGCAGCATAGTTGGACTGACCGCGCTGGCCGGCAATGCCGTTCATGGACGAGACCCCGACGATGCGCCCGCCACTGTTCAGGGCGTCGGACTCCAGCAGCACACTGTTTAATCGCAGCGCGGCACCGAGGTTAATGTCCAGGGTGAGATCCCACCAGTGCTGCGGCATATTGGCTAGGGTTTTGTCGCGGGTGATGCCCGCATTGTGCACAACAATATCCAGCCCACCAGCGGCTTTGGCCTGTTCAAGAACCTTGGCCGGGGTGTCATCGGCGGTGATATCGGCAATCAGCGCCTGTCCCCCCAGTTTACTCATCAGGGTTTCCAGATCGGCCTTCAGGGGTTCCACATCCAAACCGATGATCTTGGCACCATCGCGGGCCAGGGCGGTGGCAATGGCCGCGCCGATGCCGCGACTGGCGCCGGTGACCAGCGCCGTTTTGCCAGCGAGCGGTGCCTTCGAGTCAAATTCACCGATATCCGCAGCTGACACGCGAAATACCTGGGCGTTCACATAGGATGAGCGGTAGGACAGGAGAAAGCCCAGCGGGCCGACCAGCGCCGCTTCAGCGCCGGCTTCAACCGTAATCACCTGCGCGGTAGTGCCACGCTTGCCGGACTCTTTGGCCAACGAGCGGGCCAGACCTTCCAGTGCGCGCTGACAGGCTGCGGCCTGGGGTGAGGATTGCTGCTGGTGGGGGCGCGACAGAATGATAATCCGGCCACAGGTGGATAAGGCTTTCAATGCGGGCTTGAAGAAGTCGTAGGCGAGAGTCAGGTCGCGGGTGTCAGTGATGCCGGTGCCGTCAAAGATCAGCGCCTGCAGTTTGTCGCCGGGCGCCTCGTCACTGTTTTGCCAGGCTTGAATAGTTGCCAGCGAGGCTGCACTTTCTCCGGAAGCACTTGCCGGGCGGCACAGCTCCAGCCCTTGCGATTGGCAGTGAGTGGCAACAGTGGATAAGCAGTCGGCATTGGCGCCTCCGCCCAGCAATACTTTACCGGTAAACGCCGTATCGCCGCGTTTGAGATCGGCCGGTTTGCCGAGGCCAAGGTTGATCAGGGTCTCTACTATCTGGCTCATTGTCGCGTATCCTGCGTTAAAAGGTTGATTGGGGTGTATTCTAGAGAGCTGGGCCCGGCTGCGAATTGACGGCACAGACCGAAGCGCTCGGCAGCTCAGCCAATGCTGCCAGATTTCGCCCGATTATACTGCCTGCAACTTGACTGGAGCTTGCCATGACTCAATCTATTCGCCGCGTCGCCATTATCGGCGGTAACCGTATTCCTTTCGCCCGATCCAATACCGCACTGTTTGGTGCCAGCAATCAGCAGATGCTGAGCGCCGCCATAGAAGGTCTGGTGCAGCGCTACAACCTGCAGGGCAAGCGTCTGGGCGAGGTCACGGCGGGAGCGGTAATGAAGCACGCTCGCGACTTTAACCTGGTGCGCGAATCGGTGCTCGACACCAGCCTGGATCCCAACACCCCCTGCGTCGACGTACAGCAGGCCTGTGGTACGGGCTTGCAGGCCCTGAATATTGTTGCCAACAAGATCGCTCTCGGCCAGATCGATTGCGGTATAGCCGGCGGCACTGACACCACCTCCGATGCGCCCATCGCAGTGAACGAAGGTTTCCGCAAGGTGTTGCTGGAGATCAATCGCTCGAAAACGCTCGGCCAGCGTCTTAAACAGGTATTTCGACTGCGCCCCGGCCATCTGGTGCCGGCCATTCCGCAGAATGCCGAGCCGCGCACAGGGCTCTCGATGGGCGGACACACGGAAGTCACCGCCAAGGCCTGGAATATTGCGCGCAGTGCCCAGGATGAGCTGGCTCTGAGCAGTCACCAGAAACTCGCCGCCGCTTACGAGCGCGGTTTCTTTGATGATCTGATCACCCCGTTTAAGGGGCTGGAGCGCGATAACAACCTGCGCGGCGATACCACCTTGGAAAAGCTCGCCAGCCTCAAGCCCGCCTTTGATCGCGAAAACGGTACGCTGACTGCCGGCAACTCGTCGACCCTGACCGATGGTGCATCCTGTGTGCTGCTGGCCAGTGAAGAGTGGGCCGCGGCGAATAACCTGCCGGTGCGTGCCTACCTGACGGTGATAGAAGCGGCGGCCGTCGACTTTACCGGCAAGGCCGGCGATAAAGAGGGACTGTTGCTGGCGCCGGTGTATGCGGTGCCGCGCATGCTGGACCGCGCAGGGCTGAGCTTGCAGGATTTTGATTTTTACGAAATTCACGAGGCTTTTGCCGCCCAGGTGCTGGCAACACTCAAAGCCTGGGAGGATGACGATTATTGCCGCAGCAAGCTCGGTCGCGACGGCGCGCTGGGCAGCATTGATCGCAGCAAGTTGAATATCAATGGCTCCTCGATCGCGACCGGGCATCCCTTTGCCGCTACCGGCGGTCGCATTGTTGCCACCCTGGCGAAGATGCTGGAAGAGAAGGGCAGCGGTCGCGGCCTTATCTCGATCTGCGCCGCCGGCGGGCAGGGCATAACGGCCATTCTGGAACGTTAATCGCGTTTCTCTTTGGGAGACCACGCGGCATTTGTTAGGCTAGGCTCCGAAACCTGTTAATCGGAGTCCGGCCTTGAAAACCCTCACCTTGAACACCGGATCCGGCTCGATGCCGGTCTACCTCTTTGAGCAGGAGCAATCTGCGCCGCTGCTTATCCTGCTGATGGACGCGATAGGCGTTCGCGACGAGATGCGCAATCTGGCCCGGGACCTGTTCAGCGAAGGCTATACGGTTGCTTTGCCGAGCCTGTATTACCGCGACGGCCACCACGAAGATATGGATTTCAGCAATCCCAAGGTGCACGAAACGGTGATGCGCCTGTACAGCGGTTACAGCCACGCAAAGGCAAAGCAAGATATCGGCGCTATTCTGGAACACTTCTCAGAACGCCCTGTCGGTTTGCTGGGTTTTTGCATGGGCGGGGCCAACGCTCTGTATCTCGCCGGTGCGTTTCCTGAGGACATTGCTGCGGCAGCTGCCATCCATCCCGGCGGCATCGCCACCGAGGCCGAAGACTCGCCCCACAGAGTGGCAGTGAAGGCCAAGGCTGAACTCTATATCGCGATTGCCGATGAAGATCCTTACGCCTCACCCGAGCAGGTTGCTGAGCTTGAAGGTGCGCTCACAGGTGCTGGTGTTCGTTATCAGCTTGAAGTCTACCAGGGCGCTCATCACGGCTTCGCCTTTGCCTCACTGCCGTCATTTAATCATGACGCCCAGCAGCGCTACTGGCGGGAAAGCACAGACCTGTTTGCGCGTTGTCTGAAGGGATAACAGGCTCTGATCCGCATGGTGAACGTCGTGCAAAGCTTGCGAGCCAGCCTTTGTCTGGCGCTGTTTCTGACCTGTTCTGTACCGGCTTCCCTTGCGCTGTCTGTTGACGAACCTTTGCCTGATTTCAGTTTGCCGGCCCTGCTTGGCCGTGGCGAGTTAAGTAATCAGCACTTGCTCGGCCGTGTAGTCTATCTGGATTTCTGGGCGTCCTGGTGCGGGCCGTGCCGGAAATCGATGCCAGCCCTGGATGAGCTTTACCGCGAGCTAGGTGATCGAGGCTTTGCGGTTGTCGCCATCAATCTGGATGAGAAAGAAGGTGAGGCTCGAAAGTTTTTAAGGCGCTTTCCGGTAAGTTATCCCGTGCTAAAAGACGATGGCCGTTCCTTTGCGCGCTTTGGTCTGACCGGGCTGCCGCAGGGTTACCTGTTGGATCGACAGGGTAGGGTGACAGCCGTGCACAAGGGCTTTCAGCAGGGCGACGAGAAGCTGTTGAAAAAACAGATCGTCCACCTGCTGAAAGAAGGCTCGTGATGTCGTCGTGAAAAACTTGCGGTGCAAGCTCGTCAAGCCATCAGCGAATCTCAAAATGCTCCAGCGGCATATCCATCATACTTCCCACCGATCCACGCATGGTTTCGGCGTGGCCTATAGCCCGGGGCAGTAAGCGCTCAAAGAAAAACTCCGCTGTTTCCAGCTTCGCTTCGTAAAAGGCTTTGTCCTCCGGGTTTTCTGCCAGTTTGCGCAGGGCGGCTTCCGCCATTCTTGCCCAGAAAAAGGCCATGGTCACGTAGCCACTCACCATCAGGAAGTCATAAGACGCGGCGCCCACGGCATCCCGGTTGCGCGAAGCGCGCAGCAGAATACCGAGGCACAGGCGGTTCCAGCGGAAAGTGTGTGACAGCAGTTTGCGACCGTATTTGCTCATGCCCGGCTTGAATAGAATACTGAAGCTGTATTTGTACAGACGCTTGCTGAAGCTGCGATAGAGCTTGAGCCCGTCGAGAATGACTTTGCGGCCGAGCAGGTCCATGGCCTGAATGCCGGTGGTGCCTTCGTAGAGGGTGGATATTCGCGCGTCGCGAACAATCTGCTCCATGCCGTGCTCGGTGATATAGCCGTGGCCGCCGAATACCTGCATGCCGTAGTTGGCGCTTTCCAGACCGGTCTCGGTCAGGAAGGCTTTCAGTATTGGCGTCACAAAGCCCAACATATTGTCGGCCTTGGCGCGCTCTTCCTCAGTTTCGCTGAACATCATCAGGTCACCCTGGCGCGCGGCGTCGTAGAGCATGGCCCGGCCACCCTCGGCAAAGGCTTTCTGGGTGAGAATCATGCGTCGCACGTCCGGGTGATGGATGATGGCGTCGCCGGGCTTGTCCGGGTTTTTGTGTCCGGACAGTGAGCGCATGGAGTAACGCTCCATGGCGTAGGGATAGCTGTTCTGATAAGAAAGCTCAGAGGCGGCCAGGCCCTGGATGGCGGTCCCGACACGGGCCGTGTTCATAAAGGTGAACATGCAGGCCAGCCCCTCGTTTTTGGGGCCGAGCATGTAGCCCTTGGCGCCATCAAAATTGATGACGGCGGTGGCATTACCGTGAATGCCCATCTTTTCTTCAAGCGAGCCACAGCTGACCTTATTGAACTCGCCCATGTCACCGTTTTCGTCCACATGAAATTTGGGCACGATAAACAGGGAAATACCCTTGGTGCCTTCCGGTGCGTCGGGGGTGCGCGCCAGCACAATGTGAACGATATTGTCGGTGAGGTCGTGTTCACCGGCGGAGATGAAAATCTTGGTGCCGGTCAACGAAAAGCTGCCGTCGTCATTGGGCTCGGCGCGAGTGCGCATCTGGCCGAGGTCGGAGCCGCAGTGAGATTCCGTCAGGCACATGGTGCCGGTCCATTCGCCGCTGGTGAGCTTGGGCAGGTAGCGCATTTTCTGCTCGTCGGTACCGTGCACGTAGAGGGTGTTCATGGCGCCCAGGCTCAGGCCGGGATACATGCCCCAGGCCCAGTTGGCGGTGCCCACCAGTTCGGATTTGAGCAGGCCCAGCGACAGGGGCAGGCCCTGGCCGCCGTACTCTGCAGGGTGAGACAATCCCTGCCAGCCGCCCTCAATCCACTGCTGATAGGCTTCCTTGAAGCCGTCGGGGGTGGTGACCTTACCGTTATCGAAGGCGCAGCCCTGTTTGTCGCCGACGGCGTTGAGGGGCGACAGAACTTCTTCGCAGAATTTGGCGCATTCGCTGAGAATGGCGTCGATCATGTCCGGGGTGGCATCTTCACCGCAGGGCAGGCCCGCGTAGTGTTTCGGAAAGTCGAGCACCTCGTTGATCACAAACTTGATGTCACGGGTTGGGGCTTTGAATACGGCCATGGTAAACCTCAGAGTGAATCACAGTGAGTCGCACTATAGTCAATGGCGGCGCCGGGTAAATTGGCCGCAGCGGAGCGGTGCTCCGTGACTGCGGTCAATGCCTCGTCCTGACGGGTCATACCAATAGGGTAGGGCGCGTATGAGAAGCTAGGAATCGGCCGGGCGATTTGCTGTAATCTGGGAAAACCGATAACAGGAATATCACATGGATTTACAGCAACTGGCACAGCGCATTCAACGCCTCGAAGCGATTGAAGCGATCAAGCAGCTCAAATACCGTTATTTCTATCATTGCGATCAGAAGCAGCCGGAAAAAGTGCGTCAGTGTTTCGCCGACGGGCCGGTGAAGATCGAGTATGGGCGGGTAGGTAACTTTGAGTCCGCCGATGCGATGATCGAGGTGTTTGCCCGGCTGGCCTGTGAGCCTCATATTGTGGAAATGCACCACGCCCAAAACCCGCAGATTGATATAAAGTCTGATACCGAAGCCACGGCGATTTGGGGTATCTTCTATTATCTGATCGATACCCGGCAGCAGATTGCCACCCAGCTTGGTGGTTTCTACGAAGACTGTTACCGCTGTGTGGACGGGGAGTGGAAAATTTCCGCTACGCGATTTGATGTGAAGTCTACACAGATACTGTCACTGGGCGACGACCGAGTGCAGGCCGTCTTCGCCGGAGCACAGGCGCCGGCCGAACTGGACGACCCGGAAAACCAGGCAGGGTAGACCTGTGGGCTAAGGCAGGAGCGCGTATGAGCAGGGCCATCGAACCGACGTATCACCCACTGGCAGTAGGTGGCTATCTGGCGCAGATAACGCTTAACGCACCAGAGAAAAGCAATGCGCTTTGTGATGAGATGATAGGCGCGCTGGACGGTGTGTTGAAGGAGCTTGCGCAGGATGAAGAAGCCGTTGCGGTGCTGCTGGATGGCAGCGGAGGCAAAAGCTTTTGTGCTGGAGCCGATGCTCGCCAATTGCAAACGGTTGCCTTAAGCGGCGCCGAAAACAGTAGGCATATCGACGACTTTTTTGCCAACAGCTACCGCCTGCTTTACCGCTTGCATCATTTCCCCAAACCGGTGATCTGCTGGGCCAGCGGCGTGGTGATGAATATGGGGCTTGGAATACTGGCGGCGGCCAGCCACCGCATTGCGACTCCCAGCAGCGCCCTGGCGATGCCGGAAATCACCATTGGTTTCTACCCGGATGCAGGGGCTACCTGGTTTATGCAGCAGATGCCGGGCCACAGCGGCCTGTTCTGCGCACTTACAGGCGTTAACCTGAATGCCGGTGATGCGCTCTACAGCGGCCTGGCTGATTACTTTTTACCGGACGCGCGCAAGCAGCCTCTGATTCAACAGTTAACCCGCCTGGATTGGCAGTTTGATGCAGCAGAAGACGCTGAAATGCTGACTGCGGCACTCACCGATTTCGAGGTGGAGTCCAATATCCGCCTGCCCGAATCCCATCTGAAAATCCGCGCCGATCTGATCGAATCTTTGTGCGAAGATTACTCGCCCGCAGCCGTCGAAAACGCCTTTGCCGGCCTGCATGGTGATGACCCTTGGCTGAATGCGGCGGGCCGCAGTTTTGCTGCAGGGTCAGCCTCCACCGCCTGCCTGGTATTGGAGCAGTATCAACGAGGCACCGGTTTGGCACTTGCGGATGCTTTGAAACTGGAAATGGTGGTTTCCGCCAACCGCGCCCGGGATCTGGAGTTTATTGAGGGCGTTAGGGCACGGCTGTTTGATAAAGACAACCGGCCCCAATGGGCTTTCTCGCAATTGCGCCAGGTACCGCAGTCTCTGGTGCTCGACCTTTTCAGCCCGCCCTGGCCTGTTCATCCTCTGGCAGATCTGGGTGTCTGACTATCGCCGGTAGCGTTGCGATTGCTCGGTGATGTGGGTACCTTAGCGCCTCTTTTTTTTACAGTTCAGGTAGCAGCGAGTGAAAAGCTTTCCCCTCAAGCCTCGTTTCAGCGAAACGGACGCGATCGGCCATATCAATAACACCTCCATCGCGGTGTGGTTTGAAACGGCGCGCCTCGAGTTTCTGACCGATGTGTTTGTCGAGGAGGGAGATGAACAGCCGAACTGGTTTATGGCGACCCAGACCATAGATTATCTGGGCGAAAACTTTTTTGGCATTGAAGTTCGCATGGATCTATCCGTCATTCAAATCGGCAACACTTCTTTCAAGGTCGGTTGCAAGATGTACCAGAATGACAAGCAGACCGTGCGCGCCTCAGCCGTGCTGGTGCACGTGGATAGAGCTTCGAAAAAGCCTACTCCCATTCCTCCTCAGATGCGGGCGGTGCTGGAAGCTGAGCTGGACAGTAACTGGCTCTGACAGCAGGGCGGTGGTCATTACCCGCCGCCCTCCGCAGAGATCAATCAGTCAAAGGCTCGCGGCATTTTCATGTTCAGCGCATTCAGGCCGCCGTTAACCCCGATAATGTCGCCGGTCAGATAGCTCGCCGCCGGCGACGCCAGATACACCGCGCAGCTGGCAATATCCTCAACCTCACCGAGGCGCCCCATCGGGGTCAGGTCGACCATCGCCTGCTCAATATCGTCATTCAGTACGGTTTTCAGCGCTTCCGTGCGGGTGGAACCCACCGCAATGGCATTGACGCGCACTTTGGGGGCAAACTCCTGAGCCATTTCCCGGGTGAGAAAGGACAGGGCACTTTTGGCGGTGCCGTAGGCGGTGAAGAAGGATGAGGTTTCCTGACCGGCGATTGAGGAAATGTTGAGAATGCTGCCGCCGCCGGCGCTCTCCACCATTTTCGGGATAACCAGCTTTGACAGGGCAAAGGCGGTGCTCACGTTGAACTGGAAGGCCGAATTGAATTCTTCCACCGAGGTTTTCAGCATGGGCTTGGGTGGAAATCCGCCGGCGTTGTTAACCAGGATGTCGATCCGGCCGAAGGTGCTCATGGCTTTCTCTACCAGCGCCTCCAGTTGGTCCTGCTTCATTACATCGGTTACCACTATCAACGCTTTGCGGCCAAAGCTCTCGACGGCAGCGGCGGTTTCCTGTAACTGTGACTCGGTGCGAGCGGCCAAAACCACGTCGGCGCCGACTTCTGCGTAGGCCTTGGCGATGGCCGCGCCGATGCCTCGACCGGCGCCAGTGATCAGCGCAACTTTGTTATCCAGACGAAATTGATCCAATATGCCCATACCGTTATCTTGCCTCATTGTGTGACGGGTAAATTCAGCTTTCTATTCAACACCTTACGCGCTGTAATTAGGTCATCCGATTGGGTGATACTTGGTGCGCGGAGCCTGTGACAGAATTTTGTACCAAGCTGGTAGAAAGCTACATTACATTCAGTATATGCGTGAATAGCGTAAGGAGATTGCCATGAGTCAGGTATCGCAGGTGCCGCGCAAGCCGCACCGTATAGAGGCGAAGGAATTACCCGAGCGTTACGCCCGAGGCTGGTACTGTCTGGGATTGGCAGAGGAATACACCGATAAGCCGGTAAAACTGGACTATTTCGGAACGCGTCTGGTTGCTTACCGCGGTGAAGACGGCCAGATTCACGTGTTGGATGGCTACTGTCCGCACATGGGCGCGGATCTCAGCGAAGGCTGTGTCGAAGGCAACTCAATCCGCTGTCCTTTCCACGACTGGCGTTGGGGCGCAGATGGTGTCTGTGACGATATTCCCTATGCCAAACGCATTCCGCCCAAGGCCGTGATCGGTGCCTACCCGACCTGTGAAGAAAATCACCTGCTGTTTGTCTGGTACGATCCCGAAGGCAACCCGCCCATTGAAGAGCAGGCTATCCCCAAAATTGACGATCTGTTCAGTGGCGACTGGACCATCTGGCAAATGGACAAGATGACCATCCAGACCAACTCCCGCGAGCTGGTCGACAATATGGCGGATGTGGCCCACTTTGGCCCGATTCACGGTGCGCCGGTCAAAACCTTCAAGAACATCGTGCACAAGCACACTTATCAGCAGGTGCTGACCGGTGGCAGTGAGCTGCTGGCGGAAGAGGGCGAACTGACCTCAACCGCGACCTACTACGGCCCCGCTTACATGAACACCTATATGACCGGTCAGATTGACGGTCAGCTGGTTGAAAGCCGGTTGTTGGTGACCCACGTACCCATCGACACCGAAAGTTTTGACCTGCGCTTTGGTGTTTCGGTGCGCAAGATGCCAGGACTGTCTGAAGAGCAGAACAACGAGATTGCCCAGCAGTACACGGAGCAAAACCGTACGGCTTTCTTCCAGGACGTTCATATCTGGCACACCAAGACCCGTGTCGATAACCCGGTGCTCTGTGACGGCGATGGCCCGATCCACAAACTGCGTCAGTGGTACGATCAGTTCTATGTTGACCTGAAAGATGTGCCCGAGCAGTTTAACGAGAAGAAAGAATACGTCGTCGATATCCAGTAGGTATTGGCTATAGCGTAGCGATCAAGCCCGGTACTGCATTCTCCTGCTGTACTGGGCTTTTTATTTTTGGTATTACACAGGCTTCTCCAAGCCTTTAACTCGCCAGTTTTCAGACTAATAAGGAAATTACCATGGATGTACGTAGCCTGGGCTATGTTGTTATCGAATCCACCGATCCTGCCAAGTGGCTGGATTACGGCACCAATATTCTCGGCCTGATGGTCGCCCCCAATATGCCGGAAGACGGCAACGTTTACCTGAAGATGGATGAGCGCCCCTTCCGCTTCGTGATCACCAAAAGCGATCAGGACCGTCTGCAGCTTTGCGGCTGGGAGCTGGCCGATCAGGAGACCTTTGAATCAACCAAGGAAAGCCTGCAAAGCGCCGGCGTCGAATTTACCGAAGGCAGCGCCGAGCTGGCGCAGGCTCGGCAGGTGCGCGGCCTGATCAGCCTTAAAGACCCTGCAGGCAACGGTCTGGAACTGTATTGGGGTGCGTCGCTGGACTACGCCAAGTTTGTTTCGCCCAAGGGCATTGCCGAATTTGAAACCGGCTTTAACGGAGATATGGGCTTTGGCCACGCGGTACTGCCGGCGCCGAATCTGCAGGAAACCCACGCTTTTTATCGGGATGTACTGGGCTTTGGCGACACCGATTACATGCACTTCAAATTCAGTGAAGACCCGAACGACCCGGGGATGGGGCTGAATTTCATGCACGTGAACAACCCGCGTCACCACAGCCTGGCCCTGTATCAGGACCAGAGTCCGGTGGGCTGCATTCACCTGATGGTGGAAGTGCGCGAGGATGTCGATGAGGTGGGCTATTGCCTGGACCGGGTTAACGAGGCCGGTATTCCCGTGGTCTCCACCCTGGGCCGCCACACCAACGACCGTATGCTATCGTTCTATATGGCCACGCCCACGGGCTTTGCCATGGAATTCGGTACGGGCGGCCTGCAGATGGATTGGGAAGGCTACACCCCGACAGTCAGTACCCTGCCCAGTTACTGGGGGCACAAGTTCCAGTCCCCGGAAGGCTGAGAATTCCAACGACAAACGCCTGCTCAGCGCAGTAAGCAGTAACAAGAGGACTGTTTGATGTCAGATAAAGCACAACTTCAGCAACAGGTGCGTGCTGCGGCACGTAAACTCGTGCCGGTATTGCGTGAGCGGGCGGATGCCTGCGAGCAGGCGCGGCAG
>NZ_JBFJUX010000013.1:0-105587 GCF_041624475.1 Litorivivens sp.
ACACCCCCGCCATTTTTGCGACATCTTTTATCGTAACCATAAAGCCCCCGGAAGCAATCGCCCAGTTTACTGCGCTGCCACCTGTGCGGATACACCCCGGCGATCACGCCACCAGATAAAGCCGAATATCGGCAGCAACAGCAAAGGCAGCAGAGCCACCGCCTGGAAGGATTCTACCGAGGCATAGCGAAGCACCTCCTGCATTTCGGCACCACTCAGGGTCGATAGCTGCTCAACACCACCTGCCGCTTCCAGTTTCGCTGCATCAAAAATCGCGCCCATCTGCGGCAATACAAACTGTATAGACAGGCCCCCGGCAAAACCGGTCAAGCCAAGAAACAGAGCACCGCCTCTGGGATAACGCTCGCTGACCACCGACAGCACCGTTGGCCAGAAATAACAGACACCCATACCCCACAAGGTTGCCGATGCAAAGGCCAGCATTGGTGACGTAGACAGACTCAAGCCGTAGAGGCCCGCTGCGGCGAAAATACAACCCACGAACAACAGCCCCACAGAGGAAATATGCTTGGCAATTGCGCCCGCAAAGTGGCGCATGACAAACATCAGCATACTGACGTAAATCAGTACCAGAATGCCCTGCATACCCACGACGTTAGTCAGCGCCAGATCAACCCACTGCCCCGGCGCCAGCTCAGCTGCAGCGGTAATCATCATCACGAAGAACCAGACAAAGTAGCCGGGCGCGCGGAACAGCTCCTTGAACATATCCGCGTAGGACACGCCTGACTGAACCCGCTCGGTGACAGGAAATGCCGTCGATGCCGTCAGATAGGCCAGCACCGCGCCCGGTACAATCAACATCAGCAGATTCGTCTGCCAGGGTAAATTCAGCGCGGCAAAACCCAGGCCTGCGACACCGCCAACAACAATACCCGCAGGCCACCAGGCGTGCAGAATATTCAGGCGATGGGTTTTTTCTTCAGGATAAACCGCTGTAACCATCGGATTACTGGCGGCCTCCACGGCCCCCCAACCCAG
The DNA here is from genome assembly GCF_041624475.1 of Litorivivens sp. Taxonomy (GTDB): domain Bacteria; phylum Pseudomonadota; class Gammaproteobacteria; order Pseudomonadales; family Spongiibacteraceae; genus Litorivivens. Next base: position 1,003 of record NZ_JBFJUX010000013.1, read on the forward strand.
GCCGGTCAGCAGGAAGCCGAAAAAGATCAACCAGTAACTCAGCAGCGTGACCGGCATAAGCGACGCCGCCACCACCAACAGACTCCCGACAATATAACCCACTGCAGAAAACAGCAGCATTGCGCGCATACCCACTTTATCGACCAGGGCGCTGCCAAATAACAAAGTCAGTGCAAAACCGATAAAGGTGGCGCCCAGCACCTCACCAACCAAGCCTGCCGAGCGCGCCAGATCCAGTTCGTTGAAAATATCGCCCTGAATATCCGACGCGATACTGGCGCGAACCGCAAAGCCCAGACCGATCATAAAGATAGAGAGATTGCCGACCAGAAAAAGTCGCTTGCGATCCAGTTGTTCCGTCATGGTAAACCTCGTTGTTATGTATTTTCTCGTTCTGCTGCGGGGAGAAGGTTGGGATAAGGGACGGCGAAGTCACTAGCTTCCCATCTCAGCCCTCACCCCTGCCCTCTCCCAGAGGGAGAGGGGGCGCTAGTCCAAGCCCAGTATTCTGCGGTTCGATAGCTCATCAGCGTCCGCACCCGCAAAATCATCAAACGCCCGGTCCGTCAGCCGAATCATATGGTCACTGATAAAGGGCGCTCCTTCCCGAGCCCCATCTTCCGGATGCTTAAGACAGCACTCCCATTCCAGCACCGCCCAGCCGTCGTAACCGTACTGTGCGAACTTGCTAAAAATGGCCTTGAAATCAATCTGGCCATCACCCAGCGAACGAAAACGTCCCGGGCGATCAACCCAGCCTTGATAGCCGCCGTACACACCGCTGCGACCATTCGGTCGGAATTCCGCGTCTTTCACGTGAAAGGCTTTGATGCGATCGTGGTAGTGATCGATAAAAGCCAGATAGTCGAGCTGCTGAAGGATCAAATGGCTGGGGTCATACAGCATGTTGGCACGCGGATGCTGATCGACCGCATCGAGAAATCGTTCAAAACTGGCGCCGTCGTGCAGATCTTCACCGGGGTGAATTTCAAAACAGCAATCGACACCGGCTTCATCAAATGCGTCCAGAATCGGCAGCCAGCGCTTGCCCAGTTCGGCAAAGCCAGTTTCTACCAGGCCCGCGGGTCTCTGTGGCCACGGGTAAAAAGTGTGCCACAGCAGCGCGCCGGAAAACGTCGCATGGGCTTTCAGCCCGAGGCGACTGCTGGCACGGGCTGCAAGTTTCAGCTGCTCAACAGCCCACGCCTGTCGTGCTTGCGGATTGCCACGCACTTCCGGAGCGGCAAAAGCATCCATCGCGTCGTCGTAGGCTGGGTGTACCGCCACCAACTGCCCTTGCAGGTGAGTCGACAACTCGGAGATTTCCAGGCCTGCCTCGGCAACTCGACCCTTGAGCTCGTCGCAGTAACTCTGACTCTCTGCCGCCAGCGCGAGATCCATCAAGCCGCGCTCAAAGGTAGGAATCTGCACTCCCTTGTACCCAAGCTCCGCGGCCCATTGGCACAAACCATCCAAGGTATTGAAAGGCGCCTCTTTGCCAACAAACTGCGCCAGAAAAATAGCGGGGCCTTTCATGAAGTACTCTCCTGTAAAAACGGTATATCCGGAAGGCTGTACCACTTCTGCTCGCTGGCAGAAGCTTTAACCGCCGATTCTATAAAACGCATGCCGCGCAAGGCGTCCGGCAGTCCCGGAACATCGGCTTCGCTCTCAGTTGGCGCTCGGTTCTCCAGACGCGCACGCACCTGCCCCGCGAAATTGCGATAGTGGTTGGCAAAGGCTTCAAGATAGCCTTCAGGGTGGCCTCCGGGCGTGCGGCAATTGGCGGCTGCGAGTGGCGTCATTTCAGGGCCACCGGCACGAATAATCTGAGCATTCCTATCCAGGGGCTTGAACAACAAAGTATTGGGGTCAGTGTGATTCCACTCCAACCCTCCCGCTTCGCCATAAACACGAATTTTGAGATTGTTCTCTTCGCCGGCGCAGATCTGGCTAGCAATCAGCACACCGCGAGCGCCGTTTTCAAAGCGCAGCAGGATAGTCGCATCGTCGTCCATCTCTCGGCTTTCAACGACCGCGCCCAAATCTGCACAGATCGCATTAATCGCGCTGCCGGTGACATACTCACCGAGGTGGGCTGCATGCGAACCAATATCGCCGACGCAGGTACTGGCACCTGAGCGGGCCGGATCAAGCCGCCACTCCGCCTGCTTGCTTTCGTCTTCAATACCCGCTTGAGACAACCAGCCCTGTGGATACTCGACCAACACTTTACGCACTCGCCCCAGGCCCCCTTCTCTGACCATGTCGCGCGCCTGCTTGATCATCGGGTAACCGGCATAGGTGTAGGTCAGACCGTATAGAAGTCCGCTCTCTTTGACACATTGAGCAAGTTGTTCGGCTTCAGAGAAATTCAAGGTCGCCGGTTTGTCACTCAGCACATGAAAACCATGCTGCAGAGCCAAACGTGCCACGGGAAAATGCAGATCGTTTGGCGTTACAACGGCGACAAAGTCCATCCGCTCATCCGGAGACAATTGCGCCTCGCGCTCCATCATGTCTTCGAAGGAGGCATAGCAGCGCTCAGTGGCTAGAAACAATTCCCGCCCCAAGCGCCGTGACACCTCCGGCTTGCTGGAAAAAACACCACAGACCAACTCAATCTGACCGTCCAGATTAGCCGCAGCTCGATGGATGGGGCCAATCATCGAGCCGGGGCCACCGCCGACCATGCCCATGCGAATTTTGCGTGGTGAACTCATCCTTAGTCACCCCTTAGCCAGTGCAGCGCCTTGGTCAGAAAGGCCTGGTATTCCGGCACATGGTAGGTGTGAGACTGGTGACCAATCGCGGTATACAACACTCGCCCCTTGCCCAACTGATGTCGCCAGGCAATAGGGTGCTCGCCGGGCATCGTATCGGTGCCAATCCAGGTTTCACCGGCGGGGAGATAGCTCGCCTCATCCAGCGTCAGCAGTACTTCGTAGCCCTTATCGCGAACATTCTGGTCGAAGGCGTACCATTCTTCCTGCTTCACATTCCATGGCTTGGGTAGATGATCGGTTATCTTGATGGTTTCATCCGCGACCAGAACATCTGCATCCTGAAACTGTGGCTTCATAGTGTGGCCGACAAATTGCGCACCGATCAGCGTGTCTACATACCACTCCCAGTCATAACTGAAATCGCCACCGGAAGCGTGGATACCCAGCCAGCCACCGCCGTTTTCAATCCAGTTTTTAAGCGCCTGGCGCTGTTCATCTGTCAGCACATCGCCGGATACGTTATTCCAGACAATGGCGTCAAATTTAGCGAGCAGTTCCGGTGAATGTACGGCGCCGTTACCTGTCTGATAAACGGCCCAACCCTCGCCATCAATCAATTCAGCCAGTACCTGCTTCGCTACCGGGATTGCGTCTTTGTGAATAAAGCCGTTGGTCTTGGTAAACACCAGCACAGCAGGCCTGGAAAAGTCCGGCACCTCCGGTGCTACGGTTTCGTAGACTTTGCGCGGAATAATGCCATTGGATTTTAATTGGTAGTAACCGTAGCCAGCTAACACCAAGATAAGAACCAGCAAGCCGAGAAGAATCCGTTTAAATAACTTCATTTTTAAATTCTCTTTCCTATTAGAGTTGTCCGGCCTTCAACTGTGCCACCGCGAAATCACAAGCTCTTGCGGTCAGCGCCATATAGGTCAGGGAGGGGTTCACGCAGGAGGAAGACGTCATAGCCGCGCCATCAGTAACAAACAGATTGGGTATGCCGTGCACCTGATTATGGGCATTCAAAACGGCCTGCTCCGGATCGTGCCCCATGCGGGCAGTCCCCATTTCATGAATACCTGAGCCCATCGGCGTTTCAATCGCTTCGTGCTTCATGGAAAACACCGCGCCCGCCGCCTTCAAGATTCGGTCCGCCTGCTCAGCGGCGTCCGACCACAATTTGTGTTCGTTATCCCGCCAGACTGCATCAAAGGCAACTTGTGGAATACCAAAACGATCTTTTTTTGTTGGGTGGAGGTACATGCGATTGCGTTTATCAGGCAGACATTCAGTAAAGGCCGCCAATGCCCATACCCACATACCTGGCTTGCGCAAGGAATCTTTCAGTTCTGCGCCAAAGCCCTTTTTGTTTATGGACGACTGCCAGTTCATTCGAAGCGCATGCGCCTGATAACCATAGCCGCGCAAAAAGCCCAGCGACTCGTCTGCGGCTTTCAGATTTCGGAAGCGTGGTATATAGGTGCCATTCGGGCGATTGCCATGCCAATAGGTATCCATGTCATCGACAAAGATGCCCATGCCCGCCACGCCGTGTGCGTGATCCATCAGGTAACGGCCGAGCGCCCCGCTGCGGTTTCCCAGACCATTGGGAAAGTACTCCGAGGCGGAATTCATCAGTAGTTGAGTGGAAGCAACCGTTGACGCACAGAGAAAGACCAGCTTGGCGCGGTAAGCCATGCGCTCGCCTGTGCGACTGTCTATTACCCGCACCTCGCTGATACGCTTCAGATCAGGGTCGTAGACAAGCTTTTCCACGACGGAATCAGGGCGGAGGGTTAAATTGCCGGTAGCACGAGCTGCGGGTAAGGTTGAACTTTGTGAACTGAAATAACTGCCGGTAGAACATCCCCGGTGACAGGGGCCGCAGTAGTGACAGGCCGCGCGCCCCTTGTGGTCCTGAGTAAGAATCGCCGCGCGCCCCATGGTCATCTTGACATCGGGCGCCTTGCGCTTCAGGCGGCTGCGAATCGTCTCTTCTATTTTGTGCATACCCATGGGCGGCAAAAATTCACTGTCAGGCAACTCCTCAAGCCCCATCGCTTCGCCGCTGACGCCAATAAACTTTTCCACATAGGAATACCAGGGCGCCAGGTCCTTATAGCCAATCGGCCAGGGAATGCCATGTCCGTCTTCTGCATTAGCCTGAAAATCCTTCTCGCTCCAGCGATAGGTTTGGCGACCCCAAAGCAGTGACCGCCCACCAACCACGTCAGCTCTCACCCAATTGAAAGGCTTGCCTTCGTCGTAGGCATAGGGGTTGTTTTTATCGTTATTGAAAAAATGGCGCGTCGCTTCGCTGAAGGCGTAGCTCTGGCTTTGTATCGGGTATTCTTCTCGATAGAGTTCGCGGGGCTTTTTCCCTTGATAGGGCAATTTCCAGTCCGGAGCATGTTCGCCCAGGTAGTCCACACTATGGCGAACGTCCTTGCCCCGCTCAAGCACCAGCACTTTCAAACCTTTTTCGGTCAACTCCTTAGCCGCCCAGCCACCCGTGATACCGGAGCCGACTACGATGGCGTCAAAATCCTGATTAATCATCTTCACACCATCACCCCTAAAGCAGCTGTCCGGCCCAGCTGCTGTCGTCTTTATCCAGCGGTCGATTGCCATCAAACGTCATCGGCATCGCCTCATATCGCAGTACCTGTGTCGAACCGACTTCGGACGTAAAAAAGCCCCAGATGGTTAGCTCCTTTAGCTTGCAAATAAAGGGCGCATCACTGACCTCCTCTCCCATACCGGCATTGCCCATTTCGTACCAGAGGGAATCACTGGCTTCGCTCTCCAGCTCTTCAAGTATCTTTGTTCGCTGCTCCATACCGAGGGTCTCAAAAGGTTTGTTGAAGTTTTCAAGCGTAGTGCTCATCAGCGCATTCAGGCCATTCAGGAAAATCGCGCGCTCGTCCGGTGTAAACCATTCAAACACCATCAGCTCTACGAAACGGGGAACACCGGCATCGATGGCACCGGGCGTTTCAGTACGGGGAATCACCGTTTCTGTCAGCAGTGCCAGCGTGGAACGCTGTTCGGGCGATAAAAAATCGGCCTTCCTCGCAATATAGTTCGGCGCCGTAGCGAGATAGACGCGCTGTTCTTCAGTTAGCGCAAAGCCCGCCTGTGCCGCAGTGGCACCGGTAATCAGCAGAGCGGCGCATTCCAGAAACTGACGACGATTCATTCTGCTCTCCGAAAGATAGACTTCAGGGCCTGCCACCACGGCAAGGCCACCAACAAGCCCGCCAACACGCTTGCAGGCACATGGTAGGACCACTCACCAAAAAAATAGCCCCCAGCTCGAAACACACTGTAGCCATAGTAGATGGGACCAACACCGGTCAGGTGGTAAAGCTCGTAGAAGAGCCAGGCCGTCGGCTCAAGACACCAAATAAGAAAGATTGCCGCGACGGCACCCAGAATCACGCGCCGGCCACTTATGCGCAGCCTGTTTTTATTCATATCCTGCTAGCCGCCAAAAACACCAAGTAAACGTTTACATTAATGCCCTATCCTTATACTGTCAAGGCGTGCGCTACATGCCTCGCCCAGAAGGCGCGATCAAAACTCCAAAGGGTCGTTGGCCAGCAGCAAAACCATTGCCGCCCCCACAAACGCGACATGCTGCTGCTCACCCACCGGCCTGACCAGACTAATCAGGCCGTCTCCACTGCGATCAATCAGGGCCAAAGTGGTATCACCCCGGCGGATTTCATAGCTGACTGTCGTTGGCGAGGCTCCTATATTCGACGACTGACTACCCACCACTTGGAATTCTGTACCCTGTATGCGCAAAGTACCTCGCATTGGCACCGGCTCGTCGTTATGCAAGTCCAACTGCCACTGCGGCCAAAGTTCGCTTATGCCTTTTGCCATGCAGTTCAGCGAGGCGCTATAGGCGACATTCTCTGACATCGAGAAGGTATTGGTTCCGTCACCCCGACTGACGCCCGTTTTCTGGCTTTCGCTGTACAAACGTTGCCTGCAGCGCAAATCTGCCAGCACGCCGTCTGGCCCGGTCAGACGCACTTGCAGTTCGGATTCGTTGCTTTGGATGACCGTGCCGTGATGCAGTTGATGTCCGCGGCTGTCGTCACTGCCGATGGCAACCTGAACATCTGAGGTACTCGTGCTCGGCAGTGAACTCCACAGCGACTGGGCCTCCAGATCACCGCGAAACGGACCTATATGTATCGGTTGTTTACGCAGGCGCGCCCAACTGCCGGCGCCACTGACCTCGTAGCGTTCGACATCAGCACCCACCCAGTCGAGAGGCTCCAGTGCTTTTTGATGAACAACAGAACAGCCGGAAAGAACCAAGAAAACAGCAAAACATAAGGCTATACAGCGCCCGACCACAGAGAAGGGCCGGGCGAGAGGCAGAGCATTGAAAGGCATGGCAGTACTCGCAAACGGGGCAGGTAAGTCGCGCTACTATGCTCTAGATTTCGGTTTTAGCCAATCCCGAATTGTGCCCTATTCCACACCGAGTATGGCCCTGAGTTCGGTGAATTCTTCCACCCCCGCGAGACCCCACTCGCGACCCACGCCAGACTGTTTGAAGCCACCAAAGGGCGCCTGTAAATCAGGGCCTGCTCCATTGAGCAACACCTGCCCGGCGCGGATGTGCCGACCGACATCCCGGGCGCGATCAATCGATCCGCCGTAGACATAGGCCGCCAGACCGTATTCGGTGTCGTTCGCCATTTCGATGGCGTGGGCTTCATCGCGATAGGGAATCAAGGTCAGCACCGGGCCGAATACCTCCTGCCGAGCAATGGTCGCCTTGTTATCAACCACCGAGAAAATGGTTGGCTTGACGAAGAAGCCCTTGTCCAGCCCGTCCGGTCGACCGGTGCCACCCACCAGCTTTTTCGCGCCATCGGCTTCCGCACGCTCGATCAGCGACTGCACCCGCTCAAACTGTCGGCCATTGGCCAGCGGGCCGGTGGTTGTATTCGCATCCTGGGGGTCGCCAACCTTGATATTGTCCAGCGCGGCAACGGCAAGTTTTTCCACCTCCGCCAGCTTTGACTCGGGCACCAGCATACGCGACGGCGCATTACAGCTCTGCCCGCTGTTGTTCATCAGATGCATAACACCCTTGGTCACAGCCGCTTCCAGTGGCGCATCGTCCAGCAGGATATTCGGAGACTTGCCCCCCAGTTCGAGCGACACCCGCTTGATGGTATCCGCTGCACTCCGCGAGACAGACGCGCCCGCTGCGGTGGAGCCGGTCAGGGAGACAACATCCACCTCCGGGTGAGAGGCCATGTGTGGGCCGATTTCCGGGCCACTGCCCCACACCAGATTAAAAACACCGGGCGGTACACCGGCCGCTTCCATGATTTCGCCAAAAATCTGGCCCGACAGCGCTGCATATTCCGAGGGTTTCAATACCATGGTGCAACCGGCCAGCAGCGCAGGCGCGACCTTGCAGGAGATCTGGTTCAGCGGCCAGTTCCAGGGGGTGATCAGGGCACAGACGCCTGCCGCCTCGCGGCTGACAAGGGCGCCGCCGCGACGGCTTTCCCATTCAATTTCATCGGCCAGGGCAATGGCCGTTTGAAAATGCCCCATACCAATGGGCACCTGGGCCGTTTTCGCAATGCGTTCCAACGGCGCGCCCATTTCCGCGCTGACCGCCTGGGCCAGATCATCGAAACGCTTTTCGTATTCGGCAAGGATGGCTTTTAACAGATCAACGCGACTTTGCAGCGTGGAAGATGCAAAAGCCGGAAAGGCTTTGCGCGCCGCCTGCACAGCCTTATCGACATCCGCGGTGCCGCCAAAATGCAGTTCGCCGATAAGCTCCTCGGTGGCGGGATTGACGATTGGATGTGTTGAGCTGACGGCGACTGAGGGAACCCAGGAACCGTCGATAAAATGATTCTGAATGGTGTGCATGGTTAAGCCCCTGCTTATTTAATTTCCGCCAGACACTAGCGCCCGGCGAAGCGTTACGCAATCACCATTCCGGCGCCCTGAGGTTGCAGGGCTGTGCCAGGATCAGTGATCAAACTCATCTAACACTGCCAACGCTTCATCCAACATTTCAATCCAGTAATCCTCGTATTTCAGGCCCGCTTTCAATACAACATAGCGCAGGGCCGCCGCGCGATCCGCTGGCGACTTACTGAAATCTTTTGCTTCAAATTCCCGATAGAGGGCTCGCTTGGCCAAATGCTGCTTGCGCTGAGCCCGCAGCGAATCCGCCAGCCCCGCCGGCCCGACCACGCCCTCTGCCCGCAGCCGCACCATCATCGGGTCACGCAGCGGCGCCGGGTCGCCGCCTTCGCCCACCCAGCGCTTCAGTTCCTTACGACCTTCGGGTAAGACCCTGTGAATTTTTTTGACACCGCGTGCATTTTCCTCCGGGGTGGACTCAATCAAGCCCTCGGCCTCCATCCTCGATAATTCCCGGTAAATCTGCTGGTGAGTGGCGTTCCAGAAGTAGGCGATAGAGCGGTCGAAACGTTTGGCCAGCTCAAGGCCAGAGGCGGGCTTTTCGAGCAACGCGGTCAGCAGGGCGTGACGCAAGGACATAGTTTGAATCCAGAACCAATAGTTGCCGATAAGTCTGCCGCATTCAATTTTATTTGCAACCAGTTGCAACTTAAGGCACGATTAATTGCAACCAGTTGCAAAAACCTTTGAATCGGTAGATCACATGACACATTACCCCCATCTCACCCGCCCACTTGACCTGGGCTTTACCACGCTTCGCAACCCTGTATTGATGGGCTCCATGCATGTGGGGCTGGAAGAAGCTGAACACGGTTTTGAGCGAATGGCCGCGTTTTACGCCGAGCGCGCCCGCGGCGAAGTGGGCCTCATGGTCACCGGGGGCATTGCCCCCAATGAGCGCGGCGTGCCGCTACCCGGCGGCGCCAAACTGACCACCGAGGCCGAGGCCGACGAGCACCGCATCATTACCTCCGCGGTACACGCAGCCGACGGCAAAATCGCCATGCAGATCCTGCATTTTGGCCGCTATGCCTATCACAATGAGCTGGTTGCGCCGAGCGCAGTGCGCGCGCCCATCAATGCCGCCACACCCCACGCCCTGACTGAAGCCGAGATCGAGCAAACCATCGATGACTATGTAAACTGCGCCGCCCTTTCCCAGTACGCGGGCTACGATGGTGTCGAAATCATGGGCTCCGAGGGCTACCTGATTAATGAGTTTATCGCCCAGCGCACTAACCACCGCGATGATCGCTGGGGAGGCGACTATGCAAACCGCATCCGCTTTCCGGTTGAGATCGTCCGCCGTGTGCGTGAGCGGGTGGGTCCCAATTTCATTATCATCTACCGCCTCTCCATGATTGATCTGGTAGAGGGTGGTTCCAGCTGGGAAGAGGTTGTCGCTCTGGCCCATGCCATCGAAGCGGCCGGCGCCACTATTCTCAATACCGGCATCGGCTGGCACGAAGCCCGGGTGCCAACCATCGCCACAAAAGTACCGCGCGGAGCCTTTGGCTGGGTGACCAAACGCTTGATGGGCGAGGTAAACATTCCACTGGTCACCAGCAACCGCATCAATACGCCGGAGGTGGCCGAGCAACTGCTTGCCGAGGGCTACGCCAACATGGTGTCGATGGCGCGACCGTTTCTGGCTGACTCGCAATTTGTCGTGAAGGCGCGTCAGGGCCGGGCCGACGAGATCAACACCTGCATCGGCTGCAACCAGGCCTGCCTCGATCACACTTTCTCCGGCAAGATTACCTCGTGTCTGGTGAACCCTCGTGCCTGCCACGAAACCGAACTCTTGATTGAACCGACCTCCCAGCGAAAACGCGTGGCCGTCGTCGGTGCCGGCCCGGCCGGTCTGAGCTGCGCCGTCACCGCCGCCGAGCGCGGCCACAAGGTCACCCTGTTTGACGCCGATGCGGAAATAGGCGGCCAGTTCAATATTGCCAAACGCATTCCCGGCAAAGACGAATTCAATGAAACCCTGCGTTACTTCGGCCGCCAGATCGAAATCCACGGCGTTGACCTGCGCCTCAACACCCGTGTCAGTGCCGAGCAACTGCTGCAGGACGATTTCGATGAGGTGGTGATAGCCACCGGCATCGCCCCGCGCACTCCCGAGATACCCGGCGTAGAGCACCCGAAAGTCCTGAGCTACCTCGATGTGTTGCGCAATGGCGCCGAAGTCGGCGAAAGTGTGGCGATTGTCGGCGCCGGCGGTATCGGCTTCGATGTCGCCGAGTTTCTCGCCCACGACACACAGGAAGGCGATTACACCGAAACCTTTTTCCGTGAATGGGGCGTTGATACCGACTACCAAACACCCGGTGGACTGAAACCCGCCGAGATGGCACCGGCCAAGCGCAGCCTGCATCTCCTGCAGCGCAAAACCAGTAAGGTGGGCGCGCAACTGGGCACTACCACCGGCTGGATCCACCGCAACTCCCTGAAGATTCGCGGCGTACAGATGCTGGCCGGTGTCCAGTATCGGGCCATCGATGACAAGGGCCTGCATATTGAAACCGCAGAGGGTGAGACCACCCTTGAAGTGGATACCATTGTCATTTGCGCCGGACAGGAACCCGAGCGCACACTGGCACACGAACTGGAAGCCGCAGGCTGTACTGTGCATCTGATCGGCGGTGCCGACGTTGCCGCCGAGCTCGACGCCAAGCGCGCCATCAAGCAAGGGACTACCCTTGCTGCAAACCTTTAACCTGAGGAGACCGCCATGACCGAAGCCCCCGCGAACCTTCACCCGGCCGTTGCTGAATCACTGGCCGCCTGGCACAAAATGGTTGAAAACCTTGATCTCAAGGCGCTGGAAAAAATTGTTCACCCGGACGCCACCTTTCGCTCTCCGATGTCCATCAACCCCTACAGCCCGGCTCCGGCACTGATTCTCGCCCTGAGCACGGTGATCACGGTGTTTGAGGATTTCACCTACTACCGCCAGTTTGCCAGCGAGGACGGACTGAATGTGGTACTGGAATTCAGCGCCAAGGTCGGCGACAAAACGGTCAAGGGTATCGATATGATCCAGTTTGACGAACAGGGCTTGATCACCGATTTTGAGGTAATGATTCGCCCCCTAAACGGCCTGCAGGCGCTGGGCGCCGCAATGAGCGCAAAGCTTGGCGAGAAGATGCCTTCCTACAAGGTAAAAAGTTAGGCTTCAAAGATACCTGGCGTGAAACGCAATGTGCTCTGCAATAAACGTGGCGATAAAAAAGTAACTGTGATCGTAACCTTCGCGGTAGCGCACATCGGCCTTATCGCCACGTTTGTTTAGCGTTTCTATAAGGCGCTTCGTTTTAAGCTGCTCCTCCAGAAAGCCATCGGCACTGCCCTGATCCACTTTTAGGGGCGCCAATTCAGCGCCCTCTTCCAGCAGCGCTACGGCGTCGTACTCCCGCCAGCAGGATCGGTCATTGCCCAGGTAATTCCCCAGCGCTTTTTCTCCCCACGGGCATTCGCTCGGCGCACAAATCGGAGCAAAGGCTGATACCGAGCGATACGTCGCAGGATTTTTCAGCGCGATGGTAAGCGCGCCGTGCCCACCCATTGAATGGCCAAAGATACCGCTGCGCGCCACATCCACCGGGAAATGTTCAGCAATTAACGTTGGCAGCTCGTCGACGATATACTCATACATCCGGTAGTGCTGGTTCCAGGGCGCCTCGGTGGCGTTGACATAAAAGCCCGCGCCAAGGCCAAAGTCATAGGCACCGTCCGGATCGTCCGGCACCGCCTCGCCACGGGGGCTTGTGTCGGGCGCAACAATGGCAATGCCATGTTCGGCTGCCGCCTGCTGGGCTCCTGCCTTGGTCACAAAGTTCTCATCCGTGCAGGTCAGGCCTGACAACCAATAAAGCACCGGCACCGAGCCCTGCGCTGCCTGTGGCGGCAGGTAAATCGAAAAGTGCATGTCGCAATGAAGACTCGCGGATGCATGTTTGTACCGCAGCTGCCGCCCGTCAAAACAGCGGACGTCTGAAACCTTCTCCAGGGTGCTCATCAGTACAGCACCACCGAGCGAATACTTTCACCGGCATGCATCAGGTCGAAAGCCTTGTTGATATCGTCCAGGCCCATGGTGTGGGTAATCATGTCGTCGATATTGATGCGCCCGTCCATGTACCAGTCAACAATGCGCGGCACATCGGTGCGACCACGGGCGCCGCCAAAGGCGGTCCCTTTCCAGGAGCGCCCCGTCACCAGCTGGAAGGGGCGCGTCGAGATTTCCTGGCCCGCGCCGGCAACGCCGATAATGTAGGATTCGCCCCAGCCTTTGTGACAGCACTCCAGTGCCTGACGCATCGTGTTCACGTTACCGATGCATTCAAAACTGTAGTCTGCTCCGCCGTCGGTCAGCTGGCTAATGGCATCCACCACATTCTCGACCTCTTTCGGATTGATAAAGTCGGTCATACCAAACTTGCGGCCCAGCGCTTCCTTGGCAGGGTTAAGGTCGATGCCGATAATTTTTCCGGCGCCAACCATTTTCGCCCCCTGAATCACATTGAGGCCGATCCCGCCAAGGCCGAACACCACCACATTGGCGCCCGCTTCCACCTTTGCCTCGAACGCAACCGCCCCTACGCCGGTAGTCACACCACAGCCGATGTAACAGACCTTGTCAAAGGGCGCGTCTTCACGGATTTTCGCAAGCGCAATCTCAGGCAAAACGGTGTAGTTGGAAAAGGTCGAGCAGCCCATATAGTGCAATACCGGCTTGCCCTCAAAGCTGAAACGACTGCTGCCGTCCGGCATTACGCCTTGCCCCTGGGTCGTGCGAATGGACTGGCAAAGGTTGGTCTTGGGGTTAAGACAGAATTTGCAGGTGCGACACTCGGGCGTGTACAGGGGAATAACATGGTCGCCCGGCTTGAGGCCTTTAACACCGGGCCCAACCTCAACCACAACCCCGGCGCCTTCGTGGCCCAGAATAGCCGGGAAAACCCCTTCCGGATCATCGCCGCTGAGGGTAAAGGCATCGGTGTGGCAAACGCCACTGGCCTTGATCTCAACCAGCACCTCGCCCTCTTTGGGGCCAGCCAGGTCCACTTCTACTATTTCGAGGGGTTTTCCTGCCTGAAAGGCAACCGCAGCGCGTGTTTTCATTGGCTACTCTCTGTACTCACTATGGGATTGGCGTACTATAGTCCGTCCCCCTGTGAATGATAATTTACCCATGAAGGAATCATTGTTGCCATACAAGAACAATCGAGCTAGCCGTGTTTAATCGCTGGACCGCCACCGAGCTGCTGATCGAGGTCGTGAACTGCGGCAGCTTTTCGGCCGCCGCGCAGCGCCTGAACCTGTCCAAATCCTATGTGAGCCGACAGATCAGCGAGCTGGAAAACCACCTCGGCACCAAACTGGTTCACCGCACCACCCGCAAGCTTGCCCTCACGGAAACCGGCCGCGCCTACTATCAGCGCTGCCGGGAAATTGCGGAGCAGATTGAAGAGGCAGAACGCATGGTGCTGGCGGACCAGGCAACACCTCGCGGCAACCTGCGCATCAGCGTGGCCGGTGCCTTTGGCGAACGCTATATTGCGCCGGCAGCCGCCAGTTTTATGGCCCGTCACGAGCGAGTGCAAATCGACCTCGACTTCTCCAATCGCAATGTGGATCTGCTGGAAGAGGGTTACGATCTTGCGATACGCGCCGGCGTACTGCAGGACTCAACCCTGATCGCACGCCGCATCGCCTCTCGCAACCTGATTCTCTGCGCCAGCCGCGACTACTTTGACAGCCGCGGTGGCCCACCGAAGACGGTAGCCCAGCTCAAACACCACAACTGCCTGGCAGGATCGCGCAGGCACTGGCGCTTGCGAGAGCCCGGCAAAAACAGGCATATCGAAGTTGCAGTCACCGGCAGCTGGCGCACTAACAATGGCTATTCCCTGCTGGCGGCGGCACGTCAGGGGCTCGGCATAGTGCAGCTTCCGGAATTCTATGTGCACGACGAGCTTGCCGCCGGCAGGCTGATAGAAATTATGCCCGACCACAAACCCACCGATATGGCGGTGTGGGCGGTTTACCCCAGCAACCGTCACCTCTCCCCCAAAGTACGGCTGTTTATCGATCATCTGGTAGAAACCCTGGAGGCCGTCGATTATCTCTAAAATCTGCATGCGCTCTCGGTAACCCCGCGGTAATGAAAGCGTGCGAAAACCGGGCGTAGGATTGAGCGACAATGACAATAAAAGCTGCAGGCCACGACCTGCGGCATGACAAGCAGAGGAACAGCACTATGCGGCAACAGGTAATCGACAACGACTACATCCACCGCCCCGATAACCGGCGACTGGATCACCTGCCGGGAGACTACGGCAAGCCTCTGATTGGCTATACCTTTGCCATGCTGAAAGACCCCTTTTCGGTATTTGCAGATATGCGAGCCCGCTACGGCGATGTGTATCGTTTCAACAGCACCTTCCAGCGCATGTTGATAGTCTCGCACCCGGACTTCGTCAAACTGCTGACCCTCGATCCGGAACAAATCTTTTCGCCGCGCATGGGTTATCACGGCCCACTGAAAGATTTCTTCAAAGGCGGCCTGTTGATGCGCGACTTTGGTGAGCACCGGGTTCACCGCCGTATTATGCAAACGGCCTTCAAGACAGACTCCATGCGTCGGTATGTGGAACAGATGAATCCGATCATCGCCAGCCAGGCGAACGATTGGTCACAACAGAATGACTTCCGCTTTTATCCCAATATCAAAAAGCTGCTGCTGGATATTGGCGCCAACGTTTTCCTCGGCCTGGATATGGACGCCGACGAAACGGTAAAGCTGAATCAGAGCTTCCTCGATATGATGGCCGGTTCCCTTGCGCTGATCCGCAAGGACTGGCCTGGCCTGGGCCTAGTCTACCGCAAAGGCATGAACGGCCGCCGCGAACTGGAGCGATTCTTTGTCGATCTAGTGCCGAAACGGCGAGCCGTTGACGGCACCGATATGGCCAGCTATTTCGCCAAGGAAACGGACGACAACGGCGAGCTGTTCAGCGACGAAGTCGTCGCCCAGCATCTGATCTTTCTGCTTCTCGCCGCCCACGATACCACCACGTCTGTGCTCACCATGACCTGCTCCTTCCTCGCCCATCACACCGATTGGCAAGATCGAGTGCGAGAAGAATTGGCCTCGGCTGCCGACAATGGCCTTGCCTACGATGACCTGGCAACCCTGACGCATACGGAAAACCTCTTCAAAGAAGTGCTTCGCCTGCACCCCCCTGTTCCGCAGTTTGCCCGCCGTACCGTGAAAGACACCGAAATCGGCGGTCACCACGTGCCGGCAGACACCCTCCTGCAGGCGCCGGTGCTTTACATTCAACGCATGGAAGAGTTCTGGACCGACCCGCACAACTTCGATCCGGATCGCTTTGCGGAAGGTCGCGAAGAGCACAAGAAACATCCCTTCCAGTGGGCACCCTTTGGCGGTGGCGCCCACAAGTGCATTGGTCTGCACTTCGCAAACATGCTGTTTAAATGCGCACTCGGTGAAGTGCTGACCCGCTATCGGATCGAATTCCCCGAAGGATATGAATACCCGAGCCCGATACAGCACTTCCCCTTTGCCAAACCGGTCGACGATTTGCCGCTGCGGTTGGTGCCACTGCGTTAATTACGACCTCACGGCATCTACGGTTTGGCTCGTGATGGAGAGTGACATCGGATGAGTACAACAAAGCTCAGCTTTTGCCGTATGTGTCTGGGCCACTGCGGCATGGTTGCCACCATTGATGACGATGGCCGGCTGGCTGAATTGCGCGGCGACCACGACGACAGCCAGACCCTGGGTTTTGCCTGCTTTAAGGGACTCAAGTCGCCGGAAGCGCACAACAGCCCCAAGCGTATTCTGCACCCGCTCAAGCGTCAGCCAGACGGCAGCTTCAAACGAATATCGCTCGATCAGGCGCTGACAGAAATACAGCAGAAACTGTCTGCACTGCTATCTGAAAAGGGCCCGGAATCAATTGCCGGCTACAAAGGAGGCGGTGCGTTTTTTACCGCCTCGTCGTCAATGATGCTGAACAGTTTTCTCGCCGCTATCGGCTCACCCAAGGCCTTTTCCACGCTCACTATTGACCAGTCAGCCAAAGCGGTGGCGGCCGGCCGCATTGGCATTTGGCCGGCGGGCAAAACACCCTTTCATCGCGGGGACGTCCTGCTGGTGGTGGGCGGCAATCCGCTGGTATCGGTCTCAACCAATGGCTTTGATCTGCGCAACCCGGTCAAACGGCTGAAGCAGGCGAAAGCCCGCGGTATGAAGCTGATCGTGATTGACCCGAGAGAAAGCGAAACGGCCAAATTTGCCGACGTCTTCGTGCAACCACTGCCCGGCGAAGACTGCGCCATACTTGCCTGCCTGCTAAACGTCATTCTGGAGAATGGCTGGGAAGATAAAGCCTTCTGCCACGACCACGCCGTTCAGCTCAATGAGCTGCGAACGGCCGTCTCAGGTTTTACCCCCGAGCAGGTCGCCGTGCGGGCCGGCGTCACACCGGATGTGCTGGTCACTGCCGCAAAAACCTTTGCACACGATTCGCACTCCGGAGCAGCCATAGGCGCGACCGGGCCGGATATGGCGACCCACGGCAATCTGGCGGAACACCTGATCGAATGCCTGAACGTCGTTTGTGGTCGCTTTCTTCGAGAAGGGGAATCCGTAAATCCCGGTTTCCTTGGCGAAAAATATCCGAAAAAGGCCCAGGTAATTCCTCCACCCCGCTGGTGGGAGTCCGGCTACAAAAGCCGGCTCGGCGACTTTGGGCTGCTCGAAGGCGAACTGCCCACCGGCACACTCGCCGACGAAATTCTGGAACCGGGAGACGGTCAGGTCAGAGCCTTGATGGTGCATGGCGGCAACCCCGCCGCGTCTATTCCGGACCAGCATAAAATTGTCAGGGCACTTGAGTCGCTGGAGCTGCTGGTCACTATCGAGCCCTTTATGACCGCGACCGCCCGCCTGTCAGACTACATCCTGCCGCCAACCCTGCAGTATGAACGGCCCGACCTACCGCTGTTCCTCTATGAATCCATGATCTACCCGGAGCCCTTCAGTCGGTATACCCCTGCGCTGGTTGCACCACCCTCAGACTCTGAAGTTGTGGACGACTGGAAAATCTTCTGGCGACTTGCCAAACAACTTGGCGTGGCGCTGAGTTATTTCGGCGTACCGCTGGACATGACCAGCGAACCCAGCACGGACGATATACTTCGAATCTGCGCACGCAACGCCCCTGTTAGCTTCGACACACTCAAAGCCGCAGAGCGCGGTATAAAAAATGACAGCAATGACCGAGTCGAAGCTGCCGACCCTGGTGTCACCACGCGCTTCCAGCTGCTGCCATCCGATGTTAGTGAAGAGCTAGCTGATGTCGCGACAACAGCCACGCCTGAATCGTTACCCTACCGCCTTGCCGTTCGCAGACTGCGGGACACCCTGAACTCGGCCGGCCGCGATATGCCTTCCGTGCGCCAGCGGCAGCCCTACAACCATGTTTATATGAATCCGCAAGATATGCAGCGCGAAGGTATGGCTGATGAGGCGATGACGACAATACAATCCGAGCACGGAGAGATTCAAGCAAGAGCAAAAGCCGATCCCAGCCTGCGACCTGGTGTTATACAGATCAGCCACGGCTTTGGCGTACTGCCAGATTCAACAAACTATGAAGACAATGGCGTAAATACCAACCTGCTGCTCTCGCTGGAATGCCGGGAAGCGATTAATGCAATGCCCAGAATGAGCGGGGTGCCGGTTGCTATCTTGCGTACCGAGGATTAGAAAGAATCCAGCTTATTCGAGATCACAAAACGGCTGAAATTTTGGATCACTGAGATACTGAAACTGGTCGGAGTGAGAGGATTTGAACCTCCGACCCCTGCCTCCCGAAGACAGTGCTCTACCAAGCTGAGCTACACTCCGACACTATTGCTACAACGCGTGGGATACTGCGTCGCGGCGGGGCTTCACCTGAATGAAGGCGGGAAATCTACCAGCCCTATAGGTGAGAATCAAGGCGCTTAAGCGCTGCGGCGTATTCTAAATACATACAATGCCGACGCCTTGAATTCGGGAGGAACAATTTTACCCCAATCGTCCCGCTGATTAACAGCCTTCCGGAAACAGGTGGGCCACCGTGTCCCTGTTATTTCCGCGTCTTGGCAGCTAAGCCTGTTCAGAAAGCAGTTGAGCTATCAACGCACGCGTTTCGCCGGGCTCAATCACGGCATCTATTTCCAGATAACTCGCCGCTTCAATGGCTCGACCCTGGTCATAGGCCTGGGCCAGCAACTGATCAAACAGCGCCTGTCGTTCGGTGGCATCCGCAACAGCCTCAAGCTGTTTTTTAAAACCGAGTTTTACGGCTCCTTCCAGCCCCATGGCACCAAACTCCCCGGTTGGCCAGGCTGCCGCGTAGACAGGCCGCGCGAAGCTGCCACCGGCAAGCGCCATAGCACCCAAGCCATAGGCGCGACGCAGAAAAATGGCCACCCATGTCGACTGTGATTGTGAGCCGCTGGCAAACAGGCGCGACATACGCCACACCGCCGCTTCGCTTTCGCTGTCCGGCCCCACCATAAAACCGGGGGTATCCACCAGTGACACGATAGGCAGTTCAAACTGACTACACAGATCAATAAAGTCTGCACACTTGTCGGCGGCCTCCGCATCGATGGCACCGCCCAGATGCTTGCAGTTACTGGCGAGCAAGCCGCAGGGCTGGCCCTCAATACGAGCCAGCGCGGTAACAACCGCCGCGCCGAAGGCGGGCTTGAGCTCCAGTACGCTATCGCTGTCACAGAGTTGGTCAATCACTTTGCGGACGTCATAGGCGAAACGCCGGTCACGCGGCAGATGCTCGCCTATTGACGACTGATCCGCGGCCTGCCATTGCGCGTTGCGCCCCTGAAAAAAAGACAGGGCCTGCTTTGCCAGCGCAGTGGCTTCGGCCTCATCGCGCGCGACGACATCCACAACCCCGTTGCGGCGCTGAACCTCTATCGGCCCGATCTGCTTCGGCGAAAATTGTCCCAGCCCACCGCCTTCAATCATGGCGGGGCCGGCCATACCGATGCAGGAGCTCTCGGTGGCAATACGAATATCCGCCGCGCCGAACAGCGCCGCGTTGCCGGCAAAACAGTAGCCATTGTTGACCGCGATGCGCGGCACCTTGCCTTTCAAAGCCGCCCACTGAGCAAAGGAGGGAACGTTCAAACCGGCGAATTGCACCAGCACATCGGTGTCGCCGGGGCGGCCACCCCCGCCCTCGGTGTACATCACCACGGGCAGGTTTTCATCCCGGGCCAAGGTTAGCGCCCGATCCAGTTTCTTGTGGTGAAAGTAGCCCTGCGTGCCGGCCAGTACGCTGTAGTCGTTGACCACCACGACGGTTTTAGCGCCATTGACCCTCGCCAATCCGGTGAGAATGCCATCGCCGGAGGTATTGCGCTGTAAATCGTCCAGGTCACGGTGTTGGCGCTGGGCAGCGACAGCAAAGGCACCATACTCAACAAAACTGCCGGGGTCACACAGATCATCCAGGTTCTCGCGGGCGCTACGGAAACCGCGCTCGTGTCGCTTCGCAATCGCCTCCTGGCGCTGGGCATCACTGCCTTTGTCAGCCCGCTCGCGCAGGGCTACCAGTGCGGGGTTGTCTGCTTCGCCGGCAATAACGTGCTGCTCAGGCGAAGCGTCTGCCTGCATCTCCAATCGACACAGTGGCCTGCCTTTCTGCACGGTTTCACCGGCAGCAATCTTCCAGGAGGCCAACACGCCCGCCGCTGGCGCGGTGAGGGCGGTCTGGATTTTCATCGATTCCAGTACAGCGAGTTCCTGCCCGGTGCGAACCGTTTCTCCCTCGGCAACCTTGAGGCTGACGATTACCCCTGCGACTGGGGCAGAGATTGTTTCCATGCGCTGTTATCCGAATTGAAAGAAGCCATATCGATCACAAAGCGGTATTTCACATCGCTTTTCAGAACGCGTTCATAGGCCGTATTGATTGATTGAATATCAATCAGCTCGACATCACAGCCGATACCGTGTTCAGCACAGAAATCGAGCATTTCCTGGGTTTCTTCAATGCCACCCATCATCGAGCCGGTGATGTTTTTACGACCTGCCGTCATAAAGGGACTGAACGAGAGCGGCTGATCCGGCAACCCCACCAGACAACAGACGCCATCGCGTTTTAGCAGGCGCAGGTTTTTATTAAGGTCATGAGGTGCAGAGACGGTATCAAGCAGGAAGTCCAGACGGTTGCTCCACGCTTTCATGGTTTCCTTGTCTGAAGACAAAACCACATGGTCAGCGCCCAGCTTTTTGGCGTCTTCTGTTTTGGCAGTCGAGGTGGTGAACATCACTACTTCCGCCCCAAAAGCCTTGGCGAATTTAACGCCAATATGCCCCAGTCCACCCAGACCCATTACCCCGACCAATTGGCCGGGGCCAACTTGGTAGCGCTTCAGCGGCGACCAAGTGGTAATACCCGCACACAGCAACGGCGCCGTCGCGGCTAAATCGGCTTGTTCAGAAATCTTGAGGGTGTATTTTTCGTCCACCACGTAGTTGGTGGAATAGCCGCCAAAAGTAGGATGCTGGCTTTCCCTTTCGAAGCCACCGTAGGTCATGGTAGGGCCTTCGGCGCAGAACTGTTCTTCACCTTCATCGCAGGCAAAACAATGGCGACAGGAATCGACAAAGCAGCCAACACCGACGGTATCGCCAGGCGAGAAACGCGTTACTTTGTCGCCTACCGACAGCACCCTCCCCACAATCTCGTGGCCGGGGACGACCGGATAGTTGCTGCGTCCCCAGTCGTTGTTAACGTAGTGGATATCGGAGTGACAGACGCCACAGTAGAGAATTTCAATGGTAACGTCGTTAGCGCCCGGCTCTCGCCTCTCGAACTCAAAGTGTCCAAGCGGTGCGCCTGCGTGATCTGCCGCGTAGCCAACAGCCTTCATCGTGCCTCCCTACCTGTCGCAAAAGACTGATACTGTAGCAGAGGGCTGCAAAGCGCGGCCAGTGAGGATTCACGCTGACCGCAGCCAATAACTGCGGCAGCATTCCGTCAGCCTGAAGGCACTGGCCCCTGACTAAGCGCATTGGCCGGCAGCAAACGCAGATCGAACACGGGCAGCTCAATACCGCGCATTTGCGCCGTGTATGGGTTGGGCGGGTTGAGCTCCGTGTCGTTCTCGTTCGCGGCAGAGGCGATCGGATCATCAAACTGTGTTCCACCTGCCGTCTGCAGCAACGTGGTCGCGCCGGTGGCTGATGCGCCACTGATTACCGCGCTGAATTGCACATGCCGCTGGAAGAACACCAACCCGACTTTGTCACCCGCCTGCAAGCGCTCGCCTACACCGGGCAATAGAAAGCCACCTGTTGCGCTGACATTGGGATTGCCCGTGTAAGGCACGTTGGGATCGGGGCTCTGAACCAGGCCGGTTACTTCTGCATCGACCAGAATGGTTCGATCACCACGCTTGATACCCACACCAAAGAAAGCAATAGCGGTTTGAGGGTTTCCGGCTACATTTTGAACGGTAATTTCATCAATGCTCGGAATACCCGCCAGCACATAATTGTCTGCGGCGCTGTCCGGGACAGTGAAAACCTCCAAAAATACGGGGTTTAACGCACTTCCGGGATCACTACCGATACTAATACTGCCGCTCTCTAGTCGAGTCGGCACGCCACCGGCTGCAGCGCTTTGACTGCCTTTCGGAAAGTCATCCAACAGCAAGCCCTGAGCCTGCGCGTTGTGAGCATTATCGGTATCGGCCACCGAGATGCAGACCCTGGGAATGTTCTTATAGTCGGGAGAATCCTCACCCTTCAAGTGAAAATCAAACCAGCTACGGATAACCGCCAGCCCGTCGACGGCGCCGCAATGGGAATCCCCTTCAAACAAATTATCCAGCGGGTTCATATGGCCGCCTTCGTTAGTAAGCACTCCCACCGGAGCACTGCCCAGCGATGACAGGAATTTGTAATTCCAGTAGGCCTCGGTCAGATTAAACAGCACATCCCGGTTACCCTGCAGCAGCAGCGTCGGAACACTTCGCCCAACAAAGGTACTGGTATCCGTGCAACCGGGACGGTCATTGTCACACCAAGAACCAACACCGTTGCGGTCTTGAAAGTGCCGCACCTGACGATTGAACAATTGCAGCACAACATCCCGGTCGTAACCCTGCAACTCCAGTGGCCTCATCAAATCATCTTTGGTGCGAATAAAATTCGCCACCGGGCTTCGGTAACCAATAAGGTTACACATATCCGCCACCGCCGGAGTATTGGTGACACCGGGGTCCCGCGGCCCTTCGGTACCATCGGCGAATAGACACAACAAACCATCGAAGGACAGCTTCACTGCATCACCGGGCAGCAAACTGTTGATAAGGCTGTGCCAGGTACCCACCGGCACGATGGTGTCCACCCGAGCATCCAGTTGTGACAGGGGAAACTGCCAGCCACCGCCGTAGCTATAGCCAATCAGGCCAACCCGGAAGTCGTTGGCAATACCAGTGTCTTCGCGAAAGATATGAAACTCTTCGGCATTTTCTGCCAGCCAGTCCAGCAGCCGGATCGCATCCTGGGTCTCAGCCTGAGGGTCCATCACCCGCGCCAGACCGCCAGCGTTATCCGGCTGGGATTCGCCGTGACCGCGCTGATCGAAGGACACCGCCACATAACCGTGGTGCGGCAGCGTTTGGAAAAGATCGAGAATCTGAGGAAAGTGTGCGGTGGCGTCAACGACGCCATCGTCATCTAGCTCATTAGATACCTCACCGCCGTAGCCGTGACTGTTGATCACCACAGGGAAACGGTCACCGGGGCAGCGCTCGGGCAGGGCTACGCTGACGTTAAAGGTGGTCGTATCCAGCTCCTGCGCGTCCAGATCATAGTTGGCCGTGTCATAGACATTGGGCAGGCTATTGGTGACCTGCCTGAGCTGACTTGCCGTCAACAACTCAGGCGGAAGACGGTCAGCTTCAGGACACTGCAGACTCGCTGGCGGTGCTGCTGGTGGTGCAGGTTCCTCTGCAGCTATGGCTGCTGGAGCAGAAGAAGAGCTGCTGTCGTCATTGCAGCCACTGATCAATGCAATACTCAGAACAATAGCCGGGACGGTTAGCCCGCGAAATTCCAGCATGGTGACTCCCATCATGTTTTACGTAACAATTGGTTAAATAATGAACTGTTCTTTACTCGCCCGGAGTAGGTATATACGCGTATAATCGGTTAGCCGATGTCCAATCACTGTCGCTCCAAAAAACCAATAAAAACGACACAAAATCGTCACTTATCATAGCCTTAAAAACAATACAACCTCACTTGGTAAGAGGAACACCATGAAGAAACACCTGCTTTCAGCCCTCGCAATCTCAGTGACGCTACTAACACCCTCTGGCGGCAGCTCCGGTCTGCTTATGGCGCAGGCACTGGAGGAAGTCATAGTCACCGCCCAGCGCCGCAGCGAGAGCACTCAGGATATTCCCGTTGCCATCACCGGTTTCACCGGCAATGCGATCGAAAAGTTTGGGGTAGAAAGCACAAATGATGTGGGCGCCCAAGTCCCCAACATGCAGGTCAGCGGTCCCTATGGCGAGGTGCAACCGATCTTCTCCATTCGCGGCGTTAGCATGTCGGACTACAACTCCAACCAAGCCAGCCCTATTGGCGTGTATGTGGACGAAGCCTACCAGCCAGCGGTGTACTCCCACGGTGCTAACTTTTTTGACCTAGAGCGACTGGAGGTGCTGCGGGGACCGCAGGGCACCCTCTACGGCAAAAACACTACCGGCGGCGCCATCAATATGATTACCCGCACGCCGCAAATCGATACCGAACTCAATGGCCGCATCCGGGCCGGTGTGGGCTCCTTCGACGCCACCGTGGGTGAGGCCGCCGTTGAGGGCACACTGATTCCCGGCACCCTCTCCGCCCGGGTCGCATTGATGTTCAAGAAAGATGACGGTTATCAGGAAAACCCGCTCGGTGGCGCCAACGGCGCACAAACCGACACCCGCGGCGGCCGACTGGCACTGAACTGGGCGGTTAACGACAACACCACCGCCATACTGAAAGTTACCCGCACCGAAAACGATGCCAATACCGCACAGGTGCGCAATGAGCCCGGCGTCGATATTCGCAATACCTCCAGCACCGCTAACTCCAACGGTTTTATCGATTACACCGGGTACTCGCGCCCCCATCAGGATCTGGACTTTCACGAAATAGAATCCAACAAGATGGGGCCGCTGATCACTTCAACCGACACCGCCGTGCTCACCGTCACTGCGGACTTCCGGAACTTCTCTCTTGTCTCGGTCAGTTCCTACGGCGATGCCCAGTATTTTCAGGATGCCAACACCGACGGCTCACCGCTGCGACTGCTGGAGATCGACTGGTCATCCGACACCATTTACTACAGCCAGGACATACGCTTTGTCAGTGAATGGGAAAGTCCCTTCCAACTGATCGCCGGCCTGTACTACGGCTATGAAGATCTGGGCCTGCAAAATATCTACTGCATATTCGAAGACTTGCCGGACACGCGGGTGGGTGAAGAAAACCCGGACGCGATTGGCCTTGCGCCCTTTCTGGTGGGTTTCGGTTGCGTCGATCAGCGTCTGCGCACCGAAAAAGACAGCCGCGCAGTGTATGGCCAACTTCGCTTTGAGCCTACCGACAGACTCGGCTTCGATCTGGGCTTGCGTTACACCGAAGATCGCAACGACATGCCCTACTACAATACCTCGCGTTTAGACTACGACGGCACGCCCATCGGCACCTGGGTTCCAGGCAACTCTACCGGTCGCGACGAAGCCTTCACGCCGCTTATCGTATCGCCCAATCAGATCGCCTACTGCCTGGCTAACCCCTCTGCCTGTGGCGCGGCTCCCGGCTACACCCACGGTGATTACACACTGGCCTCCCAAGACCCTCTGGAAGCGCTGGAGAAGGAATGGACCGGCAAGCTTGGTGTGGACTATGCGCTGACACCCGACATTCTGCTCTACGCCTCCTACAGTCGGGGCTATCGCAGCGGCAGCTATAATGGCGGGGTCTACTACCTCGAACGGGATCTCGACGACGCCTATGCCCGCCCGGAATTCATCGACGCCTATGAAATGGGCATCAAGGCGGACCTGCTAGACGGCCGCGCCCGCTTCAATGCAGCCGCCTTCTACTACGACTACACTGACCAGCAGTTTGTGAATGTGGTCGGCATTTCCGTTTTTCTCGAAAATGCTGGCGCATCTGAAATTCAGGGCGTAGAAGCGGAATTCCAATATCAGGTCAATGAGCGCCTGTTTCTGAATGCCGGCGTTGGGCTGCTCGATACCCGCTACAAAGAATTGATGCTGGCTGACACCACCACCCTGGCCAACCCGGAGGATCAGGTGGACCTCGCAGGCAACGATTTGATTTCCGCGCCGGATGTAAACTTTAATCTGTCAGTAGATTGGGATGTGCTGGTAACTGACTACGGCTACCTCTCGTTGAACGTCAACGGCTCCTACCAAAGCAAGCAATGGTTCAGCGCCTACAACGACAAAGCCGAATACGAAGCCACCAAACAGGATGCCTACCACCTGCTCAACGCTCGGCTGAGCTGGTTCTCTGCTGACGACCGCTACAGTTTGGCGGCCTTTGTGAAAAATATCGAAGATGTGGAATACGATTACTACGCCATCGACTTGCAGGCTTCCTTTGGCTACACCTATTTTCTTTCCGGGCCGCCCAAAAGCTGGGGCGTGGAAGCAAGCTACCGCTTCTAGGGCGCCACTGATGTTAGATAGCCTTACCGCCGAGACGACAATAGTTGTCCAAGTCGGGCGCTGCGCAAAGTTTTGGCCTCGGGCAAACCGGGGCCATTCACCTAGTACAGATTATGCGAATCTCTCAGCGCTTTTAAGAACGCTAGCCCGTCAAATGCCAGATCATCCTGGCTTGGCGCCAATGGACGCCATATGGCTGCGGCATCTGCAATCGTGAGGCATTCTGGCGTAAAAGACTCGATGATGCAGTCGCCTTTGTAATCAATTTTCTTAAGCGCTCTGGCCAACTCACTCCAGTACACCTGACCCTGCCCTGGCGTACCTCGATCACTTTCACTGGCATCGATATAAACCAGATCCTCACCTGCCAGGCAGATCGCGTCAAAGAGATTTTTCTCTTCGATATGCATATGAAAGGTATCCAGGTGAATTCGAATATTCGAATGATTTACATCCTGAATAAGCGTTTTGACCTGAGCGCAAGTATTGACCAAATCGGTTTCGAATCGATTGAGTGGCTCGATTGCCAGAGTGACTCCTCGCTCAGCGGCCAGATGCGAGGCTTTGGTCAATCCATCGACGGCTCTATCCCATTCCCGTTTTCTTGCCTCATCAGATAAATGCCGTCTCTTCCCAACGGCAGAATATGCCGGCCCCGCCAGTACCTTTACTTCGAGCTTCTCGCAGATTTCCAGCAATTCAGAAATATAGTTCAAACTGTTTTTCCGCACCGCCGGATCATCGTGTGTCAGATCTCTATCCGGACCATAAGCCCCGGTCAAATACAGAGTCATGGGCGAATTCGCCAGCACGCTCTTTATCGAACGGATATCAATGAATGATGGATCCTCCACCGGCACCGTGAACGCCTCAAAACCCACTTCTGCCGCTTTCGTAATCAGCCTTGCTGAATCTGCAGTAAATGGGGATTGCCATACCCACGCATTAATACCGATCTTCATGCTCCAATCACCTATCTCTTCGCCCCCGATACATCAAAACAGCCTTTCACTTTTCGAGCTGCGGCCGATACCAGATCGCGGAAGTTACGGCCCGCTCCTGTATCGAAACAGGATCAACAGGCTCCAAGCCCAGCTTCACTGCATCGTAGGTCGACCAGCGCGGAGTGGGTATCTCTATCACGCGGGCGTAATAAAATGCCTCGCGCCGCGGATCAAATTCCGGATCCGTCCAGACGGCGGCAAGCTGCGAAGCGCCGATACTGTTGCGATAGGTAGCGGTTTTTGCATCGACGGTATTGCCCACCGCTGGCACCTCGCCGGTGACGGGATCGGGCTGGCGTTGATCGGAGAGGGCCACATCGTAGATTTTTTCATGGGATTGACCGCTTTCATCCACCCAGCCCTTGATAATCTGGATGCGATCCAGATTGCCGCTCTCCGGATCTTTCAGCGCCCAGACTGCAAAGCTCGGCGCATCGCCCTCACTCGCAGGGAGATCGCCGCCCATCGGAACGCCGGTTTTGTCCGCCAACTCGATGCGATTATCGCGTTCAGTCAGATCGTCGGGATAGCGCCAGCCACCGAAAAAGCGCACCGTCATACGCGGGCCTGAGGTGGCATAGGTTTCCTTGCGGCGCATGGCATCAAACAGTGAATCGCGGGTATTCTCCTCGGCCCACACAGCGGCCAGGCCGGCGGCGCTCCACTGCTTTCCAAGATGCCGCTGCTCCGGCAACAGCATACTCTCGCCCAGGCGAATCCCTGCGCTACCATCAAGCAACGGTAGCTTGCCGTGATAGTTGTTTTCATCCGCCGGCGAGGAGGCATTGTGGCTGTCGGTGCTGCCTATCACGCCAAAACGGTAAGGGTTAAAGCCCTCGCTGTGCGCCATCTCTATACCCGTGCGCAGGGCATCGCGGATATAACTCCCCTGCGGACGGGACTGGGTGAGCTTTTGCGACAGCAAATGATCGTAAATCTCGAAGCCGGCAAAAGCATCTTCTTCGGAGCTCAAAGGGTGGGTCTCCGAGGAGCCCTTGACCTGAAAGATTTCACTGAGCGGTTCATTGTTCATTCGGCGCTGCGCATAATCTGCGTCAAAGGCGCTGCCATCGTAGGCCACCCTGTCATACATCCGGCCACCGCTGACATTGCCGTTGTGGGGAATGGCGAGATTGTCCATGCCCTGAGCACGCTGCTGTTCGAGAGCCGCCCAGAGATCACGGGGATCCTCTGAGTCCACCGAACTGAAAGGAACATCGGGTACGTTTTCGCTGCGGTAAATAACGTTCCGGTGCAGGTTTCGATCCTCCGGCATGGAACTCCATTCGTAGCCGACGAAGGCGGTAAAACGCCCCGGTTCGTTGAACTGTTGGGCCGTATCAATAATCTGCTGCCAGGCCTGCCGGGTAATCTGATCGGCCTCCGGCACCCCGACACTGTCCAGATCAAAACCCCACACCGTCCGCAAAAACGCCAGTGTGTTGCGCAGCGGACTGTCGTTGAGCAGGCGCTGTCGCAGGCTGCGTTGCGACAGCGGAAGCTCCGGGTCCAGATGGCGAACCACGCCCAGGTACTCTGAGTGATCCGTCACCGCAGCGAAGTCCAGCGGTCGACTGATGCGGATACTGTAACCGGCGCCGTGTTCGATCTCTCCACCGCGGGCAAAGATATAGGCATCCTCCGGCAGGGTGCGCACGCCCATGGTATAGGCGTCTGTCGACAGGCTCGTGTGAATATGCAGGTCACCCCAGAACAGGTTCCTATCCGGGTTGGCAGCCACTTTGGCCTTGAACGGCGGGGGCGCCGCCGTCGACTTGTCGAAGACGGGAAACAGGCTTGGGTCCTCGACTTTGCTGCAAGCGGCAAGCAGGCAGGCAACAGCGACGCATCCAGCAAGACAGTATCGATCCATTGACATGGTTTGGCCCTTGGGCGGCTCAGGTATAGCAACAGTTTCGAGCAATGATAAAGCGTTTAGTGACGAGCTCTGTGAACATGCCGTCACTTAGCCTGAGAAAAGCACGCACTCCTACAAACACTGCGCATCTCTAGCATTGACACTTTTTCAAATAGTGTCATCATTGGTGACACAAATCAAATTTATGTCACCTCTCAGGAACAGCGACATGACCCTAGACGATAGCCAGCCACTTGCCGAACTCGATGCCAGTTCCAGCCACGACGAGCAGATGCGTTCGCGCCTGATGGATGCAGCGGTGGACTGCGTACACCGAATGGGCATCAGCAAGGTAGGCATGCGTCATATCGCGGAAGCCGCCGGCCTGGCTCGGCAGACGTCCTACAAGTATTACTCGAACAAATACGACGTTCTGGCCGACGCATTCAGGCGCGAAGGTTTGCGCTACAGCGAACAGCTTGCCGCTCATATTGAGAGCATTGAGGACGTAGAGAAACAGTTCGTCGAAGCCTTTCTGTTTGTGGTTGAAACCCTGCCCAAAAATCCTGTGCTGATGCTGCTGGTCGAGCCAGAGGATGGCTTTCTTGCCCACCTGGGTGTGAGCTACCACCCCTTCGGCCTGTTCGGCCAACTCGGTTTCAGGCGTATTTTTGAAGCTCACCCGACACTGGCGGCGCAGGCCGATGATATCTCCGAATACTGGGCTCGCAATGCATTGTCCTTTCTGACATTGAGCGGCACCCGTGAAAGAAAGCGTGCCGAGCTGATCGAGTACATCCGCTACCGCTTGCTGCCCGGCCTGCATCTCGATGAGCTGCTTCGCTAAACCGCTTCTACCACACAACAGAACGCCTGAGGATAACAACAATGACAAACCTGCCCGCGTCCATCACCGAGCTCACGACTGACAATCTCACTGCACTGTTATCGGAATACAACCCCGGCGTTGTCGTGGATAAACTCGATATCACCGAACACGCTCACTGTGGCGACGGACTCGCGTCTACCGCTGATCGGATCGGATTGAAATTGCAGTACCGGGAAGGTACCAATCGAAAAGGCTTACCGGAGTGCATGAAACTCAAAACGATCCTCCTGCACCGCTACCTGCGTTTTGGCATGCCGATGGTCATCGGAACCGCCAAAGTAGTCAGTTCTCTGGAGAAAATTCCTCTGCTGGGAAAACTGTCAGGGCCGACTATTTTTACCCTCATCAATATTTACCAGCGCTACTTCCCCCATGCGCCGGAAGCCATGTACCGCAATGAAGTCAATTTCTACGGCAAGATCCGACCAGAACTCGAAATCGAGGCGCCGGCCTGCTATGCCAGTGTAATCAACGACAGGGACGGGCAGTTCGGCATCCTGATGGAAGATCTCGGGCTTCGCTCAGCGCGCTTTCCAAATGCCGTCGACGGTGTCAGCCTCAATGAAATGCGCAGCCTGATCGGCAACCTGGCCAAGCTGCATGCCCGCTTCTGGGAGAGCCCGCGACTGGAAGGCGATCTGGCCTGGCTACCGACGACCTGCGAAGGCGGCATGTTTCCCGTGTTTGACGCCATCGGCCTGAATATTATTCGCGATCAGGTGGCAAAGAACCCATTCAAGCAGGACCTGATCAAACCCCTGGGTAAAACAGTTGACGAGTTGTGGGAGGCCAACTGGCAGTCGCAGCGCATTATCTACCGGCAACCGCACACCCTGCTGCACGGCGATACTCATATCGGTAACACCTATGTGCTGCCCGACAGCAGCGGCGGCCTGCTCGATTTCCAGCTGACCGTACGCGGCCCCTGGTGTCATGACCTGACCTATCTGCTGATTACCGGCCTGGATATCGAACTGCGACAACAACACGAGCGGGAGCTGATCAATCTTTACCGGGATGCGCTGGCCAGTCACGGGGTCCGGAATGTGCCAACTGAAGACGAGGCCTTCACACTGTACCGACAATCTGCAGTTTGGGGGCTGGTGATCGGCTGGCTGATCTGCCCGCCCCAGAACTACGGTGAGACGATCACCGCTGCCAACATCCGCAAGATGGTTACCGCCATGATCGATCTCGATTCGCTGGGGAGTCTGGAGGGGTGATTTTCCGACAGTCCATACGTTCCGACATAGAGATTGAGGCAACGAGCGATCGCCTTTGGCAGACCCTTTCCGACTTGGAGCAGTATCGCCACTGGAACCGCTCAACCCGTTTCAACACAGCGCCGAAAGCTGGCAAAGTTCAGCTGATGCTGGTTAAGCTCGGCGTATTATGGCTACCCGTACCGGTGTTGATCCAGCACTGTAATGCCCGGCAAGGGCTGCGCTGGATTGGCGGCATCCCCGGCTTGATTACCGGCAGCCACTATTTTCAACCACAGGCTATTGATCAGAACCGCACACGCCTCGCCCATGGCGAGGATTTTTCCGGCCTGCTGGTACCCGGTCTGCTGCCCTTGCTGAGTAGGTCACTAAGCACTCTCTATGACACTATCAACAGTGACATCAAAGCCTATTGCGAACGGGCCCGTCTTTAGAGACTTGCCGCGAATCGCGGCAAGGTAATACTCTCATGTGCACAGCCCGCCGCCAGCCAGGCTTATTCTTCGTACTGACTCAGCAGGTCATGAATCGCATCGAGTCGATCAATCGGATCGCGCAGCACCATCAGCTCGTAGCGATCCACTTCCGGCAGGGGCAATAGCTGGGCGAGCTGGTTGCTCAGGCGGGTAGCGTCGCGGGTTTCCACTTCAATCCCTAGGCGCTGAACGTGGGGGTGTTCCGCAAGCCGCTGCAGCAGCGCCGTCCATTCGGCGTGTTCTTCCGGCAGCGGAATCGATGGTTCCTCGTCCCAGACTCTGGCCTCACACAACCAGAGACCATCGTCCTGTTGGTGCGGGTTGCTGATACTGAATCGCTCTTCCCCCTCTATCACGATACCCAGCAGGCCATTGGGCAGGGAATCCCAGTCCACGATGCGCGCCGATACAGCGGTGCTTTCGAAGCGCGTGTTTACGCCGGGGCGATCCACTTCCCGGCCCTGTGTCAGCAGTACCACGCCGAACTCACTTTCGTTTTTCATGGCCTTGCTGACCAGCGCAAGGTAGCGCTGCTCAAATATCTGTAACGACAGACGCCCACCCGGCATTAACACCGTGCCGAGTGGAAACAGGGCTATTTCACGATCAGCCATCGGATTCTTTACCCAGCGGTTTGAAGAAGATGATCAAACGCGGCAACAACAGCATGGAGCCCATCAGCGCGGCCAACATCGCTGCACCGGTGAGCAGGCCAAAGTAAATGCTGGGCGTAAAATTCGACAGGGCCAGTATGGAGAAGCCAAAAATAATGATCACTGATGTGTAATACATCGCTTTACCGATACTGCCGTGACAGCGGTACATCGTCGCCAGGTAATTGCGATCCTGCGGGAACTCGGTTTTAAAGCGGTGCACGTAGTGAATTGCATGGTCTACGCCAATGCCCACGGTAATTGCGGCAATGGTGATCGTCATCATATCCAGTGGAATACCGAACAGCCCCATGCCACCCAATACCGCACCGGCGGCCAGTAGGTTCGGCGCCAGCGCGATCAGCGCCAAACTCAATGACTGGAACAGCACCAGGAACATTACCAGGATGGCCACAAACACAGCGGCCAGCGTAAGGATCTGGGATTTGTACAGGCTCTGCAGCATATTGTTGTAGAGCACCAGCATACCCGTGAGGCGCACCTGATCTTCTTCGAAACCCATTTCATCTATCAGGTGGGTGCGAATTTCCTTGAGCAGCTCGGCTCGTTGGAGACTGTGGCTGGTTTCCATAACCCGCACCGAAATACGCGCCTGATCCGTTTCTGTTGCTAGATAGGGATCAACCACTATGCTCTTGATGTCGTCCGGCAGTGATTTCTGCACCAACGCCAGCTGCAGATCGTCGATATCGTCGCCCATGATCATTTTCACCAGTTCATAGGGCGTCGCCAGCGACAGGACCTTGCCGGTTTCGTCGAGGCTGTCGACGTAGTTGTGTACCGACTTGATGCGCTCCAGGCCGGCGATGGTAAACCAGTGTGATGACTGGGATGCCTGCTTACCGCCACCGAAGTCGTCGCCGAAGTCATCACCAAAATCATCGCTGAAGTCATTGCCGAAATCGTCGGCAAAATCGTCACTGAATTCACCTTCATCCACAGGCTCCGCTTTGGGCGCGTTAATGATGATGTCCAGAGGAATGGTGCCGCCCAGTTTAGCGTCGATGATTTCCATTCCCTGATAGATCTCAGTGCTCTCATCAAAGTAATCGATAAAGCGGTTTTCCACCTTGAGCTGGGAAATACCCCAGGCACTGCCCACAAACAACACACCGGCGACCAGTGCGATCACGCCCGCATGGTGCTCGGCTATGGCGGCGAAGCGCAAGGTAAAACCCTTACTGTTGTCAGCATCAGCTGTCCGCAAGGGTTTGTTAAGCAAAAGTAGCACTGTGGGCAACACAATGAAGGTCAGTATCAAGGCGACCACAACGCCTATAGTCATCATCCAGCCGAAATCGATGACCGGCCGAATGCCGCTGACCACCAAGGACATAAAGGCCACCAACGTTGTCAGCGCGGTGTAAAAGCAGGGTTTCGCCATCTGCTGCACGGTGTTTTCCACCAGTGTGCGCTGATCCCAGTCACGGTGATTGGCGGCCAGTTCCCGATAGCGAACCACCAGGTGAATGGAAATCGATAGGGTGATAATCAGCAGCAGCGCCACAAAATTGGAAGAGATCACTGTCATACGCCAGTCGAGCATTGCCAGCATGCCGAGCATAAAGGTCGCCGACAGCACGCAGGTGGCCAGTGGCAACAACGTCCACACCACACTGCGGAAAATCACGACTAAGAGCAGAATAATGAACAGAATAATGCCGGTTCCAAAAACCACCAGATCGCTCTGCACAAAGGCAATCATGTCGGCGGCAATCATCGGCACGCCGCCGAGATACAGGGTGGCGTCATCGCGATACTTGTCGAGAATGCTGCGCACGCTGGCTACCAGGTCGGTCATGGCGGCCTGAGCTTTGGGCAGGTAGGCCTGAAACTCCTCGTGCGCCACTTCCAGCTCACGCTCTTCCAGCGGAGTCAGGCCGGCGTCAGCGCGCTTTTCCTTTAAGCGCTCGCGATTTTCCAGCAAGCGCGCATAGGTCTCATCGCGTTTTATATTGACCTGCAGGCCGGTGGTCGTGCCGTCCGTGCTGGTCAGCAGCGATTTATAGAGTGGGCTGGTGGAAAGTTCTTTGAGTGCCAGTTCCCGGTCGGTGTCTTCATGCTTGAGCATGGGAATCTTGCCGGAGGCCACATCGGTCAGGCTCACGCGTGGGCTGTCGAGCAAGGGCACATCCAAAATGGAGACCACCGAAGACACCATCGGCAAGGCCGCCAGCTCGTCCCGCAGACGAGTCAGCTCGCTGAGCGTGTGATCCGACATCAACTCGCCGTCGGGCTGATAAACCACGAGCAGGAATTCTTCAGTGGCAAAGCGCTTGTTGATTTCGCGGTAAAACTTGAGCGAATTATCACCTTCCAACACCAAAGAATCGGAAGAGGCGTCCAACTTCAGGTTGGGCAGAAAACTCGCCAAGCCACCGATAATGGCCAACACCACCAGCAGCGCGACCAGGGGCCGCCGCATGATGAGGCGCTCGTATACAGCCATAAAAGCACTACGCATTCTGTTTTCCTTATTAAATGTTATATCCCCTCTCCCTTTGGGAGAGGGTTAGGGTGAGGGAAACTATTCCCCCCAACGAGGCACCAGAGTCTGTTCTAACCCAAGATGATCAAGCACCCTAGCCACCATAAAATCCACCATATCGCTCACCGACTCGGGTTTGTGATAGTAGCCGGGGCTGGCTGGCATGACCGTCACGCCAGCCTGACTCAGCGTCAGCATATTCTGCAAATGGATGCTCGACAGGGGCGTTTCTCGCGGCACCACAATTAACTGGCGTCGCTCTTTGAGCGCCACATCCGCCGCGCGTTCAATCAGATTATTGCTGGCGCCGGTAGCAATGGCCGACAGGGTGCCGGTGCTGCAGGGGCAGATCACCATTGCCGACGGCGCACCGGACCCTGAGGCCACGGGCGCTGTCCATTCCTCACGACCATAGACCCGAAGCTGCGTTTCGTCCGCGCCAAAGTGCTCGCGCAGTTTGCGAGCCAGCGGCCCGGTCTTGTCTGGCAGGGCCAGATCCGTTTCCATCGCCAACACCATCAGCGCAGCTTTGGAGATCATGAAATGCACTTCGACCTGCTGCGCCAGCAGACACTCCAGCAGGCGCAGCCCGTAAGGTGCGCCGGATGCGCCGGTCATGGCCAGCGTAACCCGGCGATGTGAGGAAGATTGATTGCTCTGTGACACGTTATTCCGCCAATGCTGTCAGCAGCTTCTGGTGAATGCCGGCAAAGCCGCCGTTGCTCATAATCACGACATGATCACCCGCCGTGGCTGTCTTACGCAAATACGCCACGATCTGATCTACATCCGGGTAAACGGTTGCCGGCACGTCGGATTGAGCGACCACATCATCCAGTGACCAACCCAGGCCTTCCGGCGAAAACCACAGCACTTCGTTGGCTTTTGCGGTGGAAGGGGCCAGAGCCGCCCGATGCTGGCCGAGCCGCATGGTATTGGAGCGCGGTTCAATCACTGCAAACACCCGCGCTTCACCGACCCGGCGTCGCAGACCATCCAGCGTTGAGGCAATCGCCGTCGGGTGGTGGGCAAAATCATCGTAGACCGCAATGCCGGCCGGCGTGCCCAAAAGCTCCATTCGCCGTTTAACGCCTTCGAAAACAGACAGCGCCTCGACTGCGTCAGCGAGAGTCACACCAACATGGTTGGCAGCGGCAATCGCCGCCAGTGCATTAAACAGGTTGTGTCTACCCGTCAAGCCCCAACGCAGTTCCGCGCTTACGCCCTTATGAGAAATACGCAGCTCAGAGTAGTCCTCGGCCAGCACCTCGGCCTGCCAGTCAGCGCCGCTGCCACTCAAGCCGAGCCGGGTCTGTTCACTCCAGCAACCCATGTCCAGCACCGCTTCCAGCGCCGGCTCACCCGCCGGCAGAATAATCCGGCCAATACCCGGAACCGTCCGAATCAGGTGATGAAACTGGCGCTGTATGGCTGCCAGGTCAGGGAAAATATCCGCGTGATCAAACTCCAGGTTATTCAGCACAACCGTTTGCGGACGGTAGTGTACAAACTTTGACCGCTTATCAAAGAAGGCTGTGTCATATTCATCCGCTTCCATGACAAAGAAGCGACCACCCCCGGCCCGGGCTGACAGGCCAAAATTGCCTGGCACGCCGCCAATCAGAAAGCCAGGCTCATAACCCAGGTGCTCCAGAATCCAGGCCAACATACTGCTGGTGGTGGTTTTGCCGTGGGTGCCGGCACAAGCCAGCACCCAACGCCCCTGCAGAAAATGCTCACCTAGCCATTGCGGGCCAGACACGTAAGGCAAACCGCGATTCAGCACATGCTCCACCGCCGCATTGCCACGCGACAGGGCATTGCCAATGATGACCAGGTCCGGCGCGGGTTCAAGATGTTCCGGCAGGTAGCCTTCCATGAGTTCGATACCCTGCTCTTCGAGCTGGGTGCTCATGGGCGGGTAAACGTTGGCATCAGAGCCGGTAACCCGATGCCCAAGCTCCCTCGCCAACAGGGCGACACCACCCATAAAGGTTCCGCAGATACCGAGAATGTGAATATGCATTGCTGTCCAGCCATTTTGCCAGTGCGCATGTTAGCACTGGCCGGGGGATAGGAACCAATGTCGGAAAAGGATTTTCACGGGCAAAAAAAGGCCCGCAAAAGCGGGCCAGAGTGGAGGAGGTATTCTCTAGAAGCTCAAACCGAGCCAGAACCAGAGCTTCTCAGTATCTACGGCAAAGTCTTTGGCGTTGTAGTCAGCGTATTTCAGACCGGCGCTGTAGTGCTTGCCGAATTTACGCACGTAGGAGACGTTGAGTTCATCGCCCAGTTTATCCAGCGTGGGTGAATCTTCATCGGCGTCAAAGCTGTGGTGAGTCACGCTCCAGGCACCACCCAACAATTTACCGCTTACGCTGACGTAACTGTCCACCAGACCGACGCCAGGCGTCGCCAGAAACAGATCGGCCCAGCCGTTCCACTTGTGCAGTGTTGCCAGCGGGGTGCTGAAGCCATAGAGGCCATCATCAGAGCCCAGGGTTTCAACACCAGCCTTTGCGGTAATGCCCGCTGCCGCTACGCCCAGCTCAACGAGAGAATAATCCGCATCGCGCTCGACAGTGCCCTGCTCGGCATCCTGCTTGGCATACTCAAGGGTATAGAGCACCTTCACATCCCCAAGCGCCTGTTTGCCACTCAGGCTGACACCCGTCGTATCCAGAGCATTGTCCGTGCCGTTATCGACTTCCAACAAGTAGCTGTAGACAACAACCTTGCCCACCGGCGTATTAATAGACGCATTTAGCAGGTGATCTTTGCTATCCAGATCGGCCTGCTCGGCAAAGATTCGATTACGCTGATCAATGTAGGTATAGCTCAAACTCACGTCTTTCATCGGCGCATAATCAAGTCGCAGCGCATCATACGTCTGTCGATCCTGACGCCAGCCCACGTGCCCGATAAAGCGGTGACCGTCGTAAGTAACGACCTGCCGACCCAGCTTAGCGGTTACACCCTTGGCTTTATACTGA
Source organism: Litorivivens sp. (assembly GCF_041624475.1). Classification (GTDB taxonomy): domain Bacteria; phylum Pseudomonadota; class Gammaproteobacteria; order Pseudomonadales; family Spongiibacteraceae; genus Litorivivens. The sequence goes on from NZ_JBFJUX010000013.1 coordinate 39,142, forward strand.
ACATAGCCCTGATCCAGCTCCGTGTGTTCGGGGTCGGCAATGACCGAAAACTCCCCCGGGTTGTAACCGGTGGGGCCGACAGTGTAGTCCCCCTGGCCGGCAACAATACGGGTGTCTTCAAGTTCGATCTTCGCCGAAAAGCCTGAAAGCGTTCCCGTCTCATAACCCAGGTGAGTTCTCAGCGTAAGCGCGGAGGCGTCTTTTGCTGCGTTATCCTGAGAGACGTCTTCAAAGCGCAAACGGAAATTCCCCGAGGCCTTGCCCGCGGTGACGGCGTCGGTAAACGCGTCAGCCAGTGTTGGCCCGGCGCCCGTAAGCGACAGGGCCGTGAGTAGTAAAGCAGACTTCTTCATCGATTTTTCCCCAATCGTAGTTGTAGTGTCTATCTACGTCTGAGCAACTAGCGTGCCAACGTCAAAAACTTTCATTTCACCTTAGAAAACCGGTATTTTGCTTAGCACCGGAGCATAGAACGCCATGACGCACCCTTTTGAGGCGCCCGTCAAACCTAAATTGAGATTATTCTGGTGCGCTTTAAGCGCCTGAATTTCAGAAGGGTGCATACCGGCCCCTCGTTGGGGCCGGCAGGCTCAGAGTAAGACGCCCAATGTTATGATCTGCGTGACAAAAAGCAGGGCAGCGACAATCTGCCAGAAGCGCAGCGGATTGCGCTGTGCCAGGGGACGACTGGCCTTCTGCACAAACTCGCGGTTCGGATTCTGTAAATCGTGCAATAGTTCCGATACATCCTGATAACGCAACTCGGGACTGATACTGAGCGCCTTGCGAAGGGCGGCGTCCATCCAGGTAGGCACCAGAGGGTTGTAGTGGTAGGCCGGCACATAACTCAGCCGGGAATACGCGGCAATGCTGGTGCAGTGTTCCAGCTTTCCCTCATACGGCAGCCTGCCGGTAAGCATTTCATAGACGACTACCGCCAGGGAAAACTGGTCTGCCGCGGCAGTGACTGGACGCTGCAATATCTGCTCCGGAGCCGAGTACTGGGCCGTACCCAAAACCGCGTCGCGCTCTATGGTCGTCGCAATCTCTGCCACGCCACCCACAAAGCAGGAGCCAAAATCCACCAGCGTTACATGATTCTGCTCATCAATCATGATGTTTGCAGGCCGAATATCCTGATGCCTCGTGTCACGACGGTGAAAAGCCCGCACACCCTTGACCAGCTGCTCGGCAATATCCATGACCACGTGAATATTCGGTTTCGGATGGCGTTTAACCCACTGCTCGAGTGTTTCCCCTTCAATATATTCCGCTAGGTAGTAGAGACAGCTGCGCTCGCGCTCTTCGTCCAGCACCCTGACCACATGGGGCGAGTCTATTCGGCGGCCGATCCACGCCTCCATAATAAAACGCTCTAGATAAGCCGCGTCTTCGACAAAGTTGACCGAGGGCGTTTTCATCACGTAAGGCGTTGGGTCATTACTGCGGGCATCACGAACCAGATACAGCTGGCTCCGCGAGCTGGCGTGCAGCTCTTTTTCAATGCGGTAGCCATCGACCGTCATGCCCACATTCAAGGCAGGCGGGAACGGCAACTCCGTCAGTTTGCGAAAGGCGTCATCTGCCTCTTCACTGGGCAAACGATCAATGCGGACCAGCTGAGCACTGAGGTTGTCATGACTGCCATGCTCCAGCGCACTGGCAATCATGCCATTGCAGTCCTCCTCAAAGTCGTCGCTCAAGTGGCCGAGGCGATCACGCAACTCAGCGCGGGTGAGAAAATCATGGACACCATCAGAGGTCAGCAGAAAAACGTCGCCCTCCTCCAGATCCACCGTGCGGTAATCCACGTCGAGCCACATATCCAAACCCATAGCGCGGGTCAGGTAGGACTGGTCCTTGTTAATCCGCGTTGCATGGTCGCGTGTAATCTGTTCCAACTCGCCGTGGCGGTAGCGGTAGACCCGCGTATCGCCGACATGAAATACATGGGCGGTGCGGCTTTTGAAGATGACCAGACTGAGCGTGCAGACATAGCCCTTCTCAGCCTGAAGAAAACGCTGACCCTGACCATAAAGCCAGCGATTGAGAGCATTAAGTACCTGCTGGGTCGATTTCTTGACCGTCCAGGCTTCCGGAGTCGAAAAATAGTCTGACAGAAACGACGTCACACAAGTATCGCTGGCTTCCTTGCCGGCTTCCGCCGCAGAAACGCCATCGGCGATGATTGCCACCGCACCTTTGGTGGTGAGCAAGTGGCCTTCGGGAATGCGTATACCGATACTGTCTTCGTTGTCGCTTTTGACACCGGCAAAAGTTGCCTGCCCGAGGCTGAACTTAAGTGTTCCGTCCAAATGCATGTTCACTCCCGTCAGAGAAACACAAAAAGCCGGTTACGCTAGCAACCGGCTTAAGCGAGCGCTTCCTTTTTGAGGAAGCCTCATAGTCAAGCTCAGGTCACCTCAATCAGTGCAACCGAACCATCGTCGTTAACCTCCGCCATGTGACCACGGGGTTCATCGAGGAACTGTACCGCAATAAACACAAAGGCCGCAGATGCCGCGATCAGCATAAAGAAGGAAGACGCATCAACAAATGACAACGCGGTCAGGTAAATAACGGCACCCACATTACCATAAGCACCTGTCATGCCTGCAATTTGCCCAGTCATGCTTCGCTTAACCAGGGGAACAATAGCAAACACTGCACCTTCGCCCGCCTGAACAAAGAATGAGCACATCATCGTAGCGACTACCGCCAGTAAAATGGGCCAGCCCGACGTGATCTGACTCAAAATCATATATCCAACAGCCAGACCTGCGATCAGAATCGTAAGTGATTTACGGCGCCCGAACTTATCCGAGAAAAAACCGCCTGTGGGACGCGCCACGAGGTTCATAAAGGCAAAGCCCGATGCAAGCAAACCGGCTTTAACCGCGCTCAGCTCGAAGGTTTCCATAAAAAACAGCGGCAACATAGAGACTACCGCCAGCTCTGAACCAAAAGTCACAAAGTAGGATACGTTCAGAATTGCAACCTGCTTGAACTTATAGCGTTTGAACTCGGGAATTTCTTCATTGGTAAACAAATGGCTGTTTACGCGTAGAATCTGACTGATCTGTACTACCCCAACCACAGCCAAGATCGCATAAGTAGCGTATGTTGCACCTTGAGTAAGCAGACCAAGGTTAGCCGGTGACAACTTCCAGGTCAGCGTTGCCAGCGCCGCATACATGGGCAGACACATTGCAATGTAAAAGTACAAATCACGCTTGCTGGTTACTTCCAGACCACCATTTTTCTTGGGTTTGAAGTATGTTGAACCCTTCGGCGTATTGCGCGCGCGAGTATAGAAGAACAGGCCATAGACAATTGCCATCACACCAGTGGTAGCAATCGCATAACGCCAACCGTCTTCACCACCGTACATCAAGGCCAATGTCGGCAGGATCATCGCAGAGGCTGCGCTACCAAAGTTACCCCAACCGCCGTAAACACCTTCGGCCAAACCGACCTGTCGCGCCGGAAACCATTCACTCACCAGGCGAATACCGATAACGAAACCAGCGCCAATAAATCCCATCAAAAATCGCATTAATGCGATTGTTTCGTAGCTATCGGCGAACGCAAAGCCCAAACAAAGCCCGCCGCCAATTATCAACAAAACGGTGTAGATAATCCGCGGGCCAAAGCGATCCACCAACATGCCAATTATGATCCGCGCCGGAATGGTAAGCGCTACGTTTAGAATCATGAGTGCCTTGACCTGCTGACTGGTCAGGTCGAAAGCTTCTTTAATAGAAGCCAACATAGGCGCGTGGTTAAACCACACCATGAATGTTAGAAAAAAGGCAAACCAGGAAAGATGCAGCAGCCGGATGTTCGACTGCTTTACATCCAGGAGGTTGAGATTACCGCCAGACATTAGAGACTCCATACAGATTTAAAAATTCTGAAAAGCCTTGAGCAAAGCCTGTGCCAATCATCAGCAAAAAATGACAACCCTATGACTGGTATACCTTTTTCCAGCAAATACAACCCTCGCCCCAGAACGCATGGCAATCCGTAAGCCCTGCTCTAGCAACTCACACGCACAAGCAAGTGGCGGCGCACTATCCGAGTGCATCTTTTTGGTGCCCGCACCCACCCCCGACAGCTCACCGCTTTGGTGCACACCCTGCGTCTCGCAACAAAACCTATAAAATTCATAGGGTTGCGACAGGCGCCACCGATTGGCACATGGATTGCTAAGAATCCTGTACACACGGTGTGCTGGAACGCGCACCACCGGGGAGAACTGAACAAAGGTAAGCAGCATGAGCGGAACAACGCGTCTCGTAGTGGTCGGCAACGGACCGGTAAGCCACCAGTTTCTGGAAACACTTGTCGAGAGTGGCAAGGGTGATCAATTCAACATCACTATCTTCGGCGAAGAGCCGCGGCCCGCCTATGACCGCGTTCACTTAACCGCCTGGTTCGAGACCCGCAAGGCCGAATCATTGAATATGGTTGGCGAAGGCTTCTATGAAAGCCAGAACATGACGGTTCACACCGGCAAAAAAGTATCCAGCATTGATCGTGCCAACAAGGTCGTCACCACCGACTGCGGCACCAGCGCTGAGTACGACATACTCGTGCTCGGCACCGGGTCTTATCCCTTCGTTCCCCCGGTGCCGGGTCACCATCGCGACAACTGCTTTGTGTATCGCACAATTGAAGATCTGGAAGCGATTACTGAAGCCAGCCAAAACGGCAAAATTGGTACAGTCGTTGGCGGTGGCCTGCTCGGCCTGGAAGCTGCCAAAGCCCTTCACGATCTGGGCCTGAAAACACACGTTGTAGAATTTGCGCCGCGTTTGATGGCCGTGCAGATAGATGACGGCGGCGGCAAGCTGCTGCGCAAGAAGATTGAAGACCTCGGTGTATCGGTTCACACCGGCAAGAATACCCAGCAGATTATCGATGGTGACAGCACCACCCATAAAATGTGCTTTGCCGATGGCGAAGAACTGGAAACCGATCTGATCGTTTTCTCGGCCGGTATTCGCCCGCAAGACGAGCTGGCCCGCCAAAGCGAACTGGAAATTGGCGAGCGCGGCGGTATTGTCATCAACAACAACTGCCAGACTTCTGACCCTTCTATTTATGCCATTGGCGAATGCGCCTTGTGGAACGGCCGCATCTTCGGCCTGATCGCACCCGGCTGGGATATGGCTCGCGTAGCTGCCGACCATGTACTGGGCGGCATTGAGGAGAAACAATTCCTCGGCGCCGATATGAGCACCAAGCTCAAGCTGATGGGTGTAGACGTTGCCTCTATAGGTGATGCCCACGCCAACACCCCCGGTGCCAAGTGCTACACCTTTATCGACGAGCAGACCGAGGTCTATAAAAAGCTGGTGGTTAACGAAGACGCCACCAAGATCCTTGGTGCCGTGCTGATTGGTGACGCCGACGACTACGGCACCCTGCTGCAATACGCACTGAACGGCATTGAGCTACCCGAGCACCCTGAGGCCATGATTCTGCCCTCGCTCGACGGCGCAGCCGCTGCCGGCCTGGGGGTTGACGCCCTGCCAGAAAGTGCCCAGATCTGCTCCTGTAACAACGTATCCAAAGGCGATCTTTGCGCTGCGGTTGCCGAAGGCACCCATACCCTCGGCGACCTGAAAGCCTGCACCAAAGCAGCCACAAGCTGCGGTGGTTGCAGCGCGCTAGTAGGCCAGGTGCTCAACGCCGAGCTGGCCAAACTCGGCCTGGAAGTAAACACCGATCTGTGCGAACACTTTCCCTACACCCGCCAGGAAATCTACCACCTGGTGCGCGTAGGCAAGATCAAATCCTTCGATGAACTGCTGGAAAAACACGGCACTGGTAAAGGCTGTGATATTTGCAAACCGACCGCAGCGTCGATTCTGGCCACCTGCTGGAATGACTATATTCTGGAAGCCGAACACGTTGGCCTGCAGGACACCAACGACCGCATGCTAGCCAATATGCAGAAAAACGGCACTTACTCCATCGTGCCGCGCGTCGCTGGCGGTGAAATTACCCCGGATAAACTAATCGTGCTCGGCGAAGTGGGCAAGAAGTACAACCTCTACACCAAGATCACAGGCGGTCAGCGTATTGACCTGTTCGGCGCCACTGTCGATCAACTGCCCGTGATCTGGAAAGAGCTGGTGGACGCCGGCTTTGAATCCGGCCACGCCTACGGCAAATCCCTGCGTACCGTAAAATCCTGTGTTGGCTCAACCTGGTGTCGCTATGGTGTTCAGGACAGCGTTGGCGCCGCCATCGATATCGAAAACCGCTATAAAGGCCTTCGTTCTCCCCATAAACTAAAAATGGCGGTCTCCGGCTGTACCCGTGAGTGCGCCGAAGCCCAAAGTAAAGACGTCGGCATTATCGCAACCGAGAACGGCTGGAACCTGTATGTGTGTGGTAACGGCGGCATGAAGCCTCGCCACGCCGATCTGTTCGCCTCGGATATTGATACCGAAACACTGATCAAATACATCGATCGCTTTCTGATGTTCTACGTGCGTACCGCCGATCGCCTGCAGCGCACCAGCGTATGGATGGACAACTTGGAAGGCGGCCTGGAATACCTGCAAAACGTAATCATCAACGATTCACTCGGAATTGCTGAAGAACTGGAAGCCGAAATGGCCCACGTGATTGGCACCTACCAGTGCGAGTGGAAAACCACCATCGAAAACGAAGACAAGGTCAAGCTGTTCCGCAGCTTTGTTAACGCAGACCAGGGCGACAGTAACGTGGTCTTCGTACAGGAGCGCGGCCAAATCCGACCGGCTACCGACGAAGAGCGTGAACTCGGCAAAGACCTGATTGCCGTGGCCTGATAATGACTGATACAGAAAAGGACAAAAGCATGAACTGGACCGCCGTTTGCTCCATCGACGACATTCCGCCCAACGCCGGTGTGTGTGCACTGGTCGACGGCAAACAGATTGCCATATTTAAAGTGGACAATAACGTCTTCGCCCTCGACAACTTTGACCCCTTCAGTGGTGCAAATGTGTTGTCTCGCGGCATTGTCGGCAGCCTGGACGGCGAGCTGGTTGTGGCATCGCCGATCTATAAACAGCACTTCGCACTGGCAACCGGCCGCTGCATGGAAGATGAAAGTCAGTCCATCGTCGCCTACAGCGTCAAACTCGACGGCGATACGGTAATGCTCTGTGCCGCGGCCCAAGTCGCGGCCTGAGTAAAGCTCTACCCTCTCCCCCCCGGCCAGTCACAGTGCACCTTTGCTGTGGCTGGCCACCTTATTTGTAACCCGCTCTTTCAGCCCCTCGAAACAGCAGCGGATCCAACTTGAACTTCTTCAATCGCGAAGACAAGGTTGTCGCTGGCAACCCCAGTAAAGCCGCCGCTCCGTCCTGACCAAAAACACGGCCACGACAGGCCTCAAGAGCTGCCACCAGATTACGCCGTTCATGTTCTCGCATCTCCTGCTCGGTCAGCACACTACTTTCTGTGGGTGCAAGCGAGGGCTCCGCTGAATCGGCCGTCGTGCTCGACATATCGAAACGCAGTGTTTCTCCGCGCGCCAATATCACCTGACGCTCAATCACATTTTCCAGCTCGCGAATATTACCCGGCCAGTGATAACGCTTCAGCTTTTCAATCTCGCTCAGGGGTATTTTCAAGCCAGACTTGTTCGCTCTGGCGCTGGCACGTGTTAAAAAATGCTGCGTCAGCAGAGGAATATCGTCCAGACGCTTGCGCAGCGGCATCGACTCAATCGGAAATACATTCAGGCGGAAATACAAATCCTCACGAAACTGTCCCTCAGCTACCCGCTGTGTAAGATCCCTATTCGTGGCAGCGACGATTCTCACGTCAACCCGCCGCGTTATCGATTCACCAACACGCTCGAACTGTTGCTCCTGCAGCACTCGCAACAGCTTGCCCTGCAGTCGCAAGGGGATTTCACCCACCTCATCAAGGAACAGAGTACCGCCATCGGCCAGCTCAAAGCGCCCGGGGCGATCAGCCGTTGCTCCTGTAAACGCACCACGCGTATGTCCGAAAAACTCACTTTCGAACAACTCCTCGGGAATCGCTGCACAGTTCACCCTTATCAGTGAACGGTGCGAGCGATCGCTATTGTCGTGAATCGCGCGGGCAATCAATTCCTTGCCCGTGCCGGATTCTCCGTTAATAAGCACCGTCGCTTCCGTTGGAGCCACCAGCTCGATTTTCTGCATGATTTGTTTTACCGCGGCGCTTTTCCCTATCATCTGATGATGATTGAACTCGGAGCTAATCTCTTCCTGCAAATAGGCGTTTTCCATTTCAAGCCGATTTTTGAGCTGCTCAACCTCTGTCAAAGCGGCCAGCAATTGCTTTTTGTCGGCTTTCTTTTGCGACACATCGCGGAAAATCACCACGGCACCGACGATAAACCCGTTATCCCGAACCGGTGTGCTTGTGTATTCCACATCGACTCGCTTTCCGGATTTTGACCAGAACACATCGTCATCTACGGTATGCACCGTCCCATCCTTTAAGACCGCAAATATCGGGCACTCATCCACCGGATAATGCCCCCCATCACCGTGACGGTGGTGCACCATGCTGTGCATGTTGCGACCGGCCAGCTCCTCGGCGCTATAGCCAAGAATCCGCTCCGCAGCCGGGTTAACAAAGGTCGTCATACCATTGACGTCTACCCCGTAAATCCCTTCGCCGGCGGCATCAAGCAACAGTTGATTCTCACGCTCAAACTCCTGGAAAACCTGGCTGACACGATTCCAGTGGCCGATGCCCGACAGGAAATGGCGCTCAGCATCCGAGCGCTCTCGCGCTCGCAGTAATTGATCAGCAAGTTGCAGGGTAAGATAGAGATGCTGCTCCTCACCTGCGGCTACACAACGGGCTGTAACCTCTACCCGAACCTCATCGCCACCATGCAGTATCAGCAGGCGATCACTCCAGGCGCGACCATTGCCCAGAACCTCCTGAGTGAACACCACCAAAGTCGGGAAACTCGGCGCAAACAAAGCACTCGCGCAACTTTCACACAGCTCCTGCAGGCTGGAGCCAAACAGCCGACAGGCCTCCTGATTCGCGGTTACCACCTGATCCACAAAGGGGTTTATCACCAGCTGGGCAGAAGCGGCATAGTTAAAGTGTCTGTCATTAGCAGGCACAACCGCGGCTCGTTTATAGGGCATAGCAACCTCTTTTCCACTACCTGCCATAACACTACGAAAAATCGTGCCAACTCCCACGAAATCTCGTTAATTACGATTTTTCGTAGCCCATCCGCCGCTTTTGCGATGCCGCCCAACCCCGCACCGAACGTTATTTTCTCTTTCTATAACAGCTAGTTAAATTTTTATCGCCGACACATCAGCAACACTGGCATGCACGTTGCTCTAGTCCTCCACAGGCATGCACACCTTTTCCGAAAGCACGTACGCGTGGACTGCAACGGAGCACATGCCCCAAAACAGCCCGCTACCGATATAGAGGACAACACGATGACCTACAAAAGCCTCGGCGACCCATTCAGCGCCGACAGTAAGTTAAACCACTCTCGGGATTGTCGCTGCGATGTCTGCAGCGCGAGCCTAGCCTCACCGGCCGGTCTCAGCGACAAAGAGCGCACCAGGCTGATGGAAAAACAAGCCGAAGCAATGGAAACAAGCCCTGCTCCCGCTGCCAGCCAGAGCCAGTTTGACAGCGCCGAAGATGTAATGGACCGTGCGGTGGAAAGTGCGATTGTCCGCGGTATGTTTGGCCACAACGACGCCAGCCGCCGGCAATTCATCAAACTTGTCGGAGGGGGCACACTGGCAGCGGCACTGGGCTCCATTCTGCCACTGGAAAAAGTAAAAGCAGCTGTCAAGGACTCCATCGGCCCACTGGAAAAAACCAAACTCAAGGTTGGTTTTGTCCCGATCACGTGCGCCACTCCGATCATCATGGCCCAGCCTATGGGGTTTTATGCCAAATACGGCCTCGACGTAGACGTGATTAAAACAGCCGGCTGGGCGGTAGCTCGGGATAAATCCCTCAACGGCGAATACGACGCCTCCCACATGCTCACCCCCATGCCACTGGCGATGAGCCTGGGCGCTGGCTCCACCGCCGAGCCCTACCTGATGCCCGCAGTGGAAAACATCAATGGCCAGGCCATTGTGTTGCACAACAAGCACAAGGACAAACGTGACCCCAAACAGTGGAAGGGCTTCAAGTTTGGTGTTCCTTTTGAATATTCAATGCACAACTTTCTGCTCCGTTACTACGTGGCAGAACACGGTATTGATCCGGACAAGGACATTCAGATTCGCGTGGTGCCACCGCCGGAAATGGTGGCCAACCTAAGAGCGGAAAACCTTGACGGTTACCTCTCACCCGACCCCTTTAACCAGCGCGCCGTTTACGAGAAAGTCGGCTTTCTCCACATGCTTACCAAAGATATTTGGGAGGGCCACCCCTGCTGCGCCTTTGCCTGCAGCAAAAAATTTGCAACTGAAATGCCCAACACCTACGCGGCGCTGTTCAAATCCATCGTAGACGCCACCCACTACTCGGCTAAAGCGGAAAACCGCGACGAAATAGCGAAAGCCATCTCGCCAAAGAACTACCTCAACCAACCCGAAGTTGTGGTCAAGCAGGTGCTCACCGGGCGCTATGTGGACGGGCTGGAACGCAAAGTTCACAACGTGCCTGACCGAATCGACTTTGATCCCTTCCCCTGGCATTCAATGGCAGTGTGGATACTGACCCAGATGAAACGCTGGGGCTATATCAGTGGCGATATCGACTACAACAAGATCGCGGAAGAGGTCTACGTGGCATCGGAAACTGCCGACGTGATGAGGAGTCTTGGCTATACCCCGCCCAGCAAGACCTACGAAAACTACAACATCATGGGCAAGACTTTCGACTACACCCAGCCGGAAGCCTACATCAATAGTTTTGCAATCAAGAGGTCCTAATGCCTTTATCTATCAACGTGCGCGCCACACTGCTGTCTGTCATTCTGCTGACAGTCATGCTCGGTCTGTGGGAAGCACTTAATCAGCCCCCGGAAGCCTCCGGGGAACTCTCCGAGTATGAGCTGCTGATGGGCGGCGCGGAATCCGAAGCCCGGGTTCCGCCACCCTCGCAGGTCATTGCACACGCGATCAACGAACTGAGCGACCCTTTCTATGACGCAGGACCCAATGACAAGGGTATAGGCATACAACTCGCGTACTCTCTATACCGGGTGATGGCGGGCTATTTAAGCGCAGCGCTTATCGCGATCCCTCTTGGCTTTGTCATTGGCATGTCACCCATGTTTTACAAGGCGCTGAACCCTTACATACAGGTGCTACGACCGATCTCGCCGCTGGCATGGATGCCGCTTGCACTGTTCATCATCAAAGATTCGGAAAAGTCCGCTGTCTTTGTGATTTTCATCTGCTCTATCTGGCCCATGCTGATCAACACCGCCTTTGGTGTAGCCAACGTGCGCAATGACTGGATCCGCGTTGCACAGACCCACGAACTCGGGTCCTTGCGCACCGCTTTTCAGGTAATCCTGCCAGCCGCGGCACCCACTATTCTGACCGGCATGCGCATTTCCATCGGCATCGCCTGGCTGGTGATTGTCGCTGCCGAAATGCTCGTCGGTGGCACCGGTATCGGCTACTACGTGTGGAACGAGTGGAACAATCTGGACCTTAACAGTGTGATCTTTTCCATCCTCATGATTGGGGTGGTGGGCATGATGCTGGATGTCGCGCTGGGCGCCGTAGCACGCTTGGTGCAGTACGAGGAGTAATCATGAACCAACGATTTATCAGTGTCGAAAAACTATCCAAGGCATTTCCTGCCAAGGATGGAGAGCTTGTCGTCTTTGACGACGTAAACATCAGCCTCGATAAGGGGGAGTTTGTCTGCATTATTGGCCACAGTGGCTGCGGAAAATCCACCATCCTCAATGTGCTCGCGGGGCTCGACAGCCCCAGCAGCGGCGGCGTCATCATGGATGGCAAAGAAGTGGCCGGCCCCAGTCTGGAACGGGGCGTGGTATTTCAAAACTACAGTCTGATGCCCTGGCTTACCACACTACAAAACGTAAACTTCGGTGTGCGCGCTCGCTGGCCTGAGTGGAACAAGGAGCAGGTTAATGCCCACAGCCGAAAATTCCTCGAACTGGTGGGGCTGTCGCACTCACTGGACAAAAAACCGTCGCAGCTTTCCGGTGGTATGCGGCAACGGGTGAGCATCGCCCGCGCCTTTGCCACCAATCCGAAGTTGTTATTGCTGGATGAACCATTTGGCGCGCTGGACGCCCTCACTCGCGGTGTCATCCAGGATGAGCTGCTCAAAATCTGGAGCGAAACCCACCAGACAGTTTTTATGATCACCCATGATGTGGACGAGGCCATCTTGCTGTCCGACCGGATACTGCTGATGACCAATGGGCCCGGTGCGCGCGTTGCCGAGTCGGTGCGCATCAATCTGCCGCGGCCGCGCAATCGAGCCACCATCATCGATCATCCGGACTACTACAAAATCCGCAACCACCTGGTTAACTTCCTGGTATCTCGCTCCGGCGAACGTCCCGACGACGGCACCAGAAACGTTGACCCCACCGAACCTAAAACCCCAGACACACCCGCATCACGCGAGGGTAGTGTTATTAGCTATGAGCGCGCTGCGCGCTAACCAAGGAGAAACTATGGATAAAGTAACCATGACGGAAACCATCGTCGCCGCCAAACTCGCTAAAGGTGACAGCTGGGAAACGATCGGCAAGGCACTGGGCATGTCCCCGGTCTGGGTGACGTCTGCCTGCCTCGGGATGAATAGCGCACCGCCGGAAAAAGCAGCGGCCATTGCCGAATACCTCGGTCTCGGCCCTGAGGTTGTCACTGCACTGGAGGCTTTCCCCACCAAAATATGGGATCAGGCCGTACCGACAGACCCGTTGATTTACCGTCTCTATGAGGTCGTGGGTGTTTACGGTGAGACGCTGAAAGAAGTTATTCAGGAAAAATTTGGCGACGGCATTATGAGCGCAATCGATTTCTCCATGGAAGTCGACAAGATTGAAGACCCGAAAGGGGACCGTGTGCTGCTTACCTTGAACGGCAAATTTCTGCCCTACAAATCCTGGTAAACCGTCGGCGCACTGGCGCCGAACTTATCCTAAAGGAGAACGCGATGGCTGATGCAACCCGCCCGCCGCTGCCACCATTTGATTATGACAGCGCAGTCGACAAGGTTCGACGCGCGGAAGATGCGTGGAACAACAGGGATCCCGAGCGGGTTGCTCTTGCGTATTCGGCTGATTCACGGTGGCGGAATCGCACCGAATTCCTAAATGGTAGGGCGGAGATTGTCGCATTTCTGCAGCGCAAGTGGCAGCGCGAGCTCGAATACCGGCTTATCAAGGAGTTGTGGGCCTTTGGCGACAGTCACATTGCCGTGCGCTTTGCTTATGAATGGCGTAATGATGTCGGCAACTGGTTCAGGGCATATGGCAATGAGAACTGGTCGTTTAACGAAGCAGGGCTGATGACGATTCGCCACGCCAGCATTAACGACCTGCCCATCCAAAACGATCAGCGATTGTTTCACTGGCCAAGCGGGCCGCGACCGAAGGATCACCCCGGCCTGAGTCAGCTTGGACTTTAGTAAACCCGGGCTGTCAGCCTTGCCAGTCAAAGTCCATCTGCCGTGCCGTCTTTTCTGCCAGCGCGCGGCTGTGCAGGCGCTCTACCAGATGCAGGCTCATATCAATTCCCGCCGAAATCCCGGCCGACGTAATCAGTGTGCCTTCGTCTAACCAGCGCACGTTTTCCTGCACTGGTATTTGCGGAAATTGCTGTCGGAAATCGGGAATATCTTCCCAGTGTGTCGTTACACGCTTGCCAGCACAGACGCCCGCCTGGGCCAGCAGAAAGGCACCGGTACAGACCGAAGCGACGATTGATATCTGCCCAGCCTGAGTCGCAATCCACTCGATGACTGGCGTATTGGTCATTTCGTCGGTGTGTACGCCGCCAGCAACGATCAGCACATCCAGCGGTGGGTGGATGTCCATCGCATAATCCGACACCACCCGATAGCCCGCTCGGGCTACAATCTGCCCACCGGACTGGCTGATGAGGCTGACCGCAAAGGGATCATCGTCAGGACAAACCCGCGAGGCGGTACTAAATACTTCAAAGGGCCCGGAGAAATCCAAAACCTCGGCCATTGGGTAAATATAGATTCCAATGTGTCTGGTCATTGCACCGCCTCCCCTATGCCCCACTATCCGGCCAGATCGCTGTCAGCCAAAACTCTGCCGGAGTTGCTCCAGAATCCGGGCGGTGGCTAGCCCGTCGGCAAAGGACGGTCTTAGCGACTCACCGCTTTGCACTGCATCTTTTACCTTGGCAAGCCACGCCGCTTGCGCGCCCATAAACTGGTTTTGCTCGCCACTGATGGTGAGGGTTTCCGCTTCCTGATCCGGCTTTTTCAGCACCAGCGTTTCGTCGTTGTAGAGTTCGATAACACCTTCGCTGCCAATCAAGACCGTAACGGGGGCGAGATAAACCGGCGCTACCGCGCTGATATCGACCGTCGCGGTAAAACCGTTTTCCAGCGTTAGCTGGAAACTGACCGCATCTTCTGCGGTGCAGGTTTGAAGCTGCCCGTCGCGATCCTTGCGCTGTGACTGACTGATCGAGCTCACTCCACCACACTGAATCACCCGGCTGTCGCTCAGCCAGAGAATATTGTCGATCAGGTGGGAGCCATAGGCGCCCAGCCAACCGCCGCCGAGTGAGGCGTTGAACAACCAGCCGTAGGGTCTGTCACGCAATAAGGGCGTAAAGGACTGCCAGCTCCCGTGCTGCAGGCGGCCGATAGCGCCGCTGTCGACCAGCTCTTTGACTTTCAGGTTGGAACTTCGGCAACGAAATTCAAAGTTCAGAAAGTTAGGTGTGCCTTTTTCCCGTGCCGCGTCATACATCTCGCGCGCATCACCAGTCGAAACGCCAAACGGTTTGTCGCACAACACGGCGCAGCCCTGCTCCAGCGCAAACAGTACATGCTCCCGGTGCATAAAGGGCGGTGAATGCACGGATACCAGATCCACGCCTGCACGACAGCCTTTTCGCAACGCTTCGTCGTCGCGGGGCGATACCACCGTCACCTCACAACCCAGACGTTGGTACCCGGGTGCCACGACGGTTTCGCCAAAGCCAGTGCCTATCACTACAACTTTCATCGCAATACCCCAAAAATGATTTCCGCAAATAGCTCAGCCATTGGCCAGCAGCATTTCAACCTCAGCCACAGACGCAGGCCGCACCACTCTCGCCACTTCCTCGCCGTCGCGCAGCAGGATCAGCGTCGGCCACAGCTTTACCTTGTAGGCTCTTCCCAATCGCTTTCCCTTGCCGTCGAAGATCCTGGCGTGGGGCAGAGACTTCTTTGACAGCGCCTGTTCAACCAGTGGCTCGGCGCCCTGGCAATGCCCGCACCAGGGTGCACCGAACTCGAGCAAGGCCAGCCCGCTTAAACCTTCCACCTCCGCCGGTGTCGGCGCGTCTTCGTGGTAGGTCGGGTTAAAGCCTTGCGTCAGCCAGCCCATGTTTTCTCCAAATAAGCGTTAAAGAAACAGCTTTGTCGCGTTATAGGTCAGGGCGATAAGCGGCAGGGTCGACAGGGTGAATACCAGAAACCGAACTTCGATTTTGTTGACCAGCACCTGTATCAGGCTGTGCAGCACACGCAAACCGACATAGGCCCAGGCCAATGTGGCATTAACTCCATCGCCAGCACCCAACACGGCCAGC
Source organism: Litorivivens sp. (assembly GCF_041624475.1). Lineage (GTDB taxonomy): Bacteria > Pseudomonadota > Gammaproteobacteria > Pseudomonadales > Spongiibacteraceae > Litorivivens. The sequence goes on from NZ_JBFJUX010000013.1 coordinate 54,927, forward strand.
GTGATGGCAATGGCGTAAAACAGGGTAGGCTGCTCCATCAGATGATTGTAGTTATCTGCCTTCCAGCGCACTCTGGGCGGCAGCAGCGCCATCTGCTGACCATTCGGTGCGTTCGGATCAAGTTCCAGATTGGCCTTGGCAATGGCCGGAATACGCGTTGCGTACATCCACAGCCACATCACCAACGACCAGGCTACCAGCGCGACGACAGCGCCAAGAATTGGGCTTTGCTCAACCATCATTATTCCCTCTTTTTGGTTATGGTTTATCGATTACCACGAAGCATCCATCCTCGCTGTTCACTCCGGCCAAGGCAAGCGTCAGCGCGCAATCTTGTCATTCGCTGGCAAAGCCGACTGCCAACCGGGATAATAGCGCCCACATTTTCCTGCCGTGATACCCCATGACCCTGCCAGCACTCCGCCTGAACAAAAACGAAGAACGCCGCCTGCGCGGTGGTCATCTGTGGATTTACAGCAATGAAGTCGACACCAAGGCCACCCCGCTCAAGAGTTTCGAAGCCGGACAGCAGGTCATTGTAGAAGCGGCCAACGGCAAAGCGCTTGGGACCGCTTACGTCAACCCCAACTCCCTGATCTGCGCCCGGTTGCTCGACACCAGCACCACCGCCTTTGGCCAGAAACAGATCAAACAGCGCATCAAACAGGCGCTCGAGCTTCGCGAACAGCTCTTTCCAGATCCTTGCTACCGGCTGATCTACGGCGAAAGCGACTTGCTGCCGGGGCTGGTCGTGGACCGCTTTGGCGATCACCTGTCCGTGCAATTCAATACAGCCGGTATGGAGGCGCTGCGCGAACCGGTGCTGGAAGCCCTGCAGAAAGTACTGCAACCAAAATCCATACTGCTGCGCAACGACGCCGGCGTGCGCAAGCTGGAGGGCTTGCCAGAGATAGTGGAATGCGTTCACGGCGAGTCGCCCGACGATGTCGAGCTAATTGAAAATGGCGTGCGGTTTATGGCTCCGCTTGCCTCCGGCCAGAAAACCGGCTGGTTTTACGATCAGCGCCCCAATCGCGCCTGGCTGCGCGAACTGGTGCCGGGCAAGCGCGTGCTGGATGTGTTCAGTTATGTGGGCAGTTTCGGGGTGCAGGCCGCCGCCTTTGGTGCCAGCGAAGTCTGGTGCAACGATGCCTCGGAATTCGCCCTCGACAAAGTCCATGAAAACGCCGCGCTGAACGGCGTCGGCGACAAACTGAACACCTTGCAGGGCGATGCCTTCGACGCGCTGCGTCAGCTCAAAGACGATGGCGAGCGCTTTGACGTGATCATTGTCGACCCGCCTGCCTTTATCAAACGCAAGAAAGACCTGAAAGAAGGCACCCTCGCCTATCGCCGCATCAACGAACTGGCCATGCGCCTGCTCAACTACGGTGGCTACCTGATTTCCGGCTCCTGCTCCATGCATATGCCGCGAGAGGAAATGCTCGACATTGTGCGCGCCGCCTCACGCCATATCGATCGCAACGCACAGGTGTTGATGGAGGGTATGCAGGGGGCTGATCACCCTGTGCACCCGGCGATTCCGGAAACGCGTTATCTGAAAGCGGTATTGAGTCGCATTTCCCGCTGAACCACGGCATCTGCCGGTACGTCAGCGGAGTCTTTTGGTCGCAATCAGGCCGGTTCGTTTGAATTCCCCCTCTATCAGGCGGCGCCCCTCGTCGTGAACGTACTGCAGAAAGCGATCGGCGATGGGCGACAGAGACTTACTTTTTGGCCAGACCATATGCCATGAGGTGGTGATCGGCAGTTTGTCGACGCGCAACTCCACCAGACCGGCATTGCCGCCAAAGGTCAGGGTGTGAGCCGAGAGTATTGAAATACCCAGCCCCGACATCACCGCGTGCTTGATCGCCTCGTTGCTTTCGATGGTCATTCTAACGTTCAGCTTCAAGTTCTGCTTTTTCAGGAACTGTTCTATCGCGAAGCGAGTGCCCGAGCCCGGTTCGCGCATCAAAAATGGTTCCTTTGCCAACTGTGCCAAAGACACCCGGCGCTTGCCCGCCAGTGGATGCGACTCCGGTGCAATCACTACCAGGGGGTTCACCAGAAACTCCGTCGAGACGGTGTCGATATCTTCAGGCGGATGACTGAACACGTAAAAGTCTTCATCACCTCTTTCCAGACGATCAATAATCTGCTGGCGGTTACCCACGTTCAACTGAATATCGATGCCGGGATATCGCTCGCAGAATGGCCCCAGCATGTGAGGGATAAAATACTTCGAGGTGGTGACTACCGAAAGCTTGAGCGCACCCGAGCGCAATCCACGCAAATCAGCCAATCGCATTTCCAAACCGCTTAATTCACTGAAGACGCGCGTGGCCGACTGAGCAATCTCACGGCCGAAATCTGAAAAAACCAGCTTGCGTCCCATCATCTGATAAAGGGGCATACCGACAGCCTCCCCAAGCTTTTTGAGCTGTATGGATACCGTAGGCTGAGTGAGATGCAGCGCTTCGGAGGCCGCTTTGATACTCCCCAGGCGGTAAACGGTCGCGAGTATTTCCAACTGCCGGAGCGTGGCGGCGCGGGACAGGTTTCGCACAAGATTCTGCATGGCAAGCTGTTTCCGAGAGAAACTCCAGATTAGATTAATTTCTATCTTATAGATAGCTATTATCTATTTTTATCTATCATGGATTTACAGCAGGATAGCGCGCATCAACTTGAGGAGAACCCACCATGCGCGCTCATATCAACAGCCCAGCCATACGGCAACTGGCCTTCGGTCTTTGCGTGGGGGGAGCTATGCTATTACTCGGCCTCTGGCTGAATACAGTCGGCCAGGCCGGGGTCGCCACAGCAGTGGTCGGCAGCGGGTTGCTCGCCATAAATACCCTCCAGTATCTGCATCAGTCGGGGCGTATCTACCGAACCGCAATTATCACTGACAGCACCCTGAAAGGCGGCACACGATGACAATCGACATTGTCGTCGCCTTTTTCCTGCTGGGGGTTGCCGCCCGCCTGTTGCAATCCCCCTTCACGATTCCTGAGTCACTCTACAAAAGCCTGACGATTATTCTGATGCTGGCCATCGGCCTAAAAGGCGGCATGGCCTTATCGAAACACGCTTCCGGCAACATTTTTTCCCAGTCGCTGTGGGTAGTGAGTCTCGGTCTCATACTGCCGCTTATAGCCTTCGTGCTCGCTTTTTTCATCGGTCACCTCAAACGCATCGACGCCGCCTCACTGGCGGCCCACTATGGTTCGGTCAGCGTTGGTACCTATGCGGTGGCTGTTGCGGTTCTTGAAAATCGTCAGATTGACTATGAGGCCTACTTCCCGCTGTTTGTGGTGCTGCTGGAAATGCCGGCCATTGCCGTCGGGCTGGCGCTGGCAAAGAAACAGACCGGCACCGCGAATCGCAGCCAAGTACTGCACGAGATCTTCCTCAATCAAGGCATGGTGCTCATGACCGGCGGCCTGCTGATCGGTTACCTGTGTGCCGAGCAGATGGGGCGCATCACACCGCTGTTTATCGATCTGTTCCCGGGGATACTGGCACTGTTCCTGCTGGAAATGGGCATGGTTGCCGCAGACCGCTTACGCGCATTGAAGGACAGCATCAGCTTCCTGATCACTTTCGCAATCGCCATGCCACTGGTCGGCGCGCTTTTTGGAGCGACTATCAGCCTGATCATCGCCCTGTCTCACGGCGGCATCGTGCTGCTGGCGGTGCTGGGCGCCAGCGCCTCATATATAGCGGTGCCGGCCGCCATGCGCGCAGCCCTGCCGGATGCGGATCACGGCCTGTCGATCACCGCGTCTCTGGGCGTGACTTTCCCCTTCAATGTCATCGTCGGCATTCCCCTCTACATTACCCTGGTGGACATGTACCTGTAGTAAACACGACATCTTCCGGTCTGACTGTCGACCGGAATTGTCATCGGAGGCGTCACCAAGCTCGACTATAGTCAGAGCCCCAGACGATTACATTCGGCTATACCGTCATGGCGGAACAAAAACTCAAGCGTTTCTCTCAGGATGCCGAACCTCCTGCTATTAAAATTATGCAACGCATGAGTCGGATTCAGCTGGAATTCCGGAATTCGTGTCCCCGGAAGTCGCTGCCGGGAGTCCCGCTGAGCAGTGCCCTAAACTACTGGTCGTCGTCCAGCACTGCCATATAGAGGCTCTGGCGGGGCTTGGCCATCACCCGGCGCACCATTGGCGCAAACAGGTCCAACGACAGGCGTGGGCGGTCTGCATCAAAGGCCGGGTTGTCATAGCGGGCAATAAAACGCTCTGTGTAATCGTAGTATTCGGAATCCTTGTAGTTGTCGCGAAGGTTCCGATCCATACCCAGATGGTGAAAGAAGTTGTAGCCCTGAAAAATGCCGTGATGCTTCACCATCCAGTGATTTGCCTCCGACACAAAGGGCTGCAGAATGGCCGCCGCCACATCGGCGTGGTTGTAACTACCCAGCGTGTCACCGATATCGTGCAGCAGCGCGCACACCACATATTCCTCGTCTTCACCAGCTTCAGCCGCGCGTTCGGCGGTCTGCAGACAATGCTGTAAACGGTCAATCGGGAAACCTCCACAATCACCGTCGAGCAATTGCATGTGGGCCAGTATTCGTTCGGGCTGGTTGGCCATAAACTTCATCTGCTCTCCGGCGATGATCTGCCAGTCTTCCTGCGTACTCTCGGTGAAAGATTTGAATTGGGTTTTCATAGCTCGCTCCCGCTTAATGGCAATAGTTTGCTGTGACGCAAATAGGGATTATGCTGATTGCCGATATTTCTAGAACCTTACCACGGGCACCCTAGTCTGCCACCTCCCAAGCCCTTATCGACCGGAATTGTCATTGGAGGCATCCCGAAGCTCCACCATAATCGGACCTACACTCGATCACATTCGGTAATACAGTCATGCCCGACCAGAAGCTCAAGCTCTTCTCCGAGGAACGTGAACCCGCTGCCATCAAAATCATGCAGCGCATGAGCCGCATTCAGGCCTGGGTATTCAAGAAAAGCGGCGGCCGCTTGATGCGCACCTTTTTCTTTATGTCGCCGGTGGGCATTCTGACCTGCAAGGGCCGTAAATCCGGTGAGTGGCGCGAGGTGTGCCTGGTCTACGGCGAGGTCGATGACAAGATTGTGCTGATCGCCTCCAAGGCGGGCTGCGCCGGCCATCCAGCCTGGTACTACAACCTCACCGCCAACCCCGAGTGCACCATGCAAGTTGGCCGTAAGCCGGTGGCGATGGTGGCCCGTGAAGCCGAAGGCGAGGAAAAGACCTACCTCTGGGGTAAGATGATGGAGATCTACAAAGGTTTTGACGACTATCAGGAGCGCGCCGCAGCGGTCTCAGGCCGCGTTATTCCCCTGATGGTGTTGGAGCCTGCGAACGCCTAGGGCACCCTGCACCTCTCCCCTTTCATTCCTGCCGCCAGTGCTTTAGGGTGTTTCTCTTCACTGCATAAATAAAAATCACCGAAATTCAGGGAGATAAGCATGCCTCAGGGGAAAAGTGCGGGAAGCCAGCAGCGTCGAACAGGCAGCTCCAGCATTCTTGTTCCGGTGTTTGTACCCGCCGTCGTCGTGATTTTGCTGCTGGTGATCGGCACGATCAGCAATCCCGAGCTGGCCGGTAATGCGTTCAGCGCCACCCTGCGCTATATCACCGACACTTTCGGCTGGTTCTACATGCTGTCGGTGGCTTTCTTCCTCATCTTTATCGTCGGCATTGCCTTTACCAATTGGGGCCATATCAAACTGGGGCCGGATCACGCTGACCCGCAGTACAGCTTCCCGGCCTGGTTCGCCATGCTGTTTTCCGCTGGCTACGGTATTGCTCTGCTGTTTTTTGGTGTGGCCGAACCCGTGTTGCACTATGCCTCGCCGCCCACCGGGGCCGGGGAAACCGTAGACGCCGCCAAGCAGGCCATGCAGATCGCCTTCTTTCACTGGGGCTTTCATATCTGGGCCATCTACGGGCTGGTGGCGCTGGTACTGGGCTACTTCGCTTTTCGCCACGGCCTGCCGCTGTCTATGCGCTCAGCCCTGTACCCGCTGATCGGCGACAAAATCTACGGCCCGATCGGGCATGCGGTCGATGTATTCGCCATCCTCGGCACCCTGTTTGGTATCGCCACCACCCTTGGCCTGTCTGTGGCGCAAATCAATGCGGGCCTGAATTATCTGTGGCCGAGTATTCCGGTAAGCACGACGGTGCAAATTGTCAGCATCGCTTTGATCACCAGCTTGGCGATCCTCTCGGTGGTGGCGGGCATGGACAAGGGGATAAAACGCCTGTCCATTGTGAATATGGTGTTGGCCGTTACTCTGATGCTGTTTGTGTTTATTGCCGGGCCAACCATCCATATTCTCGAGAGCTTCCTGCAAAACACCGGCAGCTACCTCAACTTTATCGTCGAGCGCACCTTCAACCTCCAGGCCTATACCCGCAGTGACTGGATTGGCAACTGGACCCTGTTTATTTTTGGCTGGACCATCGCCTGGGCACCCTTTGTCGGGCTGTTCGTAGCCAAGATCAGTCGTGGCCGCACCATCCGTGAATTTGTGGTGGGTGTGATGCTGGTGCCGACCATCTTTACCTTTTTATGGTTTTCCGTCTTCGGGAACACCGCCCTGCACAAGATCATGAACGAGGGCTACACCACACTTATTGGTCAGGTTCAGGCCGACCACGCCGTCGCCCTGTTCAAGCTGTATGAGATTCTGCCCTTTTCCTCGATCGTATCGCTGATCACAGTACTTTTGATCATTACCTTCTTTGTCACCTCCTCGGACTCCGGCTCGCTGGTAGTTGATTCACTGGCCTCAGGCGGCGCTCTCGAGTCGCCGGTCTGGCAGCGGATATTCTGGGCAACCACCGAAGGTGCCGTCGCAGCGGTACTGCTCCTCGCCGGCGGCCTAAGCGCATTGCAGACCATGACTATCGCCAGTGCCCTGCCCTTCTCCATTATCATGATCATTTCCGCACTGGGGATGTGGCGAGCGTTGGTGATTGAAGGCCATCATCACCGCAGCCTGCAGCTGGAAATCCAGAACCGCTTCAGTGGTACCAGTGGACGCGGACTTTGGAAGCGTCGGCTGATGGGGCTGGTCACCTTTCCCGACAAAGCGGAAGTGCAGGACTTTATCGCCACCACCGTGACGAAAGCCATGCTGCGGGTACAGCGCGAGCTGGCCAAGCAAGACTGGCAGGCCGAGATGCGCGTAGACGACGAAAATGCCCGGATCTACCTTGAAGTACGCCGCGAAGACAAAGTGGATTTCATCTATGAAATTCGGCTCGTCCAACACCAGTTGCCGGACTATGCCTTCCCTGAAATGTCCCACGGCAAGGAGAGCGATCGGATTTACTATCGGGCAGAGGTATTTCTGCGACTCGGCGGTCAGTCCTATGATATTTTCGGTTTCGACCAGCACGACATCATCATCGACATCCTCGACAAGTTTGAAAAACACCTGATTTTTCTGGAGATCTCCCCCGGCAACCTGCCGTGGAATATGGTGGAACACGATGAGATGCTGAACAACCAGACCGAAGCGGACCTCCGAACCTGATTAAGTGGCCCGCCTAGATGCCGGATTTTCCGGCGTGCCGGGCTTAAACAGGCATTTCTTGCTTAACGGGCCGCCGCTTGGGCCCGGTTGGCGAGCCACTGACTGGTTAAATAAACACCATGTTGCTTCTACCGGCCGCCCACTGCCTGTATAATGCGCGCCTTTCGACCGTCTGCCGTATTGGGCAGGCAATGCCTTTTTCACCAACGTATCTGAGGACACCCATGAGCCTGAACGACGTGCCAAGCGGCAAGAATGTACCCGAGGAAATTAACGTAATCATTGAGATCCCGGCCCACGCTGACCCCATCAAGTACGAAGTGGACAAGGATTCCGGCGCCATTTTCGTTGACCGCTTCATGGCCACCTGCATGCATTACCCCTGCAACTACGGTTATGTGCCCAACACCCTGTCAGAAGATGGCGACCCCGTTGACGTGCTGGTTCCGACGCCCTTCCCCCTGCTGGCCGGTTCCGTTATCCGCTGCCGTCCTGTTGGCGTTCTGAAAATGACCGACGAATCCGGTGTTGATGCCAAACTGCTGGCCGTTCCCGTTACCAAACTGACGCCTATCTACAAGGACGTCGAGCAAGCCACAGACCTGCCCGAACTGCTGCGCAACCAGATTCAACATTTCTTTGAGCACTACAAAGATCTGGAACCTGGCAAGTGGGTTAAAGTAGAAGGCTGGGACGACGCCGCTGCCGCCAAGCAGGAAATTCTGGATAGCGTTAAGCGCGAGCAAGACAGCTAAGCCAGACTTACCACTACTCATCGCAAAAGCCACCAAGCAGAAAGCTGCTTGGTGGCTTTTTAGTCTGCGGGTGATGCTCAGGGCTCAGCTAGCCATCACGACAGGGAATCGTCGACATCATTCGATCAGATCAGCCTGCTTGGTGTAGGTGTAGGCCTGAAGGTAGAAGTGGCCGTACTGGTTGTAGGTGTAGCTGGCATTCTCGCCGGCGATCTGACTCGAATGCACACCACCGACCGTACAGTAGCCGGTCGAGCATACCACCTGGTCATACCAGCTCTTGATTGAATAGACTTTGTTGGCAATCGGCTTGCCGTAGAGCCAGTCCAGGAAAGGGCTCGATACCGACAGCCCCCAGTAACCGCAGGTCGAGTTCTGAACGTTGTAGGGGTAAGTACCACAGGACCACAGCCCCCGATAAGCCCCCGCAATGCCGACAAAGGTATCGACGTCGCTCTGAATGCCCAGATAGTTGATCTGCTGAGCCGCCAAAGTCACGCCCATGGAATGACCGATGACATCGATCTTCCCGGTGCACGAGGCATTAAGCGCGTCGTTCAGGGCATCATAAACCGGTGTTTCTTCCCAGCCGTAATGATTGTTGCAGGCCGGGCAGCTCTTGCTTCCCCAGCTGGGACGAAAGATCTCAGAACTGCTGTAACCGCGTGAAATCAACTCGTTGTAGGTGTTGTCCCAGTCAGACGGGTAGCCCGCGTTGCCGTGAACCAGAACCACCGCATCACGACACTGAGCGTGAACGGCTGTACCAAAGGCCAGCAGCGCAACCACAAGTAGCGCACGGTTCATTATTGTTATTCTCATCGTCTTCTCCTCTCGCTTGTTTCGGCCATGCCTTTAAGCATGGCTCACATTAAAAAGGTAGCTTCTACCGGCAGCGCGTCATCGGTGGTGCCCGTTATGTACGGTGAACGCGGAGCTCTGGCCTGCACCAGTATTTTGAAACGGGTGAACGCGCCTGAAGACAGCGCAAAAAGACAGCGAGTAAACGATTCCACTGAATCAAAGGCATAGACGCCCCCGCTTTATTATTGGTTGTTCGGGACTGCTATGCCCTGACTATAGACCGCATTTTCAGGAATTGGCAAGAAAAATCGAACGATCGTTCGTATTTAAATCAATCGATGAGAATCAGGGAATTGCGTCCGCTCGCAGAAATATCCGGTTGCCCGCGTATGGCAGGAATGGAAGAACGCGAGAAAAAATACTTAAAAACAGATGGTTATGATGCACATCAGCGAGCTATAGGACTAGACTCCCAAGCTGTATCGCTGACTACAGGGAGGACTCCGCTTCAGCATGAAGCGGAGCTTTAAAGGCGCGCAAGGTAAATATTAACGATCGTTCGTGACCAAGCCACCACTAAAACCGGCAAAATCAAACCACTCTCCAGCGCCAGAAACTCCCACCCCAAGGCGTCCGACGTCTGACACCATCAAGGCCTATACCAAAGCGGCGAACTATAAGCCCGCTCCTGTATCACGCTGTCACCGTCCTCAGGCTTATCCAGCCCCAGCGCGATCGCATCCAGCATCAGGTGGCGAGGGGTGGGAATTTCCAGCACCCTTACGTAATAAAACGCCGACTGGGCCGGATTAAAATCCGGGTCTGACCAAAAGGCCGAAAGAAATGCCGCGCCGATGCTGTTGCGGTAGCGCCCGGTTTGCCGATCCACGGTATCGCCCACTGGTGGAAGCTTGCCGACGGCGTCGGGTTCCCGCTCACCCGACCAGGCCACGTTGTAAACCGCTTCCTGCTCCCGCCCGTTTTCATCCAGCCAACCCTTCACAACCTGCAGCCGGTCGAGGTTCGCCGAATGCGGGTCTTTCAGCGCCTGAATTATAAAGCCCGGTGCAGCCTTTCCGGACTCAGCACCGGGCAGTACACCACCCATCGGCACCCCCTTCTGCCGCCAGGTGGCCGGATTTTTCAGATCATCCTCGCTAAAGGCCCAGCCCCCGTAGACCTGCAGGGCAATACGCGGCCCGGACGTGGCGTAGACCTCCCGGCGCTTAAAGGCCGCAAGAATTGCTTCGCGGGTATTCTCTTCGGCCCAGACTGCGGCCATGCCCGATGCCGACATGTTCCAGCCGCTGGCAAAGGTCTTGCGGCCGTCGGCACGGCTCTTGGTTTCCGGGGTGGAGTCTCGTGCCAGCTTGCCGCCGAAGTTGTCCTCGTCTGCAGTGGATAAGCCACTGTGGCTGTCTGTTGAGCCGATCAGACCAAACTGGTAGGGATTGATACCAAGTTGTTGCTCAAGCGCCAGTCCACGTTTTAAGGCAGGGCGGACATAATCGCCTTTATGCGGCTGGTATTCCTGGGGTTCCTGCTGAATATAAAAATTGTAGGTTTCAAAGTCGGCGAATTCGTCATTAGGGGAAAACACCGGATGCGTTTCAGAATCACCTTTTATCTGGGTGATCTCGACGATGGGCTCGTACTGCAGGCGCTTGCGGGCATAGGCTTCGGTAAAAGCTTCGCCGCGCAGGGTCTGCTCAGGGAACATAAAGCCTTTGGAAATATTGGAGTTGTGGGGTATCGACAGAAACTCCGCTCCGGTCGCCTCACTGGTCTCATCCAGCCAGGCCCACAAGTCTTCCGGGTAGGGACTGTCGTCTGAGCCAAAGGGCTGAAACTGCTTGGCGGTTTCACCGCTGGCACTGGTCATCACCACCCGGTGCAGATTGGCACCGCCTGGCAGCGAGCTCCACTCCCAGGCCACAAAGGTGGTAAAGGTGCCCGGTTTGTAATAGTCATCGGCCAGCGACGTCAATGAATCCCAGGTCTTTTTCTCTAGGGCCTGCGAGTTGATGATCGGCTGCGCAATATCATCTTTCAGTGTTTTGGCGGCCTCGCGCGGATCACCCTTTTTCGGCAGCACCTCGATAAAGGCATCAAAACCGCCGTCGCCATTGATCAGGCGTCTTATATAGCGCTCGGTGAACCAGCCTTTTACCCGATCCACAATGCCGGGATCTTCCAACTGCATACCGTTGAAATAAGCCTCGCGTGCTACGCCCAGAAATTCAGCGTGATCGGCAATGGCAATGAAATCCAGCGGCGCGCGGATCTGCATCCGCGCCCGATGGTAGGGGTGAATCACCGGCTCGCCACGGGCAAAGCGGTAGGCCACATCCGGCGTAGCGCTGTGGTTGTCATTCAGAAACGCGTCAAAGGAATAGGCGGTATGTACGTGGGTATCGCCCCACAACAGCATGGGTGCCTGTTGCTCATCCGTCGCGGAGGCCGGCTGCGCCATTCCAAACGCAACCGACACGCCCAGCGTCATTCCCAGAAGCGCGCCCGGAAATCGAAGCTGCGACTTAGCCTGCATTGCCATATTCACTCTCCTTTCTAATTCTTATTTTCTGACTCAATTTTTGTACCACGATAGCTCTCGGCTTGTAGCGCCTCTCTGCTATCAATACTTGCTGCGCCTCAGCTACTGTGAAATGCTAGTTTCCAGCTACGATAAAAACAACAAAGCTAAGGTAACATCGATGATTCAGCGAGTCGCAGGTCGTTTCCCACTGGCAATGCTTAGTTGTCTGGCAGCCAGCACAGCAATCGCCGGGCAGCCCCCTTCCGTAATCGAGGAAGTGATCGTAACGGCCCAGAAACGCGCCGAAAATATCCGCGATGTTCCCATCTCAATCACCGCGCTGAGCGATGATTTTATTAATGATGTGGGCATTACCGATATCGGTGAACTGTCCCAGTTTGCGCCTAATCTGGTTATTAACGCCACTCCCTATACCGGTTTTGTGGCCATGCGCGGTCTGGGCTCGGGCAACAACAAGGGCTTTGAACGCTCGGTTGCACTGGTCATCGACGGGGTTTATTACGGACGGCAGGACTACCTGTTTGAGGCCCTGACCGACGTCAGCCGGGTAGAAGTGTTGCGCGGCCCGCAAGGTACGCTGTTTGGCAAAAACGCCATTGCCGGCGCCCTGAATGTCACCTCGGGCGAACCATCGAGCGAGTTCACCGGCAAGGTCAGCTGGCTCGGGGGAGACTTCAACCGACGCCGCCTTCAGGCAGCCGTAGGCGGACCACTGATAGAAGACAAGGTGCATTTTCGGCTGGCACTGGAAAACGAATATCAGGATGGCGTGATTAAGAATACAAGCGCCGATCTAAACCGCAGCGAGTATCCGCAAGTTGAGGATATCGACGACCACATGCGCAGCCGCGACAACGATATAAAACGCCTCAAACTGCGCTTTCCCTCACTCCTTACCGGGCTCGATGTAACCCTCAGCGCAACCGATGCCAGTGTATTTGGAAACAGCACCGGTACCGAGCTAACGGCGGCCACACCGGAGACATTGGAGGTCTACCGGCGCTACGATCCCAACACCGAGGCCGACAAAACCAACCAGACCTCCTCCCAGAACGCGAACCAGGACACCCTGCGCGAAGGCACCTCCTATTCCCTGCAGGCCGACTATGAACTGGGCGAGTATCTGATAACGGCCATCGCCGGCACCTCAGAGTTCGACAAAGTACATGTACTCGACGCAGATTTCGGTCCCGGCGAGATCGTGATTCTTGCCGGTGACGATAGTTACGAGCAAAACAGTCTGGAACTGAGAGTCGCCTCGCCTCCTGGCGAGCTCGAGTATGTTGCCGGCCTGTATTATTTCGAATCCGACTATCTGGGCACCGGCACCACCGAGCTCGAAACAGCCCAGACCCTGGAGGTCGTCTCTGCCGTGCGCGGCTCACCGACCACCCTCAATGACTTGCTGAACCTCGGCGCCACAGCGCCGCTACCCGCCAGCGATCGATTAAACAATTACCGCTTCTTTGACCAGAAAACGCAGTCCAGCGCAGTGTTTGGTCAGGCGACCTGGAATATAAATGACCAGCTGGCGCTGATCGCCGGCTCGCGCTACTCGGAAGAAACCAAAAACGTGCATGCCATATTGACCCATAACAATTTTGTGGCCGAACGCTTCTTTGCTCAGTTTCTGTTTGAAGAACCCTACAACGAGGTACGCTCGCGCAAGGAGACGGATTTCTCGCCAAAGCTGAGTGTGCGCTATGAACCCACCGAGGACATTACCCTCTACGCCACCTGGGCCAAAGCCTTTAAGGCCGGAGGTTTCAACGAAGCGGCGGTAAGCCGCGACAACCTGGAATTTGAACCCGAAAAAGCGGAAACCTATGAAGCCGGCACCAAAATGCGCCTGCTCAATGGCGCCGCCACACTGAACGTCGGCTTTTTCAGCACGGACTTCGACAACCTGCAGGTGAGTCTGTTTAACGGCACCAATTTCTCAGTAGGCAATGCCGCCTCGGCCCGCTCAAGGGGCGTGGAAATCGAATCCCAGCTCTTGCCCGCACCCTGGCTGGCGCTCAATCTGTCACTGGCCTATCTGGATTCTCGCTACGACAGCTTCCCAGACGCACAATGCATCGCCACCAGCGGTGAAACGGCGTGCGACCTGAGCGGTGAACGCCTGACCCGGGCGCCCGAGTGGGAAGCCACGCTGGTGCAACGCTGGAACCTGAGCCGTCTGATTCCCGGCCTGAGCGACCTGCCCTTTACTCTGGGTCTTGGCCTCGATGCAACCTTCCGCGATCACCAGTTTTTCAGCACCGACCTCGATCCGCTCGATGCCCAGGGCGCAACAACCGAAGTAAACGCCAACGTGCGCCTGTCCGGGCTAGACGACAACTGGTCTGTCACCCTGCTTGGACGTAACGTAACCCGGCGGCTGATTCAGGCCCACGGGCAGGATGTGCCACTGCAGCCCGGAAGCCACTTCGGCACGATGAACCCGCTGGATCGCTACTTCGTCGAGGTTCTTTACCGCTGGTAGGCCGCTTCAATCTTTAAACAGCAACAGAAAGCTGACAAAAGACGGCACATCGCGCAGACCGCGTTCAAACTTGAGATCACCGCTGGCAAGGGCGCCGGGGACGCCGCGCGCCTGCACCAGCACTTCGGTCAGTACCTGGGTTGTGGTTGTTACCTGCAGGGCCTCACCCGGGTATTGCCCTTGCCGCACCTCGGCTACACCCCGGCGCACATGCACAAAATAGCGCTCGCCGGTGTTGGTAAAGTGGAAATTCACGGCCCTGTCAGTATCGATACTTTTTTCCGCATCAAGATTTACTGGCAAGGCAGTGAGCACATCGGAAATCGGCAGAGATTTGGCCAGCGCCAGCTTGTCGCCGCCAATGGCAATGGGCTTGATGTCGTGACCCCCCGCAAGCTCCCCGGCCTGGGTCAGATAATAATGTCGGCCATTGGGGTTCTGGCTGGCGTAGCCCAGCCGGGTAAAGGCCTCGGCCTTGATCGCCCGGGCCTGCGCCTTAACTTCACCGGCATGAAGTAAATAACTGGCCAGCTCAGCCGCCCATTGATAGCGCCCGAACTGCAGTGCAGATTCCGCTTCAGCCAGCACTGCTTCAGCACCTCCGGCCAGGCGCACAAGGGATTCGGCGCGCGCTGTCGGCGACAGGGGTGTCAGGGTTTCGGCCTCACCATTAAACCAGCCCAGATAGCCGTTATAGATATTGCGCACCGACCAGGACACGCGGCCGTAGTGTTCCAGCAACCAGGGGTGGTTTTTCAGGTGTGGCGGAAGCTGCACACTTTCCACCAGCTCGTCCGGCGTCTGCCCCTGATTCATGCCTCGGATAGTCTGATCGTGGACGTACTGAATGGCATCGCGGTAATCGCGCAGCAGAGCCGCCACTTCCGCTTCGCCGCTGACCGGAACCGTATGGCTTGGCACCAGATGCTCAGGCTTAAGATCCCGCATCTTGTCCAGGCTGTAGGCCCACTCCAGCACATCCCGATAGAGCGTGCCGCGAATGGTGTAAAGATTGGGAAAGGCCTGATAGATATTGTCGCCGGGCAGTAGCACGCGCTTCTGTGGCAGCCAGACGAAAAGCTGGTCGTTGGTTTCGCCAGGAGCGTGAATCAGCTCGATATCGATCCCCGCCACGGTAAAGGCCAAGCGGTCGCGAAAGGTGCGATTCGGTCGCAGCAATCCCACGGTGCCACCGCTGTGCCCACCCTGAGCCAGATAGGGACCAATGCCGGCATTGACCACGCCTTCTTCGCCTTCGGGCAACAGCGTGCCAAACATGCGCGTACTGCGGCGCAAAATCGTGGGCTGAATAATATTGGCAAAGCGGTTTATGTAGTAGTTGGTGCTCTCATGGGCATATACCGGCAAATCCGCCGGAGCACCTTCCGGAAAATAGCCCGTGCCACCAAATACATGGTCGGCGTGGTTGTGGGTATAGATCAGCGCCTTGATCGGTTTGCTGGAAATCTCGCGAAAAGCCGCCAGTACCGCGCGCCCGGACTCCACACTTTCTGTCACATCGACAATCACCAGTCCGTCATCCCCCTCCAGCATGATGGAGTTGGCCAGCGCGTAGCCAATGGCCACATAGACCCCGTCGGTCACCTTTTCCACGCGTTTGTTAAAAATCTGTGAATGGGCCGCCAGGGTGGGGTGCACTTTTTGCGACGCCTCATCCGTGATCAGATCTGACGGCTGGGTAGTGCAGGCGGTAACCAGCGATAGCGTAAGCATTAGCAGCAGGCGCATTATGGAATCTCCCCGGGTTTATCTATTGTTATAGGGTAAACAGTATCGCGCGACTTGGTGGCAAAGTCAGTCGCCGTCGCCCTGCGGTTAGTGACGAGGCAAATCATCACACCGCTTGACTCTGAAGTTAGCTACAGGGTTAATAATCCTGCACCGTTTAACTGAGGGTTCTGCCATGAGCTACAAAATCGGCGAGCTAAGCAAGCTGACGGGGTGCAATATCGAAACCCTGCGCTACTACGAACGCGAAGGCCTGTTGCCACCACCGCCGCGAGGCAACAACGGCTACCGCTACTACCCCAAGGATTCTGTGTCGCGGGTTAACTTTATTTTGCATGCGAAGGGGCTGGGTTTTTCACTGACGGACATCGCCGAGCTGCTGTCAATTCAGGTGGACAAACATTCTGCGACCTGCGGCGACGTAAAAGTGATTGCCGAGCACAAGCTGGCAACTATCGCCCAGAAAATCAGAGAGCTGGAAAAGATGTATCAGGCGCTGGAGAAGGTAGCCGCCGCTTGCGACGGCTCGTCTGCGTCTGCCGAGCACTGCTCGATTTTGCAGGCTCTCGCCTCTGACGAGACAGCGTGGGGGCATTAGCCTACACGCGGCATGGCGGATTTAAGCTTTTTGTAGAGCTTGGAATTGCGCTTGATGGCTTTGTGCTTGGCGTAGGCATCGACCGCCTTTTCCCAGGCCCCATCGCGGCCATGGGCATTCAACGAGAAACTGGTGCACACGGTTTTGCGCTCAACCTCGGAGGCAATACCCACCTGAAAAATCGGCGTCAGATTGCCGCTTTTTTCAGTCTTGAGCAGATAGCTGATACCTTTGACGCTGCCGTCTGGGTTAAAGCATCGCTCACCTTTAGCCGCTTCCCGCGCCTTGATTTGCGCCCGCTCAAGCTCCTGATCACGCGCCTGAGCCGCCGCTTCAATCGCTTTCTTTTTGGCTCCGTTGAGGCGCTTGCCGTTCTCTTTCAGAGAGAAATATTCCTGATACAGCTTTCCATCAACCGTGCGCCGTACCCGGTAGCCATAAAAGGCCTGATTATCCAGTAATTTAACGCTCATCTTTCAGCACAAGCCTCCCGCTTTCGCCACAAACAATCCGTGTTAGTTATTACTCACTTTTGACTAACTGTACTCTTATCGAATGATCTTTCAATAGAAATTTTCACATGCCCTGGTCCATGTCTAACGAAGGCACGGAGTGGGCAGGCTTGCCAACAATTTTAGCTGGCACGCCGGCCACCGTAACATGGGGCGGCACGTCGTCGACCACCAGACTGCCGCCGGCAATTTTTGCGCCCTCGCCAATGGTGATATTGCCCAACAACTTCGCACCAACACTGATCAGGACACCATCACCAACCTGCGGGTGCCGCACCTGATGACCGGTTCCCACACCGCCCAGAGTGACGCCGTGCAACAACGATACATTGTCGCCGATGCGAGCCGTTTCACCGATCACTACACCGGTTGCATGGTCAATCATAATGCCTTTGCCAAGCTGGGCCGCCGGATGAATGTCCACATCCAGCGTAGTGGATATCCGGTTTTGTAAAAACAGCGCCAGTGAGCGGCGCTCCTTACGCCACAACCAGTGTGCAAAGCGATAGGCCTGGACTGCCTGAAAGCCCTTGAAAAACAACATCGGCAACACGTAGTGATTGCAGGCCGGATCACGTTCATAGACAGCGTAGATATCGGCCACGACGGCTTCGAGTATGGCAGGCTCATCGGTCAGCGCCGAGGTAAATACTTCACTCAAAGTCATTTCCGGCACGCTGTCACAGCCGAGTCGCGTTGCCAGGTGGAAACTCAGTGCTGAGGCCAGACTGGGATGACTGAGAATGTTGGCGTAGTAATAGCTGGCGAGGGCGGGCTCACGTTCGCTGAACTCCCTGACCTCTTCGCGTATCGTCAACCACAACAGTTCGCTGTCGCGCTCTTCCTTCATCGCCCCACTTCCTGGTTGCACGCCGCTACTGCGGGCGTGATAAAGCGTTGGTAGATTTCCTGCCAGTGCGCCTCAATAACCGGCGCCAGGGCCAGTGTGTCACACTGACGCAACAGCTGCAGCAAGGCCTCCGCCTGTAAACTGCGCTCACACTCAGCAGCAAGCGGCGCATAACTCAGGTGCCAGCGCTCCGGCGCTATCCCACCCTTGTCGATGGCATAGGGGCGAAAGAAACCTTCGCAATCATTGCGGGCTATCTGTTGGTCCAACCACGCGTGCAATGGCGCAAAGGGGCCACCGGGATCCACCTCTTCCGGCGTAAGCTGCACCGCGTAACCCGCAGCCACTGCAGCGGCATCATAAACATCCAGATCGCTTCCCCAATGATGGCGCGAGGCGCCCGGCAAAGCTGACCAGCGCAATATGGCCTGTACCCACTCCCAGTCACTGTGTTGCTCACGCGCGAGTGCTTGCCCCTGCTCATTCAGCACCGGGCGCGTTCCCGAGGCCTTGGCATTCCAGATCGCCAGCTGCCGGTCAAAGGAGCGAAAACAGCTCGCCGGCTGCAGGTCGAATCCGGCTTGCCGGGCGCGCTGCTGCAGGCGCCCAAAGGCCGCAGCCACATCCGGGTGAAGCCGGTGTGGGGGCGTAACATCGACCAGGAACGTGTCATCGTGCCCTGTCACTTGCGTAAACTTCACAATCCGTTTCTCATTAATGACGCTAATGGTGGAAGCCTTCATACTATAGAGATTGAGGGATGGAATTCTGCAATGGCTGAACATAAAAAGCGAATCGCACTGGCACTGGGCAGTGGCAGCGCAAGAGGCATGGCGCACATAGGCGTCATTCAACGACTGGCCGAACGCGGTATTGAGCCCGATATTGTGTGCGGCACCTCGGCAGGGGCTCTCGTCGCCGCCGTGCACGCCTGCGGTAAGCTCGATCACTTTGCTGACTGGGTCAGCGGCCTGACCAACAGCGACATTCTGCACTACATGGATATTCGGCTGCTGGCATCCGGCGGCGTGGCTCAGGGCGGCCGCCTGATCGATTTTTTCAAGAAAAACTACGGAAACCCCAATATAGAAGACTTGCCGCTGCGTTTTACCGCCGTCGCGACTGACCTCTATCGCGGCCGCGAAACCTGGCTGCAGGAAGGCCCGATATGGGATGCCGTGCGCGCCTCCATTGCCATACCCGGCATTCTGGTTCCCGTCGCCCAGGGGAATCACTGGCTGGTGGATGGCGGCCTGGTCAACCCGGTACCGGTATCGGTAGGGCGCGCTCTGGGGGCGGAAATTATTATTGCCGTTAACCTGAACAGCGACCTGCTTAAGCCCCCGAAAAAAATTACCGCGGTAAAAGAAGATGAGCCGGAGCCACAACCACCACTCGAAGACGAGCCAGAAGAGGATGAATTTTCCATGCTCAGCCGCCTCGGTCAGTCGATCAAGGGGGCGGCCAGTAATCTGTGGAGCAGTGGCGACAAAGTACAGGCACCCGGCGCGCTCAACGTTATGCTCAGCGCAATCAACGTCATGCAGGACCGGATAACCCGGAGCCGGATGGCAGGCGAGCCCGCCGACGTAACGCTGTCACCGCGACTGTCGCATGTTGGCTTTCTGGAGTTTTCCCGCGCCAGCGACGCCATCGAAGAAGGGCGTGCGGTGGTGGACCGGCTGTGGCCTGAAATTGAATACGCCCTGCAACTGGCGGACGACGATCATCAGCAGCCGCCGAAGCCGGACGAACCCGAACCGCAACAGCCGATGGATGCGAGCAAGATGGTCAGCGCCACCATGCAGAAAGTTCGTGCGACCCCGAGAGACGCGGACGATCCCTCAGACAAAAAATCCTGAAGTTATGGCAGAGAAAATTCAGGCCACTGCCGGCACTGACATTTTTCCTTCGGCTACAATGACCGCCTCACCACCAACCCGCACCTGCAGGGGGGCCGAACGGCGACTGTCAAACTCGACCTTCAACAGGCTCTGACGCCGTTCGCGCATACCCCGCTCCAGCCACAGGGTATGCGTGCCATCCGCCAGCTTGTCTGCCAGAAAGGCGGCAAAGGCCGGAACCGCGGCCCCGACTGGTGGATCATCGTAGTGCGAATGACCGGGTGCGAGAAGACGCAGGTGAAAATCCGCCTGCACACTCTCCGATTCGGGGCAGCACAGCAGGATATGGTTCACCGGAATCGAGGAGGCGCTACTCTGAGCCCAGGCCTCGCTGCTGAATCGTGCGCGATATACGGCATCCAGCGATCGCAAGGGAACAATCAGATACGGCGTGTCGCAACTGACAAACAGCGCGCTGGCTTTTACCGTTTCAAAATCCTGATCGTTCAAGCCCAGAATAGCGGCCAGTTCATCAGGCGATGGCACATAGCGATCAATCTGAGGCTCGACGGTAAAGCCCACTTGAGTGACAACACCCTCGCCGGAGCGGTTGATCAGCACCGGGATGACCGCACTGCCCTGCACGAAAGTGCAGCGGTTCAGCCCCTCCGTCGAGGCAATAGCGCCACTCTTAGCCAGTGCGAAGGCGGCCGCGACCGTGGTGTGGCTGCCAACCCCGCATTCACCTGCAGGCGAAAACACTTTCAGTTCCGGCGACTTGCGATCACCGGGTGTGTGTACAAACACCGTTTCCGAATGATTGGTCTCCCGCGCCAGCACCTGCATCTGGCCATCGCTGAGGCCATCGGCGCGGGTGAACACCGTAATCTGGGCACCACTGAAGGGCTGTTGCGTAAACACATCAATCACACTATAGGGGTATTGCATTGCCGATTCTCCCTGCGTCGCTTTCATCTGAGCATAGCAGCGCCGGAAAGGCATGCCAGCGATTTTTACAGGCTGCTACAATGCGCACCTGAAAATGTAAGGAGTTGTCATGACCTTTCTATGCCGCTGCGATGATCTGAGCGACCCCGGTAGCCTGGGGGTAGAAGATCACGGTGTATTCGTAGTGAAACGGGACGGACAGTATTTTGCCTATCGCAATAACTGCCCCCACCTGGGAGTCGAGTTGAATTGGCTGGAACACCAGTTTCTGGATTCCGACGACGCGCTGATTCAATGCGCCACCCACGGCGCGCTGTTTGTTATCGAGGATGGCGAATGCGTAGCTGGCCCCTGCCTCGGCGATGCTCTTGAACCCGTCGCTATCTGCGAGCACGATGGCGAGCTACATCTGGTTGATAACGGTTGAAGGCAGCTGCGGCAGAAAGGGCAGTAGCCGCGTTGCTTTTACCCCTTCGGCACTGACATCACAGCCGTAGGCCAGCACTTCCACACCCTGCTGCATTGCCCGCCGCAGGGTTTCGCCATAGCGCGGATCGATGCCATCAGCCGGGCCTACCTTGTCTATGCCGGTATGCATGGCCAGCAGAACCAGTACCCCGCGATCGCCCTGCTCCACCAGGCTGATCAGCTCCTCCAGATGGCGGCTGGCGCGATCACTGACCGCGTCGGGAAAAGCGCCGTAACCCTGCCCCAGCCCAAGGGTCACGCTTTTCACTTCCACCACGCAGCGGCCTGGCCCCGTGAGCACAAAATCGGCCCGCGTACCTTCCGCCACTTTGACCTCTCGCTGAACATGACTGTAACCCTGCAGCTCGGCCAGAGTGCCATCTTCGATGGCCGCTTCAACCACCGCGTTGGCCCGTGCCGAATGCACACAGATCCGCTCGCCGCTGCCGCGTTCAATCAGCTCCCAGGTCATCGGGTATTTACGCTTGGGATTATCGGACAGCGACAGCCAGACACGGGCTCCCTCCTCGATACAACCGGTCATGGCACCGGTGTTGGGGCAGTGAACGGTCACTTCTTCACCACTTTCCAGCACCACGTCGGCCAGAAAGCGTTTATAGCGCCTGGTCAGTCGCGCGCGAATCCAGTTTGCAGACATTTTCGATATAAAGAATATGTTATAAGTTGGCAGCCGAACTCTAACAGGTTCGACGGCCCTCAACGACAGGATAACAATTACGTGAAAAACCGCGTCATCTTCACTTTGACGGGCCTGCTAAGCGCCCTGCCCCTTCAGGCTGAACCCAAGCCACTCTGGGAGTTTGGCTTTGGCACCGTGATGTTGCATCGCCCCGACTACCTGGGCGCTAACGAAGAAAGTTTCTATCTCCTGCCCTTCCCGTCTATTGTCTATCGCGGCGACTTTCTCAAGGCCGATGATGACGGTATTCATGGCCTGTTTTTCAGCAACGAACGACTTGAGCTGGACATCAGTGGTGGCGGCTCGCTGCCGGTTAACAGCGAAGACAACAGCGCGCGCGAAGGGATGGATGATCTTGACCCGGCCTTTGAACTCGGTCCGTCAATCACCTACAAATTTACCCTCGACTCGCCCCACCGGGTAACCGGTGAATTCAAGAGTCGCGCTTTGATTTCCGTGGGCGACAGCGGCATGAATTACGAAGGCTGGGTGCTCAACCCTGAGCTGCGCTGGGAATTCCGTCAAACCGAAGCCCTGCGCTGGGGCGCCAGCCTGGAAGCGCTTTATGGCAGTGATGACTACCACGGTTTTTTCCACAATGTGACACCCGAATTTGCCACCCCGACCCGAGCCGTCTACGAGGCGGAAGCTGGCTACGGCGGTACAGCCCTGGCGGGTTTTGTCCGCTGGCGCTTTCGTAAGGACTGGAACCTCTACACCGCGCTCACCTACTACAATCTGGATAATGTAAGCTTCGACGACGGCCCGCTGTTTCGGCAAAATTACGGAATTTATCTGAGTTTTGCCCTGTCCCGGACACTTTTTAAATCCCAAACCTTGGTACCCTGACAAGCATGAAGGTTATTCGCGCAATTCTGGTGGTGCTCAGCAGCCTGTTTCTGGTGCTGTTCACACTTTCTGCACTGATTCTGATTCAACCCAACTGGTTCAAAAAGCCGATCAACCGGCTGGTAGCGGAGGTCAGCGGCTTTGACCTGACGTTTGAACGCCTTAGTACCACGCTGCAGCCAGGCCAATTGAACGCGGCCGGATTAAAACTCGCCTATCAGGGCGAAACACTACTGACGGCCAAGCAGGTAACGTTGACCGTTTCCGACTGGCCCAGCCTTTCTTCACCCTTCTTTACACTCAACCTGAAGGCGCCTGCCTTCTATTACACTCTGGACGACAACGGCCGCAGTAACTGGCCGCAAAGCCAGTCACCCGAGCCACCGCCCAGCGAGCCCAAGCCCCTGTTGCTGCCAAAAGATTTCGCCTTCTACGCTTTGGTGATTGAAAACGGGGAAGCGAAAATCCGTCTGCCCGGCCAGAATCGCGACATTCAGGTCAGCAATCTCAATCTGGAGCGCATTGCACCGGAGAGGGCCCGGCTGACCTTGCAAACCACCATCGACCAACAAACCTTCAATGTAAATGGCGAATTTGCACTGGAGTCTGAACACCAGCTCGCCTTCGATCTCGGCCTGAATCACCCACAGCTGGAAACCCTGTTGCAGGCAACCCTTAGCACCCGCCCAGCATTTGATGGCAGCCGCGGCAAACTCAAACTCAGTCTGGAAAACACTTCTTTTCTGGAAGCCCTGCTTGGCATCAAGATTCCGCAATTACCCAAAACCACCCTGCAGGCCGATTTCGCCATTGGCGAACACTACCAGCTCGACAATGTCGCCCTGCAACTGGGAGAACAGCGTCTGAACGGGGCGGCCACTTACTCCCCTGTCGAAAAACACCTGACCGCCCGTCTGAATTCACCGGCGCTGGATATCGATGCCATTCAGGCCCTGTTTCAGGATTCAGAGGCTGTTGCAACAGGCGCTGAAGAAGTCGAACAGGCGGTAACCGAGCCGACCAGCAACAAAGAAGCCGCGATCGATTGGAGCGCTCTGAGTGAACTGGCGCTGGATCTTGAACTAAAGGTCGCCTCTCTGAAGGCACAGGGGCTGAACGCTGAAACTCTGGAAAGCCACATTGTGCTGCGCAATGACGGCGACACCCCCAAGATCGCGCTGGCACTGAGCAGCGGACCGATGCGCTTTGAGCAGCGGCAACTTGACGCGCTCTCGGTCAATGCCGAACTGCACCCGCTATCGTTACAGACGGAGGGTGCCGACGCGGATATCACCCTGTCAGCAAAACTTAACAACACCATTTCGCTGAATACCAAGGGCAAGGCCAACCTGAACGGCTTGAGCGGGCAGGCTCTGCAGCTCAACATCGACAGCGCTAACTCTGCCGAGCTCTGGAAAATCGCCGGCCTGCCTTACCGGGAAGCGGGTGCTTTGGCGATCAAAGGCACCTTTGATAGCGACGGTAATACCGTAACGCCGGACCTAGCGATTGCCTTGGGTGAACAACAGATCGATATTGAGGCCAGCTATACCGACGGCAAGCGCCCGCGTCTGAACCTGATCGCTAATGGCCGCAATCTCGACACACGGTTTATGGAAGCCGACACCGACGACGAAAAACCACCACAAACGGAAAAGGCTGCTGACAAGAATGCACCGCTATTTTCCCGCGACCCCATCGATACCGCGCTCCTTCAAAACATGGATGCGGATATCTCACTCGATATCAAAAAACTGCGTACCGGCGTAAACCAGATCGATGAGATCGCCATAATTGCCCAATTGAAAGACGGCCGCCTGACCACACGCAACAGCCGCGTGGCCCTGCCGGACAGCAGTCTTGATATCAGCCTGGACGGCCGTTTCACCGAGCAGACCAGCAAAATCAGAACCGAATTTCTGCTCGACAGCAAGAATATCGGCGGTCTCGGCCTGGAGAAAGCCGCCCAGATCCGCAACGGGCGCGGCAAAGTGGACGTAAAACTGAGTACCGAGGGTCGCAGCCCCCACGAGCTGGCCGGCGCGTTGAACGGCAGTATCGATATCAAAGCCCAAGACATGATCATGGACAACAACAAGGTCAACCTGATTGGCTCAGATATTTTCAGCGAGCTGTTCGACAAGCTGAACCCCTTTGCCAAATCCGACCCGACCACACAGCTGGAGTGCGTTGCTCTCTACTTTGATGTAGACAATGGCCTGATGATTGGCGATCGCACCCTGCATGTTGAAACCAGCAAGATGAAAATCATCGGCAAGGGCGAAATCAACCTGGGCAAAGAGCGTCTGTCGATGAACTTCACCCCGATTGCCCGCAAGGGTCTGGGGGTTAACTTCAGTCAAGTCGTCAAACTGGTCAAACTGTACGGCCCGATTCAGTCGCCCCGCATCGGCGTGGATGCCGGCGGCTTGCTGACCTCGGCCCTGTCAACCAGCGCCGCCATGGCAACCGGCGGCGCCTCACTGATCGCCCAGAACCTGCTGGAGCGCGCCGCCAACTCCGGCAGCGCCTGCGATCCGAATAAAAAACTGGAGCTGGAATTGCCAGAACCGGTAGCAGAAGAAGTCGACACTGAGGGCGAACCCGCAGCAGCGCAGCAGCCGGGCAACTGATGCCCAATTGCTTTTTTCGCCCGATCGCGCACAATGCGGTAGCCCTACTGACTAAAAAACGAAACTCTGCAGGAGATTGAGATGACCACGGTATATGATTTCGAAACCGAATCCATTGGCGGCGCCAAAAAATCGCTGGCCGATTATCGCGGTCAGGTCTTACTGGTGGTCAATACCGCCAGCAAGTGCGGTTTCACTCCCCAACTCGACGGGCTGGAAGCACTTTACAAGAAATACAAAGACAAGGGTCTGACCATTCTCGGCTTTCCCTGCAACCAGTTCGGCAAGCAGGATCCCGGCAGCAACGGTGAGATTCAGGAGTTCTGTCAGCTGAACTACGGCGTCAGCTTCCCCATGCACGCCAAGGTCGATGTCAATGGAGACAACGCCCACCCCCTGTTCAATCACTTGAAGTCTGAGGCTCCCGGCGTTCTCGGCACAAAAAAAATCAAATGGAACTTCACCAAGTTCCTGATTAACCGCGAAGGCCAGGTGGTTGAACGCTTTGCCCCGGCAACGACGCCGGAAAAAATTGAAGAGAAAATTCAGTCGCTGCTGTGAAGCACCCTCACCCCAACCCTCTCCCAGAGGGAGAGGGAGCTCCTATAACCCGCTTAGTGGGTACCCTCTCCCTCTGGGAGAGGGATAGGGTGAGGGGCGTTTGGAGGTGAATCAACTCAGCAAAAACACCTTAAAGCCCCCGCCTTCCGCCACTCGCTCGCAGCGCGCAAACAAACCTTCGGCACGCTGCTCCAGCGCAATAAACTGATTGACGACAAAGAGCGCCAGACCTCCGGGCTTCAGGCGTTTCGCTGCGCTCTCCAGAAACGCCCGGGTCAAGTCGCCGTGCACATCAAAGCCCTTGTGAAAGGGCGGGTTGCACAGCACCAGATCAAAACGGCTTTCAATTCCGTGGCCGCAATCCGCTGGCAGCACCTCACCGGCGATACCGTGCAGCTGAAAATTATGCGAGCAGGCCGTGGTGGCCGCGATATTGTTATCGGTGGCGACAATCCGCGCCTCAGGCAGGGAGGCGTGGGCCAGCACGCTCAGGTAACCGTAGCCACAGCCCAGATCCAGAATCGATTCTGAGCCAGGCAAGGAAAGGCTCTCCAAGGCGTCAATCAACAACGCGCTGCCGCGATCAATCTTTTTCCAACCGTAAACGCCGGGCTTACTGAATAACGCCGGCGCATCAGCAATGCGCTGCAGTTCGCGGTAATGGCTGTCATCCAGAAGAGCGGTCGGAGCTGTACGCTTTTGAATCCGGCCGATATAAGCGCTGCCCTTGGATTTATCCAGTGATTTATCGGCGCCGACCAGTGTTCTGGCCTTGTCGTAATAGGTTTTTATGCCGTCGCCCTTGTCACCGGCCAGCACCAGCTGACCGCCGAGTGGCAGCAGCGCGAGTGCCTGATTGATGCAGTGATGCACCAGCGGCTTTTCCTTGGAGACCCGGTAGTAGATACGCTCGATGCCGGAAAACTCACTCAGGTCGAAGTCATTCAGCGTGCAGTCTAGCCCCACCTGCGTCATCCGCTCGGCCACGTCTACGCGATTGCTCAGCACCCGCAGCTGAGTTGCCGCAGGAACCGTTACACAGTGCTCATCGGCCAGCAGCAGCGCCGTGCTGCCGTCGGCGATGGCGCGATACAGTCCGTCCAGCGCCGCGTCGTTCACTCCAGCGTTCCGCTCAGTACGACAGCCACTTCATACTCCGTCAGGCTGCGGTATTCGCCTTCGCCCAGTGCGCTGTCCAATTCCAGCTTACCGATGGCTTCGCGGTGCAGGCCCACCACCGTATTACCAATGGAGGCAAACATGCGTTTAACCTGATGAAAGCGGCCCTCGCAGATTTCCAGCAGGGCTTCGCGCTCACCGAGCAGTTTCATTCGTGCCGGTAGGGTTCGACGTTTTTCCTGTTCCAGAAAAACGCCTTTGGCAAAGCGGTCAATGGCGCTTTCCGGCACCGGGTCTTCCAGCTGCACCCGGTAGCGCTTGTAACAGCGGGTTCTGGGCGACATCACCTGATGGGCCCACTGGCCGTTGTCTGTCAGCAGCACCAACCCGGTGGTATCCATATCCAGGCGACCGGCGATAATCAGCCTGTCGAGATTGTCTTCATCGAGCAGATCCATGACGGTGGCAAAGCGCCGGTCGCGATTGGCGCATACATAGTCCTGGGGCTTGTGCAGCATGAAATAGCGGTGTTCGGCCTGCCTGACAAACTGCCCGTCAATCTCCAGCTGGGCATTGGCAGCTACGGCCTGAGACGGGTCGGTCAACACCTTGCCGTCAACGGCGACATCGCCCGACTTGATCAGTTTTTTGGCATCGCTGCGGGAGTAGTCGGTGACGCTCGCCACATAACGATCCAGACGCAGACTCTCTTTCATTATTGTTATCAATGTTCTCTTGTGGAGAAGAATTCTATATCCGGGTAACGCTCCTGGGTCAACTGCAGGTTAACCCGGCTTGGCGCCAGATAGGTCAGATGGCCACCCCCGTCCACTGCCAGGTTGTCGCTGCACTTGCGTTTGAATTCTTCCAGTTTTTTCGCGTCCTTGCACTCCACCCAGCGCACTGTGTGCACGTTAACCGGCTCGTACATGGCCTCAACCTTGTATTCATCCTTGAGGCGGTAGGCTACCACTTCAAACTGCAGGACGCCCACCGCACCGACAATCAGATCGGCATTGTTCAGTGGCATAAAGACCTGGGTTGAACCTTCTTCGGCCAGCTGTTGCAGTCCCTTCTGCAACTGCTTGGATTTCATCGGGTCGCGCAGCCGGATGCGTTTGAACAGCTCCGGCGCAAAGTGGGGAATGCCCGTAAATTTCAGGTCTTCGCCCTCAGAGAAGGTATCACCGAGCTGGATGGTGCCGTGGTTGTGCAGACCGATAATGTCGCCGGATATGGCTTCGTCCACCAGCTCCCGGTCGCCGGCCACAAAGCTCACCGCATCGGCGATTTTAACGTCCTTGGCGAGGCGCACATGGCGCATTTTCAGGCCTTTGGTGTACTTGCCGGAACAGATCCGCAGAAAGGCAATGCGGTCGCGGTGGCGCGGATCCATGTTTGCCTGAATCTTGAAAACGAAGCCGCTGAACTTCTCTTCGGTGGCCTCGACCTTGCGCGCCTCGGTCTCGCGTGGCAAGGGCGCCGGGGCCCACTCGACAAAGCCGTCCAGCATTTCACGTACGCCGAAGTTAGCCAGTGCCGTACCGAAAAATACCGGCGTTTGCTTGCCGGCGCGGTAGGCGTCCAGATCAAACTCATGGCTGGCGCCTCGCACCAGCTCAATTTCATCGAGGAAGTCCTCGTGCATATCGCCCAGCAGATTTTTGGCCTCTTCGGATTCCAGCCCCTGAATCTGAATGTCTTCGGCTACCACCTTATTCTGACCCGCCTTGAATACGTGCAGGGTGTCGGTATAGAGGTTGTAGACACCCTTGAAGTCGCTGCCCATGCCCATCGGCCAGTTGATGGGCGCCGCAGCGATACCTAGCACAGATTCCACTTCATCAAGCAATTCGATGGGGTCACGGATGTCCCGGTCCATCTTGTTCACAAAGGTGAGAATCGGCGTGTCGCGCAAGCGACAGACGTTCATCAATTTGATGGTGCGGTCCTCGACACCCTTGGCACCGTCAATCACCATGAGCGCCGAGTCGACCGCTGTCAGTGTGCGATAGGTGTCTTCGGAAAAGTCTTCGTGGCCAGGGGTGTCCAGCAGGTTGACTATGCGCTCCTTGTAGGGGAACTGCATCACCGACGAGGTCACCGAGATACCCCGCTCCTGCTCCATGGTCATCCAGTCGGAGGTGGCGTGGCGATCGGATTTTTTGCCCTTCACCGTTCCCGCCACCTGAATCAACTGCCCCAGCAACAGCAGCTTTTCGGTGATCGTGGTTTTACCCGCATCCGGGTGGGAAATGATAGCGAAGGTTCGGCGTCGGGCGACGGCGTCGGTAAAACTGCTCATAAATTAAGTTCAATATCTGCCGGCAAATGAGCCGTGAATTATACCGACACAGCGGCCTGTCTACACGGATTCTTATCCACTAGTATGGCAAGCCTTCGAGGCCGTAGCGATCGGCGTCCTGGAGACAAGGCCCTTCTGGCCTGTTTCGTGCATTACTCACTCTGCCGTCTTCCTGTCATGTGTCTGCAATCGGCAGGCACTAGCCTTTGCGGCTGAACAACCTGATATCACTGCCTTCGCCGGAGGAATTCATGACCACCGCACCTGCTTCCCCTACACCTTGTCCCACTCCACCCAGTGCCGTAGAACGCTCACTGGCGGGGAAAAACCTGCTGATTACCGGCACCACCGGCTTTCTGGGCAAGGTGGTACTGGAAAAACTTATCCGCGATTTACCGCAGATTGGCGGCATTTACCTCCTGATTCGCGGCAATCGTCACTATCCTACAGCCCGCGAGCGCTTTATTGCCGAAGTGATGAGTTCCTCGGTATTCGGCACCCTGCGCCAGCAAAGCCGCGCTGCCCTCGAACGCTTTCTGCACGACAAGGTGCACTGTTTGACCGGTGAAGTTACCGAGCCCCGCTTTGGCCTGAACCCGCAGGCTTTTCAGCAACTGGCTGACCAGCTCGACCTGATTGTTCACTCTGCGGCGAGCGTCAACTTTCGCGAGCGCATGGATGTCGCCCTATCCATCAACACCCTCTGCCTGCACAATATTGTCGCGCTTTCCGAGGCTGGAGGCGCCATTCCGGTGCTGCAGGTATCCACCTGCTATGTGAACGGCTTTCAGCGCGGCGCCATCCACGAGGCGTTCAACGCCCCGGCTCGCGAAGACCTGCCCAAAGATGAAAATGGCTTGTATGACATTGCGCCGCTTGTTGCCGAACTGCAGGACAAAATCACCGCGCTGGCGTCAGACTTTAAGGGCCGCTCCCTGGCGGAACAACTGGTATTGCTGGGCGAACGTGAATCGCGCCGCCGCGGCTGGAACGACACCTACACCTTCACCAAGTGGCTTGGGGAACAGTACCTGCGAAAAGCCCTGCACGGTAAAGCGCTGACCATCGTGCGCCCGGCCATTATCGAAAGCACACTGAAGGAACCCACCCCCGGCTGGATCGAAGGAGTCAAGGTCGCCGATGCGGTACTGCTGGCCTACGCCCGTCAGAAAGTGGTGTTCTTTCCCGGCAAACGCAGCGGGGTGATTGATGTCATTCCGGCGGATCTGGTGGCCAACGCGGTTATTCTCGCCGGCGCAGAGCTGATGACGGCACCGGTTTCACACCGCATATATCAAGCCTGCAGCGGCGCACGAAACCCGCTGTTACTGGGTGATTTCGTCGACTACCTGATGCTTGAGGCTCAGGAAAACCATCTGACCTACGAGAAGCTGTTTGAGGTGGAGCCGCGCAAACCTTTCAAAGTGATAAACCGGCGTTTGTTTGATATTAGTTTGTTTGTACTGTGCCGAACTTTAAGCACCCGCGATAAAACCCTGAAACTGATGGGACGAAACCAACCCTCACGTTTGCTGCGCAACCTGAACGCCATGAACCGGCTGGCCGAAATCTTCGCCTTTTATGCCACACCGAACTATGTCTTTCACAGCGATCAACTGCAGGCGCTGGGGCAGCGCTTGCAAGAAACGGGAGCTGAAGCTCACTTTCCGGTGGACGCCGCCATAATCAACTGGGAGCACTATATCCGCAAGGTGCATATCGCGGGTCTGAACAGCTACGCGCTCACCGATAGCAAGCCTGCACCGCGCAAGCCTTCCAGCGATCCGGTGCAGGAGCCTGCGAAAGGCTCGCAGCAGGCCGCTTGATCAGAAGGCCAACTGCCAGCCGGCGCTCAGATAGGGTTCGCGCTCCAGCTGCACACCGTTGAGGTCCTGATGCAGCGGCAGCGTGTATTCCAGCGCAAAGCGGTGCCCCTGTAAGCGGCCCTCAGGAATATAGGCATTGAGACCATAGCTCAGACTCAGACGATCACCACCGTAGTTGTCGGTGTTGGCCGTGGTCACCATTTTCGGGTTCAGGTCGTCACGCGCGCCGTCTATTTTGCCCTGGGATTCCCCGCTTAAACGCAGGCTGTAAGACAGATAGTCGGTGGCCTTGCGCGCCACCCAGACAGTCAAAGCTGCGCTGTTGCCGAGGCGATAATCGTTGTCATTGCGTTCCAGCGGCAAGGCGGCCGACAACTGAGCGCCAAGGTTGTAGGCGCCGGAATACGCTTGCCAGGTAATTCCCGGCAGCAGTTCAACACTGCCACTGCCCAGCTGCATGCCATAAGGCAATTTGGCATCGGCCATCGCCGGGGTATCGTCTTTCTCATCAATAGAGCCGGTGGGTAAACTGAGCCCGGCGTTTAAATGGATTCGGTGGCTGCTATCCGCGGATTCATAAAGACGAATCAAACCACCGACTTTGGTATCACCCAGACCCTCGGCTTCCGTGGTAAACGTCGCGCCCATGCGGGTGATGTGATCCATCGAAAAGCGCTTGTGCGAGGTCATCAGCATCAGTGTTAGCGCATCGCTGGGGGCATACATCACTCCCAGCATCTGCATTTGCATGTCCATGCGCGTTGGCGCCACCATAACGCTGCCCGGCATCATCATGGAGCCCGTAACGCTCGCCGCGGAAACCTGATCAGTTCCCTCAACCAGCCCTTCCATGCGCATATCCATAAAGCGGTAGGAGAGCATCCACTCGCCAGCTTGATGAGTATGGTCCCCCATCACACCAATCGGTGCGTGTGAGGCGGGGCCAATACTGGCCGGATGGTGATTGGCGAGATCGGCAAACGCGCCCGCGCAGGTTAGCGCCGCCAGGCAGACAGCAAGTGAACGGATATGCATCAGGGAACCTCCAGTTTCGACGGCGGCAAGTCTACCAACCCACTGCGCTTGCCTGAATGCGACAAACTGACGCACTGGCGTCGATACCGTGAGCACGTATACTGCACGCAACCAGTCAAAGACCGACAATCCCGTGACCACCGAGCTTCGCGATTCAGCCCCGCTTAACCTCAAACGCCTCTGCCTGTTGCGCAGCGTGGTGCTGACGGGGCAGTGCCTGGCGCTGGCTTACGCGGTAGAGGTGCTGGGCTGGTCACTGCCCGTTGGCAAGCTGTCCGCCATCCTGTTGATTATGGGGCTTGTCACACTGGCAACCTGGTGGCGCGCTGACCGCGCATGGCCCGTCACCGACGGTGAATTCCTCTTTCAGTTGCTGATCGATGTGCTGGCACTGACGCTGGTGCTTTACGAGGCAGGCGGTGCCGGCAACCCCTTTGTATCGTTTTTCCTGGTCCCGATTTGTATCGCCGCCACCACCCTGCCCTGGCGTTTTACCTGGCTGGTCGCCGCCGGCAGTTTGGCGGCCTACAGCACCCTGCTGTTCTACTACCAACCGCTGGCGGCACTGGAACCCCACCACAACAGCACCGGCCTCAACCTTCATGTCATCGGAATGTGGTTCAACTTTGCGGTCAGCGCGGCGTTAATTACCTACTTTGTGGCGCAGATGGCCACCGCTGTGCGACGCCGCGATCAGGCACTGGCCGATGCGCGCGAGCAGCGCCTGCAGGATGAACAGCTGCTCGCCATTGCCACCCTCGCCGCCGGCACTGCCCACGAACTGGGCACACCACTAAGCACCATGCGCATACTTTCCGATGAGCTGCGCGACGACCCGGCCTTGCCGGAACCCCTGCGCAAGGATGTCGCCACCCTCGACAGTCAGCTTACCCTCTGTAAACAGATACTTAACCGGCTGACCACAACGGCCCAGGATTTCAGCGCCGGGCGTACAGAAACCATAGCTGCACATAAATTCTTCGCCTTGCTTAAAGAGCATTGGCAGCTATTGCGCCCCTCAACCCACGACGCAAGTTTTCAGATCGACCTGCCGGAACACGCGCAGATGTTGATGGACACCACCCTCGAACAGGCCATGATCAATTTGCTGAACAACGCCGCTGATGTCAGCCCTGACTACGTACACCTGCGCGCGTATATAGATGACGGAGAACTGGTCGTAGCGATAGAAGATGCCGGGCAGGGCATACCAGCAGCCCAAGCCGAGCGACTCGGCACCCCCTTTTACACCACAAAGGGTCGCGGGCTGGGGCTGGGCTTGTTTGTCAGCAACGCGGCGGCGAACCGCTACGGTGGCAAGCTGGTGTGGCACAACCGCGAGCCGCGCGGCAGTCGGGTAGAACTTCGCCTGCCCTGTGAGGGAGTGTTTGTCGATGGCTGAGCAGAAGCTGTTATTGGTGGATGACGACCCGGTATTTGTCGACGTTATGGCGCGGGCACTGGAGAAACGAGGGTTTTCGGTAAGCCGTGCCAGCAATGTGGATGAAGCGGAAGCCCTGCTGCAAGCGCAGCCGTTTCATAAAGCGCTGGTGGATCTGAAAATGGAAGGTCGCTCCGGCCTGGCTCTGATTGAAGCCATTCAGGCACAGCAACCTCAGTGCAAGGTCGTGATGCTCACCGGCTACTCCAGTATCGCCACCGCCGTCGAAGCCATGCGTCTGGGGGCTTACAACTACCTTTGCAAACCCGCCTCTCTGAAAGATGTGCTGGCAGCCTTCGACAGCCCGGCCACCAGCGATGTGGACGTACCGGAAAACCCGCCCTCGGTTGAGCGTGTGGAATGGGAGCATATACAGAAAGTACTGGCAGAGAATGACGGCAACGTTTCCGCCACAGCCCGGGCACTGGGCATGCACCGGCGCACCCTGCAGCGCAAATTGCTGAAGAAACCGGTACGGCAGTAAGCTCGTCGGACTACCAAAAACCGCGAAGGCTTAACGCTGTCTGCTTATAGTCGTCTCCCAGCCAGAGGTATTGCAGGCCGATAGTGAATGACTCACCACCCAGCCCCACTTCGATACCTGCCGCCGGTGTGCTGACCTCGTCCAACACACGATTCTGATCGTCAGCTTCTTTAATACGCTGATAGCTATGCCCTGCTTTGAATTCCGCAAATGCAAAGCGCCCAACGCGATAGCCTAGGAAGGCATTGTGGGCATAAATATCCAGCTCTGCATCAAAGGACAGGTTGAAGGCCTGTGGGGAATTGGGATCAAAGGTGAAACCAGGCTCAAGACTGGTTACCAAACTGTAGTCGTATTCCAAGTAGGCCTTTCCCCAACGGGCCCCGAGAGACATACCAAACCCAAAGGCATTGTCCTCTTCACCCACAAAGCGGGCATCGGCACTGAGAAATTTGAAAGACAACAAACCGCCGATATCACCAGACGCGTTTGCAGTGAGAGGCAACAGGCTGCCCAATAGCAGCCCAAGAATTCCTTTTCGCAACACACTCGCTCCTTGCTATTTTTTTGCTGGAAAGAGTGTGCCACGAAGATTTTGGTATTTCTAGAGCTGCGAGCGCCCCTTGTTGGCGGCAATGCGCATACGCAGCGCATTCAGCTTGATAAAGCCTTCGGCGTCTTTCTGATCGTAGGCACCGGCATCGTCTTCAAAGGTAGCGATGGCTTCGTCAAACAGGGAGTTGTCTGATTTACGGCCCACCACAATCACATTGCCTTTATAGAGCTTCAGGCGAACCACGCCATTAACAAAGGCCTGGGATTCATCGATCGCCGCCTGCAGCATCTTGCGCTCGGGGCTCCACCAGTAGCCGTTGTAAATCAGCTTGGCGTAGCGCGGCATCAGCTCGTCTTTCAGGTGAGCCACTTCGCGATCCAGGGTGATGGACTCGATAGCGCGGTGGGCGCGCAGCAGGATAGTGCCGCCGGGCGTTTCATAGCAGCCACGAGACTTCATACCCACGTAGCGGTTTTCCACCAGATCCAGACGGCCAATGCCGTTGTCACCGGCCAGTTTGTTCAGGGTTTCCAGCATGCTGGCCGGGCTCAGCTCCTTGCCGTCCAGCGTTACCGGATCGCCGTTTTTATAGCCCAGCTCGATGTAAGTGGGCTTATCGGGCGCCGCTTCCGGGCTGACGCTCCAGCGCCACATATCCTCTTCCGCTTCCCAGTACGGGTCTTCCAGATTGCCGCCTTCATAGGAAATATGCAGCAGGTTGGCATCCATGGAATAGGGCGATTTTTTCTTCTTGCTGGAGAAGTCCACCGGAATCTGGTGCTGCTCGCAATAAGCCATCAGCTTTTCACGGGAGTTCAGATCCCACTCGCGCCAGGGGGCGATCACCTTGATACCGGGCTTCAGGGCGTAGGCACCCAGTTCGAAGCGCACCTGATCGTTGCCTTTACCGGTCGCACCATGGGAAATCGCGTCGGCGCCAGTTTCGTTGGCAATCTCGATCAGACGCTTGGCGATCAGCGGGCGGGCAATGGAGGTGCCCAGCAGGTACTCGCCTTCATAGATGGTATTGGCGCGGAACATGGGGTAGACGAAATCGCGAACATATTCTTCGCGCAGGTCATCAATGTAGATTTCCTTGATACCCAGCGCCTTGGCTTTGGCGCGGGCGGGTTCAACCTCTTCGCCCTGACCGATATCGGCGGTGAAGGTCACTACCTCACAGTCGTAGGTTTCCTGCAGCCATTTGGCAATGACCGAGGTATCGAGACCACCGGAATAGGCGAGGACGACTTTGTTGATAGCGGACATGGAATTCTCCAGAAACGGCGGTTGAACGTGTTCAAAAGGGGCGGAATTCTACCGTATTCGCCGCGCTGGCAACAGGGGCCGCCTCCAAACCCTGGCTAATAGCAGCGCTGGCTCTGGGCAACCGTGAAATGGGTATCCCCTATCGCCACGCCCTGCCCCTGTTCGCGGGTGTGAAATTCGAAGCTACGGCCATCGGTGGTATCCAGCAGCATGGTCGCCTTGCCGCCGATATCCACCACCAGCCACCACTGCCCGGTGTGACTGTCGGTTTTGGTGCTGGAGGCCGACATGCCCTCAATCGACATATATGACTCACTCATGTAGTCGTAGGCATACTGGCCGTTGCGGCAAAAATCGTAGGTTTCTGTGGCGCCGCTGGCGTAGGCGCCATGGCCACCCGCCCCTCCCTGACTGAAATTACTGGCGCTGCCGGCAGCCGTCAGTCGTCGCCCCCAAAACAGCCGCGCCCACTGCCGACCCGTCGGCATACCCCACTCAACCGAGCGGCAAAGGGGTTCCACCAACTTCTCAAGACGGGTTTCCGAGCCCTTGGGTGCCATGGCCACGGCCGAAAAGGTATTGCCTTCGCTGCCCGCCACCGCGCAGATATGCAAGGCGATCGGCTGACTCTGGTAACGCCCGGAGTAAGCTTCAAACAAGCCGCTTTCTGTATAGCGCGGCTCGCGGTCGTAGTGAATTTCGATACCCGACTGCTCCAGAGCGGTCGACACCGCCAGGGCAGTTTCCGGCACCGTACCCTCGGAATAGGCGAACAAACCCAGTTGGATGTCGTCCTTATGCAGCACATAAGCACCAAAGTCGGGATCGTAGTCGCCGGAAAAACCGGGCGGAAGCGTTAAACTGATCCCCGTTGTCGCCGACTCTACCGTCCTGGCCAGAGCTGTGTTCGTCAGCAGCAAACCGGCCAACAACACCCCAATCGTGATCTTCATGACGCGCCTCATGCCTTCAGTCTTTTCGTGTTGAGTGTAGCCTATCGAAGCTATTCAGCGGCATCCCCTCCCTTTAATCAAGCCCGCTAATCCGGTAGCATGCGCGCTTAACCCGGAGCTGAATCGGCGCATGTCCCAAAACACCCCCAAGCGAATCACCCTTATCCGTCCGGACGACTGGCATGTCCACCTCCGAGACGGCGACGCCCTGCCACTGACAACCAAAGACATGAGCCGCTATATGGGCCGCGCCATCGTGATGCCCAATCTCACACCGCCCGTGCGTACTGTGGCTGAGGCCGACCTTTACCGGAATCGCATAAGCGCTGCCATGAGTCATCTGCCTCGGCAGTTCGAGCCACTCATGGTGCTCTACCTTACCGACAATACCAGCCCGGAAGAGATAGCCCGCGCCGCAGAGTCCAGCTTTGTCTACGCCGCCAAGCTCTATCCCGCCGGCGCCACCACCAATTCCAGCTCCGGCGTGACCAACATCGCGGCACTGCAGCCAGTGCTGGCGTCGATGGAAAAACACGACCTGCCCCTGCTGATCCACGGCGAAGTCACAAGCGACAGCGTCGATATTTTTGACCGGGAAAAACGCTTTATCGATGAGACACTGACGCCGCTGGTGGCAAACTACCCGAAGCTCCGCGTCGTGCTCGAACATATCACCACGGCAGATGCCGCAGAATTTGTTGCAGATGCACCGGCCAACGTCGCCGCCACCATCACCGCGCATCACCTGTTATACAACCGCAATCACATGCTGGCGGGCGGTATTAGGCCTCATTTCTATTGCCTGCCGATTCTGAAGCGCGGCAGCCATCAGGCGGCGCTGCTGAAGGCAGCCACATCAGGCTCACCCAAATTTTTTCTCGGCACGGATTCAGCGCCGCACCCCAAGGACAAAAAGGAAGCCGCTTGCGGCTGTGCCGGCAGCTACACCGCCTACGCCGCAATTGAAATGTACGCCGAAGCCTTTGAGGAGGCTGGCGCCCTGCACCAGCTCGAAGCTTTCGCCAGCTTCAATGGTCCCGATTTCTACCGTCTGCCACGCAATACCGACACCATCACGCTCGAGAAAACGCCCTGGCAAGCCCCGCTGGAGCTTGACCTCGGCGGAACCAAGCTGGTGCCGCTGCGCGCAGGCGAAACGCTGAACTGGTCAGTCATCAATGAGTGATGAATCGCTGTCTGTAGATTTTCCTATCGCAACCCGTTTTCGCGGTTTTTTACCCGTGGTGGTTGACGTTGAAACCGGTGGTTTCCAGTCCAGCACTGACGCCATCCTGGAAATCGCCGCCAGCTTTGTCGATTTCAACGAGGCTGGCGAACTGGTGGTGACGGAAACCCTCGACTATCAGGTTGAACCCTTCGCCGGCGCCAATCTGGAGCCCGCAGCGCTGGAATTCACCGGCATCGACCCGGAACACCCGGATCGCGACGCGAAAAAAGAAGTGATCGTCTTTGGAGAGCTGCTCAAAGCCGTGCGACAAAAGGTGAAGAACACCAACTGCAACCGCGCCATTCTGGTGGGACACAACGCACATTTTGATCTCGGTTTCGTGATGGCCGGAGCCGAGCGCAGTGCCATTAAACGCAACCCCTTTCATCCCTTTTCTGTGATTGACACCGCCAGCCTGTCAGGCCTCGCCTACGGCCAGACGGTTCTAGCTAAAGCCTGCGAAGCCGCCGGCCTACCCTTCGACAATCGCGCAGCTCACAGTGCAGCTTATGACACCGAAAAAACCGCTCAACTGTTCTGCACGATTGTGAACCGCTGGCAGGCGCTGGGCGGCTGGCAATGGCCGGAACCAGACGAGAGCGACGAAGCTTAAGCGTTAGTGCCGTAAAAACCCCAAATATTGCCGAAAACGTGAAACGAATATAAAAAATTACCTTTCTCTTCGCGCTCAATTTATTCGCAGATCGCCTATGCTTTTCGTCAAGTATCTTGGAGTAAAAGCAGTTGAGGCACCTACCTGATGGTAACCGTTGATCTCTTTCGATTGGCAAGGAACGATCATGTATTGGGACATGTAAGGATACTTCGCGAACACAATCGCTCGTTTCATGCCGTTGTATCCTACCGCGACGCAAAAGAGCGCAGAGACACGCAGTCATACCGCCTGATCGCAGACACCCGCAACCACGCAATCATGTCCGTACTGAACTGGGCGAACAGCGAATTCGGCGGACATTGCGCACTGCTGCCGCTAAAAAGCGCACCGCGCAGCCTTGCCTTTGCTTAAACCGAAAACCTGTTTCAGGAAGGGCAGCGCACAAAAAAAGG
Organism: Litorivivens sp.; assembly: GCF_041624475.1. Classification (GTDB taxonomy): domain Bacteria; phylum Pseudomonadota; class Gammaproteobacteria; order Pseudomonadales; family Spongiibacteraceae; genus Litorivivens. Next base: position 94,089 of record NZ_JBFJUX010000013.1, read on the forward strand.
CCGCATTTCGCGGCCTTTTTTTGTGCTAGCTGTCGCTGATTAACAACGGAGATGACCAAACACCTCCGCCATCAAGCTTTAGCCAATCATGTCCGCGAATTACAGAGAATCAGCATTCTCTGACAGGTAAGCAGCAACACCATCGGGAGAGGCATTCATACCCTTGTCGCCTTTGTTCCAACCAGCCGGGCAAACTTCACCGTGCTCTTCGTGGAACTGCAGGGCCTCAACCAGGCGCACCAGCTCGTCGATATTGCGGCCCAGCGGCAGATCGTTGACGATCTGTGAGCGCACAACACCTTTGTCGTCGATCAGGAAAGCACCGCGGAAGGCAACACCGCCATCGGCTTCAACATCGTAGGCACGGCAGATGTCGTGACGAACGTCAGCTGCCAGTGTGTAGCCGACAGGGCCGATACCGCCTTTGTCGACGGGGGTATTGCGCCAGGCATTGTGTGTGAACTGTGAGTCAATAGACACGCCTATCACCTCAACGCCCAGCTCCTTGAACTTGGCTACACGGTGGTCCAGTGCAATCAGCTCGGATGGGCACACAAAGGTGAAGTCCAGCGGGTAGAAGAAAATCAGGGCGTACTTGCCCTTGATGGTTTCGCTGAGAGTAAATTCGTCAACGATTTCGCCGTTGCCGAGAACCGCAGCACATGTAAAGTCGGGAGCAGGTTTACCTACGAGTACACCCATGGTGAATAACCTCCAGTGTGATTCAGGGATTAAAGAAAAATGCCGACCGGCAGCCCCGGTCTCAATGCGTGCAAGCATCATACACGGCCCCAACGATCAGTCACAGGTGATTTTTGACGATTTTTGATAGATAAATTCTATCGGTTAAATTTACGTCATCTATGGCAAATATAGCTTGAAACTGACAATCATTCTCATTAGCATTACAGTCCTATCCCAGATGGTATATGAGCCCGACGCCATGTTTGTCTGTATTTGCAACGGAGTGACTGACCGCGACATCCACCGCGCTATCGAGAGCGGTGACCGCAATTTTCGCCAGGTGAGCAAATCACTGGGCGTTGCCAGTCAATGTGGCAGCTGTGAAGAGCTCGCCCGCGAAATCATCGAGGAGTACAAATTGCAGGCCAGCGACGCGGCCCCCTTCTACGCGGCCGTGTAAACAGCAATCACTCGTATTCGCCTTTATATTAAAAATCCATTTACAATCAACAACTTAGCTTGACACCCTCCGCCATTCTGATAGCCTGAAAGTCCCGCTTTATGGAGGGACTGCCATGAAAGGCGACAAGAAAGTCATTGCAATACTCAACAAGGTTCTCGGTAACGAGCTGGTCGCAATCAACCAGTACTTTCTGCATGCGCGGATGTACAAGGACTGGGGCCTGAAGGAGCTCGGCGAGCACGAGTATCACGAATCCATCGATGAAATGAAGCATGCCGACAGACTGATTGAGCGGATCCTGTTTCTGAAAGGCCTGCCCAACCTGCAGGACCTCGGCAAACTGCTGATCGGTGAAAATACCGAGGAAATGCTCAAGTGCGACCTGAAGCTGGAATTGAAAGCCGTCCCGGATCTGAAAGACGGCATTGCCTACTGTGAAGAAATTGGCGACTACGTCAGCCGGGAACTGCTGGAAGACATTCTCGAGTCGGAGGAAGAGCACATTGACTGGCTGGAAACCCAGCTTGGCCTGATCGAGAAGGTGGGCCTGCAGAACTACCTGCAGTCCCAGATGAGCTGAGCTCCCCCCCCTCACCCCGACCCTCTCCCAAAGGGAGAGGGAGAAACGCACAGAAGCCAGTCGTCAGGTTTCCTCTCCCTGGGGAGAGGGCTAGGGTGAGGGGAGCGCCCTCTACTTCATATTGCGCTGCAACTGGGCGATCAGCTTTTGCTTCATCGGGATCACCCAGTTTTCTTTTAAAGCAGGCGAAAGCAGCCCGACATCTTCCAACTCGTCACACAGCTTCATCTGATGGGCCAGATCAAACATATCGAACTGCCGGACGATCTGGCAGTTATCGTTTAGCGTGAGAAAGGAAATCCCCGGCGTCTCCCGATACGAACCGTCTTCACGCAGGCCCGGCCCCCGATTCATCCAGTGAGTGATGATCTCGTTGCCCTCCCCCACGTAAAAACCTTTATAGGGAAAGGTCCAGTCTTCCCAGCCGTGCTGCATATCGCGGCCGTAATGGGTCGCCTTGATCTGATCCGTACCGCGCGCCTCTACCAGAATTACGCCGGCGTATTCACAGGTGTAGACACACTCCGGCGCGTAAATTTCATCGACAAAAAAGGTCCACTCGTTACGGCGATCCGCTTCGGCATGATAGCTGATGTATTTATCAATAAAGGCTTTTTTCTGATCCACTGACAAGTTCGCCACAGGCCACTCCCTTTTTATCTTTTCATCGAGTCTAGCGCAGCCGCCGGCTTGCCTCTATGCAATACATAGCGACATGCTGTGGGCTACGCCAAATGAGGGAGATGCTTCACTCGCCTTTGAATCTGTCTTCAAAGGGTAACCGCGCCTCCGAAATCACATACTGGCGAATGGCTTCGCTCTCGGCTTCATCCAGGTCTGAGGCAAACACCGGCATGCCCTGCCCGGCTCTGGCGCCGCCCAACACCACACTGTTCCAGGCATCTTTGAGTCCAAGCAGTGGTGACCAGCGCAGGTCCGGCAGCAGGCCACTGGAAACTGCATGATCGCCGTGACACACCAGGCAGGAAGCGTTATAGAGCGCCTGCCCCTCAGCAATGAGCTCGGCGGTCGCTTCCTGCGGAGGCAGCGAGGGCTTGGTTGCGGCGCGAGATGCGAGCTCCGGCAAGGAGGCCTTACCGCCCAGTTTGAAAACCAGCAGTCGACCGACACCGGGCGCGCTTTCAGCGGGGAATAGGCCGCCATAGATCAAGGCAAAGGCGCCGCCCCAACCCGATGCAACAGCGATATATTGTTCGCCATCAAGCTCATAAGAGATCGGCGGGGCCACAATACCGGTCTGGGCAAAATGATCCCACAACCGCTCACCGGTCGCCGCATCATAGGCCACCAGTTTTGCATCCGCGTTGCCCTGAAACACCAGCCCACCCGCTGTCGCCAGCACACCCCCATTCCAGGGGCTGTTGTGTTCCACCTTCCAGGCCGGTTTCTGCGTTACCGGATTCCAGGCCAGCAAGCGTCCTTTTACGGCTGCGCGCAGGGCCAGATATTGGGCCTTGTCCGTAGGTAGCGAACCGAGACCGGGATTGGCGCCCACGTTCCAGCCCACATCACTTTGCTGGAAGTTTTCGTCATCACCATAGACATAGGGTGTTTCCAGCACCGGAATATAAACCAAGCCGGTCTGAGGGCTGAACGCGGTCGGGTGCCAGTTATGGGCCCCGAGCGGCCCCGGCAGCTGCAGATAGGGGGCGCGCTTGCCCCAGCGGGCTTCCGGAACCTCGACCGGACGCCCCGTTACCGGATCGATATGGGTGGCCCAGTTCACCGGCACATAATTATTGGCGGAAATCAGCTCACCGGTTTCCCGGTCTATCACATAGAAAAAGCCGTTTTTGGGCGCCTGCATGATCACCTTGCGCTTGGCGCCCTCGATGGTCAGCTCGGCCAATACCAGATGTTGGGTGGCGGTGTAGTCCCAGGTTTCCCCCGGAGTGGTCTGGTAGTGCCAGACGTATTCCCCGGTATCAGGTTTAACCGCAACGATTGAGGACAAAAACAGGTTGTCGCCGCCTTCCGGGCTGCGAATGGCCTGATTCCAGGGCGAGCCGTTGCCCACACCAAAATAGAGAAGGTCTAGCTTCGGGTCATAGGCCATCGAATCCCAAACCGTGCCGCCACCGCCGTACTGCCACCAGCGTCCGGTCCAGGTTTTGGCGGCCTCGGCCATGATCTCAGACTCATGACCTTCGTGCGGATTGCCCGGCACCGTGTAAAAGCGCCAGACCTGCTCGCCGCTGTCGGCGTCATAGGCGGAAATGTAACCGCGAACACCAAACTCGGCACCGCCGTTGCCAATCAGCACCTTGCCCTTCACCACCCGCGGCGCCCCGGTGATGGTGTAGGGTTTGCTCTGATCGACTGTCACCACGTCCCAGAGCTTTTCACCACTCTTGGCATCCAGCGCAATCAGGCGGCCGTCGATGGTGCCGGTATAAATCTTGCCCTGCCAATAGGCCACGCCGCGGTTCACCACGTCACAGCACAAATCGGCAGCTTTGCTGCGATCCACTTTCGGGTCAAAACGCCAGAGCGGTTGCCCCGTGCGCGCATCAATTGCATACACCACATTCCAGGTCGCCGTAGCGTACATCACACCGTTAACGACCAGCGGCGTGGTTTCGATTCCGCGACTGGTGCCCAGATCAAAGCTCCAGGCGAGCCCGAGTTCATCAACATTGTCACGGGTAATTTGCTTCAGCGGAGAAAAACGCTGCTCGGAATAGGTGCGCCCATGACTCAACCACTGCTCAGGATGCTGCTCGGCATCAACGATATTGGGGTGTACCGCTGCAGGCGCAGGCACCTCTTTTGAACAGGCACTGACCAGCAAAGCCAGAGCAACCACACTGAACCCTTTATGCATTATTTTCTCCTACTCGGCAGCATGTGTCGGGTGAGGATATCGGCTGAGTCCATCGGTGTACAGACGTAAAAAATCCGCTGGCGCAGAACGCCAGCGGATTCAGGGAGACAGCTGGATGGTGTTGAAATCAGTACAGGTAGTAGCGAACACCAAAGTTGAAGCTGTTGCCGCGGTAATCCATGTCCAACGCGCGGTTATCATCTTCCAGCACGATATCCGGCTCGCCCGCATAAACCCGATAGCCCAGATCCAAGGTCAGGTTCCGCGTTACTGCATAGGTCAGACCGGTGCCCGCCTGCGCCATGAGGAACTCGTCATCGGCCGGTCCCTGGCGCAGCTGCCCCACACCGAGGCCCATGCCCACGTAGTAACCGAAGGCCGAATCCGAAAACTCAAAATCGCGCCAGAAGCTCGCCATCACACGACGTGACTCGATAAAATCTTCCTTGGACTCAGGGGATTTGATACCGAAGTCGCCTTCGCGGTATTCAAACTCGGTGCGCCAGCCATCGCGGTTGACGAAGCCCACGTTGATAGCCGGATGTCGGTCCGTATCAAAGCGTCCACGATAATCGCGACGTTCAATCGAGCTGCTACACCCGACGACAGGAGCACAGTTCTGCACCCGTTCACGGTCGTGAATGGTGTTGTTGTTAATGGTGCTCTCGTAGGAGGTAGCACCGATATACCAGGTATCCCGCGCCCACGTCTGGGCACTCAAGCCCATCAGCATGGACAAACCGGCAACCGCGACCCCTTTATACAAACGCATACTTCCTCCAATGGCTATCGTTTGAAATTTTCTGGGCGCATTGTACTTGTCTCAAGTTAACGAAAGCTGAACAGTTTCACTTTGTCGCACTTCATGACCAGCGCTGGCATCTATTTGTGGATTATTAACAAGCTGTAAAGCGCCTCCACAGCCACGCCATTGCACAATAGCGCCAAATAACAGGAGTCCGTGATGAGTGAATTTACCCCGCCTGAAGGCTTTTCGCCGTTGCCGCTGGACGGCAGTTTCAACGACGCCTTCGCGCCAGTCTACGTGCGCTTCGAAGACGCTCTGCCGCACGGCAGACCACCACAGGTCGGACTGCGGGTAGAGAAACACCACCTGAACAGTATGGGCATTTGCCATGGTGCAGTGTACATGGCCCTGTTTGATATCGGTTTCGCCTGTGTTGTCGGTTTCGAATCGGGAAATTATCAGACACCAACCATGAACATCAGCATTGATTATGTTTCGGCTGCACGGGAGGGGGAATGGGTCTGGGTAGAGGCGGATTGCCTCAAAGCCACGCGAAACACCGGCTTTGCCAATGGTCTGATCCTGTCAGACTCGGGGATCAAAGCGCGGGGCAGCGGCCTTTTCAAGGTAACACCGCCCAAGCAATAGGCCCAACGGGGGCTAAAATTCTACGGCAAGCTCTAGTCCGAAGGTACGGGGGTTAGCCTGAACCAGCGTCGCGGCACCCAAGGCTGCGCTCACTGCAAATCCGCTTTTGAAATATTCCTTGTCAGCAATATTGTCCACATAGGCGGTGAGCCTGAAGGTTTCGGAGGGAATCCAGCTCAAGCGGGCGTTAAACATATCCAGCGCATCGACATAGGAGCTTTCATACTCCACCGCCTTGAAGTCGATACCGGTAAACAACTCGTCCCGGTGATAATAGGACAGTCGTGGCATGACCAACCCAATCGGCGTCATCCACTGATACATGATGGCCAGCGAGTAGGTAGTTTCAGGCACCAGCGCAAAATCTTCCTCACTTCGATCTACAGTATCGGCGCCCTGACCAGGAATTACGATCTGCCCCATAAACTCGTCATAACTGGCATCCGTATAAGAGAAGCTGCCCTGCAAGAACCAGTTACCCAGTACCAGTGTCGATTCCATTTCCAAGCCCTGCACGGTCGCAAGACCGGCATTGGAGAGAAACAGGTAGATATCGCTGATACGCTCGCCCTGCTCGGCAACCCGCACTTGAATTTCCTCGTAGTCAAGGCGGTAGAGTGCGGCGTTAAATCGCAGACGCGATTCCAGCCCATCTAATTTCACCCCCACCTCATAGTTGTTGACCTGCTCGGGCTCGAACGGCACCAACTCCGGGCCGCGGGGCTCAAAACCGCCGGCTTTGAAACCCTCACTATAAGTTGCGTACACCATGAAACTATCCAGGTTCATAGATTCCAACCACTCTCCCGGTGCGACCATCGACAAGGTCACTGATGGCGAGAAGTCAGTCCAGTCTGCCTGCTTCACGTCCCGCGAATCCCGCACGATAACAGGCAGGTCAGGGATGTTTTGCCCGATCTGATCAAAAATCGGCACAGGAACCGGCGAGTAAAACCCAGCTTGATCGATATAACTGGTAGGAAAGCCAAATGCACTCAACCGCTGCCCATACTCCTGATGATCAACTTCAAAAATGGTTAGGTCCCGCTCACGCTCTTCGAACGTGTATCGCCCCCCTACCGTCAGCGAGAGATACTCGGTCAGGTCAAAGCTGCCCTGAGCAAACAGCGCCCAGCTCTTGTTTTCAAGGTTGCTTCGGGTCGCAAGAAATGTCGCCAGGGGAAAGACCACGCCTTCATCAGCGCCTAAGCAGAAGACAGCGAGCTCCGGAGATCCTGCAGCGCAAGCGGTAGACGGGCGAATGCCACCCAGCCCTTTTGGTCCAATCAATTGCGCAAAGGGGTTATTGTCGATCGTCTCAAGCGAGGCAAATGCCCCTAGCGTAAATTGCAGGCGATCCTCAAATGCTGCACCGTTAAGCTGGAACTCCTGACTGAACTGCATTCGCTCTTCATCGGGAACCGGCTCACCGTCGGCTTCAAGGGTGCTATTCAATGCGATCGAACCGTTATTAACCGCACTGATCTGCGTACCATCCTGATCATCGTTTCTGATGATATTGTTCTGAAAGCTCAGGCCGGAAATACTTTTTAATTCATAGTCGTCCGACAGCGCCCAGTTCAAGGTCAGCGCAACGATACTGGTGTCCATTGCAATACGGCTGTCGGCACGGTTTACGACCAATTCCCGGTCCGCCACCGCCGCCTCACTGGCCGCGCAGGCATCAGCAAAGTCCGGACGATTGGGATAACGGAGCTGGGCAATATTCGACTCCGGGTTCTGTAGAATACAGCTAATACCGGTACTCAACTCATCCTGACGACTCCAATAGCCGAACAGGTCAACTGTGAAAGTGTCGCTAAGATCCCAAAGCAGCCGTCCGGTCGCAGCAAGCCGATCCTCATCACCGAAAGTACCGCCGTCAAAGCGGTTGTCAAAATATCCATCAGTGCGCTTGCTATTAAGCGCAAAACGAAAACCCAGCTTGCCTTCTACCAGCGGGATATTGCCACTGAACTTCGCATCAAGACGACCAAAATTACCAGGGCGCAACAATAACGCTCCCTCCAGAGATTCGAGGTCTGGCTCGCGAGTGGAGACAAGAATGGCACCACCCGTATTATTCTTCCCAAACAGGGTTCCCTGTGGACCGCGCAACACCTGGATACTCTGGGTATCCACCGTGTCCAATAACTGAGCGTCCTGTCGCGCGATAAAGATCCCGTTCAGATATACCCCCACCCCAGGGTCAAGCACGGCAGCGGCCTCGCGCTGACCAATACCTCGTATAAAAATCGCCGGTGTTTTCGAACCACTTTCGCCAAACTGTAATCCTGGCACGGATTGCTGAAGATCCGTTATGGCTGTGATACCGGCTTCTGCCAGTGCATCGGCATCCAGCGCACTGACAGCCACCGGTGTTTCCTGCAACTTTTCTGTTCGCTTACGGGCCGTGACATAAACCTCTTCCAGGATATTGGAACGAACCTGACGGTCGGGATCATCAACACCCTGAGCTATTGCGGGAGAAGCCATCGCAATGCAGGCCGCCAACGCGAACACACTATAAGGTTTCTTCATGGTATATCCCTTCACTGTAACCATCCCGGCCCGACGAGCCATTTACATGAGTCGACCGTCCTAAAGCAGAGGTAAAGAAAAATGATTTGGACCAATGGAATATTTGAGCTAAGCCGCGGCCAGGCTGGCCGCGTTACAGCGATCCCCGCGACTGCCGTTGAGCATGTATCGTATACGGGCATGATTTCTATCATTTATTATATTATTATTTCTAAATATACTACGGTATATCTAATTTGCAATCGTCTTATTTTACGCCACGTCGACTAGAACCCCACCGTGGTCAACTGAGGTAACCCATGTCCGCCGCCCAACCCGTCAACCGGATCGAACGTCGCAAACTTGAATTCAGAAGGAAAATCACAGATGCGGCTGTACGACTGTTTGAGCAAAACGGCGTTGCCGACACGAGCATTGCCTCTATTATCAAAGAAGCGGATATCGCACATAAAACCTTCTTTAACCATTTCCCGACCAAAGACCACCTGTTGCGGCATGTGGCCAGCACCTTTAGTCACCGCGCCTATCAATCCTTCTCAGATGAAATAGCGCGCATCAAAGACCCCAAAAAGCGCGTGGCTTTCTGCCTGAAAAGTATTGCTAAAGAACTGGAAGGCGTAAAAGATCACTATAAGGAGCTGCTCAACCTCTACCTGATTAGCGGCGCTGCAGAGAGCGATCTGCAGCGAGAACAGCGAGCCCAGTTCACCAGCCTTATCAGCCAGATCATTGCCGAGGCCCGAGAACAGGATCAACTCAAGCTCGATTTCCCCAACGATATGCTTACCGACATTATCATCGGGCTGTGCATATCGACGCTGCTGTCCTGGAGCCTTGAAGACAACTACCCCATCGTTGAAAAAATGCGAAATCAGGTTAACTTCATCAACACAACCATTTTCGTGTAAGTGTCGCAAAATATCAGATTCCGCGTATTTGACGACATTCCGCTGAGGCTCACATTCGGTAAGCTAATGGGATAGAGACAATATGGAACAGACGCAGGACATGGGCACAGACAGACAGAATCCTTCCGTTGTAATTATCGGAGCCGGCATGACCGGCATCGCGCTTGCTATCAAACTCAAGCTTTCCGGCATCACCCATATTACGCTGCTTGAAAAAGCCGATTCTGTTGGCGGCACCTGGCGAGAGAATACCTATCCTGGGGTCGCCTGCGACGTCCCCTCACACGCCTACACTTACAGTTTCGCACCCAACCCGCACTGGAGCAGTTTTTTTGCGCCGGGCCGAGAGATCCGCGCCTACTTTCAATCTGTTTTCGATCAGTATGATCTGGGCAACCTGACCCACTTCAACGAAAAAGTCACACGCTGTAATTACCAGCAGGAAAAGTGGCTGGTTACTACCGAGAGCGGCAAAAACTTTAGCGCTGATTTTGTTTTTTCCGCGACCGGATTCCTCCACCAGCCACGCTACCCGGATCTTCCCGGCCTTGAAGACTTTGCGGGAGCAAAGATGCACTCAGCCCGCTGGGATCACTCAGTGGATCTAAAGGGCAAGAAAATCGGCGTAATCGGCACCGGCTCCAGCGCTACGCAAATGATCCCCGAGCTGATTAACATGGAAGGCACCGACGTGAGCGTCTTCCAACGAACCGCCCAATGGATCGTACACACTGAAAACAAACCCTACAGTGAAAAGCAAAAACAGCGTTTTCAACAGGACCATTCTCGAATCGAGCGCGTAAAAAACCTGTCGCTGTATATTTTTGAACAGGGCACTACCGCGCTCACCAGCACCTCATGGTTCTATAAAACCCTACACAAAATTTTTGCCTGGAACGCAGTACGCAACCTGAATAAAAAGGTCAAAGACTCTGAATTGCGAAAGAAATTGACGCCCGATTACACCTTCGGTTGTAAACGGGTTGTCTTGAATGGCGCATTCTACGATGCCATGCAACAACCCAATGCTCACTTGGTAACAGACAAGATAGACCACATCTCAATGACAGGCATCGTTACCGCCGATGGTACCCACCATGATCTGGATATCATCGTGATGGCTACAGGCTTCGATTCCACTGCGTACATGCGCCCCATTGAACTCACAGGGCGCGATGGTCTCACTATCGAGGAAGCCTGGCGCGATAAAATGATCGCCTACCGTTCCATGTGCATTCCGGGTTTTCCCAACTTCTTTCTGACACTGGGACCAAACAGTCCGGTTGGCAACTATTCGGTCATTGCCATTAGTGAACGGCAAGCCGACTTCGCTATTAGCCTGATAAAGGAATGGCAAAAAGGCAACCTGCCGACAATAGAGGTGAAAAAGTCAGCATTTTACAACTGGTACAGCAATCTGAAGGATAAATTGCGCACCACCGTTTGGGCCAGTGGTTGCCAGAGCTGGTATCTTGATGCCGACGGTGATCCGCTTACCTGGCCAGATAGCTGGAAGGCGTGGACGCGCATGATGGATACCGCCGCGATAGAAGATTTCGAGAAAGCCGCGCCCACAGTCATTAATTCAAGCTCTTCTCCTCAGGAAAGCTACTCGCTGGCGGAGTCGTGAGTCCGCCGCCACTGCTGTGGTGATTCGCCGGACCAGCGTTTAAAGGCATGCGAAAAGGCGACCGCGTCGTTAAAACCTAGCTCTAAGGCAATGCTTTCGACGCTGTCACGGGAATAGGCAAGCCGATCTTTCGCTCGACGAAAACGCACCTCCTTAAGCAGCTCGCTAAAGGTAACTCCTTCACGCTTCAAAAAACGCTGGAGGGTTCGTTCTTCTATGCCCAGCCTCGCCGCCAACGTTGGCAGATCCGGCACCGGCGTTTGCACGAGCAGACGGTCACGAACCACAGCGCCGTAGCGGAAGGGCTTGTCCAGCTCTGCAACCTGTCGCGCACACTGCGCCTCATAAAATTCCAGCGCCAGTCGGTCGGCAGTCGGCAGTTGACGCACAAGCTGACTCTGATTGAACTCGAGAAAGGATGTCTCAGATTGCGACAGCACCGGGCACCCGAA
>NZ_JBFJUX010000014.1:0-95228 GCF_041624475.1 Litorivivens sp.
ACCTCCTCTGCTGAAAGCGTCTCAGCGGCTTCGCAATCGAGCGCCGATTTGGCCTCGTCTGCAAACGCCGACGTGCAGCAGTAGGGCGGTAAACGGATAGGTCCTTAGCCCAGGTAGCGACTGCGTTGCCTGGGCTTTTTTAACCACTAATTTCAAAGCGTCGGATATCAGGCGCTCTTGCTGCCAAAGAGCAGCAGTAGGGGGAGTTATGGCTATTGATATGCCACCGGAAATGCCTCCGGTCTTATTGACGCCAGTCATGGCAGAAAAGTTAATCAGTGCAGCGTCACCGCTATTCTTTCGGATACGTATCGGCAATCAGCCGGTTGTAGTGGCGGAGTTGCCGCATCTTTCACGTGAAGAGGTCGTGCGACTGGCAGAAGCTGCAAGCTCGCCGAGCCAGTTTATAGTCAATCTAGCCAAGGTTTATCGACTGAAGGGCAATCTTCTGGTGCAGGTGCTCTACACGAAACACCGCGGTGAGGTCCATGTTTACGCCGTACAAACAACGCTGGGCGGTATTAAAGGTCACGAGCAGGTAAGTAAACATTTTAAAAAACTGATTGGTGATCAAGACCTGACGCTATCGGAGTTTGACCAGGCGTGGGTCATGGCCGATCTCGCGGCGCGCCGGCGCGGCGTAAGCTACCGGGTCACCTATACCACCACCCCGGACGCTACTGAAACCATCCTGAATTTTGAGCGACACAATATTGAGCGGGACGCGCACCAGTTTACGGTGGACCTGGGCAATCAGGGCAATCGCTTTGCAGGTCGGGAATTTGCGGGGCTGGGTTGGCGCTACTGGTCTAAATGGAGCGATGAATTCACGCTGGATTATATTCAGGCCTTATCCGATAAAGCCTATGAAGAAGTGGACACAAGCTATCACGGTGTCGTGGCTGGCTGGAACAGGCCAATTGGTTCAGGCCTTTATGGACTTGAAGTGATCCGCACTGAATATGAAAGCAGCCTGATGCAAGAGATTTTTACGTCTGCGCTGCCCGGTGAGCTCTGTGTGCTTCTCCCGGACACGCCAGCGTGTGCCGTGGGTGACACTGAACAGGAGACAGCGGGGCTCGATGCTGATACGACGGTGCTGTCGCTTAGCGGTGAGCACGTATTGGCGAGCGGCCCGGATCGGCGTTGGATTCTCAGTGAGAAGCTCAGTGCAGTTTCCGACCGCGTAGAGGACGTTGTGAGAGGGGAGGCCATTGTCGAGGAGCGCTACAACAAAGCTGCTCTCAACCTGAAGTATATGTACGGCGGATCTGGAAGGGAAGGTCATGTGGCGCTGGGGCTAACAGGAGGCTTTGGCGATGAAGCTAGTGGCAGCTTTCAGCAAAACAATAGTCAGCTGTCGCCGGAGCAACAAGCGGTATCACCGCAAAAGCGAACTCCGAAATTCTTTCAGACCGCCGTATCTCTACGTTTTAAATTCAACTTGGCGCCCTGGATAGGTCTCGATTTAAAGACTGATGGGCAAATGTCTAACGATCAACAAGTGCCGCAGTTGGAGCATTTTGTGCTCGGAGGCATGGAGCGAATGAGTGCGTATCTCCCCGGTGTGTTGGTGGGCGATACGGGCTACCACGCGATTCTGTCTCTGGGTGGTAATGGCCGGCCGGACTCATTGTTTGATATCACTCCATCAGTCTTTATCGAGCATGGCAGCGTGCGGTACGAGGACGCGGGTGGCGACGCCGGGAAGCCCCGATCTATTTCAGATGCGGGTGTGAGAATCACCGCGCGTATTGGTAAGGCGTCTAATCTCGAACTGATCGCGGCAAGGCCAATCGGCGATGGAGATATTCCCGAGGTCGATCTTGAGGCGGCAGAAGTGAACTTTTATGCGCGTCTAAAGTTTCGTTTTTGACAAGCTGGTGCAGTGCCTGAGCGCAATGAGCAGTTGGAATGTTTTGCAGCTGTATGAACTTTCAGCGACGCACGTTGAGCGATCAGGTCGGTCATCTGAGCTATACCAAACAGGAGGGTCGCTGTAAGCGACATGGAAAATGCAGACTACTAGCGGATTAAGATTTAATGTTGAAGTTAAGCCCCCGTTGGAAAGCAGAAAAACGGATTGTTCTTCCTGTGCCCATGTGCAGAGTTGCCTGCCACGTTCGCTGGTTGGCAGCGACCTGTTGTCGGTATTTGAAGACGTTGTTGAATCCAGTCAGATTATTGAGCGGGGCCAGCCACTATTTGAAATGGGCGACACCTTTTCTCAGTTGCATATTATCAAGTCGGGGACATTCAAGGCTGTCTCGGTTGGCACGACGTCCGTTATTATGGGCTTTCACTTCCCCACGAATGTTGTCGGTATTGATTCGATTTCCACTGGATATCATACCCACAGCCTAATTGCTCTTGAGCGGGCAGTAGTCTGTAATCTCAACTATCTTAAATTGCTGGAACAATTTCGACGGTTTCCACAAGTCGAAGTAAGCTTCATTAACGCAATGAGCGCCCAGTTCGATGAGAGCATGTCGCTCTTTATGGTTATCCGGTGTGGCACCGTATTGCAGCGGGTGGCAACGTTTCTACTTTATGTTACCGAGCAGTACGGCCGCCTCAATCTGGCGTCAACCGATATTGTGCTGCCCATGGGCAGGACAGATATCAGCAATTTTATTGGCGTATCCGCCGAGTCTCTGAGCCGAAACCTCACCCACCTGTCTGGGGCTGGGATTCTGCGGGTCTTTAACCGACGGATTACCCTGATTGATCGCGAGGCGCTGGCCGGAATTGCGCTCGGCTATAGTTCGTGATGGCAATGTTGTGAGCAACTCGCTCATTAACTGAGCGCTAGGGTATGTAAGCGAAGGTATGTTGTCCACCAGGAGGGCAGCCTTCGATGCGATCCAACGTGCGGCCGTCAAGCAGCAAGCGTAAAGCTGCGAGTGTAACAATTTGCAAGACGATTGATTACAATCGCCGCTCATTTCCCGTAGCCTTGTTAGTATGAGTCAGACACCTAAAGATATTGAATCGAGCGCCGATTCAAAAGCCGCTGCAGGATCAGAAAAACCTCTTAAACGCCTGAAAACCGGCACCCTGGCGAGGCGTTGGCAGTTGTCGCGCGCGAGTATGCAGTACGGGCGCCGCGCGATGGGCAGCGCACTGCGCTCTCGCCTGGGCGGTAGTGATAAGCGTCAGCAGGAAGATCGGCAGGCGAACATAGACGCCTTTGTTCACGAGCTGGGCAAGCTCAAGGGCAGTATCGTCAAGATCGGTCAGATCATGGCGACCTACGGCGACTACCTGATGCCGCCGGAGGTAGTCACTGCTCTGCATCGACTGGAAGACAATACGCCGCCCATGCACTGGTCCGCCATTCACAAACAGTTGCAGAAGGAATTGGGCGACGAGCGGCTGGCCGAGCTTGAGATTGAACCTGCCGCCGTGGCCGCGGCATCGCTGGGCCAGGTGCATCGTGCGCGTATCGCCAGCACCGGTGAATCGGTTTGCCTGAAAATTCAGTACCCCGGTGTCGATAAAACCATCGATGCGGATTTCAACGATCTGATTCGCCTGTTCAAGGTGTCGCGTATTCTGGAATCCACCCGAAGTGTGGATGACTGGTTCAGCGATATCCGCAATTTGTTGCATCGCGAAGTGGATTACACAAACGAGAGGGCTGAGCTTGAGTTTGCCCGCGACCATTTGCAGGACGATGCGCGCTTTGTTGTGCCCCAGGTTTACCCGGCGTTTTGTACCCAGCGCGTGCTGTGCATGTCCTGGGAAGAGGGGGTGTCAATCAATCATCCGGAGGTTGCGGCCCTGCCACAGGCCACCCGCAATGAGTTGGGAGAGGGCATTCTCGATCTGTTTCTGACCGAACTGTATGACTGGCAACGGATGCAGACCGACCCGAATTTTGGTAATTACCGGGTGCGGGTGGCCGGTGATCGGGCGCGCCTGGTGCTGCTCGACTTTGGCGCCATTCGCCCTTTGCCTGATGAGTTTTCAGCCGATTTTCAACGCATGATTCGGGCCGCTTACTTCAGCGATAAAGCGGATTTTCTCGATGCCTCAATCAAGCTGGGCTTTATGAAGTCGCACTACCCCGAGGAGGTGTTAGAGAATTTTGCCGAGATCGGCATGGATATCCTTGAGCCCCTCAGGCCCAAGTCTGCCGATATTCCCGATAGCGCTTTGAGCGACGGTCGCTACGACTGGTATCAGAGTCAGCTGCCAAAGCGTATTGCCAAACGGGCGCTGGCCGCTTCTATCAGCAAATACTTTGCACTGCCGCCAAAAGAGTTTCTGTATGTGATGCGAAAACTCATGGGTGTGTACGCGCTGGTTTCTGCCCTGCGCGGACAGTTTTTTGCGGACCACCTCCTCGCCCCTCGACTGTCCGGTGACAGCCAGGCGGAGCGTTCATAAGCCAGGGCTCAAAGACGGTCGTAGTCGTGCTAGAGTGTGTTCAAATAACACATAAGCTAGCGCGAGGTAGGCAGTGGCAGTCAAGGAAATGCAGAACTGGTGGGATCAGCTGCAGGCTGAGGCAGACCGGCAGTCAGATCAAACGGAAATCAACGGCCAGCGCCTGATGAGTATTGCCGCAACGGCGGCGTTGGATCGGGTAGCGCGCACCGGCCTGGGGGCAATGGTCTGCTCCGCGCTGGCGCCGATGCTGCTGGGCCGGGGTAAACTGGAGCGAGAAGCAGAAAAGCTGCGTTTTTACGCCCGCTTTGCCGATGACGCCAATCTCGATGAAACCTTTATAGCGCCCCCTCCGGTGTCGGTGGTTGAGGAGGCGCCGTCTCCGCTTTCCCTGCACCGCCGCTTTGCGCCGAAAGGCGTCAACTGTCGTTACCTCAGTTTCAGCTCGCCGTTTACTCCGCTTAATCCCGCGCTGACTGATGACTATCTGGCCAATGAGCGCAATCGAACGGCGCGGGCCCTGCATTTCTATCACGACAAACCGCGCGCAACGCTGCTCTATATACACGGTCAGTCGCTCGACAACTACCGTATCAACAGCGCCTGGTTTTCACTGGCCGAGATCTACGACCAGGGCTACGACGTGTTGATGATGACGCTGCCGCACCACGGTCAGCGCGCGGAGTCCTCGCACCCGATCAGTGGAATTGGCTTTTACACCAATGGGCTGGCGGGCACCAACGAAGCCATGCTGCAGTCCATCTCAGACGCGCGGGTGTGGTTGAACTACCTGTTTGATCGAGGCGCGCCGCAAGTGGGTGTGTCTGGGGTTTCACTGGGTGGCTACCTGTCGGCCTTGCTTGCCTGTGTCGACGATCGCCTATCCTTTGCCATCCCCAACTCGCCGGTGGTGGCGCCGGTGGATATGGCGCTGCAATGGCAGCCGGTAGCGCCGGTTTCCAAGCTGATGTTTGCGATGAGTGATTTGACCATGGCGGAATTGCGTCATTGTATGGCCCTGCACAGTCCGCTCACCTATCAGCCGCGCATTGCCAACGACCGACTGTTTATCATCAGCGGCGCCGGTGACCGCTTTACCTCGCCGCGTTTTGTGCGACTACTCCACGAGCACTGGCAAGGCAGCCGGATTCACTGGTTTCCGGGGAATCATCTGCTGCATCTGGAGCAGGGGCATTACCTGCAGGATATGCACAATTTTATTGACCGCAGTTTCGGGATGGAACCATGAGTCAGGGCGGCGTATCTGCAATCGTAAACACTCTGCTGTCGCTGGAGACAGACGACACGCCGATGCATATCGGTATGCTTTTTCGGTTTGTACTGCCTGAGGGCAAAGACCGGCATTATGTGGCGGAGCTGGCGGCAGCTTTTCGTCAGCAGACTAACCTGATTGCCCCGTGGCATTGGCGCCTGAAAGGGCGCTCTGGCCTTAAACCTCAGTGGCAGGAATGTCAGCAGGTGGATCTCGACCATCACTTTCGCCAGCTGGGCTTGCCAGCGCCGGGCGGCGAGCGCGAATTGGGTGTGCTGGTGTCGCGCCTGCACAGTCAATTGCTCGATCCGCGCCGCCCGCCTTGGGAGTGCTATGTGATTGAAGGCCTGGAAGAGGGTCGGTTTGCCCTGTATTTCAAGGTGCACCGTGCATTGGTGGATGTGGCCGGTGGCGCCGAAGTGCTCTATGCCTTTCTGGCGACTAAGGCTTCAGATGACAAAATCACCGCGCCCTGGTGCTGTGCCATCGACAGCGATTTAAGCCCAAAAACCGGACAGGCCTGGCCCCGCACCCTGACAGCTGCCGGCAATCTCGGCCGGGCCGTCAGCCGCCTGGTCGGGGCAGGCCTGCGTCGCCAGAGCGAACTGGCGGTGCCCTATAAGGCCCCCCGTACCGCCTTGAACGGGCCAGTCAATCGCCAGCGTCGTTTTGCCACCCAGCACTATACGGCGAGTCGCTTAAAAGCTGTTGGTGAGGCGTTGGGTGAAGCCGATACCACGGTGATTCTGCTCTACCTCTGTGGCAGTGCCCTGCGTCGTTTTCTGAAGGAATACAACGCCCTGCCCGAAGAGCCCTTGATTGCGGCGGTGCCACAGAGCCGGATGCATCTCGCGGATTTCAGCCTGGCTTTTGTGGCTATTGGCAGTGACGAGGCCAATCCGCTGGCCCGTTTTGAGGCGGTGCAGCGCTCCTATGCAGCGGCGATGAAGCATTTGGAGGCGGTCGCGCCGGAGTTGCGAATGGCCTACAGTCTTGCCGCCAGCGCGCCCTTTATTGCCGGCCAAGTCAGCGGCGCCCAACCCTGGATGCCGGCCATGTTCAACTTGAGTTTCGTTAATTTGCCGGGCCCCGGTAGCGAGCGTTATCTGGGCGGTGCGAGGCTGGAGTCACTGCACAATCTGTCGCTGTTGATGCCCGGCTCGGCGCTGGCAATCAGTTGTGTGCCCTGCGGCAAGGGCGTGAATATCGGCCTCACCGGTGCCCGCGATACGCTGCCCCATCTGCAGCGCATTGCGGTGTATATGGGGCAGGCACTGGAATCGCTGGAATCTCAGTTGGAAAGCAGCAGTAAGGAGGCGTCGTGAACCCGCTGGCAAAACGTTTGCTCGATCAGGGGCTGGCCGCCAATCAGCGTCTGGCTCAGGCCGCCGGGAATGGTTTTGACTGGATGTTTCGGCGCAACAACCTGGTAAAGTCCGGGCATACCTGGTTTGAGCTGGTCTATGACGGCGACCCGATGGCGGTGCGTTACTACGAGCTGCCGGGCGAGGATGAAATCGAGCTCAACAACGGTGACAGCCTGCCCATCGAGCGAGAGCAGCACCGGCGCCCGCTGGTACTGGTGCCGCCGCTGGGCGTGACCACCGAAACCTTTGATCTTCTGCCTCAGCGCAGTCTGGTCAAATATATGGCCGCCCGTGGTTTCAAAACCTATCTCATTGATTGGGGCAAGCCGAAGAAGCAGCACGCGCATCTGGGTATGCAGGACTATGCGGACGTGATGATGAGTCAGGCTCTGGCCGAAGTGCGGCGCCATTCCGGCAGTGAAGAGGTCTCGCTGATGGGCTGGTGCATGGGTGGTCTGATCAGCCTGCTGTATATGGGCATCACCGAAGACCCAAAGGTCAAAAACCTGATCACCGTTGCCAGCCCCATTGATCTGCGCGGCGGCGGACTGGCTACCGGTGTGGCGCAGGCTTTAAATGTGCCCGCGCAACTGATTCGCCGCTACACCGATTTTCGCCTGCACCTGCTCGATCCCTCTGCCCTGTCGGCGCCGCCCTGGCTGACGACGCTGGCCTTCAAGCTGACCGACCCGCTCAGCAGTGTGACCACCTATTGGGATCTGGTCACCCGCCTGTGGGACCGTGAATTTGTCGAGTCCTATTCCACCACCTCCGACTATTTGAACAATATGCTGCTCTATCCGGGCGGGGTAGTGCAGGACATGGCGGTCAAAGTGGCGGTGGATAACAAATTGGCCAGCGGTGAAATTGATATCGGCGACAAGCTGGCGCGGCTCAATCGCATCCAGTGCTCCATGCTGGTATTTGCCGGCGAAACCGACTCGCTGGTGCCGCCGTCAATTGCCGAACGCATTATGGATATTGTCACCAGCAACGATAAAGCTTTTTACGTGGTGCCCGGTGGTCATATGGGGGTGATACTCGGCAGTCGCGCCCAGGAGGCGGTGTGGTCTGAGGCGGCTGATTGGCTGATTCAGCGCGATAAATCGCGGCCCCGGAAAAAAACCGCTGCCCAGCGTAGCGACAAGGGCAAAAAGGTCGCTCCGCCCAAAAAACAGCGGGCCCGCAAGGTCAAAAACATTCAGAAAAGCGAATAAGCATGTCTCAAACAGAAATTTCGACCGGATCAGTCAGTCTGGGCGGCCTGCAATTCAGCTACCGGGAGGCCGGCACGGGCCCCCTGGTGCTGTGCCTGCACGGCTTTCCCGACACCGCCCACAGTTTTGATGAGTTGCTGCCGGTGCTGGCACAGGCGGGTTACCGGGCCGTGGCGCCTTTTATGCGCGGTTACCACCCCAGCGGCGTGCCCGCAGACGGTGACTATGCGATAACCACTCTCGCCGGGGATGCCTTGGCCTTGATTGATGCCCTTGGTGAGAAAGACGCGGTATTGATCGGTCACGACTGGGGCGGCTTCGCTGCCTATACAGCGGCCAATCTGGCGCCGGAGAAGGTGCGCAAGCTGGTGGTGATTGCGGTGCCGCACATGGGGGCTACCCGGCAATCCTTCGCGCAGCTGCGTCGATCCTGGTACGTGTGGCTGTTCCAGTTGCCCTGGTTGCCCGAGCGTCTGGTCAAGCGGGGGGATTACGCCTTTATTGACCGCCTGTATCGAAGCTGGTCGCCGAACTGGGATGAGGCCGAGTTCAGGCTGGACCCGGTGAAAGCGGCGCTGGCGGCGCCGGGCGGACTTCGTGCGGCCCTCGGCTACTACAGACGGATGATTCGGGGTGCCAGCCGTGACGTATATGATGCTCTGTCAAAAACCACCTCTGTGCCCGCGCTTTGGTTTGTGGGCGAAGCCGATGGCAGCATTGGCCCGGAGGTTTTTGTCGATACGGCACAGGCCTGCAGCGGCTCCTTTGAGCTGGTGAGCTTGCCCGGTGTGGGGCATTTTGTGCACCGTGAGGCCCCGCAGGTTTTTCAGCAAAAGGTAATGGCCTTCCTGTCGGAAGCTGAACCTGCACAGTAAGTGCTGCATAAAAGCCGACATACATACAAAAAGGTAAACGCATGACTACGGAACAGAACTGGGATCACAGCGTCGACGTACTGGTTGTCGGCAGCGGCAATGGCGCGCTGACGGCCGCATTGAGCTGCTATGAAATGGGTACCCGCGATGTTCTGGTGATCGAAAAGTCAGATCTGGTCGGCGGTACCAGCGCCAGTTCCGGCGGTGGGGTGTGGATTCCCTGCAACCGATACGCCAAAGAAGCCGGTGCCCAGGATTCCTTCGAAGACGCCAAAAAATACCTGCTCAACACCACCCCCGAGGGTGATGTGCCCGAAGAGATGGTCGATGCCTACCTGAACAACGGCCCGAAAATGGTCGACTTCATGCACGAGCGCACCCATATGCGCTACGAGTCGCTGGAGCACTACCCAGATTATTACACCAATGTGGAAGGCTCTCGCACCGGTCACCGCAGTATGGAGCCGGCGCGCTTTGATTCCTCACTGCTGGGTGGGGATGTGAAAAAGCTGCGTCCCACCCACCATATGATGCGTCTGTTCAATCGCATCTATTTCACTCAGGTGGAAGCGGCCCTACTGACCGTGCAGGGGCCGGGCTGGATCAAGCTGACCATGAAGCTGCTTGCCAGCTATTTTCTGGATCTTCCCTGGCTTCTCAAGGGTCAGGGGCGCAGCCGTAAGATCTGTACCGGCGCGGCCGGTGTCGCCCGGCTGTGGTACTCGCTGAAAGAGCGCGATATTCCGCTGTGGACTGAAACGGCCATGGAGTCGCTGATCGACGAGGACGGCAAGGTCATCGGCGCCATCATCACTAAAAATGGCCAGAAGATGCGGGTACAGGCGCGCAAGGGTGTAGTGCTGGCCGCGGGTGGATTTGAAAAAAATCAGGCCATGCGCGAGCAGTATCTGCCGGCGCCCACCGATACCGACTGGAGCGGCGGGGTAGCGACCAATACTGGCGATGCGATCAACGAGGGTTTGCGTCTGGGCGCGGCGACCCGACTGATGGACGGGGCCTGGTGGTGTACCACCATTTCTGTGCCCGGTGAGCCAGCACCCCGGCTCAGCGTGATGGAAAAATCCTATCCCGGTTCCTGCATCGTCAATATGCGCGGCCAGCGCTTTGCCAATGAGTCCCAGAACTATATGGCTTTCCAGAAAGACCTGTACAAGGTGCATACCGAGGAAGCGCCCTGTTCGCCCATGTATCAGGTCTTCGATGCCCGCTTCCGCCGCGACTACATCGTAGGACCGCTGATGACCGCCTCGCTCAAGCCCGATTGGACCATTCCCAAAGAGTGGTTTGAGACCAAGCTGGTGGGCAAGGCCAACACAATTCGCGAGCTGGCCGAGCAGCTGGATATTGATCCGGATAATCTGGAGCAGACCGTGGCGAATATGAACCGCTATGCCAAAGACGGCAAGGACCCGGAATTCCAGCGCGGTGACTCGGCCTACGACCGCTACTACGGCGACCCCCGTTTTGAGCCCAACCCCTGCCTGGGCGCCATCGATGAGGCACCGTTTTACGCGATCCGCCTGGACGCCGGTGATTTCGGCACCCAGGGTGGTCTGGCGACGAACCCGGACGCTCAGGTGACCCGGGAAGACGGCAGCGTGATCGAAGGACTGTACGCGGTGGGCAACTGCTCGGCGGCGGTACTGCCCACCTATCCCGGTCCCGGCTCGACGCTTGGCCCGGCCATGACCTTTGCCTACCAGGCGGCCAAGCACATCACCGGCTACCGCGATTGACCCTTGGAGCTTTGCACTCTAAAGGTGCAACGCTCTCTGTCCTCTTGTTTTTCTGCCTCATGCCGATGCGCTCGGCTAAGTACTTGCGTTAGTTGGCTTTAATAATTATTAACTTTTGGTAGTTATCGCCAAAACAAGCCAACGGCGCGCGCCAAATCAGCTAAACTACTCATTTCCAATAGTCTGTAACGTTTCGGCCGTAGCCTTGAGGGGCCGGCAGTGAGTTGTACCGGTTACAGTCGATGTAAGGGATAACAGAACAGGACGGTACCACCCCCGATGAAACAGCTTGGCATTATTGATTCAGCCTTTGTAAACTTGGAACACCCGCTGACCCCCCAGCATATTGGCGGTCTCGGGATCTATGATCAGTCGACGTCGCCCGAGGGCAAAGTGCGCTTCAAGGGCGTGATTGCCAACTTTGAGCAGCGCCTGATGAAACAGCCCATCTTTCGTTCGCGGCTGGTGCGCACCCCCGGCAACCTGGACCGACCCTATTGGGTTCAGGACGCCAACTTTGATGTGGAATTCCATATCCGTCATATCGCCCTGCCCAAGCCGGGCGACTGGCGCCAGCTCTGCATTCTGGTCTCGCGCCTCCATGCCCGGCCGCTGGATATGACGCGCCCGCTGTGGGAGGCCTATATCATTGAAGGCCTAGACAATATTGTCGATGTGCCCAAGGGCGCCTTTGCCATCTACACCAAGATGCATCACTCGCTGGTAGACGGTGCCGGCGGCGCCTCTTTCATGTCTGCGATTCACGATCTGGAGCCCGACCCCAAGCCCGACACCAGCCGCACCACCATCATGGTGGATACGCCGCCGAGCGCGGGTTATCTGGCCGCCGCGACCACCGTGAATCAGGTGAAGAACTCCTTCAAGATGGCCAAGGGGGCCGTCGGTCTGGCAAAGGATCTGGGTAAATTTGCCCTCGGTGTGGCGCGCAAGGAGATCCCCCTGCCGTCAATCAATTCGCCAAAGACCCGCTTCAATAATCCGGTCGGCCCTTACCGGGCCTTTGATGCCGCCGAGTTCCCGCTGGAGGACATCAAGGCCATCAAGAACGCGGTGGGCTGCAAGATCAACGACGTGGTGCTGGCGATTGTGGCCGGTGGCATGCGCGGTTATCTGGAAAGTATGGGTGAGCTGCCGGAAGAGAGCCTGGCGGTATCGGTGCCGCTGAATATGCGCACCCGCCGTGGCGTGACTGAGGACAACAACCAGATTGGTTCGGTCTTCCTCGATGTGCACACCAATATCAAGGATCCGATTGAGCGCATCAAGGCGATCATGAAGAGTGCAGACGAAGCGAAAACCTACGGCGAAGCCTCGCCGCTGGTCGACGTACTGAAAGTGACCGGCATGTTCTCGCCGGCCCTGACCAAGCCGCTGATCAATATGTACATCGATAATCAGCTGTGCAAGCACGTGCCGGCCAATATTTCGGGCGTGGTGTCCAATGTGGCTGGGCCTCCCTTCCCGCTCTATTCCGCCGGTGCGAAGATGGTGCGCTATTACGGCATGGGTCTGTTGACGCCGGGCATGGGCATGTTCAACCTCGCCTTCAGTTCCAACGGTCTGTTGACCGTGTCGGTGCTGGCGGACCGGGATACCATGAATGATCCGTCGGTCTATGTGGATTTTCTCTACGAGACCTTCGAAGAGATGAAGGAGGCAGCCACGAAACTGGCGGCGGGCGAAAAAGCCAAGCCCGACAACGTGAAGCCTCTGGTGCAAGCCAAGCCGGCCCCGAAGAAGCGTGCTGCCGCCAGCGGCAAGAAAAAAGTTGCCAGCGCCAAGGTGACCAAGCCGGCTCCGAAGGCGCCGCCGCGTAAGGCTAAGGCCGTAAAAAGTTCGGCCAGCAAGCGCAAGCAGGCCAGCCCCTCAGAGCTGGACACGGCTCGCTCGGTGGCCAGTGAGGTGAAATCGTCCAGCGAAAAACCGGCAGCTAAGGCAAAAACCAAGCCGGCGCCCAAAGCCCCGGTGCAAAAGGCCAAATCAAACGGCCAGTCAGTCAGCTCGATCTTCGCCACCGATGAAGAGACCCGCAAGGATAACGCGCTGCACTGAGTTGCCCGCCGACCATTGCTGAAAACTGAAAAGCCCGGTTGTGGAAACGCAGCCGGGCTTTTTTGTGGCTGTAAAAAGCGGGCTCAGCTAATCCGTATATACCCCATCAACCCCGTCTTCATATGCTCGATCACATGGCAGTGATACATCCAGCTACCGGGGTTGTCGGCGACAAAGGCGATTCTGGCGCGCTCGTTTTTCTCCAGCAAAATCGTGTCTGTGAAAAACGGCGTGATGGTTTTCCGGTCCGAGCTGAGCACTTTGAAGATCAGGCCGTGCAAATGAATCGGGTGGCCGTGGGGAGTGGCGTTGTGCAACTCGAATATATAGCTCTTGCCCAGTGACAGTTGGGCCAGCGGTTCCGGCAGGTTGGCGCTGTGCATGCCGGCCCAGGCGCGCCGGTTGATGGTCCAGAATTCATGATGGGCGTGACCGTCCTTGGAGACGGGCGTCATTGCTCCTGCCCATTCAAAGACAAAACGGTGGGTTTCGGCTTGTGAGAGATCGGGTTCAGATACCGGGTTAGCCGGCAGTGTCGGAATCGGGGGTGGGCTGCCACTGCGCAGTGGCGCGGTGGTGCGCAGGCTGCAGACCTTTTGCAGAAAGCGGCCTTTCCTATCGTAGATGGGAATTTCCACGCCGGCCTCAGTGGGAGTGTGCAAGCCCAGGTCGAGGCGCATGCCGACGCCGAGGTCGTGGACGTCCAGTGCCTGCAGCGGCACAGGCATGGCATCAATGGCTATGACGCTGGCGGGGGTGTCGCCCAGGCTGATGGCGAACTGACGGCTGTTATCCATATTCAACAGGCGAAGACGCACCGTGGCATTGGCGGGCACCGCAATCTCGGGTAGCTGCAAGCCATTGACGGTGGCGACATTGCCCAGCGTGCCGGCGCGGGCGGCGTGGCGCGGTTCGGACAACGGCATAAAGCTGCCGTCGCTGTTCAATCGCCAGTCTTTGAAGCCCACAATCACATCGGCATCGAAGGCGGGCTTGTTCCTTTCTTCGACAATCAGGGCGCCGACCATCCCCCGGCCCAGTTGTTCGATGCTGTGCATGTGAGGGTGGTACCAGAAGGTACCGGCGTCGGGACAGGTGAATTCATAGTCAAAGGTTGCGCCGGGTTTGACTGGTGGCTGGGTGAGGTAGGGTACCCCGTCCATGGCATTGTCGAGTCGGATGCCGTGCCAGTGAATCGTGGTTTCCTGGGGCAGTTTGTTGATGAAGTGAATGCGCAGTCGTTCGCCCTGGCGGGTGCGGATTACCGGCGCCGGAAACTGGCCGTTAAAGGTCAACAGCGGACTGGTGGTATCCGGCAGTACCGGCAGCGACTGTTCTTCAGCGGTGAGAATATAGTCGTACTGCGGTTGCCGCGACAGACTCAGGCTGAGCTGGGGGCTGGCGGTCAGCACGGCAGCCTGCAGGGAGTGTTGCAGAAATCGACGTCGTTTCATGAACTCACTTTCAGATGGTTGTCCCAGCGCAGCTCGGCGACCCGGCCGGTCAGGCTGAGGCCCTGTTGATTAAACTGTACCAGCTGACCGCGGCCGTTGCTGGTGATGAAGGTGCCGGCTTTTGCGTCAAAGGCGGCGCCGGCGACGTCACTGAGCTGTTCCAGTTGTTGAAACTCGCCGTTGCGCCAGAGGCTGATGCAGCCGCCGCGGGGTGAGGTGGCGATCACCGCGTCACCGGCGCAGGCCACGCTGGCAATGTAGTTGTGATGCTGGCGCCAGACCGGGTCGGTCGCGGTCAGGGCCTGCAGGCGGTCTTCACCGCGATGACGAAACAGCAGGGGCAAGGCCAGCGTCGGGTCGCCTTCAAACTGGGCCCCGACCACCACCTCGCCATCGCGGCTGACATCAAGATGGCGCAGGCTCAACTGATGGTGGGGCGGCTGCCACTGCCCGAGGAGTGTTCCATCACGGCTGTCGATGTAGCTGAGGTTGGGCTGCATGGTCTCAAGGTTGAGCTTGTCGCGGTTGGAGCCGGGCAGGGTGAGGATACCGCCGTTGGCGACCACCACCGTTGTGTCGTCGGGCAGCGTGGCGAGCTGGTGTGGGCCAATCCCGCCGCTGTCGAGTTCGCCGACCCTGCGGTAGCCGTCGCGGCAATCGTAAACCCCGATAAGGCCCCTGCCGCCGCTGGCGTAATCATTTTCGGTGGTCAACAGCAGGGCGTTGTTATTGACCAAGGTGCCGTGGCCGTAGAAATGCCTCCCTGCCGGGCTGGCTATGCGCGCCTGAAGTGCGCCGGTGTCTGCGTCGAGCACTGTCAGCCAGTTGCCGGGGCGGCGCGCAAAATACAGGGCGCTGCGGGTCAGCGGATTGAGCAGCACATCGTGACCGCGACCGGGGCAGGGCACCTTGAATTGCAATGCGCCGTCGGCCCAGCAGCAGAGAAAGTGTTGGTTCGCGCGGTCGCTGGCGGCGGAATAAATCCGGCGCGCAGTGCCGGGCCAGACTGCGGCTGTCGCGCCGAGGGCAAGCCCCGCCAGTGTTGCCCCCAGCAGCTGTCGGCGGGAAAGCTCAATCGCCGTCATTGGCATTGAACCCCAGCGTAATGCCCAGCGTTGTGGGGATTTCTCGTTTAAAGGCTGCCAGTAATTCCCCGAGTGTCTGATGCAGGGTGTTGATGGCGGTTTGGTTGACAGCCTCATTGTGATTTTCCGACAGGCTGCCTTCGATACTGGCCGTCGCGCTGATGGCCCGGTCAAACAGAGCGGTCACCTGCTGGCTGAGCTCCTCCTTGCCGCGACGACTCAACAGCTCTTCCAGGCCAGCGCCGTCGCCGGCGCTGTAGAGCAGTTGCAGGCTGTGCAGGTTAATGAGAATGGCCTCGCGGGATTGTTTGCTGCGCCACCATTCCAGGAGAAAGGGGTTGGCTTGCCCGGCGCTCGAAAGCCCCAGTGGGCGCTCAAGCTTGTCGCGCTTGATGCGCTCCAAACCGTAAACAAGGGTTTCAATCAGGGCGCCAATCGCGGCATTTCTATCCGGGTAAGCCAGGTTGTCGGGGCCGGGGCTTTGCCACGTTCCGAGATAGTTGCCTCCCTTCGGATGCCAGCGCTGGTAGAGATCGTCAGCCACTTGGTGAAGGTTGGTGGCGGCGGCACGGAGGTGATCGCAATAGGGTTGGCCTTCATCGCGCAAGAGCTTCTCCGCCGGCTTGTCGTAGAGTAGATACTCCATCGCCGACAGGCCCTGAATAACCACGCTGGCCTCCTGCAAGGCGGGCAGAGTGATGGCGTCGTCACCTTTCACAAACTGTTCGGTCTTGCGGGCTATCAGGTTTTTCCGGTCCGGCCAGAACTGCACTTTCCAGGCCCGGTTGCCTTCGGTGACAGGCCCGAACTGGATACTCTGGATGCCTTCCCAGCCGTTCATGGCCCCAACCCAACGATTGCGCAGGGCGGCCAGATCGGTGCTGCTCCGCGTTCGCTGCGAGCAAAAGGCGCTGCTGCTCTGGGCGAGAGTCAGGGATTCGGCGAGAAACTTTTCATGCAGGGGCAGCAGCGCCTGGCTGCCAGTGGCCTGCAATAATTGTTGTTCCGGTGTCTTGCCGCAGGCGCTGAGGAAAATGCAGACCGCGAGCAAGAATGTGAATCGGGTTGGTAGTCGCGTCATGGTTGAGTCGCTTGTCGATTGAGTCACTGGGTGGCTGACGTAAACATGTGTGTGGCTAGAGGGCGTGCAGGAATTCTACCAGCGCAGCGCGCTCGCTGCCGGAGTATCGCTGTACCCTGGAGACACTGCTTGAGGCTTCGCCGCCGTGCCAGAAAATGGCCTCCAGTAAAGTACGAGCCCGGCCGTCGTGCAGGTAGGGGCCGTCGCCCAGGGCCCACAACGGCGCTGTACGCCACTCACCGGCCATGGCGCCGTTTGAATCGGCCAGCGCGGGCCCCAGATCGTGCAACAGAAAATCACTGAAGGGGTAGATGGTCTGCTCAGCAAGCACTGGGGAGTTGTGTTTGCCGGTCTGCCACTGGGCTTGGTGGCAGGCGGCGCAGCCCGCCTTCTGAAACAGGCGCCAGCCCTCTGCGTGAGTTTCGCTCAGTCTGGCTCGGGGCACGCTGAGGTGGGACAGATAATCCACCACCGCCTCTAGACCTGAGTCGCTGAGCTCCGGTGTGCCGCCACTGACAGCCTTGCAGCGCAGGGGGTTTTGTTCGCAGCCGGGTGAAACCGGGAAAAGGGAAGTGCTGATGCCAAGGTCTTCAACAAAGGCCTTGGCGACCTGACCTTTCAAGGATTCCTGTTCGGCCTTCCAGCCAAAACGTCCCGCTACCTGACCGCTGATACCATCGCCATCGCGATCATCCGGGTCGGCGCCGGCGGCGATAGCGCGTTGCGGTATGGCATCAATCAAACCCAGTCCGATCAGCCGCGGTGCGAGCCGCGGAGACAGTCTCTGGTGAGCCTGATAGCGGGGCCTTCGCAGTCGAATGATGTCGCCATCGTTTAGCGACACCGTTTGTTCACTGTACTGCAGGCTCACCTGGCCTTCGGCGCGAAAGCCCGGCAGGGCGCGGGTTTGCAGTTGTGCACCGAAAACCGGGTCGGGCTCAGTCAGGCGAAACAGCAGGCCACTGCTTTCTGTGCTGCTGTGTTCAAAAGGCATTCCGCGCCCGGCGCGGGGGTGGCAGGCGCTGCAACTGTGGGCATTGAACAGGGGGCCGAGGCCATCGCGATCGTGGGTGGTACTGGGGGCGCTTACCCAGGGTTTATTGAGAAACGAAGCGCCGAGGCTGTGTGTTAGGCGCTCGCGGGGGCTAAGAGCCGGGGAAAGCCGGTTGGCCGGTGCGTCTGAGGAAAGCGCGCCGCCGAGACTGTTGGGGGGCAGGGGCGCTATTGCGGAGATCGGCGCATTCTCCGGGGATTGGCAGGCACCCTGCAGAAGGAGAAGGGCGAGCAGTGCAGGCCTAAAAGGGCTGCGCACCGCTGCTGTCCAGATCAAGTGTGCGGGCCAGATCTTCCAGCGCAGTGGTCTGCGCCACCAGTGCATCGATCGCGTCCATCACCAGTGCGCGCCCTTCCTGGTTGCCCTCGGCAATCATCTGGTCGAACTTCATTGCTGGAGTGCGCTGTTCGGCGGCCTCGACCAGCCTATGCGTTTTTTCAACGCTGACCTTCATGGCCTGGTGCAGGCGTTCACTGGCTTCGGGAGCTTTTGTTCGGGCATAGGTTGCCAGTGATCGGCCGCCCACCCGATCGCCGTTAATGCGTTGGTACTGGCCCATAAACAGGTTCTGCATACCCAAAGCGTTGTAGTAGTGAGACCAGTGGGTATTGTCGCTGAAGCAGTCGTGCTCGTCTTCGGTGGAGCTGGCTTCCAGCGGCACCTTCATGCGCTCACCGGCCAGTTCACCCAATGACAGTGAGCCAATGCTGAACACGATGCTGCCTGCGACCTCCTGCTCCGACATGGCGTTGTAGCGGCTGTGCAGGTCGCCGCCTTCCTGCCAGCGGGCCACCATTTCTTCCAGATCGTGTACTAACAGTTGGGTGACTGCCTTCAGATACTGACGGCGGCGTTCGCAGTGGCCGTTGCTGCAGCCTTCCCCGGTCACATAGTCGGTGTAGGGTCGCTCACCGGCACCGGCGTCAGTGCCATTCAGATCCTGACCCCATAACAGAAACTCGATGGCGTGGTAGCCCGAGGCCACGTTGGCTTCGCTGCCGGCAAATTCGTGAAAAGACTGGATTAATTCGGGTGTGATCTCGCGGGCATCGATGGTCTGGCCTGCGAGTTTGATGGTGGGGTTGGCAATGATGTTGAGTTGGGCGCCGAGGTTGCCCATTTCATGAAAATAGTCCTCGCTGACGTAATCGATCAGCCCTTCGTCCAGCGGCCAGGCGTTGAGAGCGCCTTCCCAGTCATCGATTTCGGGATTGGCAAAACGGAAGGTTTCGCTTTGCTGGTAAGGGATTCGCGCAGTACGCCATGCATCCCGGGCGGCCTGCAGGGTGGCGGGCGAGGGTTTTTCGAGGAGTTCGTCAATTCGCGACTGCAGTGTTCTGGCGCTGATCAGGGAGTCTTCGTACACCGCCGATGCCAGCGTGATATAGGTGTTGTTCAGGGTGTCACCGCGCACCAGCCCGGCACTGAAGGCAAGCAGTACGGCAATAATCCGGAAAAGCACTGGCATGGTAAGGCAAACTCCGCTTTGGCTGGAACGCGGCATTGTAGGCTTAATGAGAATTATTCGCAATTATGGGTTCTTGCCCATCAACCGCTGCCAGTAGTGCTCGCGCGCACTTTTATCGACCTGTCGCAGGCGAACAAATTGCACGCCGGTGTTACCAGTCGGTTCAAAGCGGATGCCCCAAAGGGGGCGTGCGCTGGCCGGATCGATGGCGTAGCGAAAATCGCCAATAAATTCGTCGCCATTTTCTGCTGCGGGCGGGTAGCGGAACAGCCAGTCGTCAGAGAAATGGGCAAAGCGCTTGAGATCACTCAGCAGCTGGTCGTCTGCCGCGTTGGCTTCAGGCTTAAAGACGGGAACCCGCTCACCCACGGTGATACTGGGCTGTTGACCTGGAACAATTCGTATCGCCAGAGTCTGGAAATGCGAGCCGGTATCGATCAAGCCGCGCCAGAGCACAATGTTGGCGAA
This sequence comes from Litorivivens sp., assembly GCF_041624475.1. GTDB lineage: Bacteria > Pseudomonadota > Gammaproteobacteria > Pseudomonadales > Spongiibacteraceae > Litorivivens. Next base: position 19,565 of record NZ_JBFJUX010000014.1, read on the forward strand.
GGAGGGTTTAGCAACCAGGCGCTCCACCTGAATGCCACGCGAGTGGACCCAGTGCCGGGTCGCGTCGAGCGCGCGGGTGTGCTGAAAGCCCGAGGCAGCGAGGTACAGCGTTGCCCACAGCGCGCCGCCCCACAACCAGGCGCGTTGTCGAGTGAAAATCGCTATTCCCAGCAGCAACAGTAGGGGCAGGGTAAAAAGTGGATCAATCACACTGATCCAGTTCAGCGCAACGCGCAGGTCGCTGAAGGGCAGAAACAGGGAGGTGCCGTAAGAGGTAAAGGCATCCAGCAGCCCGTGCGACAGATAGCCGAGAAAACAGCACAGGTAGAGCCCGGCAAAACCCAGTCTTCGCTTCATCAGCGGCCACAGGGCCAGTGCAACCACCAGACCGCCCACCGGGGCAAAGGCAATTGAGTGGGTGAAATGGCGGTGGTAGTCGAGGGCCAGCAGAGGGTCGTTGGAAGAGCGAATCAATACATCCAGATCGGGGGCCATGCCACCGAGCCAGCCGGCAATAAGGGTTTGCTTCAGAGGGGTACGGCGGCTGCCAGCCTGTGCCCACAGGCTGCCAAAAACACCTTGAGAAACGGGGTCCATAGTGTGTCCAGTTGATGAAAATTACCACATTCAGGACATGTCATGTCGTGGCCTGAGTGTTTCAGCGTCGCCAGAATACCTTCAAATTCAGCAAGACACGAGACAGTTATGGCAGCTCCCATTCTCAGCGAACGCGATCTGAACTTCATGATCTATGAACTGTTTGATGCCGAGGGCATGACGGCTCGCGAGCGCTACAGCGATCACAGTCGCGAAACCTTTGATGCCTCAATCAACACCGCGCGCCAGATTGCCGAAAAATACTTTGTGCCCATTCGCCAGAAGGTCGACACCGACCAGCCCACCTTTGACGGCAAAAAGGTGAAGATGATTCCTGAAATCAAGACCGCCGTTGATGCGGCTACGGAAGCCGGCTTTGTCTCAGCTGCTGCCGACTTCGAAGTGGGCGGTATGCAATTGCCGTTAATCGTCTCGGCCGCGGCCCATGCTTATTTGTCAGCCGCTGGCAGCACCACCATGGGCTACTTGGGGTTGACCAATGCCAACTGCAACCTGATTGAAGCGCATGGTTCGCAGGAGCAGATCGACACCTGGGTCCGTCCCATGCGCGAAGGCCGCTTTGCCGGCACCATGGCCATGACCGAACCCGGCGCTGGTTCGGGTCTGGCGGACCTGACCACCTCGGCGGTGAAGGCAGACGATGGTAGCTACCGTCTTACCGGCAGCAAGATTTTTATCTCCGGCGGCGACCATGAACTGAACGAAAATATTGTTCATCTGGTGTTGGCCCGGGTGAAAGGTGCGCCTAAAGGGGTGAAGGGGATTTCCCTGTTCATTGTGCCGAAGTTTCTGGTCAACGACGACGGCTCGCTGGGCGAGCCCAACGACGTGGCACTGGCCGGCCTGTTTCACAAGATGGGCGGTCGCGGCCAGACCTCTACCGCCCTGAGTTTTGGTGAAAAAGGTGGCGCGGTAGCGTATCTGGTGGGTGAGGAAAATCGCGGCCTGTCGTATATGTTCCATATGATGAACGAAGCGCGCATCATGGTAGGCACCGGTGCTGCGGCCACCGCATTGACCGGATACCAGTACTCGCTGCACTACGCCCGCGAGCGACCTCAGGGCCGCCTGCCTTCCAGCAAGGATCCGCATTCGCCACCGGTCAATATTATTGAACACCCGGATGTTCGCCGTATGCTGCTTGCGCAAAAGGCGTATTCAGAAGGGGCCTTTGCCCTGTGCTTACTCGGTGCACAATTGTCGGATGACGAAAAAACCGCGCCGACCGAAGAAGAGCGCAAGGCAGCTCATCAGCTGCTGGATTTTCTTACGCCCATGATCAAGACCTGGCCCTCTGAATACGGTCCAGAGGCGAATGATCTGGCGATACAGGTGCTCGGCGGGCACGGCTATATCAATGAACACCCGGTAGAAATGTTCTACCGTGACAATCGGCTTAACCCGATTCACGAAGGCACCACGGGCATCCAGTCGCTGGATTTGCTGGCCCGCAAAGTGCCGATGAATAATCTGGCGGGGTACAAGGCCTGTATCTCGGAAATTGAGAAAACTATCGCGGAAGCCGCAGCGGGTGAATTGAGCGCTGAAGCGCAACAATTAAGCGATGCGCTGGCGACACTGCAGCGCACTACCGAAAGCCTGCTCGGCGCCATGATGGAAAAGCCTATTGATCTGGCGCTGGCCAATTCGGTGAAATATCTGGATATGTTCGGCCACGTAGTCATTGCCTGGTTGTGGTTAAAGCAGGGTCTGGTGGCGCAGGCAAAACTCGACGCTGAACCTGCGTTTTACCGGGGCAAGTTACAGGCCATGCGCTATTTCTTCCGATATGAACTGCCTTTGATTGAAGTCTGGTCAAAAGTGTTGATAGATCTCGACAGCACCTGTTTCGATATGAAGGATGAGTGGTTCTAAATTTCTGCACGTAGACAAGGAGAAGACACATGCAAGTCGTCAAGAAAGAAGATCTGCAAAGCTGGATAGGCAAGGAAACCGAACCCTCCGATTGGCTGGAGGTTTCCCAAGAGCGCATTAACCAGTTTGCAGACTGTACCCTGGACCATCAGTTTATTCATATCGATCCGGATAAAGCCAAGGAAACACCCTTCGGTGGCACCATTGCCCACGGTTTTCTCAGCCTGTCACTGCTGTCGCATTTTTCCGAGCAGTACAGCTTTGTGATTGACGGCTTTCAGATGGGGATCAATTACGGCTTCGACAAAATCCGATTTCTGGCTCCGGTAAAAGCGGGCAAGCGGGTTCGTGCAAAAGCCAAGGTGCTGGAAATAGATGAGACCAAGCCCGGACAATTTCGAATGAAGTCTGAGGTGACAGTAGAAATCGAAGGTGAAAGCAAACCGGCGCTGATCGCCGAGTGGCTCACCGTACAAATGGTTGCATAAGGGAGAACAAAATAATGTCTGTACGTTTTGATGGCAAAGTAGCAATTGTAACCGGCGCTGGTAATGGCTTGGGTAAATCCCACGCGCTGGAACTGGCCGCTCGCGGTGCAAAAGTCGTGGTTAACGATCTGGGTGGTGCGCGCGACGGTAGCGGTGCTTCATCGGACGCTGCCAAGGCCGTGGTTGCCGAAATCGAGTCCAAAGGTGGTGAAGCGATTGCCCACGGCGCCAATGTCGCGGTGATGAGCGAAGTGGAAGACATGGTCAAGCAGGCCATGGACAAGTGGGGCCGCATCGACATTCTGATCAACAACGCCGGCATCCTGCGTGATAAATCCTTTTCCAAAATGGATCTGGCAGACTTTCAGCTGGTGATGGACGTCCATGTAATGGGCTCCGTGAACTGCACTAAGGCAGTGTGGGAAATCATGAAGCAGCAGGAATACGGCCGTATTGTCATGACCACCTCCTCCAGCGGTCTGTACGGTAACTTCGGGCAAACCAATTACGGCGCTGCCAAAATGGCCGTGGTTGGCTTTATGAATACGCTGGGTCTGGAAGGCGCCAAATACAATGTGCGTACCAACGCACTAGCACCGACTGCGGCCACGCGCATGACCGAAGACCTGCTGCCGCAGGAAGTCCTCGACATGCTCGTGCCGGAAGCGGTCACCGCCGGCGCCTTGACCCTGTGTCACGATGACGCACCCAATCGCATGATCCTGGCTGCTGGCGGTGGTGGCTATGCCAGCGCCCGCGTATTTGAAACCGACGGTGTTTACCTCGCGCCTGCCGACCAGACGCCGGAAGGCGTGCTGGCGAACTGGGAGGCGATCAATGACACCAGCCGCCAGGCAACTATCGAAGCGGGCATGAAGCAGAGTGAGAAATTCCTGCTCAAGGCCCAGGCTTATCTGGAATCGCAGAAGTAATACCGAAATCCCCTCTCCCAAAGGGAGAGGGGGTTTAAAACACAGCACATTACAGGAAGGGAAAATCATGAAAGACGCCGTTATCGTCTCCGCCGCCCGTACCCCTATTGGCAAAGCCTACCGGGGTGCCTTCAATAATCTGGAAGCGCCGTCGCTCTCGTCCTATGCAGTACAGGCTGCTGTGGAGCGCGCAGGCGTTGACCCTAACGAGCTCGACGACTGTATTTTCGGTGCTGCGCTGCAGCAAGGCTCCCAGGGTCAGAACCTGGCGCGTCATGTGGCTATGGCCTCGGGCTTGCCGGTCAGCGTATCGGGCATGACCATTGACCGTCAGTGTTCCTCTGGTCTGATGACCATTGCCACGGGCGCCAAGCAGATTGTCATGGACGGTGCGCCCATGCTGATTGCCGGCGGCTGTGAATCTATTTCGCTGGTGCAGAACGAGCACATGAATATTCACCGTATGGTGGACCCGAAATCCATCGGCAACGCGCCGCACATCTACATGGCGATGCTGGATACGGCCGAAGTGGTAGCCAATCGCTATAACGTTTCCCGTGAGGCGCAGGATGAGTACGCACTGCAATCGCAGCAGCGCACCGCCGCCGCCCAGGAAGCGGGCAAGTTTGACGATGAAATCGTTCCGGTTACGGCTACCAAGCTGGTGATGAACAAGGAAACCGGCGAGACCAGCGAAGAACAGGTCACTCTGAGTAAAGACGAAGGCAATCGTCCGTCTACGACACTGGAAAGCCTGCAGGGCCTGAACCCGGTGCGCGAAGGTGGATCGATCACTGCGGGCAATGCCAGTCAGCTGTCGGATGGCGCGGCAGCGGTTGTGATGATGGATAGCAAGCTGGCCGAGCAGCGCAACGTAGAGCCACTGGGTATTTACCGGGGCATGGCGGTCGCCGGTTGTGAGCCCGACGAAATGGGTATCGGTCCGATCTACGCCATTCCCAAGCTGTTGCAGCGCACTGGTCTGAAAATGGACGACATCGGCCTGTGGGAATTGAACGAAGCTTTTGCGGTGCAGGTAATTTACTGTCGAGACAAACTGGGCATCCCCAATGAAAACCTGAACGTTAACGGCGGCGCGATTTCCATTGGTCACCCCTACGGCATGAGCGGTGCGCGCATGGTCATGCACGCCCTGATCGAAGGCAAGCGTCGCGGCGTGAAGTATGTGGTGGTTACCATGTGTGTCGGTGGTGGCATGGGTGCAGCGGGTCTGTTTGAAGTTGTATAAAGCCCGCTATTGGCAAAATAACACAAGGAAAGGCTATGAGTCGGAAGTCAGAAGAACGCCTGATCGACGCCGGTGGTGTCGAACTGAATGTGCAGGAATTTGGTGACGACTCATCGCCGCCGCTCGTGTTGATTATGGGGTTGGGGATGCAGATGATTTCTTGGCCGGAAATTTTCTGTAAGCGCCTGGCATCTCAAGGCTATCGTGTGATTCGTTTTGATAATCGCGATTCCGGCCTGTCTCAGAAGTTTAATCATCTGCGCGCCCCCGGCCCCCTTAAATTGCTCGCTGCCAGCAAGCTGCGCCTGCCGGTGAAGGTGCCCTATAGCCTGCAGGATATGGCGGGTGATGTGGTTAAGCTGCTCGATGCTCTGGAGATCGACGCGGCGCACCTGGTTGGCGCGTCGATGGGGGGTATGATCGCCCAACTGACCGCCGCGCTTTATCCGGAGCGGGTAATGAGTCTGACTTCCATTATGTCCTCCAGTGGCAATCCCACACTGCCGCAACCGAGCCGCGCCGTATTGATGACCCTGATGCGGCCGGCAGCCGATTCCGAAGAAAGCTACCTCCAGGGTGCATTGCAGACCTGGAAGCTGATCGGCAGCCCCGCCTACCCGCCCGACGAAAAAGAATTGAGTGAGCGCCTGCGACTAACCTATCGCCGCAACTATTGCCCCGGCGGCACAGCGCGGCAACTGGCGGCCATTTCCGCCTGCGGTAGTCGTGTGAATGAACTCAAAACCATCATCGCTCCCACGCTGGTGATTCACGGTAAGGCTGATCCGCTGGTTCCGGTAGAAGCCGGAATCGATACTGCCCATCATATTCCCGGTGCAAAACTGGAGCTGATCGAGGGCATGGGGCACGATTTGCCGCAGACTTTGTGGTCGCAATTTGTAGAGTTGATTAGCGAGCATAGCCGCAACGCCGTTGCTAACTAAAGCTGCAATGGCTTACTGACTCAGTAAGCGAACATAACTGGAGCTACCGGGGTTAGGCTGCAGCAGGACGACGCGATTGGTTTCTGACGATTGCACGATGCATTTGTCAGCATCCCCCTGGGTTGCTTCAACGTACGCTGCTGATTACCCGCTCCGGCTCGTCCCAGGCCTCTTCGGAGCGGGGGCGATAGAAACGGTCGTACCACTTGCGCAGTTTATTGATGGGCCCGTCGCCGTCGCAGAGTATGGGATCGCTGCGGTATTTCTTGGTCTCCCACACCTCAACATCGGAACCGAAGGCGGCGATGGCTGACAGCGGATAGCTGTCGACAAAATCCTGCGGCAGGGGTTCATCGGTCAGGCTGGCGACGATCACTCCGGAGGTTAACTCGACTTCGTCGTCATTCAATGGCGTGTGATAGTTCAGCCACCAGCTGGCATAGGACATTTCCGGGCTTTTTGAGGTGGTGTAGTAATACATCACGCTCGGGCCGTGGTAGGTCGCCACCCCCCAACCCTCGGCATCGAGGCCGCGCTCGCGCCGGGCGGCGTTGATATCAAAATCGATACCCCGTGGCTGAATCATATCGAGTTCAATGTCGGGCTGGATGCGCGACTCCTGACTGACCGAGTAAGGTGTAAAGACATTGTCGAACTGCAATGGATAGCCACCGTGTACCGAAGGAAAGTGGCCGGCATCGACAATGTTTTCGATAATCTCGCGGCCGTGGGAGCGAATCACTGTGCGGTTAAAGCGCCAATCGCCCCAGCCCGGCTGGTTCCACTCGGGAATGTCCGGCAATTGCCAGTTCGGCGCGCCCCCTTCGCTGTCGTACCACAGAGCGATAAAGCCGTTTTTCTCCACTACTGGCCAACTATTCAGCGCGTTTTTGGCGCGCTCCGGAATTTTATTGGCGTAGGGAATCGCGGTGCAGGAACCGCTGCAGTCAAATTGCCAGCCGTGAAAGGGGCAGCGTATGGTATTGCCTATCACGCGGCTGCCGGTGCCAGCCAGGTGAGCGCCGAGATGGGGACAGTAGGCATCGAGTATCACCGCTTCGCCGCTGTCACCGCGAAACAGCACCAGATCTTCGTTGAAATAGTGCAGCGCTTTTACGTCACCTTTGGCCAGTTCCTGGGACAGGGCGACGATATGCCAGCCGCGCGCAAAGCGGCCTTTTTCTTCGAAGGCGTAGCGAGGTTCAGACATCGCGGTTCTCCTTGGTTGCTGCGTCCTGCTGAGCCGCATGGCGTGCGGCGATATAGGCAAAGGTCATGGCCGGGCCGATGGTCGAGCCTGCGCCGGGGTAACTGTTGCCCATCACGGCGCCGGAGCAGTTGCCACTGGCGTACAGTCCGGGAATAGCGTCGCCCCGGGTGTTGAGCACGCGGCCGGTGTCATCGGTTTTCAGGCCGCCCTTGGTACCCAGATCACCCGGGTATACTTTGAGAGCGTAGAAGGGCGCTTCAACTATGGGCGCCAGGCTGGGGTTGGGTTTTACCGACTGATCACCGTAGTAGCGGTCGATAGCACTCTGACCGCGCTGATAATCCGGATCTTCGCCTTTGCGGGCAAAGCTGTTGTGCCGCTCGATGGCCGCCCGAAAACTGTCTGCCGGAACCTGCATCTGACTGGCCAGCTCTTCAAGCGTGTCGGCCTTGCAGAGAAAGCCGCTCTCGAACCAATCGCTGGGCAGACGCGCGTCGCCCTGTACCTTGCCCGGTGGCACCGGCCCCATCATGTAGTTGTGGCGAGCGCGGGCGTCGAACACCATATGGCTGGGCACGGAATCGATGCCATTGGCGTGGTTCTGCCACAGGGTTTTGATCAGGTCTTCATAGGGGGCGGCTTCGTTGCAAAAGCGTTTGCCGCTGCTGTCGATAAACACCGAACCGGGCATGGCCTTGCCGGAAATCAGTGCCAGCACCGAACCGTCCGGAAACTTGACGGAGGGCGTCCACCAGGCGCAGTCCATAAAGGCCAGATCTGCGCCCACCTCCTGCCCAAGGGCAATTGCATCGCCGACATTGCCGGGCGCATCGCTGCTGAAGGTTTCGCCTGTCGGCAGTTGGCCGAAGCGCTGCCTGAGGGCGACGTTCTGGCCCATGCCGCCGCTGGCCATCAGTACGCCGCGGCGGGCCTTTAACCGCTTTGTCCGACCCTGCGGGTCAATAACCTCCAAGCCAGTAATTCGATCGCCCTCGCACACAAGCTGTTTTGCCGAGGTATTCAGCCAGAAAGGCACCTTGTGGCGCAGCAGGGCGCGGCGCAGGCGCACCACCAGCGCCCGGCCAAGGGTTTGGCGGTTGTCGATCGGTCCGCGCAGACGGGCGGGAATATCGAGGTAGTAGCGCAGGATATTGCGCAGCATGTAGAGCTTGCCCTTCAGCGTCAGGTCCATCACCGCGCGGCTTTCCTTGACGGTAATGGCGAAGCGCATAACACCGTCGCGCAGAAAGTCGGGAAAGCGCTGCTCCTCGGCGTGCCGGCCAATACTGCGGCGGCTGATGGGGGCTGGCTCCATAGAGCGACCGCCGGGTTTGGCGCCGGCTACGTCTGGGTAGTAATCCGAATACTGAAGTGCGGCGTCAAAGCGGAGGTCGGCGTGCTTTTCCATAAAGGCCAGCATGGCTTTGCCCTCGCGAATATAGGCGCGGAGTTTGGCGTCCGGCACGTCTGCGCCTACTACCTGTTGCAGATACTGCAGAGCGTCGGCTTCGCTGTCGTCGATGCCGCCGCGCTTCATCGAGGGGTTGTCGGGAATCCAGATCACGCCGCCGGACAGGGCGGTGGTGCCGCCGAACTGATCGGTCTTTTCAATGATCAGCGTTTTCAGGCCGGAGGCTGCGGAAACGACAGCACCGCTCATGCCGGCAGCGCCGCTGCCCACCACGATAAAATCGTATTCGTCGTCCCAGGTAAGAGGTGTTTCGGCCATGACTGCAGTTTCCGCTCTTGCTTGCGTTGAGCATAGCAAGTGGCGAACAGCCGCAAATTACCACTCTGTCATTTGGCGGTTTTTATTCGGTTTCAGCAGAGGGGATGGGTTCGGGGCGCCCGAAAAAGTAACCCTGAAAATAGTCGATACCGATTTCGCGGCAGGCCTCGGCAACCTCGGCTGTTTCGATACCCTCGGCCAGCGTGGGAATGCCCATGTCCTTAACCAGATTATTGAGGGAGGCCAGTAATCGGTATTTAGGCGTATCGGGCGCAATGCCGGCCACCAGGCCGATATCAAACTTGAGCATATCCGGGGGAACTTCAACCAGCTCCTGCAGGCGAGCCTGACCACTGCCGAAATCATCGTAAGCGAGTCGGATATTCATCTCGCGCAGAGCGACTTTCAAGTCCGCCATCATTTTCAGGTCGGTGACGGCGCCTTCGTGAACCTCAAATACCAGATTCAGACTGGGATGCTTTTTGCGCAGGCGATCGAGCCCTCGCAGCAGGTGGTCGGGTTTCAGGCTTTCTTTCGGGTGGGAGTTGAAAAATAGAGGCGCTGTTATGCCAGCGGCTTCGGCCTGCTCGAAACTGCGCTCGCGCAAGAGCTCGCTCAGCTCCACTTCCATATCCATAGCGCCGGCCAAGTTAAACATCTCATAGGGGCTGGCGCCGATAGTCGGGTGGGTACCGCGACCCAGCAGTTCATAGCCGTAAAACCCGCCGCTACTTTTGATGATGGTCTGACGAAACCCGCATACCAGTCGTTTGCTGAGAAGCTCACCGAATTCACGCGCCTGCGTTGGAAAATTCGTGGGTAGCGTACTGTTGCTGACCATGGTCTGGTCGCCAAAGAAATCAGTTTGTGTCCTTTCGCTGGTTCTGACCAGGAATTCCTGCTGGGCAAAATGCAGCACATCACCGTTGCTGATAATGGTTGGGGCAGTGATGCGTTCACGGTTGACGAAGGTACCGTTGGTGCTGCCGAGATCGGTAACAATGAAATCGCCGTTGCTAATTGTGATTTCGGCATGCGCCCGGGACGCCTGGGAATCGGAGAGAACCACGTCGCAATTGGGAAGGCGGCCAACCTTTGCAGGGAGGTCCTTCAGGTCGAATCGACGCGGAGTCCGGTTCGCACCTTCAAAGCATTCAAGACAAAGAGTCATGGTCACAGCGCGCCAGTGTCTGAGCGGATAGTGCTTGTCCAGCGTTACTATTCAGAGGTGCAGAGCCTGTCATGGCAAAATCCCTTGCTGTTCCTGGCTAACAATAGCAAAACCCGCAGTGCTTGGCAGCGCCTTTATTGTCCGGTGGGTAGTCAGCAGATTTTATGCAACCTGTGGTTTGCTGATCGGTTGTTGGGTAGACCACCAGATGCAAAACAGCAGGAACACCTGAACCACCAGCCGTATCGACAGGAAGGCTTCGGATACATCGGGAAAGTCCTGTGGGTTTAACCACATATGCACATTCACCGGCGTAACGACCAGTGTCAGAACAAACAGGCCAATACCTGCCCAGCGACGCAGCGGCGGATAGAGAAGGGCAAAGGCGCCGACCAGCTCGAACACACCGCTGATATAGACTGCGGGGTAATGCCAGGGCAGGTAGTCGGGCATGATGCCGGCAAAAAAGTCGGCGGCAAAAAAGTGGCCGAGACCACCGGCGAAAAACCAGAAAAAGACAAACAGCAGGGCAGCGGCCCGGAGTTTGGAGTCAGGCAGAATGGACATGTTAGAGCTTCCTGAAAGATTGCCGCCACCATACCCTCTGCCGGTCTTGGAAGCGACTGGTTGGTCTGCAGCTACCGGGTCGCTCTGCGCGGATGCCTTGAGCCAGTTATCGAGCAGGGCCACATTGCGCTGGTTTTTGCGTAGCGCCACGTCAGCAATGTCGCCGACAATGGGAATACTGCCCACCACAAAATCCAGCGCAATATTGCCGAGCAATCTTGCTTGCAGATGCTTGGGTGCCTTGAGTTTGTGACCCTGCCAGACAATGCTCAACGAGAGCAGGGCGCTGAGCAGATCGCCTGCGACGGGCAGCAGCCCGAGCAGAGAATCGACGCCGATGCGCCAGCGGGTAAAAGGGATGCCCCAGGCGCCGTCCAGCAATACCGCCAGCTGCCGCGCGCCGCGCAGCGGGTCATGGGGCTCGGTCGTCATTTCTTGGCGATGATGTAGACCGCGTGAATGATGCCCGGCAGGTAGCCCAGCAGGGTCAGCAGAATATTCAGCCAGAAGTGCTTGCCAATGCCTACCTGCAGAAAAACGCCAAGCGGTGGCAGAAGCACGGCGAACAGAATACGAATCAGATCCATGGAGTTTCCTCTGTTGAATTTATGCGGGTCAATGATGGTCAATTAGGCCGCATTTGCCCAGCAAAAAAACGTGAACTCTGCGCAAATCAGCGATAAACCGCGCAGGCTTTCACAAGATAGTCAGCCAGCGCCGACACGGCGGGCATCACACCACGCCTCGAGGGCATCAGCAAAGAGACCTCCGCGTCACCTGCCGTCCACTCGGGCAGCAGACGCACCAGCTCGCCCCGCTCCAGTTCGGGGCGGCACAGGTAGGCCGGCAAGGCGACGATGCCCAGCCCCTGAATGGCAGCTATTTTCAATGTTTCGATGTCATCGCTGCACAGCCTGGGCTGGAAGGGCACCACCGCATCAACGCCTTGGGTACTGCGCAGCTGCCACTGGCCACTGGCCGGCTTCCAGCCCAGTTTCAGGCCACTGTGGTGCATCAAGGCTTGCGGTGTTTCCGGGCAACCAAACTGGTCTACATAGCGTTGACCGGCAAACAGGTGCCAGGGCGCGGGCATCAGGTGGCGCTGAACCAGGTTGGAGTCGGGCAGTGGACCGGTGTGGGCTCGCACGGCCAGATCAATACCCGATTCCACCAGGTCCACGTGTTGGTTGGTGACTTGCTCGATCAAGGTCACTTTCGGGTGTTTGGAGAGAAATTCCAGAAAAAAATCCTGCAGTACCCACTGGGCCATGGCAACCGAGCAGGTGATCCGCACTGGCCCGGCGAGGGTGGTGCTCTGGCGGTTGACGGTGGCCTCGGCAGCTTCCATTTCGTCCACCATGCTGCGCGCGTGCTGAAAAAAGGTCTGCCCGACATCGGTAATGGCAAAGCGGCGTGAGGTGCGTTGCAGCAGCCGCACGCCGAGGCGTTCTTCCAGCTGCTGGATATGGCGACTCAGCCGGGATTTGGGGATATCCAGGGCCCGTGCCGCCGGGGCGAAACCCCGGTGTTCCACCACGTAGACAAAATAGAAATAGTCATTGAGATCAATCATGCCCCTATCTTTATCGTTCTATATGTAGAACGCAACTTGCTATTTCTGGTTATTTTCGGTGCCACTGTTCCACTGATATGGTTGTTCCATCGAAAACAGGAGGGAATCCCATGACTGGACAAGCACAGACTGTAGATCGTCAATCCCCGGCGCTAGAACTGTCAGAAGTCATCAAGGGTGTTGGCATGTCGAGCGGCGCGGGTTTTACCGCACGCGGGTTTCGCGAACGGCAATTCGATGGGCTGATGGACCCGCTGATTATGGTGGATCACTTTGTCATGACCGAGCCGACCTTCGGCCCCCACCCCCACGCGGGCCTGTCGGCGGTATCGCTGTTGTTTGAAGACAGTGAGGGGCGGTTTCACAACCGTGACTCGCTGGGCAACAACCTGGATCTTCTGCCGGGTGATCTCTACTGGTTAAAGGCAGCGCGTGGCGTGGTGCACGATGAAAAAACGCGCCCCGGCGCGCGCACCCACGGCTTGCAGTTCTTCGTAAATCTGCCTGCCCGTCACAAAAACGACGAGCCCGCCGCTCTGCATGTACCGGCTGCCAGGATGCCGGTGCTGGAAGGGGAAGGTTATCGTCTGCGCGTTGTGCTGGGTGAATTCGATGGTGTGCTGGGCGCCCGTCCGCCGGCCCTGCCATTGAATCTGGTCGAGGGCAGACTGTCTGCCGGTACCGCCATAGACCACGGCCTGCAGCCGGGCCTGAGCGCCTGGCTCTATGCGGCCGCCGGGGGGCTGACCCTGAGCGTGGGCGGTTTGAGCCGTACCCTGGCGGAGGGTGAGTCACTGGCGTTGCGCAATACCTCGCCGCAAGCGCTGAGTTTTTCGATCCAAGCCGATCTTGATGCGCATGTCGTGCTGATCGAAGCCGAACCCTTGCGCGAGTGCTTCGTTCAGAAAGGCCCGTTTGTCATGAGCACGCTGGAAGATCTGGCGCGGGTCAATCGGGACTACGCCAAAGGCCTGATGGGCGAGCTGCAGTAAAACAATTCACTACCCTGACACATTGATTGCAACAGGAGAAACACCATGAAAATACTCGCGATCCCTGCCAGTAACAGTCGCAAATCCATCAATCGCCAGCTGCTTAACTACGCGGCCAGGCTGCTGCCCGATGACACCGTTGAACTGCTGGATATCAATGACTATCCGCTGCCAATTTACAGCGAAGATATTGAGGCCGAGGTGGGCGTGCCGCAGCCGGCCCGGGATTTTCTCGACAAAATCGCCGAAGCGGATGCGCTATTGATTTCCTACGCCGAGCACAATGGCGGCTATGCCGTAGCCTACAAAAACCTGTTTGACTGGGCGTCGCGCGCTGATCGCAATGTCTATCAGCACAAGCCCATTGTCATGTTGGCAGCATCACCTGGCCCAGGTGGTGCGAGCAGTGTGCTTGGCAGTGCAGTCAATTCCGCCCACTTTTTCAGTGGCGAGGTACTGGCCTCACTTTCGGTGCCGAGTTTTTACGAGCATTTCGATGCGGAAGGCGGTAGGCTTATCGATAGCGAACTCGATGCCAGCCTGCGCGAAGCACTGGAGCATCTGAGCCCCGTAGAGGTGGTGTAAGTCCGCGTGAATGATTGGCGCAATCTGTTCTGGTGTGAAAGTCTCTGACACGCAGTGCTGCGTGTCAGAGACTTTGATCAGTGGCTTTTGCGAGTGATCTTGTCGAGATAGCCCATGGCAAAAGCCGAGACCACAAAGGTGAGATGGATAATGACATACCACTTCAGGTAGGTGGGTGAAGTGTTCTCGGTATTTACAAACACTTTCAGTAAGTGAATGGATGAAATCGCCACAATGGATGCCGCAACTTTGTTTTTAAGCGAGCCGGAATCCACTTTGCCCAGCCAGCTCAGTTTTTCCTTGTCTTCGCTGATGTCCAGCTGCGACACAAAATTTTCATAGCCACTGAACATCACCATGACCAGTAAGCCGCCTACCAGTGCCATATCCACCAGTGACAGCACCAGCAATACCAGATCTGCTTCTTTCATTTCGAAAATCAGCGGCAGGTAGTGAAATATTTCCTGGAAGAATTTCAGGCCCAGCATAAACAGCGCCAGACTCAGGCCAATGTAGATGGGTGCCAGAATCCAGCGCGTCCCGTACATCAGGTTTTCGACAAAGCGTTCCAAAACAAATCTCCGAAAAGTCGTTCGAGTGAGGGCGGATTATACAGGGTAATCAGAGCATTCTGGACGGTTGAATCCTGCGAACAGAGTCTGCTTAAGCTACGGCAGGTAAGTAGGGCAGCACCCCGAGATACACGGCCAGAAAATGGCAGGCGCTGCCGCCAATCACAAACAGGTGCCAGATGGCGTGATTGAACGGGATGCGCTTGTTCAGGTAGAACACCACACCCAATGTGTAAACCACACCGCCTGCAATCAATAAGTTGAGTGCCTCGGTTGGCAGGGAAGCGGTCAGCGGTCCGGCCACAATCAATGCCAGCCAGCCCATCACCAGGTATATAATCACGCGCAGGGCTTTGAGGCGATGCCCCCAAACCAGTTTCAGAATGATGCCGGTAACCGCCAGCGCCCAGATCACAGCAAACAGCAGCCAGCCGGAACTGCTGCGCAGATTGACCAGCAGAAAGGGGGTGTAGCTGCCGGCAATCAGCAGGTATATCGCGCAGTGATCCAGCATCTTGAACACCTGCTTGAGGGCTGGGCGGCGAAAGCTGTGGTAGAGAGTTGAGCTGAGGTAGAGCAGCGTCAGGCTGCCACCGAAAATGCTGAAACTGACCAGCTTCCAGATATCGCCTTCGGGAATGGCCATCCTCAGCAGAACAATGGTACCCGCCAGGCTCAGAATGGCTCCGAGTCCATGACTGAGGCTATTCGCCAGGTCTTCGGCGGGGCTGTAGTGGTCTACGAGCAGTGCTGTCTGTGCGCTGGTGTTGTTCATGCCGCCATAGTGGCACAGCTCAGGCCGCCTTGAGAAGACAGTCTCATCAGGCGGGCATTTTGGCCCGGCACTTGTATTCGGCAGTGCGGGAATCGATTTCGATCCAGTCTCCGGTGTCACAGAAATCCGGCACTTTGATTTCAGTGCCGTTGGCCAGGCGCGCAATCTTCATGACTTTGCCGCTGGTGTCGCCGCGGGCCGCATCTTCGGTGTAATCGATTTGGCGAACAATAGTGGTCGGCAGGTCGACGGAGATTACCTTGCCATCAAAGAATACCGCGTTGCACAGGTCGGTCATGCCGTCGACGAGGAAAGGCAGAACCGTTTCCAGATCGTCTGCGTCCAGTTCATACTGGTTGTAGTCGGCGTCGACAAAGACGTAGCGGTCGTCGGCCTTGTAGGAAAAGGTGACATCGATTTTGTCCAGGGTGACCACATCGACCTTGTCGTCAAACTTGTAGACCGTCTCGGTGGATGAGCCGGTAAGCAGGTTCTTCAGTTTCATTTTCATGATCGCACTGTTGCGACCCGATTTGGTGTAATCCGCTTTCTGGACCAGCCAGGGGCTGCCGTCAATAAGGACAACGTTGTGGGGCTTAACATCCTGAGCAGTTTTCATGATGCCTCCGGCGGCACACAATCACGAGAGATTTCGCGGCGCGAATAGTAGCTGTTTTTCGGCAAAGGTCACTAGCTGCTGAGAAATATTTTTCTGTGCCGCCAGATGCTCGCACCAGCGCCGTGCCCCGGCCTGAATGGCCGGCCAGTCAGCGAGCATCTGTTGCCAGCTGCGGGTCGGGTTTGTGCCGTGATTCCAATCCTGCCAGAAGGCCCTGACAGCGTTGGCCGCACTCTCGCTAAAGGATTGATTGTATAGCCTTAAAAAAGCCTCCAGTTTCACGCGATGGGCTTCGTCATCCTGGGGGTAAATGTGCCAGAGCATGGGCGCGGCCGCCCACTGGGCGCGCACAAAGGAGTCTTCGCCTCTGACAATATTGAAGTCGCAGCTCCACAGCAGATGGTCGTACTCGTCGGGAGTGGTAAACGGCAGAATGTACAGGTGCAGTTGCCCTCGGTGAAATTGCTGGCCGGCCACCAGCCGAGCCAGGCCAAGCCAGTCGGCGATGTCACCCTGCACTCGGCCTTCCGGCACAAACAGGTGTACGGGGTGGGATTGCTGACTCAAAGCCGATAGCCAGCTGCCAATATGCGGGTTTTCGTAGCTGAACAGGGAAAGTGTGAGGTCTCCCGTTTCGGGGTTCGCGCCTAAGGATTTCAGAAACCGTGTGTTGCCGGCGTTTTTCCGGAACTGGTCTCTTGAAGAAAGCAGGTTCTGTTCGCGGGAGAGACCACCGGTTTTCTCGGTAAAGCCGGGAAAGAAAAAGTACTTTTTGAGATTGCCTATGCTTTGGGCGACTGGCGAGGGCAGGCCGTGGCAATCCTCGACCCACGCTTCCGCGCTCAGGTATTCCAGGTTCAGCCACAGTGTAGGGCGCGCACTGTCGGCCAGGGCCGAGAGATAGGCGGCGGGCAGCGCGCAAGCGAAGGCTTCAATCACCACGTCGGTCACTGGCTGATCGCGCCAGTGCTCGGGCCAGCGACGAACCGTTACCCCGTCGATACATTGAAGGCTTTTCTCTTCAGAAAGTTCGGGTACCAGTGCAGCCATCACGCTCAGGTCATCGACCCACAGCTGCACATCTTGGCCGTGCTCGTTCACCAGTTGGCGGGCCAGCCGCCAGCACACACCGATATCGCCAAAGTTATCGACGATGCGGCAAAAGATGTCCCAGCGAAGTGGAGCGGTTTTCATCGGGGCGGCCCAGGACGGCTGCAGGGGCGGCTATGATAGCGGGGTGTCTGCCCGTTTCGGTAGCACTATTTCCCGCTGGTCGACCGTTCAGCCGCGACGATTCTCTTCAGTATCAAAACCAACCTGTCGCTGAATATCCTTGAAAGCTATGCCGATACCCGCGAGCTGTTCGCCAATGATCTGGCACAAGGAAGCAGTATCCGCCGCTTTAAGTTCTGCGTTTGTGGCATAGACACAGGTCACGGACAGAGACTGGGGAAAGCGCTTGTAGTCCACCTCATGGGTCAGCCATTGAAAGCCATCGTTTCGCTGCAGCGCAATTTCGCAGGCTTCGGTCAGTGCCTCGCGGATTGCCTTGTCGCGCTTTTTGTCGGTCTTTGTCATGTTTCTCTATGGGCCTGTCGTGTGGTCCCTCTTCGATACGAACGGTTGGGGTGGCAAAGAGGATTGCTGTTTTGGTTGATTAAACAGTCGTAGTGATTTCAGTGTCTTGCCGAAAGAATACCGTGTTCGATGTCAGGGTGACAGCGGGCAGGTTTCTGTGAAGCGTGTAAACTGTGCTGACTACGATGAGGGGCAGCTATATGGATTTTGAGCAGGACGAAAACTTCTGGTCTGTGGTCATTGAAAAGCAGGACTACAGCGGTGTGTCTATTGCGGGAAAGGAGTTTGATGGCTGCACCTTCAGAGACTGCAATTTTACAGAGGCCACGTTTTCCCGTTGTACCTTTTCTGACTGCCTGTTTGAGGACTGCAATCTCAGTCTGGTGGATCTCGATTACAGTCGCTTCTCCGATGTGGAGTTTATTGGCTGCAAACTGGTGGGCGTAAACTGGACCCGGGCGAACTGGCCACAGTTGCTGTTTTCCTCACCCCTTAGTTTCGTGGAATCCATCCTCAATGAGAGTTCGTTTTTCGGCCTGACGCTGCAGGAGCTGGTGCTCGACGGCTGCAAGGCGGTAAATGTGGATTTCCGGGAAGGGGATTTCACCAGCGCCCGCTTCGGTGGCAGTGACTTTTCCGGGGCCCTGTTTTTCAAGACCAATCTGACCTCGGTGGATTTTGTCGAGGCCACGGATTACGCCATTGACCTGTTCAGCAATGAAATTCGCCACGCCAGGTTTGAACGTTTAGAGGCCGTGCGGTTGTTGGACTGTCTGGATGTGGAGCTGGTGGATTAAGCTGTGCAGAGTGATCGGTGCGCAAGAATCGGGTCGATTGACTTGTGCTGCGGGATTAGAGTGGCTGCAGGTTTTAAAAGAATCGGAAAGGCCAGATGGCAGCTTCAGTCAAGGTGACAGCAGAGAGTGGAGAGCAGGGCGCGGCCTATGACCGGGTTGCGGCGGCGATTGAGTATTTGCAGCAACACTTTACCGGGCAGCCCTCGTTGGAGGAGTTGGCGCAGACGGCCAATCTTAGCCCTTTTCATTTTCAGCGCTTGTTCAGTGAGTGGGCCGGCGTCAGCCCGAAAAAATTTCTTCAGTACCTGAGTCTGGATTATGCCAGGCACTTGCTGGCCGATCAGGCGCTTTCTGTAATGGATGCGGCCCATGCGAGTGGCCTGTCCGGCAGTGGCCGCCTGCACGATCTGTTTGTGTCCATCGAGGGGATGACGCCGGGGGAGTTTCGTCAGGGCGGCGAGCAGCTTGTCATCGACTATTGCTTCGCCGACAGTCCCTTTGGCCGAGTGCTTGCGGCGGCAACGACCAAGGGTCTCTGCCATCTTGCCTTTGAGGAGGATGGGGCTGCGGCACTGAGCGCGCTTAAGGCCCGCTTTCCCAATGCGCGCTATCGGCAAGGTGTAACGCCCACATTGCAACAGGTCCTGATGTTTTTTGATCGGGACTGGCAACCGTCATCGCCACTTCGTTTGCATCTGAAAGGCACGCCCTTTCAACTGAAAGTGTGGGAAGGCCTGCTGCGTATTCCAGAGGGGCGGCTCACCAGCTATGGGGCGCTGGCCAAAAGTATCGATCAGCCATCGGCTTCCCGGGCCGTGGGCACGGCCATCGGCAGTAATCCGGTGGCGGTGCTGATTCCCTGTCATCGGGTTATTCGCGCCAGCGGTCAGTTTGGCGGCTATCGCTGGGGTGCAGCGCGAAAAGCGGCGCTGATTGGCTGGGAAGCGGCGCAGATCGAGCGCGAGTAGCCTTCAGCTGATTTTGCGCAGCCGGAAGTTGCGGCCCTTCAGTTTCCCCTTCGACAGTTTGTTAAAGGCCGGATTCACCTGATTGCGGGCAACCGCCAGATAGCTGCGGTTGTCGAAAATCTGAATTTTCCCAACGGCCTTGCCATCAATGCCGCCATCGCCGGTCAGGGCGCCGAGAATATCACCGGGGCGCAGCTTCTGTTTTTTACCGCCGTCAATCTGCAGGGTTACCATTGGGGGAATAGGCGGCTCTTTTTGCAGTGTGTGTTGGCCCGGCAGTCTCTGAGCGTCGGCGAGCGGGTCGACACTGATGTTCAGGCCGGCAACCTTGTGCGCCTCGCGCTGACTGAACAGCGTAAGTGCTAGACCGCTGTTGCCGGCGCGCCCGGTGCGGCCGACGCGGTGGGTGTGAACCTCGGGATCGTGGGCGACCTGATAGTTGATAACCGCCGCCACATTGTCGATATCCAGCCCGCGCGCCGCGACATCCGTTGCTACCAGCACCGTGGCGCTCTTGTTGGAAAATCGAACCAGCATTTCATCGCGGTCGCGCTGTTCCAGATCGCCGTGCAAAGCCAGTACGCTGAAACCCCATTTTTCGAGCTGTTCGGCGACCGCCTTCACTTCCTGGCGGGTATTGCAGAACACCACGGCGGATTCCGGCTGGAATTCCAGCAACAGCAGGCGCAATGCCGCGCGCCTGTCGTCGTTGCTATCTACCCTGTAAAAGTTCTCCGGGATGCTGTGATCGTCGTGGCTGGCATCCACGGTAATCATGACGGGATTGGTCAATACACGCTGTGCCATGGCCTGAATGGATTCGGGGTAGGTGGCGCTGAACAGCAGGTTCTGCCGCGCTTTGGGTAGCTGGGCAATGATCTTGTCGAGGGTTTCTTCAAACCCCATATCCAGCATGCGGTCGGCTTCATCGAGGACAAAACAACTGATATCCGCGGTTTTCAGCGAGCCCTTGCGCAGGTGTTCCTCAACCCGACCCGGTGTGCCGACAATGATATGGGCGCCGTGCTCCAGCGAGCCCAGTTGCGGGCCAAAGGGCGTGCCACCGCATAAAGTCAGTACCTTGATATTGTGGATGCCGCGGGCAAGGCGACGAATTTCCACCGCAACTTGATCGGCCAGCTCGCGGGTGGGGCACAGCACCAGAGACTGAACGCGAAAGCGCTTAACCTCCAATCGGTTGAGCAGCCCCAGCCCGAAAGCGGCCGTTTTCCCCGAGCCGGTCTTGGCCTGGGCGATCACATCCTTGCCCGCCAGCACCAGCGGCAGGCTCTGGGCCTGAATCGGGGTCATGGTGGTGTAGTCCAGCGAGGACAGGTTTTCGACCAGCTCGGGGCGCAGTGTCAGTGATGCAAAAGCGGTGTTAGACATGTTTAGATGAGCTCCACTGGGCAAAGGGCGGGGGCTGGCAGGCAATGTGACACGGGGAATTCCTTGCTGAGCGTAAGCCGGGAGCGAAGTGACTCCGGCAAATGGTGTGTTAAGAGGCCGGGGTGCATTGCGGCGTCCCGGGGGCGCTATCTTATCAGCGTCGGCCCCGAATAGCAGAGAATTTGGCGCAGCAGCGAGTTCTTGCCAGTTTTCGGGTGGTGGGGGAAGATGGCTGCAAAACCACGCAGCATGGCGGTATTGGAAAATGCCGTAGCCAATAACAAACGATAAAAGGTAATACCATGAGCTGGAGCCAGATCAGTGCCTTTGCCGATATTCTTGGCGCAACTGCCGTTATTCTCTCGTTAATCTACCTGGCCTATCAGGTTAAGGATGCCCGCCGTTCCTTTGTGGCCGGAGCGCAGCAACAGCTGGGCGGTGACTTTTCCAGTTTTATGGAAAGTATCTGGTCTGACGAGGAGGTGTTTGACCTGTGGTATAAAGCGCTCAGCACGCCTGAGTCGTTGAGTGAAACCGAGCGAACCCGCTTTGGCATGATTATGTTCTCGATGTTTGCGCACTTTTCTAACGTCTTTGAATTGGCGCGAGTCGATAGCAGTTTTCTGGAGCGCTATGCGCCGGTGATGGACAGAATGCTATCGATGCCGCATATCCAGGGCTGGTGGCAGCGAAACGCCCATGGCTTTTCAGAGCGCTCTGAGTTCCGGCGCTACATTGATGAGCAGGTGGCTGAACAATTGGGTAAGCCCAGGCATGAAGCGAGTAGGCCGGCGTAAAGTCAGGACACTTCTAGATATTACAGCTTTGAATCAACTATTTAGTTAGCGCGTCTCTTACTACCGGTTCCAGCCGGGTCAGCCCCCAGCGTTTGCCCTCAGCTATGGCGGCATCGACATTGCCGCTTTCCAGCCCATGCTGAAGTGCGATCAGTGCGCCGACCCGATTGCCGCTGGCACAGTGGACCAGCGCGGGGTCTGCCCCTATCGATTGCAGTGTCTGCTTCAGCTTTTGCGCGTTGGCCGGCGTAATATCACCGGCGTCCGCCACAGGAATGCTGTGGTATTGCATGCCAAGCGATGAGACATAGGCGGCTTCATCCCAGTCCTGCTCCGGCTGGGGCCTAAGATTAACAATATGTTTTACGCCGAGTTCTGCCAGGGCGGCAAACTCATCGCGGCTGGGCTGGCCACTGCTAAAGATGTTTTCTGCCGGATTGGCGATATTTTTAGTGCCACTGGCCAGCGCCGCTTCGCTATTGACCGTGCCGCCGTTTCCGCAGGCTGTTGTGCTCAGACACAGAATGGCAATAGCGATCAATGTCGAGAATTTTTTGATCATAGTGCGCTCTCCCCGGATTAACGTATATTGCTGCGATGAATGTCGGCGGTTCGTTCCACTAGAAATTATGCCGTATATCCAAGCCTACCATGCGCGGTTCGCCCCAGCTCTCATTAAAGGTGCCGGAGGAGTCGGCGACGGCAACCACACCGATACGGTAGCGTTTATCGGTCAGGTTTTTCGCCCACAGCGATACTGATGTGTCACCTGCGGGGTTTAGCCAGGTGACTCTGGCATCGTAAAGGGTATAAGCGGGCTGCCCGGCCAGTTCGGTGGATCGCTCAAAGGCGTCGTGAGAGCCGGGGTCGAAACCGTAGAAAATATCGCTTTTATAGCTGGCATCCGCGCGGGCTGTTATCAGCCCCCAATCTGGCGACCATTGGTACTGAATGCCCAGGGCTGCCGAGCGTTCTGGCGATACCGGAAATGTTTCGTGGGTTCTGTCCACAAAAACCTCCTGGCCGATCAGTGCGGAGGCCAGATCCAGCTCGGTAAACTCCAGATACTCATAATCATTTACGCTGAAGCTGGCATTGATTTGCAGGGCCGGGCTGGGTAACCAGAGGGCCTCAAGTTCCAGCCCTTGAATCCGCGATTGTCCTGCATTACCGAAAACCACCACGACATTTTGCTCGGAGTCTGCACCGACAGCGATAAGCTGCTGGTCTTCATAATCCATCATGTAAATCGCGCCGTTAAGCCGCAAGCTGCGTTCAAAAGCGTCAATCTTAAAGCCTACCTCGTGATTGGTTACCACCTCAGGCTCAACCCGTTGTAGGCCATCCACGCCACGGGGTTCAAAAAAACCTGACTTAAAGCCACGGCTCCAGGTCGCGTAGAGTAGAGCACTGCTGAGAGGTGTGTCTTGGAGCCAGTCCTCCGACAAGCGATAGGACAGCGACAGCATCGGCGTACTTTGACGAAATGACTCTTCGCGCTCGTCCGTGCGTCCGCTGTCGGGGTCTATGGGGTAGTCATGCAATGCGTCACCGTCGGCATCCGGGAACAGTGAAGCTGCAATGCTTACCGGGTCATCCAGCCAACGCAAGGGGCCGAGATAGGGATAGAAGCCGCTGGCACCGGCACCAAAGGCGCCGGCACTTTGTGGGGCGCCAAAGACATTGCTGGCCAGAAGGCGATTGCCTATTTCGTCCATGTCGGCTTGCAGAGTGCTCAGCTGGGAGTGGCGTTTTTCATTGGTAAAGCGATAGCCGAGGGTGATTTCCAGCTGCTCTGTAAGGTCGTAAGAGGTCTGGGCAAAGAGCGCGGTGGTGGTGTTCTCGAGATCGAAGTCCGATATCACCAGAGGCGAACCAATAAATCCAACCAGCGGTATCGTGCCGGTCGGCGGGGGGCGGCTGGGGGGTGTACCCGTTGCCAGGTCGCCCAGTGTCGTGGAGTCGAGGCCGCGGAAGACATTCGACACGGTAAAGTTTTCGGTATTGGTTTCACGCATCGCAAACAGGCCTACGGTATAGCGCAACGACTGCGAAGCGTTAGAGCCGTTGAACTGAAACTCGATACTGTAAGAACGGCGGTCGCTGTCCTCGGTATTGATATAGCTGCTCCAAAGGGCCGGACCACCGTCGGGGTCGCTGGCCTGGATTGGTCCTTCTTTTTCGCTGCGCAGTCCAACCACGGCCTTTAACTGTAGCAGCTCGCTTAGCTCCCACGTGGCGGTGGTGCCGAGCAAATAGGTATCCAGGTCCTTCTCCAGGCGAGGGTTGGGGCCCTGGTCGGCTTTCAGGTCACCCAGTCGTGCGCGGGAGTTGGCGTTACAGTTTTCTTCGAAGGCTGTCAGCTGTGATGGGTCGGTGTCGCCGGGGTGTGCTACCCAAAGGCCTTCGTAATACAGCGAGTCCTTGGTGGGAATGCGACAGTTTATACCCGCCAGGTTCTCCCGCACTTTTCCGACAAAGGTTTGAGTGTCGAGGCTGAAAGTGTCCGAGGGCTCCCAGCGGGTTTGAAACAGAAACGACTGGCGGTCGTTGTTGGGGTTTCCACGCCCGCCCTGACCGATATTCTCAAAATAGCCGTCGTCTTTGGTCACGTGAATGGCGGTGCGAGTGAAAAAGGTATCAGTGATGGGAATATTGATGCCGGCTTTGAGGCGATGCAGATTGTAGCTGCCGGCGCCTAACTCCAAATAGGCCTCGTCACTGTCATCGGGTTTTCGCAGGCTCACGACCATGGCGCCGCCGGTCGTGTTCTTTCCAAACAGAGTTCCCTGAGGGCCGCGCAGCACCTGGATGCTGGCAATATCTACCGTATCGAGAAGCTGGCCGTCTGAGCGAGGTAGAAAAA
The DNA here is from genome assembly GCF_041624475.1 of Litorivivens sp. Classification (GTDB taxonomy): domain Bacteria; phylum Pseudomonadota; class Gammaproteobacteria; order Pseudomonadales; family Spongiibacteraceae; genus Litorivivens. The sequence goes on from NZ_JBFJUX010000014.1 coordinate 43,859, forward strand.
GGTCGTCGAGATAGACGCCTACGGTGGGGTCCACCCGAGCGAAGCCCGTGCGCTCACCAATGCCACGGATATATATTTGATTGGCCTGCCCTTTGCGAATTTCCAGGCTTGGTACGGTTTTCGTTAGCTCTGCGGTATTGGCTATTCCGCGCTCACGGAGATCTTCGCCGCTGATGGCGCTGACCGCGATAGGAATATTCTGCATGCTTTCGCTGCGTTTTCGTGCGGTAACAAGCACTTCCTCCAATACGCCGGACGCAGCTAGGGTGTTGGCTGCAGGGACGGCAAATGCCATGGCCAATGTCAGAAATTGCAAGCGTTTAGTCACAGTGAGAGAACCTCTTTCAGCGATGCTTTCTTATGGTTATGTCGCTATCGTAGAGTGGCACGACATTGCGTGGGTGACAATTGCGTAACCTATGCACATGGCCTGTCCGCGCAGGCAGACGGTTAGCGACGCTTCCGGGGTGTTATGCTTGGGGTGGTAGAGGCCCGATTATTCGGTGCGGGGGACGTATGCATTCAGAGCATGTAACGCCACATACTAACGGTAGTGTGCTGTCCTTGCGCGACAGCCGGCTGTTTCGTGTGGAGATGCATATTCTGCAAAACGATGACACCAGCTATAGTCTGGTGGCCCTATCGGGGGAAGAGGCGGCACGGTCCGGTCTGCGCACAAAAACTCAGGGGCCCTATCAGGTGCGTGAGCTCGCGGTGGCAGCGCGAGCAGCTATTGCCCAGGCCTTGATCCGCAGCGGCTACCAGATTCTGAATGACGAGATGCCGCCCCAGTGGCGCCTCATCGCCCAAAGAGAGATAAGACAGATTCGCGAGCTGCGTCGACACAATACCCCCGACTGCAGCTTTGATCCCAAAGACGTGTATTGACTCCATCCCGGAGAAAACCCCGCCATTAACAAGCTGTAACGCGGACTTTGTTGTTGGTTTCCCGCTTCCTCTATAAAATTCTTACACACGTGTTACCTTTTTTGCTGGGCTTGCGTAGAGGTGGTGCCATTCCCGTATTCGCTTAAAGCCTGCCGCCACTATTGTCTTTTAACCAGGGTTTGCTGCATGCCGTCTGAACACACATTACGCATCGCGATTATCGGTGCCGGGCCCGCAGGTATTGCCGCGGGTAAAGAACTGTTGGATAAGGGCTTTTCCAACTTCACTATCTTTGACGCGCTGGACGCGCCGGGAGGCACCTGGCGCCTGCACAATTACCCGGGGCTGGCCTGCGACGTCTGGGCTCATTCCTATACCTTCTCCTATGCCCCCAACCCGGACTGGTCGGAAAGCTTTGTCGGCCATGCCGAGATTCAAGCCTATCTGGCTCGCTGTGCCAGCGACTTTGGTCTTGACCCGCACATCAAACTCAATACCCGCATCAACAGTGCCCACTATCAGCCCGACGGGCGATGGGTTCTAACCACAGCGAGTGGCGAAAGCGATACCTTTGATGCGGTTATCAATGCAATGGGCAATCAGCATACCCCGCTCTACCCCAATGTGCCGGGTCTCGACGTATTTAAAGGCGATAGCTGGCACGGCACCCGCTGGAATCATGATGTTGACCTGACCGGCAAGCGTGTCGTGGTGGTGGGCTCTGCCGCCAGCGCGGTACAGATCGTGCCAAATGTCGCCAAGGTGGCCGGGCACCTGACGGTACTGCAGCGATCGGCCAACTGGATAATGCCCCGCCGCAACAAGCCTTATTCCGCCTTGCAGCGCAAACTGTTCAAGCGCTTTCCCTTCCTGTTAACGCTGATTCGCAAATGGCAGGGGCTGTTGATGGGGCAGGTGGAGTATGCCGTTACCATTGGGCACAAACGGCAGGAACAGTTTGAGAACATGGTTAAAAACTTCATCCGCAAAGCGGTTGATGATCCCGCCCTGCAGGAAGTGCTGGTTCCGGATACGCCCTACGGCTGCAAGCGCGGCCTGGTGTCGGATGATTTTTACCCGGCACTCAATCGCGACAATGTCGACCTGGTCGCTGAAGGTCTTAAGGAAGTGACCGCTAAGGGTATTATGACGGCGAGTGACAAAGCGATAGACGCCGACGTCATTGTTTACTGTACCGGCTATCGGATACAGGACTTTGATCGCATTGAAGTGGTGGGCGTCGATGGCAAGGTGATGGGCGATGTGATGGCTCAGGATCCGCGCTCGCACAAAGGTATTGCGGTGCCGGACTTTCCCAATTACTTCTTCGCGGTTGGCCCGAATGGATTGGTTCTGAACGTTTCATATTTTTTGACCGTTGAGCAGAATGTGGAAACGATTGTTCGCCTATTGGCTGAGTTGCAGCGCAGCGGTAAAAAGACCCTGAACGTAAAACGCGAGGCCTTTGAACAGTATAACCAGTGGATGGCAGAGCGCTTTGCACGTTTTTCCTGGGGTGCCAGTACCTGCAACAGTTACTACCGCGACGCCTCCGGGCACGCACCTTTTCTGTTCCCCGGTAATTTCAAGGAATACCAGCAACTGCAGAAGCAAAGCACGTTGTCAGATTACGAGTTGGCTTGAGGATAATAAATATGCAGGATTTTAATGGTAAAACCGCCGTCGTCACGGGCGCGGCCAATGGTATCGGTCTGGAACTGGCGAAGATTTTCGCAGAGCAGGGGATGAATGTTGTACTGGCAGACATCGAACAGCAGCGGCTGGATTCGGCTGTTAGAGAAGTCGCAGCGCTGGGCGTGGAGGCAATAGGTGTTGTTACCGATGTTGGGCTAAGCGCGTCGGTAGAGTCGCTGTGCAAGACCGCCGTCGAGCGTTTTGGCGGTGTGCAGGTTTTGTGCAACAACGCAGGGGTTTATACGGGCGGTTTGCTCTGGGAGCAGACAGAAGACGATTTTGAATGGCTGATGCGGGTAAATCAGTGGGGTATTGTTCACGGTATCCGCCACTTCGTGCCGCAGATGATTGCCCAGGGTGACGAGTGTCATATCGTCAATACTTCCTCTATGGCCTCAATGTGCACACTGCCCTTTGCCGGTATTTATCATATGACCAAACACGCAGCCTTGGCTGTCAGTGAATGTCTGTTTCATGAATTGGCGATGATGGCGCCGCAGATCCATGTGTCCTGTTTGTGTCCGGAACTGTTCAATACCGGCATTGCACAGTCGGGGCGTAATCGCCCGGCCGAGCTGGCGGCAGAAAACGATAACGAGATGCACAGAATGTCGATGGATGCCATTACCAGCGCGACCGCTAGCTCGCAACACCCGCGCGTGCTCGCTGAACGGGTTCTTCAGGCAATCAAGGATGACGTGTTTTATATTCTGCCGCCTGAGGACAATCCCTGGAATGCGACCGCAAATACTCGTTTGGACGATATTCGCCTGCGTCGCAATCCGACGTTCGCACCACCGGCCATCTAGAGGAGAAACACGCAATGGGAAAAAAGATTACCGGCGGCTGCCATTGCGGTCAGTTTCGCTATGAAACCACGTCCGAGTTGATCGCGCCGCACTATTGCCACTGCGCTGACTGCCGCAAACTCTACGGTGCAGTGGGCGCGGGTTTTGTGGTCATTGAGGAGCAGACGTCAATGACCGGCGATGTTTCCGTGTATGAAAGCGAGGGTGACTCGGGTAATCGAAAGCAGCATTTATTTTGCGGTGTTTGTGGCACGCCGATTGGCGAGCGGGTAGACGCCTATCCCGGAACCCTTGTGTTCACCCCGGGCACGCTGGACGAACCGACAGCCTTTGTCCCCGAGGCGCATTTCTGGGTCAGTCGCAAAGCGCCCTGGACGCGGCTGGACGATGGGCTAGCACAGCTGGAAACGCAGCCCGAAGGTTGAGGTGGAGCAGGCAAGGCTTGTGGTGCGCCAATTCATATGCGAATATCCACATATATGGAAAAGTGAATATATGTCGCCGCTTACCTTTTTTAAATGCCTGTCAGACGACACTCGCCTGAAATCCCTGTTGCTCATTGAGGCGGTGGGAGAGGCCTGTGTGTGCGACCTGATGGACGCCTTGACGCTGGATCAGCCCAAGATATCCCGCCATCTGGCGGAGCTGCGTAAATGCGGCATTGTTCAGGATGAGCGCCGGGGCAAGTGGGTTTACTACCGGCTGCACCCCGAGTTACCGGCTTGGGCGCGGGAGGTGCTCGCCAGTGCCGCTGAGCACAACCCGGACTACTTCCAAAGTGCGCTTTCCCGTATTAAAGGCCTGCTCTCGGCGCGCTGTTGTTAAAGCCAAAAACGGAAGACCCTGTGAAAATACTTTATATCTGCACTCATAACCGCTGCCGCAGCATTCTGTCTGAGGCAATCACCCATCAGCGCGCGGACGGCCTTCTGGATGCGCGCAGCGCGGGCAGTCAGCCGGCGGGCGAAGTGCACCCCTTGTCACTGCGCTACCTTGCGCAGCGCGGTTACCGTACCGAAGGCTTGCAGAGCCAATCCTGGGATGCCTTCGAAGATTTCGCGCCGGACCTCGTGGTGACCGTTTGCGATTCAGCCGCGGGCGAAGCCTGCCCTCTCTATTTTGGAAAGAGCGTAAAGGTGCACTGGGGCCTGTCAGACCCATCAAAAATTGAAGGCAGTGAAGCCGAGCTCGAACAGGCTTTTATGGCCTGTATTGACGAGATTGAGCGCCGTGTGGATCAGCTGATTGAACTGGCCAAGGGCCGACCTTCACCCGAATCGCTGCGCGCGGCGCTGGCCGCGCTGGGAGCACACTGAATCATGACCGACATCACCCTACCCAATATCGATCCCGCGCAGGTTCAGACGCCTGCGGTTAAACACTTTGCTCAAGTTTATTCAGACCATAAACCGCGCATATTGCTGCTCTACGGCTCGCTGCGTGAGCGCTCCTTCAGTCGCCTCGTCGTTGAAGAATGCGCTCGCTTGCTGACCCGTTTTGGCGCCGAGGCGCGCATTTTTAACCCGGCCGGCCTGCCGCAGCCCGATTCCGGCGAAGATGACCACCCCAAGGTGCAGGAACTGCGTGAACTGATGATGTGGTCGGAGGGGCAGGTCTGGTGTTCGCCGGAACGGCACGGCGCCATGACCGGTATTTTCAAAAGCCAGATCGACTGGGTTCCCCTGAATCTCGGTGGGGTTCGTCCGACGCAGGGGAAAACCCTGGCGGTGATGCAGGTATCCGGCGGCTCCCAATCATTCAATGCCGTCAATCAGTTGCGGGTATTGGGGCGCTGGATGCGTATGGTGACCATTCCTAACCAGTCATCGGTGGCGAAAGCTTTTCTCGAGTTTGATGACAATAACCGTATGAAGCCTTCCCCTTACTACAGCCGTATTGTTGATGTGATGGAAGAGCTGATGAAGTTCACGCTGCTGTTGCGCGATAACAAGGATTATTTTGTTGACCGCTATTCGGAGCGCGTGGAAAGTGCCGAACAGGTCAGCCAGCGCGTCAATCAGCGGTCACTGTAAGCGCTTACACGGGAAGCCGATCCCCTTAGCGCCTGGCGATCCCCCAAAGTATTTACCCAAATGCGGGCGGTCGAGGCGCTTGCTGCGTTATAGTGTGCGTAAGCAGCGCGCAAAGGAGCGCAACAATGAAAAAGCTGGAAAATGAAAAGGAACTGGTGCGCAAGGCCATAACCGTCGGCACGCGCTATGCAGAGAAGCGCGGCGCGGTGCAGTTTGAAGCGACCGATTCCGCCAATGAAAAGATGGAGTACGTTTACCGGCTCCTTGTACGCGATAAACTGCTCCAGCCGCTGCCGGAAAGCCAAGTGTCGCAGCAGGCCATCCGCCATCGCCTGGCCCTGTGGGCCGCCTCGCTGGAAAAGAAGTAGAGTATTAGGCCAGCATGAAAATCCCCAAACGATTATTGCCACTGCTGGAAGACGGCCTGGTAGACGAAGTACAGCGCCAACTGCTCAGCGGTAAAGAGGCGACGGTCTATGTGGTGCGCTGCGGTGCCGAGCTGCGCTGCGCGAAAGTCTACAAAGATGTTGCCCAGCGCAGTTTCAAGCAGGCGGTTGAGTACCGGGAAGGGCGCAAGGGCCGCAACAGTCGCCGCTCCCGCGCCATGGAAAAAGGCTCCCGGTTCGGCCGCCAGCAGCAGGAAGCGAGTTGGCACAATGCCGAAGTCGATGCCCTGTACAAACTGGCAGCGGCGGATGTGCGGGTGCCCCAGCCCTACGGCTGTATTGACGGCGTGCTGTTGATGGAGCTGGTAACCGCCGAAGACGGCGATGTTGCACCGCGCCTGAATGATATTGAACTGGCGCCGGAAATAGCGCGGGAAGGCCACGGTTTGATGATGCGCTATGCCGTGAGAATGCTGTGTGCCGGTCTGGTCCACGGCGACCTGTCGGAGTTCAATGTGCTGATGGATGGCGCCGGCCCGGTTATTATCGATCTGCCGCAGGCGGTGGATGCTGCTGCGAACAATCACGCAAAGTCGATGTTTTTACGCGATGTAAACAACATGACCCGTTACTACGGCCAGTTTGCGCCGGAGCTGCTATCCACCGATTACGCCAATGAGATCTGGGCTCTGTACGAGGCCGGCGAATTGAACCCTGACAGTGTTTTGACCGGGCAGTTTGAGCAAACGCTGGAAGAGGCAGATGTCGGCTCGGTGTTGCACGAGATCTCGGCGGCCTTTGAAGAAGAGCAGGAGCGTCTGCAGCGTATCAGTGACGCTGACGACGACTGACCCAAAGTGTTCGGTCGTATCGCGGTGCGTGTGCAAGCAAGCCGGTCAGTTGGAACTGAGCGGCGGCCGCTTTTCGTCCTCTGGCCAGCGCTGTGGCTGATAGATAAACCGCTCCATTGAATACCCCATGGCCGCTATACGCTGTTCCATATCCTGACGAACGTCCTCCGCCAGCTCCGGTGTGCGGGCAAGCAGCCAAACATAGTCTCTGGATTGGCGGGCAATGATGGTTACGGAATAGTCCGGGGCCAGATAGGCGATGCGGTAGTCAGCTTTAAAGGGCCAGATAAACTGCATTTTCCACTGGCTATTGTTGCTTCCTTCCACCACCCACGCGGTGGGGGTGAAGGTTTTCAGTGGGGCCTCAAAACTGCCATCGCGGAAGCGATAAGTCGTATTGATGCGCCCGTCCTCGGCAAGCTCATAGCTCTCTATGCCATTGTGAGCGTCTTTCTCCGGAGCCAGGGGGATAAAACCGATAACGTACCAGTCGCCCATGAATCGTTGAAGGTCAACGTGTTCGGGGCGCGGCAGCGGCGGGTAATCCTGCGTGCTGGAGCAGGCAGTCAGCAGGGTAATCAGGATGGTAGCCAGAAGTGTTCGCATAATCGTCGCCTTGCCTGAATGGGCTTACTGTTACGCTGGAATCGCGCTCGTGGAGCACTGATGTCCTGACTGAAGGGCGATGTCGAAAATTCGCAACGCCTTATTTCTGCCGGTGGTTTTTGATCAGCTCATAGGCCGCCTGTATTTCCTGAGCCTGCTGTTTTCCCATTTCGACCATATGATCGGGCAATCCCTGCCCCATCAGTTTGTCGGGGTGGTATTGGCTCATCAGCTTGCGATAGGCGCGCTTAAGCTCCTGATCGCTGCAATCCTTGCCTACACCCAGTGCCTTGTAGGCGTCATCGAGATCGTTCTGGGTGGTGTGCCCTGGCGCAAAATGGGTCTGGTTGAGGGTTCTGTCGAGAATCTGCTGAAACTGCGCCTCACTGAAACCTAGCTGGCGGGCAATATTGCTCAGCAAGTCCTGTTCCTGGCGGTCGAAGTCGCCATCGGCCAGTGCGATAACGATCAAAAATACTACCAGCACTTCCGGCAGGTTTGCGGTGTGGCCGCAAGTGCGGCGGAACTCCTGAATAATGTCGCTGGCGTCATAGCCCGGCGCAGCGCCCTCTTTGAACCAGCCGATGGCCTGCCGGCGCTGGTCAGCGGACATCTTCAGCTGGGTCATAAAGGCTTCGGTGTGGTCGATTTCGGCCTGAGAGATATGGCCGTCCGCCTTGGCCAGCTTGCCCTTCAGCGTAAAAATCGTTTGCAGAAATACCTGTTGGCGATGGCCGCGGGTCAGGGGGTTGGCGCCACCGAGACCGAGTGCGCGCACCCTGTCATAGGCCCCGCCGATAAAGAAACCGAGCAGGGCGCCAAAAAAGCCGAAAATCCCAAAACCGATCAGTGCGCCTAAAACTTTGAACATTAAGATCCTTAATTAATCTGTGCAGCATTGGGGCGTAGTGTACTGAATTTTGCGGTGAAGTTTTGGGTGAGCTCGGGCGAGCTGGGTTCTCACCCGCCAAAAGCAACTATTATCAGTTGCATTTATTTGTTGGGTTTTCTATGCTGGCGTGACTGTCGAAGGGATGCGATATGTCCAAACGAGCAAAGCTTATTGCCCGGCTCGAAAATATGCGAGGCGATTTCACCTGGATGGAGCTGGAGCAGCTGCTTTATCAGTTGGGTTATACAAAGCAGGAAGGTAGCGGCTCGCGGGTAAAGTTCTGCAATGGTGAGCCGGCTGCAAAAATAATTTTACACAAGCCGCATCCCGGGAACGAGTTGAAGCGTTATGCGCGTAGAGAAGTGTTGGAAAAGCTTAGGGCTGGAGGTCTGATTTGATGACCAACGTGATGAAATACAAGGGTTATATCGGCTCCATTGAGGCTAGCCCTGAAGATGGCGTTCTTTTTGGAAAGCTGCTCTATATCCAGCCACTGATTACCTATGAGGGTGAGACAGTACCTGAACTCAAAAAAGCGTTCGAAGAGTCGGTAGAATGCTATCTTGCAGATTGCATGGAGGAGGGTATCGCTCCTGAAAAGCCGTGCAAAGGCTCATTCAATGTACGTGTTGGCCACGATATGCATCTTGCTGCTGTCGAAGCGGCAGGTCGAGAGGATAAAAGCCTGAACGATCTGGTTCGCAGTGCGCTTGAAGCTTATCTCGCGAAAAGCAGAACGAGTACCTCAGCCAGGTAAATCTGGTGGGGTTTGCCCAAGCCCGAGGTTTGCTCAAGTAAAGTTACCTACAAGAGAACACTATGTCTTACGAATTAAGCGGAAAAATCAAACTCATCCAGGAAACCCAGACCTTCAGCAGCGGTTTTACCAAGCGTGAAATGGTGGTTACGGTTGAAGAGGGAAACTACCCGCAGGATATCAACCTGGAGTTTCTAAAAGACAAAATCAGTCTGCTGGATAATCTCAGTGTGGGGCAGCAGGTTACCGTAAGTTTTGATATTCGCGGGCGAGAGTACAACGGCCGTTACTTCAACAATCTGGTGGGCTGGAGAATTCAGAGTGATAGCGCTGCGGTGGATGACGGTTATCATCAATCAGCGCCGCCGGCGGATCAGTTTGACAGCTCGCCTTTTGATTCAATGGATGACGACATTCCCTTCTAGTTGGGCTGTTCTTGCAGCGCAGCAGCCTGATCTTGATGCGCAGATTGGCTAGTCTTCATTAAATGCATCGCGGTGAAATTCAGCGGCCTCTTCCACTTCCTGCAGCCCTCGTTCCTTCAGCTGTTCGGGCGGCTCGGCCCCGGCCAGCACTTGCAGTACCGTGTGCACGCCGCGTGACAGCGATTTCAGGTCGTAGCCGCCCTCAAGAACCAGCGCCAGTCGGCCGTCGCAGTGCTCGGCCGCGATCTCCTGCACGATGCTGGTCAGCATCGCAAAACCATCGTAGGTGAGGTTCAGTGCCATATCGTTCCGGTGAGGGTCGAAGCCGGCGGATATCAGCACCAGGTCGGGTTGAAAGTGGGCCGCTGCGGGAACCAGTATTTCCCGAAAGGCTTTTTCGAAAATAACGTCGCCCGTGTCCTCGGGAATCGGCACATTGATGGTATAGCCTTCGCCCAGTCCGCCTCCCACTTCATACAAACTGCCGGTACCGGGGTAAAAGGGCGCCGCACAGTGAATATCAAAGAACAGGACATCGGGATCGGCCCAGAAGATATCCTGCGTGCCATTGCCGTGGTGGGCGTCCCAGTCGATGATCAGAATCCGTTCGCAGCCCAGTTTTGCCTGGGCATGAGCAGCCGCCACCGCGACATTATTAAACAGGCAGAAGCCGCGCGCCCTCACCGGGTCGGCGTGGTGGCCCGGCGGGCGCACCAGTGCGAAGGCGCTTTGCGATTCTCCTTTGACTACGCACTCAACCGCGGCGATGGCATTGCCGGCGGCTGAGGTGGCTGCCTTGATGGAGTTGGGTGATACTGCGGTCGTGTCACTGTCCAGCCACGCGGGTTTGCCTTCGAGAGAGAACATATGATCGAGGTAGGTGGTGGTATGGACCCGGCCGAGCTGATCGTAGCTGGCGTGGGCTCCTGCTTTAAAGGTCAGGCCGGGGATGGGTTCGGCATCCAGCAGTTCTTTGATGGCGGTCAACCGCCCCGGGTGTTCCGGATAGCTCCATTTGAAATCCAGTTCTTTCAGAATATTCCTGACCCGTTTTTCAACACGGCTGGGAAGAAAGGGGAGATTCACGTCTGGATCGTGGCCCAGCATGACCTCGTCGTAGAATACTGTGACGCTGCGATCGCCTATCACTGAGAACCTCCCTTTTAACGGTTATGCTGTGCGGCCCGCGTTCAACTTTGCTTTAACCAGACTGGTAAATGCTGCGGCGCGCACACCGGTCACCTCAAAGCCCAGTCGCTTCCAGGTGGCGTCGGCTTCTTTGTTGCTTATGGCGTACTCAAGAATCAGTTCGGGAACATCGCGCTGCTCTGCAAAAGCAATCAACTGCTTGAGCATGGCGCTGAAAATGCCGAGTTTACGAAAGTCTGGCTCAACCCAGATATCATCGATGATGCCGGACTTAAAGACGTGGTCTCCCGCCTGCTCCCATATGCCCTGACTGCGCCAGATGTAGAGGTAGGCCATACCCACCAGGCCGGCATCGGGAAGCTCGGCCACTACCAGCAGTTTGTCCTTGTCGAGTAGGGCGGCGGAGAGGATTTCCAGCAAACGTTTGCGTTCTTTTTTTTTCAGCTTTTGCGCAGGAGGGCCGGCTACATGCAGGGCCAGTTTGACCTGAAAATCCACCAGCGCCGGCAGGTCATCTTCGCCGGCCTTGCGTATGATCAGATCCTGACGCTTGTAGCTTTCTGCTGCCATGGAACACCGCCTGAACTGGATAGGGGCCGGACGACTTGCCCTGCTTCCCACCTTGCCAGCTACGGCCCATTCTTGCGCAGAATAACAGCGGCGGCCAGTGATTTCTGGTCGCCGGTCGGTCAACGGCGCGGTATAAGTAAACTGCCGGTTCGAATCCGTTGCGGATGATTGCCTACCGGCACGCTGGCTACCTGATCGCCGGTCTCGAAGTCGATAACGACTACCCGATCCTGCTCGCTGCTGGATACGTAGCAATGTTTGCCGTTCTCACTCTCGGTCGACCAGTAGGGCTTGGAACCGAGCGGCTCCTCCGACAAGGTGACAATCTTGTATTCAAAGGTTTCGCGATCGACGATGGCGGCATAGCCCGACATGGTGGCCGCAGCGCACAGCTTGGTGCCTTCGTGGTTCAGGGCCAGGCCGTGATGAGCCGAGTTAAGCTGGTATTTGCGCAGGGGCAGAGCCTGAATCTGCGGCGGTACCGGTAGCTCCAGGTGTCGCGTAATGCGGTGTTCTTTCAGGTCGTATTCAAAGAAGCCGTGAAAGAAGGAAATCTGCAGATAGGCATAGCTTTCATCGGGCATGACCGCCATGGGGCGCACGGCAGAGTCCACCCAATCCATACCGTATTCTTCCAGTTTTTCCCGCATATCAACGGTCTTGAGCACTTCATAGGTGTTGGCGTCGGCTATGACAAAGCGGCGCTCGCCTTTCAGCCAATCCAGCCAGTCGGCGGTGGTCGGCACAAATACCCGCCCAATGGAGGCGTGATAAATCCGCTGGCCGTCCTTGGAGTAATTGCTTTCATGGGGCTGATCACCGGGGTAGAAATTGTCGACAATCTCGCCGGTCGCAGTATCAATGGCGTGCACCACACCGCCAGTGGAGGCAGAAATCAGGAATATCTTGCCGTCTGGTGACAGGGCGGCGTGATCAGAGCGCACGCCTTTAACCGGGGTGCGCCAGGCAATTTCACCGGTCAGTACATCCAGCGCAATCGCATCGGCAAAGCTGGGGCGGGATACAAACAAGTAACGACCATCTTTGGAGGGGAACAGGTCGTCCACCAACTGGTCGTTGCCTTCGCCTATCACATGGCGAATAAAGCGGGCGGCGCCCCGGCGGTAGAAACTGTCATTAATCTCGGCAAAACGCTCTTCAATATCCGGTACCAGGTTGAAGCGGGCCAGTATCTCAAAGGTCTCCGGGTCAAAGACTTCGGCGGTGCCGTCCCAATTGCTGCCCACCACCACCGCGTTGCGTAATTCCGTATCCGCGAGTTTGACGCTGGGATTGCCCGCCAGTGCCGGGGCAACCGGCTCCAGCGGCCGGGTGATGAGATAGAGGATGGCGGCGATGCCGGCCAGCAGAATCAGCAGTAATACCTTGATAGCTCGCATAGTCGTTCTCTTTGTCATTCGGGGTGCGCTCAGTCGGCGACAGCAGATGTGATCATAGCAAACTTGCTGATCCAGGATTGTCAGCTAGGCGACAGTTGCTCAATCTACGTGGTGGCAAAGCCGGGGCGGTGAAGCCTAGATGCTGCCGTTACTCATTATTTAAACCACAGCGGAATATTGTGATTCTGTGCTTGCCTGGCCGAGGGAGGTTGTAGAAAGTGGGTAAACCAAAACCGGTCCGATAAAGCCGAAGAGAGCATTATGAATGATAGAGCTGAAAGCGTAGACCAAGAACAGCCGCAGGTAGATTTTGCCAGCGCTGCACTGCCCGGTGCGGCGTTTCACTCGTTAACGGCCAGATACCGGGAGCAATCGCCCGTTGTACCGGTTACATTTCTCGGTCAGCCCGCTTTTTACTTCACATCTTATCAGGCCGTTGAAGCGGCCTTCTGCGATGGCGAAAGCTTTCCGGCACATGCCTGGTATCAGCTTGCCAGTGAGCCGGTTATGGGAAGAACCTTCATCGCCATGCCGCCGCGAGAACATCGTATCTATCGCAAATTGGCAACGCCCGCCTTTCGTTCGCGCGCAGTGGCCGGGCATGACGACGCGGAGTACCGGCGAATTCTGCACGAATTGATCGATGTGTTTGCGGCGCAGCGAGAAGCTGATCTGGTGACGCAACTTACACGCAGTTTCCCCCTGATCATGATCAGTCGCATGCTTGGTCTGCCGATGACGAGGGAGGAAGACTTCAAACGTTGGGCACTGTCATTGCTGAATTTTATCCACGATGCGGAGGAAGGGCTCGGTGCTGCTGCCGAGATCGGTGCATTCCTCAAGCCATTGATTGAAGAGCGCCGGCGCGAGCCCCGGGAGGACGTTCTCAGCGAGCTAGTCATGGCAGAAGTGGAAGGCAGCCGCTTGAGCGACGAAGACATTATTTCTCACGTCCGGCTGCTTTTTCCTACGGGGGCAGACACGACCTACCTCGCATTGGGCAATCTGCTCTACGCATTGCTGACGCAGGAAAATGCGTGGCAAAGGGTAAAATCCGAGCCGGAGCTGCGCAACGGCGCCATTGAAGAACTGCTGCGTTGGGAGCCGCCTGCCGGCATCATCGCCCGGCTTTCGTGCGACCGTGATATTAATTTTTTCGGGACCACGATTCCGGCGAGCAGTGTAGTGCTCTTTGGCGTGGATGCGGCTAATCGCGATCCCGCTGTCTTTTCCGATCCAGACCGATTCGACATACAGCGTAAAACTGAAAAGTTGATGACTTTTGGGCCGGGTCCTCGCGCCTGCCCCGGTATGCACCTGGCGCGTCAGGAGCTCCGGGTTGCGCTGGATGTTTTAGTGCAGCGCCTGCCCGACCTGCGATTGTTGGACCTTGATGCCGCCCGGCCGCGGGGAACCATGTTGCGTGGGCCAGCGGCCTTGCAGGTCGCTTTTTAGACTCGCAATTAACGCTGATTTTCTCCGTGCTGGCTTAGAGTACTTGTTGCAACCAGCGGGAAATGTCTGCAATTTCCTCCGGGCAGACCGCGTGCGGCATGGGATAGGTCTTGTAGGCCGGCGAATAGCCCATCGCTTGCAAAGCGGCAACCGTCTGTTGCCCCAGCATTTCCGGTGCCATCGGGTCCTCGGTACCGTGAAATACATGAATCGGAATGTTGCGGTTGGCCGGGTGTGCTTCCAGCGCGTTCTGCGCCGCAAAGAAACTCGACAGCACCATCAGCCCCGCCAACTTGTCCGGATGGCTCAGTGCCGCATGCAATGCGATAGTGCCGCCCTGTGAGAATCCGGCCAGCACGATACGCTCGCTGGGAATGCCGCGTGCTATCTCGCGTTCAATCAATGCTCGGGTTGCGTTTACCGAGGCCAGGATGTCGGCTTCGTCTACCGCGGTGTCCAGATCCATCCCGCGAATATCAAACCAGGCGGGCATGACCATGCCGCCATTGATGGTGACTGGAATCGAAGGGGCATGGGGAAAGATAAAGCGGATAGGTAATGATTCCGGCAGGCGCAACTCCGGAACAATCGGTTCGAAGTCGTGGCCGTCGGCGCCTAGGCCATGCAGCCAGATCACTGAAGCGCTTGCGGGCTCATTAGGTTCGATCTCTACGCAGGGGAGGTGGGACATGAAGTGGGTCTCGCAATGGTCAGGGAGACTCGCAGCCTAACGGAACGAGGGGGACCTAATCAATCGGCCAAGCCGGATCGGTGAGTGGGCTTAATTGATTGCTCATGTTCACTGTGCAAGAAGGTAGCTGGTCAGTTTCTAATGAAGTTAATAAAGGTTTAATCAGCGTCAGATGAAAAAATGCCTTTTCCCTCACGTTGCCAAGAACAACGGTCGTAATCAGGAGGTGCTGTCTGAGCTCGCCCTCTGATGCTGCCGTGGGGATTCATGGTTTCGATTCGATCGCGAAACGCGCGAACTCGTTCTAAGCCTTGCCCGCGACAAGCCGGTTGGGCTCGGCAGCTTCTGGTGGGAGTGTGGCTACGGTGTTACGCCCTCGATCTTTTCCTCGATACAGTGCTTTGTCCGCCCGGACCAGAGCCGCTTCCTGCGACTCATCGGTGTCCAACACCTGGGTTATGCCTATGGTGATGGTGATTACCAGCTCTGCCAGCTCGCCCGGAACACGAAGTTTCTCAACGCTGGTACGCAGATGTTCGGCAATTCGGTAAGTGTCATTCGGGTTTGAGTCTGGCAGCGCGACAACGAATTCTTCTCCGCCAAACCGGCCAATGATATCGGTTTCCCGCAGCTCCTTGCGCAACAGTTCGGCAACGGCTTTCAGTATGCTATCCCCTGCAGCGTGCCCCTTGCGATCATTAATTTTTTTGAAGTGGTCGATATCGATCATGCACAAACCCAATGGCGCGCCAGTCCGGTGGTGGCGTTTGATTTCCTGTTTGAGCAGCTCCGAGAACCAGCGGCGGTTGTTGAGTCCAGTGAGATGATCGATCTGCGCCAATCGTCGCAGGCTTTCCTCAAGCGCCTGACGCGTTTTGATCTCTTTCTGCAGACGCCGGTTTGATCTTCGTTCTGCAAGCAGAGAAGAAAACTGCTCTCTCTGCAATTGGCTGATACGCAGCGCGGTTATCAAGCCAATCGTGTTCGTCAGAAACAGCGTAAACAGAACACCGACGATACCGGCGCGAGCGAGTAAGCCGCTTGTATAGACGACTGCCAGAAAACCCATACCCAAATACAGGCTGGTAGCAAAGGCCCAGGGAATGCGATTGGGTATGAACAGATAAATGGCCACGGTTACTGCCGCGACTGCAGTAATCTGCGCGGTAATTGTTTCGGGTCGTAACAGGGTCACCAGAATCAGGGCTGTAGCCAACAGTACAATGGCCGAGTTCAAAGGTAAGTCCCGGTTGATCAAGCTAGGGTTTCTGCCCAGGGCGACAGCCAGTGACAGAAAGGCTGCGGCAACCACAATACGTATTGCGGACAGCAGATAGAATTCACGTGTCAGGTCGAGCAGGAGATAGTCGAATATCCCTATCATCGGAAACAGGAATGCCGTCCAGTACAGTGAAACCCTGAGCTGGTGCACATTCCGTGCCTGCATGGAGAGTCGGAAGCGGCGTTCCATCGGAGGGTGTCGGTATTCGCCGCTGTAAGGGCTTAACCGTGCTTGGGGGGCGTGGTCAACAGGCATGGCTGAGCAACGATGGCGGCTTTTTGAATGCGTGAAAAGGCAGAGGGTGAGCGCCCAGCAGAAATTGCATCTTGCATGAAAAGTTCATGCCCGGCAGCGGGCTTGTCGAAAGCATTCTTCGCTCTCTGGTCGGGTCAGGGCCTGACTGTTAACGCAGGCGAACCGAGCGCCATGCGTCTGTCTTTGCGGTAAAGCATATAATTTGCTTTGTGTTCACTAGAGGCTATACAAGCACAAGCCACTTTGGCATCCGTGAATGTACGCATTTGCTGACAGTAGTGCATCGACGGTATCGCTGCATGCAGGGCCTGTAAGCGCGGATTGTCGGGTTCAGCGGCCGGCAGCCTGTGACGTGCTAAGGGCTAGAAGGCGACAGGTTTGCCTGCCCAGTCCACGAAAATGTGTTCGCTGGGGTCGCGTCTTGCATGCATCACTTCAGCGAGCTGTCGTGCGGCCCGTGCAGGGCTGAATAATTGCGTTGCCGGTACATTTCGCTGGAAGGGCTTGGACAGTCCGGTGTCCACGGTTCCCGGATGAAACAGGGTGACCACGCATTTTGGGTGGGTGCGTCGCAGCTCTACTGCGAGGGTTTGAAAACCCTGATTGAGGGCGGCTTTGGAGCAGCGGTAGCTGAACCAGCCCCCGAGTCTATTGTCGCTAATGCTGCCGACTCTCGCTGAAAGAGCAAGCAGGTGAGAGGGTTCGGTTTCTGACAGCAGCGGCGAGAAATACTTCGCTACGAGAAGAGGCCCTAACGCATTGACGGTTATACTGGTAGTAAAGGCGTCTGCGTCAAGGGCT
Organism: Litorivivens sp.; assembly: GCF_041624475.1. Classification (GTDB taxonomy): domain Bacteria; phylum Pseudomonadota; class Gammaproteobacteria; order Pseudomonadales; family Spongiibacteraceae; genus Litorivivens. Next base: position 60,804 of record NZ_JBFJUX010000014.1, read on the forward strand.
CCCAGTCGACGCTCCGGCTGAAGGGATTCGCCATGCAGTAGCCCGCTGCACACGACAATTGCCGAGAGGCTATCCCCGTTGAGCCGGGTTTTCAGCGCTTCTGCCGCCTTCGACAGCGAGCTCTCGCATGTCAGATCAAGCGTTAAATGATGGGGATCGCTTCTGCTTTGTCGTGAAGCAGTAAACACTCGGGCGTAGCGCCTGCCGGAGCGCCACCGATTTGCCAGAGCAGTCCCAATACCTCCGGATGCGCCGACAATCAGTGCCGCGTCACTCATCGTTTCTCTCACGGCCAGAGTGAATTAAGGCTGCGTGCTGGCTTTGCATCGGAACAATTCAGGCTTCCCGGTCCAACTTCCAGGTACAGGCAGAAGCGTGACTGTACTCCTCGGCCGCGCTTTGTTGCGCGATTGCAATCGGAGCAGGCTTTTGCCGCTCCGCGCGCCGGAAAATACCTACCGTCAGGCAGATTCCGCCAAACATGAGTATGTGTGCGCCCCATACGAAGTGAAAATGAAAGACCGACAGAAAGGACAGTGAAAACACCATACTCCACATCCATCCAAGTGCCTGCATAATGTAGTGCTGGGATGCGAGGTCGAGATGGTGCAGCGGGTTTTTACGGGAATCCATAACCAGCTCATAACTTTCAACGATAAACTTTCTCATGGCGTTTTCCTCTGTGGGTTGCCCTATGCCAAGATTTACGCTTTAAGGTGGGATATGGATCATCCGAATACAGCCGAAGACAGGATGAGACCGGCATGGTCTTATAGATTTGTCCTAAGTGGCTGAATACTCTGCGGCTAGGTAACATAGTTGGCCGAAAGACACCTTGAGACGGACGCTTGCTGATCGGTGCGGCAGGCGCAACGGGGAGAAGGAAAATGATGAGAGAAAAACGAATCGCCAGAGCATTGCTCAGTCTGCGATTGGGTGTATTTGTGGTTATGGTGGTGTGGAGTATCGATAAACTCGTAAACCCTGAGCACAGCGCCCAAGTCTTCGAACACTTTTACGGACTGAAGGGGTTTTCGTTCAGCGCCTTTGCAATACTGGGTGTGCTCCAGTTGGTGCTGGTGATTGCCTTCGTGGCGGGTGTCTTTCAGCGGGTCAGTTATGGGCTGGTGTTCCTCCTGCACGGCGTATCGACGCTGTCGTCGTGGCAACAGTACTTGGATGCTTTCAACAACCTGCTGTTTTTTGCAGCCTGGCCGATGCTGGCCGCATGCTTTGCGCTTTACTACCTGCGCGACATGGATACGTTGCTGGCTTGGGACCATCGATAGCGCGATAAAAATTACGTCTCCGCTTTGACATATAAAGTAGTGTCAAGACAACACAAGGTATTACCTATGAAATTATTTGAAGCCATAACACTCCCGAATGGTGTGAGTATTCCAAACCGCATAGCCAAGGCGGCGATGGAGGAGAACATGGCCGACGAGCGCATGGGTCCGTCGAAAGCACTGATGCAGCTCTATCAGGCCTGGGCGGATGGTGGTGCAGGCTTGCTGATCTCCGGTAATGTGATGGTTGATCGGCGTGCCATGACCGGGCCGGGTGGTGTCGTGCTTGAAGACGACCACCAGCTTGATAAGTTCAAACGATGGGCTGCGATAGGGCGTTCTCGCGGGGCTCAGTTCTGGATGCAAATCAATCACCCTGGGCGCCAGATGCAGAACAACCTGGGTCAGGAAACCTGGGCGCCATCAGCGGTATCACTTGATATGGGCGGATTTTCCAAGCGCTTTGATACGCCCAAGGCAATGTCCGAAGGCAAAATTGCGGACGTAATAAAGCGCTTTATTCGCACCGCGAAACTCGCAGAAGAGAGCGGCTTTAGCGGTGTCCAAATACACGCTGCTCATGGTTATCTGCTGAGCCAGTTTTTATCGCCGCTGACTAATCACAGGCAGGACCAATGGGGTGGCTCGCTGGAAAATCGGGCGAGGGTTTTAATAGAAGTTGTAAAGGGAGTAAGACGTGCGGTCTCCCCGGAATTTGCGGTCTCAGTGAAGCTCAACTCGGCAGATTTTCAGCGCGGCGGCTTCAGCCCCGAGGATGCCCGCGAGGTCGTTGCGATGCTCAACCACCTGTCGGTGGATCTGGTGGAGTTGTCAGGAGGCAGTTACGAAGCCCCGGCTATGCACGGTCGCACTCGCGACGAGCGAACCCTTGCGCGCGAAGCCTACTTTCTTGAATTTGCCAAAGATATTCAGGCGACGGCCAGTATGCCGATCATGGTTACCGGCGGTATCCGGCGCGTGCAAGTTGCGGAAACGGTGGTTAACAGCGGTGTCGACATGGTGGGTATTGCTACGGCACTGGCCATTGATCCGAAACTGCCGATCGACTGGCAGAAAGGAAAAGATCGCGCGCCCATGCTGGAAGTGGCAAAGTGGAACAACAAAACTCTGGCCTCGCTGGCGTATATGGCAACGGTGAAGTACCAGCTCACAAAGCTTAGCAAAAATAGCAAGCCTAATCCGAAAGTGTCGCAGTTATGGGCACTACTCAGCGGGCAGGTAAAAATTGCCGCGCAGGCGCGGCGTTACCGGAAAAGAATGGCGGCTTGAACTGAAAGCCATTGATTGGCGTTAAGAGATATTACAATGGACAAAAATAATACCAATTCGCCATTGTCTGTTCGTCTGGGGTTTGCCCGGCAACAGGATGTGGTCACAGATAGTAGCGGCGCCTTGCGAGTGCCGACGCGCTATGACACGGGGGGCGGCGCCGGCAATACCGTTGAGACGCATTGGTGTCAGGCTGTGGATCTGGCCGCTGACCGTGCGCAGGCGCCGGGCCTAGCAAAGGCCGGATTTGATCAGATTGATCTGGCTGGACGCAAGGATTTGCAGTCTCTTCTGACTGAGGTTAATCACGCCGGTGAGTTGGATGAGTTAAGTGCAAAACGCATTCGCAGAGAGATTCAAGGGAAAACCTTTCACCTGCTGAATGGCCGCCGGCTGAAGGTGCTATTTGTCGCGCCGGAGGGCTTTATCATGCGCCGCTCCGGTCCCAATGGTTTGGATATTTCGCCCGGTCAGGCGATGACAGAGCGCAATGGTCATAAGGCTGCTGATCAGGTGCACGGCGATCAGAACGTCTACGGAACGCCGCTAAAGAAGATGCTGAAGCGCACGGCACCCTGGCTATTCCGCCATCAAACCCTAGGGCGCCGCAATCGCGTTTCACCTTTCTTTCTTTTGAACCTGTGGGTACCACTGCAGCAGCATACCCAGCCGCTGACGCTGGCGGATCGTCGCAGCATCAATAGCGCGCAACACCAGATCTGTTATGCGCTACCTACAGAAGGTTTTCTGGAGCGGGAAGAAGATCAAGCACTTAATGATCTCTGGCTGTTTCTGCACGATCAAAAACAACAGTGGTACTGCGACACCTCGATGAATCACGAGCGCGCCTATGTGTTTGATACCCTGGGTGCCCCCCACGGCGCGGCGACGCTGCCGGGTGAAGATGTCGCGGAGATCTATTTTCGAAAACTGAGCGAGATTATTGACTGTGTTGATCGAGGGGAGTCACTTTTAACCTTAGAGCATACGGCGTCGCTACCCGATGTACCGCCCGCAGCGCCCGATCGCCTGCGACAGCTTTTATCTTCCGCTGGCGAGCTCATTAATGAGGCCGCAGAGGCTTCAACGCTCACGGGAAGCGGGTGGTCGGACCGCGCTCGCGCAGTCGCCCGCTCTTTTATCCGGCAGTCACTTGAAATGCGGCTTGTGGCCCTGGTCTATTAAGTTGCAAAGGGCGCTCTCTCAGGGTTGGGGAGCGCCGGCTAATTGCAGCGCGAGATTCTGAAATAGCGTCGTAGCGGGCAAGCCGTCAATGAGGGGCGCCATAATAAAAATTGCCGCCGCACCCCAGCCGTAGGCAGGATGTATCCGGTGATGACGCCTAAGGTCGGCGAGCATGCCGACAGCGACAAAGGAAAGCAGGCTTCCCACAACCACCCAGGAACTCATTTGATTCATAGCGATGATTTGCAGGCGGCCGACGGCCGGTGCAATAACGCAGACAGTGGCGCAGAACATCAGCCGTCGGTGCCAGTCGGTTTCTCGCCGCAGATGCAGGGCGGTAAACACCAGTGCCGCAAAGCAAACAATATTGACCCAGTCGAGCGCCAGAAAGTAAGCCGGTGTGAATACGGGAGGGACTCGCCCGACAGAGACGGTGAACGGAGTGAGGACTAACCCCATTATAACCATCCAGCCCGCGAGCAATGCTCCAACTCGGCCGAGACGTCGGTGGTGCTGCAATTCACCTCGATAGGCCAGCGTATTTTGAGTGATGTACAGGGCGATCCAGGCCATAAAACTGACAGCATGAAGATGCACCCACCAGGGCGAACTGAAAGATGAAATGCCCAAGGCAGCAAACCCGCCGAAACCGATCACGACGGTTGCCGCAATGGCGTACGCCATCCGCAGGAAAAATAAGCGCTCTGCTGACTCGAAGTCGGCCACCCCTGATTGAGGAATCGTTGTGTTCATTAGGCCAGATGCCTCCCCCGGTCAGGGAACGTTTGTAAAGTGGGGCGGTGAGTGAATGACAAGATTCTGCTTATATACCCTTGTCAGAAACTAATCTGATTTGATACGTAGCTCAATCCCCCTTCATTAGAATATTAGGGGCTAAAATCTAGACTACTCAGATTGATCGATAATAAGCGTTTAGAGACGAGCTCGACGCGGAAGGGCGATCGGGTAGCCACCATCAGCGCTGACTTTATCAGGATGGCGTCGGGCTTAGCGATGAGAGGAAGTTTCAAGAAAAAGCGGCGCCTGGCTCCTTGGGTTATGCTGACTGATACAAATGCCTTTGAATTACGTAGACAAGGCCATGCGAACAGACACACTGCGAATCATTCTGGGTGATCAACTCAATCGGGACAGTCCACTTTTTGAGGAAGCGACCGAGGGCGATTGTTTCTGGATGGCGGAGGTGGTGGGCGAAAGCCAGCATGTACCCTCGCACAAAGCGCGGTCGACTTATTTCCTGTCGGCTATGCGCCACTTTTCACAAGAACTGCGCTCAGAGCCTTACCGGCTGGAATACCTTCACCTCAATGACCACGCCTGGCCATCTTTGAAAGAGGCCTTGGCGGCCACATTGCAAACCCTCGCTCCTTCCCGAATTGCAGTGGTCCAACCGGGTGATCTGAGAATGCAGGCTGAGCTGCAAGCCGCAGCTCGTGATGCTGACATACCGCTGGACATTTTAAGCGACAGCCATTTTCTGTCTTCGCCCGAACACTTTGCGCATTGGGCCAGGAACAGAAAATCGCTGCGCATGGAATACTTCTATCGGGAGATGCGCAAGGACTTCGGCATTCTCATGGATGGCGACGGTCCGGCCGGAGGAAGCTGGAACTTTGACAGTGACAATCGCGGCAGTTTTGGTCGCGAGGGCCCCGGTATGCTGGCCAGTCCGATACGCTTCCCGCCAGATGCGATTACGCAATCGGCTATCGATGATGTGAATCGATATCTTGCTGAGAATCCGGGGCAGACGACGCACTTTGACTGGCCCGTGACGAGCGACGAAGCCCGGCAGGCACTTCGGGACTTTATCGGCAATCGATTGATTGCTTTTGGCGACTATCAGGATGCCATGTGGACGGCAGAGCCCTGGCTTTATCACTCCCGAATTTCTGCGGCGCTCAACCTTAAGTTACTCAACCCGCGGGAAGTCATTGATGCCGTTGAACAGGCCTGGCGAAATGGCACTGTCGCCATTAACGCCGCCGAAGGCTTTATCCGCCAGGTTCTGGGTTGGCGGGAGTTTGTGAGGGGGCTGTACTTTACTTACTTTGATCGATTTAGTCAGGGTAATGCTCTCAATGCCAATGAGCCTTTGCCCGGTTTCTATTGGACCGGCGAAACTCATATGCAGTGTCTGGCGCAGAGCATTACACAGACGCTGGAATTGGGTTATGCCCACCATATTCAGCGACTGATGGTGACCGGCCTCTTTGCGCAATTGCTCGGCGTCGAGCCGCAAGCCATCCACGCGTGGTACCTGGGTATCTATGTCGATGCCGTCGAGTGGGTTGAGATGCCGAATACCTTGGGAATGTCGCAATATGCCGACGGTGGTTTGATGGCTTCCAAACCTTACATCGCCTCCGGTAAATACATACAGCGCATGAGCAATTACTGTGACCAGTGTCGCTACAAACCGGACAAGCGCACGGGTGAAGAAGCCTGCCCGTTCACTGTTCTATACTGGGATTTTCTCATGCGCCATGAAAAGACCTTCAGCAAACACCCGCGTATGGCTTTGCAGTGTCGCAATCTGGCGCGCATCAAACCGCAGGAAAAGTCGGATATCAGGCAGCGTGCTGCGGTGCTGCGTGAAACGGTCGATTCCCTGTAACAGGCGCGGTAAACATCGAGCTTGCCGCTGATATCAGACCCCCATTAATTACGAAGAGACTTTTGCGCCTTAATCAAAACTACCTTTATAACCTCAGGCAATGCTATTGATCTTGAGGTGAGTCATAGCCATGCTGTTGTCATGTCGAGCTATCGTATTCTGACGCTGAATATCCATAAGGGCTTCTCTGCCGGTAATCGGACCTTTACTCTGGAGGGTATACGCGATTGCCTGCGCGCAAGTGAAGCCAATGTGGTTTTTCTGCAGGAAGTGGTTGGCGAAAATGAGAAGAGACGACAAAAGGTCGCCGACTGGCCCGACAGCAACCAGCTCGAATATCTGGCGGACTCAGTCTGGGAACATTTTGCCTATGGCAAAAACGCCATTTATGAACACGGCCACCACGGCAATGCCATTCTGAGCGAAATTCCTTTTAAAGATTTCAGAAATATCGATCTCAGTGTCTATTCCTTTTCCCAGCGCGGCATTCTCCACGGTAAGACTGAGGAAGGTATACATCTCCTCTGTGTGCATCTAGGCCTGTTCGAAAAGGAGCGACAGCAGCAAGTGCGCCGACTAATTGACTATATCGAGGAGGAAATCCCACGAGACGAGGCGCTGATTCTGGCGGGCGATTTCAATGACTGGAGAGGAAAGGCCCATGCTCAAATTGAGGGCCGTCTGGGCCTGGTAGAAAGCGAACTGAAGGTGCGAGGAAAACTGGCCAGAACCTTTCCCGCGCTGGCACCGGTTCTGGCAATGGATCGGATTTATCAACGCGGCTTTGAGGTGATGACGAGCCAGGTACTGTCAGGCAAGCCCTGGAAGCAAGTCTCTGATCACTGTGCCATCGTATCCGAGCTGCGTCGTCGTTAAAGCACGTAATATGGGGTGTTGCTGGAAAAACCCACTACAGTTGCGCGACGCTGAAGGATACTGCCTAGCTATCGACTGCTTCGACCGTTGCGGCGTCTTCGCGCCAAGGCTTCTTCTTGAAAGGTACTGCTAGCTGAGACCACCAGCTGTCTGGAATGTCGTCATGCTCAATACCCAGCTGCTCCGGCCCTGACCTTTCCGCATCGCGGTAGCGAGTGCCAAATACCACATCCCAGAACAGAAAGTTGCTGCCGTAATTGTGATTTGCCTCAGACACTTTTACCGAATGGTGCCAGCGATGCATTTCGCCAACGCTGAATATCCAGCTCAGAGGGCCGAGTTTGAAATTGATATTCGCGTGCTGGAACAGGCCGAGCAGTGAATTTGCCAGTCCGATAAGAACCAGCACTTCCGCACCGGCACCGGCCAAGGCCAGCGGAATGGCGTTAAACACACCGCGGAACACTACTTCGCCAAAATGCGCGCGTGTTGCATTAAGCCAGTACAGTCGTTTGGGGTTGTGATGGATGGCATGAAACCGCCACAAAAAGGGAACCTCGTGCATCCAGCGGTGGGGCCAGTAATCAAAGAACTCCACGACAAGGCAGGCCAGCAGAAATTGACCGAGCAATGGCCAGTCTGAGGGCCATAGGCCTGCGCCCACTGACTCCGACAGCATGGCGCCGCCAAACACAATGCCGGCACTGACCAGCGGTTGCACCAGGGCGTTAATGCCAAAGTAGCTGGGTAAATACAACAGATCGGCGGTGAGATCGCCTTGCGACTGATTCCACTCGGCACGGTATGGGAGCAGCCGTTCAAGAACCACCACCAGCACGAGGCTGGCAAAGGTGCCTATGCCGGCGATCAGGCTGGCGGGATGCCCGGAATCAATGGCCCACACCGCGCCGCCCAGGACGGCGGCAACGGCTACTGGAAACACAAGCCACGAAATGACATCTGTTGCTCTCATCGACTTCTCTCGCTCAATCCATCCCAACCAAGGCTATTATGGCGCTGCGAACGGCGGCTGGCTACCTGACGGTCAGGATTGAGTCGCCGCGCTCTGCATCGCCTGAAAGTCCTCGTCGATATCCATCGCTATGCGCGCCCGCTTCAGTGCCAACTGGCTGTGGTAGGCCGCTGCCGCCTGCACATCTGCGTTGTTTAGCGAGCCCAGTGCAGCCAGTGCCTTCTGCAGCCTGACCGCGACTTCAACGGTACCCGCGCCGTCGCGGGCTATGGCCGTAAACGCGTCGTCGAACATGTCGTTTATTGACAGGCTGGGGACTTCCACGCGCTCATATTTCATGGTCGGCACCTGCTCTTCGGCTAAGGGGTCGCACCACTGCGTAAACAGGCGAGTGAGTGTGCTGACGATGCCAATCGCGGTGCCGGGATCATTAATGGCCTCGGAAAGCGCCCTTGAAGCAATCTCTGATAACACCACCAGTCCAAATCTGGGGTCATCGTCAAACAGCCGTGTACTGCCGATCTGGAATGCTTTGCTGAGCGTTTCCAGCTTGGCGTCAGACTGGGTGCTGACATAAGCCAGTGGTCGGCCCGGCGCCGCGAGTGTGCCGGGCAGCGCGACCACCTGAATATTAGCCTGCGCATCTTCTGCCCACTGTTGCAGGGCCGCCATATCGATATGTTGCACATAACCCACGCCGGCGGCATAGATCGCGCGGCCACTGGGTGTGGTCAGCAGTTCTGCGCCGCCGAGATAGGGTAAAAGCCGGCGCCGCCGAATTGCGTCTTCTGTGGCCTGTTCGACCTTTTCTATTGTGGAGCCGAGTCTGCCGAGCCTGGCGATGCGATCGACCCAGCGCACAAAGGTAAAAATAACGATGGCGAAAACCACGCCGGTCAGAACGAACAGCAAGAAAATCCCCGCAGTCTCGTAGTAGTCATTTTTGACTGCCGTCAGCGCCACAATGCTGTAGATAAAAGCGCCAACGAAGGTAGACAGTGCGTTCTGCGAGGCGTCGTCAGCTACGACCAGCGAAAATGAACGCGGCGTTGCTGTGCTGCTGGCTGAGGCATAGGCGGACACCATCGACGACACCGAAAAGGTGGCGATGACCAGCATGCTAGCTGCCATGATCGAGAGGGCGGTCTCAACAGAATCTATCGAAATGGACGGAACAAAGGCCCCCAGATCGCTGCGGTCGGCGAGCTTGGCGATAAACGCGCCGGCAATCGACAAGATACAAACCACCAATGGCTTCAGCCAGAGCCTGTCTCTAAGCCGGCTAACCAGAAAGCGTAACCGGTCTGCCGATATAATTTTCACTGGCTTCCCCTTTGTATTAGTTAGAGCAAGAGTATCGCTTTTTTCTTATGTAACGCGGAGCATCCAGCAACAGCGTCTGCCAGCGATCCCTTGCGGCTTATCTTTTGTCGTCGATTCTGCCTATGGTACCTGTCTATCTGGGGAGTGGCGATATTCCCATTATGCAAGAGAGATTTCGCTAACTAGCCCAGTAAGCGTCTCTTGGGTATATAGCAATCTCCCATCACTACCGGAGCTGAAAAACCGGGAGGCAAATACAGCGTAGGGACATCAACGAAAAGTGTCATTCTTGGTCGGATCACACACTTTGCGTTGATTTGCCTGCAAAATCCTCTAGGGTTGGAGTCATGCAGTGACTGTGGAGCGGCTATGCACTGGTTTTTGATCTCGGTTCATGTCGTCATCATGACGATAGCGCTGGTGCACGCCTTGGTGTACAAGCGAGACCACCGGGCCGCATTGGGCTGGATCGGGGTAATTATCGTCTTCCCCATAGCCGGTCCACTTATCTATTTCCTCTTCGGCATTAATCGGGTTCGATCAGCGGCGCGGCGTTTTTCAGGGCACTATCTGCCTTACTTCCATTTTGGTTACAAACGCGGTGAACGCCCTGTGCTGGATTCACCTTTCGTTGACGAAGCTACGCTTCCCGCCATCATGCAGGTAGGCAGGAAAGTTACCCGTCAGAATCTTGCCAGCGGTAACCGTATTGAGGTGCTGATCAATGGCGAGGGTTTTTTTCCGCGTCTGCTTGACGCCATTGCCGGGGCCAATGAGAGCGTCCTGATTTCCAGCTATCTGTTTTCGCGCAAGGGTATTGCTGGCGAGGTAATTCAGGCACTTGGGGATGCAGTGTCGCGCGGTGTGACTGTGCGGGTTCTGATTGACGGCGCAGGTGTGTTTTACAGTGGCAGAATGGCCGTACCGAAATTGCGCAAGGCCGGTGTTGAATTGGCTGAGTTTATGCCGCTGTCTCTGTTCCCGCCCTCGTTTGGGCTCAATCTGCGAAACCACCGCAAGATTAGTGTGGTAGACGGCCGCGTGGCTTTTTTTGGTGGCATCAATATTGATCCGCGTCATATGGTCAGGGCAGCGGACAACCGGCATCCAACCAGAGATGTGCATTTTTCAGCAAGTGGTCCGGTGGTCCTGAGTTTGCAGCAGGTGTTTGCCCGAGACTGGTGGATGGCAACCCGTCAAACGCTGGATGATCTGCCGATGCCTTCAGTACAGGATTGTGCTGGCGACGTTGGCTGTCGCGTGATTGATGATGGTCCCGATGAAAATCTCGACGCCCTGGCAATGACGCTGCTCGGTGTCATCACGGCTGCCCGGCATTCCCTGATGATCATGACACCCTACTTTTTGCCGGCCAGGGAGTTGGTCGCGGCGATTCAGTCAGCCAGTCTGCGCGGTGTGCGTGTTCAGATTGTGATACCCGAACGCAGCAATCTGCCCTTTGTCGACTGGGCAACCCGCAACATGCTGTGGGAGCTGGTATTGTGGAATGTTGAGGTCTATGCCCAGCCGGCGCCTTTTGCCCACAGCAAACTGCTGGCCATCGATGGCTGCTATGTTATGGGGGGATCAGCCAATATTGATCCGCGCAGTCTGCGGCTCAACTTCGAGTTGGGTGTGGAGATGTTCAATGATGATCTCGCCCGGACAGTGGAAGCCCACATCGAAGAGGCCGTGGCGCACAGCCGGCGGATTACCATGGAGGAACTCGACAATCGCCCCCTGCCAATTCGCATTCGCGATGCAGTATTCTGGTTGTTTTCCAGCTACCTGTGAGGACATTGGTGCGGGCGCGACATTAATCGAACGGTTTGCACTCCTATTGCAGAAAGTACTACGCGCAATACTTGCTTAAAACGGGCTCAGTCAAATAGCACCGACGGGTCGCCGGCAAACAATGACCAGGAGGCATCACGGCGGACGATGCGCCAACCTTCCGGACGTCGCTGCCACTGATCGACGTATTCCCCGTGAGTATCGAAAATCGCGCTGCTTTTGTCACCTTTACCTTGATGCCTTGCCTGCACATAGGCGCGGCTGATGGCGCGGTCACCGTCTATCTCGAGCTGAATACTGCCGAGAAGATGTTGCATGGCGCTGCAGCGATCGTGAAACTTCTTGAATTGCTCCAACAGGGCGTCGAGCCCTTTCTTCTCGCCGCCGTCGCCGTAGTCAAAGGTGATATCGTCTGCAAAGACGTCGCCGATGCGCTCCCAGTGTTTTCCGTCCACCACCCGAGGGAAGGCCGCAAGCGTATTCATAATGGCGCGATCGTCAGCAATGTTTGAATGGTCCACCAGCGGGCCTCGTTTCTTGTTCAGGTAAGTTTAGCGCGTTTAACTCTTCCGCAATGTGCGATGCAGTAGAGCATCCACCCAGCGCTTGGGCAGCAGATTGGCGATTTTCATCGACAGCATATTATTGATTTCATAGTGTGGGCGCGGCTTTTTCTCGCGGGCAGCGCGTATAACCACTGCCGCTACCTGCTCCGGTGTTGATACCCGGGTAGGCGGACTTTTAAGCAGCATGTCGGTAAAACGCTTGAAGGGTGCTGCGAGTTTTCCCTCGGGCACCGGGTTTTTGATGTGATTCATCGACTCGAAAAGCTCAGTTTTGATCGCGCCGGGCCGCACTGTGGCCACGTGAATATCCAGATGAGCCAATTCGCGTCGCATGACATCGGCAAGCCCTTCCAGTGCCAGCTTGCTCGGCTGATAGGCCTGAAAGGGCGGTCGCAGTCGGTAAGATTCACTGGTAATACACACTACGCGACCTTTGGCCTTCTCTAGCAAATCCAGACAGGCGTGTACCACCCTGAGGCTGCCAAACGTATTTACCTGAAACAGCCGAATCGTATCCTCCGGATCGCGTTCGGTCACCGGGCCGTAGTCAATAACGCCCGCATTGTTAATCAACACATCCAGACGCCCGAAGGTATTTTGCAGATAATTTGCCACGGCGCTGACAGACTCTGTACTGGTAACGTCCATGACCCTGGTGACGACATTTTCGATACCCGCGTAACCCTCCAGCAGCGCGGGACTGTAATCAGTCGCCACCACGGTATAACCCTGCTGCAAAAGATTGTCGGCGACGGCGCGGCCCAGCCCGCGCCCGGCGCCCGTAATCAGTGCGATGCTTTGCTTGTCTGTCATGTTCTCTGTTCTCGATGTCTGCGCAATTAGTTGTCCGGGTCACTACCGTATCAGGAATGCCGCAGGCGCCGATTACAACAACGTTAGATCAATGGGGCCAGAGTCTTGAGCTCTGGACCTCTCAGCTTCTGGACTGGAACCGCACTATGCCTGACCCGTTATCCAGCAAAATCTGCAGTTGGGCGTCTGTGAGACCCTGCTCGGGATCAAAGTCGTAGATCTTGTAGATTTTGGGCGCAAAACTCACTCGCCTGAATACCCGCTCAAAATTATCCCGATACTCCGCGCTGCCCGGTTCCAGCCAGCGCGCCTCGCCCTCAAGCCATCGGGTTTTGTGCTTGAGACTCATCGGCCAGGGTTCGCGGTAATTGCGCCACCACTGGCGGTTGCGGGTTTCGGTGAGGCAGATCAGAAACTCCTTGCCGAATCGGGTGAAGCCAACGGGAGTTTCAAACTCCTTGCCGGATTTGCGACCCTTAAACCGCATCAGTGCCACACTGGAACTCAACAACCAGTGCAGCGGCGAACGCAGCAGCGGCTTGACCAGAAAATTCATCTTGATGGCGGTGTCGGAATATTTATTAGCCATGGGTTTGTATTCGCTCGATGTACTTTTCGATTAGGGCGATAGCATATATCGGGTAGATGCCCCGAGACAGACAAATAGCTCGCTCGCCATCCATGGATCGCGTTGCAGTCCGCGCGATGACAGGCTCTCCCAGGCAGGGCGGTACATTGCCTCGGGGCATCTGGAGGCAATGCCTTACCGACGTTATTGCAAATAAGAATGATTAGCATTAACATTCGCGGAAAATTGCTTCTCGGGATTTACCTATGAAATGTAAACGACTTGCTGCGGCAATGATCGCGCTATCTTGCGTGGCCATGCCAACAGCGGTATTCGCACAAGACCAGCAGAGTAACGCTATTGAGGAAGTGATGGTCACCGGGCAACTGAGCCGCTACGGGGCCACCAAATCTGCCATTCCCATTATTGAGACGGCGCGCTCGATCAGCGTGATTGAAGAGCAACTGTTCCGGGATCTGGGCGCTCTGTCACTGGATGACACCCTGAACTATACCGCCGGTGTGATTGGCGATTCCTTTGGCTTTTCCACACGCGGCGACTTTGCCAAAGTGCGGGGGTTCGATGCAGCGGAGTATCGCGATGGTCAGCAGGTTCTGTTCGGCTTTTACAACAACACCCGCTCCGATGTGTATTTTCTGGAGCAGGTGGAAGTATTGAAGGGGCCAGCGTCCGTGCTCTACGGCAAGGGCACGCCGGGCGGTATCGTCAATGCCATTTCCAAGCTGGCGCGCGAAGGCCAGGAAAACGAAGTGGTGTTGGATGTGGGGTCCGAGTCACGTCAGCAGCTGAGTTTCGATCTCAATTCAGCACTGGGAGGAAACTTCTATGGCCGGGTGGTCGGCCTGTACCGCGACAGTGATACTCAGGTCGATCAGGTCGAGGACGACGCGGTTGGCCTAATGCCTTCCATCACCTTTCAGAAAGAGCGCAGCAGCATCACGGCGTTTGTCGAATACATGGATCGGGAGAGTGATACTGCTGGTCAGTTCCTGCCCATCAACGCCACTGGCTGCCTGAGCAGCCAGGTCAGCATTTCACCGGCCAGCTTTTGCGATAACGCCGGTGCGCAGGGTGAGTTGTCTGCGTCGGCCTATATGGGCCACCCGGACTTCAACCGTTACGATTCCAAATCCACGCTGGCGAGCCTGCTGGCCAGTCACCGCCTGTCCGACAACCTGGAAGTGGAAGGAGTGATGCGCTACAAGGATGCAGAAGTGGATTACCGCCAGGCCTGGGTCAACTTCAATGGTGCCGGCACCCCGCGCATCGCGGCCAATGGTGATGCCAGCCGCACATACTATCTGTCCGATGCCAGCAGTCGGCAGTGGGCGGTCGATCTGCGCCTGCGCTGGCGTGTCGACACCGGGCCTCTGACCCACGAGATTGTCGGTGGCCTGGCCTACCAGGACGTGGTGACGGACAACGACATTACCTACGTCTACGGCGCTGACAGCTTCAACGTATACGACCGCGTGAATGGCCCGATTCCCGCCGCCTTTGTATCCGGCGAGCCGACCTCCAATGTCCCGGCGGCGCTGACAGAGGATCACGGGATTTATGTCAGCGATCAGATTTCCATCGACCGGCTCAAGGTGAACCTGGGACTGCGTTACGACGAAACCCGCTCCGGCCCCGACGGTACGGAAAAACAAAAGGATTACGCGCTATCCACCAGCGTTGGTGTGCTGTATGCCTTTGACAACGGTATTTCGCCCTACGTCAGTTATGCGGAATCTTTCAACCCGGTGATTGGCACCGACGCACTCACAGGTGACGCGCTGGAACCTCGCGAAGGCGAGTTGAAGGAAATTGGGCTTAAATACCAGCCCGAGGGAGCGCCGACTTATATCACGTTTGCCTACTTTGATCTGGAGGAAAACAACCTCTCCAACCCGGCGTCGCTGCCCAATGCGGCCAGTCAGCAGGAAGGCAAGGGTACCTCGGACGGTGTTGAGCTGGAAGCCTATACCGAATACGGCGACTTCAGTTTCGAGGTGAATATCACGAAGATGAACACCAAAAACCCGGATGGTTTTGCCTTCGACAGTATTGCCGAGGAGCAGGTGTCTACCTGGATTGCTTACCGTCCGAAAGCCGGCCCGCTGAGAGGTTTTAAATCCGGTTTCGGTATTCGCTATGTGGGTGAGAACGAGAGCAATAGCGCAGCGGCGAATGTGCAGGTAAAAACTGACAGCTACATGATTTACGACGCAATGCTCGGATACCAGTTCCCCAGCTGGGATCTCACGCTGACCATGCGCAATCTGACCGACAAGGAATACTACAGCACCTGCCTGGCTCGGGGTGACTGCTTCCCCGGCGAGGCCCGCCAGATAGTAGGCCGTGCCGCTTATCGCTTCTAACGACATCCATGGGGTCAGAGTGCTTGGTGTTCTGGTGAGAGTGCTATAGCTGCTGCAGACCTAGCAATAGAATTGGCCAAGACAGCAGGGGCCGATCACTCTGATCCCTATACCTCAGTGCGATCTCGGCCCTTTTTCTTGGCTTTATAGAGGTTTGAGTCGGCCTGTATGAATAAATTTTTGGCCGATTCACCTTCTTCTGGAATCTGGCTGGCTATCCCTGTGCTGGCCGTCAGATATTTCCCATTCGGCGAATGCCGGTGTTCAATACGCGCCTTACTTAGTTGCTCGGAAAAATCTTCCATCGCTGCTAGCGCGACGTCTAAATCAGAATGAGAGAAAATGAATCCAAATTCTTCGCCCCCATATCGAGCAGCTAGAGCCCCATAGCGCTTCGCAAAATCTTTTATCATGCTGCCTACCTGAGCGAGACACTCGTCGCCCCTTGCATGGCCGTAACTGTCGTTTAGCAATTTAAAGTAATCGATGTCCAACAAGGCAACCGCCAGTGGTTGACCCGATGCCAGATGGTCTTCCCAGAGAGTCTCTAGATGTTGGTCAAAATACCGGCGATTATAGAGTCCGGTCAGACTGTCTCGATACGAGAGCTCCACAGCGCGAATTTCAGCAAGCTTGCGCCGCGTAATATCCTGATGAGCCATGACAAGATATTTTTTGCCGTCATGGAAAAAGCGAGTAATTCGCAGAGTAAACCAGCGTTTCTCGGTCGGGCTGTCGCAGGGATATTCCATATAGGCAACGGAATCGTGTTCGCAGAGAACCCGCTCGATAGCATCGAGTGCTTGCTTGCCGAATGCATCGCCACTAGCGGCAGCTTGTTCGCAGACAGAGAAATAGTTCGTGTTGATGTGGGCAAGCTTTGAGGACGCAGCGTTCTCTCTGCCGAAGCGAAGCCATGCGTTGTTGGTGTATACGATCAGGCCGGATTCGTCGGTCACCGCAATGTTTGTCTGAACGGAGTCCAAGACTTTATTGAAAAAGCCATGACCAGGCTCCATCGAACTGCCCTGTGAGTCAGGCTCCTGCTTTTTACCCTCGGGAGGGTTGGTTTCAGTATTGATGAGGAATCTCCGCGTTGCCAAAGGATGGCCCGGTAAGTGTGCCGAGACCCTTCTAAAATTGATGGCTCTTTACGCTCGATCAGCTTGGTGTTTCCGGCGAGAGCAAGGTAGTCCGGCCCGAGACGGCAGCCAATATTAAGCCGGCGAGAAAAGTTAAATGTCGCCTGCTATTAAATGAATATAGCCGCGGGCTGTCAATTTTCCATATTTCATTCAGGCGTAATCTTGTTACTTAGTCTTTCGCTCTGTGGGGGCAAAAGGCGTACAAGCACTATGCTCTCCTTGGGTGCTTTAACAACTGATGCAAGTGTCCGAAAACATTGTTCTTTCTCGGGTGTTCCCGAGGGGGCGGGTGCGAATGCAGTGAATTCGTCTGGCGCAGAGCTTCGGAAACTACGTATGACGGCGTATTGCAATCAATAATAGGCTGCGATCGTTTGGGTCAATCGGAGGGTGGTCGACATGACTATCCCACAGAGCGTTGCATCCTCCTATGAGCAATGGATCACTTCGAAGAGCTGGTACACGCAATCTCAGCAGGATAAAGAAAACTTTTTCAATTTTGTGCGCCTATGCATAAGGCGTGCGCCTGGGTTGATCGATAGGGAAGAAATCCGCCGCGATATCGTGGCTCGGCATGCAGGAGAGCTGCCTGATATTGCATTGGAGTCTCATGCGGATTACTTCAGTTCCATGGTAGCGTCACTTGCGTCGAAAAAAATGTGCCTCAGTTAAAAACAAATACTATCGGCCTTTTATGGCTGTTGTGATTCAAGGCTTGGCAAGCGCGTCCCGAATTTCTCGCAAAAGCAAAATTTCTTCTGGAGTCTTGGGTGCTTCCGGAGCAGGTTCTTCTTTATCTTTCAGGTTGTTTACCGCCTTGACCAGCAAAAACACCGCAAAACCCACTATCAGCAGAGTGACACAATTATTTATAAACATGCCGTAGTTGATAGTTGGTGCGCCTGCCGCCTGTGCGGCTGCGAGTGTGGAGTAGGACTCGCCGTTAAGCGCGATGAACAAGCCCGAAAAGTCGATACCGCCCAATAACATGCCGATAGGCGGCATAATAACGTCGGCGACCAGCGATTTAACCACCGTGCCAAAAGCAGCGCCAATAATAATGCCTACCGCCATGTCGATCATATTGCCTTTCATAAGGAATTTTTTGAATTCGTCCAACATTGGGTCATCCTCCGGCGCGCTTGGCGATTATAAGATCGAGTAACCAGTATAGTTGAACTGAGCAGTTTCAATTCCTAAGTGACTTGTGGTCGACTATCTTTCAGAGTTTCTTTAACGTCTTTCCAGTTGCCTACGACGCCTTCGCATGAAGTGATGTCTGGTTTCGAGGAATATCTTGGAGGTAGTGTTCGCATCAATGCAGTTTGAAGCGAGGCCGCACGAAGTGGTTTATTTGCTCGGTTAATGCCAGCAACAGCGTCCGGGGCCAGCCGTGGATCGCGGCAAGGTGCATGCGGTAGAGCGACACATAGGCCAGTCGCGCGAGCTTGCCTTCGAGGTTGATGCCGCCCCGGGCCAGGCCGCCCATCAGACGCCCAAAGGCAGTGTATTCACTCAGTGATACCAGTGAACCCAGATCGCGATAGCGGAACTCAGCCAGCTCCGCGTTGCGTGTTGAGGCAATAATATTGCGCGCCACCGTGCTTGCCATCTGGTGTGCCGATTGCGCCCGGGGTGGCACCCAGCGCTGTTTGCCGTCGGCGCCGTCCAGCTGGAATCCGGCACAGTCGCCCAGGGCAAAAATCGCCGGGTCGCCTTTTACCTGCAAGGTCGGTTCCACAATCAGCTGATTGATGCGGTTGGTTTCCAGCCCTTCAATATTGCGAAGAAAATCCGGCGCCTTCACGCCGGCGGCCCAGACCATCAGATCGGCTTCAATCGCTTCGCCATCTTTTGTCTGCAGGCCTTCCGCGCTCGCGGACACGACAGCCGTATCCACCATCACCCGCACGCCCAGTTTCTCCAGCTCTTCACCTGCGCCCTTTGAAATGTGTTCGCTCAGTGCCGGCAGCAGGCGCGGCCCTGCCTCAATCAATGTAACGTCGAGGTGGTCCGGTGTCATGGCCGTCAGGCCGTAGGTAGCAAACCACTCCCGCGCTTTATACAGTTCAGCGGAAAGCTCCACGCCGGTGGCGCCGCCGCCGATGATAGCAACGCGCAGTTTCTGATCGGTATTCCCGCTACTGATCGCCTGGTTCAGGCTGATAAAGCCGTCGACCAGGCGCCGATGAAAGCGGTGTGCCTGTTGGGGAGAATCCAGAAATATGCAGTGATTGCTCACCCCGGATACATTGAAGTCGTTGGAGACCGAGCCGATCGCTAGAACCAGTGTGTCGTAGGATCGCTCGCGTGGCGGCAGCACCTCGCGGCCATCTTCATCCATCAGTGCAGAGAGCTGAATGGTTTTGCGTTCCCGGTCTACGCCAGTCAAAGCACCCAGTTCGAAATCGAAACCGTTTTTGTGGCCGTGAACCCGGTAGGTGACTGCATCCACATCGGCATCAAGTGAGCCCGAAGCCACTTCGTGAAGCAATGGCTTCCAGATGTGGGTGTGATTGCGATCAATCAGCAGCACCTCAGCCTTGCCCTTGCGGCCCAGCTTGTTGCCCAGACGGGTAGCCAGTTCCAGTCCGCCGGCGCCACCGCCTACAATTACAATCTTCATTGGGTCAGCCTGCGTTAAAGAGGGCAAAAGTATATATCTGAGGCCAGATTTGCAAATACTGAGAGTGGTCGTTTGACGACGCTATGCTCATTTTTTAGTAGTAAGGCGAGCCTCTTTGTAGAAAGCCATCACTCTGGCTCCATTGATTTTCTACAGTGCGTCAGTGACTTTAATCGCAATTTCTTCAATCGACAGGGTCGGGAATTGCGTCTCCAATAGCCCGTCTGCCCAGGCGATAGCGGCGCCGTGCACAACGGTCCAGCACAGTAATGCGGTGTCTTCCAGAGACTGGTCACTTCGCCAGCCGGTAGATTGAGAGTCCGCTACTGCACGAACAAGTACCGCCCATGTGTCCAGCCGCGCCTGGGTCAGATCGGCGTTTTCCCGATCTATATACTCGCCGCGTGCGGCAAGCCTGAACAGCTCCCGGTGTTCTGTTGCAAACTGAATGTAGGCAACGCCCAGTGCCGACAGCCGCTCGCGAGCGGGTAGGGCGGCATTGGCCTTCTCAGTCTTTTCCAGATGCTCTCCCAATCGTTTTGTTTCTGCGGCTGCCAGAGCGGTGAGTAGCCCAGAGCGGTTGCCAAAGAAATGCCCCGGCGCCTGATGAGAAACGCCAACCCGTCGAGCGATGGCTCGCAGACTGACATCAACACTCCCCTTGGCCAGAACTTCAGCCTTGGCGGCGGCCAGCAGAGCCGCCGCGACATCTGGTATTCGTTTTTCCATAAAAAGGAGCGTGCACCTCCAACTTGACATTGTCAAGCTGTAGGTCTTAGGATTGCTTGACACTGTCAAGTTGATCGAGGGCGTCTACATGTCGGATAGGAATATCGTTGGCTTTTTAGGGTGGCTTATTCTCGCTCTGGTCTGCATGATTTATGCGCCAGTGGCGGCTGAATACATGCTGCGTTTCTTTGACGTGCCGAGCCTCGAGCTCTGGGATCGTCTGTATGCGTCGGTGGTGGGGAATCAGCAGGCGCTGGGGCCAGGCTCGGTCCGAGTGGTACAGCATGACGTCTATACTGAGAGTCGCTGGGCAATGTTAATTCATACGGTTCTGGGCAGTGTGGTGCTCTTGTTGGTCGCTTCCCAGTTTGTTCGTCCACTGCGTCAACACTACCCTGCGGTTCACCGCTGGGTTGGTCGAAGTGTCATAGCCTTGGGCACCGTTTCCATGGTCGCCGCCGCGTGTTATCTCGTGAAAACTGGAGCGCAGGCAACCTTCAGCGGGCCTGCGTTCTATGCGCAGCTATGGGCGCTCACGATTTTTACGCTTGTTGCCCTGTGGATGGGGTTTGTCGCCATACTGTTGCGTGAAATCCAATTGCATCAGTGTCTGATGATTTATGCGTTTGCATTGTTTCTTACCGCTCCCCTGCTGCGTGTTGCCTGGCTTGGGCTCGGCTTGATATGGCCTGATGTAACGCAGGAATATCTCAATGTGGCGGCGGGCATCATATTGGGTTTTCTTGCGCCGGGCGGCGCGGCTGTAGCGGGAATGTCCACAGCGCTAACGTCGGGTAACCCGGCCCGTAAACCAACATTATTTCTGCCGGGGCTGGGCTTCGAATTGACTGCCGGATTGGTCGCGATTGTATCTGGGGGAGTGCTCTACCAGCTGCACACTCTGTACATCGGCCCTGTCGACCGGATACTGATCACCGCAACGGTCACCGCCACCTTGGTGCTGGCCATATTTGCTGCACGGGTTTTAACTTCCTACAGGCGGGGGGACCTCCAGGCTGCGGAGGAGTGGCGAATCCACACAGTAGCAGTACTCGGAAGTCTGCCGATTGGATTGCTTTTGTGGGGCGGTTACGCGGTTTTCTTCACGCCCGCCCATGCCTTTTACGCAATGACCTTGACGGGACCCGCAGTATCAATATCGAGCGGCTACGGATTTGTGTTGTGGCGGAGATGGCAGAATAAGCCCAGTAGAGTGGCTGCCGGTATGAAAAAGAAACCTGGCCTCATTGTTTCCGCAGCCAGCTGATGCCGGGTTTAATGGCTGCCGACCACGTATTTCAGTATCTCCATCACCTGATCTGTCGTAGTCGCCCAGGCCATAGCGGCGGCGTCCACTTCCTTGAGGGGGTGAATAATCTCTTCGGCATGCAAGGTGATATAGGGCTTTCCTAGAGCGGCGCAGTATCCGGCATCGAAGGCGGCGTTCCATTGCTTGTACTTGTCACCAAAACGGATAATAGCCACATCGCTCTGTTCGATTAAGGTTTTGGTGCGGATCGCGTTGACCTTGGCCGATTTGTGGTCGCGCCAAAAACCCTTTTCCTCGGGGCCGAGTACGTCGCCCGCTGCGTCGCTGGATTCGTGGTCGGTATTGGCGGAGCTAAAAGCGATATTCAGGTTCTGTTCGCGGCAGCTTTCAATGATTTGATCGCGCCAGTCCGTGTGGATTTCGCCGGAAAGGTAAACTTTTAGTGTCACTGTACTGTTGGCTCCTTTGTGTTGGCTTGCGTTCTAGCTATTCAGGAAAATGGTACCCGAATTGCCAATGGATTAGCTTGGTGCATTAATTTTAATCGCTCGGCCACCTTTTTGCAGCGTAGAGCCAAAGCAAAGAACTATAGTGTTAATGTGGCAGACCAACATGTACAGGCGGGATAGAACGTGATTGGCGAGATTTTTCTGGAGTGGGTAGAGAACTATGGCGAATACGCCGTATTCATCGTTCCGGTCATTGCCTTCCTCGAGGCCAGCGTAGGTATTGGCCTGTTTGTCTCCGGTGCCATCTTGCTCAGTGTGTGCACCCTGTTGTATTCGCAGAACATCGTGCCGCTCTACCAGATGCTACCACTGGCGTTCCTGGGCGCTGCGCTGGCAGATCACATGGGCTTTTTTCTTGGCCGTTGGCTCGGGCCTTCATTCCACCAGACTCGTTTCGCACGGCGCCATGCCAATCGGCTGGCGCAGACCGAACGTATGTTGACCAGGCACGGCGAGGTCTCAATTATCCTGGGAAGGTTGATTCCTGCGGTGCGCAGTGTAGTGCCGCTCATGACCGGCATCAGTGGCTTGCCGGTGTCGCGCTATGTGCGCTACGACCTGCTCGCCTGCTCCATTTGGATCACGGGGCTTGGGGCGCTGGTTGTCGGGATCAGTGGTGTGCTGAGCTAGTCATTTTGGGTCGGGTGATTGCGCTATGAGCGCGGTGACGTCGCATTTTTAATCCCTTCGTCACCTCATCCTTGCTTTCATAGCGATTTGAGTATTGTGGTGAATGCTTTTCTGCCGTGATTGGGGTTGTCTTTTATCATGCTGATGGGCGACATTCCCAGAGAATAATCTTCGTAGCCCTCAGTAATCTCAGCGATGCTCTTATCGTCGAGTAACTTAAAAGCCATTGACCAGTCGGCAAATGCTCTTTGCTCAATGTTACCCTGATAGAAAATCTTCACACTGGTGTGTCGTTCGTCACGGGAAATAACGTTAAACAATTCTTTGACCGGGCCTTCCTCGCCCTCGAGAATCTGCATAATCTCGCGATCGTGGTAAACCAGCATTCCCGTTATACCAAGCTTTTTATTCTTAATGCGAGCCAATTCCAGGATGCTGGCGAGCTCTGACTCCGGCAGACCTTTCGGGCTGACGCTGGTATAGAGCAATTCATACATGGTGAGCTAGCCTCTTTAAAATGGCCGGCAAGGTTTGTCCTGCGCCAGTAGTGTAACCAGCACGAGTGTAAGCGCATCGGCCAGTATGTGAGTTCATTATAGACGAGTTTCCGGCGGTAAGACCCTCGCAAGCAAGAACGTAAGATACAGCGGGGTGATACTTTCAAGTTGTACCAAATCGATCATGCATTAGGATCACACTAGCAACACCTTGTAGGCATTCACAGAGCATCGTACCGCTATGGCCGGCACCGGTGGCTTGCCGGTGGCGCGCTATGTGGGTACGACCTGCTTGCCTGCTCCGTTTGGGTTGCAGGGCTTGGGGCGCTGGTTACCTGGAAGTGGTGTCTTGAGCTAGCCGTGTTCAGTCAGGTGAGTGCGCGATGACGGCGAAATTTTAATCCCTCCGCCCCCTTGTCTCGTTGTGTCACTCGGCCTCACAAGCGACTAGACTAAAGGTATTCTAAGATGGAGCTTAACAATGGACGAGACCCTGGAAGTCATGCAGGCAGTGGCCCCGAGCTGGCTCGAGCAGTGGCTGCCCGCAACAATCGCCTTCGCGCTTCTGGTCATTGTCTGGTTTGTCATACGCAAGGTCTTCAGCGCCCAGAAAGACCACGGCGCGGATATCCGCTATCGGGAGCAGGGTACTCGGCTGATCTTCCGTCTCTGCGGCGTCGTTCTGCTTATTGCCACCCTCCCCATGAACAACGAGCTACGCGGCCAGTTGTTTTCCCTTGTTGGTCTGCTGGCCAGTGCTGCCATCGCCCTGTCTTCCACCTCGGTGATGGGCAATCTGATGGCCGGCTTTATGCTGCGCACCGTGGACAGCTTCCAGGCCGGAGACTACGTGGAATTTCGTGGGGAACTCGGCCGGGTCTCCCAGCGTGGCCTGCTGCATGTGGAGATCCAGAACGAAACCAGCGAGCTAGTCACGGTTCCCAATCTGTTGCTGGTGCAAGAACCCTATAACGTCGTGCGCTCCTCCGGCACCGTCATCTCCGCCGACGTTTCCCTGGGCTACGAGGTCGATCGCCGGGATGTGGAAGAGGCCCTGTTGGCCGCGATTGCCGCCGCCGAGCTGGATGACGGTTTTGTCCAGATTCGAGAGCTCGGTGACTTCTCCATCACCTACCGCGCCAGCGGCTGGCTAGAGGAGGCCGGTATGCTGGTCAGCGCCCGATCCAAGCTGCGCGGTCGCATGCTCGATGCGCTGCACGATGCCGAAATCGAAATCGTCTCACCGACTTTTATGAACCAGCGTCGCGTCGAGGGCGATACCAAAGTCATACCGGTCAAGGGTCGCTTCCGCCGGGAGAAGCACAGCGACGGTCATGCCGAGGAAGTGTTGTTCAGCAAAGCGGAATTGGCCAGCGCGGTCGAAAAGATCGAACGAAAGATGAAGCACCTCAAAGACAAACTCAATACAGATTCCGAGTCGGATGAAGATATCGACCGGGATGCGGTCAAGGCGGAACTGGCACAATTAACCGAGGAACTGGAGCAGGCCAGAATCGCCAACAAGGAAGAAGACAAGCGCGACGAGAACAAGAAAAAACAGGAAGAGCTTGATCAGAAAGCGCGAGAATCAGAGAAGAAGGACGAGAAAGCCTAGGGAGCGGTGAGCTATGCAGGCCTGTTATTCTACTGTTGCACAATGTCGCGCGACACGATACAGTGTGTGCTGTCAACTAAGGAGTCGGTTGATTGATCAAGAGTATCAGGCACAAGGGATTGAAAGCTTTCTTCGAAAGAGGAGTCGCCAGAGGCATTCGTGCCGACCATATTGAGCGGTTGCGCGATCGCTTGACTGTGCTGGATGCGGCCACCTGTCTGGATGATATCGCGGCGAGTAATTGGGGGCTGCATCCGCTTACAGGAAAGTTGAAAGGCCATTATGCCATCAAGGTCTCAGGGAATTGGCGGCTGTTTTTCGAATTTCGGGACGGAAATGTTTATCTATTGGACTACGATGACTATCATTAAGCGGAGAGAATGCCATGCCTATGCATAAGCCTTCCCATCCCGGACGGATTCTCCGGCAGCGTCTGATCGAAGATGAAGATGGGCAAAAGATAAACAGCGTTGCCACCGTAGCGGAGCAGATTGGTTGCCATCGCAATACCCTGAACCGTGTGATTAACGGCAGCGCCTCATTAACACCTGATATGGCGCTCGCGCTGGAACTCATTGGTGCAGGTAAAGCCGAGTTCTGGTTGGCCATGCAGGCCAGCTATGATCTGTTTCAGCTGCGCCAGGCGCGCAGTGCTGCGTAGTTGAAAGGTAGGGACGAGAGATCAATTTTTAATCCCTCCGTCCCCTTTTTCTCGAAGTTTTAATCCCTCCGTCCCCTTTTTTCTGCCCTCACAACTGCTGGTTCTCGATAAAGCACCTCATATCATTGATTGACGCCTGTAATTGCCCATCTGTATATCTTGCATTATGAGTGTTTTCTGGATGATGAATCTGATGGCGAATGTACTCGCTGAGTATTTTCTGTTCTGATATTAAGTCTCCGTTTCTCTTAATCCGTATATACTCAATTGTCTCTTTTCCGTCTTTGTAGTCAGCCAGTAGTTCTTCGCTCTCAATAAATCCGTACAACTCATTATGATATTCATCGTTTGATTCGCCGAAAGCCAAAAAGTTAACTTCGTTCAACGATGGATATGGGAGCTCGTTTTTCTCCACAGAAACAACTTCTTTAGATTGCTCGCTTTTTATGAGTTTTAGATGATCAAATTGCAGCATTTTTACAATTGAGGGGCTGTGAGTAGTCAATAAAACCTGGGTATTGTCAGCCTTGGATAACTCAATAAATGCTTCAATAAGCTTTCTCTGGTGGCTAGGGTGCTGTGATGTTTCCGGCTCTTCAATTGCATAGATTATGTCAGGGGAATTGCTTTCAGCTTTTCTTCTTTCTGCCTCTGCACGGAAGAAATTCAGGAGTACAAGCCGCTTAACACCGCTTCCTCTTTTATTGATTGGTATGTCTTCGTCGCCAGTAATTGAAACGCTTTTGAAAACATCAGCCCATTTCAAACTATCTGGGCTAGGGATAACAGGATTTAAGCTGTTTGCTATCTCCGGATTCATTTCGTTCAGCTTTTCCAAGGTTTGATCTGCAACCTCTTTTAGCTTTTTCTCCACCTCGGCCGCCACTTGATTCAAGCTATTCATGAGTCCCTGATCTTTCAATATCTCTTGAACTGCCAATTTCATTGGGTTCTGGATTTCATTATCCCCATCACTATTTTTTCGGTCTGACTGAAAAAGCGAGTATAGAGGAAGGAATGTTTTCAGTTGATCCCATGTGTTCTTGGCGTCAATTTTTGAAAGTTCTATCTCAATCTCTTTCAAGTCAAGGTTTTCAGAGTAAAATTCCCATATTGCCTTCCGGACTTCAGAATTCTTGGTTTTATCCCCGCAAACCATTTCATCTGTGAGAAGCCCCCTAAGATCTGCTTGTTTTTTTAGTAGAAGCTCTGAACATGAAGGGTTAGTCGGATGGTAAGCTTTTACGAAAACCTTTTCTTTTCCGGCGTTTGGATACTTCTTAATAATGGTAAGCTTGCCTTCTTGATCTAGTAGGTATTCATCTTCTAAGCGAGTAGGGTTGGTTGCATCGATGGTCAGTTCGGCTGGCAGATCTCCGAAAACGACGCCTATTTTTATCTCAGATTCTCCCTCTTCTTTAGCTTTCTTATTAATATCATCTTTGTCCAATTTGATGATGCCCTTGCCTTCATTGAAGAAGATATCTAGAGCCTCAAGAATGGTTGATTTGCCAATATCATTTCTTCCAACAAATACACTCAGGTCATCAAAATCAATAGAAATCTCGTCTTTGTATGATCTGAAGTTCGAGAGAATGAGCTTTTCAATTTTCATTCTTAAATCTTCCTTAATTTGGGGGCCGGCAGCGGACTGATTTTTTGCCTGGCAGAAAATTATGCGTGCCGCCTACGTCTGGTCATCTTGGTCGGAGCGAAACAAAGGTGGCTAAGTATTACCCATTGCTATCTTGCTATTGGTCTAGTATTGGACATGTTTTTGTCGCAGATACAAAAAAGCCCCATCCTTTCGGACGGGGCTTTCTGATTCTTACCACTCATCAACGACACGTCCGTATCTCGCTAATGAAAATCTCCCCAATTAGGGCCACAGACGATATCTAACCCCGCGAGGAATGGGGCTTTCGGAGATTTGGAGCGTTAGAGAAGATATCAATTTAGCGTTTGTCATAATATTCCCTTTAAAATCAATGCGATGGCGGTTCGCTTATTTCGGGCGAGACCCGGAAAATAGTGCCCTCTGAAGCGGCTTCAGCTCCAATATCGCCGGTTGCTGGCCATGGTAAAGGGAAATAGCAGCCGTTTGTAGTTGTATGGCCGATTTTTCCAGCCGCCCTTACCGCATACTGTTAAAAATTTAGGCTACTTGCATTCGGAGGTTTGATTCATCCAACTAGCTCGCCTGTGCGAAAGCTGGTTGAATTGCATCACTTCTGTGCCAAGTGTATATCATGTGTACTCATTGGAGAGTAAGCACCATGTCATTTTCAATAGATGCGAAGATAGAAAGGTGGGGGAATGGCCTCGGATTGCGAGTGTCAGGCCCTTTACGCGATGTGCCTCAGTTCATTGAAAACTCGCCCGTCACCGTCGAGGTGTTTGAAGACGGATTTACTGTCAAAAAAGCCACAGCATCCATTAAGAACCTGCAATATACAGAGGATCAGCTAATAGCTGGGCTCAATCCAAACACCGCTCATTGCGAGCTTTTAGCGCTCCCTATCCAGGGTGAATTTTCTGAATGATTGGCAGATCCACACGGGAGCGAGAAGCTATTTTGAGGCTCGATTTTGAGCGAACTAAAGGCAAGTAAATCGGCTAATATCGTCTGGCGAAAGTGTTGCTTAGCAAGGCCTACAATCAGAAAACAAGCTTACCGATTTGTGCGCCACATCCTTTATTATATTTACGCTATAATAATTCTATGTCTTTGAATTATAACAAAATAATTCTATTCTTGTAAGCTGTTGTGATCTCGCCATTTGCGGTAGTTTCACTCTTGGCCGGGAGCGAAACGATGAAAAAGTACACCCCGTTACATCATTATGAATAGCCCTATCGAAAAGCCTGCAGCAGTAAGCGAGCAGATTTTATTGGGGGGCTTCGCGAAACACCGCACTTTCGAGATAAATAACTCCGGGCGGGATATCGTGGTCGGCGACATCCATGGGCATTTCAGAATGCTGAGCAAGGCGCTTGAGGCTATTAGCTTCAACACCGAGATTGACAGGCTATTTGCTCTGGGTGATTTAGTCGATCGAGGCCCTGAATCGATTGCAGCGCTCGATTGGTTGAAAAAGCCCTGGTTCTACTCGGTGCTTGGCAATCATTGTCTAAGTCATATCCTGCAGCATGAGAATTCTAGGCCCATTGGCTATGATCCAATTCAGGCCTCTTGGCTAAAGCAGCTGCAAGAGATTGAAAACGACGATGGCTGGGTCTCGAACTGCGATCCGATGAAGTATTCCCAACTCATTGGTGAGCTAAAAAAGCTTCCGGTAGCTATAACGCTCCAATCAAAGCGAGGGCCAATTGGATTAGTTCACGCAGAATTATCTTTTCATTACGACAGTTGGAGTTCTCTGGTCTCTGCTATCGATGGCGGTGATTTTAAAGCGCTTGATATCTGGCGAGCGATTTGGGCTCAGCACTTTGAGTTACGCCCGATTGAAACGCGTAGCGAGGCGAAATATTGGGTTCCGGACGTTATCGCAATATTTCACGGCCACAATATTCCT
Source organism: Litorivivens sp. (assembly GCF_041624475.1). GTDB lineage: Bacteria > Pseudomonadota > Gammaproteobacteria > Pseudomonadales > Spongiibacteraceae > Litorivivens. The sequence continues at coordinate 89,721 of NZ_JBFJUX010000014.1, forward strand.
TGGTACCAAAAACCTTTCTCCATCGCCAACCGACATTACATTGATACGGGAGCTTTTTTGAGGCCTTATCGGGGTGAAGGTGGATTCACACTTGTTGATATTGAATGTCCTGACACGCCGCTCTTGGCCAGCTGGTGGCCCGACCATGAGTAGCCGTATCAGGAAAAATCACCATATTCGACTTTGCGCAGCGTAACGCGTACCAATTTTCGGCCTTCAAAGGTGTCGCATAAGTCGGCCGGACGTTTACCGCCGAGTGCAGGCAGTATTGAGGATAGCCACTCGTTGGCGAGATCACGGCTCTTGAAAACGAGGGCAGCTTCACTTATCAATCGCAACAAGTCCAAAATACTTTCGGAGTCTGTCTTGTTGAGGCGCTTACGACGATAAAAACGATTGAGATTGGCGGACTTTACTTCCAGGATTTTCGCGAACAATTCCCGGTGACCAAGAACCTCGATAGCTTCGCGTACGACCGCCCCAGGTAGTCCCGCGCGAACTGCGCCAATGAAGGTGAGGCTGTTCTCGAAAACTGAGACGGGAATGTCGATACCCCATAATTGTGTTGATTGGGTGATGTGCGATTGTTTCATACCTAACTCCTGCCGTATACGTCTCACTAAGGTTACTAGGGCTATTGATATGTATCATATTGGGTGTATCTACCTGATGTCACCAGCATACGATGGTCTCTGAAGTTATCGCTGAGGAGTACTTGACGACTAACTCATTAACGAGAATAGGGATTTTGCCGGCGATCGGGCGTGCGGCGGGTTGTTATGCCAAGCATGGTGTTATTTTTTTAAGACGTTTAGGCGAGACCTAAAACCCGATTGGCTGACTGTAAGGGTTGACCCTCTACCTAGGTTAAGGGTTTACTTTAAACAGAAATGAATACTTCTTTGGGCGCTGAGACACCACGTTGAAACGCAACCGGCTCTTACTGGCATTATCCCTCCTCCTGAGCTTGCTGATTCAAGCTCAGGGCGTGTTTGCGTGTCAGATTGACGAGTCACATAGCGGTGCCATGGAGCATTGCTGTTGCGACACCGACACCTCCGAGCCGATGACTGCCGGCTCAGGCTGCTGTGATTTTGGCGTAGAGTGGCAGGTAACCGGGAGCGACCCGGACGACCGCTATGATGCGTTGTTTTTGGATATTCAGCCTTTACTGAAGCTCCCTCCCACTGCGCTAGCGTCGCTTCCGCTGTTGCCTTACCGCACCCTACAGGCCGTTTCCCGCCTCAAGCCCGAGCCACGCGCTTCGCCAACTGGGCGCAGCACCTATCTGACGACACTTCGACTCCGCATTTAAACATTCCTCACCAAAAGGCTGCCTTATCGCAGCCGGATTGCCTGTGCGCAGAAAAAGCGCGCTACACCCAATCTCAAGGTGAGAACGATGAATATTTCTTTAAACGTAAGCGTAATAGCCTTGCTGGTTACAATAGCCACGCCGATGTTGCAGGCGAGCAGTGAGCGGACAGACCACTGTACGAAACCGACCGCAATCAACGAAAAACAACTTGTTGCGATGGCGCTGGAGTGCGCGCCGTCCATTCAAGCATTTAAAAATACCCTCAAAGCCGCTAACTATGATGTCGATGTTGCCGGCCGTTTCGCTGAACCGCGTCTGGGCATTTCAGTCGCTCCAGAAACGTACGGCCTGGATCAGGTTGACGACGGCTATCAGCTTGAGTTCAAGCAGGCCTTACCGTGGCCTGGAGAGCGGTCACTGGAAAAGTCTCTGGCGAAGTCAGGCGTGGAAAAGCAACAGGCTCGACTAAGGCATGAACAGATCCGTGTCGCTGAACAGGTAAAACAGGCGTATGCCCATTGGCAATATGCGATTGCTTTACAGGCGATCAGCCGTCAGCAGTTGGTAATACTGGAACAGATTACCGAGCAACTCGCTGCGCGTTATCGCAGCGGGCATAGCCCCCTTTCCGCGCTGTTGCAGGCACGACAACGGTTGCTCCAATTGCGACGGAATACCGATGCGATCGAGGTTCAGGTAGAACAACGTCGGCTGGAACTGTCGGCAGTGTCCGGCGTTCATGGGATTTATCCCCGCGAAACCGCAGAGGCCTCCCTGCCTGGCCCGGCCGAAATTTATCTGAATGCGGGCCTGGATCAACTTGACCAACACCCCGAGCTTCTTTTGCTTAAGTCTGCCCAGCTTGATGTAGACGACCGACTCGCTCAGGAAAAGAAAGATCGCTTGCCTGATGTTTCTCTGGTCGCTCGCTACAACACACTTTGGGAAAACGAAGACAAGCGCTGGATGATCGGCGTCGGCATGAACCTGCCTCTCGACTTCCGTAAACGACGGGCTAAAGAGAATAGTCTATCAGCTCAAGCGGATGCCTTGCGCTGGCAACAGCGTGATCGGCGGCTACAGATCGAAACAGCTATACGTCAGCGTTATCTAAGTTGGCAAGAACTCGCCGACACCTATCAACTCTATAGCCGAGAACTGTTGCCATTAGCTGAGGAACAGCTTGAGGCCAGCCTTTCCGATTACCGGGCAGGCGCGATCGACTTTCAAAGCCTGCTTATAGCCCAGCAGGAAGTGCTCGCCACGAAAACGCGCTATGCCGCTGCTCAACGTGACCTTGTGACAAATCGCGCTGACTTTATTGCCGCTGCCGGTTTAATTTATTTTGAGGAATTGACGCCATGAAACGCTCCTTTGTGGTTTTAGCAATACTGTTTAGCTTTAGCCTACTGGTGGGATGTGAACAAGACGGTTCTCAGAGCCATGACGCCACAGGGCTGCTTGTGCGCGCGGGTCAGCTTGAGGTGCGACTCGGTTTGCTTCCCGACCCTCCCCACGTGGGTGAAAATACCGTGTGGATAGAGGTATCAGACCAGGAAGGTAAAGCGATTGATCACGCTATGGTACGTGCTGTAGCTGAGATGCCTGCCATGGGTAGCATGCCCGCCATGCGCAGCGCGGCTGATATTACAGCCAAAGGCGCTGGTCGCTACGAAGGAAACTTTGAGCTATCCATGAAAGGCGAGTGGCCGCTAGCGATTGATATTGCATGGGAGGACGAACAGGGGCGCAGCCAGCATGTTGATCTGGTGTTCGACATGGCGACCGGCCGCGAGGGCTTAACACTAGTGAGTGGGCCGCCCGAGGGTGAAATTGCCTACCACACCTGCTCCATGCACCCCTCCGTTAAGTTGGCGACCCCGGGCACCTGCCCTATCTGCGGTATGGATCTGGTACCCGTCATGCGAGAAGAGCAAACCACTGGAACGGTGCGCGTTGATGAGGCGCGACGCCAAGCCGTGGGGATCAAAACCGGAGAGGTTGTGCGGGAAATTTTTCATTTTCCGCTGAGGTTGCAGGGCAAGATTACCTTTGATCAGACGTTAGTGCAGGACATCAATCTGCAATACGAGGGCTGGGTGAATTCAGTAAAAGCGCTGGAACCTGGTCAGCGCTTTGCCAAAGGCGAGCCGCTATTCTCACTATACAGCCCTGAGCTTTATGCGCTGCAAGAGGCGCATCACCAGAGTTACCGACGTAACCCTGCGTCTGAGACCGTCGAAGCCTCGCGTGAAAGGTTGTTGTTGGCTGGTGTGCAATCCCATCAGATCACGCGCATTGAGCGTGAGGGCGCGCAGCGCTATCTCCCGATACTGGCGCCAACCTCGCTCGTACTGATCAGCAGCCAGCTGATGGAAGGCGCGGCTGTCAAAAAAGGACAGCAAGTTCTACAAGCCGCTTCCGTCGAACGTGTTTGGGTTGAGGCTTTCGCCTATGAACAGGACTGGTCTCTATTGCAGGAAGGCATGCAGGCACGTGTCGAGCTAGCGAATAGTGCCCGGGAGTATGAGAGCCGGGTAGCATTGATCAGTCCAATTATCCGTGGGTCATCCCGTTCGGCGCGTGTGCGCCTGGATCTCGACAACCCCAAGAGCGAATTATTACCTGGTCAGTTTGCTGACGTTTGGCTCTACAAAAAGCTGGGCTCCCAGCTTCTTGTGCCCCTGGATGCCGTCATGGTAACGGGAGAACGGCGAATTGTGTTCAAGGATTTGGGGCAAGGCCGGTTAAAGCCCGTGGTCGTTAAAACGGGTTACAACGACGGTGAGCGTATTGTTATCCGAGAGGGACTGGAAGAAGGTGACCGCATTGTCACCGCCGGTGTGTTTCTGATCGCGGCCGAAAGCCGCCTGAAACTGGGGCCTAACTCATGGTAAACAGTGCCTCACATAAAAGCCCGATTGCGGGGTTGATACGTTACTGCGCTGAGAATGCTGGTCTGACGTTGTTAATGGTCGCCTTTCTGGCGTTTTTCGGGTGGCGCAGCCTGACTCAGACACCGTTGGATGCGATTCCGGATCTTTCCGATGTACAGGTCATTATCCAGACTGATTGGCCCGGGCGCAGTCCTGATCAGGTAGAAGACCAGATCACCTATCCGTTGACCAGCGCGTTGCTGTCGGTGCCCGGTGTGCAATCCGTGCGCGGCCAGAGTTTTTTCGGCAGCAGTTTTGTTTACGTCATTTTTGAAGATGACACTGACATTTACTGGGCGCGATCCCGCGTTCTGGAGTATCTCAGCAGTCTTAAAGGCAAGCTGCCGCAAGACGTTCAACCGATACTTGGGCCGGATGCGACCGGTGTGGGCTGGGTATATCAGTATGCTTTGGTCGATCATAGCGGGCAGCATAGTCTCGCAGACTTACGCAGCTTTCAGGAATTCAAGCTTCGCTATTGGCTGGGTAGTTTGGAAGGTGTTGCTGAAGTCGCCACGGTTGGTGGTTATCTCAAGGAATATCAGATTCAGTTGGATCCTCACAAGCTGACCGCTGCGGGGATCGCTCTCAACACCGTTGCTGATGCAGTGCGTAAGTCTAATCAGGATGCAGGCGGCCGTGTACTTGAAATAGCTGGACACGAACATTTTATTCGAGGCCGCGGCTATCTAAAGTCCCGCGAGGATTTGGAAAATACGGCGCTCGGTCTTGATGAACAAAGAGTACCGATTCTACTAAAGCACGTGGCAACCGTTTCCCTTGGCCCTGCCATGCAACGCGGTCTTGCTGAGCTTGATGGTGAGGGGCAGGTGGTCGGCGGCATCGTTGTGATGCGCTATGGTGAGAACGCTCTGGCAGTTATTGATCGGGTGAAAGCCCGCCTAGCCGAACTGAAAAGCGCTCTGCCAGACGGCATGGAAGTGGTAACTACCTACGACCGCTCGCAGCTGATTCGCCGGGCGATCGACACGCTCAAGTTCACACTGCTCGAAGAACTGACCGTGGTCACCATCGTTGTGATTGCCTTTCTTCTCCACGTGCGTTCGGCGCTAGTGGCCTGCATCACCCTCCCGGTTGCTATCCTGCTAGCCTTTATCCCTATGGCAGGGCAGGGATTGACCGCCAACATTATGTCGCTGGGAGGAATCGCCGTCGCCATTGGCGCGATGGTAGATGCTGCAGTCGTCATGATGGACAACGTGCATCGACGGCTACGTGAGAGCGCTACAACCA
>NZ_JBFJUX010000015.1:0-74045 GCF_041624475.1 Litorivivens sp.
ATGGCCATGCCCACCTTCCGTAGTGTCCTCTCTTCCTGAGAGTGCCTCCCTGCAACGGGCACATCCTGTGCCTTCTGTGAACTATAGATACACAACCCAAATTTGCAAACCCGAATCAAGTGGGGTTCACCGGATGCTTACCTCGGAGTCATGTCCCGGCTACGCCATGCGCGGTAACTACTGCGGTGCACCCCAAACACTTCACACAAGTGCTGCACCGCATAGCTCTCTTCAAGTCGCTCGATTATCGAGAACTGCTCAGGGAGTCCGACATCAAGAGGGCTGTAGCCTTTTTTAGTATCTCTTTCTCTTCCTCAGCCCGCCGTAACTTGCGCTTCAGATCCTGGATCTCTCGCTGCTCAGCGGTCAGTGCCTCGCCTTTATCTGGCGCATTGCCGGAGCGCTCGGCCCGGAGTCGGCGAACCCAATACTCCATGGTGGACTTGCCAACACCCATCGCGTCGCAAGCTGCCTTTATTGTGTAGCCTTGGTCGACCACAAGCTGGGCCGCTTCGAGACGGAATTCTGGGCTGAAGTTTCTCTTCTTCGTCATCGTTTCCACCTGACTTTCTCTACGAGTGATAATACACTCAAAATCAGGTGGCCAAATTCACTATGCCACTACAAGGGGGCGATTTTTCTGTGCCTCCTTTCGGCATCGTTCGTATATATCTATTTTGCTCTTTAACCTAAGCTATCTTGCTGCATGGGCTTAAGCATGCCGGATGCGATGGCGTCGTTTCGTTTACTGGTGAACCAGACAAAAACCAATAGAAGCATGCAGAACCCCCCGAAGCTGATGAATTCTGGGATTCTTAGTGCGGAGAGGGTTAACCCGATAGCAGCCAGAAGTAAAGCAATTGAGTGTATCGCGGTTACAGTGGAAGTAACCGATAACCCACTTTGCCTCAAGATGTGATGGAGGTGGTCTCGGCCTGGTTCCATTAATGGCCGGCCGTTAATCTTTCGACGAAACATGACTGCTGCGGTATCTAGGAGAGGTATCGCTATTAGATACAAGGCAGTCACCGGCGATATTAGAGAGGATTCGCTACTGCTGACTAGGAGCCATGCTATGGCGAAGCCTAAAGTGGTGCTGCCAGTGTCTCCGAGGAAGGCTTTAGCTCTTGAGGTCCATGGGAAGCGGTAGTTAATTAGCAAGAAGGAGAATAAGGCGGCAGCAAATGCGCCGCTAAGAATAGCTTGCGGCCATAGTTCTGCTTTCGCGGCTATTGCGCTAAGAATCGTTAGCGGAATGAATGCTAGGCCACCCGCGAGCCCATCCAGTCCATCGATCATGTTGAAAGCATTTATTGCACTCAAAACAGCGAATATTGTGACTGGAATGCTTAAAGCGATTAGTTGGATTGGTCCGATACCGTAGATATCACCAAGGCTTGTGATACTAACGTCAGCGAGAACGGCCATAATAAGGCTGGCCACTATCTGGGTTATTAAGCGTTTTTTTGGGCTAAGTTCGTGCCGGTCATCATAAAGTCCGGTTATCAACAATACGAATAGCGCAGGCCAAAACCAGATAAGGTTTGATGTCATAACTTCAGGCCAGAGTATTGCTGAAAATGCACTAGCGCCTATCGCTAGGCCGCCTACCAGTGGAGTGGGAGCTTGGTGGTGCTTACGCCCCCCGGGTTCGTCAATTAAGCGGAGAGACGTAGCATTTTTTATTAAGATTTGAAGTAGTATTGTGCAGAGTGCAAAAGAAATACTTGCAGTGAGGACTAGCGCCAACATTTCAACACACGCTCTAGATAGGTTTTCGGCTTGAGGGAGCCTAAAATGGGTTCTTCGTTTCGGCGCGAAATCACGGTTAGCCGCCGAGTTATATGTATGCGCTAAATTATAAACCGCGTACTTGGCATAATTACATAAGTTGGTTGATATTTAAACGCCTTAAGTGTGATTGGATTTAGGTTTAGAGGGCTGATGGGGGTGGGTGCGTAAATTCCCGTGCTAGAATGCCCGCTTTTCAACCGGCAGGATCTTAGCCCCTTGAGCGATTCAGAACAGAAACCTTCCTTCTTTTCCCGTTTGAAAGACGGCCTTACCGGTGCTGGCGAAGATCTGGCGGCGGCTGAGGGCTTTATTGAAGACGCGGAACTGGCGCCGTGGCAGCACGTTGAGCTCACTGAAGAGCAGAAAATGCGGTTGTTTGAACGGCTTACGCGAGGTTTGCAGCAAACGGGCAGCAATATCGGGCAGGGGCTGGGTAACCTGATTCTGGGTCAGAAGACCATCGATGACGACCTGCTGGAGGAGATCGAAACCCAGCTGCTGATGGCGGACATTGGCATTGAGGCCACCCAGACCATTATCGACAACATTACCGATAAGGTTCATCGCAAACAGCTGGCGGATGCCCAGGCGCTGTATCAGGCACTGCAGGGCGAGCTGACCAACCTGCTGGTGCCGGCTCAGCAGGAGCTGGTAATTGACGGCAGCCACAAGCCCTATGTGATTTTGATGGTGGGCGTAAACGGCGTGGGCAAGACTACCACCATCGGTAAGCTGGCCAAGCAGCTGCAGGTGCTGGGTAAGTCGGTGATGCTGGCGGCGGGGGATACTTTTCGGGCGGCGGCGGTGGAGCAGCTGCAGGTGTGGGGCGAGCGCAATGGCGTGCCGGTGGTGGCGCAGCATACTGGGGCCGACTCCGCCTCGGTGATTTTTGATGCCCTGCAGGCGGCCAAAAGTCGCGAGGTGGATGTGCTGATTGCCGACACCGCCGGGCGTCTGCACAACAAGGACAACCTGATGGAAGAGCTGAAGAAGGTTGTTCGGGTGATGAAGAAGATCGATGACACCGCGCCCCATGAGGTGATGCTGGTGCTGGATGCGGGTACCGGCCAGAACGCGCTGGCTCAGGCCCGGCACTTTCAGGAGGCGGTTGGCGTGAGCGGTATTGCGCTGACCAAGTTGGATGGTACCGCTAAGGGCGGGATTATCTTTGCCATCAGCCAGCAGCTGGGTATTCCGATTCGCTTTATTGGTATTGGGGAGGGGATTGGGGACTTGCGGCCGTTTCGAGCGGATGAGTTTGTAGAGGCGTTGTTTGCCAGGCGGGTTGGGGCGGAGTAGTGGTGGCGATTTCCTGATTCCGCTGCCACACGTGAAGAGATTGCTTCACTACGTTCGCAATGACGGTGGGGTGTTAATGGAGATTACTTCCTGCCGCGCTGCGCTCCCCGTGACGGTGCTATACAATGCCTGCAATGATAATTAACGTGCGGCCACATGATTCAATTCGACGACGTCAGTAAACGCTACCCGGGCGGTCATACCGCGCTTAACCAGCTGAGTTTTCAGGTGGATCGTGGGGAAATGGTGTTTCTCACTGGCCACAGTGGTGCCGGCAAGAGCACGCTCTTGAAGCTTATTATGATGATGGAGCGGCCCACCTCTGGGCAGTTGTTTATTGACGGCAAAAACCTGAACCGCCTGTCGGCCCGCAAGATTCCCCAGCATCGACGCGGTGTGGGGGTGGTGTTTCAGAACCACCAGCTGCTGTTTGATCGCTCTGTGTTCGACAATGTGGCGCTGCCCCTGATCATTGCCGGCTTTCAGCCGCGCGATGTGGGGCGGCGGGTGCGGGCGGCACTGGATAAGGTGGGCCTGCTCGACAAGGAAAAAAAGAACCCGGTCACGCTCTCAGGTGGTGAGCAACAGCGGGTGGGCATTGCCCGGGCGGTGGTGAACAAACCGGCCTTGCTGCTGGCCGATGAGCCTACCGGTAACCTTGATCCGCAGCTGTCTGCCGAAATCATGCATTTATTTGAGCAGTTTAATCAGGTGGGGGTGACCGTATTGATTGCCACCCACGACCTGTCTCTGATTGCCCGCATGCCCTACCGGGTGATGTCGCTGGAGCAAGGCCAGATTTTGGCTGGCGGAGTGACGCCAGCATGAGCGCCACGCCTACCCGCAAGCCGGTGAAATCCAAGCCCTCGGAGCCGAAAACACCGGGCGCTGGCGCCAGCGTTAAACCCATCGGTATGAAAGAGAAGTGGCAGGGCTACTGGGCCAATCAGCGGTTGGTGGCTGGCCAGACTTTGCGCCGTTTGGTAAAGGAGCCGGCCTCGTCGGCGATGACGGTCTTGGTCATTGGCATTGCCCTGGCTCTGCCGGTGGTGATGCTGGTGGCCCTGGCCAATATTGAGCAGCTGGGCCGGGGCTGGGATGGCGCGGCGAAAATCACCCTCTTTCTGGACCAGACGCTGAGTGACGCCCGGGCGCGTGAATTTGCAGGCAGCTTGAACCGGCATTCGGATATTGAAGCGGTGGAATACCGCTCGTCGCGTGAGGCGCTGGAAGAGTTTCGGGAGATGTCTGGCTATGGCGATGTGCTCAATTCGCTGAGTCGAAACCCCTTGCCGGCCGTGGTGCTGATTACGCCCGTGGCCAGCGAGCGCTCGACGGCCGTCAGTCAGCAGCTGCTGGCGGAGCTTGCAGGCAAGCCGCAGGTGGCGCAGGCCAAGCTGGATTTGGAGTGGGTGCAGCGCCTGCATGCGATGATGGACATCGGCAAGCGCATCACCCTGGCGCTGGCCTTTCTGCTGATGCTGGGGGTGCTATTGGTGATTGGGAACACCATTAAGCTCGCCATCGAGGCCCGGCGCGATGAGATTGTGGTGGTAAAACTGGTCGGCGGTACCGATGCCTTCGTGCGCCGGCCCTTCCTTTATACAGGGTTCTGGTATGGCCTGGGCGGTGGCTTGACGGCCTGGTTGATTCTGCAGGTGAGCCTGCTGATTCTGGCGGGGCCGGTTTCTACCCTGGCGGGGCTTTATGGAAGTGAGTACTCGCTTATTGGTTTGGGCTTTGGTAATACGCTTATGCTCTGGCTGACCAGCGGGTTGTTGGGCTGGATGGGCGCCTTTTTGGTGGTGGGGCGGCATTTGAGTGGCATTGAGCCGCGCTGAGGTGCGCTAGCTTTCTGAAAGTTAAAAATTATTCAGGCTTATCCACAGAGCGCATGGTGAACTTTTCCGCCTGTTGGCACTCTAACTCGCCGAGTGCTAAACTTCTTGGCCCTGATTGGTATTAACCACTCTTTAGGAGGTACTGCGCACATGGCAACCCAACTGCAGCCAATTCACCAATTGGTGCCGGGTAGCGACCTCTCTGCGTATATCCAGACCGTTGGCAGCATCCCGGTACTGAGCGCCGAGCGCGAGCGCGCGCTGGCAGAAGACCTTTTCTACAATGAGAATCTTGAGGCGGCGCGCGAGCTGGTTATGTCGCACCTGCGTTTTGTGGTGCACATTGCGCGCAGCTACAGGGGTTACGGCCTGCCCCAGGCTGACCTGATTCAGGAAGGCAACGTCGGCTTGATGAAGGCGGTCAAGCGTTTTGACCCCACCAAGGGCGTGCGACTGGTGTCCTTTGCGGTGCACTGGATCAAGGCCGAAATTCACGAATTTATTTTGCGTAACTGGCGTATTGTTAAAGTGGCCACCACCAAGGCCCAGCGCAAGCTATTCTTTAACCTGCGCGGTGCCAAGAAAAAACTGGCCTGGCTCAATAATGAAGAAGCCACGGCGGTTGCCAAAGATCTGGGCGTTGAAGTGAAAGACGTCCGTCAGATGGAAAGCCGTCTGGCCGCTGTTGACGTCGGCTTTGATGTCGACGTGGATGACGACTCACCCTCGCCGGCTCCGGTGCAGTATCTGGAAGACCATACCTCCAACCCCGCCCAGCTACTGGAAGCGGCCGATTGGGAAAGCGACTCCAACGAAAAACTGGCGCTTGCCATGGCAGAGCTGGACGAGCGTAGCCGCGATATTCTGCAGGCCCGCTGGCTCAATGAAGATTCCAAGGAAACCCTGCACGAACTGGCAGCCCGTTATGGCGTGTCGGCTGAGCGTATTCGTCAGCTTGAGCAGAATGCGATGAAGAAGCTGAAGGCTTCAATGATGGCTTAAGGGATTTCCCCGCCCCCTCTTTATTTCCGGAAGGGGCGGCTCCTCTGCTGAATCTCCTGCTTCTCCTGGACAAATTCCCTGTTCCGCTTGATATACTCTCCCTCCTTCTCGAATCATATAAAGATCATTACATGTCTAAAGTTGCGCTGATTACTGGCATTACTGGCCAGGACGGCTCCTATCTTGCGGAGCTGCTTCTCAAAAAAGGTTACGAAGTTCATGGTACTAAGCGTCGGGCTGCGTCGCTCAATACCGAACGCATTGATCATATCTATCAGGATCCACACCACCCCGACCCCAATCTGATTTTGCACTACGGTGATCTAAGCGATACCTCCAACCTCACCCGTATTGTGCAGGAGGTTCAGCCCGACGAAATCTACAACCTTGGTGCAATGAGCCACGTTGCGGTGTCTTTTCAGCAGCCGGAATACACCGCTGACGTCGATGGCCTTGGTACTCTGCGCTTGCTTGAAGCGATTCGTCTGTTGGGGTTAAAAGACAAAACCCGCTTTTATCAGGCCTCTACCTCTGAGCTATACGGTTTGGTGCAGGAAACACCGCAAAAAGAAACCACGCCGTTTTACCCGCGCTCGCCCTACGCCGTAGCCAAGCTCTACGCCTACTGGATTACGGTTAACTACCGCGAGTCTTACGGTATGTATGCCTGCAACGGCATTTTGTTCAACCACGAGTCCAGTCGCCGTGGTGAGACTTTTGTGACCCGCAAGATCACTCGCGGCCTGAGCAATATCGCTCAAGGACTGGAACAGTGTCTCTATCTTGGCAATATGGATGCCCTGCGCGACTGGGGTCACGCCAAAGACTACGTTGAAATGCAGTGGTTGATGTTGCAACAGGAACAGGCCGAAGATTTTGTCATTGCAACCGGCAAACAGTACTCCGTGCGCCGTTTTGTGGAAATGGCCGCCTCTGAGCTGGGGATCGAGCTCGAGTGGCAGGGCAGTGGCGTCGATGAAGTGGGTGTAGTAGCTTCCGTAACTGGAGACTGTGCTCCGGCCATCAAGCCTGGAGCAGTGATTATTAAAGTCGACCCGCGTTACTTCAGGCCGGCCGAGGTGGAGACCCTGCTCGGTGATCCAAGCCGCGCCCACGAGCAGCTAGGCTGGAAGCCGACGATAACGGCGGAAGAGATGGTGGCGGAGATGGTTGCGTTTGATCTTGATCAGGCTCGTCGTCACGCTCTGTTAAAGCAGCATGGCTTCGATATTAACCTGTCGCTGGAGAATCCCTGATGCCCAAGGTTTTTGTCGCGGGGCACCGGGGTATGGTAGGCGGCGCGATTGTGCGGCGTCTGGAGTCGGATGGAGTTGAGGTCGTTTCGGCCAATCGAGATCAGCTCGACCTGAGAGACTCAAATGCGGTTAAGGCTTTTTTCGAGCGTGAGCGTCCGGACGCGGTCTACCTTGCGGCGGCGAAGGTAGGTGGCATTCACGCCAACAACGAGTACCCCGCTGAATTTATCTATGAAAACCTGATGATTGAGGCCAATGTGATTCATCAGGCCTATGCCAGTGGTGTGGGCAAGTTATTGTTTCTCGGGTCATCCTGCATTTACCCCAAGTTTGCGAAGCAACCGATGGCGGAAAGCGAGCTGCTGACTGGTGTGCTCGAGCCGACCAATGAGCCCTATGCCATCGCCAAAATTGCGGGCATAAAGCTATGTGAATCCTATAACCGCCAGTACGGGGTGGATTATCGTAGCGTGATGCCAACAAACCTCTACGGCCCCGGCGACAACTTTCATCCTGAGAACTCCCACGTGATTCCGGCGCTAATGCGCCGCATTCATGAGGCCAAACTGGGTGGCGCAAAAGAGGTGGTGATTTGGGGCAGCGGCAAGCCTTGCCGCGAGTTTCTTCACGTGGATGATATGGCCGATGCCTGTGTGTCGGTTATGAACCTCCCGGCTGAGGTGCTGGCGAAGCACACCGAACCTATGTTGTCGCATATTAATGTAGGTACGGGCGTTGATTGCAGCATTCGCGAGCTGGCGGAAACCCTCTGCGAGGTCATCGGCTTCGAGGGTGAGCTGATTTTTGATACCAGCAAGCCTGACGGCACACCGCGTAAGCTGCTGGATGTATCGCGCCTGAAACAGCTGGGATGGGAGGCCAAGATAGGCTTACGCGAAGGTTTGGCGGAGACGTATCAATGGTTTTTGAAGCAGGGTGGGGCGGTTCGCGGTTAGGCTTTTGCCCTGTAACCCCCTCACCCCGTCCCTCTCCCAGCGGGAGAGGGTGCGCACTGAGCAAAATTTTAAGTTCCCTCTCCCTCTGGGAGAGGGTTAGGGTGAGGGCTAAACCTCCGCCGTCAACGCCTTGCTCTGTTCTTCAAACAACCCCCCAATCCCTTTCTCTGCCAAATCCAGCATTGCGTTCAACTCGGTTCGCGCAAAAGGCGCGGCTTCCGCTGTACCCTGCACTTCAATAAAACCGCCGTTGGAACCCATCACCACATTCATATCGGTTTCGGCTTTGGAGTCTTCCGGGTAGTCCAGATCCAGCACCGGGGTGCCTTCAAACACGCCAACGCTGATGGCGGCTATCTGCTGCACTATGGGGTTTTCTTTAACAGTGCCCGCCTTGAGCATGCTGGCAATGGCATCAGCCAGGGCAATGTAGGCGCCGGTAATGGAGGCTGTGCGGGTGCCACCGTCGGCCTGAATCACGTCGCAGTCGATCTGGATGGTGTTTTCGCCGAGCTTGTTCATATCCACGGCGGCGCGCAGTGAACGGCCAATCAGGCGCTGAATTTCCTGGGTGCGACCGCTCTGCTTACCGCGAGCGGCTTCGCGGTTCATGCGCGAGCCGGTGGAGCGGGGCAGCATGCCGTATTCGGCGGTGACCCAGCCCTGACCTTTGCCGCGCAGAAAGGGCGGCACGGAGTTGTCGACCGAGGCGGTGCAGATCACTTTGGTGTTGCCCATTTCAATCAACACCGAGCCTTCGGCGTGACAGGTGTAGCTTCGGGTAATACGGATTTCACGCAGTTGATCTGGCTGGCGGCCGCTGGGTCGTGACATGCAATGCTCCTGATTGGTTTTTAAGGGTGTTGTAAAGCCAAGGCGAGGGAGTATAACAGCTCGCAGTGCCCATTTTCTGGGGCTTCTGTGTAAATGTCCCGCTCTCATCGGTTGAACTACAGGGTACAATGTCGGCTCCACTTGTCGCCGGAGACCTCTCTTGCCCGTTCGTAGCATGACCGCCTTCGCGCATCAGCGCGCCGAATTGCCCTGGGGTACCGCCTCCTGGGAGATTCGCTCTGTCAATCAGCGCTATCTCGATTTGACCTTCAAACTACCCGAATTGTGGCGCCACCTTGAGCCGGCCCTGCGTGACAGCCTTCGCAAGGCTCTGTCGCGTGGAAAGGTAGAGGTGACCCTGCGCCTGCAGATGCAGAATCAGGCCGGCGAAAGCCTTAAGGTGAATGAGGTGCTGGCGGATCAGGTGATTGCCGCCGCCAGCGCCATTCAGGCCAAACTGGATTCCAGTGCGCCAATTGACCCCTTGCGGGTGCTGCAGTGGCCGGGCGTGGTGGGTGACACGCAGCCTGATGCCGATGAGGTGCAAAATGATCTTCACACGTTGTTTGCGAAGGCTCTGAAAGAGCTGCAAGCGGGGCGTGAGCGTGAGGGCGGCGAGCTGAAAGCCATGATCGAGCAGCGTCTCGGGCAGATCAGTGACATCACTAAGACCCTTCGCGGCGCCATGCCACAGCTGGTGCAGGCCCAGCGCGACAAACTGAGCCAGCGCCTTGAGGCCTTGAACGTACAGCTCAATGAGGAGCGGCTGGAAGCGGAAGTGGCTCTGCTGGCCCAGAAAATCGATGTGGCCGAAGAGCTGGATCGCCTCGACACGCACGTGCAGGAAGTGCAGCGTGTTCTCAGCAAAGGCGGTGCCTGTGGCCGCAAGCTGGATTTTCTGATGCAGGAGCTCAATCGCGAGGCCAACACCCTCTCCTCCAAGGCCGTGGTGGCGGATAGCACTCAGGCGGCGGTAGAGTTGAAGGTGTTGATAGAGCAGATGCGGGAGCAGATTCAGAACATCGAATAGGTTTTTGCAGCTGCTGGTTAAATGCAAATCAACTCGCTATGGCGTGATATGGGTTGTATCGAGTCTGCCAAAATTGGGAGGCGAGAGAAATGGTTGCGCTATCTTTCGCTGCTAGCCCATATCAAATTTGTTCTTTGGCGTGCCGTCACGTAGCAGTTCAAAGGCAATGTCTTTCACTTCTGTCTGCACATAAGACCAGTATTCCGGATTATCAACGGTTCTTTCTTTGATCAGTTTGGGGATAAAGCGGGTCATTTCCATGTTGAAGTCGTTGCGCACTTCATCGCCTTGCATCAGTTTGGCGAGTTGAATGGAAAGCGCCTGCTGAAAGTCTTCTGTTTGTTTTTTCCGGGCGGTTAATTTCTGTGCAACCAACGTTTTTGACAGGCTAACACCGCGTTGTTTAATCCAGACGATATCCCATATATCGCGGGGTTTGATACGTCTTGCGCGATAAGCCATGGCGATGAGCTTGTCCGCGAGCGTTTCTTGTAGCGATTGTACCGGAACCAGGATTCCTTCCGTTGGCACCACAATGTTGTAGTGATTCAGCAAGGCGCGCTTTTCTATATCAAAGGATGGAATGGCGCATACATCAATATGCATCTTTTGCCAGGGCAAGTCGGGACGGCTGGCTTCTTTCGCAATGCTGATTTTCCAAGACACAGTGTCGCCTTGTGACGCAAGCGAGGGCTTATTGACCCGAACCTCCGTTTCGTATTTTTTCTGAATGTACTTTTGTAATTCAGATTCCAGGCCATCAAAATCCGTGGGCTTGAAGTCGTGCCCGCCATTAAAATCAAGGTCTTCCGACAAGCGTGCGCTGTTATAACACATGCGCAGTGAGGTGCCGCCAATAAAGGTGAGCCGCTGCATAACACCTTGTTTGATCAACACATCCATAATGTCGTGATGCAGTATCTCCTTTTCTATCACCGGCGTGATCGCAGCATAGTCTGGATTGGCTTGAACAATTTGGCGGATTTGCTGCTTCAACATATTAGCTCTCCAGCATATGCAGGTTGCGGCGGCAGTGTTTCAGGTCGGCAATCGCCTGTTCTGTATTTGCCCGCAACATTTTGATGTCTGGGTCATAGTACAAATTCGGAGCAATGTGCTCGATTGGCTTTTTCGTATGGGTAAATTCAATCACGCCATAGGGTGTGTCAAAGCGACCGCTTCGCCCTTTGGTGACAACGGTTACCCTGCCCATCAGCACTTGTGAAATGTCGCCCGTATGACTTAACTGGCTTTCGAGGCTAATGTAGTTAAGCACATCGCTGCGCAGCTTTTTTATGATTTTGTAGATCGCGGTTTCTCGCTCAGGCGGGGTGAGCACGCTTTCGTAAAAGCCTTTTATCACTCTTCTAAGTCGGCCTCTTTTAGTGCTGTCTGTCAGAAACTTCCTAAAGGCGGGATCGCAGGGTTCACCCAGCATAAATGCCAGTTCCGCGGCGCTGTGTATGCCACCTCCGGCCTTTACGGCTTCGGCCAAGGCGCTTAATAGCTTGTCCGATTTTGTCATAGGTATACACTAGGTCACTGATAAAGTAATTTAGTGTATACTCATGCGCGTAGTTTAGCAACTGGGTAAACAGATAGTTACTTATTTGGAAGCTTGGCGTATACCTGAACGCTTGTGCTTTTCCAGGCCTCAATGGGTATTCAGAGTCATGGGTGCTCTATATTCCTCGTAAATCAAATGCTTGCTTGAGCCGTCCGCAAAAGCCTCAATGCTGGGGTCTGTATTGGAGGCTGGTCAGCACTTCATGCAGAAAACTGAAAGGCCTGCGTAAGCAGAGGCTGAATCTCTACCTTTCGCGACAGGCGCTCTCCATCAGCGAAGCGTTTCGGGTCGGAGATCACAAAGCCCCAATACTGCAAAAATCGGTCGATAAAGCGTGATTCGATCAGCATGTGAAGTTGTTCTATCGGTGTGAAGTAGACGTCGGTTGGCAATTGGCTGAGTAAATCCGGGAATGCTTTGCTGACCTCTGCAAGCATCTGATCAATCGAGCCGTGGCTTTGAAGTCGCCACAGCATAAACAGCCAGAACATCCGTAAATCGACGTTGTCCTCCCAGCCATCCATATAGCCCCAGTTGTACTTCCTGAGGGCGGCCTCCAGCATGGGGTAGAAGAAGGCTTTGACGCCATGGTTTTGATACTGCTTTTGCGCAGCCTTTTTAATGTGAATGTGCCCGCTTTTGCGGAACGTGATTCCGGCAATTTCGGCCATGATGCGGGTGTAGTGCAAGGCGTTGAATTTATCTTCGTTGCTGCCCGTGTACTCAGAAATGCTTGGGACTGTTTCGAATTTGGCAATTGCAAACTCCGGCAGCAGCTCACTGGCTTGTTTTACCAGCTTTGTCGGCAGGTTGCCTTTAGGGGTTGTTTTCAATTTCCCATCGCGCTGCATTGCCTCTTCCACTATCAGTTCCAGATAGCGCATGACGGGACTGCCTGATAAGTCCTCGGGTGTGTTGATGGTGAGTCCGGCCAGCTCTGAGAAAGGTGCATACAGCCAGTTGGCCATCTGGCTTGGTGAAAGGCCGCAAAAGTCGTCAAGGGGCTGACTGTTGCGCACATGCATGCGCTGCTGGATAAGCAGATTGACCTCATCGATAGTCAGATTGGGGTTCATTGCTACGGTTTGCCCAATGTCATCGAAAAGGTCTGCATGCTGTTTTGACGCGGCTTCCATACAGCAGTGTTGATATTTGGCACCACTGCCACAGGGGCAGGGGTCATTTCGACCGGGTTTCATAGTAAGCGAGCCTGTACTTTCTGAAATTGCGTTATTGTATGCACATCGGTGCGGTGCTGCTTTGTAACCTGTGGCCGCATTGCCCGTTCATTCTCAGGCTGCGGTGTGCCTATAATCCCTGCGGCAAACCACTATCCAAAGAATTCCGCGTAAACTGCTATCATTAGCAGCTCATCTGGACAAAATACAAGAACATGGCATCCCAAGGCATTCTCTACACTATTTCCGCTCCCTCCGGCGCCGGCAAAACCAGTTTGGTTCACGCCTTGCTGGAGCGCACCGACAATATCCGCGTATCGGTGTCGCACACCACCCGCCCGCAGCGCCCCGGCGAGGTCGACGGCAAGGATTACCATTTTGTCTCCGTCGAGCAGTTTCTGGCTATGCTGGGTGAGGCTGCCTTTCTGGAGCATGCCCAAGTCTTCGACAACTATTATGGCACCTCCCAGTCTTGGGTCAGCCAGCAGCTGGCGGGCGGTACTGACGTGATTCTGGAGATCGACTGGCAGGGCGCCGCGCAGGTGCGGCGAATCATGCCGGAAACCCGCTCTATTTTTATTCTGCCACCCTCGCGGGAAACGCTGGAGCAGCGCCTGCGCGGGCGCGGTCAGGACGATGAGGCGATTATCGCCCGGCGGATGCAGGCGGCGGTGGACGAGATGTCCCACTTTGCCGAGGCCGAGTATCTGGTGATTAACGACGATTTTGAAACCGCCCTGGCCGACCTGCAGGCGATAATCCACAGCCAGCGTCTGAGCCTGCCCTCGCAGCAGCTCAAGCATCAGGCTTTGTTGGCGGATCTACTGTCGCGTCCTGATCAATTTTGATACACTCGCCCGCCCGCTGGGCTTGCGCTCAGTGGCCTTCTTGCCTTTTACTAGTGTGTATCAGGCGGGAAGCACTGTCAGAACGACTTTTTCACGCTGAACGACATTACTCAGGAAACTCGCATGGCCCGTATTACAGTTGAAGATTGCCTTGAGCACGTAGATAACCGCTTTGAGCTGGTGATGATTGCCAGCAAGCGCGCCCGCGCAATCGCCACCGGCGGTAAAGAACCGCTGGTGAGTGAAGACGGCGACAAGCCCACCGTGCTGGCCCTGCGTGAACTGGCTGAGCGCAAGATCACCAAACAGGAAGTGATGGCCGCGGACATTGAACGCGAAGAGCCGGAACTCGATCTCAGCGAGATGGACAGTCATCCTATCGCCTAACCGTTGCTGTTGAGGGGAGGAATGCTTCAGTACTCGATATTCCACGCCCAAAACGGTCACCAACCGGAACGGTCCATTGGCGCGCTAGCCGACACTCTCGCCGATTACCTGTCGCCTGAGCAGGTGAATCTGGTACGGCGCGCCTATTACTACGCTGAACAGGCCCACGAAGGGCAGCGCCGCCGCAGCGGCGAGCCCTACGTTACCCACCCGCTCGCCGTCGCCGCCATTCTCGCTGACATGCACATGGATCATCAGAGCCTTATGGCCGCCATGCTGCACGATGTGATTGAAGATACCGCCATCTCCAAGAAAACCCTCGCCAATCAGTTCGGCGCCACCGTGGCGGAACTGGTGGATGGGGTGTCCAAACTGACCCGTATTGAATTTCAGTCCCGTGCCGAGCAGCAGGCGGAAAACTTCCAGAAAATGGCTTTGGCCATGGCAAAGGATATCCGGGTTATTCTGGTGAAGCTGGCAGACCGACTGCACAACATGCGCACCCTCGGGGTGCTGCAGCCGGACAAGCGTCGCCGCATCGCCCGCGAAACCCTAGAAATTTATGCCCCCATCGCCCAGCGACTGGGGATGCACAATATCCGGCTGGAATTTGAAGATCTCGGCTTCAGCGCCATGTACCCGATGCGGGCCGAGCGCATCCGCCGCGCCGTCAAGCGGGTGCGGGGTGATCGCCGCGAGATTGTCGAGCAGATCGAAGAGTCCATTGAAACGTATCTGGAAGAAGAGGGAATCAGTGCCCGGGTAATGGGGCGTGAGAAGCACCTCTACAGCATCTACCAGAAGATGCGCAGCAAGCGTAAGTCTTTCAGTGAAATCATGGATCTGTATGCCTTTCGCATCGTGGTGGACTCGGTCGACGACTGTTACCGGGTGCTGGGCTGCGTGCACAGTCTCTACAAACCGGTACCTGGGCAGTTCAAGGATTACATCGCGATACCCAAGGCCAATGGCTACCAGTCGTTGCACACGGGCCTGTTTGGCCTGAACGGCGTGCCTATCGAAATCCAGATTCGCACAGAAGAAATGGAAGAGATGGCCAACAACGGCATTGCCGCTCACTGGCTCTACAAAACCGACAGCGGGCCATCGTCGGGCAGCAGTCACGCCCGGGCCCGGCAGTGGGTTCAGGGGCTGCTGGAAATGCAGCAGCGGGCGGGTAACTCGCTGGAGTTTATTGAAAACGTCAAAATTGATCTCTTCCCTGACGAGATCTATGTGTTTACCCCCAAGGGCGAGATTCTGGAATTGCCGGCCGGGGCCACGGCGGTGGATTTTGCCTACTCAGTGCATAGTGACGTGGGCAACAACTGCGTCGCCTGTCGTATCAATCGCCGTCTGGCACCCTTATCGGAAGTGCTGCAGAGTGGTCAGAGTGTCGAGGTCATTACTGCGCAAGGGGCCCAGCCCAATCCTAACTGGCTCAACTTTGTGGTCACCGCGAAAGCCCGCTCCACCATCCGGCATTTTCTAAAGCATCAGCGCCGCGCCGAAGCGGTGGAGCTGGGGCAGCGTATGCTGGAAAAAGCCCTGGCCGGTCTCGGCAGCCAGTTGAAAGAAATTCCGGAAGCCCAGCGCGCCGAACTGGTGGAGCAGACCGACAGCGAAAAATTTGAAAACATTCTGGAAGAGATCGGACTCGGCAACCGGGTGGCCTATCTTACCGCCCGGCAATTGCTGAATGGCCCCAAGGCAGAACCGGAACAGGCCGAGCAGCTGGTACAACACTCCATGGTGATCAACGGTACTGAGGGCTTTCTGGTCAATTTTGCCAAGTGTTGCTACCCGATACCGGGGGACCCGATTATCGGCCTGCTCAGCTCAGAAAAGGGGGTGGTGGTTCACACCGATACCTGCCACAACAGTATCGAGATGCGCAGCAAGCCCGAAAAAGTGGTGCCCCTGTCCTGGGCGGACGACACTGAAAATGATTTTACGGTTGAGCTGAAGGTCGAGCTCAGCAAGCAGCGCGGTATTATCGCGGTGCTGGCAACCCGAGTGAATGGCGCCGACGCCAGCATTGAAAAAATCAGTGTGGAGGAAGACACCTCTAAAATCACCACCGTGCATTTGCTGATCGGGGTGCGCTCGCGGCTGCACCTGGCCAATATCATGCGCCGCATCAGGCACATTCCGGCTACCCTGCGGGTAACCCGGGTACGTCACTGATCAGGTAATCACGAGGACCGAGACGCGGCGATCGTTTGAATTCACTGCCACGCTCGAGGAGTTTGCTTCGCTGCGTTCGCAATGACGGTGTCTTTGTCATACCTATCGACAAGGCTCCGTTATCGCGCAGCCGTCAGCAGCACGATACGCTGGGTCAATGCATCTTCTGGAGCGCATTCTTCGCTGTCTACCTGCCCCTGAAGTTCCAACATGTTTTCGCCGTCGTTCAAGGACAGTGCCAGCGCTTCCCCAAAGCGGTTGTCTACGGGGTTGAACTGATCAGAAATATCCTCACCGTTCAGCGTGGCGCGAAAGCCGTCGGCGGCCAGGGGGGCCTTGTAAAATAACAGAAGCTTTTTGCCCGGATCGACGGTATAGGCACCATCGTTCTGCTGCGCATGAATGTGGACCAGCTCGCTGCTGCCGCAGGCATGGCTTAAGGAACTCAGGGTCAGGGCGATAGTTGATAGCAACATTTTCATCACGACACTCCATTGCGTGTTGGTTGTTGTTTTCTCTGCATTGCAGGGCGCGTCGGCGTTGACCAGCCTGCAATAATTGTTATTTTTGAAGGGCGCCGAGTGTGGAGAAGTAGCCGCTTCAGGTCAAGGCGGGCCAAGACCGCTGCATTGCGCTACCATGCGGGTTTTCTGCCTTAGTTTTGTTGTTGGAGTTCGCATGTCCAAGAAAAGCATTGTTTCCACAGACCAGGCCCCGAAGGCCATCGGCCCCTATTCACAGGCGGTAAAATTCGGCGATATCGTCTTTCTGTCGGGGCAGATTCCGCTCGACCCGAACACCATGACCATGGTGGGTGAGACCGCAGCCGAGCAGGCCGAGCAGGTCTTCAAAAATCTGAGTGCAGTGGCGGCCGAGGCGGGCGGTACGCTCGATGACGCCCTGAAGGTTAATATCTCGCTGACCGACCTGAATGATTTTGTGGCAGTGAATGAAGTGATGGCGCGACATTTTGCCGAACCCTACCCGGCCCGTGCCTGTGTGCAGGTGGCGGCCTTGCCAAAGGGGGCGAAGGTGGAGATTGAAGTGATTCTCGGCGTGTAAGTGCGTCCCCCTCACCCCAGCCCATTGACTCACTGCGTTCGGGGCTGCACCCCGCCGTCGCAAGCTCCGGCGCCTAAACCCTGCGGGTTTGTCCCAGAGGGAGAGGGTTGGGGTGAGGGGGTATTTGGACAAGGCCTTGTGCATGAATGCGAGTGCAATCTGCACCCGCTCGCATCGTCTTCTTATTCCGCGTAACGTAAGCTCACCTATTTATTCTCCCGGAGATAATCATGCTAAAACTCTATGGTTTTGCGGTCAGCGACTATTTCAATATGGTCAAGCACGCCCTGTTGGAAAAAGGCGTAGCCTTTGAGGAAATCACCGTCTTCCCCGATCAAACACCGGAGTATCTGGCCAAAAGCCCGATGGGCAAGGTGCCCTGTATTGAGACCGAGCAGGGCTTCCTTTGCGAAACCACGGTCATTCTTGATTACCTCGAAGCCGCCTACCCGGAAAAACCGCTGCTGCCGGCTGATATCTGGCAGCAGGCCAAGGTGCGTGAGTTGGTTAAAGTTTCGGAGCTCTATATCGAGCTGGCGGCCCGCCGATTGTTGCCTGCATTGCTGGCCGGTGCGCCAGTGGCTGACAGTGTTCAGGCCGAAGTGCGTGAGGTGCTGGAAAAGGGTTTGCGGGCGGTCAATGCGCTGGCCAGTTTCTCGCCCTTTGTGTGCGGCGAGCAGCAGACCCTGGCCGACATTGTGCTGCGCTATTCGCTGGGCGTTGCCAAACTGGCGGCGGGCTCGGTGTTGAAGTGGGACCTGCTTGAAGGCAACTCCGAACTCAAGGCCTGGGACGAGCGCATGGCGCAAAACCCGATCTGCCAGCAGCTCGACGCGGATATGCAGGCACAGTTTGACGCCTTCCTGAAAAAAGTTAATGCGAAATAATCGGCGCCGTCAGGCTCAGCACGACGGATTCGGTGCCCGGATTGCGCTTGCCGAATCCGCCGTTCGAGAGGTGGTACAGAGCGACGCCAATGCGATAGCGGTTGTCGAACTGGTAGGCCACCTCAAGGCCACTGCGAAACTCCAGTTCCAGCCCCAGATTTAATTCGTCGCGCTCTTCAAAATAGCCGGCATCAAAACTGCCGGTGAGCAGCCAGTGTTCGCCAAGAGAAAAATCCCGTCGCAGCCCGAGGAAAACATAGCTGGCGTCATTTTCGGCGCTGAGCACGCCAGCAGCCGGGCGAATGGCGTACTGTGTCAGCGGTTTCCAGCGGTACTCCATGCCGTAGCGCAGGGTTTCACTGAAGCGATTGAAGATCCCGACAAAGCCGGCGTTTACCGACAGATAGGAGTCGTTCAGCAGAGGGGCGGCTACTGGCCTTGGTACTCTCTTGCGCTGCTTGAGATACTGCAGCCGCGTCGGGCGCTGGGCAAGAACAATGGGTGTTTGTCTACAGGGCTGGGCCCGCGTGCGGTGATCCAGCTCGCAGTCTGCGACTGCCAGCGTCGGTGCACAAAACGCCAGTACAACAAGATAAAGATCACGCAGCTTCAGCCGCGTAAAAGCAGGACGGAGCATGGCAACAGTCTTATAGGTTTTTAACGTATTGTTGCGATACGCAGCAAAGGGCGCAAGTGGATCTCAGTGGGAATGCTGCCAAAGCTGATAGCGGGTTTGTCCGGCGACCTTGTCGCGATGCAGGCGTAAACCCTCGGGCATCGGTAACTGGCGGTCGCGGGCGCTTTCAAGATAGAGCCAGCTGCCGTCGGCGAGCAGCGATCGCTCCAGCAGGAGTTTCAGCGTGGGTTCGTACAGGTCGCTGTCAAAAGGCGGGTCGATAAACACAATGTCAAAAGGCTCAACGCTGCGCGACAGCCACTCCAACGCCGAGGCTTGAGTCACAGTGCCTGCCTGGGCTTTCAACAGGCTGAGGTTACTCTGCAGGGCGGTGGTCACTTCCCGCTGGGGGTCGAGGAACTGGCAGTGCGCCGCGCCGCGGGACAGGGCTTCGAGTCCCAGGGCCCCACTGCCGGCAAAGGCATCCAGGCAACGGGCGCCGGCGATGTAGGGTGCCAGCCAGTTAAACAGCGTTTCGCGCACCCGATCGCCGGTTGGGCGCAGCCCATCGGTTATCGGAAAATGAAGTTTGCGGCCGCGCCAGTCGCCGCCGATGATGCGGATACTGCCTTCGGTTGGGGGTTTGCTTCGCGACTGCCTGCGCATCAGCGCTGAATCCTTTTTCCTGAGTTGATAAACTGCCGGGCTTGCTGTCTCGTACAGCCAAACACAGCCATCGTATTGTGAAGGGTAAATAACCTATGGGCCAGTTCTTCCTCGCCGCGTCGGCGATCAGTGGTTTTCTCGCCGTGGCACTGGGAGCCTTTGGCGCCCACGCCTTAAAGCAGCGGCTGAGTGCCGATATGCTGGCCGTATATGAAACGGCTGTGCAGTATCACTTTTATCACACACTGGCCCTGCTGGCGGTGGCGGTGCTGATGGTGGGCGGCGCACAGGGTTTGAAGCTCAGTGCGGTGTTGTTTCTGGTGGGCACGGTAATTTTCAGCGGCAGCCTTTACGCGCTGGCGCTCAGTGGCGTGAAAGTACTGGGCGCGGTAACGCCCATTGGCGGGTTGTGTCTGCTGGCGGGCTGGGCCTGTCTGGCCTATGCCGCGATCAAGGGGCTGTCATGATAGAAGGTGATGTGAAGAAAGAAAGCCGACCGCTGCGGCGTATTCGCAGTTTTGTGCTCCGCACCGGGCGCATGACCAAGGGTCAGGAATTGGCCTATGAGCGCTATTGGCCAGAGGCGGGTTTGCAGGTCGCCGACGGCATGATTGATCCCGAGGCCGTATTCGGGCGCAGCGCGCCGCTGGTTTTTGAGATTGGTTTTGGTATGGGCCAGTCTCTGCTGGAGATGGCGCAGCGTGAAAGCGAAAAGAACTTTATCGGTGTTGAAGTGCATCGCCCAGGCGTCGGTCGCCTGCTGATGGGCATGGGCGAAGCCGGGCTGGGCAATGTGCGGGTCTATTGCGACGATGCGGTGGAAGTCTTGCAGCAGTGTATTCCCGACGGGTCGCTAAACCGGGTGCAGATCTATTTCCCCGACCCCTGGCACAAGAAAAAACACCACAAGCGCCGCCTAGTTCAGCCGGAGTTTGTAGCGCAATTGCGCCAGAAACTGGCTCCCGGCGGCATCCTGCATCTGGCCACGGATTGGGAAAACTATGCCGAGCATATGCTGGAGGTTATGGAGGCCGCACCGGGCTATCGCAATCTATGCGGTGATAGCGGCTCAGGTGGCTTTGCGCCCCGACCGGAGTGGCGCCCGCTGACCAAGTTTGAGCAGCGCGGCCAGCGCTTGGGGCACGGCGTCTGGGACTTGCTGTACGAAGCGGTGTAGCCTTTGCTCATTGGCTCATAAAACATGGGCGCATCATAAAAATAGAACGAGGAGATAGGTATGAAAGTTTTGAGAACGCCTGACGAACGCTTTGAAAACCTGCCGGGCTATGACTTCGCACCCCACTACCTGCATGTTCCCGATGGTGAAGGCGGCGAACTGCGAATGCACTACCTCGACGAGGGCCCGGAAGGTGCTGACCCGGTGCTGCTGATGCACGGTGAGCCCAGCTGGTCTTACCTCTACCGCAAAATGATCCCCCCGCTGGTGCGAGCCGGGCATCGCGTTATCGCACTGGATCTGATCGGCTTTGGCCGCTCCGACAAGCCCACTGAGCGCAGCGATTACAGTTATGCCCGTCACGTGGCGTGGGTTGAATCCGCGTTCGACCAGCTCAATTTGAAGAATGTGACGCTGGTGTGCCAGGACTGGGGTGGTTTGATTGGGTTACGCCTGTTGGCCAGCCGGCCGGATTGTTTTGCACGGGCAGTGGCCGCCAATACCATGCTGCCTACTGGCGAGCACGAGCCGGGCGAAGCATTCCTGGCTTGGCAAAAATTCTCGCAGGAAGTGCCCGAGTTTCCCGTTGGCAAAATCATCGCCGGGGCGGTGACCTGCGAGCTGGCACCGGAGGTAATTGCGGCCTACGACGCGCCCTTTCCCGATGAGTCGTTCAAGGCCGGCGCGCGTCAGTTTCCGGTGCTGGTGCCAACCTCACGTGATGACCCGGCCAGCGCCGACAACATAGCGGCCTGGGACGTGCTCAAGCAATGGGACAAGCCCTTTCTGACGGCTTTCAGTGATTCCGACCCGGTGACCGGCGGCGGTGAGAAAGTGTTTCAGAAACTGGTACCGGGAACCCAAGGGCAACCCCATACCACCATTAAAAATGGCGGTCACTTTCTGCAGGAAGATCAGGGTGAGGCGCTGGCGCAAGTGGTTAACGACTTTATTGCGCTGCGTTAACGGCGAGACCTCAACCGAACAGGTTTTTCAGGCTCGCCAGGGTTTCGTTGCCGCGTTTGAGGTTGGCTTCAGGTGAGGCTTCGCCGCGACCTTCCCATTCAAGATCTTCCTGAGGCAGCTCGCTGAGGAAGCGGCTGGGGTCGCAGCTTTGCATCTCGCCAAAGGATTTACGCTTGGCGCAGTAGGTCAGGGTGAGATTGCGCTTGGCGCGGGTAATGCCCACGTAACAGAGGCGTCGCTCTTCATCGATGGTGTCGGCATCCAGACTGTTCTGGTGTGGCAGGATGCCCTCTTCCATGCCGATAATGTAAACGTAGGGGTACTCGAGCCCCTTTGAGGCATGCAGGGTCATCAGCTGCACCTGGTCGGCACTTTCCTGCTCGTCTTCCTGCCGCTCCAGCATATCGCGCAAAACCAGCTTGGTAATGGCGCCTTCGATGTCGGTGTCTTCGTCTTTATCCAGACTCTTTTTCAGCGAGTCCACAAGCACAAACACATTGCTCATGCGTTTTTCCGCCACGGCGGGCGATGAGCTATTCTGCATCAACCAGTCGAGGTAATCGATGTCGCGCAGCAACTGGCGGATGGTCTCAATCGGGTCTTCTTCGTAGCAGCGGCGGCGCAGCATATCCAGCCACTGGGTAAATTCGCGCAGGCGCTGCACGCCGGCGGCGGGCAAATGTGATTCCAGCCCGATCTCTTCGCAGGCGCTGTACATGGGCACGCCGCGTTCGGTGGAATAGCGCCCCAGCGCTTCCAGCGTACTGGTGCCGATCTTGCGGCGCGGCACATTCACAATGCGCAGAAACGCATTGTCGTCGTCCGGGTTGATCAGCAGCCGCAGGTAAGCCATCACGTCTTTGATTTCATTGCGCGCAAAAAACGAGGTGCCGCCGCTGAGCTTGTAGGGCACCTGATGGGCCTGCAGTTTCAGTTCCAGCAGGCGGGCCTGATGGTTGCCACGATAGAGCACGGCGTAGTCACCAAAGCGGGTAGCGCTGCGCAGCTTGTGGTCAAGAATTTCGGTGACCACGCGTTCGCACTCGGCATCTTCGTTAGGGCATTTGATGACACGGATCGGATCGCCGTAGCCCAGCTCACTCCACAGGGCCTTGTCGAACAGGTGGGGGTTGTTGGCGATTACCGTATTGGCCGCTTTGAGAATGCGGGCGGTGGAGCGGTAGTTCTGCTCGAGCTTGACGATTTTCAGGTGAGGGTAATCTTCCTGCAGCTGGCCGAGGTTTTCCGGCCGCGCACCGCGCCAGGCGTAAATCGACTGATCGTCGTCACCCACCACCGTCAGTGCCGCGCGCATGCCTACGAGCCGTTTGACCAGTTCGTACTGGGCGCCATTGGTGTCCTGGTATTCGTCCACCAGCATGTAGCGCACTTTCTGCTGCCACTTTTCCAGCACCTCGGGGAAGTCGCGCAGCAGCTTTACCGGCAGCAGAATCAGGTCATCGAAATCCAGAGCGTTGTAGGCTTTCAGTGCCTGCTGGTAGCGCAGATAGGCTTGCGAGCAGAGGATGTCGGCCGGGCCCTGCGCGGCGGCGATGGCCTGCTCTGGTTCGATCAAGTCGTTTTTCCAGTCGGAAATGGTGCGCTGGATATGATCAACCTGATCACCGTCGCTGCCGTGCTGTTGAATCAACAGATCTTTGAGCAGAGCCTGACAATCCTGCTGGTCAAAAATCGAAAAGCCGGATTTGTAGCCGAGGGTTTTGTACTCGCTGCGCAGAATGTTCAGCCCGAGGGTGTGGAAGGTGGAGATGTTCAATCCCTTGCCGGCCCCGCCCGGCAGCAGGCTGGTGATGCGCTCCCGCATTTCCCGTGCCGCCTTGTTGGTAAAGGTCACGGCGGTGATGTACTTGGCGTCAATTCCGCATTTTTCGACCAGATAGGCAATCTTGCGGGTAATCACGCTGGTCTTGCCGCTGCCGGCACCGGCCAGTACGAGCAGGGGGCCGTCGATGTAGAGTACGGCTTCGCGTTGACGGGGATTGAGTTGGCTCATGGGATAACTTCGAAGGCCCTTTGCGAGTTGGCTTGCCCTCACCCTAACCCTCTCCCAGAGGGAGAGGGGACTTACTGATCAAATTCAGTGTTCTCCCACGAGCAGAAGACACTCATCGGAGCAGTTCGGTGCGCACCCTCTCCCTTTGGGAGAGGGGCGGGGTGAGGGGCACACGCGTATAAATAAAGTTCGCAATTGTAGCAGCTGCCTCTCACCGCTGTCGCCGCTTGAAATCCGAGCCGCTTTCAGGTGGGCATTTGACGGTAAGTCAGGGCTTCGCTGAGGTGTTTCAGCGCGATGCTGTCGCTGTGATCCAGGTCCGCGATGGTGCGCGCCACCTTGATCACCCTGTGCTGCGCGCGGGGCGACAGACCGAGCTTTGCCTCGGCCTTGAGTAGCAGTTCGCTGCAGGCCGAATTCAGTGCGCAGGTTGTGCGCAGTGCCGAGACCGTTAGTTGTGCGTTACAGCAACCCGCGCGGGCGAGCTGCCGTTCTCGTGCGGCCAGCACCCGGTCGCGAATGGCGGCAGAGGACTCGCCGGTTGCTGCCTGTTGCAGGCTGCCGGGCGGCAGGCGCGGGACGTGGACAAACAGATCGATGCGGTCCAGCAGGGGGCCGGATATCCGGCTGCGATAGCGCTGCACTTGATCCGGTGTGCAGCGGCATTCGTGCAGGGGGTCTTTGTGATAGCCGCAGGGGCAGGGGTTCATCGCTGCAATCAGCTGGAAGCGGGCGGGGTAGCGCACTTTCAGGTTGGCTCGGGCGATGGTGATCTCGCCGGCCTCCAGCGGTTCGCGCAACACATCCAGCACCTTGCGCGGATACTCCGGCAATTCGTCGAGAAACAGCACACCGCCGTGGGCCAGTGAGACTTCGCCGGGCCGCGCCTGATTGCCGCCACCGACCAGGGACACGGCGGAGGCCGTGTGGTGGGGGTTGCGAAAGGGGCGCTGTTGGCGATAGCTGAAGTGGTCCCCCGAAACCGAGTAAATGGAACTGGTTTCCAGCAGCTCATCGCGGCTGAGCGTTGGCAGGATTGAGGGCAGGCGCGAGGCCATCAAGGTTTTGCCGGTTCCGGGCGGTCCGCTGAACAGCAGGTTATGGCTGCCACTGGCGGCGATCTCCAGCGCCCGCCGGGCGCTGTGCTGCCCGACAATATCACCAAAGTCGGGCGCTGCAGTTTCGTTTTCAGCCTGCGGGCGGCGCAAGTCTGTTGCGATGCGCTGCTGCCCCTGCAGCGTCGCCACGGTGTCGCCCAGTGATTGCACGGGAATCAGGGTGTCGGGGGCAAAATCAAAAATCTCAGCGGCGTTGTCTGTGGGCAGCACCAATTGCCGACCGGCCTTTTCGCACTGAATGGCGGCGGGCAGGCTGGCATCGATGCGCCTCAGTTCGCTCGTCAGGCCGAGCTCGCCGACAAACTCCCAGGGGCTGAGATCCTTGCAGCGCAGCTGGCCGCTGGCGGCGAGAATGCCGACCGCAATCGCCAGATCAAAGCGGCTGCCCTCTTTGGGTATGTCGGCGGGGGCGAGGTTGACCGTCATGCGGCGGTTGGGAAACTCGAACCCCGCGTTGAGCAGGGCAGAGCGCACCCGCTCGCGACTCTCGCGCACAGAGGCTTCGGGCAGGCCCACAATACTGAAAGCGGGTAGTCCGTTCGACAGGTGAACTTCTATGGTGATCAGCGGGGCGTCGATGCCGATACGGGCGCGACTGTATACGAGTGCAAAGTGCATGCGTCCATCCTTGGAGTGCGTACTTTATGAGCTGTGTGTGTTCCGTCGTAAAAAGGGTAAGCGCTTAGTTTTGTTCAGGCTCGCCGCCGTCGACCAACGCCTGCAGCTCGGCAAATTGCTGTTCCAGCTGCTGCAGTTTTTCACGGGTTCGCATTAAAACAGCGGCCTGGGCGTCAAATTCGTCGCGGGTTACCAGATCCATCCGCGACAGCGCACCCTGCACCAGCACCCGCAGTTTGGCTTCGACATCCTGCGGCGCCTCGCCGGCGAGGCGGCTGGCCTGTTGCACCAGTTGTTCGATCATTTCCAGTCGGGACATGGGCTTCCTGCGCTGTAGTTCTTGGATAAGTTTCTGGATGAGTTGCTGCCTGTTCTCGCTGCGCAGTTTAGCGTACATTGAGCGCCAATGTAGAGAGCGGAAATTGGGCGTGTCTGTGTTCGAAACAATAGCGAATAAGTGTGGGAAGGTTGGCCGGAGTGTCATTATCGGCCTTGCCGCAAGTATGGTGATGGCGCCGGCTGTGGCGCAGGAAAAAACACTGGCCCCGGGTGAAACCTGGCGCATTACAGCGGCCGAGGCGGACATCTCTCTGCAGCGGTTGGTGCTGGGCGACGGCGCGCGAATTGAGTTTGCCGATGAGGTGACGGATTGGCGCCTGAATGCCCGCCATGTCAGTGTTGGTGAGAATGTCGTGATCGATGGTCGCGGCCGGGCCGGCTCGTCCGGACGTGCAGGATCCTCCTACGAAGAGCCCGCTGAAACCTGCAAGGACGGCGCAGCGGGCGGTGCGGGAACGGCCGGCGGCGCCGGCGGTGAGGGTGTGGATCTGTCTCTGAACCTGGGCATTGCCCGGATTGGTTCACTCACGGTGCTGACCGATGGCGGCGCTGGCGGGGCCGGCGGCCCGGGTGGTAAAGGGCAGCACGGCGGCGATATCAGCAAGTGCCGCGGCGGCGCCGGTGGCAAAGGCGGCGCGGGCGGACCCGGCGGTCCGGGCGGCGCAGCCGGTGATTTGACGCTGGTTTACCGTCCTCTGGGTTCATTGGAAACCGCGGCGGTATTGCGAGCCATGGACTTATCCGCCGCTGGCGGTGAGGGCGGTCCGGGCGGTGAGGGTGGTCCCGGTGGCGGTGCTGTTGAAGGCCGCTATATGAGGGGCGGCGTTGCCGGCAATAAGAAGTGGCTGGCCGGTGGCGACGCCGGTGCGCAAGGTTTGCCGGGCGCGGCGGGGGAAGCCGGGCCATCCAAAAACCCGATAATCCAGCAGGCGGGGCAGGGCAAGGGTTTGCGCGCGCAGCCGGTTGGCGATACAGTAGATCGAGCGTCGCGTATTGAGCAGCTTGAACAACGTATCGACGAGCTGGAGCGGCGGCTGCGGGCACTTGAAAAGAAGGCCCGGCAATAGCCACGCGCTCTGACAGTTTGTAACGCACGAGCAGGCGCATATAACAAGAACAGGAGCCGCCGCCTAAAAACGGACCACAGACTTTCTTACTTGCTTGCACCACCATGGTGCCGACAACTGGCCGGGTGCGACATTTCCGGCCAGCACCGATAGCAGCCATTGAGCTGTCGTAGCCCTCTCTCCCTCAAAAAAGCCTAAAACCTCCTTATATTTCATAGTGTTAATGCGGTTTGTTAACTCAATCTCTGGATTTATCTTGCCTTTTGTTCTAACTTGGTGCGTCAGGGGAAAAATGCACCTAAATTGGCCATGCTGTTCGTGGGCATATTTCCCCTGAAACGGCAGGATTTTCGATATGTTATTGAAAATCAATAAAAAATTCTGAGTTGGCACGAGCTGTGCTTTATCGGGTCACAACAGAAGCTGCCGTTGTGCTAGCACACTAAAAAACCAAAACGTGGAGAAAGACACATGAAGAAAGTAAAAACTGTACTGGCAACAAGCGCTGCTGCAGCAGCGATTGCTCTGGGGTCCACTCCTGCAATGGCGGAGCTGGAAGCCAGCGCAGCCGTATCCAACATTTACCTGTTCCGCGGTGTGGACCAGGGTAGTGGTTCCGGCGCCGTTTCTGGTGACCTGGTATACAGCCACGACTCAGGCCTCTACGGTGGAATCTGGGCGTCCAGTGCTGCTGGATTCAAAAACGGTGGCGAAATCGACACTTTTGCCGGCTGGAGTGGAAGCTTTGGTGACCTGGGCGTAGACATCGGTGTTCTGGATTACTACTACCCGGGTGCCAATGGTGCAGCTGATGACTGGGGCAAAGGCCTGACTGAAGCTTACCTGGGTCTTAGCTTTGCTGGCGTAGAGTTCTACTACTACGACCAGATCAGCGGTAAATCTACTGCGCTCGACGACAATACCTATATGTCTCTGAGCTACGGCATGGACAAGTTCTCTGCTGTACTGGGTATGGCTGACTTCGAAGAAGCTCAAGGCCAGACTTTTGACAATGACTACATGCACCTTGATCTGTCCTATGCCTTTAACGACAACCTGTCATTCACCCTGACTAAAGTTGTTGATAAAGACGACGAGCTGACCATGGAAGATGACGTTCAGGTAGTTGTTTCATACAGCATTCCCCTGATGTAAGACAGACCCCGGCCGGCATACCGCCGGCCGGATTTAACCCACCAGTTTCGAACCGGGTGTGCGTGGGTTGCCATGCACCGAGTAGAGGAGATTTGTCTCATGAAACTGATCACAGCCATTATCAAACCCTTCAAACTTGATGATGTGCGCGAGGCGCTTTCAGACATCGGTGTGCAAGGCATCACTGTCACCGAAGTGAAAGGCTTTGGCCGTCAGAAAGGTCATACCGAGTTGTACCGCGGCGCAGAGTATGTTGTTGATTTTCTGCCCAAGGTAAAGCTTGAAGTCGCTGTCGCGGACGGATCTGTTGAGCAGACCCTGGAAGCCATCAGCAAGTCAGCCAATACCGGCAAAATCGGTGACGGCAAGATTTTTGTCTCAGCGCTGGAACAGGTTATCCGTATTCGTACGGGTGAAACCGGCGAAGAGGCAATTTAAAAAGGGGCAAGCTCATTGCCGGTTTATAACCCGAAAGGGTGTTGCCGGAAATGGATTCAGTTTTTGGCGGAAAGCTGAAACCCTCAACAAGCCTGCGAGGTTTATTTAATCATGGAAAATCAAATATTTGAACTGCAGTATGCACTCGACACCTTTTATTTTCTGGTGTGCGGTGCGCTGGTAATGTGGATGGCGGCTGGTTTCGCCATGCTCGAAGCCGGTCTGGTGCGCTCCAAGAACACCACCGAAATTCTTACCAAAAACGTGGCCCTGTTTGCCGTGGCCTGCACCATGTACATGATCTGTGGCTACAGCATTATGTACGGCGGCGGTGAGCTGACATTGTTCCTCGACGGTATCGTCGGTGACGGCGTAGCCGGTGCTGAAGAGCCTGCGACCTATGCTCCCTCCTCAGACTTCTACTTCCAGGTAGTGTTTGTTGCTACTGCGATGTCGATTGTCTCGGGTGCGGTTGCCGAGCGCATGAAGCTGTGGGCCTTCCTGGCTTTCGCCGTTGTCATGACCGGCTTCATCTATCCGATGGAAGGTGCCTGGACCTGGGGCGGCATGCCGGTATTCGGTATGTACACGCTGGGCGACCTGGGCTTCTCTGACTTCGCGGGTTCCGGCATCGTTCACATGGCAGGTGCTGCTGCGGCACTGGCTGGTGTATTGCTGCTGGGCGCTCGTAAAGGCAAATACGGCAAAAACGGTCAGATCAATGCGATCCCCGGTGCCAACCTGCCGCTGGCTACTCTGGGTACCTTTATCCTGTGGCTGGGCTGGTTTGGTTTTAACGGTGGTTCGGTTCTGGCAACGGCCAGCGTTGAAAGCGCCAACTCGGTTGCGGTCGTGTTCATGAACACCAACGCGGCGGCGGCCGGTGGTCTGATTGCTGCGCTGATTGTTGCTCGCATTATGTTCGGCAAGGCTGACCTGACCATGGCACTGAACGGCGCCCTGGCTGGTCTGGTGGCGATCACTGCTGAGCCGTCAACGCCGACTGCACTGCAAGCGACTCTGTTTGGCGGTCTGGGTGGTTTGCTGGTGGTGTTCTCCATCGTCGCGCTGGACAAGCTGAAAATCGACGATCCTGTCGGTGCGATCTCTGTCCACGGTGTGGTGGGTCTGCTGGGTCTGTTGCTGGTGCCGATCACCAACGACGGTTCAAGCTTCTCTGGCCAGATCATTGGTGCGCTGACCATCTTCGGTTGGGTCTTTGTGGCCAGCCTGATTACCTGGGCGATCCTGAAAGCTGTTATCGGCATCCGTGTCTCGGAAGAAGAAGAGTACGAAGGCGTGGATCTGTCCGAGTGCGGCATGGAAGCCTACCCCGAATTCACCCAGCAATAAGTCTCCCCCTGCTGGTGAATGCCAAGGCGCCTTCGGGCGCCTTTTTTCGTTTGTCGTTTGCGCCAGAAACACGGCGTCAGACACAGAAATTTACACCCCGGCATACGCCGTCTTGTCTCCCAGCCATCGCTGAATCAATGCGTCGCGCAAGGTCTTGTTAGCTACAACGTCGTCGGCTACCTGCTTGACGTCGTCGAGCAAGTCACTGTCGCGTTGCAGGTCGGCTATCCGGAATTGCATTAATCCGGTTTGACGAGTACCCAGTACTTCGCCGGGGCCGCGCAGCATCAAGTCTTTTTCCGCAATAACAAAGCCGTCGGTGGACTCGCGCAATGCGCGCAGGCGTTCCCGGCCATTGCGCGACAGCGGCGCCTGATAGAGCAGGGCGCAGTGACTCTCAATGGCGCCGCGCCCGACCCGGCCGCGCAGCTGATGCAGTTGCGAGAGGCCAAGGCGCTCGGCATTTTCGATGACCATCAGGCTGGCATTGGGCACGTCGACGCCCACTTCAATCACGGTGGTGGCCACCAGCAGCTGGGTTTGCCCGGCCTTGAAGGCGGTCATGATGTCGGCTTTTTCCTGGGGTTTCTGGCGACCGTGCACCAGTGCCACCTGTAATTGCGGCAGGGCGGTTTTCAATTCTTCGAAGGCCGCCTCTGCGGCCTGTGCCTGCAGGGCTTCGGATTCTTCAATCAGGGTGCAAACCCAATACACCTGCTGACCACTGGCGCAGACGTGGGCGATGCGTTCAATGATCTGGGCGCGTCTGGCATTATCGATGACCACGGTGTTAACCGGTGTTCGCCCCGGCGGCAGTTCATCGATAATTGAAGTGTCGAGATCGGCGTAGGCGGTCATTGCCAGGGTGCGGGGAATGGGGGTGGCGGTCATCACCAGCTGGTGGGGGTGACCGTCTTCCGGTCGGGCTTTCTGGGTAAGCGCCAATCGCTGGTGCACACCGAAGCGGTGTTGTTCATCGATGATGGCAAGCCCCAGTCGCTGGTAGGCAACTTCGTCCTGAAACAGGGCGTGGGTGCCGATTACCAGCTGAGCCTCGCCCCTGGCGACGGCGGTCAGTGACTGCTGTCGCGCCTTGCCTTTGAGTTTGCCGACCAGCCAGCCAACACTCAGGCCAAGCGGTTCCAGCCACTGCTTAAAATTGAGGTAGTGCTGCTCGGCCAGTATTTCGGTGGGGGCCATCAACGCGACCTGAAAGCCTTGCTCTATGGCCTGCAGTGCGGACATGGCCGCCACTACAGTTTTGCCGCTGCCGACATCGCCTTGCACCAGCCGCAGCATGGGCCGGCCGAGCATCAGATCGGCGGCAATTTCATTGCAGACCCGCTGCTGGGCGCGGGTTAACTGAAAACCGAGCTGTTTTTGAAAGGCCGGCTGCAATTGTTGGCTGGCGGGCAACGCTACCGCGCCGCGGGCCTGGGCTTGCTGGCGGGTTTTGAGCATGGCGAGGTTGTGGGCCAGCAGTTCTTCAAAGGCCAGTCGCCGTTGGGCTGGATGCAGCCCCTCACTTATCAGTGACAGGCGGGCTTTGGCTGGTGGCTGGTGCAGATAGCGGAGGGCATCGCTCAAGGGAAAGCGCGCCAGCTCATGCTGGCTAATCAGCTCGGTAACAGGGTGCTTATCCAACAGGCCCAGCGCTTGCTGGCAGAGTTTGCGCCACACGTTTTGACCAATACCCTCAGTGGAGGGGTAGACCGGCGTCAGGCGTTGATCCAGCGTCGCCGTGTGCTGCTCGTCCAGCAGCTGATATTCCGGATGGTAGAGTTCGAGCCCGGCGCCGCCGCGCCGCGGTTCGCCGTAGCAGCGAATGCGGGTACCGGCGGTGAGTTGTTTTTTTTGGGCGGCCGAAAAATGAAAGAAGCGCAGGGTAATCAGGCCGGTGCCGTCCTGCACTTTGCAGATCAGACTGCGGCGCTTGCCGAAGGCGATATCGGCGACTTTTACTTCGCCCTCAATAACCGCATCAACGCCGAGCTGCAGCGCGCCGATGGGTGTAACGCGGGTGCGGTCCTGATAACGCAATGGCAGGTGAAACAGCAGATCCTGGGCGCTGAAAACACCGTATTTATGGAGTTTTTCACGCAGCCGGGGGCCAACTCCCTTGAGCTGGTCGATGCTGATGGCCTGCAGGTCCGTCACGCAGGGGCTCCTTCTGCTGTGTTCCTGTGTGGTAAGCACTACACTCGTGGTCTGCGCTCACGTATTGTAACGGGCTTTGGGAGTGGGGCCAGACAGAACATGGAAAAAACGCTGTTGTTGATCGGATGCGGGCAATTGGGTTCGGCCCTGGGCGAGCATTTTCTCAAGCGGGGTTGGCGCGTAGTCGGTGCGCGTCGCAATGTTGCCCGCCTGCCCGATGGCTTTGAGCCGCTGGCGCTGGATTTCCGCGATGGCGATTCGCTGAAGCCCTTACGTGAGATTCAAGCGGACTACGTGGTGGTGACCTTGACCCCGGGGGAGCGCAGCGCCGAGGCCTACAAGGCCGTTTTTGAGCATGGTCTGACCGATGTACTGCAGAACCTGAACAGGGATCGCTTGCAGCGCCTGTTATTTACCTCCAGTACCAGTGTCTACCACCAAAATGACGGGTCAGTGGTGGATGAAAGCAGCCCTGTTGCGCCCGAGTCATTCAGTGGCCGCTCAGTGCTGGCGGCGGAGCAGTTGTTGAAAAAAAGTACTTTGCCGACGACGGCTATCCGCTTTGGCGGTATCTACGGTGGTGCGTCGCTGCGGCTGGCCGAGCGGGTGCGGGCGGGGCAGTGTGCGCCGCGATCGCGGGTGCATTTCAGCAACCGCATCCACCGCGACGATTGTGTGGGTGTGTTGCGGCATTTGATTGAGCGGCACGAATCCGGCGCGGCGTTGAGTGAGTGTTATCTGGCCGTTGATGATGATCCTGCACCGATTGCCGATGTCCATAAGTGGTTGGCGGCGCAATTGGGTGTGCCCTATGAGTGCGACCCTGACTATCGCCACATGGCGGGCAGCAAGCGCGGTGATAACCGGCGGCTGCGGGAAAGCGGGTTTGAGTTTCGCTACCCGGATTACCACTCGGGCTATGCGGCGGTGTTGGCGTCAGCTAAAACTCAGCGTTAGCGCTTGAGCCGCATAATCCCTTCCTGCGCGGTGCTCGCGACCAGCCGTCCCTGCTGGTCAAAAATCTGGCCGCGCACAAACCCCCGGCCGTTCGATGCACTGGGGCTGTCGATGGCATAGAGCAACCAGTCG
Source organism: Litorivivens sp. (assembly GCF_041624475.1). Lineage (GTDB taxonomy): Bacteria > Pseudomonadota > Gammaproteobacteria > Pseudomonadales > Spongiibacteraceae > Litorivivens. Next base: position 32,902 of record NZ_JBFJUX010000015.1, read on the forward strand.
TTGAAATCGAAGGGGCGATGGAACCAGATGCTGTGATCGATGGTCGCCATGCGCATATTCTCAGTAAAGAACGAAACTTCGTGGGGCTGGGTTGCGGCCGCGAGAAAGAGAAAATCCGACGCGTAGGCCAGCGTGTACTGGTGGGCATTGGCGTCTGCGGGCAGGGTACCGTTGGCACGCATCCACAGGTGCCACTTGGGCGGCAGTTTGGTGGGGCGCAGCAGATTCTGTTTTTCCACCAGGCGAAAATCGATGGCCCGCAGGGCCGAAAACTTCGGCAGCCAGTCTTCGGGGCTGCGCCGGATATTGTCTTCAATAATCGCAAGGCCGCTTTCCACGGTCTCGGGCCCAGGCATGTCCGGCATGTCGGCTTCATGCTCAAAGCCCGCCAGTGGAATCTGAAAAGAGCAGGTCATAAAACAGATGGGCTGCCCCTTCTGCATGGCCTTCACTCGCCGGTTGGAAATGGTGCCGGCATCCAAAGTGTTTTCCACTTCGAAAATAATCGGCAGGGACGAGTCGCCCGGGCGCAGAAAATAAGAGTGCAAGGAGTGAATTTCGCGATCGGCGGCCACCTGCTGCTTGGCGGCAGACAGCGCCTGACCGATAACCTGGCCGCCGTAGACCCGGCCCCAGTCGGTGACTTCACTCTGACCCCGATAGAGATTTTCATCCAGTTTTTCAAGTTTCAGGATATCGACGAGCTGGTTCAGGGCCTTGGAATTCATGCGGGCGTTCCTTGCGGTTTTCTTTGTGCCTTTCTTTGCGAGGAAGGCTCCTGCAGTATAACGGATGCCGCCGGCGATTCGCGGTCTTATGCCGGAGATAATCCCGGCAAATGGCGGGTGAAGGATTTTTCATGGTGGTACTGCCAGTAGGGCGGTAGGCTGGCTGTTTTAAATATTTTGGGAGTGGATTATGGATCAGGAAAAAATTGAGGCCTTGATCAAGGATTTCGAAAACCGCCCGATTATTCCGACAGTTGGTGCGAGCGATACCCTGTTATTGGAAGAAAGCGACCTGCCCTGGCTGATGTCGCCGGACGGCAGCCAGACTCAGCTGCTGCAGGTGGATCTGAACCAGGGCCTGTGGGTTGTGAAAAACCGCTTTATGCCCGGCTTTGCGATCGACAAGCACTACCACACCGGTTCGGTGTTTGCGGTAACGATCAAGGGTGAGTGGTACTACAAGGAATACCCGGATCAGGTTAATAAGCCTGGCTCTTACCTGTTTGAACCCGCCGGTTCGGTGCACACCCTGATGGTGCCTGAGACCCAGCAGGAGCCCACCGAAGTGTGGTTTGCGATCTATGGCGCCAATATCAATATGGACGCCGACGGGAATATCATTTCCGTGCTGGACGCACACTCGGTGCTGGATGGCTACGTGAAATACTGCGATGCGATGGGTGAGGATTGCAGTAAGCTGATAGTGAATGGCGAACAGCCATACCTGAAGTAAGGCGCTGGCCTCACCCTGCTTGCAGGGTGAGGCACTATTCTTCCAGAATTTTCTTAGCTCGATAACGGAACTGCCGGAATGACAACCCCAGCAATTCCGCTGCCTCGGTCTTGTTGCCGTTGGTGCGCCCGAGCGCCGCTTCGATGGCGGCCCGTTCAATATCCTGCAAATAGCCTTCCAGATCGCCGAAGGCCGCTTCAATACCGTTGGACGGATTGGTCGCGGCGGTGGGGGCGACGCTCGGTAACTGCAGATCCTCCGGCGTAATGGTCTCTTCATCGCAGAGCGTCACGGCCCGCTCCAGAATATTTTCCAGCTCGCGCACATTGCCGGGAAACTGATAGTTGCTGAGGGCGCGCTGGGCGGCGCCATCCAGAGTGGGCGTTTTGATACCCCACTCTTCAGACAGGCGGTCGAGAATGGCCTTGGCCAGCAGCGGAATATCGGCTACCCGCTCGCGCAGGCTGGGCACTTTCACTTCGATAACATTGATGCGATAGAACAGGTCGGTCCGAAAATGGCCTTTCTCTACCTCGGTCGCCAGGTCTTTGTGGGTAGCACTTAGCAGTCGCACGTCCACGGGTATTTCCCGGTTCGCGCCGATGGGTCGCACGCTTTTGTTCTGTATCGCACGCAGCAGCTTGACCTGCATGTTCAGTGGCAGGTCGGCAATTTCATCGAGAAACAAGGTGCCGCCATTGGCCGCTTCAAACAGGCCGGTTTTGTCGTTGTGTGCGCCGGTAAAGCTGCCTTTCACGTGGCCAAAAAACTCGCTCTCCATCAGCTCTGAGGGGATCGCCCCGCAGTTGACCGGGACAAAAGGCGCGTCAGCGCGCGGGCCGCTGGAGTGGATCAGTCGCGCCACCACTTCCTTGCCGCTGCCGGACTCGCCGCTGATATAGACCGGTGCCTGGCTGCGACTGAGTTTGGCGATCTGGCGGCGCAGAGCCACCATGTTGTCGGTTTCACCGATCAACTGGCGGGTGTCGTCACCGATACTGTCGGTGCGGGGATTGCTCTCCAGGCTCAGCGCGTTGCGCACCAGATTGCGCAGTCGGTCGAGGTCGATTGGTTTGGAAATAAAATCAAAAGCGCCGGCCTTGAGTGATTCGGTGGCCAGATCGACGCTGCCAAAGGCGGTGATCACTGCCACCGGAATATCCTCCGGCCGCTCCTGCAGGTGGCGAATGACATCCAGACCGCTGCCGTCGGGCAGTTTCATATCGGTCAGGCACAGGGCAAAGGCATGCTCATGCTTGTCGAGCAGGCGATAGGCGCTGGCAAGCGATTCGGCACTGTGGGTGTTGTAACCCATTCGCATCAGTGTGAGTTCCAGCAATTCGCGAATATCGGGTTCGTCGTCGATGATAAGGATGGGGCTGTGTTGATTCATGGAATGAGCGGGCCCTAGTCAATTACGTGGCGCTTTTGCGGGTGGCTGAAGGATAGTCGAAAGCAGCTCTTGTCGTCATCGGTGCGCAGCCAGGTCAAATGGATCTGGTTGGCGTCGCACAGTTCCTTGCAGATGTAGAGGCCGAGCCCGGTGCCGCCGCTTTCCGTGGTGAAAAAAGGTTCGAATATACGGTCGCGATGTTCAGGACTGATTCCCGGCCCGTCATCAATGACATTCAACACCGGGCCCGGTAGGTTCGGCTCGTCAATCAGTTGCAGGAGTAGCTTGCGCTCGCCAGTGGCATCAGCGCTGTGGCGCAGGCCGTTGTCGACAATGATTGTCAGGATCTGGTGCAGCTGGTGGTCATCGACATTGACGGTAAAGCGCCCCCCGAGTGTATCGATAATAAACTCGGCCGGGTCTGGTGTTGCGCTGTTGTAATCGTCGCAAAATATCTGCGCCCAGTCGTACAGATCGAAAGACTCGGGCCTCGGGTTTTCCCGGCGCGACAGCTGCAGGATATTCTCGATAATGCTGTTCACGCGAGCGGATTGTTGGGTGACGATACTGATCAACCGCCGCTCGGTACTGTCGAGCGTTTCCGATTCCGCCAGCAGCTGGGCGGCGTGGCTGATTGCGCCCAGCGGGTTGCGGATTTCGTGGGCAATACTGGCGGTAAACTGGCCTAGGGAGGCCAGCTTGAGCTGCTGCGCCTGTTGTGCAAGCTGGCTCACATCTTCAATAAACAGCAGCGTATTTTCGCCGTCGCCGGCTTTCAGTTCAGTGCGACTTATCTGCAGCAGACGCCCGGATTCCTCATGGCGAAACTGGGTGTTTTGGCGGCGCTCCCGGCGCAATAGCTCAAGTAGTGAGCGCGGTGCCAGACGCGGCATGTTCTGGCCGATAAAGCGTACTTCCAGCAGTTCGGCGGCGGACTGATTGATAAGTCGGATCACGCCCTCCGCGTCGAGCACCAGTATGCCGGTGCGCATGTTCTGTACGATGCGCTCGCTGATATGCAGTAGCTGCTGCACATCGGCCTCCCGGTCCTGCACCAATTGCTGGGTGGCGATGATGCGGCGGGTCAGGTACTGCACCACGATGCTGGTGGTGAAAAAGGCCATGCCCATCAGGCCCGCGTCGAAAAACTCGGAGCTGGCCTGGCCCTCGTAACTGACGCGATAAATACTGTTGGCAATAACCGCAATCGACGCCATTGCCGCCAAAAGAACGCCCAGGCGTGGCGTAAGCAACATATTACCGGCGGCGATGGCAGGCAGCACCAGCAGCGCAATGCCGTTGGCCTCGCTGGCTGAGCTGTAGTGAATCAGCGAGAGGGTGAGAATATCGATCAGCAGGCTGGTGAACACCTGGGTTGGGCCGCCGATGCGGCTGCTGAACAACTGGTACAGCAGCAGTGCGATAGCGTAGATAGCGTAAAAGCCGGTGACACCGAGAAATATGAGCGGCTGATGTTTGCCAATTACCGGATCGTCGGCAGTCAGCAGATACAGGGTGGTCAGGATCATCGCCAACAGGGCGCGATACCCTGAGTAGATGATCAGCAGCGCCCAATTCTGGCGATTTTCTGAAGCAGGTAGCATGGCAGTCTGTCGGGCCGATGTTGAGCGCAGTGTACCCGCTCTGTGGGCGGGATGCGACGCACGGCTTCTGATAGAATGCTGCCTCTCATTTTACAGTCAGAGTGGAGCAGACATGGGCGCTGATGTAACCATAGCCATGGCGCAGATCAATCCGGTCGTCGGCGATATTGCCGGCAATGCGGAGCGGATTCAGCAGGCGGCGCGTGAGGCGGCCGCCAACGGCGCCCATTTGGTGATGTTTCCGGAACTGGCGCTGACGGGCTACCCGCCGGAAGACCTGTTGTTGCGTCCCAGCCTGGAAATCCGGGTCGATAAGGCGCTAGAGGCGCTTGCGGCGCAGAGCACAGATATCGCCCTGCTGGTGGGTTTGCCGCTGCACGCCGACGGCAAACTCTATAACGGTGCGGCCCTGTTGCGAGGCGGTAAAGTCGAAGCGCTGTACCGCAAGCACCGTCTCCCCAATTATCGGGTGTTCGACGAGATGCGTTATTTCGCGGCGGGCACCGAGGCCACCGTTTTTGAGCTGGAAGGTCTGAAGGTCGGGGTGACGATCTGTGAAGACATCTGGTCGCCGGAGCCTGCTGCCAAGGCCGTAGCCGCAGGCGCACAGGTGATACTCAACCTCAATGCCTCGCCCTACCATGTGGGCAAACAGCGCGAGCGCGAAACGGTGGTGGCCGAGCGCTGCCGCGAAAACAAAGTGCCGGTGCTGTATGTGAATCAGGTGGGCGGGCAGGATGAGCTGGTCTTTGACGGCGGCTCATTTGCACTCTCGTCTGACGGCTCTGTTAAGTCGCGGGCCCATCATGTCTCTGAAACTCTGTTGCTGATTACGCTGCGCGACGGAGAACCGCTTGCCGGTGATGTGCAGCCGCTGGGCGATGAGCTGGCCACCCTCTATGACGCCTTGGTGGTTGGCGTGCGCGACTACATCAATAAAAACGGCTTCAAAGGTGTGGTGTTGGGCTTGTCCGGTGGCATTGACTCCGCCCTGACGCTGGCGATTGCCGTCGATGCACTTGGCCCTGAGCGGGTAGAGGCAGTGATGATGCCCTTTAAATACACCTCCAGCATGAGCCTGGAGGACGCCGAAGCGGAGGCCAAGACTCTGGGCGTAGGCTACAAGGTCATCTCCATCGAGCCGATGTATGAGGCGTATTCCGCGGCATTGTGCGACGAATTCGCGGGTTTGCCGGTGGATAAGACAGAAGAGAATATCCAGTCGCGAATTCGCGGTGGTCTGCTGATGGCGATTTCCAATAAGAAGGGCTCACTGGTGCTGACCACCGGTAACAAGAGCGAGATGGCGGTGGGTTACGCGACCCTCTACGGTGACATGTGCGGAGGCTTCGCGGTGCTTAAAGATGTCTCCAAGCAACGGGTCTTTGCTTTGTCGAACTATCGCAATTCCCTTTCGCCGGTGATTCCGCAGCGGGTTATTGATCGTCCTCCGTCGGCAGAGTTGGCGCCTGATCAGAAAGACGAGGATTCATTGCCGCCCTACGAGGTCTTGGATCAGATTCTCGAGCACTACATTGAGCACGATCAGAGCGCCGAGGCGATTATCGCAATGGGTTTCGAGCGCGAGGATGTAGAACAGGTCGTGCGGCTGGTGGATATTAACGAGTACAAGCGTCGTCAGGCGGCCATCGGCACACGCATTACCCAGCGCGCGTTTGGGCGCGACCGGCGCTACCCGATTACCAATCGCTGGAAGGCAGGGGTGTAAGCACCCTCCCCTTTGGGGGAGGGTTGGAGTGAGGGCTGGTATTAACGCGGGCGCATCTTCGGTGGTTTGCGGTCGTCGCGGCTGACTTCTTGCTCGCCTTCCCCGGGCACAAACACCGGTCGGTTATCAAACTTGGGTGGCTCGTAGCGATCGACCAGTCCCAGTGTTGCCTTGTTCAGCCAGGAGCGTTCCTGCTCCAGTCCCACCTGACTGTTAAAGTTGCCGTTTTCGTCCAGCGCCGGGTGCTTGGGGAAATTGCTGCGCAGGACGGTCAGCGAGCGCTCGGCCAGATCATCCATGCCCAGCAGCAGGTAGGCCTGCACCATCACCGCCAGCGCATCGGGCACTGCCGAGGTCTGGGGCATGTTTTCGACTACATAGCGGCCGCGGTTGGCGGCGGCCAGATAAGCCTTGCGCTTGAAGTAGTAGTTGGCGACGTTGATCTCATAGCGCGCCAGCCGGTTGCGCAGGTGAATCATGCGGGCGCGGGCGTCGGGTGCGTACTGGCTGTCGGGAAAACGCTGCAGCAACTGGCGGAAGTCTTCAAAAGCCTGAATGGCGGCGCCCGGATCGCGCTGGGTCATGTCAGTGGGGAAGAAGCGCTCCAGCAGGCCCTGACCTTCGGTGTAGTTCGCCAGACCGCGCATGTAATAGGCGTAGTCGACGCTGGGGTGTTGGGGGTGCAGGCGAATAAAGCGGTCGGCGGCGGCGATGGCGGCTTCGGGCTCAAGGCTGCGGTAGTGGGCGTAAATAATTTCCAGCTGGGCCTGCTCGGCATAGGGGCCGAAGGGGAAGCGCGACTCCAGCAACTGCAGGTTTTTCACGGCAAGACTGAAGTTGCCGTTTTCCATATGTTCCTGAGCTTGATTGTAGATCTGCTTTTCCGAGGATTCTGCCTCTTTGTTCGGATCGGACGCACAGGCGGCCAAGACGCCGACCAGCAGGATCATCAATCCGTATTTAACAACTCTCATAATGTGGCATTCCCGGTTTCAGCGGTGGATAATTCAGGCGTCGTATTTAACCACAGCCACCTTGCGCCATAAAGCGGACGCCTGCGATGGCCTCAAAGGAAATTTCATGCCCGACACGATTGCCCTCAGTGCCGTCATCCCCGACGAGCTGGCGGGCTCGCGCTTAGACCAGGCGGTGGCCCAGCTGTTCCCCGATTATTCCCGTTCCCGGCTGCAAAACTGGATCAAATCCGGCGAGTTGACCGTAAACGGCAAACAATACCGACCCCGAGACAAAATCATGGGCGGCGAGGAGATTCGCGTTGGTGCTGAATTGCAGGACGAAGGCGACTGGCAGCCCCAGCAGATTGATTTCGGTCTGCATTACGAAGATGAGCAACTGCTGGTGCTTAACAAGCCCGTGGGCTTGGTGGTGCATCCGGCGGCAGGTCACGCCGATGGCACCCTGGTCAATGCCCTGATCGAGCATTGCCCGGCCCTCGCCCAGCTGCCCAGGGCGGGCATTGTGCACCGCTTGGACAAGGACACTTCGGGACTGATGGTGGTGGCTAAGACTCTGGAAGCGCATACCTCCCTGGTCAAGCAATTGCAGGCCCGCGATGTGCACCGGGAGTATGAGGCGCTGGTGTATGGCGCTATGACGGGCGGAGGCAAGGTGGATGAACCGATGGGGCGCCACCCCCAGCAGCGCAAAAAAATGGCGGTGGTGCGAGCCGGTGGCAAGGAAGCGGTTACCCACTACCGGATTATTGAGCGCTTCAGGCATTTTTCCCACGTGCGTTGCCTGCTGGAGACCGGTCGCACCCACCAGATTCGGGTGCATATGGCCCATATCAAGCACCCGCTGATCGGCGACGCGCTCTATGCCGGACGTCTGCGTCAGCCGAAAGGCGCCAGTGAATTATTGAGCGAAACCCTGCGCACCTTTCGCCGGCAGGCCCTGCACGCCCGCAAACTGGAGCTGATGCACCCGGCTACCGATGAGCTGGTGAGCTGGGAGTCGGATTTGCCCGATGATTTTCAGCGCCTGCGCGCGGTGCTGGCCAGTGAGGACGGCAATGGCTGACTGGCTGGTTCCCGACTGGGATGCGCCCGCCTCGGTGCGCGCCCTCTGCACCACGCGGGCGGGCGGCGCCAGCAAAGGCCCTTGGGCGGGTTTTAACCTTGCGGAACATGTGAAGGACGATAACAGCTCAGTCGCCGAGAACCGTCGCAAGCTAAAACGCGGCTGCGAGGGGCTCGAACGTATTCAATGGTTGACCCAGATCCATAGCCCGAACTGCGTTAGCGCCGATGGCCATTCGCTGCCGGAGGCGGATGCGTCGATATCGGATCAGGCGGGTCTGGCCTGCGCCGTATTGACCGCAGACTGTCTGCCGGTGCTGTTGTGCGACAGCGCGGGCGAGCAGGTGGCAGCCGCCCATGCGGGCTGGCGCGGGCTGCTGGACGGGGTATTGATCAATACCGTTACGGCTTTTCACGCTGCGCCCGGCACTGTTCAGGCCTGGCTGGGGCCCTGTATCCGGCAACCCCGGTTTGAGGTGGGCGCAGAGGTTCGCGAGGCTTTTCTCGCGCGCTTTCAGGGGCCTGCGGAGCAGGCCATTAAAGCCTGTTTTGTCTCTGCGTCTGAGCCCGGAAAATTCCTCTGTGATCTGGCCGGGCTAGCGGCGCTGCAGCTGCGCGCACTGGGGCTTTCAGCCATTTCCGACAGCGGGCTTTGCAGCTATGATGACCCGCGTTTTTACTCCTACCGACGGCAGAACCCGTGTGGCCGTTTTGCCAGCCTGATTTACCGCTTACCTTGAATTCCGGCGCCCCGCCCTCATTTATTACAGTGTGAGACGTCCTCTCACCCAAACCCTCCTTCTCTGGGGAGGCTAGGGTGAGGGTAGATTGGATGAGGGTATTTACATGCGTATAGATCGCTTTACCAGCGCCCTGCAAAGCGCCGTCGCCGAAGCCCAGTCGCTGGCTATCGGCAAGGATCATCAGTTTATTGAGCCGGTGCACGTGCTGATGGCACTGCTGCGCCAGCAAAACGGATCGGTCAAACCCCTGCTGCAACAGGCCGGCGTCAATCTGCCCGCACTGGAGCAGCAGCTGGGGGAAGTGTTGAATGCACTGCCGCAGGTGCAGGGCACAACCGGTGAAGTTCACGTCTCCAACGAGCTGGCTCGCGCCTTTAACGTATCGGACAAGCTCGCCCAGCAACGCGGTGACAGTTATATCTCCAGTGAATTGTTTGTGCTGGCGCTGTTGGAAGCCGGTGGCAAGTTGGGCGATGTCCTGAAGTCGGCCGGGCTCAGCAAAGACAAACTCGAAGCGGCGATTCAAAGCGTGCGCTCAGGAGCCAATGTGAACGACCCTGAAGCCGAAGGTGCCCGTCAGGCCCTTGAAAAATATACGATTGATCTGACCGAGCGCGCCCGCGATGGCAAACTGGACCCGGTAATTGGCCGCGACGAGGAAATTCGCCGCGCGGTGCAGGTCTTGCAACGCCGTACCAAAAACAACCCGGTATTGATCGGTGAGCCGGGTGTCGGTAAGACCGCCATTGTGGAAGGGTTGGCCCAGCGCATCGTCAATGGCGAGGTGCCGGAAGGTATTAAAAATAAACGCCTGCTGTCCCTCGACCTCGGCTCTTTGCTTGCCGGGGCCAAGTTTCGCGGTGAGTTCGAAGAGCGCCTGAAAGCCGTGCTCAACGAGCTGTCCAAGGAAGAGGGGCAGGTCATTCTGTTTATCGATGAGCTGCACACCATGGTTGGTGCCGGCAAGGCCGAGGGCGCCATGGATGCGGGCAATATGCTCAAGCCGGCGCTGGCCCGCGGCGAGTTGCACTGCGTCGGTGCCACCACCCTCGATGAATACCGCAAATACATCGAAAAAGACGCTGCGCTGGAGCGCCGTTTCCAGAAAGTGCTGGTGGGCGAGCCCAGTGAAGAAGACACCATTGCCATACTGCGCGGATTGAAAGAGCGCTATGAGGTGCACCACGGTGTCGATATTACCGACTCGGCGATCATTGCCGCGACTCGACTTTCCCAGCGCTATATCACCGATCGCCAGTTACCGGACAAGGCCATCGACCTGATCGATGAGTCGGCCAGTCGCATTCGCATGGAAATTGATTCCAAGCCGGAAGAGATGGACCGACTGGAGCGCCGTCTGATTCAGCTGAAAATTCAGCGCGAGGCGGTGAAGAAAGACGAGGATGAATCGGCCCGCAAGCAGCTTGAGAAGCTCAACACCGATATCGACAAGGTGGAGAAAGAGTACGCCGATCTGGAGGAAATCTGGCTGGCAGAAAAATCTTCCCTGCAAGGTGCAAACCAGATCAAGAGCGAGCTGGAAAAAGCCAAACTGGAACTCGATGCCGCCCGCCGCGCCAGCGATCTGACGCGCATGTCCGAGTTGCAGTACGGGGTGATTCCCGAGCTGGAAAAACGCCTGGCCAGCGCCGGCAGTGCCGACAATGAAGAGCGCAAACTGCTGCGCAACAAAGTCACCGACGAAGAAGTTGCGGAAGTGGTATCGCGCTGGACCGGTATTCCGGTTAACAAAATGCTCGAAGGCGAGCGCGAAAAACTACTGCGCATGGAAGACGAACTGCACCGTCGGGTAGTGGGGCAGGACGAGGCGATCGTGGCCGTGTCTCACGCGGTGCGCCGTTCCCGGGCAGGCCTGAGTGACCCCAATCGCCCCAATGGCTCCTTCCTGTTTATGGGGCCCACCGGGGTGGGTAAAACCGAGTTGTGCAAGGCGCTGGCGACGTTTCTCTACGACAGCGAAGAGGCCATGGTGCGGATCGACATGTCGGAGTTTATGGAGAAGCACTCCGTGGCCCGGCTGATCGGTGCACCTCCAGGCTATGTCGGTTACGAGGAGGGGGGTTACCTGACCGAGGCAGTGCGTCGTCGGCCCTACTCACTGCTCCTGCTCGACGAGGTGGAAAAGGCGCATCCGGATGTGTTCAACATTCTGTTGCAGGTGCTGGATGACGGTCGGCTGACCGATGGTCAGGGTCGCACCGTGGACTTCCGCAATACCGTGATTGTGATGACCTCCAATCTGGGCTCTGATCGCATTCAGGAGCTGTCGCGCAACGAGGGCGGCTATGAGGCGATCAAGGAAGCGGTGATGGAGGTGGTGTCCAACCATTTCCGGCCGGAATTTATCAACCGTCTCGACGAGATGGTGGTGTTCCGTTCGCTGGAGCAGAGTCAGGTGCGCGCCATTGCCGATATTCAGCTCGCTTACCTCGACAAGCGTTTGGCCGAGCGCGAGCTGAAACTGGAGTTGAGCGATGCGGCGATGGATAAGCTCACCGTGGTGGGCTTTGATCCGGTGTTTGGCGCCCGCCCGCTGAAGCGTGCAATCCAGCAGCTGATAGAAAACCCGCTGGCGCAGGATATTCTGCAGGGCAAATTCAGTGTGGGTGACACCATCTACGGTGAGGCAGAGGGCGACAAGTTGGTGTTTTCAACCGTCGCCAAGGCGGAGATGATTCATTAACCGTGACCTGTCGGGCGCTGCCAGCGCCCGACAGGGGGCTAGCAGTAGATCTCGACCAACTCCCGGGCTTTGGCTTCCTGCTCGGCTTTTTCTTCGTTGTTCAGCAGCCGGTACTCGCCGCTTTCATCTTTCACCCGCAGGCGCTGGCCGCGTGCAAAATTCTGCACGGCTTCACGTGCCTGCATGCAGCGCTGGGGATCTTTGTTGGGTAATACCTCGTATTGCTTGGGCGTTTGCTGGTCCGCAGGCGCACTGTTGGCCCGCTTGGGTGGATTGCTGAGTTCGTTGGCCGGTTTTGCCTCGCTGTTACCAAGGCCTTTGCGGGTTTCAATAAAGGTTGAAGGTCGGTCGGCGGGTGGTTTCTGGGTAAAGTGGGGCTGACCTTCGTCGTCCAGCCAGCGGTAGTAGCCGGATTTTGCCAGCGCCGTGCCAACCAGCAGCAGGCAGAGTGTAAAAAGGGTGAATTTCTTGAGCATGTTATAACCCCGTCAAGCAGATTATCTGATTATGGCAGAGAACTGACGGAAGGTATAAGTCGGCGAAGTCACAGTTTGGGATTGACACGGCCCGGCGTAACCTGAAAAATACGCGATTGCTCATAAATGGCCGTCAATCCACCCAGCTACCCCGGGTGTGATTCGGGGTTGCGCTCAAGCGCGCAATCACTGCTTCGCAGATCCATTCTCTCCGCAAGCACATGACCTGTGTTGCGAGAATGCCATCTTCGCACACCCCGCGAAGACCTTTACGAGGGCAATTCTGCACCCTGCTGCAGCTTTGTCAGGCGTTTCGCCCGACGCATCGTGGTCGATGTGATCGGAGGTTCATGTGTTTTTCCGCTGCCCTTGGTCGGCTGGCGCACATGCTTTATTCAAAATGAATGGTTGTTCGTGCAACTGATTCAGACAATCAAGAGGACTGTTCCGTGGAATTGTTATCCGGCGGTGATATGATCGCCCGCGCCCTCGAAGACGAAGGCGTTGAGTTTATTTTCGGCTACCCCGGTGGGGCCGTACTGCACATTTATGATTCCCTGTTCCAGAACTGCAAGGTGCCCCATATCCTGGTGCGCCATGAGCAGGCTGCGACGCATGCCGCCGATGGCTACGCCCGCGCTACCGGCAAGCCCGGTGTGGTGCTGGTTACCTCCGGCCCGGGTGCTACCAATGCGATCACCGGCATTGCCACCGCCTACATGGATTCCATTCCGATGGTGGTGCTGTCGGGGCAGGTTGCGTCTCACCTGATTGGCGAAGACGCCTTTCAGGAAACCGACATGGTCGGTATTTCCCGCCCCATCGTGAAGCACAGCTTTATGGTGAAAAGAGCGCAGGACATTCCGGAAACCATCAAAAAGGCCTTTTATCTGGCCTCAACCGGTCGCCCGGGTCCGGTGGTGATCGACCTGCCGAAGGACATCACCAACCCGGTAGACAAGTTTGAGTACCGCTACCCGAAGTCGGTGAAAATGCGTTCCTACACACCGGCAACGCGCGGTCACTCCGGTCAGATCAAAAAAGCGGTTCAGTTGCTGCTGGAAGCCAAGCGCCCGGTTATCTATACCGGTGGTGGGGTGGTGCAGGGCAATGCCTCGGGCGTACTGACCGAGCTGGCCCATGAGCTGAACTACCCGGTGACCAATACCCTGATGGGGCTTGGCGGTTTTCCCGGTGATGATCGCCAGTTTTTGGGCATGCTCGGCATGCACGGTTTTTACGAAGCCAACAACGCCATGCATCACAGCGATGTGATTCTGGCGGTGGGCGCGCGCTTTGACGACCGGGTAACCAATACCCCAAGCAAGTTCTGCCCGAGTGCCAAGGTGATTCATATCGATATCGACCCGGCGTCGATTTCGAAAACCATCACGGCCGATGTGCCCATTGTTGGCCCGGTGGATTCGGTGCTGGCGGAAATGCTGAGCCTGGTGCGCGATGCGCGTAAGGCCGACAAGAGTCTGCCGGATGCCAAGGCACTGGATGTCTGGTGGCAGCAGATTGACGAGTGGCGCGACGCCCACGGGCTTTGGACCAAGCCTCGCTATGACACGTCTACCGATCTGATCAAGCCGCAAGAGGTTATCGATACTCTGTGCAAAGTCACCAACGGCGAGGCCTTTGTGACCTCAGATGTTGGCCAACACCAGATGTATGCGGCTCAGTACTACCGCTTCAAGCACCCGCGCCGCTGGATCAACTCCGGTGGTCTCGGGACCATGGGTTTTGGCTTGCCCTCAGCGATGGGCGTAAAACTGGCCTACCCGGATTCCGACGTGGTGTGTGTAACCGGTGAAGGCAGCATCCAGATGAACATTCAGGAGCTGTCCACCTGCACCCAGTACAACATTCCGGTGAAAATCCTGAATCTGTACAACGGCTATCTGGGTATGGTCAAGCAGTGGCAAGACATGCAGTACGAAGGTCGCTACGCCGAGAGCACCTACGAAGACTCGCTGCCGGATTTCTGCAAGCTGGCGGAAGCTTACGGTCACGTGGGTCTTCGCGTTGACAAAAAAGCCGACCTGGAAGGTGCCTTGAAAGAAGTGATGGCGATGAAAGATCGCCTGGTGTTTATGGACATTCACGTAGACCCTCACGAGCACGTTTACCCGATGCTGGTGGCGCCGAACGGCTCCATGCGTGATATGTGGTTGAGCAAGACGGAGCGAACCTGATGCGACGGATAATTTCAGTACTTTTGGAAAACGAGCCAGGTGCTCTGTCGCGGGTGGTTGGCCTGTTCTCTCAGCGCGGCTATAACATTGAGACGCTCAACGTGGCGCCCACCGAAGATGAGACAATGTCGCGTCTGACCCTGACCACGGTGGGTGATGATCACAAAATCGAGCAGATCACCAAGCACCTGAACCGTCTGGTAGACGTGGTCAAGCTGGTGGATTTGAGCGAAGGCGCCCACATCGAGCGCGAGCTGATGCTGGTTAAAGTGCGCGCCACCGGCGCTCAGCGCGCCGAGATAAAGCGCTGCACCGATATCTTTCGCGGCCAGATTGTGGATGTAGGTCCGACGGTCTACACCATTCAGGTTACTGGCGCCTCCGATAAGCTGGACTCTTTCCTCGAAGCGGTGGGTGATGCTGCGATTCTGGAAGTGGTGCGCAGCGGGGTGTCTGGTATTGCTCGCGGCGAAAAGGTGCTTTCGCTGTGATTGGGCCGGACGTCTGACGTCGGACGTCCGACCACAAAACCCATTTGGGTTTTACCCCGCTCTCCCTTAAGCTGTCCCAAACGATAACAGGGACAGCATCATGGCCTTCCAATCTGAAGATCACGCCAAAGCCTACTGGCGCGAGCACCTGCGCATGATGTTCGCGCTTTCCCTTATCTGGTTCTTTGTTTCTTTTGGCTGCGGTATTCTTTTTGTCGACTGGCTGAACGAGTTTCGGCTGGGTGGTTACAAGCTCGGTTTCTGGTTTGCCCAGCAGGGTTCTATTTACACCTTTGTGATACTGATTTTTGTCTACGCCCGCCTTATGGGGCGGCTCGATAAAAAATACCACGTACACGAGGAGTAACAGATGGACCTGCAAACTCTGACCTACCTCGTTGTCGGCAGCACCTTCGCTTTATATATCGGTATCGCCATCTGGTCGCGGGCGGGTTCAACCCAGGAGTTCTACGTCGCCGGGGGCGGTATTCATCCCGTAGCCAATGGCATGGCCACCGCCGCCGACTGGATGAGCGCGGCCTCCTTTATCTCTATGGCTGGGCTGATTGCCTATATGGGCTATGGCGGTTCGGTCTTTCTGATGGGGTGGACCGGTGGCTTTGTGCTGTTGGCGATGTTTTTGGCGCCCTACCTGCGCAAGTTCGGCAAGTTCACGGTTCCCGAGTTTATTGGCGAGCGCTACTACTCACGCACAGCCCGCATTGTGGCGGTGATCTGTCTGATTGTCTGTTCGGTCACTTATGTCATTGGGCAGATGAAAGGCGTGGGTGTCGCCTTCTCCCGCTTTCTGGAAGTGGACTACGATATCGGCCTGTATGTGGGGATGGGTATCGTCTTTATTTACGCGGTGCTCGGTGGCATGAAGGGCATTACCTATACCCAGATTGCTCAATACTGCGTGCTGATTTTTGCCTTTACCATTCCGGCCATTTTTATCTCGCTCAATCTCACCGGCAACCCCTTGCCGCAGCTCGGCCTGGGCAGCACGCTGGCGGGCAGCGATACCTATCTGCTGGACAAGCTAGATCTGATTCTTGTGGATTTGGGCTTTGCCGAATACACCACTCAGGAACGGCTCAGCAAACTGAATATGTTTGCCTATACGCTTTCATTGATGATCGGTACGGCAGGTTTGCCGCATGTGATCATTCGCTTTTTCACCGTACCGAAAGTCAGTGATGCGCGAAAGTCGGCGGGCTGGGCCTTGCTGTTTATCGCGATTCTTTACACCACAGCGCCTGCGGTCTCTGGGATGGCACGATTGAATCTGATTGATACCTTTGCCGGGAAAGACGGCGAGGGTCTGGTGTACGACGAGCGCCCGCAATGGTTTAAAAACTGGGAGAAAACCGGGCTGCTGGAATTTGAGGACAAGAATGGCGATGGCCGTATTACGCATGTAGCCGATGTCGACAAAAATGAAATGGTCACCATTGACCGCGATATTATCGTGCTGGCCAATCCCGAGATTGCGCGTTTGCCGAACTGGGTCATTGCGCTGGTGGCGGCGGGTGGTCTGGCAGCGGCGCTTTCCACGGCGGCAGGTCTGCTGCTGGCAATTTCCTCGGCTATTTCGCATGACTTGCTGAAAGGTGTATTCGCACCGACGATCACCGAAAAACAGGAGCTGCTCGCAAGCCGAATTGCCATGGCTGTTGCGATCGCTTTCGCAGGTTATCTCGGCTTGAATCCGCCGGACTTTGCTGCCGGAACGGTGGCGCTGGCCTTTGGTCTGGCGGCCTCGTCGATCTTCCCCGCCTTGATGCTTGGTATTTTTAGTAAGCGAGTGAATAAAGAGGGCGCCGTAGCCGGCATGTTGGCGGGCTTGAGCGTTACCCTGCTATACGTCTTTCAGCACAAGGGCGTGATGTTTATTCCAGGGACTGAATTTTTGGGCGCCATGCCGGAGAACTGGTTTCTCGGCATCGAGCCCAATGCCTTTGGCGCAGTGGGTGCGGTGGTCAACTTTGTGGTTGCCTTTGGGGTGTCGCGATTGACCGCACCGCCTCCACCCGAGGTGCGGGCACTGGTCGAGCATATTCGCGTGCCCAGGGGTGCAGTTGCTCCGGGCAACCATGGGTAAAGAGGTTACCCGCTGAAAACGTTGATCTTTTTTGGATTTTGGTGCGCGCGAAGCGAGGGCGGCGGTGGGCGGCGCCACAACGTAGTATGCTAATCACCTGTATACGCATATTTCACAACTGCAGGATTATGTAACTTTGCCTACAGTATAGGGGTTGGGATAAAAGAATCCCGGGCCGATGGCCAAGAATAATCAGCCTGATAGGCCGTCTTCGACGGCAGTGGGCAAAACAGAGGGTGCCAGGTGAACAAAGCGTCAGCGACTATTGACGACAACGGACTGTCCGTGTCTAACAGTGCCAGCGATGAGCGACGAAAAGGCGATCGCAGGCAGTGGCCGACCCGACGCCTCCGCCATCGCCGCCGCCGCATCCAGATTCCTGCCTTTTTGCCCTTGCTGCTCATCGCAGCATTGAGTCTCACCTTGTTGCTGGTGGTCTACAGCTGGCAGTCTGCCAAGACCATCAATGCCGAAACGCAGCTATACGGTGAATCGATCACTAAAGCACTGGCCAATGTCTCCAATGAGGCGCTGACAGACTTGATTGCAGAGCAGGGCCAGAGTCCCATGCTGCAGAATTTAAAGCAGCACCCGCATTTTCTTTATTTTCTAGTGGAGTCCAAGTTCGGCGAGCGGCAGCTGGTTCTGGAGGGGCATCAATCCGGTATCGGCATCCCGTCGCTGCCCCTGTCTGCCAGTCAGCGTGTTAGCCAGGGTAATCGAGCGTTTACCACACTGAAAAAAACGGTCGGCATCGTAGAGTTTTATGCGCCGATCAAAACTTCAGGCTCACACGTCTTGCGAATAGGTTTTCTTAAGCCCACGTTCTACTGGCAACCCGGCGCGCAGTACTATTTTCTTATTTCGTTACCGCTTGTGCTGCTAACCTTTGCGGCGTTTTCATCAATATTTTCGACGTATCTCCCAATGCATCGACTGGGGCAGCATTTCAGCTCGATGAACGAGGGGAAGGAGTTTGAAACCATCGACAACAGTCAGACCAAATCCCCTCTGATTGATGACTTCAATGCGCTGATCGCCAATGCCAAAAATATTGTTCGGGAAATCGAGGTCAAGCAAGACGCTCTTGAGATTGATAGGAAAGTACTTTATTTCGACAAGCTGCGGACAGAGGCAGTGCTCGACGCTTTGCCGCTGGGTGTGGCGGTTCTGGATGTGGCAGGCAGTGTGACCTACTGCAACAAGCAGTTTCTGCATTTCTTTCCCGGGGCTTCCCCCAATATTGTGGGTAAGTCTTTCAGTGAGTGGAGCCCATCACTCGCTGTCGCGGCTTACGTGCAATCTGGTCGCAAAAGCGGTGGGGTGAAGCCAGGCGAGCTTCAGTACGAATATGCACAGCGGGGTAACCACACCAAAGTCGCCAGTGTATCCATGCAGACGGTGCAAGCTGCAGACTCGGGCAATTCGCTCGGCGAGCTGATGATTATTCAGGATGTCACCAGCACCCTGCATAACAAAAGGATGTCTGAGGAGTTTGCCATCAAGGCCGCGCATGAGCTTAAGACACCCCTGCACGTCGTTAAAATGTACAGCGAAATGTTGATGGAGGATGACCTGGAGCCTGATGTCCGGGTGGAGTCGTTGAATACCATCTACGATGAAGTGGATCGCATGGCTGATCTCGTCAACAATCTGCTGAATATCGCCAAAATTGAGATGGGAAATATCACCATCGATAAGACGCGGGTTAAGACGAGTGAATTCCTCAATGATATTTATGACTCGATGATACGGTCTGCAAACAACAGCACACTAACAGTGGTGAAAGATATTCCCGAAAGCCTCAGCACTATTGTTGTAGATAAAGACCTTCTGCGCATTAGTATTAACAATCTGCTTTCCAATGCAATCAAGTACAACCGCGAGGGCGGTGAAGTTCGTTTTGCTGCTGAAGAAACGGACGACGCAATACTTATTTCCATTAGCGACAGCGGCCCCGGGATATCGGAAGAGGACCAACGGCATATATTCGACAAGTTTTATCGCTCTGAAGACGCAGAAATTCGCAAGAAAAGCGGTCACGGGCTGGGCCTGACGCTGACCCGAAACATTGTCCAGTTACATCATGGCAGCCTTACTGTGGAAAGCACCCTTGGTGAAGGTAGCCGCTTTACGATTGCTTTTAACAAGAAATCCAATATCGTTGAGCGAGGGCGTGTTTGATGCCGATGATTCTGATCGCCGAAGATGAACTGCATATATTCAGAGTATTAAGAATTTCACTCGAGAGAGCGGGTTATGAAGTCGAGCATGCACTCAATGGCGAGGAGGCACTGGAATTCATCCGAAACTCACCGCCGGATGCACTGATCACCGACATCGCCATGCCGAAAATGGATGGTCAGGAATTGTGTATGCGCATTACCGAAGAGCTTCCCGAGCGCACTTTCCCGATCATTGTTGCAACATCAAAGGCCGATATTGAGCACCGGGAATGGTCCCGAGTCATCCCCAGCCTTACCTTTTTGGAAAAGCCTGCAAGTTTGCGCGCGCTGATCGCCTTGTTGGCCGATCAGGTTCCGGTGGACGAGTGAGCTGTCGCCTATGAGTTATGTTCGGCAATTGAAACAGTGCGGCCTCCCGGCCCACCTCAAACTGGTACAGGTTGCTTACCCGGACGTAGTTCGCGTTGACCTGCTGGATGACACTGGCAAGCTACTCGCAAGTTCTGCTGGCAAGGGCGCTAAGGTTCTTCCAGCGTCAGACTACAGTCTGACACATACTGTTTCGCCAAATGAAAAGCTCGATCTGACTTTTTGTGTTCGGGTGCGCGGTACCCTCGGTGACCTTGCGCCGCGCTTACCGGGTTACCTCGATAATATTGGCGCTCAGATCGCCGCCGAGCTGACACTTCGGCTCGAGCTGGATGAGATGGCCGAAGAGCTTGGTGAGCGCTACGAAGAGCTTAACCTGGTATACAAAATCAAACAGAGCGTGGATGCGGTAAGTGACGATCGGGTCGCGATGACGCTGTCCCTGCAGCAGCTCGTCGATGACTGCGCCACCTTCCTCAATGTTGATGTCGCCGCGCTGATCATGCCCGGCAAACAACTGGCTGTAGCCTCCGGGGTTGTCGGTGATGATGAGCCGGATAGCGGCATTATCGAAACGCTGCAGAACGCTGTGATAAGCAGCGGGCAAGCTATCGTTATCAACAAGCCCGAGGACGCTAAGCGCATTGGTATCGAGGGGCAACTGGAACACATTCTTATTTGTGCGCCCATCCCATCGCCTAACCCGCGTTTGCGCGGACTATTTGTTATTGCCCAGCAGAAGTGCAAAGGACGCGAATTCAGCAACAGTGACCGCCAGCTGGTAGAAATCCAGGCGGAGATGGCGCGCAAGATAATCAAGCAACGCTATGATACGGCAACGGGTTTGGTAGGACAGGGGGAGTTAATCAGTCGCTTTGAGGCGATGCTGCAGGAAGATAAAGCACGGTGCAGCCTGCTGTTTTTTCACTTTAACCACCTGAAGCTTATCACCGATAGCTTTGGCTACGAGGTGGCCGGGCGTCTGCTGTCGGCCTTCGCCGAAATGCTGGATGACTACGCCGGCGAAGAATGCGTTGTTGCCAGGATCAATCACGACGAGTTTGTCATTGCCGCCAGGGGGCTGGACACCAAGGCAGCAGCGGAGTCGGTGCTGCAGCGCATTGAAGACATTAATGAAAACCGGCATATCGTGCCCGCGGGTGCAGAGTTTAGTGTCAATGTCGGGTCTGTGTGCGACGACTCGTCGCTGGAAAGCGTCTCGGACTGGTTGACGGCAGGTGAGTTTGCGGCATCGCTGGCGAAGGATAATAGCTTCGAGCGCCTGCACGTCTATTCCCCGGATGACTCACAGCTTCAGAAACGCGACAGTGATGTCTTCTGGTTGCAAAACGTAAAAACGGCGCTGATGAATCGGGACTTTCGCCTCTATTGTCAGCCGATGGAGGCCTTGAGCGATGGCCCACCGCATTATGAGGTGTTGCTGCGCGTCATTGATGACGATGGGCGCGTGATGTCGCCGGCCAAATTTATAGAAGCCGCCGAGCGCTATGACCTGATACCCAATATCGATCAGTGGGTGGTGGAGGAAATGCTGTCCTTGTTGGCCCAGTACAAGATCGCCGACGTCAGCCCTGAGTCTGTCTGGAGTGTGAATCTCTCGGGCAAATCCATCGGCAGCCGGGATTTTCACCACTATCTGCTAGATGTTCTGAATAAGAATAGCGCTTGTAACAACCGTCAGCTTTGTTTTGAGCTGACCGAAACCGCGGAGATTGGCGAAATGGAGTCGGCGCTCAAGCTTATCACCGAGGTGAAAGCACTGGGAGCTGCCTTCTCCCTCGATGATTTTGGCTGTGGCCTGAGCTCGTTCAGTTATCTGAAAGAGATCCCGGTTGACTACCTGAAAATCGATGGCAGTTTCGTCAAGGATATCGATAGCAACGGCGTCAACCGGAGCATGGTAAAGGCAATGGCCAGCGTTGGTAAGGTCATGGGGCTTCACACAATTGCAGAGTTTGTGGAAACGGGCGCGGTGCGTGATCTGCTCAAGGATATTGGCGTCGATTATGCGCAGGGATATTTCGTAGCCAAGCCTGTGCCGCTGGATGGCGTGTTGAAAGATATCCAGTCAGCGGCAGCCAAAACGGGGCGGGGTCGCTAGCGTATGGGAGAGGTACTCAGAACACAGCTCGGCGTGATTACCTATCTGGCGCTCACCGAGTCGCTGGAAAACGATTCTACCCTGCAGGAGCTGCGCAGCTCGGTAGAAGAGGCGATAGCGCAGCGGGACCTGAATGTTGCCGTTGACATGGGCAATATCAAATTCCTAAACAGTCGCGCACTGAATGCGCTACTGGATTGCAGCGAGCTGCTGACCAGCGAGGGCGGCTGGTTACGCCTGGCGAATTGCTCGGGTATTGTTGCGAAAATCATGCATATCAGCGGGCTCGATCGCCATATCGGTTATATCGACGAGCCAGACAAGCCCGGCCATGTTCTGGTCGGTGGCGCGGTGCGTCGACTCGGCGATATCCTGATTGAACGGGGTCTGACTGACGAAGACACCATTCGTCACGCAATGGAAGAACAGGACCGCACCGGTAAGCGAATGGGGCGCATCCTGATAGAGGCCGAGCTGGTCGCAGAGGAGGATATCCTGCGGGCGATCAGCGATCAGCTGGGTATTCCCTATGTGAGCCTGAAGGCGGGAATGTTCGACTCGGATATTGTCGACACCCTGCCGCAGGAGAAAGCGCTGCGCATCAATGCGCTGCCTCTGTTCAGATTGCGCGACACCCTGGCTGTTGCCCTGTCCGATGCCCAGGACATTGCCGCACTGAGCGAGATTGAAGAAGCGACCGGCTGCCATATTCGGCCGGTGCTGGCTAGCCGCTCGGACATCAAGCGCACGCTCAATGAAATAGCCGGCGGAATGGATATTGGATCGGACCTGATATCCGATATCGACGAAGACCTGGAGCTGGTAGAGAGCCAGCAGCCGGACGATTATGCCGCCATCGATGAGCTCTCGGCAGGCTCGCCCATTATTAATCTGGTCAACGCCATCATACAGCGCGCGGTGCAAGACGGCGCCAGCGATGTCCATATCGAGCCTGGTCCCAGTCGCTCGCGGGTTCGCTTTCGGGTAGACAGCATTTTGTACGAAATCATGACCCCCCGCCTGGAGCTGCACCCGGCCATCGTGTCGCGCCTGAAAATCATGGCGAACCTGGATATCGCCGAGCGTCGTTTGCCGCAGGACGGGCGGATACAGGTTGTTACCAACAACCAGAAGGTGGACCTGCGCTTCAGCTCGCTGCCGGGCCTGCACGGCGAAAAGGTGGTGTTGCGGGTGTTGGACAAGAGTCGTTCCATACTGGATTTAAACCGGCTTGGCTTTTCCGACGCCAATTTAGCGAGCTTCCGTCAATTGTTGTCGAAAAGTTATGGTCTGATACTGGTCACCGGCCCTACCGGCAGCGGCAAAACCACCTCGCTGTACGCCGCGCTGAGCCATCTGAACAGTCTGGAGAGAAACATCGTCACCGTTGAAGACCCGGTCGAGTATCAGCTGGACGTTATTAACCAGAATGAAGTGCGCGAGGCCATCGGGCTCGGCTTTGCACGGATGCTCAAACACATTCTGCGGCAAGACCCGGACATCGTAATGGTGGGGGAAATTCGCGAGAAAGAAACTGCCCAGATAGCCGTGCAAGCAGCGCTTACCGGCCATTTGGTGCTGTCCACTCTGCACACCAATGACAGCGTCAGCGCGGTCACGCGCATGATCGATATGGGGGTTGAACCCTACCTGCTGTCATCGGCCTTGTCGGGGGTGGTGGCGCAGCGCCTGGTGCGAACCATCTGCCCCAACTGCAAGACCCGCTTTAAACCGCCGCCGGAAGTCATCGAGCGCTACCAGTGGCAGGATAGGGAAAACGTTATGCTGTCTACCGGCCGGGGTTGTGAAGTCTGCTTTGATTCGGGTTACAAGGGGCGGCTGGGCATCCACGAGGTGTTGACGGTGGATGGTACGCTGCAGAGCCTGATTATGACCAACCCCAGTCGCGACGACCTGAATCAGTATGCGAGTCAGCGCGAGCTGAAAACATTGTTCTATGATGGCCTGGACCATGTTCTGTCGGGCGAAACCACGCTGGAAGAAGTGTCCCGCGTGATCAGCGACTAGGGGGAAGAGCGATGCCACTGACTGAACAGTCCGGTGCCGCACCGGAAAAACCGCCGGGACTTTCGCTCAATATCACCCTGTTTGAGCCGCCGATTACAGCGGAAGACCGAATGTTCTTCACCGAGCAGCTGGCGCTGCTGCTCGATACTGGCACATCCTTGCACAAAAGCCTGAACGCACTACAAGCGCAAATGGCTAATCGCAAAGTGCGCGCGATTCTCGCGGATCTCGCGGCGCAGGTGGAAAAGGGTAGTGCCTTTTCCCAAGCTCTGGAGCAACACCCGGAGATGTTCCCGGTCTCCTACATCAAGCTGGTGAAAGCCAGCGAAGCTGGCGGCTTTATGGTCAAGGTGCTGGAAGAGCTGCTGGCGATGGATGAAAAGCAGCAGCAGCTAAAAGGCACCATCACTTCGGCGATGACCTACCCGGCCTTTCTGCTGGTATTTTCGCTGGCGGTGGTGGTGTTCGTCATGGTGTTTGTATTCCCGAAATTCGCCGATATTTTTGCCTCTATTCAAGACCAGCTGCCGTCCACCACCATCGTCCTGATGGCGACCAGTGATCTGCTGCGCCAGCACTGGCTGCTGGTCTGCATTGGCCTGGTGTTGGTGGGAGGTGGCCTGATCGGCTGGGCCCGCTCTGCTGCAGGCGCGGCCATGCTCGACTTGTGGAAGCTCAAAATTCCTGGAGTAAGGCGTATTTATCGCCAGATATATCTGGTGCAGCTGATGCGAGTGCTGGGGCTGTCGCTGGCAAACGGGGTCTCGGTGAAAGACGCACTGCAGGCCAGTAGTGAGGTGGTGGCCAATCTGGCCTATCGCGACCTGATTCGACGGGCAGAAATTGGCGTTCGTGAGGGTGGTCGTCTAAGCGATGTTTTTTGCCAGTCTGAGCATATACCGGATTTGGCGCGGCAGATGCTGGCGACCGGCGAAGAGGCGGGGAGTCTGGCCCGAGTAATGAACCGCATTGCCGACTACTACGCCAAGGAGCTCACCAAGCTGTTAAACAGCGTCTCGAAGCTGGCTGAACCTATTATGCTGGTGGTGATGGGCTTGGTGGTGGGCATTATTGTGAGCTCGTTAATTCTGCCAATCTTTAAGTTGTCGAGTGTAGCCATGTAATTGACGGACTAGTCAACTACGCGCGAAGTAACGATACAAATAGGGGTTTTCGTGTATATTCCGAGTTCATCGTATATAGTTAACTGCAGTAACAAGAGTGCTTTCAGCTCTGGGTCTAGCTCTGGGCAAAGAGGCACGGTCATCAGGATGTTACACAGTTTTTTTAAGGCTTTGAGATTGAGGGGTTTTGCATGAAAGGGCATACACCGAAGAGAGTGACAGGATTCACTCTTGTCGAGCTGGTTATAGTGGTACTGATACTGTCGGTATTGGCAGCAATCGTGATTCCCCAGTTCACGTCCTCCACCGACGATGCCAAGCGATCGGCCCTGGACTCCAGCCTGGCGGGCATCCGTACGGCCATCGACCTGTACTACCAGAACCACGGCCACTACCCCAGTAGCGTGACGGCCGCGGGCGCAACCTGTCCGGGCACCGGCACAGCGGGGACCGGGGCGGTCGATACGCCGCAGGCCTTTATCGACCAGCTCAACCGCTACACGAATGCTGCGGGGCAGGCCTGTTCGACCACCGATGCCACCTTTAAGTATGGTCCGTACTATAAAAAGGATGCGCTGCCCGCCGACCCGATTACCGGCACCAACAATACTCTAGTCATTGTGACTACGGGCGATCTGGCGATGACCGCCGACGGCACAGCCGGTGGCTGGAAGTTTGACAATGTGACCGGCAAATTCATTATGAACCACACCGACTACGACGATCGCTAAGGTCGACGGGGCGGGGGAGACCTCCGCCTCATTGGTTTTATAGCCGAGTCCGAACTTCCCGTCGTCAATGCCTAGTTGCAGGTTTGAAAGCGCACGTTGTCGATGAGAACCGTATCGTCTACACCCATCCCCGCAGAAGATCGCAGGCGAAGCTGGGGGCTCAATCCGCCCAGATGGGCTGAAATGTCAAAAAATTCGGAGCTGGTTTCGTCTTCGGCGGGACCGGCGAGTTCTGTCAGCAATACCCATCCGGCGTCGTTACCCCCATTAAACTCGACCTTAACGTAATCAGCGGCATCATCGAGCGACAGTTTTCTTACATCAAAGCTCAGTGACACATGGCTGAAGTCGCTTAGCCCTTCCATCGCCCGCTTGGCCCCCTTGTCGGGCCCGCTGATAGACAGCCATATGCCACTGTCAGTATTACGCAGTGATACCCCGCCTGTGGCCGCATTGTCGTCGTCGCCGTTTTCGGTCCATGGGTTTGGTGACCAGTCGTTGTCGCCAAGGCTCCCGGCATAGCTATTGCTTTCAAAGTCATCCTCGTAGGGGGTGGTGCAAGGCGGACTGGGGTAGAGCGACATCAAGGTGGCGTCGCCATTATCGACGTAGAGATGCTGGCAGGACTCGGTATCGATGGCGAGCCCCGCGCCCACCTTGCTGTCAGCAACTTCAGGGGTATTGTAGCTGCCCTCGAGCTGGCCATCGAAGTTGAGCTTGAGCACTCGCTGGTTGTCAGTGTCGAGCAGCAAAAAGCTGTCGGTAAAAGGAATATGCGCAATGCCGCTGGGGATGCCGACCCCCAAGGGCAGATTGATTGTCGCTTGGCGGTTCAAGTCGCCCTGACGGTAGATGACCACTCTGGGGCTATCCCCGAAAAGCAGGACCGACTTCCGCCCTGTCGCCAGTACGGTATCGGCATAGTCGCCCGAGGCGGTTGTACCGATATAGGAAAGGCCGGTGACCTCGGTGAAATCACTTGGAATCCGCAAACTGCCAACTAGGCTTAGATCATTGGCGAGGTAAAGCCTCAGCCGATTTGCCCCGGTGTCTGCAACCAGAATATGTTTATTCCAAGTGCCGCCCCCCAGCCAGGCGACGCCCTTGGGGTCTGAGATTCCCCTCGGGGCCGAGGTATGCAGGAGGGAGCCGACCTTGTCAAACAGCAAAAGATTTGATTGTGCAACCGTTAGACTGGCGCCGCCGCTTGGCAGGGTGACGCCGTCTATGACCTCGCCTTCGGGTGCAAAGGCGACGCCCTCGGGGTGTTTATAGCCCAGCTTGCCGGTGTTAACGGTGAAGTCGACAGCCCCCGGAATATAGTCGGCGCTGCAGCTGCCGGTGTTTAGGCAGAATCGCCCGCACTCGCAGCGCGAGGTCAGTTTTAACACCGGGCGTTCGTTAACCCAGGCTTCCTCGCTGGAGCCAAATTGAATGCTGGCATTGTTGTCCAGCACGCGAAACATTAACCCGAAATTGTCAGCACCACCCACCCAGCGCTGCACGAGCGCGGTGATATCCCATTCAACGGGGCCCCAGCCCGACGGACTGACCGTCGCGATGG
The DNA here is from genome assembly GCF_041624475.1 of Litorivivens sp. Taxonomy (GTDB): domain Bacteria; phylum Pseudomonadota; class Gammaproteobacteria; order Pseudomonadales; family Spongiibacteraceae; genus Litorivivens. The sequence goes on from NZ_JBFJUX010000015.1 coordinate 59,968, forward strand.
CCGCGGCCTGGGTTTCGCTATCTCCGCCCGGTGCAGTCCAGGCGACACCGGCTCGGGCGTTGTTCCAGGTGGCCGCGGTGCCGTCCCATTCGGTGGTTACGGGGTAAACCGCTATTTGCATCGGACCCGACGCAAAGCCGCCGTAGGAATAAAGTTGCAACACCGCCTTGGCGATATTGGTGGTAGCGGCATACTGCTCAACGCGAAAGCTGATCAGGCCGCGCTCTTCGTCTGTCCCCTGACTTATTTTGAATTTTTTGCTGGTGCCGTAGTTACTCGTGGGAAATCCCGACTTGATATAGGTGTCCTGTAGCGGGGTAATGGGAGTTGTTGTGGGCGGAGCGTAGACTGTGACCGGTCGCCGGGTTTCAACCGACGCGGAAGCCCCGGCGGTGCCGGTAGCGGTCACCACTACCGGGGAGAGGGTGGTGCCGGTGAAGGTGGCGCTGTAGCCTAATTGGCTGGCGCCATCGAGCACTGTAGTAGGGATATTGGTGTAGTTATCACAGTTGCTGCTGTTGGCGAGCCAGCGGGCATGTTGTAGGCCGGCTTCGGCGGCGAAGGCCGCCGCCTCCTGCTCCTGAGTCGAGCGCACCAGGTGCACCGCCACCGAGCTGTGTCGGGATAGCATCAGGGCGATGGCCGCAGTCAAAAACAGCGTGACCACTACCAGCATAAAAATATAGCCCTGTTGTTGCCGGTGCCTCATCAGTTAGCGCTCCGAATGCTTAAGGTATTGGACAGCCGTATACGCTCATTGCCGCGGGTTAGCTCCAGGGTGACCACAACTTGGGGGCGCCCGCCCGCTTCAGGCAAACGTTCGACGCCAAAATAGCTGACACCCTCGGCAAGGGTTGTGTTGGTAAAGTGCGCGCCCGTGGGATTTGCGCCCGGAAAGGACGGATTGCGCTCAATCAGGTTGCTGCCGCTCAGGTGGTAGACAACGATATTGTAGGTGTCTTCGTCCACCGCGCCGTCGGCGTCGTCGTCCTTGATATCTCCAATGGGGGAGCAGATGAACAGCAGGCAGGATTCGCCGGGCACGCCGCCCTGGCCATCGCCGTTCATGTCCGATGGCGGGTCTTCGTCAATGCTGCCGTCGCCGTCGTTGTCGATGCCGTCTATCGGGTCTTCATCGAAGCTGCCGTCCTCATCGTCATCCCAGATGCCGCCGACGGAGATATCGACAAGCCCGTCGCCATTGTCATCAATGCCGACGATACCGGCTGCAAGGTCGTTACTCTGGTCGGCCTTGATATCCTCATCCACGCGCTCCGGCTCGCCGGGATCGCGCACGTTGTTCTGGTTGAAATCGTAGAAGTCCTGGTCGCGGTTGGCATCGGCCCAGCCGTCATTGTCGCCATCGAGAAAGGGATCCATGCTGATGGCCAGCACAGCGGTGGCCAGCACGCTGCCCGATTCCGGTGGCTGGGCGGGGATGCTCTGCTCGCGCACATTTTCCCGCCATGGCGTTGCCGGGTTGTCGTTTAATGGCAGGAATAAGCGGTTGCTGGCCCTGACGCTGCGCGCAATGCGTTCCATGGCAAAGCGGGCGTCGTTGCTTAGGGCCAGTCGGGCCTCAACCTGCTGCTGGGTTTGCAGGGCCTGGTTGATGATGGTGGCCAGCCCGGCCGCGAGGGTAGCGCTGATCGCCACCGCCAGCAGCAGCTCGAGCAGGGTGAAACCGCGGTGTGTGCTGCTCATTGTGCGACCAGCCATTCGAGTCGTTGTTGGGGGCTGATGGCGACCCGAACCCAGAGAATGCCGTCATCCACGCCCGTTCTCGGGTTATTGTCGAGGTCGGCGTTGTCGGCATCGTGCCCGGCAATATAGACATCGACGCTGACTGTCTCGCCGTTGCCCATGGCAATGGTGTCGCTGAGAGTGGTCGGTGTTGTCTCGTCAATCGCCGCGCTTTCGAGCTCGCCAAAGGGGCGCGACTTGATGCGCTCGGCCATGGCGCGCAGGGCGTAGTACTCGTGCAGTTGCTGCTCCTGAAAACTGGCGCCGGCGCTGGAGGAGCGCAGGGCGTCCATCGCGGGCACCAGTAATACCGCCACCAGAAACACGGCGGCCAGCACTTCGGGGTAGGTCAGGCCGCGCTGGCCTGTGGCTGCGTTTTTCAAGCCTGAGCAATGGCGTGTTGTTGTGGCAGCGGGCTTTCGGCGCTCTTGGCTCATGGCGTCACGCTGATTCTGCCGGTTACCGGGTCTACGGTAATGGTTCGGATGTCGTTGCCGGCGGCTACGATCACCTCTGCGTCCAGCGCTCGGTAGCTAGCCGTTCCCTGCTGAAAATACGGCTCGCCCTTGGCGTTGAAATCCAGGTCGCTCTTGGGTGGTACGCCCTGATAAACGAAGTCTCTGCTCTGTACACGGGTGCCTTCGGTGCCGGCGCTGGCGCCCAGGGTAATATCCAGCAACTGCTTGCTCTGGGGGTGGCGTATATCGTAAACGCGGTTGGTCGGGTTGGAGCCCGGCACAATCCGGTAGACCTGTGCCCGGTGGGTGCTTGTACTGACGCTTACGCCGTGCGGCACTCCGGTGCGCAGGGCCTCACTGCGCGCCAGCTGGAACATATCGGTCAGCTCGCGGCTGGCGTAGTCCAGCTTGGCGCTTTGGGAGCTGGAATTGCCCGCCACAAAGGCAACCGCAATAACGCCGAGGATACCCACCACGAGTAACAGCTCAACGAGGGTGAAGCCCCGGCGCTTAGCGCGTATGTTGTTATTGGCTATCATCCGTGAAGCAGTGAGCACAGGTGACCTCGGCGAACTTAAACGGGGTGACGTTCCAGCCCTCAGTATGGCCCAAGGGGACGTAATCGTCATGCTTTGGCGGCGCTGCTCAGCTAGACCCGGTAACTCATTGAAGTTAGTGTACTATACTGAAAGCCACTAACAGCCCGTGTGGTTGGAGGCCAGCCGCTTCAACGGCTGGCGGGATGCACCAATAATAAGTGGCCGTTCGGCGCCAGCGTCATGTGGCCACAGCAAGAGGTAGGGGGAAGCATGATGAGCGGAGTCTACCGAGCGCTCTGCCCGGCGCGTCGCAATCCGGGACGGGCTGGCGTTTGAAAATCAAACCAGACTGGTTATTCGCCGGCAGAGCGAGGCGCTACAGTGCTATCGGGCTGTCCTTTCTTGAGGATGCGGTCAATCTGGTGCAACTGGATTGCCGAGGCTCGGTTCCGGCCGTCTCGGCAGCGTCATTGATCGCTATAGACGGCAGTGTCGATGAGTTGCTGGAATCTCCCGAACAATTGAAAAGTCTGCTGCAACCGGCTCTGAAACAAAGCTTTGTCGGGCGCCGGGTGTACAGTTGCTTACCTGCCGAGCACTACCGCCTACTCTATATTAACTACCGCCAGCCCAAGAGCGGCAATGAGGCCACGGCTGTTCTCGAACAGGTTCGGGAGCGATTGGACGGGCCGGTATCTGGCTATGTCATTGATTACCTGCCTATCAGGGCCAAAGCCGCCAGCGACGAGAATCTTGCGCTGGTGTCGGTCAGCAGCAAGCCCGTGGTTGAAGATTACCTCGATTGTCTGCAGCGTTCAGGTTTGTATGTTGATGCGCTGGAAATTGCGCCGGTATCGATAAATCGCCTGCTCGGAACGGTCGCTGCAACGGATGATCACCACAACAGCGCCTCACTTACCGTGGGGCGTTACAAGTCGACACTGTCAGTTTATTCCGGGCGTCGTTTGATTCTCGATCGAGAAGTGCAGGTGGGGGAGCGGGATATTATTCAGCAGCTCTGTCGATCACTGGATGTTGACGAGGGCCTGGCGCGCCGTATGTTGAAGCAGGGTGAAGCGGGGGCCGGCCAGCCGGGCAGTTCAGAACTTCCCTCGACGGTTGGGCAGATTGTAAAACCGCTGTTGCTGAAGCTGGCCCATGAGTTTGACAAGGCTCAGGCCTATACCGCCTCGCAAACTAGGGGCGAACCCATCCGCCATATTTATCTGCTCGGTGCTGCCAGTGACTGGCCCCTCGCTTCGCGCATTCTGACAGAGATCATTGATGTGCCTGTGAGCAGCCTGTCTCCGGTAACCCGCTGCGCTGAGCTTGAATCCCATTTGCAGGTGCCTCAAGCCCTGGCCGATCATTGTTTGCCGGTCAGTTGCGGTCTGGCATTGCGCGGGGCGCTGGCATGAACGAATTTGACCTGATTCCGGCTGATTATCGGCGCAACCGCCAGATTTACGGTGATCTGGCGCGCTTTGGAATCGCAGCTTTGGCCATTGTGGCGGTCACGTTTGTTGCGGTGACAGCGCTGTCGGTAGCCACTGGCCAGGCTGAAGAAAAGGCGCGCGCCCTGGGTGGGCAGCAAGCGCTTATCGATCAGAAGAGCGCACAACTGCAGACGCTGGATGAACAGATTGCATCGATGAGTGAGCAGTTTGAGGCGCTGACCGGATTTCGTGGCGGGCAGTCGGCGCCCGGGCTGTTGGTTGGTATCGACAGGGCGTTTGCCGGTAGCGAAGTCTGGTTTTCCGAGCTGGTTTTCTCTCGGGCGGGCAGTATGGTCGACAAGGCCGAGGCGGCGCAATCCAACGGTTACTTTATTGTTTTGCCGAAGGAGGTCGAGTCGGCTACCGAAAGGGCCTGGCAGATCGAAACTCACATGGAGGTGCTGGGTTATGCCAGAAACTATGCCGGTCTGTCTGATTTTGTTGGCAATCTGTTAAAGCAGCCGGAGATCCATTCCGTGAAGATTGTTCGCTCGGCGCTGAGGAAACAGGCTGAGGTTGAGCTGGTGGAATTTGAGCTGGCGATTATTGTGAACCCTAAGAGGTCGACATAATGCGGCGACCCGATCTGCAGGCCCAGTTAAATCCGGATACCTTGCGCTGGCTGCTAATGGGCTTGCTGCTACTGCTGGTAGCGGCGTCAGGCGTTTACCTCGTTAAGCCGAAAGTGGTGGATTTGCGGTCGCTTCTGCAACAAAACGCGGGTCTCAGCCAGGCCATTGCCTACGGGCCAGAATTGCAGGCCCAGATTGAACAGCGCTATCAAACGATGGCGGAGCTGGAAACCAAGCTATTTGGCAGCGCCGGTGCTGTCGCCGCGAATCAAATCGAAAGGCACGTTGTGGGCGAGCTGCAGAAAATTTCCTGGCAGCAAGGGGTGACCTTAAAAGGCGTAAAACCGCTGGCAAGCAAGCCGATACATATCTTCAATGAGATTCCCTTCGAAGTGGAGCTACGGGGTGACTATTTCAGTCTTTTTGCATGGTTGCAGGCGGTTAATCAGCAGCTGGGCTTTGTTGTTGTGGACCAGCTGGAAATCACAGCGGGCAATCGCAGTGCCAGTGACCCCAACCTGGATATGACGCTGCGTATGGCCAATTATCGGGTGGCGCAATGAATCGCACGGCACTGGCCTTGTTCGCTCTGCTACTGGTGGGGTACAGCGCGGGTGACGAGCTGATGATTCGCCATGATCCGTTCCGCGTCCCCGAGGTTTTGAGTCAGAAGGGTTCAGCGGTGGGCGGCGGTGTTACCGTTGCCTCGCAATTGCCTGTGGTTCGCGGCGTCATCATATCAGAGGCGTTCAAAGCGGCTAACATCAATGGACGCGTCGTTTCTGAGGGAGAAGAAGTTGCTTCTTACCGGGTACAAAAAATTGAGGATGGTCTGGTGATATTCAGTAAAAACGACCGGGAATACCGTGTGCCGGTATACGTCAACGAAACAATGGAAGAACGCCAATGATCAGATTGCGCACGCTACCCCTTAGTGGTGCAGGTACGCTGTTATTGTGCCTGTTGCTCATTGCCTTTCCGATGTCGGGCGTGGCGGCTGAGCGCTTTTCCATGAGCGCTAACGATATGCCAGTTAACGATGTTATGGCGATGTTTTCCAAGAAGGGCCGTGTCAGCATCATGCTGGAAAAGGGCGTCTCGGGGGATGTGTCGTTCAGTCTCTACGAAGTGACGCTGGACGAGGCGATTCAAGCGGTTGCCGAGATGGCGGGTTTTGTGGCTGAAAAACGTGGCAAGACCTACTACATAGTGGACAAGAAAAACGTGGGTTCGCACGCGGCGGGAGGCCTTACCCAGCTGCGCGTTTTTCCCATTCGTTATGCGAATCCGCAGTCCGTGCTCGAAGTCGTCAAAAGCCATATTTCGCGCTACGGCAAGGTAACACTGTCGGCTCAGGAAGGCGCCATTGTTGTCGAAGACAAGCCTGACTTCCTGTCCCGTATTGCGACACTGTTGTCGTCGCTGGACGCTGAGCCGCGCCAGATACTGATTGAAGCCAGAATTTTAGAGGTCACATTGAGTGATACGTTGGCACACGGTATTAACTGGACCAAACTTTTTTCCGTTGATCCGGGTGAGGTGAAGCAGATTGGCGTGCAAGGGCTCGCGGCGCCCGGCGCGCCGGGACTGTTCGCGACGATTGTTAACGACAATATTGATCTGCTTCTCGATGCCCTGGAAACGGACGGGCGCCTCAGAACCATATCTACCCCCAAGTTACTGGCGCTGGAAAACAAGGAGGCCTCGGTTGTTGTGGGCGACCGCATCGGCTATCGGGTGACCACAACGATCAATCAGGTCACCACCGAGAGCATCGAGTTTCTGGAGTCGGGGGTTATTTTGCGAGTAACGCCATCTATCAGCGTAAACGACCGCGTCATGCTCGATATCTACCCGCAGATCAGCACCGGTAGCGTGAACAACGGTATACCCTCTAAGACAACAACCGAAGTTGTGACCAACCTGATTACCAATGACCAGCAGACGGTCTTCATTGGCGGGCTACTGAAAAACTCCATGACTGAATCGCGAAGCGGCGTGCCTTTTCTGAAGGATATTCCGCTGATCGGGCGGTTATTTTCCAGCAGTGAAACCACCAGTTCGCGCACCGAAACGGTTGTGCTGATTACGCCTTACATCGTTCGCAGTGATGGCGACTCCAGCGGCCAGTATATACGCACCTTAGACAGTGAAGAGGCCGAGGTGCTGGACCACATCCGCTCGCAACGCTACGGCAAGCCGGCGTCTGAGCGCAAGGCGCAATCGGAGACCGCGGCTAGCGAAACCAAAACCTCACCTAGCAAACCCGCCGGTCCGCCAATGATGGGGCCGCGTCGCTAGCCGGGATAGTGTAAACGTGGCGCTTGCCTTGTCAGGGGAGGGCCATCATCACAATCTCAAAGGCGATGAGAAGTATGATGATCCATTCGAGAAAGGCACTGTGCCGATGATTTTGTTCGTCGGCCAGCATTTCCAGTAGCTCATGGATGGTCTGCAGCTTCTGCGACAGCACATCAACCCGAGGGCGTATATCCAGATAGCGTGCGGCCTGGTTGTACAGGCTTTCCAGTGCCGGGTATTCCCAGAAAAACTCGGGAGTATCCAGCAGGCCGTAGTGCAGAATAATATCGCTCTTGGTTGAAAACAGATGGCCGCGAATTTTGGCGATGGCTTTGCGCCCCAGCTTCATGCGACCGGTCTGGGCCAGTGATCTCGGAATATCCGCTGTTGAACGGATGTTGTCTTCGGCCATGGTTTCAAACACGTTCAGCTGAATCGACTGCGCCAATGCGTGGGATACCGCCAGCCGTTGCAGCGGGTCGTCACCGGCCAGCACGAATTTGTCAGCCTGAATGCTGTTCTCGCCGGCATTCAAGCTGAAAGTAAAGTGGTCGTAGGCGCGTTTGGAGGCCTGATCTTCCAGATGCGGGGTAATGCGCTTCAGGATGTCCTGTTGCTCATCGTCATCGCAACCCCAAAACACGGCGACGCCGTAATTAAAAACCCAGGCTTCGCCGGTCTTGCCCGGAATCTGGTAGGCGTCGCGAATCCGCTTGGCCTGATAGTACTCGAGAATGTCGGCTTCGAGATCAGCCGTGCGAAACTGGTCGCCAAGGTTTAAAACGGAAAGACGTGAGTTGGAAAACGACATGGCGCCACCCTCCGGCAGGCGATGGCGGGCTGCCATCGGTCGCGCATCATAGGGCCGAACCTTCAGGCTGACAATAGAAATATTGGGGTCGTTAAAAAGGGAGGGCGAGGCCCTCCCTGAATGGACAAGTTTGATCTATTTGGGGATCTGATGCATGGCGCAAATTTTGTTGCCCGCCGGGTCGCGCAGGTAGGCGATATGCAGTTTCATACCGCCGCCTTCGCGAATGCCGGGCGGATCTTCGATGGCCGTGCCGCCGTTCGCCAAACCCGCTGCGTGCCAGGCGTCGGCTTCTTCCGGACTTTTGGCGGCAAAACCGATAGTCGAGCCGTTGCCGCCGGTGGCCGCTTCGCCATTGATGGGTTCGGTCACAATAAAGATGCCCGTTTCTGTGATGTAGAAATAGCGGCCGCGTTCGTCTTTAAAGCCGGGCTTGTGGCCGAGTGCGCCGAGTGTGGCATCGTAGAACTGGCGGGAGGCTTCAAGATCGTTGGCGCCAAGCATGATGTGGCTGAACATAGTGGATCCTTTCGCTGTGAATGGATTGGCGAGACTAGCGAATGGAGGGGGCGTGACGCAAGCGGGTTCTTTCTAGCGCACCGCCGCGCAGGGAGGTTACTTCATTGCGTTTTGCATGCCGCGCGAAGCGCTGTGGGTACGCAATGATGATTGGTAGTCCATAAAAAAGGGGCCCTTGTGAGGCCCCTTGGGTATGCCGAAGATGCTTGTGGTTAAACGATCTTCTTCATGGCAGTCATGTAGCCGCGCAGTTTGCGGCCGATAACTTCTACCGGGTGGTTGCGCAGCGCTGAGTTGATGGCGATCAGTTGCTGGTTGTCCACACCGTTGTCTGATACGTCCAGACCTTTTCCGATTACGTCAGTTTTGACCTTGCTCATAAAATCTTTCAGCAGAGGCTTGCAGGCGTGATCGAACAGGTAGCAACCGTACTCGGCGGTATCGGAAATCACCACGTTCATTTCGTACAGTTTTTTGCGGGCGATGGTGTTGGCGATCAGCGGCGTTTCGTGCAGCGACTCGTAGTAGGCAGACTCGTCCTTGATACCGGCGGCAACCATGGTTTCGTAGGCCAGCTCAACGCCGGCTTTAACCATGGCGACCATCAGAATGCCATTGTCATAGTATTCCTGCTCGCTGATTTCCATGGCGCCGGTTTCCGCTTTTTCAAAAGCGGTTTCGGCAGTTTCTGCGCGCCATTTATGCAGGTTGGCGTCGTCGTTGGCCCAGTCTTCCATCATGGTTGTGGAGAAGTGGCCGCTCATGATGTCGTCCTGATGTTTCTCGTACAGCGAGCGCATGATGTCTTTCAGCTCTTCGGCCAGCTCGAAGGCTTTAACCTTGGCGGGGTTGGACAGGCGATCCATCATGTGGGTGATGCCGCCGTGCTTGAGGCCTTCGGTGATGGTTTCCCAGCCGTACTGAATCAGCTTGGAGGCGTAACCGGGGTCAATGCCTTCCTCGACCATCTTGTCGAAGCACAGGATGGAACCGGTTTGCAGCATGCCGCAGAGAATGGTTTGCTCGCCCATCAGGTCGGATTTCACTTCCGCAATCGGTGAAGATTCCAGAACACCCGCGCGGTCGCCACCGGTGCCGCTGGCCAGAGCCTTGGCAATTTCCAGTCCGTTGCCGTTGGGGTCGTTTTCGCGGTGAACGGCGATCAGGGTGGGTACACCAAAGCCGCGCTTGTACTCTTCACGCACTTCAGTGCCGGGGCATTTCGGGCACATCATCACGACGGTAATGTCTTTGCGAATCTGCATGCCTTCTTCAACCAGGTTGAAGCCGTGAGCGTAATCCAGACATGAGCCTTCTTTCATCAGCGGCATGATGGCGGTGACAACGGCGGTGTGCTGCTTGTCCGGGGTAAGGTTCATAACCACGTCGGCGGTCGGGATCAGTTCTTCATAGGTACCGACGGTAAAACCATTCTCGGTAGCGTTCTGCCAGCTCTTGCGCTTTTCGGCAATGGCTTCGGCGCGCAGTGCGTAGGAAACGTCCAGACCGGAGTCGCGAAGGTTCAGGCCCTGGTTCAGACCCTGTGAGCCACAGCCGACGATGACGATTTTTTTGCCTTTCAGAATGTCGCAGCCATTGGCGAATTCGCTGCGGTCCATAAAGCGGCACTTGCCGAGTTCCTGCAGCTGCACGCGCAGGGGCAGGGTATTGAAGTAGTTCTGACCCATGGGAAAGCCCTCGTGTTGGTTCGTTGAAATCAATGAGCGGTTAAAAACTGGGCGGCTACGATAGCAGTGTTAGCTTGTTGCGTAAAATGATATATGGGTTATATAGTGTTGCGCTAAACGCACTACGGCACTGATAGCCACATGAATATCAAAGAGCTCGAAGTTTTCACCCATCTCGCCAAAACCCTGCACTTTGCCAAAACCGGTGAGGCCATGCACCTCAGCGCCTCGGCGGTCAGCCGCACGGTGCAGCGCATGGAGGAGACGCTGGGGGTGGCGCTGTTCGAGCGGGACAACCGTCGGGTGGTGCTTACGGCGGCTGGCAAAGAGGTGCTGCAGTACAGTGAGCGGGCGCTTGCTAACTGGCAGGGGCTTTTATCCAGGCTTAACCAGAGTGGCCGCGAGCTCTCCGGTGAATTGAGCGTCTACTGCTCGGTGACTGCCGCGTACGCGGTGCTGGGGCAGGTGCTGGAGACCTTTCGCAATCGCTATCCGCGCATTGAGCTCAAGCTGCATACCGGCGATCAGGCCGACTCGCTGGAGCGGGTGGTAGCCGGCGAGGAAGATATTGCGATAACCGCCCGCCCCGAGCAGCTGAACCAGCGCTTGGCCTTTCAGGTGCTCACCCACTCCCCCTTGCGGTTGATTGCCCCGGCGATTCCCTGTGCCGTGTCCGAAATGCTGAGCGAGCAGGCGCTGCCCTGGGATCGTTTGCCGGTGATTATGTCGGAGCGCGGCGTCGCCCGGCTGGAGCTGGAGCGCTGGTTCCGCCTGCACGGTATTCGTCCGACTATCTATGCACAAGTCAGCGGCCATGAAGCCATTGCCAGCATGGTGGCGTTAGGGTTGGGAGTTGGCGTGGTGCCGGAGTTAGTGCTCGCTCACAGTCCGGTGGCGGAGCGGTTGCGGGTGTTGCCGCTGGCCGATGAGATGAAGCCGCTGGCGGTGGGGGTTTGCACGCTGAAACAGCGGTTAAGCAGCCCGCTGATTGATGCATTTTGGCAGGTTGCCGCGTCCGTTTCCTGAAACTTGCTAAAATCCCCTGTGTGGGACGCGGGTGGGTTTGCTATGCTGCGCCGCAACTGTTCATTCCTGTCATGGAGCCTGTAGTGTCTGAAACTGATAACTCGGACGAACCCAAGTATTCGGAGCAACGCGAATCACTGCTGCTGATTGATGACCATGAAGAAGAGGTGTCGATCAATGGTCGCAAGGTTCGGCGTCGCGGCATCTACCTGTTGCCAAACCTGTTTACCACAGCGGCGCTGTTTGCCGGGTTCTATGCCATCGTGTCCGGGATGCGCGGTGAGTTTGAAACGGCGGCGATTGCTATTTTTGTGGCCGGTGTGCTGGACGGCATGGATGGGCGAGTTGCCCGTCTGACCAATACCCAGAGCAAGTTTGGTGAGCAATACGATTCGCTGGCCGACATGGTGTCCTTTGGTGTCGCGCCGGCGCTGGTCATGTTCAGCTGGTCGCTGGGCAGCTTCGGCAAGCTGGGCTGGGCAGCCACCTTTATCTATATCGCCTGTGCCGCGCTGCGGCTGGCGCGATTCAATACCCAAATTGCCTCCAGCGACAAAAACTACTTTACGGGGCTGGCCAGCCCGGCCGCCGCTGCGGTTATCGCCGGTACCATCTGGGTCTGCGCCGATGAGCGTTGGGTCGGTAGCGCTATGCCCTCTGCCTTGCCCTTTTTCTGCGCCTTGCTGACAGCGGTGGTGGGTTTTCTGATGATCGTTAATATTCGCTACAACAGCTTTAAAGGGATCGATTTGCGCGGTCGGGTTCCCTTTGTGGTGATGATCATCATTGTGCTGGCCTTTGGTCTGGTCACCCTAGATCCGCCGCGTATTCTGCTGGGTATAGCTGTACTTTACGCCCTTTCTGGTCCGGTCCTGTCTGTTTACCGTAGAACGAAAACCGATTAGCCGGGGAGTTTTATAACGATTCGCCGGTCAGAGTTCTCAAGCCACGGAGATTGAGATGTTGATCAAGCGACCGGCGGATATCCCCGCTTCTGAAATCACACCTGAACATATTTACCTGAGGCGCCGGGAGCTTATGGCCGGCGCCGGCCTGTTTGCCGCCGGCGCTCTTCTGCCAACCGGGCTGGGCGCGAGCGAGGCTCGCGCATCGCTGGAGGCCAAACCTGCTACCCCGGCGCTGGCTGCCAAAGGCTTTTATACCGATGAAAAAAAGACGCCCTTCGAGGATGTGGCGCGCTATAACAATTTCTACGAATTCGGTACCGATAAGGGCGACCCGGCTAAGTACGCGGATGCACTGACGGTCGACCCCTGGTCGGTGGTGGTGGAAGGTGAGGTTGCCAGGCCCGGAACCTACCCGCTGGAGGACCTGCTCAAGGGTATTGATCTGGAAGAGCGGATTTACCGCCTGCGCTGTGTCGAGGCCTGGTCCATGGTCATTCCCTGGATTGGCATTCCCCTGCACAAACTGCTGGCCAGGTTGGAGCCGACATCCAAGGCAAAGTATATCGAATTCACCACGCTCTACCGCCCCGCCGAGATGCGCGGTCAGCGCTCCCGTTTCAGCACCATCGACTGGCCCTATGTGGAAGGGCTGCGAATGGATGAGGCGATGAACCCGCTTACGCTGATGGCTACCGGGCTCTACGGGCGGGAGCTGCCCAAGCAAAACGGCGCGCCCTTTCGGCTGGTGGTGCCCTGGAAATACGGCTTCAAGAGCATCAAGTCCATCGTCAAAATTCGCTTGACGGAAAGGCAGCCCCGCACAACCTGGCAGGAGCTGGCACCACAGGAGTACGGTTTTTACGCCAACGTGAACCCGAATGTGGATCACCCGCGCTGGAGCCAGAAGTATGAGCGGCGTTTGCCCAATAGCCTGTTTGACCCAAATCGCATCAAAACGCGCATGTTTAATGGCTATGAAGAGCAGGTTGCTCACCTCTATAAGGGCATGAACCTGCGGCGCTACTATTGATGCCCTGGCGCAAGCCGCTGTTGTTTGTTGTCTGTCTGCTGCCGCTGGCCTGGCTGTTGGCGGGAGCGGTCAGCGGCACGTTGGGTCCCGATCCGGCCAAAAGCCTGGTGCTCTTTACCGGTAGCTGGGCACTCAATTTTCTGCTGCTGACACTCTCGGTCTCACCGCTGAGGCGATGGCTGGGACGGCCCGGCCTGCTGCGTTACCGGCGTATGCTCGGTCTTTTCTGCTTCTTTTACGCGTCACTGCATGCGCTTTGTGTGGGTACCTATATTCTGGGCTGGGACTGGGCCATTCTTCAGGAAGAGCTGAAGGAGCGGCCCTATATACTAGTCGGCTTTCTGGCCTGGCTGACGTTGGTGCCGCTGGCGGCTACCTCAAATCGCGCGGCAATTCGCCGGCTGGGTCGCCGCTGGCAAACCCTGCATCGCATGGTCTATCTTTCTTTAGGTCTGGCACTGCTGCACCTGTTCTGGCTGGTGCGCTCTGATCGGGCAGAGGCGGTAGTGTACGGCGTGATTGGTGGTGGTCTTTTGCTGTGGCGGCTCTATAGTCGGCGTAAAGCCCCGATTTTGGCCAAGAAATAGCCACTTAGAACTTTTTTTCACTTGCCGTATTGCATCGTCTCGGCGACATCTATATTCTCTCGCTCCCTCGGTTCTGGAGACAGATATCGAGTGCAGGAAGAGGCTTTTATCGGCTGGGGCGCAAAGGCCAAAGTTGGTGAAATTAGAGGGCTTAAAGGCCTCTCAAATAACCCTCGCAACTTTTTGAAAGTTTTTTGAAAAAGTACTTGCAGCGCAGAGTAAGGTGTTTATAATGCGCACCTCGCTTGAGAGACACACTCTTAAGCGACATCGAAAGCCCTGGCGGCTTCGAGCTATTTAACAAATCGAGATTAAGTAATTTGTGTGGGCACTTGTGTGGCGATGTGACGACAATCATATCAGACACAAGTGACTCGTAAATTCATGAATTTGAATACGA
>NZ_JBFJUX010000016.1:0-69286 GCF_041624475.1 Litorivivens sp.
GTCCCGCGCAGACCTACCGCGAAGTGGAAATGGTGCAGGGCTTGTCTCGCACCAAAGTTAAAGTACGAATTTAAGATTACATACAATAACGGCCACGTTACAGGAGAGCCGACATGCAACTTGCTGCCAGGAAAGATGGAGCAAAAATACAAGGAGGTTCGGAATGTTAGACATTGCACTCCTTGCAGGCTGTGCGATTCTTGTATGCGCAGGAATTCTTTTGCTGAGGGGTGGGCAGCAGAAAGAAGCGTCTGAGGCGCCCCTGCAGATTGTGGAATCAGAGGTGCCTGAATATCGTGTGTCCTCGCTCAGGCAGTCTCTGCAAACACTGAACTGGCGCGTCGAGCCCTTGTTGCTGCTTGGTATACTCGGCGGGTCAAGCCTCTGCGTCGTCTTGGTGTTTCTGGAATTCTTCCCGGAGTCTTACCACCTTGCGTCGTTAGCCGGGTTGGCTGCTTTGGTTATGACCTATTTTCTGATAAATGATGTCAGCCGCATGATCCGGCACAAGTTTGAAGAAAAGCTTGTTGATGCGTTGGATCTTATTCACGCCGCGGTGGCCGGTGGTGTTTCTCCCCAGCGTGCTTTGCTGGTAGCTGCTAACGCCAGTAAGGGGGCTATTGCACGGGAATTGCGTGAAGTCGCGTCACGTCTGGATTATGGCCTGCCTATTGACCGGGCCGTCGAAAGGATGCAGTACCGCTACAATTCTGACGGTGTCAGGCTATTCAAGCAGGCATTACTTGCGAAATGGCAGTCAGGCACCGGATTTGCCCCACTTTTACAGTCTTTAAGTACGCTGCTGCGGGAGCGGACCAAGCTCAGAATCCAGATTGCCGCGCAGCTTTCTGGTTCGCGTTATGCGGCGATTTTTACGGGCGCTTTACCATATCTTCTAGTACCCCTTTTCCTCTGGAAGCAGCCCGAGTGGTTCGAGCCACTTAAAGCAAGTGAGCATGGTCCAATGTATCTGCTTGCGGCGGTAGTTTCCCAGGTGCTGGGCTACCTTTGGCTGCGTCGTCTATTAAGGGTTGAGTTATGAACGATTGGTGGTTTGATTTCATACTGGTTGGCCTTCTGGTAGCAATGGGCATCCTTGCCCTGGTGCTGCGAAGGTCTGACGCCCGTGCTAATGCCAGTGAGGATTTTTCTTCGAAGCTGGATTCGCTGCCGGCCCGCTCTAATCGCTGGAGCCTATATCCGAAGAACCTTGTTCGTCAGTGTGGTTTTTCAATAGAAAAGACCCGTTGGGTGTACTGGCCTTTAAAGGCGGGTATCGCGTTGCTCATTCCCATGGTTGCATTAGAAGCAACTAACGGAATGATCTCGATGATGTGGTTGTGTGGCCTTTCGCTGGCTTCCTTTCTTCTGGTGGATGCTTACTTGTTACTTCGCCGCAAACGCCGGCAGTCCCAAATCTCAGCGACCCTAAGTTTTTTTGTAAGCCTCCTAGTCGTTTATTTGCGATCAGGCCAAGGCCTGCGGTATGCCTTTGACAGTGCTGCCCGGTATGGTCTAGCTCAGGGCAATCCGCTTGCCAAGGAAGTTTCGCTGCTATTACAGGAGATTGCGGCAGGCCGCGAGCGTGATGAGGCCTTTACCTGTCTGGCAGAGCGAACTGGGGTAGACGATCTTCAAAAAATCGCAGCGGTAATGTCGGTGGGATTCAGTGTCGGCTCTCCTGTAGCTCAAACGCTTGAAGCGCAGGCCGATCTGCTATTGTCCAAGCAGCGTCAGCGTGGCGCACAAATCGCTAACCGAAAGACGATGGAAGCGATGCTACCGATGATTATGGTATGCTTTCCTATGTTTCTGGTACTGGTTTTTTACCCGGCGGGTGCGCAGATTTATGAGGTTCTTAACTTGTTAAAAGAACTCTTTTAACCAGATGAGTTTGCTGGAAAGCAATCATAACGGGGTCAATATATATGCGTGGTGTTTCGTTCTGCTCGGTAGATAGCCGACCACAGCGCCAGCGTGGATTTATTATAACTGTTGAGCTGATTCTGATAACAACCGTGCTGATCATCGGTACTCTGGTCGGTGTTGTTGCGATTCGTGATGCCCTCGTCAAACACTACGCCCAAAAGCAATCCAGAGAGGTGTACGTTAGTGATGCTAACGGGAGTGTGCTGGGTAAAGCGCTGGACTTTGATGAGCACGATGCTCCAAGAATTCCCTACATCGATCGAACCGCACCGGCGGGCAGTGACGGCGTTCAAAGAAATTTCCGGGCACTGATCGGTGTGCGCGATGACCGGTTTACCAGCCGCGAGCCGGTTTACTATCCAACAGCAAACTGCACAGGCACTCCCTGTATAAAATCCTCCAGCAATGAATTGTCGGACAGCTATGATATTGCAGGAGATGGCGCCGCTGGCGCGGTTAGTTATCTCAGTGCGCTGCAGGCAGGTCCGAATTACGCTATCGGTAACTCAGGGACAGACCTCAAGGGGTTCCTCTTTAGGGAGACTTCGGCAGCCTGCCCCTATACTCCCGAGATGGTCGGGTCGCGCTACGTATCGCAGAAGGTGGTGCCGGGTTTGCCGTGTGAAACGGTTGCGCCAGCCCGTGGTACCGCTGGGACAAGCGGCGGTGGCCAAACCGGTGCGTCGGGCCCAGACATAACAGATGCCTATACCGATTGTATTGTAGGAACGGATATTACCGGCGCGATTATCCCGTGCAGCTGTCCCTCTGGCTATAGTTCCCAGGGAGATGTAATAAGCGCGATTGATGCGGAAATCCAGAATTCTGTAAATGTGGGTATCGATGCAACACGAGGCTATGTAAAAAATCTGGTAGCCTTGGAAATCGGTACAATATGCTGTCAGGATGGCTATTCTCTGGCACCTTCCAATCTTGCCGATACGGTGGCTTTCGCTATTCTTGTTCCCAGTATTGAACTTGCCATGGGAAGCGTCGGGGGTGTAGACAGAAAAGTCCAGCAGACAATCGAATCGGTGGATGCTGTATTGTTTAACGAACCCACCCTGCAATGTGTCCGGGATGGCGGTTCTGGTACAACGGACCCCATTGCTCCGGTCATTGACGCATCGGTTGAACGGACCTTAGAGCTGCGTCTGGCAGAGCCAGTGCCTTCGGCCAACGATGTGTCACAGAATGCGCTGGCGCCTTTTGCCGCGCCTTTTCAGGTGAATTTACCGGAAAATGTCGCAAGCGAAGATTGGGTCTATATTCCACCGGATGGCGAGGGCTAAAGTCACCCGGTAGCGCAGAACGTCAGGTCGCGAGTTCAGGAATTACATCGGCAAAGCGTTCGATCATGGGAATGAACTGGTCCGGTTTGTCCCACATGTCCATGGACACTCCGATATTGCAGCGGTCAAACCCCAGATCGCGGTAGCGCTTGAGCTTGTCGGGGGTGGGCGAGTCCATCACCTGCAGGGTAATTTCCACGCTGTTCGGATCGCGCCCATTTTCCTCAACCATCTGCTTGAACTCGCTCACGGCGGTTTCGATATTGGGCAGGGCCACATCCACTGGGAACCAGCCGTCAGCCCACTTGGCCGCGTGCTTGACCCCAAGCGGGCCCATTGCCCCGAAAATGATTTTGGGGCCGCCGGCTTGAACCGGCTTGGGTGCGCTCCATACCGGCTCAAATTTCACGTACTCGCCTTGGTAGCTGGCTTCGTCCTCGGTCCATAGTTCACGCATGGCCTCGACGGTTTCCCGCATTACCGTGTAGCGTTTATTCCAGGGATGAGGGTTCACGTTGACGAATTCCTCCTGATTCCAGCCTACCCCGGTTCCAATGATGACCCGCCCATTGGATAGGTGATCCAGCGTGGCGATGGTCTTGGCTTGAGAGAACACGTCGCGTTCCATGAGCAGGGCAATACCGGTACCGATCTTCAGTTTACTGGTCACCGCGGCGGCGGCCATTAAAGACACATAGGGGTCCATCATCTGGCGATAGGGAGCCGGCATGTCACCGCCCGCTGGATAGGGCGTTTTCCGGGAGCAGGGGATGTGGCTGTGCTCGCCGTACCAGAGCGAGTCGTAACCCAGCTCCTCAAGGCGTTTTGCTAGGGTGATAGGGTCCGGGTCGTGAGCCGTGTTCATGGAACTGAAACCGAGATGCATGAGCGTGTCCTGTTATCGTCAAAACATTTCATTTGGAATGTAATATAGCCTGCTGCGCCAGCGGGCGTCAAAAGCCTGTCCAGCATCGCAGCCGCGGTCGCTCCAGGCTACACCCAAATGGCTTAGCTGAAGGGCAATTTCGTTAAGCTCGCTGCCGGGTGGCGTGAGTAGTATACTGAGGGGTACCCCGTTTTACCGGATTGAACCATGCGTCGACTTTTGGTTCTACTACCTCTACTTTTCTGCGTGGCTTGTGCCACGGGACCTGCTTCGTTGCCTGCCCCTGCCTTAGAGGCCGACCAATTGCTGGCCCGTCGAACCATTGGCCTAGACCCGCGCCCCTACCGCGACGAAGAGTTCTGGCTGAACCCCGATATGGTGATGCGTCACTTTGTCGACTTCAGCACTCGCGACGCCGACAGCGAAGATACCGCATTGGCGTTGATACGCTCTCTGCGCGAGGAATGGCCTTTGCTGAAGTATCGACGCGATGCCAACTACTCAGCTGCTGTGGCCTTTCACCAGGAACAGGCCAATTGTCTGAGTTACAGCGCGATGGTGGTCAGTCTGATGCGGCACGCGGGTGTCCAAGCCAGATTCCAACGCGTTGAGGCTGCTCCGGAGTGGGACCTCGAGGGTAGCTCGGTTGTCGCTTCGCTGCATATAAACGCTATCATCTTTCAAGAGGGCAAGCAGCTTGAAGTGGACTGGTTGCCACGGCGAAACCCTTCGGATTACGAGCGCCGCTTTGTGTTGAGCGACGACGAAGCTCTGGCAGAATGGCATAACAACCTCGGTGCCGAAGCCCTGTTAAATAATGATCTGCCGCTGGCTTTTGCGGAACTAAGTCGTGCTTTGAGGCTATCACCCAAAGCCGCACACATCTGGGTGAATCTGGGCGTGCTGTACCGCCGCGTTGGGCTGGACGAGCATGCGGAGGCGTCCTGGCTAATTGCCATTGAGTACAATCAAAGGCAGTTGCAGGCACTCAGCAATTTGCAGCGGCTCTATTTGGCTCAGGGTAGGGCGCAGCTCGCAGATGAGCTGAGCGCTGTGATTGCTTACTACCGTCAAAAGAATCCCTACTATTTCTACTTTTTGGCACGACAGGCTGAGAAAGAAAATCATCTTGAGGAAGCCCTGCGCCACATAAAGCGGGCTCGTCGAATGCACAGCGACGACCGCTTCGATCGCTTGCACGTTCGCCTGCGAGAGCGAGTTATGGAAGCGCGCGAATCCTCTTGATCAGTTCCAGCCCTTGAGTTTGCGATAGATGGTTGATGCGCTGACGCCAAGGCAAGCCGCCGCCAGTGGAATATTGCCATCACATTGTTCAATAGCCTGCTCGATAGCTTCTTTTTCTACCTGCCAAAGAGGTCTTATGCCCTGAGTTCCGTTCGGTACTGGGGGCGCACTCGCTGCCGTCGTCGCAGCGGCCGTTGAGATCTGGGCGGGAGTCGAAGCGGAAGGGGGCTGAGGACGGCTTTCACCAAAAACCGGCAACATATCCGCCGTTACTTCTGTGCCTTCGTTGATGACTACCGCGTTCTCGATAACATTTTGCATTTCCCGGATGTTACCGGGCCAGTCATAGTGTGTGATTTTTTTGATCGCGTCAGCAGCAAAACCGGTGAACTGTTTGTTGTTCGCTTTAGATTTGTCCTGAAGAAAATGATTGGCGAGCAAAAGAATGTCGTCGCCGCGATCACGCAGCGGCGGCAGCGAGACAGGAATAACGTTCAAACGATAGTAGAGGTCTTCTCGAAAACGTCCTTCTCCGACCTCTCTGGCGGGATCCCGGTTTGTAGCACAAACTATGCGGACATCGGCGGTCATGGCCTTCTGGCCACCAACGCGGCTGAAGGTACCGGTTTGCAAAAAACGCAATAGTTTGGCTTGCAGGTTCAAGTCCATCTCGCAGATTTCGTCGAGAAACAGTGTGCCGCCATCGGCCTGTTCAGCAGCACCCTTGCGCTGATTGACGGCACCGCTGAAGGAACCTTTCTCGTGGCCAAAGATCTCGGATTCGAACAGCTCGGCCGGTATCGCTGCGCAGTTGATTGCGATGAAGGGGCCTGAGCGTCGGGCGCTGGCGTTATGCAGTGACTGTGCGCAGACTTCCTTGCCGGTTCCACTCTCGCCCGTAACAAAAACACTGGCCTTGCTCTTGGCCGCGCTGTCCAGAAGCCTGAACACGGTGGACATAGACAGAGATTGGCCAACAAAATACTGTGCTACCGAATGGTCGCCGACATCTGGGGGCGCTACAGATGTGACGGCGGCAGCTGGCGCAGCGATTTCATCTTGTTTCTGGTCCAGTGCGCTTTTCACCGCCGACAACAAACGGTCTTTCGGAAAGGGTTTTTCGATAAAGTCAAAACCACCCAGACGCATGGCGTCAACGGCGGTATCAATTGTACTGTTTGCCGTAACGATGACCACGTTGGCTGGCGAGGGCTGTCGGTTTACAAACTCAAGCACTTCGAGCCCTGTAATATCCGGCAGGCAAACGTCCTGTACAATCACAGCCGGCATGCGGTTTTTAATGGCAACGAGTGCCGAGTGTCCATCAAGGAAATGCTCTGTTTTATAGCCCGCTTGTTCCAAATAGCCGCAGTACAGCGCACCGCTGGACTCACTGTCTTCTACAACATATACCAGTGGTTTGATTTCTGAATCGGTCATTCACTTGCCTCCGTGGCCAAGATTTGTCTTACGCCGTCTGCTGTACTTTGGCACAGAGCGAGGAGGCGCTGAGCTGCAGAGGTGGCATTTTCGGTTGTCAGGTCTGTGTTTTCGTTGAGCTCGCGCGCTACCTCGGCCAGTTCTAACGCTCCGTAGAGTGTTGCAGAGTTCTTGAGGATATGGCTCGCCGCGAGGGTCTCGGCGACAAGGTCGTCGGCCTCATCAAGCCGGGTTGATAAGTCGGACAATTCTTTCTCAAATAACGCCAGAAGCCGCCTAGCAGTCTCGTGCCCAAGATCGTCGGTGAGTGTGTCGATGGTTTGCTTGTCCAAAACAGCTGAGTTGCTCTTCAGGACGCCTTGCAGTTTTTTCAAAGACACGGGTTTCTCTATCAACTGGTTGATACCCGCCGCGAGAATCTTGCTTTTCTCACGGATGTCACTTTCACCGGTAATCGAAATTAGATAGGTGTCGGAATTGATTGTCTGGTTTTGCCGCAGGTATTGCGCGACTTCGCTGCCACGTTTTCCGGGGAGATGCTCATCGAGCAGAATAAGGTCATAGACTGCCTCGCAGGCCAGAGCCAAGGCTTTGTCGCCATTCTCTGCTGTTGTAACGTGATACCCAAGTTTTTCCAGCATGGCTTTGGTGGCAAATAAACTGGGCAGGCTATCGTCTGCGAGCAGGAGCTTTTCGCTTGTCATTCCCATTGCGTCCCGTAGTGTAGTAAAACTGTTCGTGGCGAAAGCTCGATCCTCGCTTACCACCTAAACAAAACTGCAAATTACGAACCATTTCGCCTTGTTTTTGAAAAAACCAGTTAAATCAGCTGGTTGTGTTCACAGACGAGTCGCTAAGCAGCTATATTGAGGCTGTACGACTAAGTTTATATGGAGATTTGCAAATTGCAAACCACAATGCAATGCAAACTGATCATCAGGGAGCTGATCTGATGGATCTGCCCACCCGTTCTCTTATCGTCCAATGTGTGGTGGACCAACATCGCCGGGTAAGAAAAATACTGTCTTGGCATGACAGATTGCCGGTCTCTAATCGTGCCGATGTCATTGAAGGGTGGTTGTCGCACCTTCTCGCTGATGTCGGGAGCGACCACGCTGAGCATTTGCTTCTCACCACAAGCCTGCCGGCCTTAATGAGCGGTAAGGAAGTGGACGTTCAACTGGAGCCCTTAGAGTCGGGAGCCCGGATTTCTATCTATTGCGACCTGTCGCAGGGCAGTTTCAGTTCGCGGTCTACGGATCGACTGGCTGCTGTTTTTGATTCGCTGTACCGGTCAAGCCTGGATGCACTGGTAACAATCGATACCCACGGAAATATTATTGAGTTTAATCAGTCGGCTGAAGCGATGTTCGGGTATCGGCGTGATGAGGTACACGGAACATCTGTGGCCGACGTGGTGATTCCACACGCGATGCGTGATGCCCATAATGCCGGGATGGATAATTATCTAAAAACGGGCGAAGGTCCTGTGATCAATAACCGGATTGAGGTGGAGGCCATTCGCCGCGACGGCTCGCTGTTTCCCTGTGAGTTAACGGTGGTGCCGGCAGAAATAAATGGCGAGACCGCATTCTTTACGGCATTTATTCGTGATATTTCAGAGCGCAAAGCGAATGAGACCGCTCTAACACGGGCCAAAGAAGCGGCAGAGGCTGCGAGTGAAGCCAAATCCCGCTTTCTGGCGCATATGAGTCACGAAATACGCACGCCAGCCAGCGCCGTCATTGGCTGTCTTGAGCTGCTTTCAGAGGCCGGGTTGGAGCATGAACAGCGTATTCTGGTGCAGACGGCCGATGATGCCGGCCGTAATCTGCTGGATATTATTGAAGACATATTGAGCTTCTCTAAAATTGAGTCCGGTACTTATCAGCTCCATTCCCAAGCCTTTAACCCGGTAAGACTGTTAGAGCAAGTCGTAGAGTCGGCTGCGGTGCGCAATAGTTCAAAGGACATTCACATTGGTTGCTGTGTGGCGCCCGATGTTCCTCTGAGCGTTGTGTCAGATCCGGTGGCGATACGGCAGGTCGTAAGCAATCTTGTTGAAAACGCCATGAAGTTTACGCAACAAGGAGGAGTCAGCGTTCGTGTCTACCTGCAGGAAGGTGTGACGGGGGCTGATCACGTTGATTTGCGTATCGTAGTGCAAGACTCCGGCGCGGGAATAGACGTCAGCCAGCAGGACAAGATATTCGATGAGTTTGGACAGGTTGATAGTAGCGACCAGACGACCGCTGGTGGCACGGGTCTTGGGCTGGCAATTTGCAAACGCCTGCTGGACGCTCTGGGTGGGCACATTACCGTAGACAGTGAATTGGGCAAGGGGAGTCGTTTTCAGGTGCTGCTTCCCTGTGACCTGACGGATACTCATGAGACTTTCATGGCGTCGGGTCAGCGCATCCCTGCATTGGTGGGTGTGGAAAGCTGCAATGCCAAATTTACAGAAGATGTGACTGAACAGTTGACGCTGCTAGGTGGCAAAGTCTGCCCCGCTATTGAGGTAGCAAAGGCGACCGCCGTCCCGTTGGTCGTAGAGGTTCCGGCCAATCTGAAACTGAACCAGGTTATTGCCCAGTGGGCAGAGCGTGGCGTCGAAGCTGAACGTTTGATTTTGGGCTTACAGAGTGCCTTTTCCGAGGAGGCCATCGAAGCGCGAAAGGCGGGCGTAAAAGGGGTGATTGCGCGGCCTTTCACCGGGTCTGCGCTGATTGGCGCCCTGACTGCTGAAGGCCCGGGACCTGACGTCAACACGGCGCAGGGAGAGCCGGAGGATGCTGCTTTAGAGGGGTGTCGCATTCTGCTGGCAGAAGACAGTAAAGCCAATCAACTGATTGCATCTGCGATGCTGCAACAAGAAGGCTGTCTCGTCGATGTTGTGGAGAATGGAAGTGAGGCCATTGCGGCCGTTGCCCAGCATCACTATGCGGCGGTATTGATGGACCTTCGAATGCCGGTGGTTGATGGTTTGGCAGCAACCCGGGAAATCCGTAAAACCCACAGTAAAGAACAACTTCCTATTATTGCGCTTACAGCTAACGTGTTTGGTAGCGATGTTGATCGCTGCCTGGATGCGGGAATGAATGATTTTATGGGCAAGCCAGTCAATCGGAGAAAATTGTCCTCCATCCTGTCTCACTGGATATACGGAGCTTCTGAGCAGAGTGAGGGTGCTGACCCGCACAGTGAAACTGAGGTGGGTGACTTTATAGACAGGTCGTTATTAGAGCAACTTCGACAGGATACTTCTGACGAGGCCGTCGAGATCATTCTAAAAGCCTTTGAGGCGGAATTGACGGGCTTTGTGGCGCAATTGCAATCGTTTGATGGTTCAGCTACTCCAACCGCAGCGGAATTAGGTCATCTCCGGGAATATGCTCATCGCTGCAAAAGCAGCGCGGGTTACTGCGGTGCTACACACATTCAGGCGCTCGCTGCCTCGTTGGAAAAGGCGTGTTCCGATAATGCGCTTGATCGCGTCACCGAGTTGTTACCGCAATTAGTTGTCTGCGCCGAAAAAACGCAGGTAGCGATTGACGAACTGCAACCCTAAGCGCACTGCTTTTTGCTGGCAGGGTTCCAGAATTGGCTGCAGTCTTCGAGAGTGGCTGGTTTGCCGGTCAGATAGCCCTGAACGCTATCGCAACCTAGCTGAGAGAGTATTTGCAGCTGTGGGTCTGATTCTACGCCCTCGGCTACCGTGCTTAGCCCTAGCCTTTGCGCCATTGCCAGAATCGCGCTGCAAATTGTAAAGTCGTCTTCGCTGCTGTGGAGCCCATCGACAAAACTTTTGTCGATTTTTAGTCCGTCAATCTTGAATTCGCGCAGCAAATTGAGAGAAGCGAAGCCCGTACCAAAGTCGTCCAGCCAAATTTTTATTCCGTCTCCCTGAAACGCCTTGAACGTTCGCGCGATAAGCCCTGGATTTTGAATCAGCGCCGTTTCGGTCAACTCCAGTTTGACGGCTTGTGGGGGTACATTCAGGTCCATAAGGGCTTTCATAAATGTCTCATAAATGTCGCCGGCCTGAACTTGCCGTGGAGATACGTTTATTGACATATAGAGAGGCATCCCAGAATGCTTTCTCATTTTTGCCAGATCATGAATGGCTTGCCGCGTAATCCAGCGCCCCAGCTCCACAATATCTCCACTTTCTTCAGCAAAGGGAATGAAGTCGGCGGGTGAGATCAGGCCGAAGTGCGGTGACTGGCAGCGGACAAGAGCCTCAAACCCTTTGAGCTCACCGTCGCCAAGCCCAAATTGCGGCTGGTAAACGAGGTAACAATGCCGCTCAGCTATGGCCTCTGTGATGATTGCCTGCATGGGCAAGTTTGAGGTGCCGGGCATTTTTGGGTGGTTCATGTCATTACTCCAAACGTGAATACTGCGTTGGTAGCTTCCTCGCAACTATCGGGCCACGATGGGTAAATCGTCTGGGAAAACAGGTAACTGATTGTAAAAAAAGATAATTTTAAAGATTGATGGCAGCGCACCGTATCGCATTGGTCTATGTAGATCGCTGAACGAAGCAATTGCAATGCATATTGCCTTTCATATTGGTTTTCAAAATGCGAAAAACGTTGCGGTTTTGTGAAGGGAAATAAAAAAACATATTAAAAACAAAGACATAAGTTTCTAGTTGAATTTGGTATGGCCTTTGCATTTTAGGATTCAAGCACTTTGAAGATGAAATGTAAGCGGAGTTAAACCGATGAACGACCTTTCGAAAACAGCTTTGATACTTATTGGTTTCCAAAATGACTACTTTGCGGAAGATGGGATTCTGCACTCAGTCATTGAGGAGTCATCTCGGGTAAGCGGTGTCCTGGCGAATACCTTGTCTTTGCTGGATGAGCGCGGCAGGGATTTTGGCTTAGTAGTGGCTACCCCGATTCACTTCACCCCAAATTACGATGAATTGACGGAGCCCGTGGGAATTCTGCAGACGATTCGACAGGTCGGCGCTTTTAAAGCCGGGTCTCGGGGGGCTGAAACCATTGCGGAACTTAAGCCCTATGAGTCCATTATTCGCGAGGTGCCCGGTAAACGGGGCCTAAATGCCTTCTCCAATACGGACCTTGAGGAAATGTTGCGCGATAACGGTATCGAGCGGATTGTGTTGGCCGGCACTGTGACCTCCATATGTATTGATTCGACCGGGCGCCATGCGGCGGAACTCGGTTTCAAAGTCATGGTGCTTAGCGACTGTACCTCGGGAAGAACGGTATTTGAGCAGGAATTTTATTGTGACACAGTATTTCCGCTCTATGGTGAAGTCGCGACATCCCGCGTGTTGAAAGCGGCCTAATTAGGGAGGGCACTGTTGTGGCGGCCACAGATCAGGAATTGCAGCTTCAGATTCAGGCGAAAATGTTCGAAGCACTTCATCTGCGCGAGAAGGAGTTTTCCACACTCACGTCATTGCTGGAAGATATTGTCTTTAGATGCGACAGCTCCGGTAAAATCCTTCTGGTAAACGAGGCATGGGAACGGCTTCTTGGGTGGAACATCAAGGAGTCGGTGGGTAAAAAACTCACGGACTTCTTTTGTGAGTCTGGGGCGCCGCTACTGCTTCCTGATCAAGCGGCACAGGATGCTTACACCGATGAGGTCTGTCTGCTCGACCGGAAAGGACTAAAGCTTATTTTCAATATGAAAGCGACCTATTCGGGCGGCAGTTGGTATGGCTCTCTGACCGATGTTACCGCCTACCGCAGTGCTTTATCAGAACTTGAAATTGTCAGGGAAAATGAGCGCAAGTTGTCACTGGTTGCA
Source organism: Litorivivens sp. (assembly GCF_041624475.1). Taxonomy (GTDB): domain Bacteria; phylum Pseudomonadota; class Gammaproteobacteria; order Pseudomonadales; family Spongiibacteraceae; genus Litorivivens. Next base: position 12,583 of record NZ_JBFJUX010000016.1, read on the forward strand.
AGCCGGACCGACAATATTGTCATCATTACTGATGCTCTTGGCTGTATTGAATGGGTTAACGGCAGCTTTGAGAAAGAAACAGGGTATACATCTGAGGAGGTATTGAGAAAGTCACCGGGTGATCTTTTGCAGGGCCCAGAAACCTCGACTGAAACTATTGCGGTGATGCGTGAGGGGGTGAGTAAGGGCGAGGGTTTTAATGTTGAGGTGATTAACTACAACAAGGACGGCATTCCTTATTGGGTCGGTGTCGATTGCACCCCCGTATTTGACGACAATGGAACTATCCGCAATTTTATAGCGATTGAACGCGTTATTACCGAGCGAAAAAATACAGAACAACGTTTACGCGAAAGTGAACAACACTTTCGGAGCATACTGGACACAGTCAGCGAAGCCATATTCTACTGCGATTCTTCACTGCAAATTCGCTACGTCAACCCAGCCTGGAGCGGCATGACCGGCCATGAACTCGGCGCCGGCGAATTCATAGAGCTTACCGAATTTGTTCATTGTGACGATGCAGAGTTGCTCGAAGGTATGCGTAAACAGATACATCATCAACCGGGGCAAATCAGGCGGGAAATGCGAGTGATCAGTCGGGACGGCGGGTGGCGCCATGTCGAGGTCATCCTTTCCAACAATGGGTCGCAGGGGAATCTCGCCTATACCGGTGCGCTGATTGATATAGACGAACGCTGGCACGCAACGCAGGCGATGATGCAGGCGAAAGAGAAGGCCGAGCAGTTGTCTGAGGCTCGAACCCAGTTTGTTGCCAATATGTCGCACGAGATTCGCACTCCGCTCAATGCGATCATTGGTATGAGTAATGTGCTGAGGCACACCACTCTCGATGGCGAGCAATCCGCCTACGTGGATACCTTGCTTAATGGCGGGAAGGCGCTGTTGGCGCTGGTTAACGATATCCTTGATCTGGCGAAGCTTGACTCAGGTGAAATGGAGCTTGAGAGGAAACCCTTTGATCTCTGTTCTCTCGCTGAAGAATGTGTCGACGTTATGGCGAACAGTGTTATGGAGAAAAACCTTAGGCTGACGTTGGAAGTAGGCGCAGAACTAAGCCGCGAACATATAGGCGACGCGCATCGAATACGACAAATCCTGCTTAACCTGTTATCCAACGCGATAAAATTTACTGAACAAGGTGAAGTCCAGATATCTCTAGATGAGGAACGACAGGGAGATGAACGGTTGCTTAAACTACGTGTCGAGGATAGCGGTATCGGCATAGCGCCGGAGAAACTGACTAACCTGTTCGATGCTTTCAGTCAGGCTGACCCTTCCATTACACGCCAGTTTGGCGGAACGGGCCTTGGCCTCTCGATCTGCAAGCAAATTGTCGATCATATTGGAGGCCGAATATGGGCTGAAAGCACTCAGGGGGTGGGTGCCGTATTTCACTGTGAACTGCCGACCCGAACGGTAATCGCCTCTCAGTCCGGGGACACTATTCACGCCTACAATCTCGATGATCATGCCTTGGACTACGTTAAAAATGTGGCTCATGTCTACGGTTTCTGCTTCAAGTCGCACGAGATTGACGGGCATGCTGGCTTTGCGCTGCAATTAGCCGGATCGGCGGTTTCGCCGCGCTGTGCCTATCCTGAAAGCAAGATTCTCAGTCCGAGGCGCTTGCTCGATCTGCTCCGTCATCGCTCCAATGCGGCCGCTCCGCAGAGCGATAAAGGACTGCGCAGAGAACAGAAGATCCTTCTTGCTGAAGACGTCGTTGCAAACCAGCTGGTTGCAAAAGCCATGTTAAATCAACTCGGGTACCATGATCTGACCGTTGTTGAAAATGGCCAGCTTGCGCTTGAGAAGGCCCGGGAAGAACATTTTGATATCGCGTTGCTCGATATTCATATGCCGGTAATGGATGGCTTTACTGCAGCTTCAGGCTTGCGCAAGGAAAGTCTGGCGTCGGTCATCATAGCGGTGTCTGCGGATGTCACCACTGCTGCCAAAGCCCAGGCCACGGAGGCGGGCTTCGATAATATGCTGCCCAAGCCGTTTACTCGCGATAGCCTGTCAGACATGCTTGACCACTACTGCAACCAGAGCGCGGTTGCGGCGGCAGGTTGATGGCGTCGCAGCCCGTGCTGTCATTCTCTTCACGACTCAGTAAATCCCCCTTGAGCTGAAAGCTTGGGAAGTAGGTCATCTCGCGACTCAACCTGCGTTGCAATTTGCGAATGATTGCCCGGGTGTGAGTGTGGAGTTTCTTGAAAGTATAACAAAAACAACATGTTAGGTTGATTTTTCGGGTTGGCATGTTCGTCGCAATAGCTCCTGTAACTGAAAGGAGAATGGCGATGAAAGCAACTAACAAAAACAACGTTCCGGTCAGCGATAGAGTTATCGCGAGTCTGTTGCTGGTATTTACAGGGCCAGTTTTACTGGCCCGGGTGCTGCTTCAGGCGCTCGGACTGTCTGTTTACCTCGAAGACAAAGCGTACCACCTGGGGCTCTACAAAGTGCGCAGTTTGCGGGTTTATCGCGACGGCACTGAACGTAAAGCACCATTGCTGCTTGAGGTAGTGAAGGGTCGTATCGCACTTGTCGGTTCGCGGCTGGTAGCGGCTGACGAAATCGCCGATGCGAATGACATCGCCTTCGCCGATATGCATTTCGCCGCTACGCCGGGTGTTTTCAGCCTGTTTGAACTGCGTCGTCATACCGGGCTCGATTTTCTCACCGAGCAGGAATGTAACCTGGAATATCTGGAAAACTGCGGACTGGCCGCTCGCTTGAAAATTGTTGTGCGCAGCGTGCTGGCCAGTGTTTTGTACCGTGGTGGACAGGTGCTGCGTGACGTTGCCCAGTTTGAAGTGCTTGGCGTACGCATCGATAACTGGTCGATGACCGACTCGCTGACTGATATCGGTCGCGCCATCGAGAGCAAATCGCAGAGAACAATTTTCTTCGCCAACGCGCACACGCTCAATCTCAGCTATGAAGACGCTGCTTTTCGAAAGATTTTGAATGATGTCGATGTGCTTTTGCCCGATGGTTCGGGAATTGAAGTGGCGTGTCGCCGTGACGGAATCCGCCGCAAGGGCAATGTAAACGGGACCGACATGCTGCCGCTGCTTTGCGAAGCTCTCGGGAATAGCGGTGGTTCGGTGTACTTGCTGGGGGGAGAAGAGGGGATTGCTGAAACCGCCGCTGGCAACCTGCGCTCGCGTGTACCAAGCCTGCGCGTGGCGGGTACTCGCAACGGATTTTTCAATCAGGCCAATTGCGATGATGTTATCGCACAGATTAATGAGGCGAAGCCGGATGTGCTGTTGGTAGGTATGGGGCAGCCCCTGCAAGAGCGCTGGGTTGCTGCTAACCGCCATCGTCTCGACGTGCCGGTCGTGATGGCTGTAGGTGGCTTGTTCGACTTCTACGCCGAAAAGGTGTCTCGGGCGCCAGTATGGCTGCGTGAATTGGGGCTGGAGTGGATCTGGCGTCTGCTGCAGGAACCTGGCCGTATGTGGAAGCGCTATGTTATTGGCAATCCGCTGTTCCTTTTGAGAATTCGCAGAGCCGCGCCGCGCTAAGATTGCGAAAAGCTTTGCAAAATGCGAAAAGCGCTGATTGCAAAATGCAAAACTTCCTTCAATAACTCCTGCCCGGTATGCCGGGCTTTATCTCAAGTATATGATTTTAAATAACTAATAAGAGATTTCTCGGGTTGGCATCGCCTGTGCATTAGTCCATATAGAAACTACAAAGGTGGATGCGAAATGCCTCCACATTTACCTACTCGGGACAAGACAATGAGCATTAACCAGGTCATCAAAGGCGCTTCTCGAACTCTACTGGTCGCCTCATCCATTATTGTGATGAGTGGCTGTGCGGTACACAGCGGAGTGAAAAACCCGGAAGCCGGCGTGAAACGGGATTTTTATGTACCTGCGAAACGCGAACAATCCAGCGTTGACGCACGGGCCGACGCGGCTAACGAGATTCTGGCACGCAATCAGAGCCTGGCGCGCAACGATGAATGTCTGGGTGGTGTGTCAGGCTTTAGCAATACGCAGCGTAATTTTTGGGTAGATCAACCCCTGCCGGTGCAGCTTCGAAGCGCAGGTGCCAAGCGCTCCGACACCGGGATGAACCGACGCTTGCTGCCGCTGTCCCCCGGCGATCGTATTGAGGTGCTCATCCATGAAGGTGAAGAGTTCTCCGGACAGTATGTGGTCAACCACGATGGGACGCTGGAGCTGCCATACCTGCCGCCGATTACCGTTTCAGGTCTGGACACCGAGGAGATCGAAAACCGCTTGGAACTGCTGCTGGTTCGGGAGAACTTCTTTTTGGCTCATAACCTGCGCATCAGTGTTCGCCCACTCCAGTGGGCGCCGGTGATGGTTTCTGTCAGTGGTGCAGTCTTTAATCCGGGCCGGATATTGATTAACGAGCGTCTGCCGGAGCAAATCGAAGAGTCCAAAACGCGTATCGCAGGAGACTATCCGACCCGCCGCTATCTGAGCGAAGCTATTCGCGCAGCCGCCGGCGTACGTCCGGATGCTCGCATCGATAAGGTTGTGTTGATTCGCGACGGCTGGCATCAGGAAATTGATCTGAGTGGCATTTTTACCGGAGCCGAAACCGGGGATGTGCCCTTGATTGCTGGTGACAAGGTGGTTGTACCGACGGCGGGTTGCTTCCAGCGAGAGCTGGCCCGGCCTTCACAGATAACCCCAAAAGGTATTCGGGTGTTTATTTCCAACCTGGCTTCCGGTAAAGATAATGCGGCGGCTGCGGTGGGCAACTACGCGACGAGCATGCCTTACGGGACCCGACTGCTGCAGGCGGTGGTGTCCGGTAACTGCGCGGGTGGCACACAATTGACTAATGCCTCGCGATTTGCGGTACTTGTCAGTGAAAATCCGATTACTGGTCAGTCAGAAGTGGTGGAACGCAGTATTGAAGAGTTGATGCGCAATCCTGAGCGCGATAGCTTTAACCCATACTTGCAGCCCAATGACTCTGTGGCCTGCTATGACTCTTCGGTAACGAACATTCGCGACATAGCGCGCACGGTTATCGATATCGTCAGCCCAATCAAACTGCTGCGCTAAGGGGACTCGAGATGTCAGATTACACGCCGATTCCCGACGAGCTGGCGCCGGTTCCCTACCGTCGCCCCGTGGACAAGCCCCGGTGGGCGCGCTACATCTTTGTTGGCCTCGCGGGGTTTATGCTGATCTGGGCGATGGTGGCAGCCTACGTGCTCTCTTCACCGACTTACAGCAGCAAATTCTCCTTCGTGCTGCCCGGTAAAGGGGTGAATACCAAAGTTAACCTGCAAAGCATTGGGGAGGCGAGCACCAGTAGTAGTTCCCCGTTCGGTAACAGCGGTATTAATCCTCGGGTGAACTATAAAGAGATACTGGTTTCCGATCTGGTTGTTCGCCGTGCGGCTGACGTCTTGGATATTGAAATTCAAGATTTTGGCAAACCCACGGTCAAGCTGGTCGATCAAACGGCGATAATCCATGTTGAGAATAAGGCCGGCTCGCCTGAAGCCGCACGCAACAAAGCTCAAGCGCTGGTTGAAGCTTTCGACAGTCGTATTGAAGAGCTGCGCAAAGATGAAATGGCTCGACGTGAAGAGGGTATCCGTCGTGCGCTATCGGTCTACCAGCAAAGATTGGACGATGCTCAGGATGCTTTGCTTGAGCATAAGCAGAACTCACAGTACGTGTCAGCGCGACAGTATGAAGAGCTGACTATGCGTCTGGAGCGCCTGAAGGAAGAGCAAGTCAGGACTAGCGGTGAGCGAGACAATATCTCCGGCTATGTACAACAGTTATCAATGAATCTTGGGATCACCCCGCGGATGGCGGCGAATGCCTTTATGCTGCAAGCCGATGCCCAGTTTTCACGTAATCTTGACGATTATCAGGAAGCCAGTGCGAATCTCGCCGTCTACCGTTCAAAGTGGGGAGGAGCGCACCCTGCCATCGTGAAGGAGGAGGCAAAGCAAGAGTCCACACTGGACGCAATGCGCCAGCGCAGCCTGGAGCTTATCGGCGAGCAGGATCTCAATATACTGCGTCTGATTAATATCAGTAGTTCCAACGAGCGTGGAACCCTGTTTCAGGACCTGCTCGTAAACTTTGCAAAAGCCAAAGGCCTGAACGATAAGATTGATCAGCTGGGCAAAGCCATTGATCGTCACGTCGACAACCTCAAGCGTTATGCCCGTGAGGCTGCTGAACTGGAAAACCTTGAACGCAACTACGAAATTGCCGAGGCTGTGTATACGTCTGCCGTCACCCAGATAGATACCAGCAAAACCGACGTTTTCGCGTCCTACCCGCTGGTACAGGTATTGGCCGCGCCTTCGCTTCCGACCAAGCCCGTTTCACCGAATAAGCCGCTGGCGATTATCGGCGGGGTACTCGGTAGTATGATGACTATGTTTGGACTCTTTCTGCTATGGAAGCGCAAACAATTAATCCAGAAAATATTATCGAAAAGTGGATTTGGTACGCTTTAATACTCACCTATCCGTTTTATGTTATCGGCGCAGTCTACATCGTTGCGCCGGTATTGGGCTGGATCCTGATTTTATACTGGGCCTACAACCTGTGGCTGCCCGAGCCGTTGCGGATAAAATCTTTTCAGCTGGAGATACCCGCGATTGCCTGGCTGTGGATCGCCGGCATGGTGGTGATGGAGGTGGCGCTGATCGCCGGTCACGTCGACTTCCAGCTGGGACTTCCCGCAATTATAAAATCCAGTATTGGTTGGGCAAAGGGCTGGGCTCTGCTGGCGGTCTTTGTCATGGTCGGCGCAACGCTGCCGGTTCGTCCCGAATTGATTTACCGGGCATGCTGCATTATCTGTCTGCACACCCTGATTCTGATTCCGATTTTCGTCGGTGCCTACTATATCGGTTTGCCCGGCAAAATATTTGTCTCGCCACTGAAAGCGATTGGCGGTCCGGGGCCGGAGTTTTTTGAGTTTCAGCTCTATGGCATTAACCCCGAGTCTCATGGGCCGCGCTGGCGTTTTTTTACGCCCTGGGCACCAGCGGCTGGATTGTTGGCTAACTTCTATCTGGTTTTTGCCTTGCAGGAGCGGGAGAAGTTCTGGCGCTGGTGTGGCATTGTCGGCAGTATTGCAATGGTGTTGATGTGTCAGTCACGAGCGGGCCTTGTCGCCATGCTGTTTGTTTCACCTGCCGTGTATTTTGTCTCGCGCCTGAACAATCCGGTTTTATGGATGACCGGTGGCGTGGGAATGGCCGGCGTGGGCGTGGCCTTCACGAATTTGTTGGAACTGGCGGATATCACGGTGACCGAGTTCAAGCAGGCACGGGCTGGATCCAGTCGGGTCAGGGCTGCTCTGGCGAGAATTGCCATTCAGCGCTGGCGCGATGAGGCGCCTGTCTGGGGGCATGGCGTGGTAGAGCGTGGTCCGCATTTGGTGGAGTATATGCCAATCGGCTCGCATCACAGCTGGTATGGCTTGTTGTTTGTTAAAGGGGCGGTAGGTTTCGTTGCTTTGTTTTTGCCTATGGCGGTGACGCTGGTCGCGCTCTTTATTCAGGCGCAGCGTTGTGTCACGTCGCGTGCAGGCCTGGCCTGTATGCTGATTTTGATTATGTTCAGTTTCGGTGAAAACCTGGAAATTCTTGCCTACCTTTTCTGGCCTGCGCTGGTCATTATCGGTGCGGCTTTTCGCAATGACATAGTAGAGAAGTCTTATAATGCCAAAAAAATATGATGCCCTGTTGGTCGGCTACTACGGCATGCTCAACACCGGCGATGATATGTTGATGGCGGCGACGGCGGAGGGCGCGAAAAAGCTGTTTTCTGCAGCTGCGCTAGCAGCGACTTGTCCTGTGGGTAGTGGCGTGAGTCAGTGGTTGCAATGTACTCCCGTTCAAAGTCGGCAGCAGCGCTTTCGGGCACAGGATCGTATCCTTAAATATGTTGCTGCCTGGCGCAGTCGTCATATTTTGATCGGTGGAGGCTCGGTGTTTCACACCGCCAAGGATATTGCCCAGAAACGCCATTACTTAAAACTGGCTGGCGATGCCGAGCATCGTGCAGTTGGTGTAGGTTTGGGCCCCTTTGTTGATACGGAAGCAGAGCAGCAATGCGCCGCCTTTCTCAATGAAGTAGCGTTTACGGGAGTGCGCGATAAAGAGAGCTTCGATATAGCCCGCAGTATCGCGCCGAATGCTCGTGTTGCACTGACCTACGATTTGGCTCCCGGATTAGTCGATAGTGAAGCCTTTCAGGCATCACTTGCCAGAGAGCGGGACAATGCTATTGGCTTTGCCTTGTGCCCGAAAGAGCGGTTTGCGAATGATAGCGAATCTGAAAACAAGCGTTTGCAGAAATTGGCCGTGGCGGTAAAACGCTGGCATCAGGAGACCGGTGCCGAGATCCGCTTGTTTGATTTTAATGGTCACCCCAACCTGGGTGACGAACAGGTGCACCGGGAGTTTCGCACAATGTTGGATGGCGTTCCGGTCGAGCATATCTCTTACCACGCCAACCCTTATCATTGCATAGCCGCAATAAGCCAAACTCGAATGATGGTTGCAATGCGTTTACATGCCGCTATATTTTCGTTCCTGACCCAAACTCCCTATCTCAGTCTCAATTATCACCCTAAATGTGAAAACTGGTGTCGTGACAGCGGGCACGATACGCGGTATGCGTTTGACAGTACAAATTTCGATCCCGATGACCTTGCGCAGGTGGGGGGCGAAATCTTGGGGGGCAGCTATCGCCAGCCGACACTGCCAATAGCAGCGGCGCGCGATGAGGCATTAAAGAACTGGGAGGCGCTGTGACAATACCTGAATTTTCAGTCATTGTTCCCCTTTATAACAAGGCTGCCCACATCGTGGACACGCTTAACTCTGTTCGCGCGCAGACACTGCCGCCCAAAGAAGTGATTGTGGTTGACGATGGTTCGACTGATCAGGGAGCGGACCGTGTTGAGACTTTGATTCAGGAGGGTTTTCCAGGATTAAAGTTGATCCGGCAGGTTAACGGCGGTGTCTCGGTTGCGCGCAATACTGGCATTGCCGCCAGTTCAAGCGATTACGTTGCCTTTCTGGATGGTGATGACCTTTGGTTGCCCGAACTTCTGGCCGAAATGGCCCAGTTGATCAAGGATTTTCCCGAGGCAGGTGGCTTTTCAACGGCCTTTGCACATTTCACTCCAGCGGGTAGCATCACGCCTATTCAGCCGCACTTTCCAGCCCGCTACCAAAAGCAGACGCGTTTTCTATACGACTACTTTGAAGCCGCAGCGACCGGGGAACTGCCCGCGATGACATCGGCAACCTGCATACCCAAGCGGGTGTTGAATGAGGTAGGGGGGTTTCCGCCAAGGGAAAAAATTGGTGAGGATCAGGATGTCTGGATTCGCGTGGGGCAGCGGTATTCCTTTGCCTACAGCCGCCGTGTTTGCATGCATTATCTAATTGAGGCTGAAAATAGAGCTTCCGTTATGCACGTTCCGGAATGCGAATGTCCTTTCAGTTTGCGTTTGAAAAACTATGCCGAATCATCCGGTGATCCACGTCGGGAGCTTATGCTCAAGTTGACGGCCAACCATCTTCTGCATTTGGCTCAATTGAATATCAGGGCCCGAAAGTTTCCTGTAGCTCGACGTCTGTTAGCTGAACAGAGAACCTGGATGCTACCGCTAAGACGAATCAAATGGGAGGTGGCTTTCTGGTTTGCTCGGTGTGGCTTGATGTTTCGTCGTTCGGCGTAGCGCTAAGCTGTTGCTCGTAACATCAGGTAGCTGCAGGTGAGTGTCACTGCAGCTACCGAAGGGTTTCTTTTCTTGTCTAATAGCGTTTTGCCGCCTGTGCTGTTATCGAGCGGGCCGAAATCACATCGACAAAATAGCGATTGGCCAGATCGAGGATAAAGGCGAACCACAAAATGATACCGAGAAACTTGCTTCCGTCCTCAATCAGAAGAATGGCAGGCATTGATTCGCTTGACAGCATATCGGCGCTAACCGATACGGTCCAGGCGACCAGTGCCGGTGCTGCGTAAATAAACGATGGGCCTATCGCGCGGAAAAACACCAGTAGTGTTGCGATTATTATCAGGCCCACTATTGCCTGAATGACCGCCTCTGGAATGATGGGCAGCGTTTGGGCAACGGTTTCGTGAATCATCAGTGAGTCGTCGGCAAGTAGCATAAGGCTGCAAACTGATAGCCACATAAGAGCACTGTTTTTTCTCGGCCCACCGTGAATCTTCTTGCGGAAATTGCCTGCGAAAAATGCGATGCCCGCCGCTGCGGCCAGCAGGCAAATTCCCGCGGTAGAGATTAACCCTAAAAACCAGGCGTTTCCTTGGAGCGAGCTTGCGTCCTCGGTCAGCATCTCCAGGCTTATTCCCTTGGATTGCTGAACTGCCAGCGCAACCATAAAGACAAGCAAAGTAACGATTATCGGCATCATAAGTGCCGACGCATTGAGGTCTGGCCATGAACGCTTGCGTCGTACCACAAGTTTGGTATGCATGGTTATGCCGCCAGCAGGCCAACGACCTGTCTCTCAAGGTTGTCGTAGCGCTGTGGACGCAAAACGTTGAGCAGGACTGCCGCGCCCAGAGTTGCCGTGGTGCGCCCGAATTCACGCAGCACAATGCTGGCGTCTGAGTTTAATGCGCGTTTTAACAGTTCGGCGGCAGCTTGCGCATCGCGAGACTGAACAGCGCGACGGGCCAAATATCGGTACTGATAGGCGCGAGCCAAGTTTTCCCACTTGACGATGAAATCTACGTTGATGCGTGCGTTGTTGCTAACCGAGCGCTCCCAGGAGGCCAGCTGGTTCTTCCAGTTTGCTGACAGGCCCTCTCCGTTGACGCGATAGTTGGTCAGCGCGGCACTTAGCCCTTCAAACTTCCACTGAGTCGACAGAGCTATCCGGAGCCAGCACTCTACATCTTCAGACTGACGGAAGGTCTCGTCGAAATACTGGTGGCCGTAGTGACCGCTGGTTTCGGGGCGAATAAATTTAATCGCGTCGAGTACTTCACGGCGAATCACCGGTGCAGAACCGTTGCCGACCGGGTTTCGGCAGAAAATATCCTGGGCTTTGACAGCGCGGGTTTTGGGCGTCTGAAACAGGCCCAGAGGTTGGCTGTCCTCACTGATAAAAGCAGAGGCGCTGTAGCTTACGCCAACATCTTTACGGTGGTCGAGGTGACCGACGTGGCGCTCCAGCTTTTCAGGGTGCCAGCTATCATCGGAGTCAAGAAACGCGACATAGCGACCGCGCGACTGGCGAATTCCGGTGTTGCGGGCTCCTGCGAGACCGCGATTCTGTTGCCGCACCAGGCGGATACGCGGATCGTCGTAGCTCTCGATGATGGCAGCACAGTTGTCGGGAGAACCGTCATCGACTGCGATGATTTCGAAGTCTTTGTAGGTTTGAGCCAGAACTGAATCAACGCACTCATTAAGGTATTTGGCGGCGTTGTACATCGGGATGACAACACTCACTGCCGGGCGCTTGCTGAAGGGGGTGTCGGTTTTACGGGTCTTAGTGTCTGTGTCGTAGAAGTTCATGGCTATGTCTCCGGTTTTGGTTCTATCGGTTAATAAACAGTCTTGTTAGTAAGCGCCTTTGCCCATCAGGACGGCAGGAACGGTCATGATCGTGATGTACAGGTCCATCCAAAGGTTGCGTTGCTGGTTGTATCGGATGTCCAGTTCCACTTGCTGTTCGAAATCGAGATCAGCGCGACCGGACACCTGCCACAGGCCTGAAATGCCGGGTAAACCCTCAAGACGCTTGCGGTCGTAGTCGCTGTACTGCTCAACTTCACTGATCAGGGCCGGGCGCGGTCCGATCAGTGACATCTCGCCTTTCAGTACGTTGATCAGCTGCGGTAACTCATCGATCGAGAATTTGCGGATGAAATTGCCGACGCGGGTTACGCGAGGGTCGTTAACAAACTTTTTGCAGACGCCGTCACGATCACTCTTCATGGCCGCGACCTGGGCGTGCAGCTTGGGGTCATTGCTCATTGATCGGAACTTGATCATTTTGAAAGTTTCACCGTTCAGCCCTACGCGAACTTGGCGAAAGAACACGCCACCCCGGCTTTCCATCACAATGGCCAGCGCGGTGATCAGCAGCAGGGGGGACAGTGCTGCGAGCAGTGCAAGTGACAGGGTAATGTCGTAAGCGCGTTTGTAGCCGCGCTCAATGAAGTAGCGGTAGCTTCCCAGTGGCGCGTTGTAGAGCGCGTTAAGCTGGGCGGCGATTGAAGTAATCAGTGTGTTGGCGATTGTTTGCATGATGTTTCCTCCTAAGTTTCAGAGGTAATTGCAGCCGCCGTGCCAAACCAGTTAAAAATTTATAAGCTATTGAAAAATAAGGGTAAAAATGATTTTTCTTAGTTTTTTGAAGCCGGGGTTTGCTGTGCTATTTGCATTTTGCAAATCACGTTGAAGGGGTGGTTTGCAAAATGCAAATCGAAAGAGCGGCGGTGGAGACTTTCGGAAATCGTGGGTGCCGCGGGCACGCTTTGTGGCAGTGAAAGAAACAGGGAAGCGCCGGCAAACCCGGCGCAAGGGAGAGTTAAATCAGGCAAGGGCGAGTTGGCGATTGCGGGCCGTCCAGATCTCAATCATGGCACCTGTGCTGGCAGCGCTGTAGGCAGCGATCATGGCCAGCGCTACCGTGTTTGCACCCCATTGCGCGGTCAGGGCGATCATCAGGCTAAAGCCCAATGTGAACACGAGGGCAAGGCGGCTTTCCGCGGCAATCCTGTCGCTGGCTCGGTAGTAAACACTCGTGGCCTCAAACAGCATGCGTGGCAGGGCTGACAGGCACAGCAAGGTGACAAGCCAGCTGGCTTCGCGCCATTGCTCGCCAAAGACGATGGGGACGTAAAACGGCGCGGTGAGTGCCTGCACCAGCAGGGCTGGTGCGATGAAGGACATCCCCATCTTGAGGCTCTCGGCGTAAGTTGCTACCACATCTTTGCCCTCGCGCATGGCATCGCAGAGGCGCGGAAACAGGGCCATATTGAAACCGTTGGTAATTGAGAGGCTGATACCCAGGCCAGCATTGCGGGCAAAGGCATAAAGCCCAAAGGCCTCGGCACCAAGCACCCGTCCCAGAATGAGCAGGTCTATCTGGTTACGGCCGTTTTTCAGCACTTCAGAAAACATGACATGACGCGAGTAGTCGCGCATGGTGCGCAGATCTTCACGGGAGAAGTGTAGCGCTGGCAGCCAGGTTTTACGCAGGTTCAGCCCGACCACCCACAGTACGGCTGCCGCAATCTTGGCGTAGACCACACCCCATACGCCAAAGCCTGCAATAACCAAGGCTGCCGAGATCAGGTTGTCTGCGCCAACAGTCATTGCCATCAGCAGGCTGGTTTCCCGCATCCGGCTGGCCCGTTGCAGCAGGTTGAACTGCACCATCGCAAAGGGGTAAATCAGGTGGGTTACCGCCAACACGGTCAGCATCTCTGTCAGCATGGGCGAGTCATAAAACGTGCCTATCCAGCCAGCGCCAAAATACTGTAGGGCGAACATGATCAGCCCCACCCCCAAGTTGGCCCAGAACACAGAGCTGCAAATGGAATCCAGACGTTCCGGTGTGGTTTTTACAATCAGGTTGCCGATGCCATTACTGGCAAGAATGCGAACGAGCTCGGCGCTGGCGATGGCCAGGGCGGCGAGGCCGTAGTCTGCTTGCGTCAGAAAGCGGGCCAGAATCAGCGTGGTGACCAGGCGTGATATACGAACCACCAATTCGCCGGCAGCCATCCAGCTGAAGTTGCGCATAAAGGGGTGATTCAGAAGATATTGTAATTTCGTTTTCACTGTATTGCTCTCATAGCTGCAGCTTGTTGATCAGGCGGTTGATGTGTTTGCTTGCCAGAACAAGAGCAAGATTGATGCCAGAAAAAAACCTTTAAATTCAATGGCTGGCATGGCCTGGTAGCGCTGCTTTTTGCAAGGTGCTTTGCAAAATGCAATTTAAGTTGCTATTCGATCATCAAGGTCCACGCCCCGGTTGCACGTTCCCACACGGAATACTGGGGTTCGAGTGTTTCTGTATACCGCCAATTGACGGCGATGAGGCGGTCGGTGTCGTCAGGGATCATCAGGCGATAATTAGCCACACCGCTGGTCGATGTATTTAGAAGACAGCCGTCATAGTTCACCTCAAATCCGTTGCTGAGTCGCTCAAATTCCGAACAAACAGACAGGTAGCTGTCCTGGTCGGGTCTTTGCTTGATCACGATTTCCAGTACCCGGTCTGGCGTTTGGTCACCCTCGGGTAGAACGGTCATTGTCGACTCTGTTGAGTACTCAAGCCTCGGTTGCACGTTGAGGCGGCTGTTGTCGACAGGGGAGGTGTAGGGAAGGGTCTGGTCGATAGCGTAATTCACGTCAACTTTATCGTTGATATTTTCATTGCCGCCAACGGCTGCGAAAGCAAAAGCCAGTGGCAGCAGGGCCAGATGTTGCCGTGTTGTCATGACCAGTCACTCCATTACTCTGTCTTACACTTGTTGCGTTGCGTGTATGGTCGTTTAATTCTATTAACTGACGGTGGAGATGCGCACTGCGCGGGAAGCTCCACCATCACGACGTGAATCATCATTCAACAATCCAGCTCTGTGCGGGTTCTCCGCTACTTTGTCTGGTGCGATAGATAGGTTCAGCGGGGGTGTCAAGGAGAAGGATAACTGCCACCAGCGATTCAACGTCACCGGGTACGGCCACTGTTGCTGTTACGTCAGGTGCGATGTTGGTTTTAACCAGGCAGCTTGAGAAGTCTACGGCGATTTCGCCGTTTTCCTCTGTATAGTCAGTGCAGATCGACAAATGTGCTGAGCTGGCGCCAAAAGAGCTGGTGCTGGCTGTAACGGTAAGGTCGTAGTCCTGTTCGAGGTTGTAATTTGAGGGGACGACAAGCTCAGCTGTCGTGGCCGCCTCTTTGGGTATTGTCGGCGTTTCCTCAACTACGGTGGTTGTGACTGTCGGCTGCTCAGCCGCGGGGGCACTGGCTTCTCCGCCGCCGCCGCCACCGCCACCGCAGGCTGCCAATATCAGGGTTAGTGAGCTAATCATTAAATGTTGAGTTTTCATTGTCATGTCCTTTTTACTTGCGGAAGATATTTTTTGAGCGAGCGTTGCTTTTCTTGTACCAACCTTTATTGCTGGTGCCGCTGCTGGTTACGTGTTCATGGAATTGTGGATAGGCCCACTTGATGTCCATGTATTCAAGGGGATGGTTCCAGTCGTAGGGGATATTCAACGCCCAGGGCATACCGTTTTCGTTGACGAAGTACTCGTCGCGAGCCGGATCAGAGGCGTCGTCGCCGCGCCCAAAGAAGTTTTGTTGAAAGGCTTCAGTTGGAGCTTTGTCTTTCAGGTGAATCTCAAAGCGGCGTCCAGGAGCCTCTCCGAAAACGTAGTTTCTCTCATAGCCTTCGGTCGCGAACAAAAAGGGGTCAAAGGGGAATTCATCGATGTCATCGGCCTTAATGGCTCCGCTGACAGGGATGTTAATTTCGAAGCTCATTTGAATCCCGGAGCCACAGCCATCTTCGGTGCGGTAGTATTTACAGGCTTCACCAGACGTTACGTAGTCTTGCAAATCCTGCGCAATAATCACGGTGGCATCTCGGCGTTCCGGCTCTACCGGGGAGTAGGGCTGCAGGAAGCCGTTCACGGTCAATGTGGTAGCGAGCGAATTAATTCCACTGGTAGGCAGGCCCGGAATGCGGAATGCAAAACCGTTGTGGTAGCTCGCCCCCATGGCAGCCACATGGCCGCTGATTTTGATGCTGGCGATATTATCCGCAACAGTGACAGTCTTGATGTTGTATTTAATAACGACATCATTCATGTCGTAGTCACCGGTGAGCGGCCAGTTGTCTTCAAACGCGAGTGTTGCGTAGCGATTGGCGCCCGGGTAAAAGGTCGTCAGCGTGTCTGCAGCCTCTACCGTCACTTTGTAATCTTCCACTTCCCCGTCTGCGACACCACCCGTCGCGGTCACGTGGTCGGGTGAGCTCAATCTAACCCGAAGCCAGGTCTCGCCAAGCAGTGTTTCTTTGGGTGCTTTGAAATGAATCAGGTGTTTACCGGCATCAATGGTCTTATCGCTGATGACCTGTTCGTCGTCATCGAAAACACCGTTCTGATTCCAGTCTCCCCAGATGTTCAGCTCGCCCTTGGCGGAAGCTGTGACCTCAAAGTACGTATAGCGGTAGGGGGCGATGTTATTGATCAGGGCAACACCATCGTTTTGTTCGGTGGCTGACGCGCCGCCCTCCAGGTAGGCGTCAGGTTCGTAATTTACAGCCTCACCCAGGTACAGCGTGCCGTCACCGCGCCCGTGACGTGCGCCATTATTAGCGAATGAGGTGCCGTAGCTGTCTGGCGCACTGCCAAAGTCTGTGTCGGGCACTTCACTGACGTTAACCGGAGCAAGTGGGCATCGGGCGCCATCGTTGTTGCTGGATGACGGGCCATAGGAAAAAAGTTCTGCTTTGGGGGTGGGCTGTTGAGTGTCGATGCGATAGATATAGCCATCGCTATTGTTAGCAATGTAAAGGTTGCCGTTGATATCGAAATAGGTGCCACCGAAGTAGCCGTTAACGCCGGTATTGCCAACGTTGATTGCCGTTGCGGTCGCCACATTGATTTTCCAAAGATCACCATCCTTGTCGACGGTGTAAGCCATTCCATCATAGGGGTGGAAAGACAGGTCAAAAATATCCAGCTCGAAGGCTTTTCCGGTGATAACCTGCGATGCCTTTAAAAAATCGGCTGCCGTGGGGTCGAGACTGATACGGTAAAGGCCCTTGTCGCTGCCTTTGCGATAAACGTAATAAGCATTTTCTGCGACAGCAATGTCGCCAGCGATGAAGTCGTGATCCGGTAAATCGCTGGGGAATAACAGCTCAGTGCGGTATTCAGCGTCGATTTTCACAATGGCCCGCAGTTTGTCGTTGTACGCATACAGATATTGGTCGTGGGTGTTGAACGCCAGTGCATTCAGCTCCATGTCCGTCCACTCGGTTGGTGCAACATTCTGATAGAAGCCAGTCGACAGCTGAATGCCGTAGAGTTGGGCGTATTTGTCTTGAATCAGGAAGGCTTCGTCTGGGCAGGACGAAAAGGGCGTTGCCAGTGTCGGAAGGGCGCTAGCCAGTAGAAGCGCCGGTATCAGTTTTTTTGGTTTCATTGCAGCCTCACAGTTAAGTGTGTGTTTCGATTTGAGCACTTGTTTGCACGAGGCGTGCCAGAGAATAAAAAACTAGTTATATCAGTTGGTTGCGATATTTTTGGGTGGTGTTTATTTGCAATTTGCAAATGCACAGGGGGAGAAATACCCTCGGGAATTGCAATTTGCGAATCATTTTGCGTTGGTGGGGTTTGTTAACAGGGGAAAGTGGCTCAATGCACAATCGGTGAGTCGGGGCAGTTGTTGCTTAATGGTCCTGCGATTATTTTCCAATCGCTTCACTCGTCTGAGCAGGTTCGCCAATTTGCCGAACAGGACTGCAGGTATCTGGCGGGAGGGTGGCACCGGGAATTCTGCGCGCAGCGGGCCTGCGCTGTAATGGCGAATATAATCCGCGAGTTCTGCACTGTGGTTATTGTTCCACAAGGGTGGGAGTTCCTGGAAGCCGTCCCAGCGGGTTAGAAAATGAATGATGTGGCCGTTTTCGCCCCAGCCAACGTCATCGGCTTCTGGCAGGGTGCAATCGATGTTGTCGAGAATCTGACTAAGCATAAGCTTGGCGGGCCCTGCCGACGTAAACAGCAGCACACCTGAATTAATTCGTCCGCTGAAGCCCTGCGCCGCGTAGATATACTTTCCGGGCTTGATCAGGGTGTCGAGCGATGGAGTGTTTTCACGAATTCGGGCATCGGCGTCTACATAGAAAACGCGATCGTAGCCTGCTTCCAGTGCGTTCAGCGCCAGGCTGAGTTTAAGCCAGGCCGTTTCCAGGCCAAGTGCATTGATTCGGGGGCGGTTTACGCATACGTATTGATAGCCATGGCGTTGGGCGTAGCGTCGCTGGCTGCGGATCAATTCTCCATAGCGCCAGTGATAGCCATTCAGGGCTACCGTAAAAACCAGAGTTTTGCTGGCTACCGGCGTATTCATCATTTAATCATTGCTGATTTGTCAGGTTGCGGCAAGTAACGCTTCGGCTTTTAACCGATAAATGCAGTAGAATTTAACTTTCTAAATCAGTTTTAGCGCGGGTAGTTCATATGGCAACGCTTCAGGAGCAGTTACTCAAGGCCGGTATCGTTGACGAAAAAAAGGCCAAGCAGCTCAAGAAAGAAAAACGCAAGGCCGCCAAGCAGCCTAAGGGGCAGGTTCAGATCGATGAAAGTAAAGCTGCGGCCGCACGCGCTTTGGCAGAGAAAGCGGAGCGTGACCGCGAGCTGAACCGGAAGCGTCAGGCCGAGGTCGAGAAAAAGGCGATTCAGGCACAGATCACGCAATTGATAAGCACCCACAAACTTGATCGCAGAGGCGGCGAGCTGTCCTATCAGTTTGTGGACGGTAAAAAGATCAAAAAGCTCTATGTCACCAATGACCTACAGACCCAGTTGACGCGCGGTCAGATAGCCATCGTCAAACAAGGCGAGACCTACGAGCTGGTGCCGGCAACTGTGGCGGAAAAGATCAAGCAGCGCGATGAAAGCCGGGTGCTGGTGTTGCATGACAAGTCTGCCAGTCAGACGGTGGACGAAGACGATCCCTATGCGGATTACCAGATTCCCGACGACCTGATGTGGTGAGTTTGCGTTTGGGTGCCGGCCGCTGAACTATTGCTGATCCGGTGGCGGCGAGAGTTTCAGGCCCACCGCGCTGATGCCACTCGCGTCCAGCTTTCTGACCACAAAACGCAGGTGCCCCATCGACAGCCTGTCGCCTACCACCGGGCGATTATGGAAATGCCGGCTCAGGTAGTGCCCTATGGTTTCCTGTCGATCCTGTGCCGCCACGCGCACGCCGTATATCTCGGCCAGATCGCCCAGCGTTGCCTGGGGTGAGATAACAAATTCCCCGAAGAACGAGGTTTGGGCCTGCTGTTGGCTTTCCAGTGTCTCGAGCGGCGCAAACAGGGCGCCGATGGCGCTGATTGGCTCACTGGCGAGTATCATCACATGATCCTCGGGCTCCAAAGTGGCTTTCTGCGCGGCACTTTGAAAAACACCATCGCGAACAATGCCTATCGTCTGGGTACCTTCACCGGCGGGCAGACGATTAATCGCCATGCCATTGGCCTTGCAGCCGGAAATGACCTGGTAGAGATGCAGTGTCTTACCCTGTTCACTGGGCAACACCACCTGAAAATGGGCCGGATCATTGTTCTGCTCTGGCACCAGAATACGCAGGGATCTAGCCACAGCGGCGATCGACCAGCCCTGCAGAATCAGCGACACCAGTACCACCACAAACACCAGCTCAAACACGAGATCAGTGCTTTCCAGCCCGGCCAGTGAGGGATAGAGGGCGAGAATGATGGGCACCGCACCGCGCAAACCACACCAGCTGATAAACAGTTGCTCGCGCACTGGAAAGTGAAACGGTAGCAGCGACAGGGCCACGCTGAGGGGGCGGGCGATAAAAATCAGCACCAGCGCAATGGCAATCGCCGGCGCAATAACCGGCGTCATATGGCTGGGTGTAATCAGCAGGCCCAGCATAAGGAACATGCCTATCTGACTGAGCCAGGCAATGCCGTCGTGAAAACGGTGAATATCCTTGCTGAAGGGTAGCGAGCTGTTGCCGATGATCACTCCAAATACGTATACCGCGAGAAACCCACTGCCGTTGATCAGGCTGGTCAAACCGAACACGCTCAAGCCTGCGGCCAGCACGGCAAGTGGGTAGAGAGAGCTGGGCAGTTCCAATCTGAGCAGTAACCAGCGGAAGCAAAATCCACCGGCCAGCCCCAGAACCATGCCCAGGCCCATTTGCTGAATAAAAAAGGTGACGAGCGCGCTGAAGTTCAGTGCGCCACCTTTTGACAGCAGCTGCACAAGAATGACGGTCAGAAAGATAGCCATCGGGTCGTTGGTGCCCGATTCAACCTCCAGTGTGGCACTGGTTCGCTCTTTCAGGTGAATACCTGCAGAACCTAACAGGCCAAAAACTGCCGCCGCGTCGGTTGAGCCGACAATGGCGCCCACCAGAAAGGACTCCGGCCAGGGCAGGCCCAGAATCCAGTGCACGGCGAGGCCGGTGATGGCGGCAGTACCGATTACCCCCACGGTGGCCAGCGACAGGGCGGGTTTCAGGCTGACCCGAAAGGCTTCGCGGCGTGTGCCGAGGCCGCCGTCCAGGAGAATAATAGCCAGCGCCAGGTTGCCCAGCACAAAGGCCAGACCAACGTCATTAAAGTGAATGCCGCCGGGGCCGTCTTCGCCGGCGAGCATACCCAGCACCAGAAAGACCAGCAGAATCGGCGCACCCAGTTTGCGCGACACCACGCTGGCAAAAATGCTCAATAGGGCCAGCAGGGCACCGACAAAAATAATCTGGCTGGAAAACTCAAGTGTCATGCCGGGACAAATCCAAAAGCGGGCACCGCCGGGCGGCGGTGCGCAAAATCAGGGTAGCAGATCGAGCTCGCTTTGTATTTGCTCGCGCGTGGCGCGGAGCTGGGAGCGCCCTTGCTTGATACGGCGCTGTCCAAGCAGATAGACAATGGGCGCGGCAATCAATACAGAGGAGCTGGTTCCGACCACAATGCCAAACAGCATGGGCTGGGCGAAGCTCGCGACTGCGTGTCCGCCGGCTATGGCCATTGGCAGCAGAGCGACAAAGGTCGTAAGCGACGTAAACACCGTGCGTGTAAGAGTGGCGCTTATGCTGCTATTGAGGAGTTCCAGCAGGGCTTGATCGGGTTCCGCACGAAGGTTTTCCCGAATGCGGTCAAACACAACTACCTTGTCGTTGATGGAGTAACCGATCAATGCCAGCAGGGCGGCCACTGCGGTCAGGTTGAACTCAATACCAAACAGGGCGAAAAAGCCCAGGGTTTTGGTCAGGTCGAGGGCAATGGTCAGCGTTGCAGCGAGCGCAAAATGCGATTCAAAGCGCAGCCACAGATACAGCAGCAGACCGCCGCAGGCAAGGATAATGGCCAGCACGGTGTCTTCGCCAAAACTGGCGCTGATCTTGGGACCGACCTGATCAACCCGATCGATACTGGCCGCCGAATGCGTATCGCTAAGCAGAGAACGGATCTGCTCCACGGTGTTGCCGCTGGTCAGTTCAGTCTCGCTGGCGCTATGGCTTGGCAGCCGCAGCAGATAGCGGTCGCTGCTGTCATCACTGCCAATGCCCTGAACAGCTGCAGAAGCAATGCCGTTGTCGGTGAGCAGTTGGCGTAGCTCGCCCTGAGTGGAATTAGGTAATTGCAGTTCGATAACCGTGCCACCGCTGAAGTCCACGCCGTAATTGAGGCCGGGGTTTATCACCAGCAGGATGGAGGCCAGCGATAACACCGCCGAGCCGATTAATCCGGCGCGACGACCTTTCATTAGATTTAACGGTTGGCGCGTTAACCGATCAAGCAAATGCTCTTTTGGCAGCGGCAAGGGTCTTCTGGGCCTTCCCGCAACTACCGCCTGCATAATCTGGCGTGTAACCGCCACTGAGGTAAACAGCGAGGTCAGCAAACCGATGGCGATGGTTACCGCAAAACCACGAACTGGTCCGCTGCCGAACAGGAACAGCAGGCTGACGGCGATCAGGGTGGTCAGGTTGGAATCGAGTATGGTTGCGTAGGCGCGGTCAAAGCCTTCCTGCAGGGCCAGTTGTGCGGATTTACCACGCCGAGTTTCCTCGCGAATGCGCTCGTTGATCAGGATGTTCGCGTCTACCGCCATACCGATGGTAAGGATCAGACCGGCAATGCCCGGCAGAGTCAGGGTGGCCCCTAGCAGACTGAGGATGCCGAAGATCAGCACCACGTTGATACCGAGGGCGGTACAGGCAATCAGGCCCCAGCTGCGGTAGCTCAGTAACATGAAGGCAATCACCAGTCCGGCGCCCAGCAGGCCAGTGCTCAGGCCCATGGCAATGGAGTCGCTGCCTAGGTCGGGCCCGACTGTACGTTCTTCAATCACATGCAGTTTTGCAGGCAGAGCGCCGGCGCGCAGCATCAGGGCCAGATTGCTGGCTTCGGGCACGGTGAAATTGCCGCTGATCTCGCCGTTCGCGCCAATCATTGAGCGAATGACCGGAGCCGTTAAAACGCGATCATCCAGCACAATGGCCAGTGCGCGACCGATATTGTCGCCGGTGAGTTTACTGAAAATATTGGCGCCGCGAGAATCCAGTCGAAAGTTGATAACCGGCTGGCCGGATTCGGGGTTAAAGCCGAGCCGGGCATCACTGATGTGTTCGCCGCTGAGTACCTGTTCCTGTTCCAGTCGGAAACGCTGGCCATCCTCACCCGGCAGGTTTTTGGTCAGCGTGCTGCCGCGCCCGTCAGCAACCCAGTGAAAGGACATTTTGGCTGTTGTACCCAGAAGCTTTCGAATGGACTGCGGGTTATCCACGCCGGGCAGCTGCACCAGTATGGCGTCGCTGCCCTGTCGGGTAATGCTCGGTTCCACCAGCCCACTTTCATCCAGGCGCTTGCGCAGAATATCCAGACTGCGTTCGATGGCATCGTCGAGTAACTGGGCTCTGTGTTCGGGTTTTAAGGTCACCGTTACCTGCGCTGTTTCGCGGTGCACGCGGTAAAATGCTTCCTGTCCCGGTTCTTTAAGGCTGCCAGCCACAACTTGAGCCACACTGGCCAGCTCCGATTCAGTGTGAATGACAACGCTCTGCTCGCTGGCCGTAATGCGGTCAACGCGTAGCTTGTTTTCGCGCAGGGTGCGGCGCAGTGAATCCGCCAATTGCTGGTGGTGTTCGCCCAGTAACTGGCGTTGATCTATTTCCAGCAAGAGGTGAGAGCCGCCGCGCAAATCCAGGCCGAGCTGGAACGTGTTATTGCGGTACCAGGAGGGCAGTTCATTGCTCAGGCGGTCGGGTATTACATTGGGCAGGGCGCATAACAGGCCCAGCACAACAATCAGGCTGTAGACGACAGCCCGCATTCGTGACGTTTTCATAGATTTTCCTCTGTCGGCGCGCCAAATGCAGGCCGGTTAATCGATGGTGTGCTTATATCGATCGCGAGGTTGGGGGGGCGCGACTGGCCGGGCGCCAATGATGCCGGCTGGTGGCAAAGGCCCGAAAAGCCTTGCTGGAGGCGTGGCCAATCTGGCTTGCGGGTGAATACGAAACCTCAGAAACGGCTAAAGCGTCGGAGTCATCCTGCTCATCCACACTTGCGGGACGAACCTCGCTGAGCCGGTTGTACAGGCCATCTGCCAGATCATGCAGCGTCAGCAGTTGTGAAGGCTGGTCAGGTGCAGTAAAAGGCGCTACAGAATTACCCGCTAAACCGCAGCAAAGCAGCAGTACCAGCGTCAGGCCGGTTAAACTCCATCGGTGGGCGGGGACAGTCATTGCGAACCTGGTAGCTTGGCTGGCACGGGCGCGATTATAGCACCGCGCCCGTGCCAGCCACTGCGACATTTGTGTTGCTTTTAACGAAACGAAGTCGCTCACACAGCTCTCTCGGGAGCAGGGCGGCGTTTGGATGTAATGGCTAATAGCCCACCACAAAACTCGCAATGGTTGTCGCGCTGCCGCCCAGGTTCAAAGTCTGCGCTCGCTTTACCCCTTCAATCTGCGCGGCGCCGGCTGTCCCGGTCACCTGTCGCGCGGCATCGGCCAGCATACGAATACCGGTTGCCCCTACTGGGTGTCCCTGTCCCATCAAACCGCCGCCGGGATTGATCGGTATGCTGCCGTTGCGGGTAATACGGCCATCTTCTATTGCCTGCCAGCTCTGGCCCGGGGCGGTAATGCCAAAGTGATCGATGGCCATGTATTCCGTGATCGTGAAGCAGTCGTGGGTTTCGATGATATCGATCAGGCCGGTATTGGGCAGGCCGGCGCGGTGCTGTGCGTCGGAGATGGCTTTGGCGACGTGGGGAAAAATCAGGGGTTCATCGGCGCTTAGAGCCAGTTTGTCTTTCTGGCGTAAGGTGGCGGTGGTGTGGCCCCAGCCGAGAATACGTGGCAGCGTTTCCGGATCGGCCCCCAGCTCTCTGGCCTTGTCGGCGCTGACGAGTAAGACCGCGGCAGCGCCGTCAGTAAAGCCGGCGCAGTCGTTGCGCCGCAGTCGTCCCTCTACTAAGGGGTTGCGCGCGTCGTCGGCGTCGAAGCTGCCTTCGGCGAATTGCCAGTCGCGGGTTTGGGCACGGGGATTGTCTTTGGCGTTGCTGAAATTGATTTTGCCGATCTCGCGCATGGCGGCTTCGTTCAAACCGTAGCGCCGCTCATATTCGCCCGCGAGACCTTCGAACATCCACGGCCAGCAGAAAGTGGCGGCTTCGGATTCCTCACCCGCCAGGGCCGCGACGGCCATATGTTTGGCGGCCTGTTCGCCGCTCAAGTGGCGTTCCTGTTCCACACCCAGCGCCAGCACACAGTCGTAGCGGCCGGCTTCGATCTCCGTCATGGCTGCCAATACAGCCATGCTGCCCGAGGCGCAGGCGGCCTCGTGGCGGGAAATGGGCAGGCCGTGCAGGGCAGGGTCAACGGAAGCCAGCACGCCCCCCAGTTGTCCCTGACCATTGGTCAGCTCCGCCATAAAATTGCCGACGTGAGCTGACTGAATTGCCGATGCAGGAATGCGCGCGTGCTCAAGCACTTCTTCCAGTGCTGCGCCCATGATGGCCGAGAGGCCTTTGTCTTCGCGGCCCCAGTGCCGGGCAAAGTCGGTTTGCGACCAGCCGAGAATAAATACGTCCTTGCTCATTCTGTTCTCCGTCTTTCCCAAGCAGCCCTTACCAGCGATAGGTAAACTGCGCTGCTATATTGCGTGGCCTTTCGATAAAGGCGTAGTGGCCGATGGCACCAAACACACTGTTGGCCAGTGACATGCTGTTGGCGTAGGTGATGATCACCTCGTCGGTCAGGTTCTTGCCAATCAGCGCAAACTCCCAGCCTGCTGCTTCGTCGGCAAGGGCCGCCCGCAGATTCAGTTTGTAGTAGGCATCCTGCAGCAAACGCGGGTCAAGATCCTGTGTCGGATTGTATTCCCCGGAAAACACCACATCAAAGGCGCCGCGCACAGTGAGCCCGTTAGCTAGCGGATTTTCATAGGCCAGCGACAGATTGCCGGAGTAGTCCGCTACGTACTGGTTGGTTTTGCCGGTAAAGTCGCACAGACCGTCGCCGTCCGGATCAGGCTGCTGCTGAAAGCACTGGCCGTTCTCAAATTTGGTGAATTCAAAATCCAGTAGGGCCAAGGCTCCGCTCAGGGTGAGGCTGTCGGTCAGAGCGACGCGCCCGTCGACTTCGATGCCCATGGTGCGGGCAGCACCGGCATTGCCCACGTTAAAACCCAGAGTGCCATCAAAAATACTGACCTGCAGATCGTCATACTCGGTTATAAAGGCAGTAGCGTTCAGGTCGGCGCGGCCATCCCACAGGGTACTTTTGCTGCCAAGCTCCAGGGTAATGGCTTCTTCCTCTTCGAACTCAAAGGAACCGATAAACTGCTCGCTGGGATCGTCGCCGTAGTTGGGGTTGTGCGGCGCCGGGTCATCGGCGGCGGGAGATTGGTTGGATCGCGCATCAAAACCGCCCGACTTGAAGCCCTGACTCAGAGTCGCGAAGAGCATGGTGCTGTCGAATTCGTATTGCAGAGTAAACAAGGGTGAGATATTGGTCGAAGAGCGGCTGCCTTCGAGATCCTGCTCTTCAACCGAGAGCACCTTTGCCAATACGGTGCGAACTTCCTGCGGGTCCAGCTGGCTGCCGTCGTTGGTCAGTTTAATGGAGCGACTGCCGTCCTTGGTTTCGTACGACAGCCGCGCGCCGAAGGTGGCACGCAGGTTGTGGCTCCAGTGCCAGGTTCCCTGAAAGAAAACAGACCACAGCTCGGTGTCGGTCGTAAATTCACGTGGGGTGCGCAACTTGCGCAAGTGTTCACCGGCATCGCCCACGCCCGCTGCACCGCCAAACACATCTCCATCGGCTGGCCGGTCGCCTAGATCGCCACCAGCTGCGGCGTCGGCCACGTTCAGAAGTTCGGGTAAAATGGTGCTGTCTATGCGCACGGAATCAAAATAATCCAGATCGCTTTTTTGAAAGTAACCGCCGGCGATGTATTCAAAATTGTCGCCCAACGGAGATACCCAGCGGAATTCCTGGCTGAACTGTGAATACTCCTCCTGCAGCAAGGCATCAAAAACTTCGGCGCCGGTAAAATCCACATCGGCTACTTCTTCAAATTCGTAGGCCATAAACCCCGTGATAAACGTCAGTACGTGGCCGTTGAGGTCGTAGTCCGCCTTGAGGGTGAGGTTGCGGGTATCGTTGTGGCTGTAATCGCCGTTGGAAGAGCGTTTGTAGTCCTGAAAGTTGTTTAGCACCGACTCATCGGCGTCGATATTCAGCACGCCGGGTATCTGTGTATCGTTGAGTATTTCAGCATAGGTGCGACCGGCGAACAGCAGGTTGGAGGAGTTCGATGGCACATCCGTTACCACCTCTACTTGCCGGCCGGTGACGTCGAACTTGCCGGCCTCAAGTTTGGTCAGGATTTGCAGCCGGTCGGATGCGGCCCAGTCAATCAGCAAGCGGGCCGTGACTTCATCGCGAGCCGGCTCATCGCGATTCAGGGTCAGATTTTCAATATAGCCGTCCAGCTGGCGATAGCGTCCGGCAAAGCGCACGCCTACGGTATCACTGAGCGGCCCGGACAGAACCAGATCGATCACTTCCTCACCGTGATCCGGTTCATAGAGCAGAGAGACCTTGCCCTCGCTTTCCTCGCCGGGGCGCCGCGAGTGCAGGCTGACAGCGCCGGCAATGCTATTTTTGCCGTACAGAATATTCTGCGGGCCGCGCAGCACCTCCACCCGTTCGAGGTCGAGAAAGGGAGCCCGGGAAAGCTGTGCGCGGCCGTAGTAGATACCATCGAAGTACATGCCCACGGATTGCTCAAAACCCTGATTAATCCCACTGCCCAAACCGCGAATGTAAATGTTGGTGCCGATCCCGGTTTCCGACATGGTGAAATTGGGGATGTAGGCCTGCAGGTTTTCGATCTTGTCGATACCGGCTTCCTGTATTTTGTTGCCGCCCATGGCGCTCACCGATACCGGCACATCCTGCAGGCTTTGGGTGCGCAGCTGGGCAGTAACAATTACTTCCTCCAGGATTGGAGAGTTGGCGTGCACAGTGGCACTGCCCAGCAGAACCAAAAGGGTGGCAGTAGTTTGGCGACGGTTCATTATTATTTTCCTCCGCGACCTGTTGTGTACTGTTCTGACAATTCGTCAACGATTTCCTGTATGGACTGCAGCTGCTTGACTGGTCCGACAGACTGCCCTGCAGCCCAGATATCTTTCCAGCGCTTGGCGTCTACACTGGCGCTTACATCCATCTGTGCCTTTTGGGGCATGTTGCTCGGATCAAGCCCGGCGCTCTGCAGGGAGGCGCGCAACCAGTTGGCAGCTACGCCGGTAATGGCGTCTGAGCAGACAATGTCATCCACACTGCTGTCGATAACCATCTGCTTGTAGCCATCGGCCGCCATGCTTTCGCGGCTGGCCAGAAAACGCGTACCTAAATAGGCAAGATCTACCCCGAGCGCCTGTGTGGCGCGAATGCCGCGACCGCTGGCTATGCCGCCGCCGAGAATCAAAGGGCCACCCCAGAACTCTCTCACGGCATCTACAAAGGCAAAGGGACTGAGCGGGCCCGTGTGGCCGCCGGCCCCGGAGCAGACCAGTACCAGCCCATCGACGCCGGCATCCACCGCCTTGCGGGCAAAGGTTGGGCTGATGACATCGGCGAATACCAGCGAGCCGGCTTTATGGGCCTGTTCGATAATATGTTTGGGGCTACCCAGTGCGGTCACGATCAGGTCAGGCTGGTAGTGCAGCAGCAATTCCAGGTCCGCATCCCGGCGCTGGAAGGTAGGGTGCACGATCAGGTTGGCTGCCCAAGGTTTTTCCCCACAGCCCTTTTTTATGGTGTCCAGCCAGTCTTTAAGCTGCTCGCCGGTGCGTGCATTCTGAGTGGGAAAAGAGCCCATAATGCCGGCATTGGCTGCGGCAATAACCATCTCCGGCCCGGAGATCAGGAACATCGGTGCCTGTACAACAGGTAGAGTGAGGCGCGAGCACAGCGCTTCAAAACGGGACGGGCTCATCCTTCGCTACACTCCAAATCTTTAGCCAATTCGTGGCGCAATACTTTACCGAGTGGGTTGCGGGGCAGAGCCTCGATCGCGACCACTTTTTCCGGCCATTTGAACTTTGCCAGCCCGCAGTTTTCCAGATGCGAGCTGAGATCTTCTACCGAGACGGGTTGGTCACTGACGACGAATGCGGCGATACGCTGGCCGAGATGTTCATCGGGGTAGGGCGCAACGGCGGCTTCCTGTATCGACGGGTGCCCCGCCAGCAGCTGATCGATTTCTTCCGGTGAGATTTTCATACCGCCGCGCACGATCAGGTCTTTGCAACGGCCAACGAAACGGTAAAAGGCATCGTTTTCACCGGTTATTTCAAACAGGTCGCCGGTGCGGAAATAGCCCTCGCTGTCAAACAGTGCGGCATTGGCCTCGCTACTGTGCCAGTAACCTTCAAATACGGTATCGCCTTTGATCACCAGCTCCCCCGGTTGACCGGCTCGATCGATAACCTCGCCGCTGTCCACATCGAGCAGGCGGGTATGAAAAACCTCGGCAATGCGGTTGTGCCACTTAAGGTTGGGTGCGCCAAAGCGTGGAAACAGACTGGCGCGCGCCTGTGGGTCTGGAACATCTATGACGTCTGAAACCAGGCAGCAGCCCTCGTTGGAGCCGAACATATTTACCACGTCTACGCCGAGCTTTTCCTTGAAACCGGAAATCATGGAGGGCGCCAGTGGTGCACTGCCGGACCCGATGACCTTAAGACTGGACAGGTCGCGACTGTTCATCAGCTCCGGCTTGGCCAGCAGGAGGGAAAGCAGGGCCGGCGGCGCTACGGTGTAGAGCGCCTTTTCCTCTTCAATCTGTTGCAGGAAAACCGGTAGGTCCAGCGGGTGGTGCAAGGCGAGTTTGCCGTGTACCGAAAGCCAGTACACCAGAAACACGCTGATGGCTGCCATGTTCACCATGGGGAAGGGCGCAACCATCGCCGCGCCTTTCGGCAGCGCGGTCGCGTCTTCAAAGGCAGGAATCATGGCCAGCCAGTGGCGGTGGCGGCGGGGCACGCCCTTGGGGGTGCCGGTGGTGCCCGAGGTCCAGCACAGTGTGAACAGGGCTTCGCGGTCGGGTACAGGAAGCTCTGTCAGCTCACCGCTTGCCAGCGATGTATCAAGCGCAATCCAGCCGTCGGTGTTGCTATCAATACTGAATTTCAGGGTGCTCTTTGGTGTTAAGCCTTCAAAATGCGCCTGCAGGTTTTCGTCTTTAAAGCGACTGCAACTCACCACCGCCCGGGGGTGGGTGCTGTCGATAATCATGCGCAATTCGTGGGATTGGTACTGCACTGGCGCGGGGGAAATGATTAAACCAAGTCGCGCTGCCGCGAGATACAGAAGGGGCAGCTCCACGATGTTAGGTAATTGCACCAACACAATATCGCCGGCGCGCAGACCGCTGTCGTGAAATTGCGCGGCGATACCCAGCGCAGCCTGCTGTGCCTCGCTGAAGTTGAGGCGCTGTGCCGGTGTGCCGCAGAGAGCCGCCCGGTTGGGTGGGTCCAACAGGGCTTCCTGCTGCGGAGCGGCGCTAACAGCCTGCTGAAACAGTTGCCAGAGTGAAGAGACCTCGGCCATTGTCTTTATTCTCCCTGCATTACAGGTGGCTATTGACAGTTGTCTTTTGGGTTCTACAATGAAATCCTACGCTTGCATTACAGAACCTGTCAACAGAAGCTGCTTAACGCACCGGAGAATGCCATGAGCGCGGTCGACCCCCTTCAAGATTCCAGAACCAAACCCCTGCCGGGGCCTAATAATAAAAACCCCTACCTGCAAGGGCTTTACGCGCCGGTTACCGAAGAAAGCACCTGCGTG
Organism: Litorivivens sp.; assembly: GCF_041624475.1. Lineage (GTDB taxonomy): Bacteria > Pseudomonadota > Gammaproteobacteria > Pseudomonadales > Spongiibacteraceae > Litorivivens. The sequence continues at coordinate 42,758 of NZ_JBFJUX010000016.1, forward strand.
GACTTAAAAGTTACGGGTGAGATACCGAAAGACCTCTGCGGCAGCTATCTGCGCAATGGCCCCAATCCCCTGAACACGCCGGTCGGCATGCATCACTGGTTTGATGGTGACGGCATGATGCACGGCGTCTATCTGGAAAATGGTAGAGCGGAGTATCGAAATCGCTACGTGCGCTCAACAGATTTTATCGACGACGCCAACGGACACTGTCCGGTCGCCGGGGTAATGGAGCCGGCGACCATGAAGCGGGAGCCCAAGGTCTATAAAGACACCGCCAACACCGACGTGATACTGCACAATGGGGAGCTGATGGCCCTGTGGTATATCAGCGGCAACCCGGTGCGCCTTGATCCACGGAGCCTCGATACCCTGCGCGAGGAAAGTTTTGGCGGAGCCCTGCCACGCCATGTTTCCGCCCATTCCAAAACCGACCCGCGTACCGGCGAGTTCCTGTTTTTCGACTACGCCTTGTACGAGCCGTGGATGAGCTGCGGTGTGGTGAATGCTGATAATGAACTGACCGGTTTTCAGACTATTGAATTACCCGGGCCGCGTCTGCCTCATGATATGGCCTTTACCGAAAACTATTTTGTCTTGCACGACCTGCCGGTGGTGTTTACCGAGCAGGCTTTGCGGCAGCGCCAGTGGTCGATCGAAATAGCTAACCAGCCCACCCGCTTTGGTGTAGTGCCGCGCAACTGCAAGGGTGAGGTGCGCTGGTTTGAAACCGACCCCTGTTATATCTATCACGTCATCAATGCCTGGGAAGAGGGCGACGAGATTGTGATGCTCGGTTGCAAAATGGTGCCTAACCCGCATGTGAATGGCACGGCCTTTGGCCCCTATCGCGCCATGGTGGAAGTATTGGCACTCAATGCCATACCCAGCGAATGGCGTATGAACCTGAAAACCGGCAAATGCACTACCCGCGATCTCGATGATGCGATTGGTGAGTTTCCGAGTATTAATCTGGGTGTAAGTGGTCAGCCCAATCGCTATGCCTATGTGCAGGCCATTGCCAAAACCGACACGCTGAAATTCGAAGGGTTTTATCGCTACGATTTTCAGCAGGGCAATAAAACGGCGTATTTTTACGAGCCCGGTATGTGTGGCTCGGAAGTGGCCTTTGCCCCGCGCATCGGCGCCACGGAAGAAGACGATGGCTATGTGGTGGGGCTGTGCAGCCACGAAGGCACGGGGGAATCGGAGTTCAGAATCTGGGATGCGCGGGCCATCGATAGCGGTCCACTGGCCCGGGTGCACCTGCCGGTGCGCGTACCCGCCGGTTTTCACGCCACCTGGGCCGATGCCCACGACTGGTAAGGAATAAAACATAATGGAAGCTTACGTAATTGACTGTCTGCGAACCCCGCGCACGAAAGCTCGTGAAGGCGGCAGCCTGGCGGAAATGCCCCCCGCAAAGCTGGTCAGTCGTTTGGTCGATGCGCTGCGCGAAAATCAGACGCTGGACAAGGTGGCGGCCTTAACCCTTGGCTGTGTTGGTCAAATTGGAGCCCAAGGCGGCAACCTTGCGCTGCAGAGTAAACTGCATGCGCGCCTGCCCGAACACTGTACTGCCATGACACTGAACCATTTTTGCGCCTCTGGGCTGAGCAGTATCGGCCTTGCCGCGAACGCCTGCGCGCTGGGTCAGTATCCACAGGTGTTGGCGGGCGGCGTGGAATGTATGTCGCAGGTGCCCTTTATGGCTGACAAGGCCCGCTACTATCGGGATGCGGAGCTAGCGTTAGAGGAGCGTTATATTCCCGTTGCCCTGTCTGCCGATATTCTCGCGACCAAAGAACAGGTAACGCGCGACGAACTTAACGCAGTCACCCTGCGTTCTCATCAGCGCGCGGCGCAGGCAGAGGGCTATCAGCAATCGCGAATAGCCGTGCGCGACGCCGACGGCAAACTGCTCGCAGAGCAGGATGAATGCATTCGCGCGAATACCACCGCAGCCAGTCTGGCAGAAATGCCGGCCGGCTTTGAAGCCATGGCTAAACCCTTTCAGGCCATACTGAGCCAGCGTGAAATTGACTATCGCCACAGTTTTGCCAATGCCCCACCCATGGTCGACGGCGCAGCGCTGGGCTTGATTGGCGGGGCGGCGGAAAAAACGAGGGCGCGCGCTCGCATCCTGGGTTGGTTGGACGCCGCTGCCAGCCCCGCCGATTCACTTACCGGGGGCATGGCGGCGATGGATGCCCTGTTAACGCAATTGGGTTTGTCATTGAGAGATATTGATCGCATTGAATTTATGGAGGCCTTTGCGGTGGTGCCCGTGTTGTTCGAGCGGCGCTACAGTGTTGATCCACAGCAGGTAAATGTGAGCGGCGGGCATCTGGCCAAGGGCCATCCGATGGGAGCCACTGGCGCCGTGTTGCTTTCAACACTGTGTGATGTGCTCGAGCGGGATGACCAAACCCTCGGCCTGGTGGTCGCAACCGGCGCCGGTGGGGTGGGTTCGGCCATGGTGGTGGAGCGCATGAAATGAAGCATCCCATTTTAGGCGGCTGGAAACTGGAAAGCTGGACGATCAGTCTCAATAGCCATGTCACTTATCCCTTCGGTGAAGCCCCGGTGGGCCGCATTCTGTACACGGTAGACGGTCAAATGAGCGCGACGATTGCCCGCGCTGAGCGGCCGGCACTGTCCCATCCTGTTCCCGCGAAAGCGCCTGTGGAAGAAAAGCTCGCTGCGTTTGACAGCTACTTTTCCTATGGCGGATCGTTTCACATTGATGGCGAAGAAGTAGTGCACCGGGTCGAGCTGTCGTTGAACCCCAATTTTGTCGGCAGCGAACAGCGCCGGCGTATGCGTTTTGATGGCGACACATTGACGCTGTCGGCCGATGAGGAAACGCCCAAAGGCAAAAAACATCACAGCATTCGCTGGAGGAGGGCACAGAACTGATGGAACTGTTTGAAAAGCACGAGGCGCGTTTCAATGCTGCGCGTAAAGCCTGCAAAGGGCGCTTCCACTGGTCGCCCTTTCCGGAAGCGGCGGCCCAGGTTGCCGATGGCGAGGCCTTGAATGCAGAGGCTGAACAAGTCTTCGCGGCGCTGTGTAACAAACACTTCGAGCTGGATCTGCCCGGTGTTGTGGGGCAGGTCGGTGATGAGGTCTCGCCCTATACCTGCAAACCTTTGGGTATCAGCTACCCGCGCTGTGATCCCGACGAGCTGTTTAATGCCGCTGAGGCAGCCATGCCGGAATGGGCTGCGCTGACGCCGGAGCAGCGCATCGGGCTTTTACTGGAAGTGATCGATGCACTGGAAAAACAGTTATTTCTTGTTTCAAAAGCGGTGATGCACACCGCCGGGCAGAGCCCGAATATGAGCTTTACCGGTAGCGGCGCCAATGCACTGGATCGGGCGATCGAAGCGCTGGTCTATGCCTATGAGGCCATGCGCTTTACGCCGAGTACGGCGCACTGGGAGCGACAGTTCGGCAAGGCCACCATTTCGCTTGATAAAACCTACCGCCTGGTACCGCGGGGTGTGGCGGTGTGCTTTACCTGTGCCAGTTTTCCTACCTGGAATGCCTGGCCGTCGATGATGGCCAGCCTTGCCACAGGTAACCCGGTAATCGTAAAACCCCATCCCGGTTCAGTATTGCCCATGGCACTCAGTGTAAAATGCTTTCGCGAGGTGCTGGCAGCCAATGGCCAGAACCCGGATCTGGTAACCTTGCAGCTGGATACCCGCGACCAGCCCCTAGGCAAGATACTGGTCAAGCACCCGCAAACTGCGATTGTGGATTTTACAGGCAGTGCCCAGTTTGGCAGCTGGGTCGAGCAGAATGCTCATCCGGCCCTGTGCTTTACCGAGACGGCCGGGGTCAATACGGTGGTGCTCGATTCCTGTAAGGATCTGGACGCGGTGATTCGCGCGTTGGCCACCACCCTGTGCATGTTCTCTGCGCAAATGTGTACCAGTCCCCAGAACATCTACCTGCCCAAACAGGGTGTACGTGAGGGCGATACCTGGATACCGGGCGGCGAGGTACGTCAGCGTCTGGCAGATGCCGTGCAGGCTATCGCCTCCAATCCGCGCAAGGCGGCCATGATACTGGCGACGATCCAGTCGCCCGAGACCGAAACCCTGCTGGACCATCTGGCCGGGCAGGCCGAAGTGATGCTTGCCAGCACTCGCTACGAACACCCAGACTACCCGAATGCACGCACACGCACGCCGCTGATGCTGAGTGTTAAAAAACAGCAGCGAGATCTTTACTTGGGTGAACGCTTCGGTCCGGTAAGTTTTGTTATTGACTGTGACGATGCCGCCGACGCCCTGCAGCAGGCAACGCAGGATGTGCGCGACGCAGGCGGGTTGACGGCCTTTCTCTATTCCACCGATGAACGCTTTATCGCACAAGCCGAGCAGGCCTACGCCCGTGCCGGTTCACAGTTGACCATTAATTTGACCGGGCCGATGCCGCTGAACTTTGCGGCGGCCTACAGTGACTTTCACGTAACCGGCTTGAACCCCGCGGGCAATGCTTCACTCACTGAATTGGGCTTTGTTGCCCAGCGTTTTCGGATAACGCAAAGTCGGCGGCCGAGCGGCGATGCCTGAATACAAGCTGGTACGTGGTGGTAGAATACGCCGATGATTCAGATCACGACGCCGGGCCGGCCGGTTTCTACCGAGCAGCCTCTCGACAACCCCTTGCTGCACGCCCGCGCCATCAGTCGTGCGTTGGGTGTGGTGGGCGATCGCAGCTCGCTGCTGTTGACCTACTGGGTCTTTCTCGGCCGTTTTCGCTTTACGGAGCTGGTGAAATGTACCGGGCTTTCCAAAAGTCTGGTTAGTAATCGTTTGAAGCGGCTGGCAGAGCAGGGGGTAATTGAACGCCGGGATGTGAATGGGGCCAATGAATTTCACCTCACCGACATGGGTAAAGACCTCTACGATGTCGCATTGGCCATCATCTACTGGGACAAGCGCTGGCATTTCACCGAAGGCTGTCTTACCCATCATTTGACGCACGCCGCCTGCGGTAAGGAGTTCAGCCCCGTTCCCAGTTGCGCCCAGTGTGAAGCTCCTTATGATGCCCGTGCCTGCGACTGGCATTACGGGCCCGGCGCGCCGGATTCCACACTGGCCAGCGATATGCCTTCGCGCCGATCCCGCATTGCACCCTCGGCGCTCGATGCCAAGCACCCCATTATGGACCGCAGTCTGGAAATACTAGGCGACCGCTGGACTGCACTGACCATCGCCGCTGCTTTTTATCGGGTGCGCACCTTCGGCGGCTTTCAGCAGGCCTTGGGCATTGCTACAAATATCCTGAGCAGCCGCTTAAGTCGTCTCACCGAGCTCGGCATTTTCACCCGCAATGAACAGGGCCGCGGCGAATACCGTCTCACAGAAGAGGGCCTTTCCCTCTTTCCGGTTATCGTTACCCTGATGCGCTGGGGCGATCGCTGGTTTTGTGACGAGCCAGCGTTGGTGCTCAGTCATCGCAGTTGCAACCAGCCGCTGGTCAGTATGATGGTGTGTGACCAGTGTGGTGGTCGGGTTGGGTTTGGAGATTTTTATGTGTAATACCCTTCGTGTTCATCTGATAAAGCAAACGCGAGTGTAGGGTTCAATGGCTGATAGCGACAGTAACTGAATTCTGTGGTCAACAGCTGTTTTTATCATCGTTTCCGCTAAGTCATTGCGGCCGTCGCGAGGGCGTGGCAACCTGGTTTAACTAAGCTAATAAATATAAATGGCACTCCCATGCAGCAAACTACCTTCAAAGAAAACGGAATACACTATCGCAACTGGCCCATAAGCGGTGATGCCCGAGCGCTTGTGTTGATTGTTCACGGCCTGGGGGAGCATTGCGGACGCTACGATACCTTCGCCGGCGCGTTGAACGCAGCGGGCTATGCCGTGGCAAGCCTGGACTTGCCGGGACACGGCCAGTCTGACGGCCGTCGCGGCCACATCGACCGCTTCAGTCAATACTGCGATGCGGTGTTGGCTCTGTATGAAAAAATCTCTAAGGCCTATCCGGATCTGCCAGTCTTTCTGCTAGGTCACAGTATGGGAGGGTTAATTTCTACGCAGCTTTTATTAAAGCATCAAGGCAAGTTTGCCGGCGCTCTGCTCTCCGGCCCCGCTATCCAAAGCCCGCAACAACCGCCGGCTTTTCAGGTTGCGGTGATCAAAATGATTGCTGCGCTGTTCCCCAAACTCGGTGTGTTAGTACTGGATGCCTCCGGCATTAGTCGGGACCCTGTGGTGGTGGAAGACTATATGCAGGACCCTCTGGTCAACAAGGGGAAGCTGTCGGCGCGTCTGCTGGTCGAGATGTTCAAGGCTATGGAGGAGTGCAAAGCTAATGCTGACAAGATCACCCTTCCTATCCGGATCATGCACGGCGGCAGGGATGATATGACCTCGCCGGAGGGCTCGGAGCTGTTGTATAAGCGGGTGGGTTCAAAGGATAAAGAGCTCAGAATTTACAATGGCCTTATGCATGAGATTCTAAACGAGCCGGAAGGGCTGGAAATTACGCAGGAAATAATCGCGTGGATGGATGGCCATCAATAACAGCGGTTAGCCCAAAATATTATCGCGTACGTGCTCCCAGCCATCGATGTATTTGGTGTCGAACTTGGCTCTCGCTAATTCTTGGCGCGAGGAATCTATTGCAGCGGCAGCTGCATATGAAAGGTTGTACCCACGTCAACGCCGGAGGTCACTGCAATATGACCCTTGTGGTGCTCCGTCACAATAAAGTGTGAATACGAAAGCCGGTGTTCAACCGGGCAGGCGGGGCGATCAGAGGTATTGGAGAAAAAGGGCTCGAATACGTCCTGCTGTTCCTCCGGTGACAGGCCGATACCGTTGTGTTGAATTTTTATCCATACCGATTCGTAGAACTCACCGACTTCCACGTTAATGACCGGCACAAACTCTGGGTGCTGTTGTGCCTTATCGCAGATTGCATGATAGGCGTGACGCAACAGACGCAGAAATACCTGCTGCATTTCGCTGGCATAGCAGGGAATCTGCGGGGTGTCCGCGTCGTAATTCCGGCGAATGGCAATGTCGTTGAAGCGAAGCCCAGTGGGCGGAGAATAAAGTCTGCCGGCCACGGTAAGGCTGTGATCCAGCAGTTCAGCCATGTTGGCCGGGTTTTTCGTACCCCGGTGGCTGGCCGCGAAGTCCAGCAGGTTTTGTACGATGGCTGTTGCCTGGTCGCCGCTTTCTTCCGCTTTTTTGATGATGGGGATCAGCGCCTGATGCTGATTGTCATTGAGGTCATTCAGCTGCTCATGAAGCTTGTCGATAGCATTGCCAATACTTTGCAAGGGTATATTGATATCGTGCGCCATCGCTGAAGCCAGTTCGCCCATCGCCGACATTTTATTGCGCTCCACCAGCTGGTTTTCCGCTTTCATCTGCTTGGTGATGTCGTCGATCAGAATAACGAGGCCGGTATCGGTACCGTCGGCGAGGGTATACATGGTGATATCAAAATAGTATTGCCCGCGTTGGCTGTGCTTGATCGTGGTGGTCTTTTTACTCTCAAGCACTTTTTCAACCTGTGCCTGAGTGAGGGTTATGCGCGGATAGGCGTCCCACAGGGCAAGACCTTTTACATCTTCAAAAGTGCGCCCGGTTATTTTTTCGGCGACGTGGTTCCACTGGGTCACTTCCAGTTGGTTGTTTAACCCGATGAGCATGACCGGCATCGAGTCGACAATGCTTTTGACATAAGCCTCGCTGTGCGCGAGTTGGGTGGTTGTGGCTTGCAGGCTGGCGGTTCGCTGGGCGACGCGGTCTTCAAGCGTAGCTTTGATGTCGGTGAGTTCGCGATTGGACCGGGTCGCCTTGCGGTGCGCAAAGAATAGAAAAACTGACACCAGCAGGAGTGTAATAATCAAAACACCGCTGGAGAAATTCGCGACGTATTGCCACTTGGTTTCGCCGTCTTCATCCTTAAAGGGCGAAAGCAAATCCGCCTGAGCGTAGGCGCCCAGCAAGATGATCGGGCAGGCAGAAAGCAATTTGGCGATGGTTTTCACAGTTAAACTCATTCAGTACAGCGTGGCGAAGTTGGGTGATTTTACCAAAATGTCGTGGCTCCGAGGGCTTTCTTTTGGCTCTTTTAAGGCCGGTAAGTTCCTGAGTGCCGCAGCGTAGGCCGAATTACAGGTGGCATGCCTGTCTCAGGCGTCTCACAGCAGCAGGTTTAGCTCCAATAAGCTACCCTGTTAAGTGCTGTACATCACAGGCAGCCAAAACAATAATCGATTTACACACAGCACATGGGTCAGACAACGATGAAGAAACTGAGCATGGTCGACAAGGGCTTTCTGCTGGCCGAGAACCGGGAAATGCCCATGCACGTAGGCGGGGTGTCTCTGTTTACCCTGCCCGAAGGTGCCGACGAGCAGGAATTCCTGCATGAGCTGGCGCGCGCGATTCGCGATACCGACGCCTTGCTGCCCCCCTTCGGTGATCGCCTGAAGATGGGGCGGGCCGGATTGATGGGCAATGCCTACTGGGAGCCGGATCCGGCGCTGGATATGGAATACCATGTGCGCCATTCGGCGCTGCCAAAGCCCGGGCGTTATCGGGAGCTGTTTACCCTGGTATCGCGGCTGCACGGCACCCTGTTGGAGCGCAGTCGGCCATTGTGGGAAATGCATCTGATTGAGGGCCTGCAGAACCGCCAGTTTGCGGTGTATACCAAAACCCACCACGCGGCGGTGGACGGCGCCCGCTCGGTGCATATCTCCCGCAGCATGTTATCCCCCGATCCGGATCATGTGTTGGAGAACTCGCCGCTGTCTCTTGAATCCTGGCAGCGCTATAAGGATGCGCTGCTTATTGGCCAGCGCGATATCCCCACAGAAGAAGAATTGCGCAATGTGGCCGACATGCTCAAATCCACCTTTGACAGTAGCGCCAATCTGTTTAGGGCACTCAAGGGCTTTACCCAGGCCTGGGTGGGGCGTGGCGGTAATCTGACTCTGCCGCATTTGCGTGTGCCCCGCAGTGTGCTCAACAACCCGGTGGACGGGGCTCGACGATTTGTTGCCCAGTCGTGGCCCTTTGCCCGCATTCACCGTCTGGGCAAGGCCTTTGACGGGACCTTTAATGACGCGGTACTGGGTATGTGTGCCGGTGCCTTGCGCCAGTATATGATCAATCATGCGGAGTTGCCCGAGCAGGGCCTGAAGGCAATGGTGCCGGTGTCGCTGCGCCAGAAAGGTGATGTGGATTCCGGCAATGCGGTCGCGGCGATCAGCGCCGACCTGTCGACCCATATTGCTGATCCGGCCCAGCGGATGCAGTCGATTATGGCATCGGTTAAAGCTGGCAAGACCTTTTATCAGGGCATGTCGCCCAAGGAGGTTGAGCTGGTCAGCATGCTGATGCAATCGCCCTCGGCGCTGCTGATGCCGCTGGGGCTGATTCCGCGGCTGCCCCCCTACAATGTTGCGATCTCCAATGTGCCCGGTATCCGCGAAACCATGTACTGGAACGGCGCGCGGATGGACGGTTCTTACCCACTCTCCATTGTGACCGATGGTATGGCGATGAATATCACGCTGGTGACTTATGGTGAGAATGTGGATTTCGGCATCATCGCCTGCCGTCGTTCGCTGCCACAGGTGCAACGTTTGATCGATTATATGGAAGATGCGCTGGCAGAACTTGAAGAGGCCGCCGGGATTGGCGCAGCGCCCAAGGCTGGAAAGAAAGCTCCGGCGAAGAAAGTGCGCAAGGCAGCGCCTCGCAAGAAAAAAGTAAGCAAAGCCAAGACGACGGCTTGATGCTTTTGGCGGCGACGGCAAGGGTTATCGCTTGAACGGCTGGCGCAAGCTGAATCTGGGCGATACGCTGCTGGCCGGTGATCAGCGGGATTGCATTGCGGCGGCGATTGGTTCGGCCTACAGCGCAACAGGCGATGCTGAGATGGCTGCGTTTGTCCGGCATGAGTCCGGTGCACTGCATTGCGACTTCGTCGTTTATTTTACGCCGGCAGCGGCTAGCGTCGGCCGCCGTATGGGCGCACAACCCTGTGCGGCGCCGGCTACCCGTGAACTTACCCTGCTGGCTGGCTCAGAGAGGGCTTTTGAGCTGCTTTCGCCCTGATACCCAGTAACGTACTATCTCAGCCCTCCAATGAACCGCTACCGGACGCTAATCCATGTCCCTGTTATTTGAAGAAATCGACAGCCAATCCTCACCGCTGGGTGAAATCTCTCTGCGGCGTCGCCGCATTCCGGCCTTTGGTGATCGAGATATTTACGAGGTAAAGCTCGGCGAAGAGTTCCTGATGTCGAGCATGTTTGTGGAGGCAGAAGAAGCGCTGGCCACATTGGGTTTGGCGGCGACCGAAGGCGACAGGCTGGATGTGGTTGTCGGCGGCTTGGGGCTGGGTTACACCGCAGTGGCGGCACTGAAAGACCAGCGCATTGCCGAGCTTTTGGTGGTGGATGCCATTGATACGGTCATTCACTGGCACAAGAGTGAGCAGGTGCCGCTCGGCAAAATGCTCAATGCAGATCCGCGCAATCGATACGTACTGGGCAGTTTTTTTGATCTGGCCACCGATCCGGCGACAGGCTTTGATCCGGACAAGCCCGGCAGAAAGTTTGACGCGATTTTGCTGGATATTGATCACTCGCCGACAGAGTTTCTGAATGCTGCCAATGCCGGCTTCTATACTCCGGTTAATCTGGGCTTGATGGCTGAGCAGCTGAAAGATAGGGGCGTGTTTGCCATGTGGTCCCAGAACCTGCCCGAGGCGCCCTTTGAAGCCCTGTTGGCGGAGGTTTTCCCATCGGTCGAGTCGCATGTAATCAAATTCTACAACCCGCTGCAGAACCGGGAGTCGACCAATACAGTGTATGTCTGTGTGAAATAAGTGCTGGCTGGTCAGGCGATAATGTTACAGCCTGTCGGCAAGCCTGCCCAAATGCTTACGCTGAATATGCCCGGCCTTATAGAGCGAATGCAGGCTGTCGGCAAGGGTTTCCCGGTGGTCGCGGAAGTTCAGTCCAAGCAGGTTTTCAAACTTGCTGTCGTCGGTGCATACCCAGCGGGTGGCGTACTGCATACCTTCTGAGGTAAAGGGAATATCCACGCCGGTAAACCCGATAACGTAATCTCCCAGCTTCCCCATCATGCGCAACAGCGGCCCTGGAATCGGTGCGTAGGGGACGCGGCGTCCGGTCAGATCGTAGAGTGTGTCGATCAATGACTTCCAGGGATAATAGTGACCGCCGAGGGGAATGCGCTCGGGGCCGTCGAGCTTTTCAATGATGGCAACACAGGCGTCGGCGATATCGCGCACATCGATAAACTGGTTGCCCCGGCTGGTCACAACACCCATCCGCGCCGCAAAAATCCGCAGGGCGTTCATGGGTTCTGACAGGCCCGGATCGTGAGGGCCGATGATACTGGCCGGGTAGACAATGCTGACCGGGTAGCCTTGTTCCTGCAGCTCCCGAACGTAGTGTTCGCAAGCGGCCTTGGAGTGCCCATAGGCCGAGTCAGAATCAGCCGGAGGCTCGTCCCCGGTGAGTACGGGCAGGCTCGGATCGTAAAGCGCCGCAACACTGGAGATGTGGATCAGATGCTTCAACCCCAGCTCACAGCCTTGGCCGATCACGTTGCGGGTGCCGCCCACATTGGTGCTGATTACCTTGTCCGCGTCTTTTTTGTGGGTAGAAACAAAGGCAGCGGTGTGAACCACGCCGTCGCAGTCTTCAAGTGCCTTTCTGACGGTCTGTGCGTCGGTTACATCGCCCGTCACAATGTTGTCAAAGGTCTCCTTCAGCGAAAGTCCGTGCAGGGCCAGCACCCGCTCAAGCTTAACGGGGGAGCGAATCAGCAGCCGAACCTGATGCCCTGCTGCCCGAAGCGCCAGGGCAGTGTGAGAGCCGACAAAACCGGTGGCACCGGTAACCAGAATGCGCATTGCTGGATCCTTTTAGTGGCGGGAGGATTCGCTCAAACCCTCCCTCAGCAGTTTACCTGTTTGATTTATAGGCGAAAGTACGTAGGCCGCCAGCGATTTGGATTTTTTGCGGCGGATAACGGCAGGCCCCTGAGATTAAATGATAAAAGTGTTTGACTTCTTTTTGGGGGCGGGATATTGTGCGTTTCAGCTAGAAAGAAAGACTAATTTTTGAACACCAGTTTCGTCGCACCTTAGCAGTTCTTCGTCCTGTAGTTTCTAAATCTCAGCCTAGTATTTCCCGCTACTACTGCCTGTTAAGCCACTAATTGGTTTACGGGCGCTTTGATCTAATTTCCTACAGGAATGATTGTTATGTCACGAGTTACCGGTACTGTTAAATGGTTCAACGAAACTAAAGGCTTCGGCTTTCTTGAGCAGCAAGGCGGCCCTGATGTGTTCGCACACTTCAGCGCAATCAGCGGTTCAGGCTTTAAAACACTGGTTGAAGGCCAGGCTGTTGAGTTCACTGTGACTCAAGGCCAGAAAGGTCCTCAAGCTGAGAACATCGTCGCCGTTTAATCGCCGACCAGGTTCTTCGAAAAAGGCAGGCCCGTAAGGGTTTGCCTTTTTTTATGCCCGTCGATCGGGCAGACGCGGCCCAGCCGCCTCCCTGACGTTTTCTTTAGCTCACGAATTCGCGACAATAGCGGCTTTTCTCCAGGGATGAACCATGTTGTTTTCTTCTAAAAACGCGTCCAGCCCGGCACAGGAAGTGCTGCGCAGCGTTTTCGGTTACGAGCAGTTTCGCCACCAGCAGCAGGCTATCGTCGATCAGGTGATTGGCGGTGGTGACGCCCTGGTGCTGATGCCTACGGGTGGCGGTAAGTCGTTGTGCTATCAGGTGCCTGCTTTGGTACGCGAGGGCACGGCGGTGGTGGTGTCACCGCTGATCGCGCTGATGCGCGACCAAGTGCAGGCTTTACAGCAAAACGGGGTTCGGGCGGAATACCTCAATTCATCGCTGGCTGCAGACGAGGCTTTTCGAGTCGAATCCCTGTTTCGGCAGGGCGACCTCGATCTGATCTATGTCGCCCCGGAGCGGCTGGTTACAGCGCGCATGCTGGACCTGATGGGGCAGACAAACATCTCCCTGTTTGCGATCGACGAGGCCCACTGTGTATCCCAATGGGGGCATGACTTCCGGCCCGAATACCAGCAGCTTTCCATTCTGCATGAGCGATTCCCGTCGGTGCCACGGATTGCGCTGACGGCTACCGCTGATTTGCCCACCCGTCGCGAAATTATAGAGCGGCTGAACCTGCAGGATGCAGAGATCTTTAACGGCGGCTTCGACCGACCGAATATTCGCTATCACATCAGTGAGAATCAGGGGAATGCCCGGGATCAGCTCAAACGCTTTATTCTGAATAACCACGAGGGCGAGGCAGGCATCGTTTACTGCCTGTCGCGCAAGCGGGTGGATGACACGGCTGAGTGGCTGTCCAAACAGGGTTTTACCGCGTTGCCTTATCACGCCGGTCTCAGTACTGAGCTTCGCCAGCAGAATCAGGAGCGTTTTCTGCGCGAGGACGGTGTGATTATAGTGGCTACCATCGCCTTCGGTATGGGTATCGACAAGCCGGATGTGCGTTTCGTAGCACACCTGAATCTGCCGAAAAGTATTGAAGCCTATTATCAGGAGACAGGTCGAGCTGGTCGCGATGGTCTGTCCAGTGATGCCTGGATGGCCTATGGTCTGCAGGATGTGATTACCCTGCGGCAGATGCAGGAGCAGAGCGTCGCAGAGGAAAGCCGCAAGCGGGTAGAGCGGCACAAGCTCGATGCCATGCTGGGCTTGTGTGAAACCCACGCCTGCCGCCGGCAGGTACTGCTGCGTTACTTTGATGAAGCGCTGGACCAGCCCTGTGGTAATTGCGACAACTGTATAACGCCGCCGCAAACCTGGGATGCCACTGTGGCCGCGCAGAAAGCGTTGTCCTGTGTCTATCGCACGGGCCAGCGTTTTGGTGTGAACTATGTGATCGATGTGTTGCGGGGCGCGGACAGTGGGCAGGTGTTTGAGCGCATACAGCGCTTTGGTCACGACAAACTATCAACTTATGGTATCGGCAGTGAGCTGAGCCAGGGGGAGTGGCGCACGCTATTCCGGCAGCTGATGGCGGTGGGTTTGCTGGGCGTGGATTACGAAGGACACGGCAGTGTATTTCTGACCGATGCGGCGCGCCCGGTTCTGCGTGGCGAGCAAAGCCTGACCCTGCGCAAAATGCCGAAACCGGAGAAGCAGCGCAGCCGAAAAGCCTCCTCTACGTATGCTGGCGAGAACAGCAAGTTGTGGGATGCGCTGCGCGCCCACCGCAAAACTCTGGCTGACGAACAAGACATACCGGCTTATATGATTTTTCACGACGCCACCCTGGCCGAGATGGTTGACCGCGCGCCCCAGACGCTGGAGCAGCTGGGCCGAATCAGCGGTGTCGGAGCTAGAAAGCTGGACGCCTACGGCGAAGGATTTCTGGGCGTGATCGCAGAGTTTGCTGAGGCGCCGGCGGTGAGCAATACCGTTGAAGAAACGATTGTCCTTAGCTGCGAAGGCTTGAGTCCGCTGGAAATAGCGCATCGTCGCGATCTGACGATTGGTACGGTATACCGGCATCTGGCGCAGGGTATTGCCCGTGGCGAGCTGGAGCTGGAAGACGTGCTGTCGATGGAAGCCAAAGAGCTGGAAAGCCTGCGCAACGCCATGGCGATGCAGGATGGTCCTTCACTCAAACCGGTATTTGAATTGTTCGATGGCGAGTACGACTACGGCGTACTCGGTTGTGTGCGTGCCAGCCTCGGATAGCTGCTGTGCCTGCGAAGCTCTGTGTCGTCACGGAAGGTAGCGGACCGGATGCGATAACCGACTTCCAGTTTCTCGGTTTTGTTTTCCAGCGCAGCAAGCAGTTCCGGGTGGCCGCTGTCCAGGCTGAAGAAAACCTCCACGCTGGCACTGCCGCCCGGTGGCAGCAGGCGTTCATCAGCCTGCCAGGTGAAATCCTTGCTGGCGTAAACGCGACGGCTACTCACGCCGAAGACATAGAGTTCGCCGCTAAAGGCGCGGAGACTCTGGACGTTCTGGTTCGCCAGCTTCGCTTCGATAAGAAGCTGCCCCAGGCTGAAGCGGTGTACACCGGCAATGCTTTCCTCATAGCGGAAATTACCCAGCACTGAGGCCAGCTCCTGCTCAATAGCCTGGTTTTCCGTGGCCAGCTTAATCTGTTCATCTCGGAAAATTTCCTGCAGTACGCTCTCTGCGTTCTGCCAGCCTTGTATACGCCAGCCGTCGTCGGTTTTGGCCAGCGCCAAGTGCAGCACGTAGCTTTTTTCAAGGTCCTCGCGGCTTATCGGCACCTGCGCGCTGGCGTGGCCGCCGTCTTGAGTAGTTGTGGCCGACAGAGTGCCCGGCGAGGGCCATCCCAGCATGCCCAAAACCACGTGGCTGGTACTGTCTACGGGCAGTGTGTTTGTCGCGAGCGCCGAGCGAATGGCATTGGTTTCTTCTGCAAGCCACGCGGCCTGATCGCGCCCTCGCACTGTGTCCTCGGTGGCGGGCAAGGCTTTGAGGATGGGGTAAAGTTCACTCGCCAGAGCCGTGAGATCGACCGCCGCATCCAGCTGTTCGACAGAGCCCTCCTGCAATGCAGCTTGCGCGTTGATCAGCGCTGACTCCGGGCCTGGGCGCAGCAATAAAAAGGTCAGCGCAAGCAATAGCAGCACCAGGCCAAGACCGGCTGCGAGCAGCAGAGTGTGCGTTGGTTTTCTCAAGGTAGATGGCTCTTCAGCTTTGGTTGCTTTGGGCTTATCGGCTGACAGGGTACTCAGGTCCGGGCCTCCCAGGACGACGGCTTCTGCCCCGGTTTTTGCGTAGATAATTGCGGCGTATTGCTGGGCAGTGCTTTCGTCTACATCCTTTTTCACTACCAGATCATTGTTTTGCAGTCGCGCAGCGAGCTTGTGCGGCGAGCTGTTCAGCAGCCCCGCAAGGCGTTGAATGACCGGCGGTGGGTATTCCTGGGCGACAATGGCAACCCTGAAAGACTCTTCTGACACAGACTATCCTGACCCGTTTTGGCCGGATGATAGCACAGCGCCGCCGCCTGATAGTGTGAGTGGCTGCGCGCAGTTTTCACGGCGCGCGCGTTTCCCTTTGCCGATAGCCTTTGCGACTACGCCGGTTTCAGGGGCAATCGGCAATTGGCCCGGATATCACAAAGATATCGCTAATGGCTTCGTAGGGGCTGGCCTCCTGTGCAAACATGCCGCGCGAAGCACCGTTTATGCGCAATCGATAATTCCCGGCCGGTGTATTGCGCGGGATGGCCCAGGACACCAGTGCGGTGCCGCCGCTGCTGACTTGAGGACGTTCCTGCGCCACGGGGGGCTGAACCAGAGCTTGCCATTCGTAAATCAGCTCGGGGGATCGGTCTTCGACATGGACGGCCCAATTGCCATCGGTCTGCTGGCGTTCGACAGTGACATAACTCTGCTGGATTCGAAGGTCATTGCCGGGGTGGCCGACAACAACTTCTGCCTGAAGGGTATCGCCGGCTTTTGTTACGCCGGGTGGTTGCAGCGCGAAGGTTCCCGGCTCACCGGAGGGATGGGGTGATTCCATCGGGCCGGCAACCAGTTCCAGATTTGGGCGTGCGCCCGGAGCCGGGGGCGAGGCCTGAGCTTTGCCCGCAACAAGAGCCCGCGCCATACGCAGGGATTCCTGCGCAACCGCCGCCTGCGTCCAGGGGCCATAGAGGGTCGAAGCGCCTTCATACTGTTGCGAGGCGTATTCTTCCCGGGTGGTCAGATAGTGCACATAATCATTCACCAGCCCGGCGATGACGAGGTTGTCGATTCCCTCAGCGGCGAGCTCTTCTAATAGCAGCGAACGGATGCGACGCGCGGCCATGGTGGTCACTTCCCAGGGCAGGCCGAGCAGGGCGAAATTACCGATACGAAACAACTGGAAAGGCAATACGCTGCCCCCGCGCGGCAGCAGAACGGGTTTTTCTGCCTGACAGGAAAAGTCTCCGATTTCCGGGGGTAATTGCTGTGCGTTGCACATCACCGCGGCGGATAGCACCTGGCCGGGGATGGTTTCCTTGGGCCAGCCGCCGGGGAAGCCCTCAAGTCGTGTACCCGTCAGGGTGGCGATATCCTCCAGCGCCGCATTTAGAACATCAGGGCTGTCACTGCATTTTAGGCCTTCTTTGGTGGGGCCGGGACCATCTTCGGCGCCGGCGCCAAAGGACGCGCCAAGAATACCGTCGCAGGTGCGTTTGTCCGGTGAGTCAAGTTCAGACGGGTGCTTGAGACTGTTCAGAACCGTTGGGTCGTCCACCGTAATGGTTGTGATCGGTATTTGCGCGAATCGAAAGTCTACCGGCCCTTCAATAAAGTCGCCGCTGCCGAACAGTTCTATTGCGCGTGCCAGTTGTTTTATGCCGGAAATGGCGTTGGCATCCAGGTCATTTTCGCCGCCACCGCGGAAGGGGCTCGGGTAGGGGAATTCTTCAATGTCAATGTTAGGAGAGGCGTCGCCTTCATCGGCCTGAGCGAAGGCGGCAACAAAGGTCCCGGCGGCCGGGTCGGCACGGTAGTCGGTTGCCATCAGCTCCTCAAAGCCGAGCGATGCATAGCCTTTCACGTCGCCACTGACATAGTGTTCGGCGGGACCGATAACGGTGGGGTGCACGCCAAACCAATTTATTAATCCTACCGGATTTCCGCCACGCTCCAGCTCCAGCTGAACCATGCGTTTGTTAACCTGGGTTTCTTCATTGCGTTCGTTGGTAAACAGCGCGCGCTCACTTTCCGGGTTCAGTGCGTAGGCGGGCTTGGAGCGGTTGATATTGGTGTTCAACAGCTCGCCCGCCGAAAGCCGGATACGCGCCGACTCCGGGTTCGCCACCAGATTGCTGTGTGCATTCTGAATGGCCTTGAAGGTGCCGCCGGCAATGACCGCCAGCCCGTTGCCAATGCCGGCCAGCCCAACTCCTGGGTCGGAGTGGGTGTGGGTCACCGACAGCATGACATTGTTCGCGTTGTAATGAGGGGCAAGTTGCGGGTCGGCAGCGATTTCAGCGAGTATGGCGTTGCGCAGGGAGGCGCTCATCAGGCCTGTGTCCAGGGAAACAAACATGACGCGCTTGCCATTACAGGGTGAGTTGATGACAAAAGCGCGTGCGTAGACGCGAGTATGCAGGGCGCTGAACACCTGTTGCGGATTGACCCATGCCAGACTGGCCGTGTCTGCGATGGTGGCGGTGATATCGTGCAGGCCGACCCCGACCTGAAAGGATTGGTTGTCAGCGCACTCGGATGGGCTTTGCAGTGGAGCGGTTACGTCCACTTCAAGGCGGCCAGGCGCGTCGAGGCCGTCACCTACCAGCCGGCGCGGATCATTGATCAGGCAACTGGCTGCAGCCGTTTCTTTTAAATCCGGTGGCTGGGTAACTGTCACTGGAGTACTTGAGCTGCTGTCGCCATTACAGCCTGCCAAAAGGAGCAGACTGCAGGTTAAAATCAGGGCTGGTTTCATGGGTATCACTGCGTAGGTTGGTTTTTGCATTGCGGGGGCGGCAATTCATGTCAGTTAATGGTAACGCAGGTTGGCTGACGTGTCCTCGGTGAACTTCAAACCGTGTGCCCGCCGGATCGCAGGCCACATGGTGGAAAGAGTTACCTAACGGGCGAGTTGAGGCAAACTCCGGAAATAATCAAGGGCCTCGGGATTAGCCAGTGCATCGGTATTTTTGACCGGCTCGCCGTGCACGACATTGCGTACCGCCAGTTCGACAATCTTGCCGCTGATGGTTCTTGGGATATCGGGAACCTGCAACACCTTGGCCGGCACATGCCGGGGTGTCGTGTTCTGGCGTATGGTGGATTTGATGGTCTGGACCAGCTCGTCATTCAGCTCGATACCTTCGCGCAGTACCACGAACAGCACCACCCGGACATCGTCGTCCCAGTTTTGGCCGATAACAATGGATTCCAGCACGGCGTCGACTTTCTCGACCTGGCGATAGATCTCCGCTGTACCAATGCGCACGCCGCCGGGATTCAGTACCGCATCGCTGCGGCCGTGTATCACCATGCCACCTTGCGGCGTGATTTCGCCGTAGTCGCCGTGGGCCCATAGGTTGTCGAACTGAGCGAAATAGGCTTTGTGAAAACGACTGCCGTCCTCATCATTCCAGAAGCCAATGGGGCAGCAGGGGAAGGGTTTGGTACACACCAATTCGCCTTTCTCTTCCGTAACAGACTGACCTTCGTCGTTCCATATCTCCACTGCCATGCCCAGGCCGATGCATTGAATCTGGCCTTTGTAAACGGGCAGGGTGGGGTTGCCGAGCACGAAGCAGGAAATAATGTCGGTGCCGCCGCTGATGGAGGACAGGCACACGTCTTCTTTGAAATCCCTGTAAATGTACTCAAAGCTTTCGTGGCTCAGTGGTGAGCCGGTGGACAGGATGGCTTTCAAGGTATCGAGCTGGTGTGTTTCCTTTGGTTTGTGTCCGGCCTTTTCCAGCGATGCAATAAATTTCGCACTGGTGCCGAACACGCTGATGCCTTCCTGATCAATTGCATCCAGTAACAGTTTTCCCCGCTGGGCAAAGGGCGAGCCGTCAAACAGAACCAGTGTGCACTCGCTGGCCAGGCCGCTGACCAGCCAGTTCCACATCATCCAGCCGCAGGTAGTGAAGTAGAACAAGACATCGTCTGCGCCGAGATCCGTATGAAGCTGGTGCTCCTTTAAGTGCTGCAGCAGCGTGCCGCCAGCACTATGCACGATGCATTTTGGCGTGCCGGTGGTACCGGAGGAATACATAATGTAGAGCGGGTGATCAAAGGGCAGGGCTTCAAAGCGCAGCGGTGTCGGGCTGCTGCTGAGAGCGTCGCGGAAATGCTGGGCTTTGTCGATAGTTGAAATATCAGCGCGTTCAGTGGTTACCGAGGTGACGATAACCTGCTCTATTGATTCGAGTGAGGCGGCAATCTCGGCGACCCGCTCTCGGGTGTCCAGCGTCTTGCCATTGTAAAAATAGCCGTCAATGGCGAACAGCACTTTCGGCTGGATCTGGGCAAAACGGTCCATGACCCCCTGAAAACCAAAATCCGGCGAGCATGAGGACCAGATAGCGCCAATACTGGTAGTGGCGAGCATGGCAACCACGGTTTCCGGGATATTGGGCATAAACCCCGCGACGCGATCACCAGCTTGCACGCCCTGTTCGCGCAGGGTATGGGCCAGTTGTTCTACTTGGGTATAGAGCTTGGCGTAGCTCAGTGTGCGGCGCTGCCCGTTTTCCAGCAGGCCAACGATAGCGGTTTTGTCGTCGCGGCGGCGCAGCAGGTTCTCTGCAAAGTTCAATTTGGCGCCGGGAAACCACTGGGCGGCGGGCTCGCCACAGGTGGGAAAGGTAGCGCCGTGATCAAGCACGCGTTCACAGTTTTTCTGCGCTTTGACACCGCAGAAATCCCAAATCGATGCCCAGAAAGATTCCGGATTTTCTACTGACCAGCGGTGCAGACTCGCGTAATCCGCAAAGCTGAGCTGATGTTTGTCTTGCAGCCAGTGCTGGTATGCCGTCAGTCTGGCGTTCGCAATGCGGTCAGTGGATGGCGTCCAAAGCGGTGTCGTCATAGGCTGTTTACTGTCTCTTGGCAGTGATGGCATTGGCAACGCGGGAGTTGTTGGGGCGATTCAAGCGATCTGAAATGGCGTTGCCAGCGTTAATCAGTTTGTCGAGGTCAATACCGTGCTCGATACCAAGGCCATTGAGTAAATAGATCACATCTTCAGTCGCTACGTTGCCGGAAGCACCTTTGGCATAGGGGCAGCCGCCGAGACCAGCGACTGAGCTGTCGACGGTTGCTACGCCCATTTCAAGTGACTTGAGAATGTTGGCGAGCGCCTGACCGTAGGTGTCATGGAAGTGTACCGCCAGTTTTTCCATGGGAATTTCCTTACCCAGTGTTTCCAGCAAGCGCTGAACGCTGGCGGCGGTGCCTACGCCTATAGTGTCTCCAAGGGAGACTTCGTAGCAGCCCATGGCCAGCAGCTCGTGGCTTACCTCCAGCACCTTTTCCGGGGCGATGTCGCCCTCATAGGGGCAGCCAACCACGCAGGACATATAGCCACGCACCGGAATATTGGCGGCTTTGGCGGCATCCATAACGGGTTTAAAACGCTCCAGACTCTCGGCAATGGAGCAGTTGGTATTCTTCTGGGCGAAAGCTTCGGAAGCCGCGCCGAAAACCGCAACCTCGTCAGCCCTGACGGCGAGCGCCCTTTCAAAGCCTTTCAGGTTGGGCGTAAGCGCCGAGTAGGTGACGCCGTCTTTTCGTTGAATACCCTGAAACACCTCTTCACTGTTTGCCATTTGTGGCACCCATTTCGGGTTCACAAAGCTGCCACTTTCTATGGTAGTGACGCCAGCATCGGCCAAAGCGTGAATCAGCTCGATTTTATCCTGCGCTTCTAGCGGATTCTTTTCATTTTGTAGACCATCGCGGGGGCCTACTTCGACTACGCGTACCTTGCCCGGTAACATTATTCGCTCACCTCAAATTCCAGCAGTTGGGCCCCACCATCAACCAGATCGCCGGGATTGAAGAAGAAACTCACCACCTTGCCATCGGCCGGTGCCGTGATGGTATGTTCCATTTTCATGGCTTCCATAATCATCAGTGTTGCACCTTTTTTCACCTCACTGCCTGCGTCCACACCGTGGGCCACGATGGTGCCGTTCATGGGCGCGGCAAAACCGGCGCCTGCTGCACTGTCGTCCATTTCGCCGGTATCGGGCTTCACCAGCGTGAAGCTGAAGGCGTGGTCCTGAAGATAGACGTTGTAGTCATCCTCAAATTTGCTGACGGTGGCGCTCAGGCGATGGCCGTCGATAATGGCGCTGAGTTTGCGGCCACTGAGTGAACCGCTGGCCAACAGGGCCTGGCCTTCAAAGCTCAGACGGAACTGGTCACCCACAGGTTCAATGTCCACGCGGTGCTCGTGGTCCTGCCAGCGAACGTCCACATGGCAATATGCAGGCAGGTTGGCGCGCCAGCCAAAAGGACTGTTCCAGGGGGAGTCGGGCTCGCTACTTCTGGCTGCGTTTTGCCGTTGCGTTTGGGCCTGTTCCAGAAGAACAAACAGGGCCGCCAGCGGCAGCAGTTGGTTCAGGTCAGTGTCGTTATCTTTGAACAGCTCATCATTGTGCTGCTCGATAAACCCCGTGGTCAGCTCAGCTTTTTCAAAAGCCGGATGAGTGGCAAGGTTGTACAGAAAGGGCAGGTTGGTCACCACGCCGCCGATATTGTACTGGGCGAGGGCACTTTGCAGACGCTTGAGGGCGCGATCGCGGTTTTCGTCCCAGGTAATCAGCTTGCTGATCATGGGGTCGTAGTACACGCTGATCTCATCGCCTTCCACCACACCGGTATCCACGCGCACATGATCGCCTTGGGAAGGCTCTTTGAGAAAGCGCAGCTTGCCGGTCTGAGGCAGGAAGTTATTGTCCGGGTCTTCGGCATAAACGCGAGCTTCAAAGGCGTGGCCGCGAATAGACAGTTCTTCTTGCTTGCAGGGCAGGGTTTCGCCGTTGGCGACTTTCAGCTGCCAGCTCACCAGATCCTGGCCGCTGATCATTTCGGTGACCGGGTGTTCTACCTGCAGGCGGGTGTTCATTTCCATAAAGTAAAATGAACCATCGCTGTCCAACAGAAACTCGACGGTGCCTGCACCGACATAGTCAATCGCCTGAGCTGCGCGAATGGCAGCCTCGCCCATTGCTGCGCGAAGCTCTTCGGTCATGCCTGGAGCGGGGGCTTCTTCGAGCACTTTTTGGTGGCGGCGCTGCACCGAGCAATCGCGTTCAAACAGGTGAACGGCATTGCCGTGGCTGTCGCAGAACACCTGAATTTCAACGTGCCTTGGTCCGGTCAGGTATTTCTCGACAAGCATTTTGTCGTCGCTGAAGGATTTCAGGGATTCTCGCTTGGCCGCCGCCAGTGCTGCGGAGAATTCATCACTGCTCCACACCTGACGCATGCCTTTTCCGCCACCGCCAGCAGCAGCTTTCAGCAGCACAGGGTAGCCCATATCGTCGGCGGCTTTTTTCAGGATGGCTTCATCCTGATCTTCGCCGTGGTAGCCGGGTACAAGCGGTACGCCGGCTTTTTCCATAATCTGCTTGGCGGCAGATTTAGACCCCATTGCCTCAATCGCACCAGTAGGTGGTCCAATAAAGACAATGCCTTCTTTGGCGCAACGTCGACAGAAATCTGCGTTTTCCGATAAGAAGCCGTAGCCGGGGTGAATCGCCTCAGCGCCCGTTTTCTTGGCTGCCTCGATAATGCGATCCACCACCAGATAGGACTCATTGGCTGGCGCCGAGCCGATATGCACGGCTTCGTCCGCGAGGCCTGCGTGCAGGGCATTGCGGTCTGCGTCGCTGTATACAGCCACAGTGCGAATGCCCATCTTTCTTGCGGTTTTGATAATGCGGCAGCTGATTTCACCGCGGTTGGCAATAAGGATTTTTTTAAACATGGTTATTTCACCCAGTTTGGTGAGC
Organism: Litorivivens sp.; assembly: GCF_041624475.1. GTDB lineage: Bacteria > Pseudomonadota > Gammaproteobacteria > Pseudomonadales > Spongiibacteraceae > Litorivivens. The sequence continues at coordinate 66,322 of NZ_JBFJUX010000016.1, forward strand.
GTTTTTCGAGAAAGGCTTTGAGTCCTTCCTGGCCTTCGGCAGACACACGAATATCGGCAATACGTGTGCAACTGTCGGCTATCAGGTCGGGGGTAATTTCACGGTTGGCGTAATCAAGCACCAGTTGCTTGGCTTGTGTGAGTGCTTGTGGGCTGTTCGATAGCAGCGTTGTCGCCAGATCGTTAATGGTGTTGTCGAGTTCTTCTTCGGCGACCACTTCATTCAGCAGGCCGAGTTGCAGAGCGGTTTCAGCGTTGAAACGTTCACCGGTCTGGAAATAACGGCGCGAGGCGCGCACGCCCATAGCCTGAATCACATAGGGGCTGATGGTAGCTGGTATCAGGCCGATTTTGACTTCGCTCAGGCTGAAACTTGCGCGCTCGGTGCCAATGGCCATATCGCAGCAGCTGACGAGGCCTACCGCACCACCAAAGGCCGCGCCTTGTACTCTGGCGATGGTGGGTTTGGGGAATGCATTGAGTACGCGCAGCATTTCGGCGAGCTGGCCAGCGTCTTTTTTGTTTTCTTCGTGGGTGTAGTTGGCCATGCGTTGCATCCAGCTCAGGTCGCCGCCGGCGGAGAAGCTTTTGCCTTCGCCGGCCAGGATGAGTACGCGGACTGTTTTGTTGGATGCCAGTGTGTTTAGTGCTTCGGTGATTTCCAGGATCAGGGAGTCGTCGAAGCAGTTGTGTTTTTCGGGGCGGTCCAAGGCGAGAGTCGCCACGCCTTTTTCGTCGATGTTGGTTTTTAGGTAGCTCATATAATTTCGCTCGATTTTTTGCCGTGCTAGTTCTTTGCCACTGTTTCGCCCTGTTGGGCGAGTTACTTCTTTTGCTTGTCCCAAAGAAGTAACCAAGAAAAGGACACCCCTGTTCCGGCGCCCTGCGGGTTCCCTGCGATGCTCGATCAACAACGGTCGCTGCGCAACTCGACCTCCGCGTCTATCGACGCTACGGGACTCGAACAGTGCTCGCTCTGGCCCGTTGTTGCTCTGCGCTTCTCGGCGCCTCCAAAGGGGCAGGGGCTCGACCAGAGCGCAGCGCAGGTCGACTGCGGAACCGGGAGCCCTTTTCCTTGCCTACTTCTTTTTGGGCACGCAAAAAGAAGTAGGTCGCCCAGCAGGGCGAAACCTTGCTCGCCGTTCAATCCCATGCAGCACCTAAGCATCACATCCTAAACACGCCAAACCGAGTCTCCTCAATCTCCCGATTCAGCGAAGCCGCCAGGCTTAAACCCAACACCCTTCGGGTATCCGCCGGATCAATAACCCCATCATCCCAAAGCCGAGCAGACGCATAATACGGATGCCCCTGATGCTCATACATTTCCAGCGTCGGCTTTTTAAATTCGGCTTCTTCTTCGGCAGACCACTCTTTCCCTTCGCGTTCCAGCTGGTCGCGCTTGATCTGTGCCAGCACACCGGCGGCTTGTTCGCCGCCCATGACCGAGATGCGTGCGTTGGGCCACATAAACATAAAGCGGGGGTCGTAGGCGCGGCCGCACATACCATAGTTGCCGGCGCCGAATGAACCGCCGATCAAAACGGTCAGTTTAGGCACCTGTGCGCAGGCCACAGCCGTTACCATCTTGGCGCCGTGCTTGGCGATGCCGCCGGTCTCGTATTGCTTGCCGACCATAAAGCCGGTGATGTTCTGCAAGAAAATCAGCGGAATCTTGCGCTGGGCGCACAGTTCAACAAAGTGGGCGCCTTTCTGGGCGGATTCGGAAAACAGAATGCCATTGTTGGCGACAATGCCCACCGGTATGCCGTAGAGGCGGGCAAAACCGCAGACGAGGGTGGTACCGTACAAAGCTTTGAACTCGTCAAAATCAGAGCCATCTACGATGCGGGCGATGACTTCGCGCACGTCATAGGACTTGCGAGTGTCGGTGGGGATCACCCCGTAAATTTCTTCTGGCGGATACTTGGGTTCTTGCGCTTCCACGACATCCAGTTGTTGTGGTTTTTTGCGATTCAGCCGCGAAACAGAGTTGCGCGCCAGTTGCAGGGCGTGGTGATCGTTATTGGCGTAGTGATCAGACACACCGGAGGTCTTGCAGTGAACATCTGCGCCGCCCAGTTCTTCGGCGGTCACGACTTCACCGGTGGCGGCTTTTACCAGCGGTGGACCGGCGAGGAAGATGGTGCCCTGATTTTTAACGATAATGGATTCGTCGGCCATAGCCGGAATGTAGGCACCGCCGGCAGTACAGGAACCCATCACCACGGCGATCTGGGGAATGCCTTTGGCGGACATATTGGCCTGATTAAAGAAAAAGCGGCCAAAGTGATCGCGATCCGGGAATACATCGTCCTGGCGGGGCAGATTGGCACCGCCGGAATCTACAAGATAGATACAAGGCAGATTGTTCTGCTCGGCAATACTCTGGGCGCGCAGGTGTTTTTTCACGGTGAGGGGGTAGTAGGAGCCACCTTTAACCGTGGCGTCGTTGGCAACGATCATGCACTCCTGACCCGCCACGCGGCCGACGCCGGTAATGATGCCGGCTGCCGGCACATAATCCTCATATACTTCCCAGGCTGCGAGTTGGGACAGTTCCAGAAAGGGCGAACCCTCGTCGAGCAGAGCATTGATGCGCTCGCGGGGCAATAGCTTGCCGCGCTCGGTATGGCGCTTCTGGTACTTTTCGCCGCCACCCTGACTGATCTGGGCGATTTTGGCCCGCAGGTCGTCCACCAGCGTTTGCATATGCTGGCGGTTGGCTTCGAATTCCTCGGAGCGTGGGTTGATTGTGGAGCTGATGATCATGTTGTTTTCCTTTTAACCCTTGCGATGCTCGCAGTGCGGTTGCCCCTCACCCTGTCCCTTCTCCCCCAGGAGAGGGGACCCTCCATTATGGTTAAGGTCGCCCCCTCTCCCTGTGGGAGAGGGTCGGGGTGAGGGTGGTTTCACGCAGTTTCCTTAAACAATTCCCGCCCAATCAGCATGCGCCGAATTTCCGA
>NZ_JBFJUX010000017.1:0-51145 GCF_041624475.1 Litorivivens sp.
CCTGCTCAGCGCAGTAAGCAGTAACAAGAGGACTGTTTGATGTCAGATAAAGCACAACTTCAGCAACAGGTGCGTGCTGCGGCACGTAAACTCGTGCCGGTATTGCGTGAGCGGGCGGATGCCTGCGAGCAGGCGCGGCAGGTGCCGGCGGAAACCATCAAGGATTTCGCCGAGGCCGGTTTCTTCCGCATTTTGCAGCCTAAAAAGTGGGGTGGCTACGAGCTGGACCCGCACGATTTCTACGACGTGCAGATGACGGTAGCCGAAGGTTGTATGTCCAGCGCCTGGTGCCTGGGCGTCATCGCCATTCACAACTGGCAGCTGGCGTTGTTTGATGATCGCGCGGCGCAGGATGTGTGGGGCGAGGACGACAGCGTGCTGATTTCGTCCTCGTACATGCCGGTGGGCAAGGTTGAACACGTCGATGGCGGCTTGAAACTGAGTGGCCAGTGGGGCTTTTCCTCAGGCAGTGATCACTGCGACTGGGTTTTTCTCGGTGCCATGGTGCCACCAAAAGACGGTGACAGTGCGGGCGGCCCACCGGATATGCGAACCTTTTTGGTGCCGCGCAGCGATTACGAGATCGTCGATGACTGGCACGTGATGGGCCTGAAGGGGACCGGCTCCAAAACCATCGTGGTCAAGGATGCCTTTGTGCCTGAATATCGCACCCACAAAGCGATGGACGGTTTTACCTGTAACAGTCCCGGCAATGCGGTCAACACTGCGCCACTGTTTAAAATTCCCTTTGGTCAGATGTTTGTGCGCGCAGTTTCCACTGCAGCGATCGGTGCCTTGAAAGGCGCTTGCGATAACTTTATCGAGAAGACGGCCAAGCGTGTTGGCAAGAACGATGGCAAGTCAGCCGGTGAAGATCCGCACGCTCGCTACGCGCTGGCTCAGGCAGACTCCATTGTGGATGAACTGAAACTGGTGCTGTTTCGCAACTTCGACCGTCTGCTGGAAGCAGCCGAGGGCGGCCCTGAGTTGACGATGGAAGAACGCATCAAGTTCCGCTGGGAATCTGCGGCTGTACCGCAGCGCTGCATTGAGGGAATAGATCCCCTGTTTGCCTTCGCCGGTGGCGCCGGTATTTACCAGGGCAACGCCTTAATGCGCACCTTTGTGGATATTCATGCCTCCCGTGCTCACACGGCTAACAACCCGCAGAAGTTTGGTGGTAACTGGGGGGCGGTTCAGCTGGGCGCCGAAAACGGCGACTTTTTCCTCTGACTTATCCTGCCCGCCGCCTCGGTATTCGAACAGCGAGTTGGCGGGCGGTTTCCGTTTGCCGAGCGTCTCCGGCGCCTGGTGTCATTTCGACGGGGTGTTAAACCCCCGGATTTAAGTCCCTCGACCCATCGCTATTCAATTTGGCCTTTACGGCTTTGACTGATCATTGCGGGGCCTCAAGCCCACGCCGTGTCTGCCGCCGCGCAGAGAGGGGAGAGGCTCTCCACTTCAAAGGTTATAACCTTATTTCGAAATATTATAACTAACTGTTTTAACTGAGTTTTTTCTTCTAATTGAAAATTTGCTGTGCTAAGGTTCCCAGCCTATTGGAAATCCTTTGAGCAAAGACCGTGAAAGACCTCGACCTAGTCAAAATCAGTGCCGAACTCGCACAGCAGTCCCCGCAGGACATTATCCGCTGGGCTTTGTCTCTGGGCGAGCCGGTAATGTCGAGCACGAGCTTTTCGCAGAACGCCGCCGTCATGCTGCATCTGGTTACCTCGGTGGACCGCAGTGTGCCGGTTGTTTGGGTTGATAGCGGCTATAACGTGCCTGACGCCTACCGGGTTGCGGAGCGGTTGATGAAAGAGCTCAAGCCCAACATGCAGATTTATATCCCGGAAATGACCGCCGAGCGTCGCAACGCCATTATGGGAGGCATTCCGCATCCGGACGATACCCCGGAATTGTTCAAGGAGTTTTCCCGGCAGGTAAAGCTGGAGCCGTTTTCCCGCGCGCTGGATGAAATCAAGCCCAAGATCTGGATTACCGGCATTCGCAAGGAAGAAACGGATTTTCGCAAGGGCCTGGACATCCTGTCCTGGGATGCACGAGGGCTGCTCAAGGTGGCTCCCATTTTTCACTGGACAGCGGACGACGTGCAGCAGTATATGGACGAGCATCAGCTGCCCAGCTGCAAGCACTATTTCGACCCGACCAAGGTTGCTGAAAACGCCGAATGCGGTTTGCACACCGCAGCCTGAACTGCGTGTTTTTCAGTCAGCTCGTTAACTCTTGTTAATCACTCCTGTATAGCCAGCAGCCATCGCGTAAACTAACGCTATCCATACAAGGAATCCGTTAGATGCGATGCTTCGGGACGTTCAAGCTCTCTGCGTGTGTGCTTTTGCTCGCGCTTTTCGTCAGTGCCTGTGAGCAGGCGCCGCCACCGCCCTCTACCTTTGACGCACCTGCGCGTTTGACGGTAACGACCCAGCGACTGGAACCCATCGACTGGCAGCTAGCCTTCACGGCCTACGGGCACTTCGAAACGACAGAAGAAATCACCATTACCGTCGATTTTTCCGGCACGGTGGAAAAGGTTCATTTCCGCGACGGAGAAAACGTCCGGGCCGGACACCTATTGATAGAGCTGGACGACCACAAGCAGCAGTTGCGGGTGCGGCAGTCCAGGGCAAACCTGGAAAGTGCCCGTGCTGATCTGGAAAAGTCCCGCCAAACCTACTTTCGCTATCGCGACCTGATGGCCAAGGGCGCACTGTCCCGAGAGCAGTTGAAGGACAGTGAGGCCAATTACGAACGCTCCCGCGCCGGGGTCGAAGAAGCAGAGGCGGCACTGGCGCTGGCCGAACAGGATCTGCGGGAAACCCGAATTATCAGTCCGGTCGACGGGGTAATTGAGTCAAAGCGAGTAGAGCCCGGCCAAACCGTATTGCCCGGCTCACCACTGGCGGTGGTGCAGGTCACCGATACGCTGCGGGTGGTCACTTTTGTCAGCGAGCGCGAGGTCAATCAACTGCGACTCGGTGACAAGGCGAAAGTGCTGACACCGGCAGTGCCCGGCCGGGAATTCGAAGCCAGAGTTGAACTGGTGGGCTCTGAGGCGGACCCCAATACCGGCAACTTTCCGGTAAAACTCACGGTGAACAACCGTGACCGCGCCCTGCGGCCCGGTATGTCAGCCCAGGTGAGTATGAAAGGGGTGGTGCGCAGCAACACGCTGGTAGTGAACGAGAGCCATCTGGTTGATCGCAATCTCCGCCGCGTGGTTTTTATTGTCGAAGATGGCGTTGCGCGGGAAGTGGAGCCCAGTTTTGCTGCCAGTGCCGGGAGCGAGCTGCCGGTTTTGGCCGGGCTCAAGCCCGGTGATCGTTTGATTACCAGTCATCTGGAACTGGTGGCCGATGGCAAGCCGGTTGATGTGCTGAGCGAGCAGCCATGAGGTCTGTTGTCGACTTTTTTGCCCGCCGGCCGATGCTGGTCAATCTGCTGTTGGTTATGATTTTCCTCAGCGGTTTTGTGGTGACGCGCAGTCAGGTCGTCAGCAGTTTTCCTGCGCTTGATACGGGTATGTTCTATCTGACGACGGCGTGGCCGGGGGCGGCGGCTGGCGATGTGGAACTGGCAGTCACGGTCCCGCTGGAGGAGGAGATTCTCGAGATCGAGGGTTTGGACAAACTGCGGTCGGCCAGTATGGAAGGCCTGTCTAGCCTCTTGATACAGGCAAACCCCGACAATTCCCGCGCCCAGAACCGTGTATTTCGGGACGATCTGCAGCGAGCGATTGACCGGGCCTATCCGCGTATGCCTGACGATGTTCCGGAAAAACCGCTGCTGGTCGTCGAAGACCCGGATCGCACACCCATTATGGAAATCCTGATTCGCGGCGAGGTGGATGAAGATGTGCTGCGCCGTGCTGCGCGACGTCTGCAGGTTGAGTTGCGACAGGTTGACGGTGTGGCGGGCTCTGACCGGCTTGGTTATCGACGCAAGGAAGTGCGCATTCTCCTTAATCCCCAGCGCCTTCAGCAGTTAGGGATCGATGCGGCAGAAATTACCCGGGCAATTGCCGCGCGCAATGTTCGCGATTCGGGTGGCGCGCTGGATTCCACCACCTCCGAGCGTGATGTTGTGACGGTGGGGCAGTTTCAGAACCCCAAGGATGTGGCGGAGGTGATTGTTCGGGCTTCCGGTCGCGACAATTTTACCCGGGTGCGGGATATCGCCGATGTGGTTGTGGACTACGAGGACTGGATGATCCAGCCGCTGGCCAATGGCGAGCCCGGTATCAGTCTGCTGGTGAAAAAGACTGCCCAGGCTAACGGCGTCGCCGTCGCGGCCGAACTGCGCGAGTTTCTGAAACAGCAGCAGGCCCTGATGCCTCCGGGGGTTACCCTGGAAGTGTTTAACGATACCACCCGCTATGCGCGCAATATGCTGGAAATGCTGACCAGTAATGCGCTGCTGGGAATGTTGCTGGTGTTTGTCACTTTGCTGGCATTCTTTCCCTTCCGCTTTACGGTATGGGTGGTGATCGGTATTCCCACGGCGATGATGCTCACTTTCATGTTTATGCCGTCGTTCAATATCACGGTTAATCAATTGAGTATTTCTGGCGTTATTCTGATGCTGGGTGTGCTGGTGGATGACGCTGTGGTTATTGCGGAAAGTATTTTCCGCGAGGCGGAGCGGGGTAAGCCACCGCTGCAGGCGGCGGTGGATGGTACGGCCGTGATGGCAGCCCCTGTGCTGACCAGCTCGGCCACGACGGTGTTGGCGTTTATGCCGCTGGTTTTTCTATCCGGCATAGAAGGCAAGTATCTGTGGATGCTGCCGGCGGTGGTGGTGATGGTCCTGATTGCCTCCTTGATCGAATGCAAGCTCATGCTGCCGGCCCATATTGCTCATGCCCTGCATGGCCGTCAGCGGGACGGGCGCAAAAGCTTATCGAGACAGTGGTTTAATCCGGTTGAGCGCGCTTATATCTGGATAATGGGCCATATGTTTCGTCACCGGGTGATCAGTTTTCTGACGATTCTGACACTGGCCGGCGCTGCGGCACTGTTCAGTTATCACAAGCTCACGCTGGAGTTGTACCCGGAGGGTGATACTGATGCCATTACCGTGCAACTTGAACTGCCTTTGGGCACCTCCTTTGACACCACCCGCGATCGCCTGCGTCAGCTCGAGCAGGATTTGCTGGCATCGCTGCCCCGGGAAGATATTCTGGCGAGCAAGGTCACCATAGGTCACCACGACCTGCCGAATGAAGCATCGGTCACGGAAGGGCGTCAGCCCTCCTGGGGATTAATCGATGTGTATCTGGTGCGACAATCCGAGCGCAGACATACCTCGAGCGAGGTTGCATCGCGCATGGCTGATTTTCTGGAGACACAGCGTGATTTTCTGCTGGCGCGCGTGGTGCCACAGGAGAACTCACCACCTTCCGGTGAGGCCGTTGAGCTCGATATTGTGGGGAACAGCGACGACCGCTATCTCGCGGCGGAACAGGTAACCCGATTTCTGCTGGAAACGCCGGGCGTCAGCCGGGTCTGGACGTCCTACAAGCGCGGCAAGGACATTATCGATCTTCAGCTCCGGCATGAACTTCTCGCCAACTACGGCTTAACCGTACAGGATGTCACGCGCGCTGTCCGGGTTGCCTTTGACGGCCTGCTGGTGGAGGAGATGCAAACCGTTGACGAGCGGATACGCTTCCGCCTGCAGTACCGTCAGCCCGAACAGGGCCAGCTTGAAACGCTTTATGGTCTGGTACTGATTAATTCACGGGGTGAACCGGTACTGTTGCGCAGCGTGGCGGATTTTGAAACCAAGCCCGCCCAGGCAACGGTGTTTCACTACTTCGGTGAGCGGACAATGACCGTCTTCGCGGATATTGATAAGAGCCGCCTCTCTGTCGCGGAAATCAACCGCAAGCTGGCGGACTTTCTGGAAAAGCAGAACATGCGTAAGCGCTACAGCCAGTTGAACTTTGTTCAGGGCGGCGAGGCAGATCGTCAGCAAGACGCGCTGGGCAATATCGCCAGTGCGGCGCTGCTCAGTCTGGCCGGCATTCTTGTGCTGCTGGTACTGTTGTTTAACTCCGTATCGCAACCGGTGCTGGTTTTGCTGGTCATTCCGCTGGGCATACTCGGTGTCATGATCGCGTTTGCCCTGCAGGGGATGGTATTGAGTATGTCTGCGCTGGCCGGGATTGCCGGGCTGGCGGGCATTCTGGTCAACGATTCCCTAATCATGATCGACCAGCTAAATCGGGCGCGTTCAACCGACGGGACCATTAGCAGCGAGGTATTGGTGAAAACGGCCAGTACCCGTTTGCGTCCTATTTTTATTACGACGCTCACCACTGTAGCCGGGCTCTATCCGGTCGCCTACGGTCTGTTCGGCCTGAATATCGTTGTTGCACCTCTGGCCATGGTAATGCTGTGGGGGGTTGTATTCGGTAGTATAATCACGCTCTTCTACCTGCCGAGCATGTATGCACTTGAGCAGGACCTTCGCCGGTTGTTTAGACGGCACTGACACCACTCCCATAGCGGAGTGGCTGGGGCAGGGCAGTTTCTGCTCCGGTTTTTCGCAACGTCGGGTTTTTAACGCAATGTACTCCTTGTTTCAGAAAGTCTTGTTCAAACTCCCCACAGAGACCTCTCACCATCTCGGGATGGCTGGTATTTCTCTGGTCGATAAGCTCTGTCTCTCGCGCTTGGTCGCCCCGAAAGCGATTGAGGCGCCGGTAGATGTGATGGGCATCCGATTTGCCAATCCGGTGGGGCTAGCGGCAGGGCTGGACAAGGACGCCAGACACATCGATGGCCTTGGCGCATTGGGCTTTGGCTTTCTTGAGGTGGGCACCGTGACCCCAAAGCCCCAGCCCGGAAATCCTCTGCCGCGATTGTTCCGTTTGCCGGAAGCTCGGGCCATTATTAATCGGATGGGTTTTAATAATCTGGGCGTTGACCATCTGGTCGAGCAGGTTGAAAAATCCCGCTACCAGGGCGTGCTGGGTATCAATATCGGTAAGAACAAGGATACGCCGGCGGAGAGGGCGGTAGAGGATTACCTGATCTGCATGCGCAAGGTTTATCCGCACGCGTCCTATATCACCGTTAATCTGTCCTCACCCAATACACCGGGACTGCGCGATTTGCAGTTTGGTGAGCCGCTTAAGCAATTGCTGGCACAGCTGAAAGCAGCGCAGGCTGAGTTGGCTGAGGAGCACGGTCGTTATGTGCCCCTCGCCGTAAAGATTGCGCCGGATATGGCCGACAGCGACATTGCTGATGTTGCCGGCGCCTTTCTTGAACACAGTATCGATGGAGTGATTGCCACCAACACCACCATTGAGCGCGACGCGGTGAAACACCTTGAGCACGGTGCGGAAGCCGGTGGTCTGAGCGGCGCTCCGGTGCGTGACAAATCGACTGCTGTGATTCGAAAACTGGCCGAGTATCTGGGCGGAGAGATACCCATTATCGGTGTTGGTGGCATTATGTGCGGTGAAGACGCGGCCGAGAAAATTCGGGCCGGCGCCTCACTGGTGCAGATCTACAGTGGTTTTATTTATTCAGGGCCAGAGCTGATCAGTGATGCGGTCAATGCGATCCGCGATCGCTGATTGCATTGCTCAGCATAATCTACCCATGAGACGTTGTTACCCTTTTCAGCCTACTGCTGCGCATTCCACTGCAGGCCAGTCTGCTCGCGGCTGGCATCGCTCATCAGGTAGAGATAAAGCGGCATGATCTCTTCAGGTGAGGGGTTGGTGTCCGGGCTTTCACCGGGATAGGCCGCGCGGCGCATGGCGGTATTGGTGGCGCCGGGGTTCAGGCTGTTCACCCGGATATTGCTGGTGTTGGCCAGTTCGTCAGCAAGTACCTGCACCAGCCCTTCGGTAGCAAATTTCGATACGGCGTAAGCACCCCAGTAGGCGCGCCCGCTGCGGCCGACGCTGGACGAGGTGAAAATCACCGAGGCAGTGTCCGGAATATCCATGATCGGCAGCAGCGCCCGGGTCAGCATGAACTGGGCATTGACGTTGACCTGCATCACTTCATTCCAGCTGTCTATTGAAGTCTGGCCGATCGCCTTGCGTTCACCCAGTACGCTGGCGTTGTGGAGCAAGCCGTGGAGGGCGCCGAACTCCTTTTCCAGTGTGTCGCGCAGATCCTCGTAATCCTTATATACCGCGCCGTTGAGATGCAGGGGGTAAATGGCTGGCTGGGGGCCGCCCGAAGCTTCGATTTCATCGTAGACGGCCTCGAGCTTCTCGACCGTTTTGCCCAGCAGCACCACGGTAGCGCCGTGTCTGGCGAAGGTCAGCGCGGCGGCGCGACCGATGCCGTCGCCGGCACCGGTGACCAGAATGTTTTTGCCCTGAAGGCAGTCAGGGGCGGCTTCAAAGGTGTCGGGAAGCGTATGAATCACAAAGTCTCCAGTATGGGTACCAGTTCGCTGGCTGTCTCAATAGTATAGTCGGCGCCCCAGCTCGGTGCCGGATCGCTGGAGTGAATGTAGCCGTAAGTACAGGCAACCGTTGTACTGCCGGCGTTTTTGCCTGCTTCAATGTCGCGCCTGTGATCGCCTACGTAAACGGCGGTAGCAGCGTTTGCATTCATCTGGGCGCAGGCCAGCAGGATGGGTTCCGGGTGGGGTTTGCGCTGCTTCACGTGATCCGGGCAAACCAGGCTGGCGCAGCGCTCCGCCAGCTTGAGGTCGCGCAGCAGGGGTTCAGCGTAGCGCGCAGGTTTGTTGGTGACAATGCCCCAGGGAATGTCGCGGGATTCGGCCCAGCTCAGCACATCTTCCATGCCGGTGTAGAGGCGCGATTGTTGCGACAGGTTCTGCAGGTAGTCGTCCAGCAGTTCCTGGCGCAGGGCCTCGAAGCCCTCGTCGCCCTCATTCAGCTTGAAGCCAAGCTCCACCAAAGCCCGTGCGCCCTCGGAGACGGTCGCGTGAATGTCCTCAAACGGAATATCGCTAAGCTGGCGTCGCCGGCGCATGCCATTGAGCACCAACGCAAAATCCGGCGCCGTGTCGATCAGCGTGCCATCTAGGTCAAACAGCAGGGCTGAAATCATGCGGGCTTGCTGGCGTGAACGATGTAGTTGACGTCGGTGTCGCCGCCGAGCTTATAGCGCTTTGTGAAAGGGTTGTAGGTCATGCCGGTAACGTCATTCAGCACCAGTCCCGCCTCGCGAATATAAGCGGCCAGTTCGGATGGGCGAATAAACTTGGCGTATTCGTGAGTTCCCTTAGGCAGCAGACGTAACACGTATTCGGCGCCGACCACGGCAAAGGCAAAGGCTTTGGGGTTGCGATTGATGGTCGAGAAAAACAGCTCGCCGCCGGGCTTGCACAGATCGGCGCAGGCTTTGACGACTGAGCCCGGCTCGGGCACGTGTTCCAGCATTTCCAGGCAAGTTACCCGGTCAAAAGCTTCCGGGTGGGCCTTGGCCATGTCTTCAGCGGTAGTTTGTTGATAGTCGACCTGTACACCGGATTCCAGCTGGTGCAGCCGCGCCACGTTCAGGGGAGCTTCGCCCATATCAATGCCGGTGACCGCAGCGCCGCGCTGGGCCATGGCTTCAGCCAGTATGCCGCCGCCGCAGCCGACGTCGATAACCGTCTTTCCGGCCAGTGGTGCCCGCTCGTCGATATAATTGACGCGCAGAGGATTGATGTCATGCAGTGGCTTGAATTCGCTTTCCCGGTCCCACCAGCGGTGGGCTAGCTCTTCGAACTTGGCAATTTCGGCGGGATCTACGTTTTGCTTTGACATGGTTTCCTCGGACATCGGGGGCTACCTCGTGTGTTCTGGCCTTATCTACGCAGGTTTTTCGCAGCTAGACCTTGGCGATCTGATTGCGCCAGGATTGGGCCCGTTCGCGAATATCATCGATATTGAGCGTGGTCAGGCGGCGATTGTCCATCACCTGCCGTCCGTTGATCCAGCTGTGGGTGACGGCGGAACCCGCCTGGGTGTAGACCAGTTGTGATATGGGTTCATAGACCGGTTGCTGTTCAATGGCGGAAAGATCTACCGCAATCAGGTCGGCCAGTTTGCCGGTTTCCAGCGAGCCAAGCTCGGCATCCAGTCCCATTGCGCGGGCACCGTTAAGAGTGGCCATTTGTAGCGCCAGGCTGTCCGGCAGAGCGCTGGCATCGCCGCTAAGGCCCTTGGCCAGCAGGGCTGCGGTGCGCATCTCACTGAACAGGTTCAGGGTGTTATTGCTGGCCGCGCCATCGGTGCCAAGCGCCACGTTGATGCCGGCGTCGAGCATTTTGTGGACGGGGGAGAAACCGCTGCCCAGCTTCATATTGGATTCGGGGCAGTGCACCGCATGGCAGTTGTAGTCAGCCAGTGTGCGGATATCCTCATCGTTCAGGCTGACCAGGTGCACACACTGGGTGCGCGGGCCAAGCAGGCCGCGTTCGGCCAGACGCTGAATGGGGCGCATGCCGTGTTCCTGCAAAGACTGCTCCACCTCAGAGTCGGTTTCGTGCAGGTGAATATGAATGTTGATCTCGCCGCCGTGCAGTTCTGCTGCCAGCGTGGCGATTTTGTCCATGGTCGGGTCGGCGACGGTGTAGGGGGCGTGCGGACCAAAGGCCACGCTAATCAGCGGGTTGTGCTTGTTGTCGTCGTGAACCTGCAGGCCTTTGTGGATGTAGTCTTCCGGATTCTGCCCCCAGTTACTGGGGAACTCGAAAACCGGGAAGGCAAGCTGGGCGCGCATGCCGGCCTTACTGATGGTTTTGGCGGCGATATTCGGGAAGAAGTACATATCCGAAAACGTGGTGGTGCCGCTGCGGATCATTTCCGCCATCGCCAGCTCAACCCCGTCGCGCACGAAATCCTCATTTACCCACTGACCTTCTGCGGGCCAGATGTGTTCATTCAGCCAGATGTCCAGCGGCAGGTCGTCGGCCAGGCCCCGAAACAGGCTCATGGCGGCGTGCCCGTGGGTGTTGATCAGGCCCGGCATCAGAGCGTGATCGGGCAGTTCAATAACCTTTTTGGCTTCCAGCGATCGCGCCTTGCTAGCCGGTAGAATGGCGCTGATCCTGTCGCCCTGAATGGCCAGTGCATGGTCGCTCAGAACGGGTTGCGAGGGGTCGATGGTGATAATCCATCGTGCAAAAATTAAACAATCTGCGGGCTGTTGCATGGCGGCCGTTGTGCTGTGGATGACAAAGGCCGTGAGTATAACCGCAATGTCGCTCAATGTGCTGCCAAATCTGAGCTAAGAGCCTGTATCTGCCTGCAATTTACTGTGAGAAATGAGGCTGCTTGTGCTATTCTAGTCGACTTGATTTCGGTGTCTGGTGCCGACTGCGGTGCCAGCTCTCGAGGGGATTTCCCCGGTGGTTACCTTGCGCGACTGCGGCGTCCTGTGACGGTCTGCATTCCGGTTTTATTTATCTGGGATTTGCCGTGTCTGGGTGACAACCAATACAGCTATAACAATTCGATAGACTGAGGACGCCGTTGTAGATGGGTGAGTTAGCGAAAGAAATATTGCCGGTCAATATCGAGGACGAACTGAAGAAGTCCTACCTCGATTATGCCATGAGCGTTATTGTCGGGCGCGCTTTGCCGGATGTGCGCGACGGCCTGAAGCCTGTGCACCGCCGTGTGCTATACGCCATGAGCGAACTGAACAACGACTGGAACAAGGCCTACAAGAAGTCGGCGCGTGTGGTGGGCGATGTTATCGGTAAGTACCACCCCCACGGCGATTCGGCAGTTTACGACACCATCGTACGGATGGCTCAGCCCTTTTCACTGCGCTACATGCTGGTGGACGGGCAGGGCAACTTCGGCTCCATCGACGGCGATTCTGCGGCGGCGATGCGTTACACCGAAATCCGCATGCAGAAAATCTCCCATGAAATCCTTGCCGATCTGGACAAGGAAACCGTGGATTGGGTGCCCAACTACGACGGCACTGAGACCATTCCCGCGGTTATGCCCACCAAGGTCCCCAATCTGCTGATTAACGGCTCCTCCGGTATCGCCGTAGGGATGGCGACCAATATCCCGCCTCACAACTTGAATGAGGTGGTCACCGGCTGTCTGGCGCTGCTCGACAACGAAGATATTACCGTTGATGAGCTGATGGAGTTTATCCCGGGCCCCGATTTTCCCACGGCAGGTATCATTAATGGTCGAGCTGGCATCCTGCAGGCTTACCGCACCGGGCGTGGACGCATTTATGTACGCTCGCGGGCGGAAGTGATCACCAACGAGAAAACCAACAAAGACACCATCATCATTACCGAACTGCCGTATATGGTGAACAAGGCCCGGTTGATTGAAAAAATCGCCGAGCTGGTCAAAGAAAAGAAAATCGAAGGCATATCCGAGCTGCGCGACGAGTCGGACAAAGACGGCCTGCGAGTGGTCATCGAGATGAAGCGCGGCGAAAGCGGCGAGGTCATTCTCAATAACCTCTACACCCAGACCCAGCTGCAGACCGTTTTCGGTATCAATATTGTGGCGCTGGTCGACGAACAGCCCAAGCAGATCAACCTGAAGGGCCTGCTGGAATACTTCCTGCGTCACCGCCGGGAAGTGGTCACGCGCCGCACGATTTACCTGCTGCGCAAGGCGCGTGAACGCGGTCACCTGCTGGAAGGTCTGGCGGTTGCGATTGCCAATATCGACGAGGTTATCGCGCTGATTAAAGCCTCGCCCACGGCGCAGGACGCCAAAGACGCGTTGCTGGCTAAAGGCTGGGAGCCGGGCAGTGTGATGGCCATGCTGGAACGTGCGGGTGAAGACGCCTGCCGCCCGGACGAGCTCGAACCCCAATACGGAATGCACGCTGACAAGTATCATCTGTCACCGGCTCAGGTTCAGGCGATTCTCGAGTTGCGTCTGCAGAAACTGACCGGTCTCGAGCATGAAAAACTGCTTAGTGAATACCAGGAAAAACTGGCTGAAATCGCCGAATACCTGACCATTCTGGGTGACCCGGAAAAACTGAAAACCGTTATTCGCGAAGAGCTGGAAGCGGTAAGAGAAGAGTACGGTGACGAGCGTCGCACTGAGATCATTGAGTCGCTGATGGATCTCACTATGGAAGATCTGATCAACGAAGAAGATCGCGTTGTGACCATCTCTCACGCCGGTTACGCCAAAACTCAGCCCTTGGATGATTATCAGGCGCAAAAGCGTGGCGGCATGGGCAAGAGCGCAACCCAGGTTAAAGATGAAGACTTCATCGAACACCTGATGATTGCCAACACCCATGACACCCTGATGTGCTTCTCCAACCTGGGTAAGGTTTACTGGATCAAGGTTTACCAGATTCCGGTGGCGGGTCGAAACTCCCGTGGGCGGCCTATCGTCAATCTGCTGCCGCTGGATGAAAACGAGAAAATCACTTCTATTCTGAAGATTACTGAATACCTGGAAGACCACTTCCTGTTCTTTGCGACAGCCAACGGAACCGTCAAGAAAACTCCGCTGGTGGACTTTTCCCGTCAGCGCAGTGTCGGGCTGCGGGCCATTGAGCTGGAAGAGGGTGATCGCCTTGTGGGTACCGCCATTACCGGCGCCGACAGTGATGTCATGCTGTTCAGCAGCTCCGGTAAAGCCGTGCGCTTTAAGGGTGGAGACGTGCGTTCGATGGGGCGCACCGCCAAGGGTGTTCGCGGTATTCGTATGGCCGAAGGCCACAGCATGATCTCGCTGATCATTCCGCAAGAGGGTGGCCGGGTACTGACGGTTTCCGAGAACGGTTACGGCAAACGCTCGGAGTTGAGTGAATTTCCAACTAAAGGCCGTGGTACCCAGGGCGTTATCGCCATGGCGACCAGCGATCGCAACGGTGCGCTGGTGGGTGCAGTGCAGGTGTTCGAGGGCGATGAGCTGATGCTGATCTCCGATCAGGGCACCCTGGTGCGCACGCGCACGGACGAAGTGTCTGTGTTGAGCCGTAACACCCAGGGTGTGCGTTTGATTCGCCTCAAAGCCGGTGAGAATCTGGTGGGCGTTGAGCGTATTGAAGAAAGTGATGAAGAGGTAGAGGGCGAGGTTCTTGCTGAGCCGGAAGCCTGATCAAAACCTCCCTCACCCTAACCCTCTCCCAGAGGGAGAGGGGATGGATTCTGCCGCTGCCGAATAGTGGGCTCCCTCTCCCTTTGGGAGAGGGCCGGGGTGAGGGATCGCCCTTTCGGATTAATGAGTACTATCTGATATAGAGACCAAAATGACCCGTAAATACAATTTCTGTGCAGGCCCGGCGGCCCTTCCGCTGGACGTTTTGGAAGAAGCCCAGCGCGACCTGGTGAACTGGCAGGGCAGCGGTTTGTCGGTGATGGAAATGAGCCATCGCTCGTCGGAAATCGTGGGTATCGCCAACGCGGCAGAAAGTGACCTCCGCGAATTGCTGAGCATACCCGATGACTACGCCGTGCTCTTTGTGCAGGGTGGAGCCACCGGACAGTTTTCAGCTATTCCGTTGAACCTGTTGGGCGATAAGAAAACCGCGGATTATGTGAATACCGGGCAGTGGTCGAAAAAGGCCATTAAAGAAGCCAAGCGCTACTGCGAGGTCAATGTTGTTGCCAGCTCGGAAGACGACAACTTTGCCAGCATTCCCGCGTTTGAAAGCTGGAAACTGAGCAAGGATGCGGCCTACCTGCATTACACGCCAAACGAAACCATTGGCGGCGTTGAATTTTTCTGGACGCCGGAAGTGGATGTGCCGCTGGTGGCCGACATGTCGTCGACTATCCTGTCGCGCCCGATCGATGTCAGCAAATTCGGCTTGATCTATGCCGGTGCCCAGAAGAATATCGGCCCGGCGGGCCTGACCATTGTGATTGTGCGCAAGGATCTGTTGGGCAATGCTCACCCGCTGTGTCCGGTTGGTATGGACTATCAGGTCGCTGCCGAAAATGAATCCATGTACAACACGCCGCCGACCATGGGTATCTATCTGGCGGGGCTGGTGTTCAAGTGGCTGAAAAAACAGGGCGGCCTGAAGGCGATGGAAGCGCTGAACCGCCGCAAGGCGGAAAAACTCTACGGCTATATCGACAACAGTGGCTTTTATGCCAACCCGGTAGAAGTGGCCAGCCGCAGCTTGATGAATGTGCCTTTCACTCTTAAAGACGCCAGTCTGGATAAAGCCTTTCTGGCGGGTGCGGAAGAGGCCGGTCTGCTTAACCTGAAGGGTCATCGCAGCGTCGGTGGTATGCGCGCCAGTATTTACAATGCCGTGCCGGAAGAGGCGGTTGATGCCCTGATTACATATATGAAAGCCTTTGCCGAGGCGAACGGGTAACGGTTTATGGATGAGCAGTCCGAGCTGAATAAACTGCGTCAGCAGATTGATGCCATCGATTCAGAAATTCACGCATTGCTGAATCGGCGGGCCGGTTGTGCCCAGGAAGTGGCGCGGGTGAAAACCCGGGCCTTTGAGCAGGCCCGGCAATTTGAATCGGACGCGGATAAAAGCAGCACCCAGCAACTGCTGTTTTATCGCCCGGAGCGCGAAGCCCAGGTGCTGGCGCGCATTCGTGAAGCCAATCAGGGCCCACTGGCTGATGATGCGGTGGCCTATATCTTCCGCGAGATCATGTCCGCCTGTCTGGCGCTGGAAAAGCCCATGGAAGTGGCTTATCTCGGGCCGGAAGGTACCTTCACCCAGGCTGCAGCCTTAAAGCATTTTGGCCATGCGGTGATCGGAATTTCCCAGCCGACCATCGAGGCGGTATTTGCGGCGGTGGAGTCCGAACAGTGCAACTATGGCGTGGTGCCGGTGGAAAATTCCACCGAAGGGATGGTTGCTCACACGCTGGATAACTTCATCAATTCGCCACTGAAAATCTGCGGCGAGGTGGAACTTCGCATACGCCTGCATCTGCTCGTCGGCGAGGGCACCAGCAGCGACAATATCAAAAGTATCTGTGCTCACCAGCAGGCGCTGGCCCAGAGTCGCAACTGGCTTGATCAGAATTTTCCGCAGGTGGAGCGTATTGCCGTCAGCAGCAATGCGGAAGCCGCGCGCATGGCGGCGGCAGAGCCCGGCATCGTTGCGGTGGCAGGCGATATGGCGGCGCAACAGTATTCCCTGTCCAAGCTGGCCTCGAATATTGAGGACCGTGCCGACAATACCACGCGCTTTTTAATTATCGGACGGGAAAGCGTGCCCGCGAGCGGCAACGACAAAACGTCGATTGTGGTGTCTACCCGTAACAAGCCGGGGGCTCTGTTCGGTTTGCTGGAGCCCTTCCATCGCAACGGGGTCATGCTCACGCGCATTGATACGCGTCCGTCGCGCACCGAAACCTGGGCCTATGTTTTCTTTATAGAGTTTGAAGGCCACGCGGATGATTCGGTGGTCAGCACCATTCTGAAAGAGATTGAAGAGCATTCCATTCTATTGAAAGTGCTGGGTTCCTACCCACGCGCGGCACTCTGATCGGTACTGATTATGTCCTGTGACTTTATCGCCTTGGCTAACGTCGGTGTTCAGGCGCTGCAACCCTACCAGCCGGGCAAGCCCATTGAAGAGCTCGAACGCGAGCTGGGCCTGAAAGATGTAGTTAAGCTGGCCAGCAATGAAAACCCCCTGGGCGCCAGCGAAATGGCTGTTGAAGCCTGCCGTAAGGCAGCGGAGGGTATGTACCTCTATCCGGACAGCAGCGGCTTTGAGCTGAAAAACAAGCTGTCTGAACGCCTTAAGGTGTCGCCCAAGCAGATTACTCTGGGCAACGGTTCCAACGACGTTCTCGATCTGATTGCGCGGGTGTTTCTGGAGCCGGGTAAAAGCGCAGTCTTTTCCCAGCACGCGTTTGTGGTCTATCCGATAGCGGTAAAGGCCTGCGGCGCGCGGGCTATCGTGACGCCGGCCAAAAACTGGGGCCACGACCTGGATCTGATGGCGGCAGCCATAGAAGACGACACCAAAGTTGTTTTTATCGCCAACCCGAACAACCCGACCGGAACCTGGCTGAGAAAAACCGAGCTGGAAGCCTTTCTTGCCAAGGTGCCGGAACATGTCATTGTGGTACTGGACGAAGCCTATGTGGAATACGTAGACGAGCCGGACTACCCCAATGGTCTGGATTATCTGGCGGGCTACCCCAATGTCATAGTGACGCGCACTTTTTCCAAGGCCTACGGTCTGGCTGGACTGCGCGTTGGGTACGCGATTTCTTCGCCGGAAATCTGCGACCTGTTGAACCGTGTACGCGCGCCTTTTAATGTCAGTACTCAGGCTTTGGCCGCGGCAGTAGCTGTGCTCGACGATGCTGAGTATCTGCGCAAAAGCCGCGAGGTCAATGCCGCAGGTTTGAAGCAGCTCGCTGCAGGTTTTGACCGGCTGGGCCTTGAATGGATACCCTCGGTGGGAAATTTCATCGCCTTTCGCACCTCAAAGGATGGCGTTTCCGTGAATGCGGCCCAGGTCTACCAGGGGCTGCTACACAAAGGTGTTATTGTCCGCCCGGTGGGTGTTTATGCCATGCCTGACTTCCTGCGGGTGTCGGTAGGGCTGGAATCTGAAAACGCACGCTTTCTCGAAGTGTTGCCGAATGTACTGGATGCCTTGTGATTGATCGTCTCGTCATAGTCGGTTTGGGTCTGATTGGCGGCTCGCTGGCGCGGGCGCTGAAAGAGCGCAATGCTGTGGGCGAAGTCATCGGAACCGGTCGGCGCGAAGCCTCCCTGATTCGCGGTCAGGAACTGGGTGTTATCGACCGCTGGACACTGGATCTGGGTGAGGCGGTGAAAGACGCAGATGTGGTGGTGATCGCCGCGCCGACGCTGGCGGCCGAAAAAGTGCTGGAATCTCTCAAACCTCATATGCGTCATGATTTGCTTGTGACCGATGTGGCCAGCGTGAAAGGCTCTCTGGTCACGGCGGCCGAGCGCATTTTTGGCGAGGTTCCCGCTCAGTTTGTGCCGGGGCACCCTATCGCCGGCTCCGAGCAGAGTGGGGTGGAGGCTTCGACAGGTGATCTGTACGTTGATCACCGGGTTATTCTCACGCCTCTTTCCACTACCCGCACTGATGCCCTCGAAACCATTCGCGCCATGTGGCAGGCAACCGGTGCGGAAGTGGTGGATATGGATGTGGCCGAGCACGATGTGGTGCTGGCTGCGACCAGTCACCTGCCACATGTGCTGGCCTATGGTTTGGTGGACGCCCTGGCACAGAGCGGCTCGGCTCAGGCTATTTTCCGCTTCGCGGCAGGCGGTTTTCGCGACTTTACCCGCATAGCCTCCAGCGACCCGGTGATGTGGCACGACATTGTGCGAGCCAATCGCGAGGCGGTGCTGGGCTCCCTCGACACCTTTACCGAACACCTTGCCGGAATGCGCAAGGCTATTGAATCTGACGACAGTGAAGCTATTCTGGCCACTTTCGAGCGGGCGAAGAAAGCCCGCGACGAGCACTTTCTGTCCCAGTATCAGATCAAATCTGGAGATTAACCTTGGATTTTATTGCCAAGCCGGGCGGTGCTGTTAACGGCAGCATTCGCGTCCCCGGCGACAAGTCAATTTCTCACCGCTCCATCATGCTGGGGGCCATTGCCGATGGTGATACCACCGTGGATGGCTTTCTCGAAGGTGAGGATGCGCTTGCGACCTTGAATGCGTTCAAAGCCATGGGCGTAAAGATCGAAGGCCCGGAAAATGGGCGAGTGACCGTGCACGGCGTTGGCCGCGAAGGTCTGAAGGCGCCTCAGGGCGAGCTTTATGTCGGCAACAGTGGCACCACCATCCGCCTGCTGTCGGGGCTGATGGCCGGGCAGAAATTCTCGGTCACCATGAGCGGTGATGTGTCCCTGAACAAGCGCCCGATGGAGCGTGTCGCCAAACCCCTGCGCGACATGGGTGTGACGGTGGAAACGGCGGAAGGCGGGCGGCCACCGCTGAAAATTACTGGCAGTTCCGCACTCAAGGCGATTCATTACGACATGCCTATGGCCAGCGCCCAGGTGAAATCCTGCATCCTGTTGGCTGGATTGTATTCCACCGGTGAAACCTCCGTGTCTGAGCCGGCACCTACCCGGGACCACACCGAGCGTATGCTGCGCGGCTTCGGCTATCCGGTGGTGCGCAAAGGCAATACCGCCAGTGTGATTGGGGGGCAGCGCCTGCAGGGTATGCATATAGATGTACCTGCCGATATTTCATCGGCGGCGTTTTTCATGGTGGCGGCGAGTATTGCGCCGGATTCTGAGCTGCTGTTGCAGCACGTGGGCATCAACCCCACCCGCATCGGTGTAGTCAATATTCTCAAAGCCATGGGCGGGGATATAACCGTGGAAAATCGTCGCGAAGTGGGTGGCGAGCCGGTGGCGGACATTCGCGTTCGCTCGGCCCAGCTGAAGGGGATCGATATCCCTGAAGATCAGGTGCCGCTGGCAATAGACGAGTTCCCCGTGCTGTTTGTGGCGGCGGCCTGCGCCGAAGGCAAAACCGTATTGCGGGGAGCTGAAGAGCTGCGGGTCAAAGAAAGCGATCGCATTCAGGTGATGGCTGACGGCCTGCAGGCTCTGGGTATCCAGGCGACGCCGACGGAAGACGGTATTGAGATTGTCGGCGGTCACATCGGTGGCGGCGAGATTGAGTGTCACCACGATCACCGCATCGCCATGTCATTTTCGGTGGCGGCCTTACGCGCATCCAAGCCCATCCATATTCGCGGCGCGGATAACGTTGCCACCTCATTCCCCAATTTTCTGGAGCTGGCCGGGCAGGTTGGTATGCGCGTTGAGGCAGCCAAATGAGCGCCCCGGTCATTGCCGTCGACGGCCCCAGTGGCTCGGGCAAGGGAACGCTGTGTCAAAAGCTGGCTCAGCATCTCGGTTGGGCCTTGCTCGATAGCGGGGCGCTCTACCGTCTGGTGGGGCTGGCCGGAGTCAAACACGGTATTCCGCTGGATCAGGAGGCGCCATTAACGGCGCTGGCCAGGGATCTGGATGTGCGCTTTGAACCGGGCGCCGAAGGAGAGCCAACAGCGGTTATCCTGGAAGGCGAGGATGTCAGTGATGTGGTGCGCAGTGAGTCCACCGGTGAGTTGGCCTCGCAAGTTGCCGTTTTACCGGGGGTTCGCCAGGCGCTGTTGGGTCGCCAGAGGGCCTTTGCTCAGGCGCCCGGTTTGGTCGCCGATGGCCGCGATATGGGCACTGTGGTGTTTACCGATGCCGACCTGAAAATCTTCCTGACGGCCAGTGCCGAGGAGCGCGCGGATCGGCGCTATAAACAGTTGATTAATAAGGGTGAAAGTGTTAGCCTTGCCGCCCTTTTGGAGGACATCCGCGCCCGGGACAAGAGAGATTCCGAGCGCGAAGTGGCCCCCCTGAAGCCCGCCGCAGACGCTGTCATTATAGACAGCAGCGGCTTGGGAATAGAGCAAGTGTTTGACCGGGTTCTTGCCAGTGTGCGAGAGCGCGGGTTGATTTAGTTGTAAATCAACACCTTAGTTTTAATGAAGTAACAGTGTCGAAGATTGTGTGACTCCAGCTGGCACCTTTCTTTGGCCGAACCCATTGACCCGCATAAGCTGGATGTGCGGCGAAAAAGTCGGCAGATAGTCTGCCCCATAGGTAACCAACACATGAGCGAAAGCTTTGCAGAACTTTTTGAAGAAAGTTTAAAAACCATCGACATGCAGCCCGGATCCATCGTGACCGGCGTTGTTATCGATATCGACAGTGACTGGGTCACTGTACACGCCGGTCTGAAGTCTGAAGGCGTAATCCCCCGTTCACAATTCCTGAGCGATTCTGGCGAGTTCTCGCTGGAAATCGGCGACGAAGTACAGGTTGCTCTGGAAAGCGTAGAAGACGGTTTCGGTGAAACCCGTCTGTCACGCGAAAAAGCCAAGCGTGCTGAAGCCTGGAAAGATCTGGAATCTGCGTTTGCTCATGAAGAATCCGTTACCGGTGTAATCAACGGTAAGGTAAAAGGCGGTTTCACCGTCGACATCAATTCCATTCGTGCCTTCCTGCCCGGTTCACTGGTAGATGTGCGCCCGGTGCGTGATACCGCCCACCTGGAAGGTAAAGAGCTGGAATTCAAGGTTATCAAGCTGGACCAGAAGCGTAACAACGTGGTGGTTTCTCGCCGCGCGGTTATGGAGAGTGTAAACAGCGAAGAGCGTGAAGCGCTGCTGGCCTCTCTGCAGGAAGGTCTGGTTGTCAAAGGTATCGTCAAGAACCTGACCGACTACGGTGCATTCGTAGATCTGGGTGGTATTGACGGCCTGCTGCACATTACTGATATGGCCTGGAAGCGCATCAAGCACCCAAGCGAAATCATCAATGTCGGCGACGAAATCGAAGTTCGCATCCTGAAGTTTGATCGCGAGCGCAACCGCGTTTCTCTTGGTCTCAAGCAACTGGGTGAAGATCCATGGGTCGAAATCACTGCCCGTTACCCGGAAGGCACCAAGACCAACGCCCGTGTTACCAACCTCACCGATTACGGCTGCTTTGCTGAAATCGAAGAGGGTGTTGAAGGTCTGGTACACGTATCCGAAATGGATTGGACCAACAAGAACATTCATCCCTCCAAGGTTGTACAGGTAGGTGACGAAGTTCAGGTTATGGTTCTGGATATCGACGAAGAGCGTCGCCGTATCTCTCTGGGTATCAAGCAGTGTCAACAGAACCCCTGGGATGCGTTTGCTGCCACGTACAGCAAAGGCGACAAAATCAGCGGTGCGATCAAGTCGATCACTGATTTCGGTATCTTCATCGGCTTGGAAGGCAACATTGACGGTCTGGTTCACTTGTCCGACATCTCCTGGCACGAAACCGGCGAAGAAGCGGTGCGCAACTTCAAGAAAGGCGACGAGATCGAGACAGTTATCCTGTCTATCGACCCCGAGCGCGAGCGTATCTCTCTGGGTGTGAAACAACTGGAAGACGATCCCTTCTCCAACTATGTGAACCTGAACGACAAGGGCACTATTGTTAAGGGTACCGTCAAGGAAGTTGATGCCAAGGCGGCAGTGATCACGCTGGCAGAAGAGATCGAAGGCGTTCTCAAGGCCTCCGAAATCAGCCGTGACCGTGTTGAAGATGCCCGCAATGCCCTGAAAGAAGGCGATGAGCTGGAGGTCAAAATCATCAATGTTGACCGTAAAAACCGCATCATCAACCTGTCTATCAAGGCGAAGGACATTGCCGAAGAGAAAGAGGCTGTCAAGAACCTGCGCGAGCAGAGCACTGAATCAGCCAGCCCGGGCACTATCGGCGACCTGATCAAGGCGCAGATGGACAAAGACTGAGGCTCCGGCTGAGGTTTTGCTTGGATAAGGGCGCTACGGCGCCCTTTTTTGTGCCTGAATGTGGGCTACTTTTGCTAAAAACCTTGAGAAATCGGGCAGTTACTACTAATCTTGTAGCGACTTAATGGAATATCGCTATGACCAAATCAGAACTGATTGACCTGATAGCCGGGATGCAGACCCAGCTTTCACACAAGGATATCGAGCTGGCCGTGAAGACAATGCTTGAGCATATGTCGGAAACGCTGGCGACTGGTGAGCGTATCGAGATTCGTGGTTTTGGTAGTTTCTCGCTGCACTACCGGGCGCCGCGCCAGGGGCGCAACCCGAAAACCGGCGAGACGGTTCAACTCCCAGGCAAGCACGTGCCACATTTCAAGCCTGGTAAGGAAATGCGTGAACGTGTGAATTTGGGGCTCCAGAAAAACTGAGCTGGTGAAATATGGGTAGAAACGGTATGGTCAATTGGCCATGCCGTTTTTTTTGGGTAGATGCGATGGGCCTGCTGAAAAAAATCCTCTTTATTCTGTTTCTGCTAGCGCTGGTGGTGTTTGGCGCGGTGTTTGCGATTGAAAATGACGCCAGAGTCCCGCTTGATCTGTTGATTGTGGAATTACCCGAGTTGCGCGTGTCCGTATGGCTGGTGCTGTCCTTTATCGTTGGCGGCATTGCCGGGCTCGTTGTCTGCGGCCTCAAGTTGTTACAGCTTCAGGCCCAGTATCAGGGGGTGTGCCGCAAGCTGGCGAAATCAGAAAAAGAGCTGACCCAGCTCAAAACCGGTTAATCCAGGCCGACTATGCCCGAATTCAGTCAGGTGCTGCTCCTCGTAGTGGCGATTGCCATCGGCTGGTCACTGGGTCGCTGGCGGCGTCCCGATGAAGAAGCGCATCGGGACGATTCCACAGCTCCCTCTTATTATCAGGGTCTCAACTTCCTCCTTCACGAGCAGCCTGACGTTGCTATCGACAGCTTTGTTAACTCCCTTGAAGTCAATCGCGACACTCTAGAAACTCATCTCGCGGTGGGTAATCTGCTGCGCCGCAAGGGCGAGGTCGACAGGGCTATCCGCATTCACCAGAACCTTTTGGCACGGCCGAATCTGGGTGGCGATCAGCTGCATCAGGTGCATATGGAGCTGGCGCAGGACTATATCAGTGCCGGTTTGCTGGATCGCGCCGAGCGCATGCTCAAGGATCTGGTGCAGCAATCACCGGCCTGGCGGCGCACGGCCCTTCGCCATCTGCTGTCTATCTATCAGGATGAAAAAGAGTGGGATAAAGCCATCGAGGTCGGCAAGGAGCTGGTACCCAAGAAAAACTGGCTGCGCTCAGGCGCCCCGGTCGACGACGATACCTACCGCTGTCTCGCTCATTTTTACTGTGAAAAAGCAGAGCAAGCGCGTGCCGTTAATGACCTGCATACCGCCCGCGCAGATCTGAAGCTGGCGCTGCAGTACGACCGGCAATGTGTGCGCGCGACCATGATGCTGGGCCATATCGAGCTCGACTGCGGCCACCCTCAGGCGGCGATCAAAACCCTGAAACGGGTGTTTACCCAAAACCGGCTGTACATCAGTGAAGTGCTGGAACCGATGCATCAGGCCTATCGCAAGCGGGGTGAAGAGCTGGAATTCACGGATTACCTGACCGCCTGTTACGATGAATATCCCAGCAGCTCTGTGCTGCTCAAGCTGGTAGAATTGATTGAGAAACAGCAGTCGAGTGAGCTGGCTGAGCAGTTTCTGGCCCAGCAACTGAAACGGCGGCCTACGCTGCGAGGCTTGTTGCAGGTTATCAATTACCAGGCACCGAAAGTCACCGACAGTGGTCGGGAAAACCTGACGGTTTTGCAGGCCATGCTGACCGAGCTCCTGCAGGAAAAAGCCACGTATAAATGCGATCACTGTGGGTTTTCCGGACACCATCTGCATTGGCTGTGCCCAACCTGCAAGCACTGGGGGAGGATGGCCCCAATTCGCGGTGCCGAAGGCGATTAACGCGCGTAAACAGTTTTTACTTCTGGAGTAAACCTTGTCTGAGATTTCCCCGATTATAGTTGCCCTTGATTTCCCTGCGTCGGCGCCGGCACTCAGCCTTGCCGAGCAGCTCGACCCCAAATTGTGCCGGGTGAAAGTGGGGAAAGAATTATTTACCCGGGAAGGGCCGGTGCTGGTCAAGGCATTGGTGAATTCGGGCTTCGATGTTTTTCTCGATCTGAAGTTTCACGACATACCCAATACGGTGGCCGCTGCGGTGGCAGCAGCTGCGGAGCTGGGTGTCTGGATGGTTAACGTCCACGCCAGCGGCGGCCCACGGATGATGGAGGCCGCTCGCAAGGCGCTGGAGCCCATGAAGGATTCGGCGCCCTTGCTGACGGCCGTAACCGTGTTGACCAGTATGGAGCAGGCGGAACTTATGCAGGTGGGCGTAACCCGCGCCCTTGAAGAGCAGGTGTGTGAGCTGGCACAGCTGGCTGAGCGCAGCGGCATGGACGGCGTGGTTTGCTCTGCACAGGAAACCATCATGCTGCGCAAGCTGGTTGCGAAGGACTTCTGTCTGGTAACGCCGGGCATCCGCCCCCAGGACAGCGAGCGAGGCGATCAACGGCGTGTGGCAACGCCGGCGCAAGCCATCAGTAATGGTAGCGACTATTTGGTTATCGGCCGCCCGATCACTCGCGCAGACTCGCCGCCGGATGCGCTTAAACAGATTGTCGCAGGCCTCGGTCAACGCTAAACTGCCATTGGCGCTGCCTCAGTGCAGCGCATATATTTTCTGACAACACAAAGGAGTGTGTTATGAACCTTTCTATCTGGCTGAAACGCCTTTTCCTCTCGCTTGTTCTGGTCAGTGGCCTGGTGTCTGCTGATGTTCCCGCGACAGTCAATATCAATACCGCCGATGCCACAACGCTGGCTGAGGTGCTTACGGGTATTGGCGAGGTTCGGGCTCAGGAGATTGTGAAATGGCGAGATGCCCACGGCAACTTTACCTCGATTGAGCAGCTGGCCGAGGTTAAGGGTGTGGGCGCCCGGGTGATAGAGAAAAATCGCGAGCGGATTGTCCTGCAGTAGCTCGAGTGTAATCAGAGCAAAAAGCCGTCTTCGGGCGGCTTTTTCCGTTCCGGGCTCACCCATTCGGAGTTGGGGCGACTCTTGCCGCTATGCTATTCTGGGCCGGATTTTTTATTAGCTGCAGGAATAATAATGGCGTTCTGGGATGTATTTAATGGCGATGCCGACGGCATCTGTTCACTGGTTCAGCTGCGCAATGCCGAGCCCCGCGAAAGTACTTTGATTACGGGTGTCAAACGCGATATCGCGCTGCTTTCCCAGGTGCAGGCCAGCCAGGGCGACCAGATCACCGTGCTCGATGTCTCCATGGACAAAAACAAGGAGGCGCTGCTGGCGGTGTTGGAACAGGGGGCTGAGGTGTTTTACTCAGACCACCATTTTGCCGGTGACATTCCCGAGCACGGCAAGCTCACTGCGCTGATCAATACCGCGTCTGATGTTTGCACCAGCCTGCTTATCAATGGCCACTTGCAAGGCCAGTTTGCGGAGTGGGCGGTCACCGGTGCCTTTGGTGACAACCTCAGAAACAGCGCCCAAGTCGCCGCCAAACCCTTGAATCTCAGCGAAGAGAATGTAGAACAACTCGAAAATCTTGGTATCTACATCAACTACAACGGTTACGGTTCAAATCTGGAAGATCTGCATTTTCATCCGGCGGAGCTTTACCGGCAGGTAGCCGGTTATGCCTCGCCCTTCGATTTTATCTCTGACAACCGCGAGGCCTTTGAAAAACTGGAACACGGTTATCAGGCGGATATGGCAGCGGCGGGCAATGTTGGCCCGCAGTCGGCCACGGATTCGGCGGCGGTGTTTGTACTGCCGAATGAAGCCTGGGCGCGACGGGTCAGCGGTGTCTACAGCAATGATCTGGCCAATGGCAGCCCGGATCGCGCCCATGCGGTGCTGACGGTCAAAGACAACGGCAATTTCCTGATCAGCGTGCGCGCACCATTGAACAACAAAACCGGTGCCGATGAGTTGTGCCGTCAGTTTCCAACCGGCGGCGGACGCGCGGCGGCGGCGGGAGTGAATGATCTGCCGGCGGATCAGCTCGGCCAGTTTATCGATCAGTTCACTGACTTCTTTACCCACTGGGCCTGATAGCGTGCTGGCTCCGGAGGCACTCGCCACTCTATTTGTGATTGCCGGCTGCTTCGGTCTGTTGATCACAACCCGCTTGCCTGCGGACATGGTACTGCTGGCCGGTGTGGCAGTGCTGGTGTTTGCCAATATACTGACGCCTGCCGAGGCGCTGGCCGGAGCTGCCAGCGAAGGTTTGGCGACCGTGGCGGTGCTCTTTGTGGTGGCTCAGGCCCTGTCCGATACCGGGGTGGTCAGCTGGATTTCCTATAACCTGCTCGGTCGGCCCAAAAGTGTGGCAAGTGCCCAGATCCGCTTGATGACGCCGGTTGCGATTTTCAGCTCGGTACTCAACAACACCCCTGTCGTTGCAATGATGGTGCCTGCGGTGCGCGATTGGGCGCGGCGCAATAATATCTCCTCCTCACAGCTGATGATTCCCCTCAGTTACGCCGCCATTATTGGCGGTACCTGCACTGTGGTGGGCACCAGTACCAACCTGGTGGTTAACGACATGCTAAAGGCCCAGCCGGGCATTGATGGCCTGGCTCTGTTTGAACTGGCTTGGGTCGGTATTCCCTGCACCCTGGTTGTGCTGGGCCTCACCGTGGCGACCAGTCGCTGGCTGTTGCCGGATAGGAAGGGGCAGGCCCAGCGTTTTGAAGATGCCCGCCAGTATGTTGTCGAAATGCTGGTGGAGCCGGCCAGCCCGCTGGTTGGGAAGAGCATCGAAGATGCCGGCCTGCGCCAGTTGCCGGGCATGTTTCTGATTGAGATAGACCGCGCCGGGCGCATTTTGACGGCGGTGTCACCGCGTGAGTTGCTGCAGGCCAATGACCGACTGATTTTTGCGGGCGATGTGCGCTCGGTTGTGGACTTGAAAAATATTCATGGTCTGCGAGTGGCTGATGATCAGGTTTTCAAACTCGATGCCCATCAATCAACGCGCAGTCTGGTTGAAGTTGTGATTTCACCCAACTTTCCGCACTTGGGGAAAACCGTTCGCGATATGGGCTTCCGCAATCACTACGGCGCGGCGATAATTGCCATTTCCCGTGACGGTCGCCACCTGAAAACCAAAATCGGTGACGTAGATTTGCGACCCGGCGACACTCTGTTGCTGGAAACCCACGAAGATTTTATTGAAAACCA
Organism: Litorivivens sp.; assembly: GCF_041624475.1. Taxonomy (GTDB): domain Bacteria; phylum Pseudomonadota; class Gammaproteobacteria; order Pseudomonadales; family Spongiibacteraceae; genus Litorivivens. The sequence goes on from NZ_JBFJUX010000017.1 coordinate 27,562, forward strand.
GCGTTATTCCCGGGATTTTCTGCTGGTCAGTCAAATCGAGAATTCACGCCCTGTGCGCCACGAGCAGCGCGGTACGGCCGGGCTAATCCTGCTGGGTATGGTGGCCTTGGTGGGCGCCGGTGTCGTGCCCATGTTCAAGGCGGCCCTGCTCGCGGCAGCGCTTTTGGTTCTCACTCGCTGCGTGCGAATTCGCGATGCAAGGCGCAGTATCGACTGGGAGGTTTTGCTGGTTATCGCGGCGTCGATCGGTCTGGGTGCTGCGATGGAAAAAACCGGTGCAGCCCAATCGATAGCGGAGTTGATTATTGGCGCTTCGGTGGGCTCGCCGACCGGGCTTTTGATCAGCCTGTTTGCGCTGACCGCAGCGTTTTCTGCGGTCATTTCCAATATGGCGGCGGCGGTTATCCTGTTCCCCGTGGCCATCGCCGCCAGTCAGGGCCTAGGGGTCGCACCGGAGCCGTTGGCGGTGACCTTGATGATTGGCGCCTCTACCTGTTTTGCCACTCCAATTGGCTACCAGACCAACCTGATGGTCTACGGCCCGGGCAACTATAAATTTCAGGACTTTCTTAAAATGGGCGTGCCGCTGACAGTAGCCGTTGGTATCGTGACGGTGGCTATTGTGCCCTTGATCTGGCCGTTCTGAGCGGGGCGCTCAGCCGTTGGTGCGGCCAAGCGCCATGATGGCCTGCAGCTGGTTGCGCAGGGTTTCGTGGTTCTTATAAGGGGCGATACGAATGGTCAAAATCATTGCCCCGAGAAATCCCTTCAGGCTTTCCAGGTCAACGACGTTGCCGGTTTTTTCCCGGTATTTTCGGTATGGCTCATCGAGCATCATGCTGAAGTACCGGTCCGTGTCTTCACCGGAGAGATAGGGTGACATTCGGCCGGTATTGGGGCCGGAGACCAGGTCCTTTGCCTGATTCTGTGAATTGAAGTCCTGCGTAAAACAAAGCATTTCCTCGACCAGTCTCGGGAAGTCGTCCCGGTACGGCAGTGTTGCTTCATACATGCTCTGAAAGAAATCTCCCTGCCGCTTGTCCATAAGGCATTGGATGATGTCGTCGCGACTGTCAAAGTAGCGATAGATCGTCGGGCGGGAGACTTTGGCCTGTTTGGCAATTTCTGAAATGGTGGTTTTGTCCACGCCTTTGCGGGTTACCACCCGGTAGGTCGCAGACAGAATATTGTTTCGTGCCTGATCAGGATCGTCGTGTCGACTTCGCTTTCCCCAGCGTGTTTCGCCAGCCATGGCTTGCCTCTTTATTCTTGCGCCTGAGCTGATTGTAAGTGAAATTTATTAATGACGTAAGGTTAATTGGGCAAAATTAACTCGCCAAAAACGGACCCATAACGCAAATACTGTGCAGCGGTTTATGTTCTGATACCGGGGAGATCAGCGTTCTGCCAAAAATTTAAGGAGCTGGCGCCGGGACGGCGCCAGTATCGAGAGGGACTAACGGTTGAGGCGGTTTTCAATCAGCTCGTCTACTACCGCCGGATCGGCCAGGGTTGAGGTGTCCCCCAGATTGTCCAGCTCGTTGGCTGCCACCTTGCGCAGGATGCGGCGCATGATCTTGCCCGAGCGGGTTTTCGGCAGGCCCGGTGCCCATTGAATCAGGTCCGGTTTGGCAATGGGGCCAATCTCTTTCACGCACAGCTGGATCAGCTCCTGCTTCAGCTCATCGCTGGGCTCGTGGCCGGCGATCAGGGTGACATAACAGTAAATTCCCTGACCTTTCACGTCGTGGGGGTAGCCGACAACGGCGGCTTCGGCGACATCTTTATGCAGCACCAGTGCGCTTTCCACCTCGGCGGTGCCCATGCGGTGGCCCGAGACATTGAGTACGTCGTCTACCCGACCGGTTATCCAGTAGTAACCGTCCTCGTCGCGGCGGGCGCCGTCGCCGGTAAAATAGTAGCCGGGATACTGGCTGAAGTAAGTATCGATCAGGCGCTGATGATCGCCATATACGGTGCGAATCTGGCTGGGCCAGCTGGCCTTGATCACCAGATAGCCGGAGCCCGCGCCTTCGATTTCCTTGCCGTCCTGATCCAGCAGGGCCGGCTGTACGCCGAAGAAGGGTTTTGTGGCGGAACCCGGTTTAGTGGCAATCGCGCCGGGCAGGGGAGTGAGCATCTGGCCGCCGGTTTCGGTCTGCCACCAGGTGTCGACAATGGGGCAGCGCTCTTCACCCACGACGCGGTGGTACCATTCCCAGGCTTCCGGGTTGATGGGCTCGCCTACGGTACCCAGCAGTTTCAGGCTCTTGCGCGAGGTTTTGGTAACGAAGTCATCGCCAGCGCCCATCAAGGCGCGAATGGCGGTGGGGGCGGTGTAGTAGATATTCACCTGATGCTTGTCGATTACCTGCCAGTGGCGCGAGGCGTCCGGGTAGGTGGGAATGCCTTCAAACATCAGCGAGATAGCGCCGTTGGCCAGTGGGCCGTAGACAATGTAGCTGTGCCCGGTCACCCAGCCCACATCGGCGGTGCACCAGTACACGTCGCCGTCGTGGTAATCAAAGGTGTATTTATGGGTGATGGCCGCCTGCAACAGATAGCCTGCGGTGGTATGCAGTACGCCCTTGGGTTTGCCGGTGGAGCCGGATGTGTAGAGGATGAACAGCGGGTCTTCCGCGTCCATCCACTCCGGTTCGCAGTCGGCAGCAGCGGCGTCTACCGCCTCCTGATACCAGACATCCCGGCCTTCCTGCCAGTCGATGTTGCCGCCGGTGCGTTTGACTACCAGACAGGTTTCGATGGAGGGGCAGTTGCCCAGTGCTTTGTCGGTGTTGGCTTTCAGGGGAATAGTCTTGCCGCCGCGCACCCCTTCATCGGCGGTTATCACCAGTTTGCATGCGGAGTCGTTAATCCGGTCTTTCAGTGCATCAGGGGAAAAGCCGCCGAACACCACCGAGTGAATGGCGCCGATGCGGGTGCAGGCCAGCATCGCGTAGGCCGCCTCGGGAATCATTGGCATGTAGATACAGACGCGATCACCTTTCGTCACGCCGCGGGCCTTCATGGCATTGGCCAGGCGGCATACCTGCTCATGCAATTCCCGGTAGGTGATGGTCTTGTCATCGCTTGGGTTGTCGCCTTCCCAGATCAGGGCGGTTTGATCGGCGCGGTTTTCCAGGTGTCGATCGATACAGTTAACACTTACATTCAGCTTGCCGCCGGCAAACCAGGCCGCCTCGCCCTTGGCGAGATCGGCACTGACTACCTGATCCCATTCCTGCTGCCAACTCAGAAACTCGCGGGCCTGTTCAGCCCAGAAAGCCTCCGGCTGCTCAACAGACTGGCGGTACATCTGTTCGTATTTTTCCGCGGTGATATGGGCCTGGCGGGCAAAAGCTTCGGGTACGGGATAGGTTTTAGGCTGCATGGATAACTCTCTGTACCTTATCGGTTTTTTGGTTGGATTATCACGGGCTTACGCTTGAGAATAGCGACTATAGGCTGGCAGGTGAAGGGCGGAATCGTCAATATGGTCTAATTGGCAAAGTTCTGCGTTCACAGAACGATATTGTTCAGTTCCTCCAGTAGGTAATCGATAAACAGACGCACTTTAATGGGCAGGTGGCGTTGCTGTGGGTACATGATCCAGACCGGCTGTGGGTACTGGTTCCACTGTGGCAGTACCTGTTTCAGGGTGCCCTGTGAAATGTCGTCCATTACCGAAAAGAAGGGCAGGCTGGCGATGCCCAGCCCGCAGCGGGCGGCGCTTAACAGGGCGGCACCGTTGTCACTGCGCCAGTTGCCATCGGGGTGGATCTGTACGGTTTCACTGCCGTCGCTCAGATACCAGAGGGCATCCACTCCCATCAGGCAATTGTGCTGCTGCAGGTCTTCCAGCGTCTCGGGTTCTCCTTTGTCATCCAGATAGTCAGGGCTGGCAACCAGGTAGTTGAAATTATCGGCCAGTTTGCGAGCAACCAGTGTCGAGCTTTTCAGCTCTCCATAACAGACCGACAAATCGTATCCTTCTTTGACCAGATCCGGCTGTTTGTCGGTAAAGTCCAGCTGCACCTGCAAGTGGGGATATTGTTTGGTGAAATTGGCAAGAATGGGTACCAGAAAGCGTTCCTGAAACACCCCTGAGATATTTACTTTCAGGTTGCCGCGCGGCTCATTGCGAGACAGGGCCAGATCTTCTTCCGCTTTTTCAAAGGTATCGATGGCGAGCTTGCTGCGGCGGTAGAACTGCTGGCCCTCGTCAGTGAGCGCGAGGCTGCGCGTGGTGCGCAGTAACAGGCGGGTGCCGAGACGGTCTTCCAGACGGGAGATGAGTTTGCTCACCTGAGAGGTCGACATGTCCAAGGCCTTGGCGGCATCCGTGAAGCTGTGGTGTTCGACCACCTGCACAAATTCGTAGATTCCGTCCCAGCGTGCCATATGAGTTCTCAATCGTCGGTTTATTGTTTCTTTTAAGGCAATAATGTTTTGCGGCATCGTATCTTAAAGGTAATGCTTCCACAAACTACACTTCCGTTCTGTTCATATAGAATTCCGGAGGCTCCCAATGTACGACCTGATCATAAAAAACGGCACCGTGGTAGACGGTACAGGTTCCGCTGCGCGCAGCGCCGATATCGCCATTCAGGACGGTGTGATCGTGTCGGTCGGCAACAAGGTGCAGGGTGACGCTCGTCAGACCATCGACGCCGAGGGCAAGCTGGTCACACCGGGCTGGGTCGACACCCATTCGCATATGGATGGTCAGGCCAGCTGGGACGCCTATTGCAGCCCGGCGGTCAATCACGGTATTACCACCTTGATTATGGGTAACTGCGGAGTGGGCTTTGCACCATGCAAACCGACTGAATCCGCACGCCAGCAGATGATCGAAGTGATGGAAGACGTCGAGGACATTCCCGGCGCGGCCCTCAGCGAAGGCATCGACTGGCAGTGGGAAACCTTCCCAGAATATCTCGATACCCTCGATAAAATGCCGCGCGCCATCGATATTGGTGCTCAGGTTCCTCACTGTGCTGTGCGCACCTACGTGATGGGCGATCGCGGCACCAACAACGAACCGGCTAGCGACGAAGACGTGCGGCAGATGATCGAAATCGTGCGTGAAGGTATCGATGCCGGCGCCATTGGTTTCACTACCTCGCGCACCGAGCTGCATACCACCCGCCACGGTCAGGTCATGCCCGGAACCTATGCGGATTCCAAGGAGCTGCTGGGAATCGGACAGGCCATTGGCGAAATCGGCAAAGGTATTTATGGTCTGGTGTCGGATTTTCACAACTGGCGCGAAGAAATGGAATGGATGAAAAAGCTGTCCATCGATAACAATTGCCAGGTCAACTTTGTACTGTTTTTCCGCGAAGAAAAGGATTGGGAGCGAGTCGAGCAGCAGCTCGCCTATGTACGTGAAGCCGCCAAAGACGGCGCGCGATTGATTCCCCATGTAGGCGCACGGCCGGTCAATATCCTGATGGCCTGGGACGGCACCGTACACCCCTTTATGTTCTCGGCGGCTTTCGCCGAACTGGGCGGACTGCCACGCGAAGAACGGCTGGCCAAACTGCGTGATCCGGCGGTTCGCAAGGCGATTGTTGAAGAGCCGCCCATGGATACCGGCGGTGACTTTTTCCTGGAGGCGATCACCAACGGCTACAGCAACCTGTACGTAATGGATGATGTTCCCAACTACGAACCGGCCTACGAGGACAGCATTGAGTACAAGGCGAAAGCGGCCGGAGTTACGCCGCAGGCCTACGCCTTCGACGCGCTAATGGAAAAAGACGGCAAGCAGATGATTTACTGCCCCTTATTCGGTTACGGCGCCCGCGATTTACGTCGACAGATGGCCATGCTGCAGGATGAGAGCACGGTTATCAGTCTGGCCGATACCGGAGCTCACTGTGGCGTGCTGTCAGACGCCAGCGTGCCCACCTACTTGCTGAGCTATCTGGTACGCGATCGTCAGCGCGGCGAGCGTTTCGAGCTGGAGCGTGCGGTACAGATGCACACCCAGGAAACGGCGCGCTGCATGGGCCTGAATGATCGCGGCACGCTCGAAATTGGCATGAAAGCGGATATCAACGTCATCGATTTTGATGAGCTGCAGGTATTGCCGCCGGAAGTGATCTTTGACCTTCCCGCAGGCGGCCGCCGAGTATTTCAGGGTGCCAAGGGTTACCTCTACACCATCGTCAGCGGCCAGGTAGTGATGGATCACGGTCAACCTACCGGAGCCTTGCCGGGACGTTTGGTTCGGGGTTCTCAGGAGAAGCCGGAGCAGACCGTCGCGGCTTAAGTTAGCTTTTAATCTCTGCGACAACCCCCCCTTACCCTGTCCCTCTCCCACAGGGAGAGGGAACCTACATTTTGGCTTAAGTGCGCCCTCTCCCTCTGGGAGAGGGACAGGGTGAGGGTGGTTAGTTCGTAAATTTCGTTATAAAAAATCCTGCAAGGAATAATAATGACAAACGCACTCAAAGATCGTGTTGCCCTGATTACCGGTGGAACCTCCGGTATTGGCCTGGCCTGTGCCCACCGCTTTGCCAGCGAAGGGGCAAGGGTTATCGCTTTTGATTTGAAGGAAACGGAAGGCTGGAAAGCTTTTGCCGCAGACCATCCCTCCGCTCTTTTCTACAGTATCGATGTCATCGATGGCCCCGCACAAAAAGCGGTGGTCGCCGAGATCGAAGCAAAATTCGGCGCTGTTGACATACTGGTAACCGCTGCAGGCGTTGGTGAGGCAGGCCCCATTACCATGGTGGATCAAGTGCAATGGGAACGGGTCATCAATATCAACCTCAACGGTACTTTTCTTTCGGCGCAGGCTGTACTCAACGGCATGATCAACAAAGGTAAAGGCAGCATCATCACCATTGCCAGTATCGAGGGGCTGGTCGCCAATGAAGGCGGCGGTGCCTACAACGCATCGAAAGGCGGTGTGGTGCTGCTGAGCAAAAATATTGCGATGGATTACGGTCGCAAAGGGGTTCGATGCAACGCCATATGCCCGGGTTTTATCGAGACCCCCATGTTCGACGACATCATGAACGACAGTTCAATGACCGAAGTCAGAGCAAGCATACAAAACCAGGTCAAGCTAGGTCGATTTGGCAAGCCAGAGGAAATTGCTGCTGCGGCCAACTTCCTCGCGTCGGATGAGGCTTCTTACATTACCGGTCACTCACTCGTGGTTGATGGCGGTTATACCGCAGGCCACTCCCACGGTATCGTGCAAATGCTGGGGCTTGACTAACACTTAAACTCAACTTGTTTTAAGCTAAGGCCTGCAGTTATTCGGGGGGAGTGTTTGAACAGGCTGGGTGGAAGATTATTAGCAGGCATCATCGCATCGTATGCGCCGCTAGTTGAGGCTGGTTGGTACGGCTATCTCGACCTTGGGCCGCGCTACAGTGAAGTAGACGGCGAGAGCGACTACTTTATGGATAGTCGGGGTTCCTATCTGGGCTATTCGGCAGAGCAGGCTTTAACAGCTAACATAAAACTGCTGTTGCAGTTTGAGTACGAGGTTGATGCGGACGCCGACGCCGATAAGGATCTCGGCCAGAATGATACTTTTCTCGGCCTGGAGACGCCTCTGGGTAGTATTCGTGCCGGCAACCTTGAAACGCCACTGCGTCATCTGGCTGACCCGGTTGATCGCTTTCCCGATACAATTTCTGATCCCTCTAAACTCTGGAATGGCGATATTCAGGCCACCGACTCGTTGTACTATCAAAGTCCGGCGTGGCGGGGCCTTCGTGCTGAGCTGGCGGTGGTCAAGCACGATGCGGATAACCGCCATAATGGCATTTCAGCGGCGCTGTGGTTTGAGTCTGAGTCGGGCGGTATTGCGCTGGCCTCGGAAGAGCATGTGGCGGGGGACTATTCCCGTCGCCACAGAGTCACCCTGTTTCGCAGCCTGGGAGCCTTTGAACTGGGGCTGGCCGCTGAGCGCGAATCCTTGCCGGGCCAAGCTGATTCACTGGCTAGGTTGCTTAGTGTTGCACACAACTCAAGGTCGCGAATTCTGAAAATGCAATTTGGAAAGTCTGACCTGAATCAGGTTGATACATACTTATTCAGCGCAGGCGTCGATTTTCTGCACTCACCGTCGTGGGTGTCCTACGTTTATCTTCACCGGCAGGATCAGTCGCAGGGCGCCGACAGTCACCATGCAGAGCTAGGGTTGCGCTTTTTGTTCTGAAAGCTGTTGCTTTCAGGTAACGCTCCATGTCGCAGCGATGCGACACTTGCGAGCAAGCTAAAACGTTAACAATGACCTGGCGCACACTCTTTATTTTTTCAGCTTTTCTCACACTTTCTAACGATCGGCGTCGCACGTAGTATCCGCGCGAGTCTGGCGGCACGTTTACTAAATAATCTTGATAGCCGCAGTATTTCGACGCTTCATATCGGGGAGTTTTCGCAGTCGGCCGCAAGGGTTGGGCGTATTCTCGGGATTGCATAGCTCATCGCGCTGCCAGCTTTATTATTGTCATAACAAAGCAGGTATTCTTTTCATGCAGGTTACACAACCCTTTGCTGCGGTTTTACATCGCAATTCACCCTATTTATTGCTTCTGGCTATTCTGATTATCTTTCCGGTTTCATCACTTTTTGCAGAGCCGTTAAACGACATGCGCCCCAACAAGGTAGAGGTGGTTGGGGCTGGTCCATCCGGGCCAAGCGGTGAAGTGTTTTATTCGGTGCGGGCTTACGGCAGCGGCGCGCACGATTACATTCACGATTTGACCGCCTCACAACGCGGATCGGGTTACCGGATTGTCTCCGCGCAAATGAAAAATACCGGTGCCCGCTGGGTGTATCTTGCTACCCGCCACCAAAGTGGCGAAATACGCCGTACCTACTTTGACTTGGCGACGGGCGGTGTTGGTCAGCGCAGTGCGGGTCATCAGGTCGGCTTCAATGCGCAGGGAGGTGGCTGGTATCGCGCTTCGCTGGGCTTCGACGTGTCTGATGTCACAACCGTTTATGTTGGGGTAGCAGCCGCTGATGGCGTGCCGTTCTTTGCGGCCAACCACGGTACTGATCGCATCTATCTCTCAGACGTCAAGCTGGAATCGCCGGATTCACCGGCGGCGTCGCAAACAGCAGGTGCAGAAGGCAATGCGGCGGCCACCCGCGCTGTGTGGGTGTGGAAGGCTGATACCGTGTTGAACGCCACGCGGCGACAGGAACTGTTCACTTTTGCTGCCAACCGCGAATTGAATACCTTGTATATTGATGCCAGAACCCCGGTGCTGCACAACCAGCCGGCGCTGGCTGAATTTATCCAGTTGGCACAAAGCCGTGGGTTGTCGGTCGAACTGCTGTTCGGTAAACCCGAATGGGCGCTGTATTCCAACCACCATGAAGTGCTGACACTGGCCGACCAGGCGGTTGAGTTTACCCGCCGTTATCCCCAAGCAAGGCCGACCGCTGTTCATCTCGATATTGAGGCCCACTTGATTCACGACTGGCAGAGTGATCGCAACAGCGTGGCCAATCAGTTGCTGGATCTCTATCAGGAAGTGGATAGAAGGCTGGCGGCAGTATCGATGCCTTTGATGGTGGATATGCCGGTGTGGTATGACATTTATACCTTGCCGCGCTACGGACGCTCGAGGCCGATGCATGAGTGGATTATCGATGCGACCGATGGCGTAGCATTGATGGACTACCGGGATACGGAGTCCCGCATACTGAACGATGCGGACACCGAGCTTCGATATGCGAATGCGACCGGTAAGGCCATGATCGTCGGTGTTGAAACCATGTGCATAGAGCCGGAGCAGATTACTTTCTGTGAAGAAGGGGATCGGTTTATGCAGGGTGTTCTGCGCAGAGTGAATACCCGCCTTCGAGGGCAATATTCCGCCTATCGCGGCGTTGCTATTCACCACTATGAAGACTATCGTCGACTGAGACCTTAAACAGGAGGCAGTGATGGAAGCTCTGCAGGAAAGATCGGCCATGTGCCCCTACTGCGGGGAAAAAATCAGTCTATTGCTCGATTGTACGCAGGCAGGGGATAGCTATGTCGAAGATTGCTCTGTTTGCTGTCAGCCTATTCTGGTGAGTCTGTACTCTGGTGAAGGAACGGGTGACGTCAATAACCTGGAATTTCAGCTAAGTGCGGAAAATGCCTGAGTAATCAGGCATTTTCTTACTGGAGCGGGATGGGGCAGGGAGTCGACGTCTCAGGTGCTGCACTCGGCGTGGTTTTCCCACAGAGCCTGCAAAATATTGTTGCGGGTCAGCAGGCCGATCAGCTTTCCTTCCGACACCACCGGGTAGGACTTTGGCTTTTCCTTGCCCATGCGTTGGGCCACATCAATGATGGACTCATTGGGGCCCACCGTCAGTACCTGATGGCTCATGATGTCGTCTACCGAGCGGGATTCCTCGCAGTGGTAACTGCTGATCAGCATCGTGTGTATGCAATCCTGTTCCGACAGAAAACCCAGCACCTGCTTTTTCTCGTCCACTACCGGCAGCCCCAGCAATTTATGCTGAATCAGCTTTTCTACGGCGCCATCAAGTGATTCCCCGCATTTAATGCTAGGTGGATTGTCGATCATCACATCTTTAACCAGAATCTGGGTCATATCCGAACTCCTGAGCGTCTTTCTTTGAAAATACTATACGCCGAAAATCGAAAAGGGGTTAATGGGAAAATTCCAGATTTTACGGGTGCTTCCTGCTAGAGGAGCGCTGCTTTGCCCGGTGGAAAAACGGCAATACAGGCAGCAGAAGTGCACATTCCAGCTAAATTTGGCAGGCTCTGGTAACACAGTTTCAGGCATAATAGGCCGCAATGAAAACATGGGCTTTATGGGTATGAATTGGCTGTATATCGCACTATCCCTGAATGTGCTTCTCTTGGTCGTGCTGGCCCTAATTGTCTGGCGGCTGCACTCCCATCTGCAACGGCTGCGTGAGAGTACTGCGAAGCTTGGCGGTGGAGAGCAAAACTTTCCTCCCGGCTGGAGTGAGCAGGGCCCGAGGACCCTGATTACTCTGGAGATTCTTAATCCACTATCACTAGTGGCAGAGCGTTCGTGGATTGGCGGCAAGTTCAGTGCGCTCTCACCGGAGTTAATGCGAAAGATCGTATTGAAACAAACTCGCGATCAGTTGCGTAACGGCCTGAAAGAGAATGGAGTAGAAGTCGATGTCCGTTTGGTTCGTTTGGGCTAGTGTCGGCCTGACTATGCTTGCGTCATGGGTTCTGGGCGCGATGGTTTGGCGACTTAACAGAAACATCGGTGAAGTTGCTTCGGAGCTTAATCGCATAGCGATTGCTAGAAACGATCTTCATTTGCTGGCAAAGCAGCGTTTACGATTGAAGAGCTGGCAGTCCAATACCGAGCAGGGTGTCGACGGCGCAGTCCAAGGCATAGAAACTATGCATTTCCTGGTAGCCCGCGTAGTGTTTTCCCTGTTTGACCGTTTGGGAGCACCGTCGGATAAAACGTTTATGCTTCGACAGGTGCAGGATACTACCTCCCACAAGGTCTACGCAGCCTTGCGTTCGATGAACAAGTTGGTTGGGGCAGGTTTGAGACAATCCTTGAAGTAGCGCCCTAGTCAGTAACCTCAACGCCTGCGGATATCGCAGCCTTTACTTCCAAAAGCGGGCTGCTCGCTACTGTTCTCCGTGACAATAGTGAAGGTCAGCGATTGTGCGGGTGTCCCGCTATAAAGCTCATTACCCCGTCGATGACTGAAGACAAGCAAACGGCACGGTTAGCTGTATTACCAGTGTTGCCCCCGCTCTCTATGTGCTGCTCAATCGGGAGTAGCTTTGACTCTAAAGTAACTACAGGGTTTATCGTCGATCAAAGCTTGGCACAGGATTGACTATGATGGATCCCTGAGTATTTGAAAAGTTAGGCAGCCTCGGCGCGGTAATCAGCGCCCTGGGGTGCGCAGGCTGCTTTCCTGCCCTGGGGGCCTTAGCAGCTATCCTAGGGCTGGGCTTTCTCTCCCAGTACGAAGGCCTTTTTATCAATACACTGCTGCCGCTTTTTGCGCTGCTCGTGCTGTTTTTGAACGCCGTTAGCTGGACGCGACACCGCGTATTCTGGCGGGGCTTGCTGTCAGTGTTGCCGCCGATCGTCATTCTGCTGGCGCTGTATCCCCTGTGGGCTTATGGCTGGAGCACCATACTTTTCTACACGGCGCTGGTCGCAATGTTTGCCATGTCCATCTTTGATTTGTTGAAACCTGCGGGGGCGATTCAATGTCGAACGTAGCGTTGAAAACCGTATTAACGTGCCCTGAGTGCGGCGAAACCTCATCGGAAACCATGCCGGTTGATGCTTGCCAATGGTTCTACGAATGTCGGCACTGCAACGCGGTTCTGAAGCCGCTTCCCGGTGATTGCTGCGTTTATTGTTCCTACGGGAGCGTGCCATGCCCGCCGATACAATCAGGCGGAGGATGCTGTGATCCGAAAGCCGGTGCATAGACTGCCTAAATGGAAGAAAAGTATTAAATAATCTGGTTCCAGTTGACTCTAAAGTAGACTACAGGGTTTTAGATGGCACCAATGCCAGACAAACTTCCGTCAAAGGGCAGATTCTTTCAAGGAGCGTACTATGGAACATGCATGTTGCGTAAAAGAAGAAACAAAGCCCGCTACCTCCAGTTTTGACTGGACCACGGGTTCGGTTTGGCGTCAGTCTGCCAAGAATACCGGTTGGTGTTTGCTGGGCTGTGCGATAGGGGATTTCGGCACCATTCTGGCCTTTCAGATCTATGCGCCGGAAACCAATGCGATGTTGGTGATGGGGCTGGCCATGTTAAATGGCCTGCTGACCAGTATTGCGCTGGAAACCTTTATCCTCAGTCGACAAATGGTGTTAAAGCTGGCCTTTAAAACGGCGATTGGCATGAGTCTGGTGAGTATGCTGGCCATGGAATTTGCCATGAACCTCACCGACTATTTGCTGGTAGGCAAGGCAGCTCTCACCTGGTGGTCAATCGGCCCGAGCCTGTTGGCCGGTTTCCTGACCCCCTGGCCCTATAACTACTGGCGCCTGCGCAAACTGGGCAAGGCCTGCCATTAACCGTATAGAGGCCTTAGATGAACAGAGGGAAGGTGATAGAATTTCGCTTATGAACATACGACGTGTAGCCATTGTGGTCATACTGATCTTCCTGGGACAGCAGGCGGGTTCAGTGTGGGCTAGCGCGATGTTCAGCGGCCATTCCCATGGCCTTCCCTCTGTCGCGTCAGTTGCAGACGACGCGACGGCCGGGCATTGTGACACCGAGCAGGCTCACCACGCCGATCTAAGGAAGTCCGTTGCAGCGTCAGAAGCAGAAGACTGTTGCAACCTGGAGTGTGAATGCTGCGTCGGGCATTGTCAGTCTACACTCGCGCTCGTGTCGCCAAGTCTTAACCTCTACCATTCAAACCATCGTCGTTTTCCGGCGGCCTCTCAATCAACTCGCACTACGAACCAGAGTCACTTCCGCCCACCGATTTTCGCCTGACACAGGATCAGTCCGTCTGCGCCAAGCATAAAAGAGCCAGCGCAGTGTGTTGCGCCATAACCACCCTTATTGTTATGGCTATCAGGTAAAAGAGGTGTTTATCGTGAATCTGGAACAGTTTTCGTCCCTTTCCCGACGTCGATTTGTCACTGGCGCGGCGGCTGGCGCCGCGCTTGCGGGGCTCGGTTTGCCCCTTAGAGCTGCAGAGGTCAATCCCCGGCCTCGAGTGCTTACAGGCAATAACTTTGATCTTTCCATTGGCTATCAGTCAGTCAACTGCACCGGCGCCGAGCGTACTGCTACCACGGTCAATGGAAGCCTGCCGGCCCCGATTTTGCGCTGGAAGGAGGGGGAGCGGGTCCGATTGAATGTCACTAATCATTTGGCGCATACCAGCTCCATTCACTGGCACGGCATGATTTTACCGACAGATATGGACGGTGTACCCGGTTTGAGTTTTGCCGGTATAAAGCCGGGCGAAACCTACCACTACGAATTTGATGTCAATCAAAGCGGTACCTACTGGTACCACTCCCACTCGGGGTTTCAGGAACAGACCGGCTTATACGGCGCCATCGTGATTGATCCGAAAGAGCAAGACCCCGTGGAATGTGATCGGGATTACGTGGTTCTTTTGTCGGACTGGTCGGATGAGAACCCCCACGATATCTACGCCAAACTGAAAAAGATGAGTCACTACTACAATTTTCAGGAACGTACGGCGGGCGACCTGTGGAAAGACATTAAGGAGAAAGGGCTGGCGCAAACCTGGAACGAGCGCAAGATGTGGAACACCATGCGCATGAGTCAGACCGACATCGCTGATGTTACTGGTTACACCTATACCTTCCTGATGAATGGCATCACACCCGATAGCGGCTGGACGGGCTTGTTCAAGCGCGGTGAAAAAGTGCGCCTGCGTTTTATCAACGGCGCTGCCATGAGCATTTTTGATATTCGTATTCCGGGTTTGAAAATGACCGTGGTCGCGAGCGACGGCCAGAATATCGAGCCGGTCAGTGTTGACGAGTTTCGTATTGGCGTCGCCGAAACCTATGATGTAGTGGTTGAGCCCAGTGACGACAGCGCCTATACCATCTTCGCCCAGACCATAGATCGCTCCGGCTATGCTCGCGGTACGCTCACACCAGATCCCGCGTGGACAGCCGAAGTGCCCGCAATGGATTACACCCCGGTGCTCAGCCACGCCGATATGGGGATGGCGGCAATGGGCGGCATGGATCATAGCGGCCATGATATGGGCGGCATGAAGGGTATGAAGCATGATATGTCCGCAATGGGTGACAAGCGCATGGATCACAGCATGCACAAGATGCATGGCATGCAGGGGATGGATCATAGTCAGCACCGTATGCAATCAATCGCCAGGGCAGGCGAGGGCAGCAATAGCCCCATAAAGCATGATTCGACCGAATACGGACCACATGTCGATATGCTTGCGCCCGCACCGCAGAATGGCTTGAACGATCCCGGTGTAGGTTTACGTGATCACCAAGAGCGTTACGGCAGAAAGGTGCTCACCTACGGGGATATTAAAAACCTCTATCCGACGATCGATCAGCGAGACCCTGAGCGCGAAATTCAGCTCCATCTGACCGGCAATATGAGTCGCTATATGTGGTCCGTTGACGGCATCAAGTTTGCCGACGCCGAGCCGCTACGGCTGACCTACGGCGAGCGGGTACGCATTACCCTCGTTAACGACACCATGATGACTCACCCCATTCACCTGCATGGTTTGTGGAGTGAGCTGGAAACCGGTGACGCCGCTTATATTCCGCGAAAACACACGGTGATTGTTCAGCCGGGTTCCTCCATCAGTTACTTGGTAACAGCCGACGCCTTGGGTCGCTGGGCCTACCACTGTCATTTGCTATATCACATGCCGGGCATGATGCGTGAAGTGCGGGTGGAAAAAGGAGGTCGCGCATGAAATGTTTTAACCGTATAAGAATTTCTCGATCTGTCGGCCTCATTGCAGCAACCGTCTTTGTAGGGAGTGCAGCATTTGCCGGCGGCAAGGATGATCCCTTTCTGATTATGGGCAAGTTGGATCAATTGGAAGTGCGCGATACTGAAGGCGACGATCCACTGGTGTTGGAAGGCGCGCTGTGGGCCGGCTACGACCTGAATAAGTTCTGGCTCAAAGCAGAAGCCGAGCGCGTCGACAACGAAAGTGAAGAGCTGGAACTTCAGGCCCTGTACAGTCGAGCTATCTCTGCTTTCTGGGACATACAACTGGGTGCCCGTAAAGACTTCCAGCCCAAGCCAACGCGCGAGTGGGGCGTTATTGCGCTGCAGGGCCTGGCACCGTATCACTTTGAAGTGGATGCTTCGCTTTTTATTGGCGGTGCCGGGCGCACTGGCTTGCGCCTTGAGGCAGAGTACGAACTGCTGTTCACTCAGAGGCTGGTGCTGGTCCCGGAAATCGAGCTTAACGCCTACGGTCATAATGATCGGCAAACTGGAGTCGGCTCGGGTCTGGCGGACGCCGAATTGGGACTGCGTCTTAGGTATGAAATTCGCCGGGAGTTTGCGCCCTATCTCGGGCTTAACTGGCAGAAAAAATATGGTAACAGCGCAGATTTTGCCAGTGCTGCCGGGCATGACGTCGAAGACACCCAGCTAGTGTTGGGTATTCGCGCTTGGTTTTAGTGGCCCGAGCGTCGTGAAAAGCTGGCGCAGCAGGTGCGACAATGCGGCATGATGGTGTCCATGCTTACCGAGAGGCCGGGCGATGCTGATTCTGAAAACAGCGATATTGTTTGTTGTGACGGCAGTTGCTGAAATTATCGGCTGCTACTTGCCCTGGCTGTGGCTTAAGAAAGACGGCTCGGTCTGGCTATTGCTGCCGGCCGCCGTGAGTCTGTCTATGTTTGTGTGGCTGTTGAGCCTGCACCCGGCCGCCAGTGGTCGTGTCTACGCGGCTTACGGCGGTGTTTATGTGGCTACGGCTCTGGTGTGGTTGCGTATTGTTGATGGTATCGAATTGACAGCCGCCGACCTGCTCGGCGGAGCAATCATATTGATCGGCGTTGTGACGATCGTGCTGGGTGGGTTTGGTCACACTCGGTGATTGACCCTGTTCCTGGGTTTAGGCTTTAGCCTCTGCGTTGTTCATACTGAGAGTTATCGCTCATGCCTGAAGGCAACGAGAAGCCGCTGTACCGCACAACCTACGTTGTACGCAAAATGGACTGTGTGGCCGAACAGCAACTGGTGAAAAGCGCCCTTGAGGGCAGCGCTCAGGTATTGTCCCTGAGTTTCGATATGCGCCGCCGTCAGGTCGCTATCATTCACAGCCAGACATCTTTAGAAATTGACAGCACAATGAGCGGCCTGCGGCTTGGTGCTGAACAAATCGATTCAGAACCCTGCGAGGGCGCTGAGCTGGTACAAAAACAGTCGGCCGGTGATGAGGAAGAAGCCAGAACACTGCGCTGGCTGCTCGTCATTAATTTAGTCATGTTTGTGGTGGAAATCGTCGCGGGTATCTGGGCTCAATCCGCAGGGCTGATTGCCGACTCCCTCGACATGCTGGCAGACGCCAGTGTCTATGCCCTGGCGCTGTTTGCCGTCGGCCGAGCTGCTTCGCTGAAACTGACGGCTGCACGCACAATGGGTTGGCTGCAGTTGTTGCTTGGGGTCGGCGTGTTGGTCGAGGTTTTGCGACGCTTCGTTTATGGCAGCGAACCTGAATCCCTGTTTATGATGGGAGTAGGGGCGCTGGCGCTGATGGCGAATATTACCTGTTTGGTATTGCTGGCCAAGAAAAAAGACCGCGGTGTGCATATGACCGCAACCTGGATTTGCTCCTCCAATGATGTGATTGCCAATGCCGGCGTCATCGTGGCCGGGTTCTTGGTTATGCTCACCCAGTCGCCTTACCCTGACCTGGTGATCGGTTTGCTGATTACCGGGGTTGTGCTGAACGGTTCGCGCCGGATATTGGCGCTGAAAGCCTGAAGCACTGGCCCGCGGCGAACTTCGAGGCTTTCACAATTCCGATCGGGTTTTCTACAAACGCTTCCCTACAAAAGTGTAATGAGGCCTTTGTTGAAAAAAGTAGAACGGTGTGTAAATTTACCGGTCTAAACTTACAATAACGACGGATTCGGCCCCGGCCGGCGCAACCGCAGGAGTATGTTATGGATCGCTACATCGTTATTTCCTCAGATTGTCACGCGGGCTTGCCCCCTGAAAAATATCGCGACTACCTGGACCCTCAGTACCGCGAAACCTTTGATATGGCTCTGCCCATCCAGTTGGAAATGACGGAAAAGGCTGAGCAGAGTTTTTTGATGAAAGACATCAATGACGAGTGGCGAGCCGGTGTGGAAGATGGCTTGCACGGTGCCTGGGATCATGACCAGCGTATTAAGATGCTCGACGAAGACGGCATTGCCGGTGAGGTGGTGTTCGTCGACGGTATCACCGAGCGCAACAGCCCACCTTTTGGTGCCGGTTTGGGCTTGCCTTCAGACGAGACCATCGTGCCTGAATTACAGTGGGCCGGTGCCCGCGCCCACAACCGCTGGCTGGCTGAGTTCTGCTCACAGGCGCCGGAGCGTCACGCGGGTGTAGCCTCAATCCCGCTGTTGTGGGATATCGAGGAAGCAGTCAAAGAAGTGAAGTGGGTGAAGGAAAGCGGCCTGAAAGCGGTGCTTATTCCACTTTCTACCGGTCCCTTCGAACCCTATCATCATGTGAAGTACGACCCTTTCTGGCGTGCCTGTGAAGACCTCGGTGTGATCGTAAATTTCCACTCCGGTGGCGCCATGACCAAGGAATACTTTGGGCCGAATTTCCCAGAAGAAGCGCCTGACAATTACCCTGGCGGGATGGGTATCTACGTGTCGGAAGTTTTCTTTTGGACCTATCGTCCCCTCACTTTCATGATTTGGGCCGGTGTTTTCGAGCGTTTTCCCAAGCTCAAGGTCGCGGTAACAGAAACCGGCACCAGCTGGATGCTGCCGCCTTACCTGCAATTGCTGGATCACAATTACAACGACGTGCATTTTTCTGCCAAGCTGGGTGACTTCCGATCTCACCTCTCTATGGCGCCTACGGAATACTTCAAGCGCAATGTGGGTATTGGCGCGTCCTGCATACCCCGTGGCGATATGAAGTACCGTCACGATATGGGTATTGATCAGGTGATGTGGGGCAGTGATTACCCGCACCCGGAAGGCACCTGGCCGAGTACTCGCGATGCAATGATCGACACCTTTCATGACCTGCCGCATGACGAAGTAGCGAAAATGCTGGGCGAGAATGCGATCAAGTTCTATGGCTTTGACCGTGAGAAGCTGGTGCCGATTGCGGAGCGTATTGGACCGACCAAAGCGGAAATCAAGCCTGCAGCGTAAGGCTTTCCCCTCACCCTAACCCTCTCCCCCGGGAGAGGGGATTCCAATTATCTGCTTCAGTACGCCTCGCTCCTTGGGGGGAGGGGCTTTGACGCTTGTAACAACCCTCATACTTCCCGATAATACGCCTCCACTAAATTCATGCTGTTACTCACCGTGTTTCGCGGTGTCAAAATAGCCTTGCACGTGGCCTTTAGTAGGGGTCACCACTGGAAAAAGGACGCACAATGCCTGTTGTAACCCTCCCTGACGGAAGTCAACGCTCTTTCGATAATCCTGTCTCTGTTGCCGATGTCGCCATGGATATCGGCCCTGGCCTGGCAAAGGCGGCACTGGCGGGTGTGGTCGACGGCCGCGAAGTCGATACCAGCTACACGATTACTGACGATGCCCAGCTCGCCATCATCACCGAGCGGGACGAAGCCGGGCTGGAGGTGATTCGTCACTCCACCGCCCACTTGCTGGCGATGGCGGTGCAGGATCTGTTTCCCGGTGCTCAGGTCACTATAGGCCCGACCATCGAAGACGGTTTTTACTACGACTTTGCCTACGAGCGCGCCTTTACCCCGGAAGATCTTGAAGCCATTGAAAAGCGCATGGGTGAACTGGCCTCGCAAGATCTGCCGGTAGAGCGCATTGTCATGGATCGCGACGAAGCGGTTGAGGCCTTCAAAAAGCTCGGCGAAGAGTACAAATGCGAAATTATCCGCGATCTGCCTGCCGGTGAAGAGATATCTCTTTATAAGCAGGGCGACTGGATGGATCTGTGCCGGGGGCCTCATGTGCCGTCAACCGGCAAACTGAAAGCCTTCAAGCTGACCAAAGTGGCTGGCGCCTACTGGCGCGGCGACAGCAACAACGCCATGCTGCAGCGGGTTTACGGCACCGCCTGGCGTAACAAGAAAGAGCTGAAAGCCTATTTGACCCGTCTGGAAGAGGCGGAAAAGCGCGACCACCGCAAGATTGGCAAAAAGCTGGGTCTGTTCCATATGCAGGAAGAGGCGCCGGGCATGGTGTTCTGGCACAGCAAGGGCTGGACCATCTACAAAACCATCGAACAGTACATGCGCGAGCAGCAGAACTGGAATGGCTACGAAGAAATTCGCACACCGCAGGTGGTGGATCTGTCGTTGTGGGAGAAGTCGGGACATGCCGACAAGTTCGGCGACGATATGTTTATGCTAAAGGCAGAAGAGCGCGATTTTGCGGTCAAGCCCATGAACTGTCCCTGCCATGTGCAGGTGTTTAATCAGGGCTTGCGCAGCTATCGTGATCTGCCGCTACGCTTGGCGGAGTTCGGCTCATGCCACCGCAATGAGCCTTCGGGCTCCCTGCACGGCATTATGCGGGTGCGAGGCTTTACCCAGGACGATGCGCATATATTTTGTACCGAAGATCAGATCCAGCCCGAAGTGGCTGATTTTATTGATTTTCTGCACAGCGTGTACGACGACTTTGGTTTTACCGAGGTGATCTACCGCCTCTCGACCCGCCCGGAAAAACGAGTGGGAAGCGATGAAGACTGGGATCGCGCCGAAAAGGCACTGGCTCAAGCGCTGGACGCCAAGGGGCTGCCCTGGGAGGAATTGCCGGGCGAGGGCGCATTCTATGGTCCGAAAATTGAGTTCTCCCTCAAAGACTGTATCGGTCGCGTCTGGCAGTTGGGCACCATCCAGGTGGATTTCTCCATGCCGGGGCGTCTGGGGGCGCAGTATGTATCGGAAGGCGGCGAGCGCAAAACTCCGGTTATGCTGCACCGCGCCATTCTGGGGTCGTTCGAGCGTTTTATTGGTATTCTGATCGAACATTACGAGGGCGCTTTCCCCACCTGGCTGGCGCCGACGCAGGCAGTAATCTGTAATATCACCGACAATCAGGCCGAGTCAGTCAAAAAACTGGAAAATTTCTTGGCTCACAAGGGTTTCCGGGTAAATGCGGACTTGAGAAATGAGAAGATCGGCTTTAAAATCCGCGAGCACACTATTCAGAAGGCTCCTTACATCCTCGTCATGGGTGATAAGGAGGTCGAGAATCAAACCGTGGCCGTACGTGCGCGTCAGGGCGAGGATCTGGGAACCATGACATGGGACCAGATCGCTGAACATCTCGCCGCTGATGTCGAGCGTCGCGGCCGCGTTGCATTGGAGAGTTAACGATCAGACGAGATAACAGTAAGGGCCGCGAGAAAAAGCCGCCACTGAACGATGAAATTATTGCGCGCGAAGTGCGTTTGATAGGTGCCGACGGTGAACAGGTAGGCATTGTACCCATTGATCAGGCAAGGCAGGTCGCAACAGAGGCCGGACTGGATCTGGTTCAGATTGCCGACGCAGACCCGATTGTCTGCAAGGTGATGGACTACGGTAAGCACGTTTTCGAGGCGAAGAAGCAACAGAACGCCCAGAAAAAGAAACAAGTGCGAACCCAGGTGAAAGAAGTCAAGTTCCGTCCAGGAACTGAAGAAGGTGACTATCAGGTAAAACTGCGCAACCTGATGCGTTTCCTTGAGCACGGGGACAAAGCCAAGGTAACCCTGCGTTACCGAGGCCGCGAGATGGCCCACCAGGAAATTGGTATGGAACTGTTGAAGCGGGTTGAAAAAGACCTCGAAGAATACGGTTCTGTTGAACAGTTTCCAAAAATGGAAGGCCGCCAGTTGACAATGGTTATCGCTCCCAAAAAACGCAAGCAGTGAGCTCGTAGGGCCTGCTTTATATTTTTGCAAAAATGCGGAGTATCGAAAGATGCCTAAACAGAAAGTACACAGTGGGGCAGCTAAACGCTTCAAGAAGTCGGCTTCCGGCTACAAGCGTAAAAGCGCGCACAAGAGTCACATCCTGACCAAGATGACCACCAAGCGTAAGCGTCAGCTTCGTGGCACTTCTGAAGTTCACGCTTCAGACAAAGTGCTTATCGATCGCATGATGCGCGCTAACTAAGGTAAGGAGTAGACTATGCCCCGCGTAAAACGTGGTGTGACAGCACACCGTCGCCACAAGAAAATACTGAAGCAAGCCAAAGGTTACTACGGTGCACGTTCACGTGTATTCCGCGTAGCCAAGCAAGCGGTCATCAAAGCCGGTCAATATGCTTACCGTGACCGTCGTCAGAAGAAGCGCCAGTTCCGCGCACTGTGGATCACCCGCATCAATGCGGCATCCCGTGCTAACGGCCTGAGCTACAGCCGTCTGATCGCTGGCCTGAAAAAGGCAGAAATTGGCCTGGACCGTCGCGTTCTGGCTGATCTGGCAGTGCACGACAAAGACACTTTTGCGAGCATCGTAGAGCAAGCAAAAGCAGCCTTGGCGTAATTGCCCTGGCGGCTCGCAGTGCCGCCAGTATAAGTTTACAGATAGGGAAAGGGCTGCCGCTCTTTCCCTATTTTTTTGTATCGTGATCCGCCGCCGGCGGTAACAAGCAGAGGCAAAAGCATGGAAAACCTCGAAGCATTGGCTGACGAGGCAAGTCAAAAAATTCAAGCCGCGAGCGACCCCAGAGCGCTGGATGATGTGCGCGTGGCCTATCTGGGCAAAAAAGGCTCGATCACGGCCCTGCTGAAAGGCTTGGGTGGTCTGTCGGCCGAAGAGCGGCCCAAGGCCGGAGCTGAGATCAACCGCGTGAAAGCGCTGCTGTCGGACCAGATTCAGGCCCGCAAAGCCGACCTGGAAAACGCCGCTGTCGCTGAAAAACTCGCCAAGGAAACTATCGACGTCACGCTGCCCGGTCGCGGCGTGGACAGCGGAGGCCTGCATCCGGTAACGCGCACTATCGAGCGCATCGAGGCCTTCTTTGGCAGCATTGGTTTTGAATCGGTCGAAGGCCCGGAAATCGAAGACGACTACCACAACTTCGAAGCCCTTAATATTCCGGCCCATCACCCGGCGCGCGCCATGCACGACACCTTTTATGTGTCGGACAACACCGTGCTGCGCACCCATACCTCGCCGGTACAGGTGCGGGTGATGGAAGAGCGCGAACCGCCGCTGAAGGTGATTTGCCCCGGGCGCGTGTATCGTTGCGATTCAGACCTGACTCACACACCCATGTTTCATCAGGTAGAAGGGCTGTTGATTTCTGAAGACAGCAGCTTTGCGGACTTAAAGGGTTTGATCGAGTCCTTCCTGCGCGCCTTTTTCGAGAAAGAGCTGGCCGTGCGCTTTCGTCCCTCCTATTTCCCCTTTACCGAGCCTTCGGCTGAGGTGGATATTCAGTGTGTGATCTGCGGCGGTGAGGGTTGCCGGGTGTGCAGTCAGACAGGCTGGATCGAGATCATGGGCTGCGGCATGGTCCATCCTAAAGTGTTTGAGTACTCGAACATCGACCCCGACAAATACAGCGGTTTTGCCTTTGGTATGGGCGTGGAGCGTCTCTCCATGCTGCGCTATGGGGTAAACGATTTGCGCCTGTTTTTTGAGAGTGATCTGCAGTTTTTACGGCAGTTTGCGTAGGGATTTCGTCATTGCGAGCGCAGCGAAGCAATCTTATCGGTTGTGGCACCAGCGCAGAGAGATTGCTTCGCCGTATCCTCCTCGCAATGACATCAGACAACAAAACTTCCGCCCGTAGATAGCGGGCACAGCGATTGGAATAGCGATGAAATTCAGCGAACAGTGGCTTCGAGAATGGGTAAATCCGGAGCTGAATACACAGCAACTGGCCGACCAGATCACGATGGCCGGCTTGGAAGTGGACGCGATTGAAGCGGTCGC
>NZ_JBFJUX010000018.1:0-49441 GCF_041624475.1 Litorivivens sp.
CTGTTGCTGCCGATATTCGGCTTTATCTGGTGGCGTGATCGCCGGGGTGTATCCGCACAGGTGGCAGCGCAGTAAACTGGGCGATTGCTTCCGGGGGCTTTATGGTTACGATAAAAGATGTCGCAAAAATGGCGGGGGTGTCGATAGCGACGGTATCGCGCACGCTGGCAGAGCCAGAGAAGGTCTCCGAAAAAACCCGGGAAAAGGTGATGAAGGCCGTTAACAGCAGCGGCTACGTGACCAATACACTGGCTCGAAACTTTCGCCGCCGTCGCAGCAATACGGTGGTAGTGTTGGTACCGGATATCGCGAATCCTTTTTTCTCCAATATTATTCAAGGCATCGAGAAGGTCGCGAGTCGTCACCAGTACCGTATCCTGCTGGGCGATACCCAGGGCGATGAAGCCACAGAACGGGCCTACGCAGATCTTGTTTCCCAGCGCCAGGCTGACGGTGTGATCTGCCTTGGCCGCAATATTCCCTTTCCCTATCGCAAGGGGCGGAAAACGGTCGACCCGGACTGGCCGCCCTTTGCGATGGCCTGTGAATACCACGGTGATATTCCCGTGCCGACGGTGTGTATCGACAACGTCGCAGCTGCCTGCGATGCGGTCACTCACCTGACTGAGCTCGGCCATCGCGAGATTGGTTTTATCAACGGTCCAGCGGATTCGCCGCTGTGTGAAGACCGCCTACTGGGCTATCGGCAAGCAATGAAGAACGCAGGAGTGAAGTCGAATGCGCAGTGGGTATTACACGGCGATTTCTCGCTGGCCTCTGGTTATTATTGCATGCAGCAGTTTTTGCAGGGAAAGCGGTCGATAAGCGCTGTGTTTTGTGCCAACGACGAAATGGCGATCGGTGCAATGCGCGCTTGTCGAGACGCTGGTTTGAGCCTGCCGCAGGATATGTCGATTGTGGGCTTTGACGATATTGCCTTCGCAGAATACACCCACCCCAGACTTAGCAGTGTGCACCAGCCGCGCAACCGTATCGGTGAGCAGGTGATGACATTGATGCTGTCGATGCTGGCAGGCAACCTGCCGGCGAGTCCTCGTGTTGTTCTGCCCCACGAACTGGTTGTCAGAGAATCATCTGTAGCGCACTTATCGGCTTAGCGGGCGTCTAATCGTTCGCTGTTATCGCTTGGAGGTAGCTTTATTGCTCACTCTAAATTGTAATTTAGTTAATTGTTGTGGTTAATAAATGGATTTTAATTCGGTTTTGAGGTAGCTTTATTACATGCTGCGTTGGTAGATTTGCGAGATAGCTGTGATGCACAAAGACATTGAACGGGTGACGCGCCGGGTAATTGCTCGCAGCGCGGATGCGCGCCAGGCCTATCTGGACAAGATTCGCGGGGCACACCGACCGGGCGTGTCTCGCAGTCACCTCTCTTGCGGCAATCTTGCCCACGGCTTCGCCGCCTCAGACGTCCACGACAAATCTGCGCTGGCGGTCGACCGGGCTGCAAACTTTGCTATCGTCTCTGCCTACAACGACATGCTCTCTGCCCACCAACCCTTCAAAACCTATCCAGATCAGATAAAACAGGCTGCCCGTGAACTGGGGGCGGTTGCCCAGTTTGCCGGTGGTGTGCCGGCCATGTGTGACGGTGTTACGCAGGGGCGGGAGGGTATGGAATTGTCCCTATTCAGTCGCGATACCATTGCCATGGCGACCGCTGTGGCCCTGTCTCACGATATGTTTGACGGCGTTCTGGCGCTGGGGGTGTGTGACAAGATTGTGCCGGGGCTGGCGATTGGCGCGCTG
The DNA here is from genome assembly GCF_041624475.1 of Litorivivens sp. Lineage (GTDB taxonomy): Bacteria > Pseudomonadota > Gammaproteobacteria > Pseudomonadales > Spongiibacteraceae > Litorivivens. The sequence goes on from NZ_JBFJUX010000018.1 coordinate 1,774, forward strand.
GCCTTCGGGCATCTGCCCGCCGTGTTTGTTCCCGCCGGCCCCATGGAGTCCGGGCTGCCCAATGCCGAGAAAGGCAGGATTCGGCAGCTCTATGCGGAAGGCAAAGTCGGGCGGGATGAATTGCTGAAAGCGGAAAGTGAGTCTTATCACAGCGCCGGTACCTGCACCTTTTACGGCACCGCCAACAGCAACCAGATGCTGATGGAGATCATGGGCATGCAGTTGCCCGGCAGCTCCTTTGTGAATCCGGGTATGCCGCTGCGCGAGGCTCTGACCAGGGCCGCGGTTGCTCGCCTCAATGTCATCTCGCCCTTGTCGCCGGATTTCCTGCCTCTCGGTGAGATGATCAATGAAAAGAGTATTATCAATGGCATTGTCGGCTTGCTGGCTACAGGCGGGTCTACCAATCACACTATTCATCTGGTTGCCATTGCGCGCGCTGCCGGGGTGCTGATCGACTGGCAGGATATGGCTGATCTCTCCGCAGCGGTTCCGCTGCTGTGCCGCATCTATCCCAACGGTCTGGCCGACGTGAATCACTTTCAGGCGGCCGGCGGCATGGCGCTGCTGATTCGTGAGCTGCTGGATAACGGCCTGCTGCACGAGGATGTTGCAACGGTGGCGGGCGAAGGCGGCCTGCGCCGCTATTGTGATGAGCCCTTCTTGACGGCAGACGGTGTTGTTGAGTGGCGTCCGGGGCCGAGCAAGAGTCTGGACAGCAATATTATTGCGGATTGCCGGAAGCCCTTCAGCAAGGAAGGTGGCTTGCGCTTATTGAAGGGGAATCTGGGCCGTTCGGTGATTAAATTGTCGGCGGTGAAACCGGAGCACCGTGTGGTGAAGGCGCCTGCAGTAATTTTCGAAGATCAAAACGAGGTGAAGGCCCGTTTTGATGCCGGCGATCTGGATCGCGATTTTATTGCCGTGGTGCGTTTTCAGGGGCCCAAGGCCAACGGTATGCCTGAGCTGCACAAGCTGACCCCGGTGCTGGGAGTGTTGCAAGACCGTGGCTATAAGGTGGCACTGGTTACTGACGGGCGGATGTCGGGTGCCTCGGGAAAAGTGCCGGCGGCCATACACCTGATTCCCGAGGCTCTGGACGGCGGGCCTATCGCCCGCCTGCGCGACGGTGACATGCTGGAACTCGACGCCGAGCAGGGCATCCTGCGGGTGCTGGACGAGGCGGCCATCGATAGGGCACCGGCCGACTATCAAGGCGGTCATCAGCAGGGTATGGGGCGTGAGCTTTTCGCCGGTTTTCGCAGGCTGGTAAGCGATGCCGAGGCTGGCGCTTCCGTGCTGGAGGTATAAGCTCAAATCATGAATACAGGAAGTTCCATGTCTGACCCTTTTGATATCGTGATATTCGGTGGTGCGGGTGATTTGACCCATCGTAAGTTGCTTCCGGCGCTTTATCGGACGGTGGCCGAAGGCAAGTTGCCGGCAGGTTCTCGCCTGATCGCCTGCTGTCGCAATCCCGCGGATGTCGCGGACTATTACGAGCGAGCGGATGAGGCTTTGCGCGAACATTTATCGGAGGGCGAGTACCGGGCCGATTGTGCCGAACAGTTTCAGCAACACCTCCAGCCGTTTGAGCTGAATATCACCGAAGCCAATCACTGTTGGCAGGCGATGGCTGAGTTGCTGGACAGCGAGGCTGACCGGGTTCGGGTTTATTACCTCGCCATTCCGCCGACCCTGTTTGGTGAATGCTGCCATCATTTGCATACCTTCAAACTGATTAACCGCAACAGCCGCGTGGTGGTTGAAAAACCACTGGGTTACAACGCGAGCTCCGCCAATGCGATCAATGAAGAAATTGCCCGCTACTTTCCGGAATCGTCGATCTACCGGATAGACCACTACCTCGGCAAGGAAACTGTCCAGAACCTGATGGCCTTGCGCTTTACCAATGTGATTTTTGAGCACCTGTGGGACGCAAAAAGTATTGATCACGTTCAGATCAGTATCTCGGAAACTGTGGGTCTGGAGGGGCGAGCGGGTTTTTACAACGAAGCCGGTGCCCTGCGCGATATGGTGCAAAACCATCTGCTGCAACTGCTGTGTCTGGTGGCGATGGAATCACCTCACAAAATGAAGGCCAGCAGTATTCGGGCGGAAAAGGTAAAAGTGCTGGAAGCGCTGCGCCCCCTGCGCGGTGAAGACGTGCTGCGCAACACCGTTCGTGGTCAGTATGTCGCCGGCAATCACAACGGCAAACTAGTGCCGGGCTATCTGGAAGAGCTGGGTGAAGCCGGCAGCAATACCGAAACCTTTGTCGCCCTGCGTGCCCATATTGATAACTGGCGCTGGGCGCGCGTGCCCTTTTACCTGCGCACCGGCAAGCGCATGAAACAGCGCTGTGCGGAAATTGTGATTCAGTATAAGGAAGTATCGCACCGTGTTTATCCGAAGGAGGCGGGGCCCCTTACTCCCAATCGCCTGATCATTCGCCTGCAGCCTGAGGAAAGTATTCAGCTAACCATGATGGCGAAGGATCTGGACACGCTGGATATGCGGCTGCAGCCGGCGACACTCAACCTGAATTTTTCTGATACCTACAAGCGCTTCAAGAGCGATGCCTACAAGCGTTTGATTCTCGACGCGGTAGCGGCTAACCCGAGCCTGTTTATCCATCGCGACGAGGTCGGTCACGCCTGGGCCTGGATCGATCCGATTATTGAAGCTTGGCAGAAAACCGATGAGGCGCCGCACCTGTATCGCTCCGGTACCTGGGGCCCACCCGAATCCGATGAGCTGCTGGCTGAGGACGGCTCCGCCTGGTTTAACGCCGGGGAACATGCCTGATGCAGGAGTACCATGTTTTTGACGATCGCGAAGCGCTGGTCGCGGCGGCCGTCGAGCGAATTGTTGAGGCGCTGACACAGGCCATTAACGAACGAGGCAGAGCCTTAATGCTGGTCTCCGGTGGCAGCAGCCCGGAACCGGTCTACAGGGCACTTGCTCAAAAAGACCTGCCCTGGTCGTCGGTCGGTGTGGCATTGGTTGATGAGCGTTGGGTCGAACCTGACCACAGTGCTAGTAATGAGGGCTTTATTCAACGCCATTTACTGACCGGGCCCGCTGCAGACGCGGAGTTTATCGGTATGAAAACCTCGGCAGAAACGCCGCAGGCGGGACTGGCAGAATGTGAATCGCGCTACGACGCTCTGCCAGAAAGGGCAGATGTCTGTTTACTTGGTATGGGAAGTGACGGGCATACCGCATCCCTGTTTCCTTATGCTGAGGGGCTGGATCAGGCGCTGGCAGGCTCACAGCGTTGTGCCGCCATTACGGCTAAGCAAAGTGATGTAACGGGAAATTATACGGCGCGCATGACACTGACAGCGCGCTACATTCTGTCTGCAAGGCAGCGCCTATTACTGCTCGCGGGCGAAGAAAAACGGTCTGTTCTGCACGAGGCTTTGGCCGGTGATGATATTCAGGCCATGCCGGTGCGAGCGATACTGAAAGCAGCGCAAACCACAGATGTTTTTTGGGCAGCCTGAGAGCGACTGAACAGGAAGAACAATAATGGAATGTCTTGGTCGAATTATGGGTTTGAGCCCGGTTATACCGGTCATCGTCATTGACGATCCCGATCAGGCGGTGCCGCTCGCGACGGCGTTGTATCGCGGCGGACTCAAGGTGTTAGAGGTCACCTTGCGAACTGAATATGGGCTGCAGGCCATCGCGGATATTGGGCAGGCCCTGCCTGATGCGGTGGTCGGGGCCGGCACTGTGATTACGCCGGATGATGTCAAAAATGCCCGGCAGGCGGGCGCGCGTTTTCTGGTTAGCCCCGGTTGCACCCCAAGGCTGCTTGCCAGCGCTCAGGCTGAGGATATTGCGCTTTTGCCCGGTGTGAATACACCCAGCGAGGCCATGCTGCTGTTGGAGCAGGGTTTGCGACACTTGAAGTTTTTTCCGGCGGAGGCGGCCGGGGGCGTGGCGATGCTGAAATCCATCGCCGGACCTTTGCCACAATTGCGCTTCTGTCCCACTGGCGGTATCAATCCGCAAAATGCCGCGAGCTATCTTGACCTGCCTAATGTGGCCTGTGTCGGCGGTACCTGGATGCTGGACAAGCGGGCGATCGCAGCGGGGGATTGGGACACGGTAGAGCGACTGTCACGAGAAGCCGCCGGTTTGTCGCGCTAGTTTTTACTGCTTTCGTGTTTTGCTGCGAGGTTTGGTTTTGGTGGCTTCCAGGCTGCTTTTGATTTTTTTCAGGTGGGGTTCAATGTCCGGCCCCTGCGAGAGGGTCATGCCTGTGGCCAGAATATCGATGATGGTGAGTATGACGATGCGGGTCGTCATCGGGACGTAAACGGTGGTGTCTTCCAGCTCATCACCGGAGGTGATGGTGACGTCAGCCAGTCGGGCCAGCGGCGACGCGGGGTTGGTTATCGCAATCAGGCTGGCGCCACTCGCGCTGGCCAGTTCAGCGACGTCAACCGATGCCTGGGTGCGCCCGGTAAAGGAAAACATCAGAAAGCAGTCATCTTTTTTGGCGCCGGCTGCCGCCATGCGCAACATAAGGTGGTCGTCATAGGCCACAGTGGGAATGCCCAGTCGAAAAAGTTTGTGCTGCGCATCCTGGGCTATGGCCGCAGCACCACCCATGCCGGCGACAACGATCTGGCGGGCATTACACAGCAGGTTTACGGCTGCTTCGACAGCCTTGGCATCGATATGTGAGCGCAGGTATTCGAGGGCGGCCTGATTGGCATTGATGCGTTTTTCGATAATGGTGTTGGCGCTGTCGCCGGTCGAGACCGCTTCGGTAATAAAGCTGGATTTCTGAGCCAGGTCTCGCGCAAGCTTTACTTTAAATTCGGGAAAGCTGCTGCAGCCAAGGGTGCGGCAAAAGCGCGATACCATTGGGTCACTGACACCAGCCTTGCCTGCCAGTGTCGCCGTGGCCATACCGGTTGCGCTTTCCGGGGCCGCTAAAATTACATTGGCGATTTTGGTCTCTGCTTTGCTCAGCGTGTCGTATCGTGATTTTAGAAGACTGAGAATGCTCATGGTGCTTCCGTCATAGCTGCGTGGAAAATTTAATTATATTACGCAACGGCGTCTGATTGCTTTCTCTGAATGGTATTATGCGAAAAGGCCCGTTTTTCGGTGAGCGTGTTAAACGACTATGAATAGCAGTATCGAAACCTCCTGTCATATTGTCGCGGATATTGGTGGCACCAATGCCCGTTTCGCTTGCGTTCATGTGGGGCAGCAGAATTTGCACGCGATAGAAAAGTTTCCCTGCGCCGATTTCCCCTTGTTCATTGATGCGGTGCAGGCCTATATGCGCAGTCTGACGGTTCCTGTCGATGGAATCTGTCTCGCGGTTGCTGGACCGGTGGAACAGGATTGGATAGATCTGCCGAATAACCACTGGGCATTCAGTCGCCGAGAGTTGGAGCAGGATTTGTCGCTTCCGGTGACGGTGATTAATGATTTCAGTGCCCAGGTGTTGAGTATTGCGGCCTTGCCTGATGAGGAGTTTCAGTGGATTGGTGAACCGCGCCCGCCGCGCGAACCGGGCGGCATTACCGCTGTATTGGGACCGGGAACCGGGCTCGGGGTAGCCGCCATGATGCCGGGTGGGGACATTATTCCCTCAGAAGGAGGTCATGTCGGTTTTGCGCCCACAAGCGCTCATCAGAGCCAGTTACTGGAGCAGCTTTGGCGGCGCTATGAGCGGGTGTCGGTCGAGCGGGTGCTTTCGGGGATGGGGCTTGCCAATCTGTATTGGGCGAATGCCAGATTGCAGGGGCAGGAAAGGGAACTGCCCGCACCGGGTGTGACCGCCGGTGCCCGGGCTGGGGATGATCTGTGCCGGCAGGCGGTGACAGACTTTTCAGAGATACTGGGCGCGGTCGCGGGGGATTTCGCTTTGGCCCTGGGCGCCTATCGGGGCGTCTACCTGTCGGGGGGAATACTGCCGCAGATGCTGGACGTGATTGATGTTGCCGCTATCCGCAAGAGTTTTGAAAACAAGGGCCGATTCCAGCCCGTCTGCGCACAAGTGCCATTGGCAATAGTGTTGGCTGAGCATCCGGGGCTGGTGGGTTGTGCTCAGGCGCTGCCGCGGAAATAACCGGCCCTGCGCTGAAATTCATCGGCAGAGCGCACAGTGGGCTGATAGAATTCAGCGCCGTGTTAAAAGATTATTCCCCTGAGGGAAAAGCAATAAGGTTAAAAGGATGAGGGATATCGACGCGCTTTGGCAGCGTTTGCAGGCTAAGCAGAAACAGTTGCACAACGTGCATATGCGCGATCAGTGCGCGGCAGACGATGAGCGTTTTTCCCGGTATTCCCTGCAGGCGGGCGAGCTGTTTCTCGATTATTCAAAAAACCGCATCGACGATGAAACACTTGCGCTGTTGATCGAGCTGGCGGAGGCCAGCGGTCTAGCCGAGCGTCGCGACGCGATGTTTGCCGGCGCGAAGATAAACCAAACTGAGGGCCGCGCGGTATTGCACACAGCCTTGCGCGCCGAGCCCGAGGCTCGCGTCGAAGTCGATGGTCGTAATGTCGTTTCCGAGGTGCATGCTGAACTGCAAAGAATTGAACACTTTGTGGCCACGGTGCGCGCTGGGACATTAAAGGGAGCGAGCGGTCAGGCGTTTACCGACGTGGTGAATATCGGTATTGGCGGGTCTGACCTGGGGCCGGCGATGGTGAGTGAGGCCCTGCGCCCTTATCGCGGTGACGGGCCGACACTGCATTTCGTGTCGAACGTAGACCCGGTTCAAATGACCGACACGCTGGCGGGGCTGAACCCCTCCACCACACTGTTTATCATTGTGTCCAAGACCTTTACTACTCAGGAAACCATGGCTAACGCCGGCTTGGCAAAGCAGTGGTTGCTGACAGCCTTTGGTTCTCAAGAGCAGGTGCTGCAACACTGTGTGGCGGTGACCAGCAATCCGCAGGCGGCACAAGCGCAAGGCTTTGCTCCGGAGCAGACTTTTCTGTTTTGGGATTGGGTGGGCGGTCGCTACTCGCTGTGGTCTAGCGTTGGTTTATCGATTGCCCTGGCGCTGGGTATGGATAATTTTCGCGCCTTGCTGTCTGGTGCCCGCGAGATGGATAAACATTTTCGCGAAGCGCCGCTCGCAAATAATATGCCGGTGATTCTGGCAATGCTGGGTGTCTGGTACCGCAATTTCTGGTCGGCGGGTAGTCATGCGGTGTTGCCCTACAGCCAGCGTTTGAGTCGCCTGCCGGCTTTTCTGCAACAGCTGGACATGGAGAGCAATGGTAAGCAGGTGCGCATGGATGGGCGACCGGTTGCCTGCGCCACCGGCCCGGTTATCTGGGGTGAGCCGGGTACAAACGGCCAGCACGCATTTTACCAGCTGCTGCATCAGGGTACCGATCTTATTCCCTGCGATATTCTGTTTGCCCTTAAAGGGGATGCCGACTGCACCGCCGAACATCGCATCCTGATAGCCAATGCCATTGCGCAGGGTGAGGCTTTGATGCTCGGTAAAACAACAGAGCAGCTGCGCGAGGAACTGGTTGCAGCCGGTGTCGAGGGCGAGCAACTGACCCTGCTGTCAGCTCACCGCAATTTTCCCGGCAACAAACCCAGCAACAGTCTTGTGTTCAAACGGCTGTCCCCCAAAGCCCTCGGCAGCCTGATTGCCCTCTATGAGCACAAGGTTTTCTGTCAGGGCGTGATCTGGGGCATCAACTCCTTTGATCAGTGGGGTGTGGAGCTGGGCAAACAGCTCGCCAAAGGGGTGCTTGATCGCTTGAATAAAGCAGCACCAGCAGACTCAAAGCCTGCGAGCCTGCTCGACTGGGTTGTAAAGTCTCGCTAGCGGTTACGTTTAACTGCTAGCCGGTCTAAGCGCTGCTAGAAACGGTAGCTGAGCCTCGCGCCGTACTCCTTTGGATCACCGGCCCATACCCCCTCAATACCCAGTGAGGGGCTGCTGAACTGATCGGTGATATAAAATTTATCCGTCAGGTTCTGTCCGTAGAGTTCCACTCTGAAGGATTCGGCTTCATAGCCAAGGCGAGCGCCAAACAGGTCGCGAGCGTCGGCCTGCAGGCTTTCGGTGTTTTCCCGGTCGGTGTAACTTTCGCTGGATCGTGACCAGGTAACGCTGGCATACCAGCCCTGTGGGTGGTGATACTCAACTCCCAGGTTGCGGGTATGGCGCGGTGCATTGGGAAATTCGTTGCCGGCGAAATCCACACCGTCGTCCTCGTACGTTACGAACTGGGAGTCGACATAGCCAAGCCCGCCAAACACAGAAAACCCTGCACCCAGATCGCCGCTGAACTCGAGCTCCACGCCGCGTGCTCGCGCTTCGCCGGCGTTATCTGTGCGGAAGTTGGTGGCATCGATGCGAACGCCCACCTGCATGTCTTCGTAGTCGACATGAAACAGCGAGCCCTGAACCCGCCAGCTGCCGCGATGAAAGCGAAAGCCCAGATCGAAGTTTTCAGTGTATTCGGGACCGTAGGCAGGTGCCTCGCCGCTGGTGACAAAATCCACAGAGCCCGCGCGGTAGCCCTGACTGTGGGTCAGGAACAGTTTCAGGTGTTCGCTGGCCTCATAGGTTACCCCCAGCTTGGGCAGGAACACGCTGTCTGCGCTTGGGAAGCTATTGTCGCTATCCGGGAACACTGTGGCCTTTAAAACCGGGCTGAGGTTGCCGGGCAGGGTAGTGCCGGTGATTGGGTCAACGGCCTGAGCCCGGTCCAGCCGGAACAGGCTGGAATTCTCGGCTTCGTTTTCCTCGTAGCGCATCCCGACGGTCAGCATCCAGCGGGAAAAAAGGTCGATATCGCTTTCCATATACAGTGCCTCGACATCTGCAATGCGCCCGGCGCCGAGCAGGCCGTCGACTTCTACCAGTGCGCCACCGGCACTCAGCGTGAGGCCCCGGGTGTAAGAGGTACCGCTCAGATCGTCCCGGGAGCGGTAATAACCTGCCACGGCCGTCCAGCGCGGCGCGGTGTAGCGCAGGCGCAGATCGCCGGCAGTGTTTTTGATAGTTGTGGCATTCAGGAAGGAGCCGTTGTCCTCGGCAGACACGTCGTAGTCGCCGAGCTTTTCGTTGTCGGTGTCGGAGTGGCTGAGGGTCAGGCTGAGTTGCCAGTGGTTGCCGATTGAGGCTCTCTGGGTCAGGGCGAGCAGGGTGGTGTCGTCCCGGTAGTAGCCGTCGACATTATCGGTCGATTCTCTGTTCTCCGCGCGCTCGGGCGGCAGGTATTCAATGCCTTCGCGTAATTTGCTGACCTGGCCGGTCAGGGTGGCGCTGTACCAGCTGTCGTTGGTCCAGCCCAGCTTCAGGCGCTGCATGTAGCGTTTGCGGGCCTGCCACTCATCGTCGTCCAGTGTGATATTGGTGACTTCGCCGTCGGTCTGGTTGGTCTCGCCGGCATAGCGGAAAGCAAAGCCGGCCCCCAGTGGCGCGCCGAAGGCGATACCGGCTTCGCGGCCGCCATAATTTCCGCCGCCCAGTTTCAACTCACCGTCGGCGGATTCGTAATTCGGTTCATGCGTCTGAATGACCACGGCGCCGGCCAGCGAGCCGGGGCCAAACGCTGTGGATTGGGGGCCGCGGTAAAACTCGACCTGCCGCACATCCCAGGTGTTGGCGACGCCGCGCCCCGCCTGGCGAACGCCGTCGATGAAAATGCTGACAGTCGGACGGCCGGTGCCGCCGGGACCGACGCCTTCGTTGGAGATGCCGCGCACCGAGAATTTGTCTTCCTTGGCGGCGTTCAGATTGGGCTGGCGCAGCAGTAGGTCGTAGAGGTCGCGAATGTTCTGAGCCTGCAGTTGCTCCGCCGGCACGATGGAAATGCTGGCCACGGTATCCAGCGTCGAGCGTTGCAGCAGGCCGCCACTGACGATCACTTCTTCCAGTGGTTTTTCCGGCGCTGTGGTTTCGGCATGGGCTGCGCCTATACCCAGTAAAAGTCCAGCCAGGCTTGCATACCGGCGGTGCGAAGTGCGGATGATCATGGCTGTACTACCCCATTAAAGCTGTCAATCTGGCGGGCGCCGCCTTCTGTTGGGGCGGCTAAGTGGGTGGATTGTAATACAAATGATAAAGGTTATCATTTGTATTTAGGCTTGGGTTGGGCGGTTTGTGTGCTCCGCTTGCGGGCGGATTATCCGGTTTCGGTCAGATGCTGCACGAAGCGCTGACTCACAGGAGTGAGCTGGCGCTTGCGGAAATGCACCACGCACCAGGAGCGTTTCAGCGGAAAACCGCTGACGGGCAGTGAGCGCAGCAGCTTCTGCTCCAGTTCCCGCCTGCAGGTATCCAGGGGAAGAATACTGACACCGAGCCCGCTGATGACGCCGGCCTTGATGGCTTCCAACGACCCTAGTCTGGCGGTTTGGGAGAGTTTCACCGCTTGCTCCTGAGCAAACTCTTCTGTGGCCAGTCGGGTGCCGGAGCCGGGCTCCCGCAGTAACAGGCGTGCCTGACTGAATTCGAAGAAAGTCAGGTTTGGTCTCTGGGCGAGGGGGTGGTTCGGGTTTGCAACGGCGAGCAAGGGGTTGTCGCGAAAGGGGGTGAATTGCAGATTGCGATCCGGGGGTGGTGCGCCGGTAATCACCAGCTCGTTGCGGCCCTCGTTCAGTCGTTTAAGGATAGTGGCGCGGTTGCCCACATCGAGTTGGATATCGATGGCCGGGTTGCGCTCACTGAAGGTTGCCAGCAGTTTCGGCAGGAAGTATTGGGCGCTGCTTTCTGCGGCAATATTCAGGGTGCCCTGCACCTCTCCCTTCAATTCCGCCAGTTCCATCTCCAGACTGACCAGGCGTTGCTGCAGATCGCGAGCGGCCCGCTCCAGCAGTTGGCCGGCCGGGGTGATATTGAGCTGCTTGCCGATGTAGTCGAACAGGGCTTCGCCCACCACCTGCTCTACCTGGCGGATCTGCGCGCTGACGGCGGGTTGAGTGAGCGCCAGCTCGTCAGCGGCCCGGGAGTAGTTGCGCAGGCGGCAGACCGCCAGAAAAATCTCGATCTGACGCAAGGTCAGGCGATGAAGAAAAGAGGGACGCACGATGTTTATGCTCAAGAACTATAAGGTAATGCTTATAGTAAATCATATTATTATCAATTTTGCCTTAGACCACTGATCCGCTAGTGTAACCGTCTGACGCTGACGTCCCCGCGAGAGGGCAGAACCTATGATCAAAAAAATTCTGATAGCCAACCGGGGCGAGATCGCGGTGCGCATTGTCCGGGCCTGCGCCGAGATGGGGATTTGCTCGGTCGCTGTCTACACTGAGCCGGACCGCTACGCCCTGCATGTAAAACGTGCCGATGAAGCCCACAGCCTCGGCAGCGATCCGCTGGCGGGCTACCTTAACCCCCACCATATTGTGAACCTGGCGGTGGAAACCGGCTGTGATGCCATTCACCCGGGTTACGGCTTTTTGTCGGAGAACGCCGAGCTTGCACGGATCTGCAAACAGCGCGGTGTGCTTTTCATCGGCCCTTCGGCAGAAGTCATTAACCGCATGGGCGACAAAACCCAGGCCCGGCAGGCGATGGTTGCGGCCGGGGTTCCGGTGACTCCCGGCAGTGAAGATAATCTGGCCGATATCGACGAGGCCAAACAACAGGCCGAGCGCATTGGCTACCCGGTCATGCTCAAGGCTACCTCCGGCGGGGGTGGCCGGGGTATTCGCCGCTGCGATAACGAGGCGGAGCTGGAGCGCAATTACGAGCGGGTGATCTCGGAGGCTACCAAGGCCTTTGGCAATGCCGATGTCTTTCTGGAGAAATGCATCGTCAACCCCCGGCATATTGAGGTTCAGATACTGGCCGACAGTCATGGCAATGTGGTGCATCTTTTTGAGCGGGATTGCTCGATCCAGCGCCGCAACCAGAAATTGATTGAAATTGCGCCCTCGCCGCAATTGACCCCGGAGCAGCGCGCCTACGTGGGTGAGTTAGCCGTCACGGCGGCGGAAGCGGTCGGTTATGAAAATGCGGGCACGGTCGAGTTTCTGCTCGCCGACAACCAGGTGTATTTCATGGAGATGAATACCCGGGTGCAGGTGGAGCACACTATCACCGAGCAAATTACCGGTATCGATATTGTGCGCGAGCAGATTCGCATCGCCAGCGGTTTGCCCTTGGGCTTTCGCCAGCAGGATATCAGCTATCGCGGCTACGCCCTGCAGCTGCGCATCAATGCCGAAGACCCGAAAAACAATTTCCTGCCGAGCTTTGGCAAAGTGAGTCGTTACTACGCACCGGGCGGCCCGGGCGTGCGGGTGGATACCGCGATATACACCGGCTACGACATTCCGCCGTACTTTGATTCCATGTGTCTGAAGCTCATTGTATGGAGTCTGCAGTGGGAGGATGCGCTGGATCGTGCGGTGCGCGCGCTGAACGATATGCGCCTGCAGGGGATTAAAACCACAGCGCCTTACTATCAGCAGATATTGCAGCACCCAGACTTCCGCTCCGCCACCTTCGATACCAGTTTTGTCGATGAGCACCCGGAGCTGTTGCAGTATTCGGAAAAGAGCCGGCCGGAAGATATTGCCCTGGCTATTGCCACCGCCATCGCCGCCCACGCTGGCCTGTAACCTAGAAAGAGCCTTTTGGAGAGAGCTATGAGTAAGCCCGTACAAATCACCGATGTGGTTCTGCGCGACGGTCACCAGTCACTGATCGCCACCCGTCTTCGCACCGAAGACATGCTGCCGGTCTGTGACAAACTGGATAAGGTGGGTTTCTGGTCGCTGGAGGTATGGGGCGGCGCAACCTTTGATGCCTGCGTGCGCTTTCTGAAAGAAGACCCCTGGGAGCGCCTGCGCCAGCTGCGCGAAGCCCTGCCCAATACGCGCCTGCAGATGTTGCTGCGCGGCCAGAACCTGCTGGGCTATCGCCACTATGCGGATGATGTGGTTGAGGCCTTCGTTGCGAAGTCTGCCGAAAACGGCATTGATGTGTTCCGCGTATTTGACGCAATGAACGATGTCCGCAATGTGGAAACCGCGATCAAGGCGGTAAAGAAAAGCGGCAAGCACGCCCAGGGCACTCTCTGTTACACCACCAGTCCGGTGCATACGGTTGAAGCTTTTGTCGAGCAGGCCAAAGCCATGGCAGCGATGGGCTGTGACTCCATTGCGATCAAGGATATGGCAGGTCTGCTGACACCCTTTGCCACAGGTGATCTGATCCGCGCGCTGAAGGCAGAGCTGGATTTACCGATCTTTCTGCACAGCCATAACACCTCAGGACTGGCGCCTTTGTGCCAGCTCAAGGCCATTGAAAACGGTGTCGATCATATCGACACCTCGATTTCCGCATTTGCCAACGGCACCAGCCATCCGGCCACCGAATCCATGGTAGCCGCCTTAAAAGGCACCGAGTATGACACCGGGCTCGATTTGCAATTGCTCAACGAGATCGCGCGTCACTTCTGGGAGGTGCGAAAAAAATACCACCAGTTCGAAAGTGAGTTTACCCGCGAGGACGTGTCAGTCCAGATCAATCAGGTGCCGGGCGGCATGATGTCGAATCTCGCCAACCAGCTCAAAGAGCAGGGCGCCCTGAATCGCATTGACGAGGTTTTTGCGGAAATTCCCCGGGTACGTGAAGACCTCGGCTTCCCGCCGCTGGTCACTCCCACCTCACAAATTGTCGGCACCCAGGCGGTGATGAATGTTCTGGCGGGCGCGCGCTACAAAACCATCACCAATGAAGTGAAACGCTATCTCATGGGGCATTACGGTAAAGCGCCGGCGGCAGTGAATGAAGAACTGCGCCGCAAGGCGGTTGGCAGTGAAGATCTGATTGATGTCCGTCCCGCAGATCTGTTGCCGCCCGAGCTGGACAAATTGCGCACCGACATTGGTGAATTGGCTAAAAGCGAAGAAGACGTCCTCACCTACGCAATGTTCCCGGATCTCGGCAAAACCTTCCTCGAGCAGCGCGCGGCGGGCACCCTGGAGCCGGAAGTGCTATTGCCACCTGAGCAGGCGGGCGGTCAGGCCGCTGCGGTTGGCGGTACTCCCACCGAATTCATCATTGACGTTCACGGTGAAAGTTATCAGGTTGAAATTACCGGCGTTGGTGTGAAGGGGCAGAGCAAGCGCCACTTCTATATGACCCTCGATGGTGTGCCGCAGGAAGTGGTATTTGAATCTCTGAACGAATACCAGGCGGAAGGTTCCAGCGGCCGCTTGCAGGCCAGCAAACCGGGGCATGTTACGACCGGTATGCCCGGCAATATCGTTGAGGTATTGGTGAGTGTCGGGGATGTGATCAAAGCCGGGCAGCCGGTATTGGTGACAGAGGCCATGAAGATGGAGGCCGAGGTGCAGGCGACCATTGATGGCACGGTGACGGCGATTCATGTGGCTAAAGGCGATCGGGTTACTCCAGGGGAGGTGCTTGTGGAGATTGAGGGGTAGATTGTTGAGCGCTTGAGTTGAATGGTTTTATGGTGCCTGATTTTTGCGCCGGTTTCGCCAGCTGGGCGAAACCGGCGCTCAAATCGACCATTAAACAGCCAATCACACCCTAAAATGCCGAAATCCACCCCCATTCCCCACTCAATTGCTCAAAGAATGCCCACAAAGCGCTGCCTCCAGCGCTCAGCTGGTCTATAATCTCCCGCCTGTTTAATCGGGCTACCCCATTCAGAGCGTTATTCGGTGTCAAGCCCCGCCCCTTGCAGGGGGCAGAATTTTAGTACGGCGTGTCGGCCTTGCCGCTGCGCTGTCGACCTATTTCAGGAGGGATACACATGACTAAAGCCAAGGTTGCCGTGGTGATGGGCTCGCGCTCAGACTGGCCAACCATGAAACTCGCGGTGGAGCTGATCGAAGAATTCGGCGTTTCCGTTGAGGCTAAGGTGGTGTCAGCACACCGCACTCCAGAGCGGTTGTGCGAGTTCGCCACTCAGGCAAAGGAGCAGGGTGTGCAGGTGATTATTGCCGGCGCCGGGGGTGCAGCACACTTGCCAGGCATGGTTGCCTCCATGACGACACTGCCGGTGGTGGCGGTGCCCGTGATGTCAAAAGCCCTCAATGGTGTCGACAGTCTGTTGTCCATTGTGC
Source organism: Litorivivens sp. (assembly GCF_041624475.1). Taxonomy (GTDB): domain Bacteria; phylum Pseudomonadota; class Gammaproteobacteria; order Pseudomonadales; family Spongiibacteraceae; genus Litorivivens. Next base: position 16,847 of record NZ_JBFJUX010000018.1, read on the forward strand.
AGATGCCCAAAGGTGTTGCCGTAGCAACTCAGGCTATTGGTGAGCCGGGTGCTTTTAATGCGGGTCTCATGGCCGTGCAGATTCTGGCGCTGTCCGACCCTGAACTAGCCAAAGCGCTGCAGGCCTGGAAAGATCGTCAGACAGATTCGGTTCCGGTAGAGGTAGAGTAATGCACGTTGCGATTGTCGGAGGTGGTCAGCTCGCGCGCATGACGGCGCTGGCGGGCATTCCACTGGGTTTTCGTTTCAGTTTTCTGCTCGACAGCGGCGCTAATGCGGCCTGTGTTGAGCATCTCGGCCAGATTGTCTATCGGGATCAGCATGATACCCCCGAGGCGGTTTACCGACGGCTCGGTGAGCCGCACGTGGTTACCATGGAAAGCGAGCAGCTGGATGTGTCGCTGCTTGAAGGCCTCGCCAAGTGCACCAAGGTATACCCGCCGGTAGAGGGCTTTGCCCAATGCAGTCATCGCCACAAAGAGCGTCTGTTGTTAGAGGGCCTTGGTATTCCTGTGGCGCCTTTTCGCTATTGTGAAACGCTGGCGGAAGTTGAAGAGTCAGATTTTCCCTGCTTTGCAAAATCTGTCAGCGAAGGTTATGACGGCAAAGCGCAGGGGCGTTTGAACAGCTTTGCCGATCGGGATGCATTGGCAGCGCAAGGGGATCTGCGCGGCTGGTTGATTGAGAGCGCCGTAAATTTTGACAGTGAAGTCTCCAAAGTCGTGGTGCGCGGCCAGGACGGCGAAATCAAATGCTACCCCACCGTACGCAACACCATGAAAAAAGGGGTGTTGGCGAGCTGCTATGTGCCGCTGGAGCCGTTGTCCGACAAAATTGAGCAGACCCTGACCGATTACGCTGAGCGTATCGCCGCTGGCATGGACTACGTTGGTGTACTGGCGATTGAATTTTTTCTTGTGGGTGATCAGGTCATCGTCAACGAGATCGCGCCGCGGGTTCACAACAGCGGTCACTGGACCATGGGCAGTGGCTGCGTCGATCAGTTTGAAAATCACCTGCGCGCGATAACCGGGCTGTCTCTCGGTACAACCCAGCCGATTGGCGCGTCCGGCATGGTGAATCTTCTGGGAACCAAGGCGGCGCCGCATGCGCTTCTACCCGATAATGGGCGCCTGAGCTGGTACAACAAAGCGCCTCGTCCCGGCCGCAAGGTGGGGCATGTGGCTTTTACCTGCGCAACGACTGATGATTTGCTTGCGAGTATGCAGCAGTTTGAAGAGGCTCTCGCGGCTTCCGATCTGTCCGATTAGTCCAGAAAATAGGCGGTGTGAACTATTGCACACCGCCCTTCGCTCGCGATAATGGGGTTTTGCCGCGAGAGCCTATAATAATGAATCTGGATAAAGCCCATCCTGAGCTGCAGAAACGTCTGCGCAGAATCCCCACAATTCCCGTTCATCACGCGCCGGTACGCTGGCTGATCAGCAAGCTGGCCAACCTGATGCCTGGATTTAAAGGCGATGATGAAATCGAGGTTGAGTGGATTGAGCATAGCCACTCCCAAAGCAAAGTCTACCAGCCCCGCAACGTGCAATCCGATATGGCCCTATTGTGGATTCACGGCGGAGGCTACCTGTTTGGTCACGCCAATCAGGACGACAAGCTGGTTCAGAGCGTTATCAAACGTCTGGGAATTACGGTGGTTTCCGTACATTACCGCATGGCGCCAGCGCATCCCTTTCCTGCGGCGCTCGATGATTGCGCCACCAGCTGGCAATGGCTGCGCGCCAACGCCGCAGACCTTGGGGTAGACCCGCACAAGATCCTGATTGGTGGGCAGAGTGCTGGCGGTGGTTTGACGGCGTCACTTGCGCAGCGATTGCTCGACGAAGGGGGTGTCCAGCCCATGGCGCAACTGCTGTTCTGTCCGATGCTGGACGACCGCACGGTATTGCGCACAGAGCTGACGGAAGACAATCACTTTATCTGGAACAACAAAAGCAACCACACGGGGTGGCAGTGTTATCTGGGCCAGGAGCCGGGTTTACCGAATGCTCCGGAGCACGCCGTGCCGGCGCGGCGTGAATCCCTTGCTGGTCTGCCGCCCGCCTGGATTGGTGTGGGCAGTATCGATCTATTTGCCGACGAAGATATCGCCTACGCCGAGCGTTTGAGAGCCGATGGTGTCGACTGCGAACTGTACGTTTGCGAGGGCGGCCCCCACGCCTATGAGTCCTTCTTCCCCGATACCAATGTGGCCAAAGCGCATTGGGAATCCGTGTTCGCTTTTATTGAGCGCTTTTCTTCCTGAGGTGGGAGGAAAGACGATTCTAGGCGGCTGATGATGGCGCGGGAGCTAGTCAGTGAACGATCTGCTTGATGCTGTAGCGCACATCATCGCGTTCGTCCGGAACAAAGCTTAGGCTCCGTGAGATACAGCTAAGGGTTTCATCCTGGCGGTGGGACACCAACAGTAGTGTAGTGCCGCTTACTGTGATCAGTTTTTCGACCAGCTTTAGGACGTAAAAGCGGTTGAAATCATCCAGACCTTCGGTAGGTTCGTCCATGATGATCAGGGGTGGCTGTTTGATCAGTGCGCGCGCCACCAGCAGTAATTGCTGTTGTCCCATCGACAGGCTACGGAAAGGAGTATTGGCCTGCTCGACCATGCCCAGAATATCCAGCCAGGCAAGGCCCAGTGACTTTTCCTGTTCGCCGATTTCTGTATAAATACCAATGGAATCGGTCAAACCGGAAATCACCACAGTCAAGGCACTGGCCGATGCCCGGTAGTCACGGTGCAGGCTGCCTGATACATAGCCGATGTGCTTCTTGATGTCCCAGATGCTTTCGCCGGAGCCGCGCCGGAAGCCGAGAATTTCCAGATTATTGCGATAGCACTGCGGGTGGTCTCCGGTAATCAGTCCCAGTAGCGTCGACTTGCCGCTACCGTTAGGGCCCTGTATGCGGGTGTGTTCCCCGGGTTTGAATTGCCAGTTGAAGTCGCGAAACTGAAATGTGTCGCCGTACTGCACAAAGGCGTCGACAAAGCGTAGCAAAGGCTTGTCTTTGGGCCAGGCCGGTAATTGAAATTCCGGGGACCTTGGAGGCAGCTCTGGCAGTTCCTGTTGGTGGCGATCCAGTTGTTGCCACACGGCGTCCAGATCGGGCGGACGTGGTCCCTGATAGATCAGCCTGCCCTCGTCCATCAGGGCAATGCGCTGACATTGATCAATGATATGCGCTGTCTGATTAACCACCAATACCAGCCATTGGCCCTGCATAACCAGTGTGTTTAGCGCCTGATGAAGCTGTTCGTAACTGTCGTGATCCAGGCCTTCAAAAGGTTCGTCCAGGATCAGTAGATCAGGCTTTTGCAGCAGGGCGCAGGCCAGCAGGGTGCGGCGTCCTTCGCCGCTGCTCAAGCGCCGATAGCCGCGATCAAGCAGGTGAGTCAGCTTGAGAGAGGTGCACAGCTCGTCGTGAAGAGCTGACCAGGGCGCTGTTTCAACCAGCAGCTGCCGAACGCTGCGCCCCTCGTCAATTTCATTGAGCAAATCGCTTTCATCCCGGTATAACTCCTCTTCATACAGGGCCTGCTGCGATTCAAGGGAAACCCATTGCACTCGTTCTGGTCGGTCTTCAATTGCACCGTGTGCCTGCAGCGCGCCGCTCAACACTCGTGCCAGGGAACTTTTACCGGAAGCATTGGCGCCGAGTATCGCCCAGCACTCTCCCTGGGTCAGCTTCCAGTCTATGGGCTGCAGGACGATTTTGCCGCCAAGCGATAGAGAGATATTGCGCAACTGCATGTCAATAATTGGGGTATTTCGGAAATGGCTGAAGATTTTAGCAAATTCGTGCAGGTTGTTCCGATTGTAGAGGGGTTTTAAGTCTGACCGAGTTGTAATCTCAAGTCTTGGCGTAACCTCCTATGATCGTAAGGGCTCCGACAGCGACGGCTGTCATCTATCCAATCAATAATAAGAGGTAGCGTATGCAGGATTTCAACGGAAAAGTCGCGGTCGTCACCGGTGGCGCCAGTGGCATTGGTAAGGCCTTGGTAACAGCTCTGCTCGACGAAGGGGCCCGGGTGGTTATCGGCGATGTGGAACAGTCGGCGCTGGATGGCGTGATGGCCGAGCTCAAGGGGCGCGGTGAAGTCAGCGGTGTAGTGACCGATGTTTCCAGTCCCGAGTCTGTAGAAGCTCTGGCCGAGCAGGTTTTTGCCCAGTACGGTGAGTGTAACCTGCTGTTTAACAACGCGGGCGTCGCTGCGCCTTCGCTGAATATCTGGGAAACCAAACCCAACGACTGGAAGTGGGTGCATGGCGTGAATGTGATGGGCGTGGTACACGGCATTCAGTCTTTTGTGCCGCGCATGATTGCGTCCGGGAAGGAAGGCCACGTCATTAACACTTCATCTGGTGATGGCGGTATTTCACCGCTGCCCTACCAGTCGGTCTACGCCTCTAGCAAAGCTGCTGTTTCCTGTATCACCGAGTGTCTTGCAGCCCAGCTGGTGACCGAGAATACGAAATTGCGTGCGTCCATCTTTTATCCTTCAGGCGGTGTGCTGGCTACGGGTATCTGGACCACTGAGCGCAACCGTCCTAAGGACTTGAAAGTAGACCGTGAGCCAGTCCATGTCCCATCTGTCGAAGAATTCAAGGAAGCGGCAAACGCTGCCGGTATGGAGCTGAACTTTCAGGATCTGGATGAGCTGGCGCGTTTTACCCTGCAGGGCGTGAAAGAGCAACGTGTGATTATTATGCTGAATAGCGAAGAGAGTGTGGCTACCCTGCGTGATCGTGCTGATCGCTACGAGCGTTTTGAACTGCCTATTGATCTGGCTTCCGTACCGCAAATGTAATTTGAATACAGCTATAAAAAGGAACGTTTAATGTCGAGCGAAGACAATAAAGCTATCGTCAAAAAGATGTGGCAGGCCCTGTCCGATATGGACTGGGAAACCATGAAAAGCTGTATGCATCCCGAAATTTTCTATGAAGACGTGCCCACCAGTGATGTGGGCGCTACCGGGCCTGAAAACTGTGTGAAGCGTTTGCAGATAGCCTTTAATCACTTGGCTAAGCAGGAGCAAACGACCCATCGACTTGCCTGTGATGGCAATCTGGTCTTTATGGATCACACCGAAAAGTGGACCTTCAAGACCGATGAAACCGCCGAGCACCGCTTCTGTACCATGCACGAAATCAAGGATGGGCTAGTCTGGCGCTGGAGTGATTTCTGGGATATGAACAAGTTTGTGGGGCAGTTTCCACAATGGTTTCTGGAAGAAATGATGAAGGCCTCCGAAGATGACTTTAGCAATTGAAGCTGAAATTTTAATTGCCAACAGTCGTTCGATAATTGTGGTGAGAGCAGTTGCCTTAATTATCGGTCTACACTTCGCTTTAAAGTAAACTTGCCTGACTGCTCATCAGCCCGATGGAAGGTGGGCGGAAGGGTAGTGTTATCGCGAAAAAAATGATGCTGCGAAAGTCGTCTGCGAGAACAGTCAGCGCGATTGGGTGTGGGAGCTTAATGGACACCCGAGGGGCACCGTTTACAACTTGCTGGCAACGCTGTTCCCCTCATAGGTCGCCTTGACAATCAGGCCAAGGCCGGACGCATCTCCAATCAAGTAGCTCTTTATGCTCGCAGCCTGCAACTCGTCGTATAGCGATGTACTGGCCACCGGCTCGCCGGCTATTAAGACCGTATCTGCCTGTACCTCACGCCTTCCGCCGTTATCAAGAGCAAGCACCACGCCGCGTTCGGTAATCTCGCTGACCTTTGTTCTGACATTGATGGAAATCCGCAGTTTTTCCATGCGTTTTTCGTGCTCCAGGCGTCGCTTGGGGCCAATTTCAGGGGCAATGATCTCACCCGCTTCCAGCACCATAACGTCCCGGCCGCGCTTGGCCAGAAACTCGGCTACTTCAATCGCGGCCAGATCGCCGCCGATAATGGCCACTCGCCGACCGAAAGGCAGGCCGGTATTGGCTGCTCGGCGCAGGCGGCCGGGTGTCAGGTAGCGGTCGATCAGTGGGCCAAACAGACCGACGCCAGCGCGAACCAGCAGGGGGAGCGCTTTTGCCGGCTGAGTCAGCTCACCAGCCACCAGCTCCCGCAATTGACTGCCGGTAATGACATTGGTGCCATCCATACCCGGTATGGGGGTGTAGTGCAGCCGCGCACCTGTTGCGACGATTACTTCGTCTGGGGCAAGGGCTGCGATTCGCTCCGGAGTCGCATTGATTCCGAGCTGCAATTCAATAGGCAGGCGCTGCATTTCCCGCTTAAGGTAGTCCAGCAGTCGCTCGTTATCACGGTGTACGGTCGAGGCCAGCAACAATGAACCACCGAGTCTTCGCCGCCGATCCACTAGGGTCACCCGGTGGCCGCGCTCTGCTGCAACGCGCGCCGCTTCCATACCTCCCGGGCCGGCCCCGACAATGACTACATGCTTTTTTATCGCAGCAGGGGAATAGTTGAGTGTTTGCTCTCGACCTGTGGCAGGGTTGACCGCGCAGTTCATGCGCGCATCCATCGGCCACATGAACATGGAGTCAATACAGTTCTGACAGGATATGCAGCGCCGGATCTGGTCGAACTGGCCTGCGGCAACCTTGTTGGGCAGATGCGGGTCGGCCAGCAAGGGGCGCCCCATTACAATCAAGTCGGCCCGCTCGTCGCGCAGCGCCTGTTCCGCAAATTCCGGGTCGAGAAATCGGCCGACGACCATGACCGGAACATCGACTACACGTTTGATGGCTTCGGCCGCCGGGAGGTTATAGCCGTCGGGGTACTCCGGCCCGCAGATCATCTGCGACACCATCGGGTCACTGACACCGCCGCTGACGTGAAAGGCATCGACACCGGCGTTTACCAACAGCGGTGCAATCGCCGCGGTGTCGGCGGCATCGCGACCGCCGGGAATACGCTCGAAACCCGAGATGCGCAGGGTGATAGGGAAATCCGGACCGGCGACTTCCTTAATCCGGCGCAGTACTCGGACCAGCAGCCGGGTACGGTTCTCAGGGCTATCTGCGCCGTATTCGTCCATACGTTTGTTTTTCAGAGGGGATAAAAAGGTGCCGAGCAGCATGTAACAGTGGGCGGCATGCAGTTCTATGCCATCGTAGCCAGCTTCCCGGGCACGCCGCGCCGTTTGCGCATAGGCCTCAATGATGTCGTCGAGTTCGTCGATAGCCAACTCCCGCGCCGGCAGACCGGTGCAAGCACCAGTGGTAGCGCTGGGTGCCACCGGCATCTCGCCAAAGTAAAAACCACTCATCGACTCCGGGCCGGGGTGGGTAATCTGGGGCTGAACTTTTACATCATATTGGTGCAGCGCATCCGTCAATTTGCGGTGAGAGGCGATAAAATCGTCGCTGCCGAGAGTTAGCGATTGCGGCTGATATTTCTGTTTAACGTCGATCGTACAGACTTCGACGGTGATAAGCCCTATGCCCCCTTTGGCACGTTCCTCAAGAAAGGCAATAAGTCTGTCAGAAGGTGTCTGGTCCTCGTTGCCGTAGTTGGTGGTCATCGGTGCCATTACCATGCGGTTTTTCAATTGCATGGTTCCAATGCTGGCTGGCTCGAGTAGTTTCATTGTAATAGCGACCTGAAGAGAGGTTCTCGCTTCAGGCTGGCCCGGAAGCGTTGTCATTATTCGGGCAACCGGATCGTGACGGTTGCTGGATTGTAAATATCGCACAGGCCCACCCGTATGATAAGGTTCGGCCCATACGCACAAAACATTTCATTGCAAATGTATTGTGGTAGTATCAAGCGTAAAGTACAAGCACTTCGGCCCGGGCTGGACCCGGGCTGGAATAAATCTGGAGAATAAAAAATGAGCCAGGCAACACTCGAAAGCCGCATCGCACGGCTGGAAGCCGAAAGTGATATTCAGAAGCTCCGCTACCGCTACTGGTTTGCCATTCTGGACAAGAATGTCGATGCGCTGGTGAAATGCTTTACCCCAGATGCCTTTCTGGAATATGGCATGGGAATCGAACTGAGTGGCACGGACAAGATTAAGGAATTTTTTGACATGATCCTGCTGAGCGAGGATCTGGCCTTGCAGATGCCCCGTGGCGCCAATGGCATTATCGATCTTTCCTCGGAGACCACAGCGGATGGCCGCTGGCTGGTGCAGGTGGTCATGCTCAGGCACAGCGAAAAGGTGGGTAGTCGTATCAATGTTCAGTACTTTGAGCGTTATGAGAAGATTGACGGTGAGTGGAAGATTAAAGCGATGAAGAACGATTACCTCAGCTACGAGAATATCGACCCTCGCGACGGACCTTGAGCTTTACAGATATGTTTGTAAGTAAGCCCCCCGCAAGGCAGGGGGGGCAGGAAGCCAGTTTAAAGTTATGATTTCCAGCTGGAACTTATCCAGGATTTAAAATGAATCCGTAAAAGTGGAGCGGTCCGGTCTGCATATCGAACGTCTGTTGAATCAAAGCAGATCGTTATTTCTTGTGTGTTTATGATGCCTGCTGCGTAGACTGCTTTACGTTGGCTTCCACTAATTTCTTAAAGCGTCCGAGCATCCACTGATTGGCGATCCTCATAATCGGCGAGAAGATGGGTAGCGTAATTCGTCCAACTCCTCTAACTTCCATGGCCATCGTCCAGGTTACTCTAGTTTTGCCATTTTGCAGCGGTGTGACTAGGTAGTCTTCCGCGAAACTCTCGGTCATTGATTTCGAGCAGGCGGTAAAGCAGAAGGCCATCCGCTTTGGGTATTCCCAGGCGATAAACACCTCATCGCCGACCATGTCACCTGACATGCTGACGGTGCGGGTGGTGCCAAGGCCAAAAGGTTTGGGTGAAGTCCATTCCACGTTCTGGATAGGGGTTGCCCAGCGGGGCCAGTCATCGGCATTCTCGAAGGAGTCGAAAATCTGCTCAGGCGTCGCGTCGATTTCTACTTCGGCCTGGTAGCGGTTTCTGGCGTTTTCCAGAAACGCTAGGTCCACGACCTTGCATTCATGCATAGGATTTTCTCCGCAGTTAACAGTATTAAGCAGGAGCTAGACTAGCAGACTTCCTTTCGAAGAAAATTAAATATATTTGATGGGAGATATATCTGATGCCAAAGGCTTAAGCTTGTAGTAATCAGCCAGCATTTGTACCACTGTGCTGTGCGGGCTGCTAGTAGCAATGAGCTCCCAGTATGGGTGGTCCGGTGGTAGGGGGGCTTCGCGCCCGGTGCCTCGGGCAACGTTGCTACTGAGGATGCCGTGTTGATGCTCAACCAGATGGGATTTGATACCGGAATAGATCTGGGCAAGCTGGCGGCAGCGGCCGATCTGGTCGCTGAGCTGGCCGGGAACTGCGAGGGCGGTAATGCCAGTGCCTGGATCAAGCGCCAGCTCGAGAAGGGAGATTTGGCGAGCGCGTCATAGGCTGGCGCATTTCTCCCGCAAAAGGGGTTGCGTTGCGTGTTTAAATCGTCAACATAGGGCGCTACTTATAAAAGAATGCGCCCTATGATTACTACCGACGTTGTTATTATTGGTACAGGTTTTTCCGGTATGGCGATGGCCATCGCCTTGCAGAAGGCGGGAATATCGCGCTATCTGCTGCTGGAAAAAGCCGATGAGGTTGGCGGAACCTGGCGGGAGAATACCTACCCCGGTGCCGAGTGCGATATTCCGTCAGCCCTTTACAGCTATTCCTTTGAGCACAACCCCACCTGGGAATTCAAATGGTCTGAGCAGCCTCAGATTTTTGAATACCTTAAAAAGACGGCAAAAAAGCACGGCCTCTACGAAAAAACCGAATTCGGCCAGGAAGTGAGTACAGCTCACTTTGATGAGGCGGAGCGTTGCTGGCAGATTGAGACGGTTCAGGGTATGCAGATTCGTAGCCGTTTCATGGTGTCAGCTGTGGGGCAGTTGCATCGCCCCTTTGTTCCCAAACTGCCGGGCATTGAAAACTTTGCCGGGCCGCGTTTTCACTCAGCGCGCTGGCGCCATGACGTCAATCTCAAAGGCAAGCGGGTGGCGGTGGTGGGCAATGCCGCCAGTGCCTTGCAGTTTATCCCCCAGATCGCACCGGAAACCGCACATCTGACCATCTTTCAGCGCTCGGCCAATTGGGTGATGCCCAAATTTGATCGGCCTTACAAGGCCTGGGAGCAGTGGTTGTCAGACAAGGTTCCCTTTGTTGCCAAGCTCTATCGCTTTCGTTTATGGGCACGCAATGAGTGGCTGGTCTTTCCGATGCTGACTGGAAATCGTTTGATTCAGGCCATATTCCGCCGGATTCATATGAACTATCTCAAGCGCACTATCAGTGACCCGGAGCTGCGGAAAAAACTGGTGCCCGACTATCCGGTGGGCGCCAAGCGGATTCTGTTTTCCGACGACTATTTCGAGGCGCTGGCGAGGGACAATGTGTCGGTTGTCGACAACGGCATAGCACAGGTTGAACACGATGCCATCGTGACCAAAGACGGTGAGCGTCACCCGGTGGACGTGCTGATTTTCGGCACAGGCTTTCGAACCAATCCCTTTTTGGCACCGATGGAGATTCGAGGGGTGGGTGGAAAGACGCTACGCGAGCACTGGCGTGACGGCGCTCAGGCATACCTCGGGGTCTGTACCAGCGGCTTTCCCAATTTCTTTATGATGTATGGCCCCAATACCAATCTTGGTCACAACTCCATTGTCATCATGTCTGAAGCTCAGGCCGGTTTTATCAGCGAATGTATAAAGCGCATGCACGGCGCCGGCGCCTTGCTGGTTAAGCCAGAAGCTGAAGAGGCTTTTAACCGCGAATTGCAGAATCGCCTGAGCAAAATGGTCTGGAACTCGCTGGATGCCAGCTGGTACAAGGATGGCGGCCGCGTCACCAATAACTGGGCGGGAACCACGCTGGAATACATGCGCCGCTTGCGGCGCATCAAATGGCAGGATTTCGAAGTACGATAAAAGCGCCGCCGCGTTTCAACCGTGCGCGCTGGCGCTTCGCCGGCTTGCTCAGTGCAGCATAGCTCGCGCTTCGTTAGGCATGCAGCTGATCACGTCGTGCTCCTGCAAGCCCATCAGCTCGAGAAAAGCGCCGTGCTGCAGGTGGATCAGGTGCTCGTGGTCGCCGCTTTCCAGATACACATCGGGCGTGGCGCTGAGCTCGTCGTCCCATACCACGGGCATGCCGTAGACCTGACCCAGCGCCGGAACGGCGCCGGGTTCGCAGTCATCAAACAGGGCGGCAATTTCCTCTTCCGTTGCCAAGCGAAAACGCCCGTGCATATGGTCGTTGAGCCAATCCAGTACCAGCCGCCGATCGGCGGGTAGCACACACATGCAGTAGGTGTCGCCGTCGTGAGCGATCACCGCCTTGGCTACCTGATTGGGCGGCAGTTGGGCGGAGATGGCAGATTGCATGCTGCTGCTACTGTGTGGGTGCTCGATAAGGTCGTAGTGAATGCCCACTTTTTGCAAGTGAGCCTGTATACGGGGTGCGATAGCCATGGCTTGCCTCCTGGTCTTGTCTGAGAATCCTTACTTCAGGAAGGGTCTGTTTACTATAGGCAGGCCTTTGCCGGAGTGTCCAAGAAGGGATTAGCGTAAAAGCGCATTCTGATACTACCTGAGTGCATAACGCGGTTGATCTTTGCCAGCGAACAGGGCAAGTTGCGTTCCATCTGTGATGGAGGAGAGTCTGGGGTGTTTGAGGATCAGGACAACGAAGCCCTGCTGGCGGCAGTCAATCAGGTAATGCCCTTCGGCAAATACAAGGGGCGGCGCCTGCTGGAACTGCCCGAGCCCTACCTGGTCTGGTTCAAGCAACAGGGCTTCCCGTCGGGAAAACTGGGTGATCAGCTGGCCTTGATGTACGAGGTCAAACTCAATGGCCTGGAGGGCATGCTGCGGCCTTTGCTAAGGCCGCAGCGCTAAGATGCAATACGGCATGGCGTCCACTTAGTCCGGCACCGTGTTTTCCAGGAACCACTGAGCTGAACGCTGAATGGACTTTTCGATAGCAATCCGGCTGGGCAGGTCGCTGTGGCGCCGAATTTTGTCGGCACTGTGACCACAGGTTTTGCCGAACATGCAAACCAGCAAGCGGTGAAGCGGCGGTTCGCGCTTGGTTCTGATTAGTTTGAAAACCCACTCGAGGGTTCGCGCGAGCAGCATAGCGGTTGGAAAAGACAGATCGCGGATGGGCTTGGACGCGTCCAGCACGCGCTGCAACTGGCTGAGGTATTCGCGCCAATTCATCTCTGTTTCGTCTCTTGCGTTGTAGATTTCATTGAGTGCGATATCGCTGTCTGCGGCCCACAGAATCAGGTCAACCAGATTGTCTACATCGATCAGGCCGGCGTGAGCAAGCCCGCCTTCGATGGTCAGCATGTTGCCTGTTTTCAGGGCTGTACCTATTTCTGAGATAAACTGACTGCCCGGGCCGATTATGTTGCCGGGGCGAATGATCGTGAAAGGCAGGTCGTGATCGCTGGCCATACGCAGCACTCGTTGCTCCCCTTCGAGCTTGCTGTCGCCATAACCAAAACCTGTTTTCCGCACAGGGGAGGATTCATCTGCCGGAGCATCCGGGTAACCATAAACGTCCACCGTTGAAATATGTACGAAGCGTTTCAGCGCCGGGGTGTTCTGCTGGACCGCGTCGAGCAGATGCTGCACGCCCAGTACATTAGTGCGGTAGTAGTTGTCGATACAATCCCAGGTTTTTACATTGGCTGCGCAGTGAAAGATCCACTCGCAATCGCTCACGGCAAGCGCCAGAGCGTTCTGGTCGGACAGGTCGCCATAGACAATATGGCATTGGGATTTCAGGGTGGCATCCAGCACGGCAGCGGGTCTGACCAGTAGGCTTAGCTGATAGCCTTCGTCCAGAAGTCGGCGCGCGAGACGGCTGCCGAGAAATCCACTGGCGCCGGTGACGAGCACTTTAGCAGTCATCGGTATGCTATGATTTCGCGCCACATTTGGCGGCAAATTGCATTCATGTCACTTCCCATTTATCAGGTTTTGCCCGACATTCAGCGCGCTTTGCAAACGCGGACTGAGGCCATTGTGGTGGCTGAACCCGGTGCGGGCAAGACCACCGGCATACCGCTTGCCTTGCTGTCCTGCGAGTGGCTGGGAAGCAAGCGGATTCTGATGCTGGAACCGCGACGTATTGCCGCAAAGCTTGCAGCCCAGCGTATGGCCAGTGTGCTCGGTGAAGAACCGGGCGAAACCGTCGGTTACCGTATGCGTCTCGAAAGTCGGCTTTCACGGCGTACACGGATTGAAGTGGTGACCGAGGGCGTGCTGCTTCGCCTTTTGCAAAACGACCCCAGCCTTGAAGGTTACGGGCTGGTTATTTTTGACGAGTTTCACGAGCGCTCGGTCGATGCGGACCTGGGGCTGGCCTTGTGCCGCTACGCCCGGGAGCTGTTTCGTGAAGACGCGCCGCTGAAGATTCTGGTGATGTCGGCGACACTGGATAGCGACCGCGTATCGGAGTATCTGGGAGCGGCCCCGGTTATTCGCAGTCAGGGGCGCAGTTTTCCCGTGGAGGTGAATTACGCTGAGCGTCTGGAACGGCGTGATCTCATAGCGGGTCTGCATCGGCAGATCCTGCACTGTCTGGTGCAGAGTGATGGCAGCATATTGGTGTTTTTGCCGGGACAGGGAGAAATTCTGAGTCTGGAGAGAGCCTTGCGTGAGGCGGGAATTGACGGCGATGTTTTGATTGCGCCGCTCTACGGTGCCCTGTCTCTGGAGCAGCAACAGCAGGCGATACGCCCCCCCGCTGAGGGTAAACGCAAGGTCGTGCTGGCCACGGATATTGCTGAATCCAGTTTGACCATCGAAGGGATCAATACGGTTATCGACAGCGGCTGGTCGCGGCAACCGGAGTTTGACGCGCGTCTCGGCATGAGCCGTTTGTCGACCAAGCGTATCACTCGGGCCAGTGCTGAGCAGCGCGCGGGTCGTGCCGGGCGTCTCGGTCCGGGTATTGCCTGGCGGATGTGGAGTCAGGAGCAACACCGGGAATTACGCGCCTTTGACGAACCGGAAATTCTGAATACGGATTTGGCCCCGGTGGCGCTGCAGTTGCTTGCCTGGGGCGTAAGCCGTGAAGAGTTAGATTGGCTGGATGCACCCAATCCTGCGGCCTGGCAACAGGCGCTTTTATTGCTTCAGGAGATGGGCGCCTGTGACGACTCCGGCCTTATTACTGACCACGGTGAGGCAATGGCAGCTCTGCCCGCTCACCCCCGCCTTTCCCATATGCTGATCCGCGCGGCCGAGTTGGGCTTTCTGGAAACGGCCTCAGAGATCGCCGCGCTATTGTCGGAGCGCGACCCGGCTTCGTCCAGGGGGGCGGACATCAGTCGGAGGCTGCCGCTGGCGTCGCTGGGTAAAAACCACGGCATAAAACGCATGCTGCAGCAGGCCCAGCAGCTTCGCCAACAGCTGGCGCATCACGCTGTCGCTGCGACGACTCTCTCAAACCAGGAGTGTATTGGAGCCTGTATTGCACTGGCCTATCCCGATCGCATTGCCCTGCAACATTCGACGGGCGGAACCGCTTACCAGTTGGCCAACGGTCGCGGTGCGGTATTGGCTGAGGAGGAAGGGCTGCGACGTGAGCGTTGGCTGGCAGTCGCGCATCTGGGAGGAGCAGCCGGGCATTCGAATGATCGGATATTTCTGGCGGCGCCGTTGGACCCGCTTCTGTTTGGCGGTGTTCTGCCAGCACCGCACGCAGTGGATGTGCTTGAATGGCAGGCTAATGGCCAATTATTGCTGGAGCGGCAACAGCGTGTTGGTAAATTGATCGTCGAGCGGCAAGCGGCGGCCAAGGCGGACGACAACACGATAAAGCGCGCCGTGCTTCAATGGCTGGAAGAACAGGGGCTCGACAAATTGCCCTGGTCAGCTGGTCTGCGTGCCTGGCAGCAGCGGGTGCTTTGTTTGCGCGCGCTGGATTTGCAGTCGGCAACTCAGAGTGACTGGCCCGATGTTTCCGACACTTGGCTCCAGCGGCATCTGGAACAGTGGTTGCTGCCCTTTTTGCCGGCGATTACTCACTTACGGCATTTGCAGTCGATTGATCTCGGGGCTGCGCTGAAAAGTTTGCTGGAGTGGCCCCTGCCGCGACTCTTGGATGAACAGGCACCTACGCATTTGACGGTGCCGACGGGCTCGCGCATCGCCATCGACTATTCCCAGTCACCACCGGTGCTGGCGGTCAAGTTGCAGGAAATGTTTGGTCAGCGGGAAACTCCTCGTGTGGCGCAGGGCCGGCTGCCGCTGACCCTGCACCTCTTGTCACCGGCGGGCAGACCGCTGCAAGTCACCCAGAATCTCGCCAGCTTCTGGGTCAACAGTTATGACGAAGTCAAAAAAGACATGAAAGGCCGCTATCCTAAACACCCCTGGCCAGACGATCCTCTGACCGCGACGCCGTCACGGGGGACCAAAAAGCAGGGGTTTTAGTCGTCGCCGTCCACCAGCGATTTCATATTGGGCACCTGACCGTCTTCACGCTCGTTGAACAGGATATCGTTGTAGTGGCGATCGCCCCGGTGGTGCTGATAGGCGGGCTGGTAGGTCAGCAGAATGCTCTGGCGGTAGTGCTCGCATAATCCCGTGGGCTCCGGTGCAGCGTGCATCACATCGCCATAATGCAGGGTCACGGAGCCGGCGCGAGCATCGGCGCGAACCCCGCGGGGCGCCTTGCTGTCGCCGGCATCCAGGAAGCCGAAGCTGGCCTTGTGTGAAGCCGGTAAAAAGCGCAGCGCACCGGCTTCTTCAGTCGCGTCATAAAGATAAATACTGATAATTACCGTCGGGCACATGACGGCGTGGCCACCCATGCCGCAGTCGCGGTGCCAGGGCAGGTCCGACAGCCCTTCGCTCATATCCGGGTTTTTAAAGATGACCGTGACGCCGTCTTGCTCGCGTGGGTTGGCGCCTTTCAGTTCGGCTGGCATCAAGGCCGCCAGTTGGCGAATGCGCGGGTCGTCGTAGAGGCCTGCCAGTTCATCGATTTCACCGCCATTCAGGGTGCGGCAGAGTACCGATTCGCCTTTACGGTTTTTGCCCCACCAGGACTGCTTATCGTTTTCCCGGGCGCTCGCTTTAAGCTGTTGGGCGTAGCTGCGAAAGCGCTGCAATTCATCGCCCGCAAAAACATCGTGCACCACCAGATAGCCGAGGGTGTTAAGCACCCTGCGCATGGCTTCAGGGGAATCTTTCAGGGTGTAGGTGGCAGTGGGATCAAGGGCGGTGCCGGTATCGTCTTTCAGGTCGGGTGCATTGGGGTCGTAGACAGGTATGGCCCGGTAGATGGCTCGCAGGGCGGGTTCCCAGGCCAGCAGTTTATTCAGTTCGCCGGCGGCGCATTGCAGGCGGTTGCCGTACACCAGTGGCGGGACTGCTTCCATATCCTGAGTGAGTCCCAGCCAGTCTTCCGGGTCGATCAGAATACCGTCGTTGGCGGCAACCGATGCGATAGCCAGCTGCTTGCCGTCGTAGCTAAAGCGGTAGGCGCAGTTATTTGCACAGCGCAGGGTGAGAGGCGGTAACGGGGACTGGGCGGCGAGCAGCGACAGTCGCTCGTCGGTGCTTGAGCTCAGGTCCTGATGGAGTAACTGCAACTGCTGAATGGCATCGGTCATTGCTGTGCTCCTGTGAAGTGCCCACCCTCCCAACGTGGAGGGCGGGCGGAGGGGGCTTTAACGCGAGGCAGCTGTTTTGCCCGCCATGCGACCGAAAAAGGTCGCGTCGCCCACCGACATGCCGCTGGCGTAGCCAGCCGCTGTTCTGGGAATGCCGGCGGTGGTTCTGCCCGCTGCATACAGCCCCGGTATTACATTGCGTTCGGGGGTAAGGACTTCACCGGTGGGCAGTGTATCCAGCCCGCCCAGAGTAAAGAAGGGGTAGAAGGTGCCGCGACCCAGCGTGCAGTCCAGAGCGACATAAGGCGGCTCAATCGGGCGCAGCCAGGCATCGCTTTTGTGGAACAGGGGATCTTCACCTTTCTCCGCGTGGCGATTGTAAACCTCAAGTGTGTTGCTCAATGTGCCTTGTGGCAGCTCCAGCTCTTGCTCCAGTTCTTCGGCTGTGTCACCGGTGCCGGCAACCTGAGCACCCAGGTAGCTCATTTTCTCGTAGTCGCCATAGCCTTCCACGTCGGTGACCAGATAGATGCGCTTGGAATGGTTGTGCTGCTGCACCATGGCATTAAAGCCGACCCGACCGTGATAGCAGTCTTCATTGATAAAGCGCTGGCCTTTGTCGTTCACAAAGATGCCGTAGGTCAGCGACTGCGGCGGATAGAAGGGCACGGTGGTGAAGCACTCGTGCATGTTCACGGTGCCGGCGCCAACGCCTTGTCCCATCAGGATGCCTGAACCGGTGTCGCCGGGGTTGCCGATGGGTTCCAGATTCTTGTCAAAAAAGGGCGCGTACTTGCGCACCATCTCTTCGTTCATGCAGAAACCGCCGGCGCAGAGAATCACGCCTTTGCGGGTGCGCACGGCAACTTCCTGCTGGTTGATGCGCACCAGAATGCCGACCACGGCGCCGCTGTCGTCAGTGATCAATGTGAGGGCGCGGGTTTCGTAGTTCACGCTGATGTTGCTGCGCTTTTCCACCTGCTCGGTGAGAATCTTCATTAACAGCGGGCCGCCGTTGTCGCCTTCGATTTCAAGGTTGTGACCACGGGGCACGGGATAGGCAGCCTCGGTAAAGGGGTAGGCTTTCTCATTGCCGGTAAACAGCAGGCAGTCATCGGTGAGGGCCATGATGGCGCGTTCTTTCAGTTCCGAATCCTTGAAGGGAACGCCTTTCTCTACCAGCCAGTTGAAATGCTCCAGACTGTTGTCGACGTAGGTGTCGATCTTGGCGTCGTCGGCATTGCTGCCGAAGGCGGCCTTGAGAAAGTTTTTCATGTTCTCGCTGGTATCGTCGTAACCACAGGCTTTCTGTACCCGGGTGCCGCCGTTGCCGCCCATGTAGATTTCAGCGCTGGAAAGAGCAGTTGAGCCGCCGCTGGCACTGGCCAGCTCGAAAATCTGAACCTCACTGCCGGCGTCGGCGGCCTCCAGCGCGGCGCAGGCACCGGCGCCACCAAAACCTATAACGGCGACGTCGGTTTCAATACCCCATTCGCTGATATCGGCGGCGCGTTTGGGTATGGAGGGGCTGGTCTTGTCACTCATCGCTGGGGGCTCCGTTGAGAATCGTTAGTATTTAAGGCACTGGTATTATTATAGGTAACATGGGCTTCAGGGCTATAGCTTTTCAGGTCAGTCAGCTCGTCCATTTCAGGTATGTTCAACATGTTGGACCGACGGCTGAAAGCTAAGCGGTCACTTTACAGGCGGGCACAAAAAAGGGCCGCCGAAGCAGCCCTTGTCAGAGTCGTACCCAATCAGTACTCGTAGATGAAATCCAGACCGTAGGTGCGGGGCTCGCCCCAGATAACGGCGCGGTCAATTTGCGGCGTGTTGTCGATGGCAGTGACGTGGTATTCCTCGTCAAAGGCATTTTTAACCCAGCCTGCAACTTGGAAGATACCGCCCCACAGAGGCATGCCGGTAGCGCTCAAGCGCATGTTGGTCAGGCGGTAGTCGTCGAGGAAGGTGCCGCGCGACTTGTCGCCGTCTTTAGCCACGTTGAAGGAACGCGAGCCACCGTTACGCTCGTCCATAAAATTATGGCTGATGTTAAAGTTCAGACGTCCCCACTCACCTTCGGTGATAGTCCAGTCCACCGCCAGGGTGTAGGAATGCTGAGGGGCTGAGAAGAACACAAAGCTGTCGGAGATATCTTCACCGGTGGCTGCAGAAGTCGCTTTGGTGACTTCGGTATCCAGATAGGCGTAGTTAAACAGCATCAGGATGTCGCGGGTCGCCAGGAAGGTGATGTCCATTTCCATACCCTGCATTTCTGCTTCACCGGCGTTGCTTACCTTGGTGTCGGCAACGGTACCGGTCAGGATCTGGTTCAGCTGAATGTCGGTGTATTCGCTGTAGAACACGTTACCGTTCAGACGCAGGCGGCGATCCATCAGTTCGCTCTTGATACCCACTTCATAGGACTGCACTTTCTCGGAGTCAAAACCTTCCTTGAAGCCGAAACCGTAGTCAGTGCCATCAGAAGCCGGGCCCTGGTTGCCGTCGCGCTGCGGGTCACGCGTGTTGTAACCACCGGATTTGTAAGCTTCAACAGACTTGGCGTAGACATTGATATCGTCGGTTACGTCAAATTCGACGGTAAAGGTGAACGAGTCGTCGGAAAAATCTTTGTCACCCTCGACGTTTACAAACTCACGGTCTGCGGAGTTTGGAAGCCCAAGGCTGGGGCCGAACAGGGTGGCAAGGATCGGGTTGCTGGCTTCAGCTGCGCCACCGGGAATCAGGGGATTTTCGATATAGATAAAATCCTGCTGGTTTTTCAGGGCGTAGCGGCTGTCTTCCGAGTGGCGATAGCCGAAGGTCAGGTGCAGTCGATCTTCAAGAATAGCCGGTGTCCAGGTGAACTGACCAAACAGGGCGCTGGACTCGTTCTCGATATCGTACTTCTGGCTGAGCAGGTTGACGATGCGAGTTTGACCGCTGGGATCAGAATCAATCGGCGCGCTCAGCTGGTGGTGCAGGGGCGAGTTATCTTCCTGCGCGTTTTCTTCGAAGTAGTAGGCACCGACGATGTACTCAACACGGCCATCGGCAAAGTCACCGGTGAACTGCAGTTCGTGAGAGGTTTGATCCTGGTTGATTTTGGGAACAACCAGAGGCGTACAGCCGCCAACCGCAACCTGGGCTGCCGGTCCGCAATACACATTGGAATCCAGACGGAAGTCCGGGTCGCCGTCACCGGTCAGGTCGGCGTAGGCTTCGTCGTCCAGTGTGCGGTAGGCTGCGATGTACTTCATCTGCCAGGTGTCGAAGTCCATGGAGAAGGTTAGAGAGTGGCCTTCAACTTCGGTAGTAGAGTCTTGCATAGGCGAGCTGCTGGCCAGTTCGTCTTCGCGCTTATCGCTGTAGCTGGTGCGAGAAGAAGTCGACTGTTTGATCTGCTCGGTCTGGCCCTTGTTACAGGAGTTTAGATCGCCGCCACAGGGAGGGGTGACCGGTTGGTAAATGGTGTTTACCGTGGTCATGTCCGAGAAGTCGTAGGCGTAGTCGATGGTCATCCAGTCGGTGGCGTCCCAGCGCAGGTCAAAGCGGTAGCCCTGCACGTCACGGCTGCCGAAGAAATCTTCGCTGTCGCCCGGAACAAAACCGGGGCTGCTTGGATCATGGATCGGGCCGGTATTTTCCAGCCAGCCTTCCTGGCTGGTGGTCAGGAAGGCAACCTTGGCAGCCAGCGTGTCGGTAATGGGCAGGTTGGCCGATGTTTTTGAGGTGAACAGATCGCGGTTGCCCACAACAAACTTCTGCTTGAATTCGAAGGCGTCAACAGAAGGGCGTTTGGTGATCAGGTTAACGGCACCACCGGTGGTGTTTCGACCGTACAGAGTACCCTGCGGGCCGCGCAGAATTTCCATACGCTCAAGTTCGGCCACGTCGAGGGCGGTACCGGTTGCACGGGCGACGTAGACGCCGTCAACGTAAATGCCGACCGGTGGATCCTGAGTAACCTGAGAGTCGGAAATACCGATGCCGCGGATAAAGATACGCAGGGTGGTGTTGTTGATCGGGAAGGGCTCGATGGTCAGGCTGGGAACCTTGGAGCCGATATCGGCCAGGCTGTTGATGCCATCTGTTTCGAGTCGCTCAGCACCGAAGGCGGTCAAGGAAATGGGGGTATCCTGCAGTGACTCGGCTTTTTTCTGAGCGGTTACAATGACCTCTTCCAAGGCGATAGGTGCGGCTTGCGCATTTCCTTGAGCGGCTGCAATAGACGATGCTAAAGCGCTGCCAAGAAACGCAACACCCAGTGCGTATCTTTTCATAGTTGATCCCTTCCAGCTGGTCGGTATTACCGAAACAAAACTTCTTACTATTGTTTGGCGCTGCGTTGCCTTGTTTTTGCTGCGGAACTTGGCAATCTAAAGGCGCCGTTGGCATTGATGTTGGTCTAATTACCAGTCGCGAATACTACCACAGGCTTTGTAAAAAAATAGGACAGATTGAGCCGTGGATTTGGCCCCTATTGTCAATTAGATTTGTCAGTATTGCGCGATTTTTAAAGGCTGTGCCGTTGGTTATTGGCGAGCTGCCTTTGCAGCGCGATAGCTGCATTTTCGGGGTGGCGAAGATCGATGCCTGAATCTGTGATCCAGTCTGCATTTTCAAGGGCCTCAAAGAGCGGGGTGTCCGGCTGATACTCGCGGCAGGCGTGTACCCACTTCAAGGTTTTGAAGGCGTCAAACCAGGTCATCAGGTGGCGCTCGCATTGCTCGGCACTGCGGCTATTCCGTCGTGCTTTGTCTACGGCTTGGTCGCAATGGAATCGCTGCCAAAGGCTGTATAGCTGGTCTGGGTCGGCGCAGCTCTGCCGCGCTATGTCGGTCATAGCAAATGATCTGCCGAAAGCACTCAGCCGCAGAGCTTTAAGTACCGCGCGCAACAAGCGAAAACTATCGGGGTGGTAGCTTGTTACATCGCCGGCAGATTGCAGGCTGGCGTAGCGCTGTAATGCCGGGCCTGTGCCAAAGGGGACGCGTTGCGACAATCGACCACTGGGTCTAACGAGTGGCTTCGAGGCGTGAATAACACCGCCGAGTTTCGCCAGCTTGTTCAGCAGGTAAAAGTCTTCGCCTCCGGCGCGTTTCGGAAAACCGTGCGCCTGAGCATAGGCGCGACTGTTGAGGGCAATGCAGCTGCCCACGGTTGGCCAGGCATAGGGCGACTGGGCGTAACGGAGCCCGGCCACGTAGTGCAGCATATGCAGTTCGTAGCAGCGAACTGCCCATTCCGGCGCATCGCCTGGGATGTGGCTGAAGGGAAAAACACAGGCGCCGGCCTGCTCCGGCAGCTTCTGCAATGCCTCGCCGTAATTTTCCGGCAGATGAGTGTCCGCATCAGTGGTGCCAAGCCAGGGGTTCGTCACCTGCTTTGAGGCAATCAGCTGGCAGGCGATATCGCAGCCGATTTTGCGGGCCAGCCCAACGCCCTGTTTGGATGGCAGAGGGGCGCCCGCTGCGCAGCGATCGACCAGAAGGATGTCGGGGTGTGAAGCGTTTTCCGGACGTTGGTGAAGGCTGAGGTGTTTATTCCGCCAGCGCGGTGGCTCGAGGTGATCAAGGATTTCGTTTAGCCAGTCCGTCGCCGGGTCAGTCTCCGGGCGGTTGGCAATAACAATATAGAGGCAGTCACCTGCGGGTAGTGCCTGCAGAAAGCCGGGCGTTTCATTGTAGGCGGGAATCACGACCGCGTAATGCCAGCACCCTTCCAGAGACTGTGTCAGGCCAGCTTCGACTTCGGCGTAGCGGGTGAGGTACCTGTTCAGTGGCATCAATGCAGTGCCGCACGCAGCGGCTGGCGGGCGGCTATTTCCGCTTCAATATCCAGCCATTCCCCAAGGCGTGCGTCGACCGTACCCGCTGCAAAATAGCGGCAGGCCAGATCGGTAAACAGGGTGCGATGGCGCTCTTCGGAGCGGCTGATGGAGGTGTAAAACCGCTTGATGGCATCGTCGCTGGCGGAATCGGCAATCAGCCCGAAGCGTTCCGCGCCGCGCGCTTCAATGACGCCGCCGAGCAGCAGCCGGTCGAGGAAGTAGGCTTCGCTGCCCTTGCGCAGATGCTTGCGCAGCTCATTGATGTAGGGGTCGCGCTCGTCGGCGGCGGTGAGCCCGCCGCGCGCATGAATCAGTTTGACCACCTCCCGGTAGTGACTCATTTCCTCTACCGCAAGATCAGCCATCGCCTCCACCAGCTCGGGTTTGTCCGGATAGTGGGAGGCCATTGAGATCGCCATGCCTGCGGCCTTTTTTTCGGCGGCGGCGTGATCCAGCAGAAAGTGATCAAAATCGGCCAGTACGGTTGCTGTCCAGTCGGCGGGGGTGGTGAAGCGCAGGGTAATCACAGGGAAAGTGTCATTCTCGGCGGATAAATTGAGGGTGAGCCCGGACATTCTGCTAGCTGTGAATGTTGACGTCGAACATTAGTCCGGGCGGATTCAGGCTGCTAGAATGCGGCCTGTCAAAAGGCCTATTGTAAAAGGAATAAGCTGCATGGTCATCAAACCCCGCGTCCGCGGTTTTATGTGTGTCACCAGCCACCCGCTTGGCTGTGAGGCGAACGTTAAAGAGCAGATCGACTACGTCAAAGCCCAGGGCCCCATCGAGAATGGCCCCAAAAGGGTGCTGGTCATTGGTGCCTCCACTGGTTATGGCCTGGCATCCCGCATTACCGCCGCCTTTGGTTGCGGCGCCTCCACCTTGGGTATTTTCTTTGAGAAAGAGGGTAGTGACCGCAAGCCGGGTACGGCGGGCTGGTACAACTCGGCGGCCTTTCACAAATTTGCCGAGGCAGAAGGTCTGTATGCCAAAAGCATTAACGGCGATGCCTTTTCCGATGCTCTGAAAGAAAAAACCATCGAGCAGATTAAAGCCGATCTTGGTCAGGTCGATCTGGTGGTCTACAGCCTAGCTGCGCCGCGCCGTGAACATCCCAAAACCGGCGAAGTGCATTGGTCTACCCTCAAGCCCATTGGCAAGGCCGTTACCCAGCGCGGCGTGAATACCGACAAGGAGCTGGTTGAAGAGGTTACGCTGGAAGCAGCCAATCAGGAAGAGATCGACAACACCGTGGCGGTGATGGGTGGCGAAGACTGGCAAATGTGGATCGACGCGCTGGATCAGGCAGGTGTACTGGCCGAGGGCGCCAAAACCACCGCTTACACCTATCTGGGCGAGAAGATCACCTGGGATATTTACTGGCACGGCACCATCGGGCAGGCCAAGCAGGATCTGGACAAGCGGGTGCTGGATATTCGCAAAAAGCTGGCGGCCAAAGGTGGCGATGCGCGGGTGTCGGTATTGAAGGCCGTGGTCACCCAGGCCAGTTCAGCCATTCCGATTATGCCCCTTTATCTGGCCCTGCTGTTCAAGCAGATGAAGGCCGACGGCAGTCACGAAGGCTGTATTGAGCAGATTGACGGGCTGTTCCGCGACAACCTCTACAACGATTCACCGCGACTGGATAAAGAGGGCCGCCTGCGTCAGGACCACCTGGAGCTGCGGCCGGAAATTCAGGATGCGGTGGCCGCTGAATGGGCCAAGGTCACCAGTGACAACCTGCGTGAGGTGACAGACTTTGCCGGCTACAAGCACGAGTTCATGCGCCTGTTCGGCTTTGAAGTGGACGGTGTGGACTACGAAGCCGACGTCGACCCGAACGTGCCCATCAAAAACGTCGTTTGATGGACGACTTTACCCACGGCAAGGCCGTTGAGTTGGCCCCCGGTGTGCGCCGGGTGGTCGCACCCAACCCCGGAGTGATGACCGGGCCGGGAACCAACAGCTACCTGCTGGGCACAAAAAACGTCACCGTGCTCGACCCCGGCCCCGCCGATGCTGAGCACGCCGCGGCGATTCTGCGTGCGGTCGAGGCCGGCGGCGGCAAGCTGGTACAGATTGTCACCACCCACACCCACCCGGATCACTCACCCTGCGCCGCCCTGTTGCAGGAGAAAACCGGCGCGGCCGTCATCGGCGCGGTGATCGCTCAGGACGGTTTTCAGGATGAGAGCTTTTCCCCCGATCGCGAGCCGGCTCATGATGAGATTATCGACGCGGATGGCGCTGCGCTGCGGGCGATCTATTCGCCGGGTCATGTTGGCAATCACTTCTGCTACCTGCACGAACAGAGCGGTCTGCTGTTTACCGGCGATCATGTGATGCAGGGTTCTACCGTGGTGATCATACCGCCGGCCGGCGATATGAAAGATTACATCGATTCGCTGCGACGTATGCTGGACTACCCGCTGAAATATATCGCACCGGGCCATGGGGGATTGATTGCTGAGCCGGCCCAAGAGTTGGATTATCTGATCAAGCACCGCCTGAAGCGTGAAGCTAAAGTGGCTGACAAACTGGCGGCATTTGAACAGGTCTCGCTGGAAGAGCTGGTGGTGCCGGTATACGACGACGTCGATCCGTCGCTGCATCCGGTGGCGCAGTTGTCGCTGCTGGCGCATTTGCTGAAACTTGAGAAAGAGGGACGGGTGGAGCGCAATGGCGAGAATTGGTCGCTGATTTAAGTTCTCCCTCACCCCGACCCTCTCCCAGAGGGAGAGGGGGCGCACTTAATATCCCCTCTCCCTCTGGGAGAGGGTTAGGGTGAGGGCAGGCTTTAGCCTAAAGCCTCAACCACATACTGCGGCAGCGCAAAACTGCCCGCATGAATCACCGGATTGTAAAACCGCGTCTTGATCCCGCTCTCGCTATACCGGGCTGCCAGTGTTTCCAGTGGCACATTGCGCGCCGCAGGATTATCACTGCCCCAGGCAAAGGTCATGATGCCGCCCACATAGGTTGGTACCGCAGCGGTAAAGAAGTGGGTGTCGGCGAGGTAAGGTGACAGGCGCTTTTTCGTAGTGCTCACTTCGTCCTGCTGCATAAAACACACCCCGTTCTGAGCCGCAAAAATGCCGCCGGGTTTGAGGCAGCGTTTTACGCCTTCATAAAAGGGGCTGGTAAACAGGACTTCGCCAGGACCGATTGGATCGGTGCTGTCTGACAGGATCACGTCGAACTGCCGGTCGCAGTGCTTCACGTAGTTGATGCCGTCGTCGATCACGATATTGGCGCGGGGATTGTCGTAGGCACCGGCCGAGTGGTTCGGCAGGTACTCTACACACATATCGATAACCGCCTGATCAATTTCGACCTGGGTAACGTGGTCCACGCCCTCGTGCTTGAGTACTTCACGCAAGAGGCCGCCGTCGCCGCCGCCAATAATCAGTACATCCCTGGCTTCGCCGTGGGCAAACAGCGGAACGTGCGCCAGCATCTCGTGGTAGATGAACTCGTCGCGCTCGGTGGTCTGGATAATGCCATCCAAGGCCATTACGCGACCAAAGCTTACCGACTCAAAAATAATGAGATGCTGGTGGTCTGTTTTGTTCTCGAAGAGAACGTTCTTGATGCCAAAGGTCTGTGCCCAGCCATCGTGCAGTTTCTCCTGAAACTGCAGGTGCTGTTCAGACATCCTCCATCCTCCCGCGCAGGTTTTCGCTGACTTCAATGCGCTTCGGATGGAAGGCGCGTTGCAGTACAGGGATCGCCAGTTCGGGACGGGCATCGCCACACATGAATACGTCAAACGCAGCGTAGTCGCGTTCGGGCCAGGTGTGCACACTGATGTGTGACTCTGCCAGAACCGCTACACCGGAGACGCCGCCGTTGGGCGTAAAGTGGTGCATATGAATATGCAGCAGCGTAGCGCCACACACTTTCACGGCTTCTAGAAAGGCTTTTTCCATTCTGGGGATGTCATCGAGATGGGAGGCTCCCCAGAGATCGATGATCAGATGTGTACCGGCGTATGCTACACCGTCACGGACGATGAAATGATCTTGGTTTTCATCGGAGGAGGTGTATACGTTAACAGCTGATGAGCCGGCTTCCATTGTCGGCATAAGGTCCAATTTCTTCATTTAGCATAAGTCCCCCAGTGAGGTGGAAAGAGGGCGCCATTTATACCGGTTTTGTCAGAAATAGCAACAATATTAGAAAGTTTTTTGGTAGTGTGGGATCTCGGTCTTCGGGCCGGCTTTTCGGCATGATTTTTGATTGTTTTACAAGAAGTTGGTTGTGGATTGGGAGTCGAGAGCGATGTCGAACAAAAGCTATGGTCTGACGGATGCGGAGCACCGCTATCTGCTGGAAACTACGGTCAGGGAGCACTCACTGCTCAATGAGCTGCGGCAGGAAACCATGGCCATGCCCATGGCCCGGATGCAGATCGCCCCCGAGCAGGCCCAGTTTATGCAGCTGCTGATTAATATGCTGGGTGCCAGCCACACCATTGAGATTGGCGTGTTTACCGGTTACAGCACCCTTGCCACCGCGCTGGCGCTGCCGCCGGAGGGGCGAATCATCGCCTGCGATACCAGTAAGGAATACACCGATGTTGCCCGACGCTACTGGGAGCAGGCGGGGGTGGACTACAAGATCGACCTGCGGCTGGGGCCTGCGGCCGAGACACTCGCGGCGATGATCGCCTCGGGCGAGCGCGAGTACTATGACTTTGCCTTTATCGATGCGGACAAGGAAAACTACGCCCAGTACTACGAACAGTGCTTGACCCTGCTCCGCCCCGGTGGCCTGATCGCCATAGACAATGCGCTTTGGGATGGCCGGGTTGCCGAGCCTAGTGAGGATGAAGAAACTCAGGCCATCCAGAAGGTCAACGCGCTGGTGGGGGCGGACGACCGGGTAGAGTGCAGTCTGGTGCCGATTGGTGACGGGCTGCTGTTGGCCAGAAAATTGTAGGTATATAAGAAGCACGACAGAAGGAGTGCACGATGGGTTTGTTTGGCAAGTCGAGTGAATTACCCTCGCCGGAAAGGGCTCTGCCCGGACGCAGCGAGGCGATGCCCGTTCCGGAGCGGCATTATGTGCTGGACGCTCCTTTGAAAGGGCCTTATGCGGTGCATCTGGAAACCGCCATGTTTGGTTTGGGCTGCTTCTGGGGTGCCGAGCGCAAGTTCTGGCAACTGGAGGGGGTCTACACAACGGCAGTGGGCTATGCGGCGGGCCTTACCCCAAACCCCACCTATCAGGAGGTCTGCACCGGCATGACCGGCCACAATGAGGTGGTGCTGGTGGTGTTTGATCCCTCGATCATCAGTTATGAAACCCTGCTCCAAACCTTCTGGGAAAGTCACAACCCGACCCAGGGCATGCGTCAGGGCAACGACGTCGGTACGCAGTACCGGTCGGGCATCTATAGCTACTCCGATGCGCAGCAGGCGCAGGCGGAAGATTCCAAAGTGGCCTACGAGCGGGCTTTGCAGGAAAAAGGCCTGCCCCCGATCACCACCGAAATTATCGCGGCGCCCGATTTCTATTTTGCCGAGGATTATCACCAGCAGTACCTAGCCAAGAATCCGGGGGGGTATTGTGGCTTGGGGGGGACGGGAGTTTCTTATCCAGCATAGTGTTGTTGGCTAGTGCTGGGGGTGTGCCTGCATAGTTATACGCTCGCAGAGGGATTTTGGTCGGCCGGCAGGGTATAGACTCCGGGGTGGTACCGCGATTGATGGGTGGACATATTTGATGGCGCGCTTATCAAGTAGTTATTTTGAGGGTGTTGCTCTGGTGACCGGAGCGTCATCAGGTATAGGGCGTGCTTTTGCTGTAACTCTGGCCGCAGCAGGAATGGATTTGATATTGGTAGCTCGCCGGGCTGAAGCGCTCGAGGGATTGGCGGCAGAGCTACTACATACTTATGGAGCGATGGTAGAGGTCGTTGTGCTGGATCTGGCCGACACTCAGGCGGTCGATGAATTTGCGCGGTCGTTGAAGGGACGAGGCGTGTCTTTGCTGGTAAACAATGCGGGCTTTGGTTTCAAGGGGCGTTTTGAAGAGGCCAGTGCACTGGACAATACAGGCATGGTTAACACCAATTGTATCGCGTCGCTTTTACTGACATACCATTGTCTGCCCGATATGAAGGCTGCGGGGCGCGGCGGTGTCATCTTTACCGGTTCGGTGGAAGGCGAGTCACCTTTCCCCTGGTCAGCTACCTACGCAGCCAGTAAGGCCTTTGTCCATTCGCTGGGTATTGCACTGCACGATGAATGTCGCGGCAGCGGTGTTGATGTACTGGTGATCGCTCCGGGCCCCACGGATACAGAGGCGCCGCGGAAGCAGGGTTTTCGCAATGAAGACCTCTCTGGTTTGATGACGCCTGAGCGGGTGGTCACAGAAGCGCTAGCCCAGCTTGGCAAGCGCAATTACTGGACGCCAGGCTGGCAGAACAGACTGATGACGCGATTTCTTAAAGCTTTACCCAGAACACTTGCGGCGAAAGTCGCAGGTGCAGGGCTTCGGGCGGCACTAATCAAAAGTCAGCGCGCCACTTAACTCCCTCCTTATAACAGCCTGTCTAACCACTGCCCACTTCGGGCTCATGGCAATCAGCCACTTTGATTGCAGTGTCCCGCTGCCCGCAGGGGCGTCTAGCTACGCGAGATCCTCGTAAAACGGTTTGCATATTGCAAATCACAATGCCTTTAGGCTGTTTCCAAATATTCCCTGCCTCGCAAGTAACTAACTGAATAACATATATTTTTCTTTATATTTCAAGGTTGGTCTGGTTCCTGCTGTAGTCAGTCCGACGCCAAATGTTTTGGCATCAACGAACTGAAGCAGAAATCCGAGGAGTGATCATGAGAACTATCGTAGCGCTGAGCATCGTTTGTCTGACCGCCTGTAGCGAATTGGCAACGGTGCACTACGTCAATGCCCTTGATCCTGCCTATGGTGCCCCCGCAACCGGTTATCGAGATACCGATGGCGATGGTGTGATGGACTTCGGAGATCTCTGCCCTCGTACACAACCTGGTCGATCAGTGACTGTTTACGGTTGTGAACCCAGCGTTGCCAGCCAAGTCCGGGACGACTTGAACTGCTACGCAGAACAGAACAGTGCAATGCCTCTGGCGTCCAGCACTGTCATCAAGCCTGCTGCATCGGCTACGCCGTGATAAAGCAAGGCATACGGAGAGCACAGCCATGAAATGGTTTATGTACATAATTGCACTTTGGATACTTTCTGTTGGTGCAGCACCTGCGCTAGGTAACGACACTAAAGGACTTCGCCTCGTAGAGACCGCTGATGGTAAACAGTCAGCGAAAACGAGAGAGCTGGTGCAGTGGACCCATACCCGCTTGGTGTTCCGCAAAAGTCTAACGCGAGTCGCGGTGGGACAGGATACGACCATTCAGGTCGAGATTTTGGACTCAAATGAGGTGCTGGCGCTGGCCAAAAATGTCGGTCGCACAAGCATTATGGTTTGGTACGAAGATGGAACAACAGAAAACTTCCTCTTTACTGTCATTGAAGATCTGAGCGTCTTGCGCAAAGCCCTGAACGATATTCACCGCAATATTCGAATCGAGCTCGCGCCCGATCGCGCTGCTTTGGTTCTGCGAGGCAAGGTACCTACGATTAACTTCCGCATTGCGGCGGAAACTGCAGCTAGAAATTACCTAGACGTGGCAAGTGGCGGCGGTAGCAAGGATGTGGTGATGCAGGCTCCTACCATGAACTCGGTTTTGAAGGATACCGCCTTTCGCGTCAAATCAGCATTGGATCAAGCCTCAGCGCCAACACGCCGAAACGCCAAGCGAGCTACGATTATTAACCTGATACAGGTCGAGACGCTGCCCGAAACGGTGGCTGAAAAGCTGGAAAAGGCTATTCAAAGTGTTGGCGGCGAACAGGTGACAATTCAGCGGATTCAGGGAGGTGACGTTATGGACGATCAGAGCGACACCCTGCTCCTCTCAGGTGAAGTTGAAAGCCAGGTTGAGCTTATCAGGGTTCTGAATATTGCCGCACGTATGTTTGTTGGCAGCAATGCCCAGCTTGGCGACGGGGGTAACATCGAAGTTATCGCGAATGAAGCGGGAGGCCTGATCGGTTCGAGCGGCCGCTCAGTGAATTCCGGCGCGCTGGGCAGCCTGGGTGGTATCTCGTCTGGGGCCAGCAGCGGTTTAGGGAATAATATCAAGACCAATATCGGCCGCTCGAAAATGCTGTCCGTCGCCGGTGGCCGAATTCTTTCAACCATTGAAGTGCGCGACTTGCCCCAGGTGCGTGTTTCTGTGCAGATGCATGAAGTCAGCCGACGCCGGTTGAAGAGCTGGCGCCCTGATATGACGCTGGTAACCAATGGTTATGATAACTCCGCGACCTTTGGACTGAGCGGTCGCTCACAACAGGCAGGCAGCCAGTCTCAATTGGAGAATGCTTTGCAATTGCTGGGCGGTAGCCTTCTGAACAACTTGCAAATTGGCGGTGGCGATGCCGCGCTGGATCTGTTGTTCGCCTTGCTTGAAGAGGAAGGCATTTCCCGTACCGTCTCGCGACCAACACTGACTGTTCTTGCAGGTGAATCTGCGGTGTTTCGTGCCGGTGGAGAAGTGCCCGTGCCGAAAGCATTCGCGCCCTCAGGACTGTCCGGTGACGATAGTATCGGTGCAAATACATCAGGTGTATTCAGCGGCACCGAATTCAAGTCCTTTGGTGTTGAGCTTGAGGTACGGGCTATGGTGGGCGAAAACGACAGTATTACCCTGGATATGCGGCCAACCATTTCACTGCCCGATACGCAGTTGACCCAGGATATTGCGGGAAGTACGGGCAGCGCGCTTAACTCCGCAGCTTTTAATGTGCGCACCATAAAAACATCAGCCCGTCTGGAAGACGGACAGGCCTTGGTGATTGGTGGCTTGGTAAGCAGGGATTTGTCTCAAAACAATAGTCATACTCCCGGCCTTAGCAGCATCCCGCTGATCGGTAATATGGCGAAATCAACCAGTGATGCCGATAGCGACCGTGAACTCATTATCATCGTCACCCCAACCATTATTCGTAAACCGCGCCACGAAATGGCGTTGTGGCAATTCCCGCACAGCTCTGAGCTCTTGGATTGGGCTGTCTCCACCCCGACACGTGAATACCCGGTTAAAACTGGTGTACAAGGAGCGATCCAATGAAAAACTTAACAATGAAAAGATTTACCTTTGTATTCCTGGCAATTTTTATGACTGGATGCGCGTCAATGACAGAACATCGTGCCAGTCAGGTCGATCCTGACAAGCGCCTGGATCAACTACTGGCGCTATACCAGGAGGTAAACACCCAGGGTGATTCCTGCCATGAAATTCAGCGAGCTTATAGTTCAATAGAAGATTGCATGCGGATACAGCGGGAAGTCGAACGCTTGCAGGTAGAATTCCCGACGCATGAACGCATTATGATGACGAACGCCGTAATGCAAACTCGGGCAGGGCGTACTGAACGGGCTCAATATCTGCTGGATCAGTTGCTGGCGCGACCAGGCGCTCATCCCGAAGCGGCTATTCTGCGCAGCCAGTTGGCGATGAATGATGGTAATACCGCGCGCGCAAAAGCATTGTTAAAGCAACAAATTCTGCTTCGTCCTGATTATGCTGAGTTGCGCGAAACGCTGGCTGCAGCTTATTACCTGGAGGGCAAATATGACGATGCACGGCGAACGCTCTCAATAGCTGGCCGGCTAGGCGCTTCCGGATGGCGTGTGGCCTATCACAGCGGTTTGTTGCGTGAGGCTCAAAAGGATTGGGCTGGGGCCTGCCAGGCTTATCTGAGCGCGGTGACGCAGAAACCTGATTTCCAGCAAGCGGTAGCCCGGCTTGCAGGACTGAATGAATATACGGCTTGTCAGACAATGGTTAACTGATTTTTCCTGACGCTTTTGATCTCCGTTTGGCCGTGTGGTGTAAGCCCACGGCCTTTTTTGTGCGTGTAAAAACAGCGGCGTCGATGCCGCTAGCCGAGCCTATCAAGCTCTTTCGCAAAGGCGCTATCACTCTGCTTTGCATATTGCGAATTAACTGTTGATTAGAGTCGTCCTACAGTGGGCTCTGGCTGAGGCTTCTCCGTTTTATGGTTCTATAAGACATTGTATTTA
>NZ_JBFJUX010000019.1:0-45458 GCF_041624475.1 Litorivivens sp.
AGGTTTAATAAAAATCACGATGCGCCTCCTGACCAGACCAAAAATTTGATTTTTTTTGCCTGTTCAAAAAAGCGTGACCTGAGTCACATTTTGTTGTCTCTACTCATTTTGGTCTGTGAATAAAACCCTGATGCCGCGAAATTTTCTGGTTCAGGGCTGCGTCACACACAGGAAAAATTTGTGTCGACAGACGTCAGTTACTGCTCAATCACAGGCTCTACGAGACACACGGCAGTGTGCAGGCAGCAAACGAAATCAAACGGGGGAATATGCGTAATTACCGAGATACTTTAACGGGTTGCCGGGGGATAGCGCTGTTCTATATAGGCCGGTCTGACGAATCCAGAAATCCGAGCGGCTCAATAGTCATTGCGCGAAGACTTTTTCTAGAACCTAAAATAAGAGACATAGCAAGTAAAAACGCCCGAAGTAGTCTCCATAAGCTTAAAACCTGTCTCAAAATACCGAGCAATTTTCGCCCTAAATACGCCTAAATATCAGCAGGGACACGAACGTTAGCTAAGGATGGATCATTACAATTAGTTAATAATGTATTAACAGGGGTATGTCATGGAAAGAACGACTCGCTGGGGTACAAAAACTCGGGTACATGATGCAAACAGAGGCCGCGAGATCCTTCTAAACGCGGCAGTAAACTGCATCTCAAGGGATGGCTTAAAGCTAACCACGATGCAGAAAATAGCCGAGGAGGCACAGATTAGCCGACGAACTGTGCATCGATATTTTCAGTCCAAACGCAACTTAATATCCGAAGTAACCATGTATATTGAGGATAAGACATTTCTCAGCATAGAAAGCAAAGCTAGCCCTTATCAATACGATTTTTTTGCCTACCTCGAAGAGGCTGTTGTACTCGGCGTAAGCGGCTTGACTGTAGTGGCGAGCTTTAAATCCAAGCTTGGTCTTGACGAGGAAAAAGCCGACGAAGCAAGTTTTGACGCCGCGAGACGAAAATTTCACGACGAACAATTGTCGCGCTGGGTGAGACTATTGCGCAAACCGTACCGCAATCATACGGAAGCCGCCCACAACAAAAAAGTGAACATCGCTCCTCTGGAAATTTACGCAGAGCTAGCCATTTTGTTAGTAACAGGGCATTACCAGCTACAGTCTACTGATGCGCAGATTAGAGCTAGTTTTCGAGATATGAGCGCTCTCGCACAGCGTCACACTGAATTTGGAAAAAGAGAAAGCCCTGCATCCAGCAATCTACAGGAGAATTCAAACGGTCGATATATCAAATCATTGTTTGCCGACTAATCTGAACTCGTCACCAAGCTGACTGAAGTGGCAGCATTACATCAACTGCAAACCGGTGAGAGGAGCGCAGAGCTGCGCGCCTCTTTACTTACAGATTGAGCACAGTTGAAATAATAATAACCGCGTGCTTCCCCTTTTTCCCCACAGGATAGTAGACTCGTTTTCATCGAGTGGCTATCTACACACCCGTATATGAAGACCGCAGCGAGGGGAATATCCCAGCCAGGGGCTGCCTCGGATCAAAATATCACTATCGCAGAACATAACACTTGAGTAGAGTCACAGCCTAGGTTTCAGAATCTCACTGAGACAATAATTAAGACCAACGACCAGTAAACACTCGAGAACGAATCCCAAGAATGGTGAGAGATGCTATAGGGAAATTATCTATCAGGCGGTTGATTGGGACCAACAAAACCAGGTTTTTCTGGCTCTTCCTGCTGCCGTTTCTGCCCGGCTCGCTGCAGGCCGCTGATCTATTGCGCCTGGGCTCGGGCACTTTCGACCTGCCCATCAAAGAGCAGGTCGATATCCTGCTCGATACAGACGCAACACTGACAGTGGCCGACCTCAGCGACAATGCCCCCCGCTTCCGCCAGGCACAAACCGGTGATCTAAAGCTGGACTTCAGCAAGGGCCGCTACTGGCTCCGTTTTGGCCTTGCCAATGATCAGGCCAAACAGCACTACGCTATTTTTCACCTCACTCCTGCTGAAATTGACTCGGCGCGGCTTTTCCGCCAAGACGGCACTGAAATTACCAAGGTCTACAACGCCGGGATTCTGCGCACACCGCAATTATTTATTCTCAGCGTCGAGCCGCACAGCCAGCAGATTTATTACCTAGCGCTCGAAAATCAGGGCAAGGTGCTGCTGACCCCCAAGCTTACGGACCTCCACCCTTTCCTGACTGAATTTCGCTATGAGCTATTCGGCAATGGCGTCGGGGTGGGCCTGTTGCTGGCATTGGCCATTGCCAATCTGGCGATGGCTCTGGTATTACCGCCCTCGCGTATTTTCCTGTTGATGGGCCTTTATGCCATTTGCAATATGCTGACCATTGGGGCCTCGTGGGGCTATATTGCCCTGCACTCCCAAGCGTCTTCCCTGTTTGGAAACCCGGCCTTTATCAGTCTGACCCATCTCAGCATGCTTCTGGCCACTCTGCTGTCTGAAAGGTTTCAGCCCTCACGACGACGCCAACGCCGGGATGCCACACTCATAACCCTGCTGACCGTGAATGCACTGGCCGGAGTCACAGCCATCTTCCTGCCAGTGAGCAGCAGCCTTCCCATAATGTTCATTGTCGTGGGCCTGAGTTCTGCCACAGTCACGCTGCGCGCCCTGCAAACCTATCTGAAATATCAGGACACCGTCACCTATTACTATCTGCTCACCCGAGCCTGGCTAATCCTCTTTGTGGCTCTGGTCGTGCTGATTTACCTTCATGTGGACGCCAGTCTGGAAACCATCAACCTGATCATGCTATTGGGCACGGCAGTGGAAGTCCTGATGCTCACCACTATCTACAGCGTGTATCGGCAGAATCGGGCCCAGCAGCGTTTTGAGCACCGCCTGCATGTGGCTACCTTGGAAGCAGAAAGCCGCGGAGGCAATGAATCTCTGCGTCGTATAAACCGCGATTTGATGACACCCCTCAGCGCCATTTTTGGCACCGCTGAAATGCTCAAAAACTCGCAGCTCACGCCCCAGCAACGGGACTACGTCAACAGTCTGCAAAGCGCCAGCCAGGAAATGCTGGGTTTTATCGAAAACGTGCTGTCTCACCCTCCGCTAGCGACCGTGTCCGCCACCACCCCCGAGCTGCTGTACGAGCTTCGCCCGTTGCTAAAGGACATTGTCGAGTCCCATCAATCAGAATTGCTGTGGCAGAACCCCGAAGTAACATTGCCCGAGCAGGTTATCGGTGACCCGGGGCGGTTGCGCCAGTTTTTGCTGCATATCATCCTGGTCGCCAGCCACCACAGCCGGGAAACCGGCCTGGCACTGCAAATCCAATGGCGCAATGGTCTCTGGCTCGAGCTGCGCTACCGGGGCGAAAAAGCTCTCAGCCTGATTCAGCCTCTCGCCCCGGCACTCACCGCCGACCGCGCCATCCACACGCGGGCAGAACTGGCGAGCCAGTTGCTGGAGGCGCTGAACGGCGATCTGCGGCTGCACTCCAACGGTGGAACTCAGATTATTGAAATATCTCTGCCCCTGTCGGAGTGGAAGCACCAGCAACGACTGCCAAAACTGCTGCAGCTTCGTTTCCGACGCATTCTGATTGTCGAACCCAACCGCACCTTTGCCATGCAGCAGAAAAAACTGTGCGAACAGTGGGGAATGATCTGCTTTGTCGCCCATACCCGACAACAAGCCATCGCCCTGAGCCGTAATCAATGCCTGTTCAAGACACCGATCGACATCGTGCTGATCAGCGACACTATCGACGAGCCCATCAGCCTGAACCATCGCCTGCACGAAGAGGCCAGTGCGAGTCAATTGCCGCCACCGGCTACTATTTTCCTTCAGGAGAGTAGCCGTGAGTTGCCGGCGGCAGCGAACGCCCCCTTTCGAGTCATGGCGCGTCCGTCAGCCGGGCAAACGCTTAAACGTCTGATCGTCGAGCTGCTGGAAACCACAGAAGCGGCCTCCGCACAGACTCAAGCGACGGTTTTCCGGTAAAATGGCGGCAAGGAGAACCGCATGAACCGCAGATTTTCACTGATCGACAAGTTGGTCATATCGCTCGACCGGGGTCTTAAAACGCTGGTGCCGGGCAGCGCCAGCCCGCGCCGCAGCAATCCCGCCGATACCTACGGCGAAGCCCTGCTCGACGACAGTCCCCGTCATACCACAGGCCTGATGAGGATCAACCACACTGGCGAAGTCTGCGCCCAGGCGCTCTATCACGGCCAGGCACTCACCGCTAAAGACCCCGCCGTGCGTGAGGCCATGCAGCACTCGGCCGACGAAGAAGTGGATCATCTCGCCTGGTGCGAGCAGCGGCTTAATGAATTGGGCAGTCATACCAGCCGTCTGAACCCGGCGTTCTATGCTGCCTCGTTCACCCTCGGCGCACTGGCCGGCACACTGGGGGACAAAATCAGTCTGGGTTTTGTGGCGGCAACGGAAGAGCAGGTCTGCAAACACCTGCGCGACCATCTGACACAGCTGCCACCGGAAGATCACAAGTCGCGAGCGATTCTGCAGCAAATGCTGGAAGACGAATCCGCCCACGCCAGTAAGGCGATTGAAGCAGGCGGACAGGATTTTGCACCCGGCATCAAGGAGGTCATGACGCTGGCGTCAAAGGTCATGACGCGCTCGACCTATTATCTCTGACGCCGTGTCGAACAAGCGGCCCTAGGGGCGGGTAAACTGCTGGCCGCTGATCGGCGGGTGATAGATGATCTGCACCGTATTGCCGTCGGGGTCAAGGCAGTAAAAACTGCGCGCCCCGTCGCGATGGGTCCGAGGTTCAGACAAGGTTTTGACGCCCTCGGTCTTCAGAAAGGCAAACCACTCGTCCACGCCGTCCATCGTATCGATAATAAAACCGATGTGATCGAGTCGTTGTGTCGCTGGATCGCGCGCAGGGCCCTGATAGCGATGCAATGCCAGGTTGTCATTGCCGGAACAGAGATAACTGTTATCGGCGTCGGGTTGCCACTCAAGGGCCATTCCCATCAGGTTCTGATAGAACGCCAGGGTCTCTTCATAGCGCTCCACAAAGAGCGCGATATGCCGCAGGCCTGCGGTCGGCGGAGGCCGCTTGGCAGTCATGCGGGCACAATCTCGTAGCTGTGGGTCACTTCAACGCCGGCCTTTTCCATCATGATCGATGCGGAGCAGTATTTTTCAGCCGACAGGGCAACCGCGCGTTTGACCAGGGACTCCTTAAGGCCATCGCCGCTTACCTTGAACGTCATATGAATTTTGGTAAAAACCGCAGGCACCGCGTCGGCGCGCTCTGCACTAATGCACGCTTCGCAGCCAGTGACGTTTTGCCTCGACTTCTGCAGTATGGTGAGCACATCAAACGAGGCACAGCCCCCCATTCCCATAATCAGCATCTCCATGGGACGCGGCCCCAGATTGCGACCACCGAGGTCCGGCGGCCCATCCATTACCACAGAATGCCCGGAACCGGACTCCGCTTCGAAACTGACACCGTCCTTCCACTTAACGGTAGCTTCCATTCGATAACCCTATTGCGATGTTTTTTGAGAAACGCATCCTACCACAAGCTCCGCAAAGCTCGCAGGGGTCGCCATTGGAGGTTCCACACGGCATAATAGGCCGAATAATTTGAGAAAACCTTTCCAAGAGGACCCATTGTGATCAGTGCACCAAAGCCTGCGATTCCAAACCTCGATGGTTTTTTAAGCCATTGCCGGCGCCGCCGCTACCCTGCCAAGAGCACCATTATCTACGCGGGCGACGACAGTGACGCGCTGTATTACATTATCGAAGGTTCTGTCACCGTGCTGATCGAAGACGATGAAGGCCGGGAAATGATCGTCGCCTATCTCAACAAAGGTGATTTCTTCGGCGAGATGGGCGTTTTTGATCACGAAGAAACCCGTTCGGCCTGGGTCAAAACAAAAACTGAGTGCGAAGTTGCTGAAATCAGTTACAGCAAATTTCATGAACTCCGAGAACAGTATCCGGAAGTCCTGTTTGCGCTGGGCACACAGATGGCAAAGCGCCTGCGCCAGACTACGCGCAAGGTAGGCGATCTGGCCTTCCTGGACGTGACCGGCCGCGTTGCCCGCACCCTCCTCGACCTCTGCAACCAGCCCGACGCCATGACTCACCCCGATGGCATGCAGATCAAGATCACCCGCCAGGAAATCGGTCGCATTGTCGGCTGCTCTCGGGAAATGGTTGGCCGGGTACTGAAAACTCTGGAAGAACAGGGGCTGGTGTCGGTTAAAGGCAAAACGATGGTGGTGTTTGGGACGCGCTAACCCTCACCCCTACCCTCTCCCAGAGGGAGAGGGGACGCACAGACGCTGGCTTGCAAGTTCCCTCTCCCTCTGGGAGAGGGTTAGGGTGAGGGCAGACTTTCTCTTAAACTGAAAACAACTCCGCCAATTTCTCCCCGGGCTCCTCAGCCCGCATAAACGCCTCACCCACCAGAAAGGCATTCACCCCGCGCTCACGCATGGCTGCCACATCGGCGGGCGTGTGAATCGCGCTCTCGGTCACTACAATCCGGTCATCGCCGATTTTGTCGAGCAGGCAAAAAGTATTGTCGAGCGAGGTTTCAAAATTGTGCAGGTTGCGATTGTTGATACCCACCAGTTTGGCACCCAGGGGCAGCGTGCGCAGTAACTCTTCTTCGTCGTGTACTTCAATGAGCACATCCATACCCAGGGCCAGAGCCTCGTCGTACAAGGTGCGCATCTGTGCATCATCGAGGGCCGCGGCAATCAAAAGAATACAGTCGGCACCAATGGCGCGGGCTTCCAGCACCTGATAGCTGTCAATAATAAAATCCTTGCGAATCACCGGCAATGAACAGGCTGCCCGCGCTTCCTGCAGATAAGCTTCACTGCCCTGAAAGAAATCCCGATCGGTCAGTACCGACAGGCAAGCCGCTCCGCCCTGCTCGTAACTGCGGGCGATTGCCGCAGGTTGAAAGTCAGCGCGAATAACCCCTTTGGAAGGCGAGGCCTTTTTGCATTCAGCAATTACTGCTGACTGACCCGCCGCCAGTTTGCGCTCCATCGCCGCGACAAAGCCACGCACGGGCGACGCCGATGCGGCCTGCTCACGCAAGGTATCCAGCGAAACCTTCTGTGAACGCTCGGCTACTTCCTCTGCCTTGCGCTCGAGAATCTTTTTCAGAACAGTTGGTGTCGACATTACTTCAAGCCCTGAGAAAACTGAGCGAGCTGCTGCATTTTTTCCAGTGCCACGCCGCTGGTAAGAGTCTGCTGCGCCAACGCAACACCAGCTTTAAGCGAATCGGCTTTACCTGCTACATACAACGCGGCACCGGCATTGAGCGCCACCATATCGGCGGCCTTGCGAGCGACCTCGCTCTCCACACCGGAAAAGGCATCGCGAATCAGCTGCAGTGAGGCCGCGCTGTCGGCCACTTCCAAACCGACCAGTGACTGGCTTTTCAAACCGCAGTCTTCCGGTGTAATCCGATATTCGTTGATTTCACCGTCTTTAAGTTCAGCCACTTCAGTGGGAGAGGCCAGACTGATTTCATCCAGGCCGTCGCTGGCATGCACCACCATCACATGCTCGGCCCCCAGGCGCTTGAGCACTTCAGCCAGCGGCCGACACAGTTCAGCACTGAATACGCCTAGCAACAGTCGCTTTACGCCCGCCGGATTGGTCAGCGGCCCCAAAATATTAAAGATGGTGCGCTGGGCAATTTCCTTGCGCGGACCGATAGCGTGCTTCATGGCGCTGTGGTGATTAACCGCAAACATGAAACCCACACCTACTTCGCGAATGCACTGCTCCACCTGCTCGGCGCTCAAGCCCAGATTAATACCGGCACTCTCGAGCAGGTCGGCGCTGCCGCTTTTGGAGGACACCGAGCGATTGCCGTGCTTGGCCACCACCGCGCCCGCCGCAGCGGCCACAAAAGTAGCGGCTGAAGACACATTGAACAGGTTGGCGCCGTCGCCCCCAGTACCAACGATATCCACAACGTGAGAGAGATCAGCAACATCCACTGGCGTAACCAGCTCGCGCATGACTCTGGCGGCGCCTTCAATCTCGTCGATGGTTTCACTTTTCATCCGCAGCGCCACCAGAAAGGCGCCGATCTGGGCGTCGGTGCACTGGCCGGTCATGATGTCACGCATCACGGCGGCCATTTCGTCGGTGCTCAGACTTAAATGCTGAATGGCGCGCCCCAGGGCGGTCTTGATATCCATAAGCTGTCCCTCAGCGTTTAAGGAAGTTGGCCAGCATGGCGTGACCCTCTTCGCTCAAGATTGATTCCGGGTGAAACTGTACCCCTTCCACGTCCAGGGTTTTGTGTCGCAGTCCCATGATCTCATCGACCTCACCTGCGTCGGTCTGTGTCCACGCAGTGATTTCCAGGCAATCCGGCAGGCTGTCTTTTTCCACCACCAGTGAATGATAGCGGGTGGCGATCAAAGGGTTTTTCAAACCCGAAAACACGCCTTTATTGGCGTGGTAGATGGGCGAGGTTTTGCCGTGCATCACCTGCCGGGCACGCACAACCTTACCACCAAAAACCTGCCCCAGACTCTGATGACCAAGACAGATACCCAAGATTGGCAGCTCTCCGGCGAAGGCCTTGATCGCCTCCATGGAAATACCCGCTTCATTGGGAGTACAGGGGCCGGGAGAGACCACAATGCGTTCGGGCTTCATCGCGCGAATGTCGTCGACGGAAACCTCATCGTTGCGCACCACGTTGACCTCGGCTTTCAGTTCGCCCAGATACTGCACGATGTTGTAGGTAAAGGAATCGTAGTTATCGATCATCAACAGCATTTCAGTGATCTCCCTTACCATCCAGCACCATAGCCGCAGCCCGGAACATCGCCCGCGCCTTGTTCATGGTTTCTTTCCATTCCAGACGGGGTACCGAATCGGCAACGATGCCACCACCGGCCTGCACATAAAGTCGTCCGTTCTTAATGACCGCCGTGCGAATGGCAATGGCCGTATCCATATTGCCGTTGAAGCCCAGATAGCCCACGGCGCCGCCATAGACACCGCGCTTGACCGGCTCCAACTCGTCAATGATTTCCATCGCCCGTACTTTCGGCGCGCCGCTCAAAGTACCCGCCGGCAAGCTGGCACGCAGCACATCCATCGCGCTGAAACCCGCTTTCAGTTTGCCGGTAACGTTGGACACGATATGCATCACATGGGAGTAGCGCTCGACCACCATCTGATCGGTCACCACCACGCTGCCGGTTTCCGCGACCCGGCCAACATCGTTGCGCCCCAGATCAATCAGCATCAAATGCTCGGCAATCTCTTTCGGGTCGGCCAGCAGTTCGGCCTCCATCGCCCGGTCTTCAGCCTCGGTATGGCCGCGACGGCGAGTACCGGCAATCGGGCGCAAGGTGATTTCACCGTGTTCTACCCGCGCCAGAATTTCCGGGCTGGAACCAACGATATGAAAATCGTCCAGATCCAGATAAAACATATAGGGCGACGGGTTTAACCGACGCAGGGCGCGGTAGAGATTGATCGGCTCGGCATTAAACGGCGTGGACAGGCGCTGCGATGGCACCACCTGCATGACATCGCCAGCGAGCGTGTATTCTTTTACCCGCTCCACCATCGCGCTGTAACCCGCTTCGCCCACTTCCGATTCAAAGGCCGATTCGGGCAGTTCGCCGGGCACCGTTGCGGGCCGTGCCAGTTCAGGCGCGGGACCCGCCATCAGCGTTTCCAGCTGATCCAGCCGCCGTTGCGACTTGTTATAGGCATCGGCGTCGGCGGGGTCGGCGTGCACAATCAGGGTGATAACGCCGGCGAGGTTGTCGAATACCACCACCTCGTCGGAGACCATCAACAGTATATCCGGGTTGCCGAGCTTGTCCGGTGGGCAGGTGGCCGCCAGCTTCTTCTCGACGTAGCGCACCGTGTCGTAGCCGAAGTAACCGACAAGCCCGCCGTTGAAGGCCGGCAGAGCGTCGAGGTCCGGCGCCTGATAGCGGGCCTGGAACTGCTCAACAAAATCCAGCGGATCCTCGCTATTCAGGCTTTCCATTTCCTGACCATTTTCAGTGACAGTAATCGCATTGCCGCGCACGGTCAGCACGGTGGAAGCACGCAGGCCAATGATGGAATAGCGGCCCCACTTCTCGCCCCCTTCCACTGATTCGAACAGGTAGCTGTAGGGACCGCGCGCCAGTTTCAGATAGGCGCTGAGGGGGGTATCGAGGTCAGCCAGCACATCGCGATAGACCGGAATACGGTTATAGGGCTGCTGGGCCAGTTCGGCAAATTGTTCGGGAGTCACGGATCTTTCCTTCAAAAACGGTGAATAACGATGTTCAAGGGCGTGCTTGCACGTACGCAGGGGCCTACCATCGCCATCGGCGGGTATCAGATTGCAGCGCTGTGTGAGCGGAGCAGATCACCGTTTTCTCCAGATGAAAGGATAAATACAAAGGCGCATTCTACCCCAGCGCCCGGCTTTGTAAAACTGCGGATTTGCGGCGACCCGGAGGCACCGCTACACTCAGCGCCTGTTAACATTTCAGCATTGCGACTCCGCCCTTTCATGCCCGCTCTGTTCAGTATCGGCTACGCCACCAAAGCCATCGAAACCTTTATCGCCCACCTGCACTCTTACGGGATTGATGTGGTGGCTGACGTGCGTTCAGTGCCCTACAGCAAGGCCTTTCACGACTACCACCGGAAAAACCTGATAGAACACCTGCGCAAGGCGGGTATACGTTACGTATATCTCGGCGAGGAGCTCGGCCCGCGCTCTCCCTGCGACGCGCACTATGAAAACGGCCAGGTACAGTTTGATCGCCTGCAGCGCTCAAGCCCATTTTTGCGCGGCGTGGAACGCCTGCTCGATGGACTCGACAAAGGTTTTTCGATCGCCCTGACCTGCGCCGAGAAAGATCCGGCGGTCTGTCACCGCAGCCTGCTGATTGCGCATTTTCTGAAGCGTGAGCACGGCCTGGATATCGCCCATATCAACCACGATGGCGAACTGGAAAGCGAATCCGCGCTGGCTCGAAGGCTGATGGACGAAACAGGGATCGTGCCGGACATGCTGACCGGAGAAGAGGAATGTCTGGAAAATGCCTGGCGCGAGCAGAGCCGGCGCTGCGCCTATAAAAAGCTCGATTGACGGGCTTGCGGGACGGCTAGGTCAGCAGCTCATCCAGTTGTGAGACCACCAGATCAGGCCCTGCCTCGCGAATATCGCTGCCATAGTTATAGCCGTAGGGCACGGCAATGACCGGCATTCCCGCTGCGCGGGCCGCCTGCACATCGTTTACCGAATCTCCCACCATAATGGCACCGGTCGACGCTACACCGAGGCGCCTGCAGGCTTCCCATAAAGGCTCAGGAGAGGGCTTTTTCTGAGCAAGACTATCGCCACCCAGCACCACGGGCATCCATTCAGCCCAAGCAAAGTGACGAATAATTTTCAGCGCAAAACGCTCGGGCTTGTTGGTTACACAGGCAAGTCTGATCCCTGCCTGATGCCAGTGCTGCAGAGCTGTTTCAACACCCGCATAAGCCACGGTGTGCTCCGCGCAACACTGCTCATAAACCTCAAAGAACACCGGTAACAGGCGATCCAGTTCGGCCTC
The DNA here is from genome assembly GCF_041624475.1 of Litorivivens sp. Classification (GTDB taxonomy): domain Bacteria; phylum Pseudomonadota; class Gammaproteobacteria; order Pseudomonadales; family Spongiibacteraceae; genus Litorivivens. The sequence continues at coordinate 11,585 of NZ_JBFJUX010000019.1, forward strand.
GTCAGCGCGTCCGCAACAATGCTCAAGAGCCCGCGCCAGCAGTTTGCGTGCCCCGTTGCCCACCCAGCCGCGCACCAGCGCCTCTCCCGCCACAGGCAAGTCTGCGCTTTTCAGGGTGTGATCTACCGCGCTGGCAAGATCAGGCACACTGTCGATCAGGGTGCCATCGAGGTCAAACAAGAGGGCCTCGGGCTGACGCCCGAGCAGTTGTTCGAGAAGCACGGTCAGATGGAAGCCAGTTGCTGACGCATATCGTCGATGACCGTCTTGTAGTCGTCGGCGTTGAAAATGGCCGAACCTGCTACAAAGGTGTCCGCACCGGCAGCAGCCACTTCGGCAATGTTGTTCGCGGAGATGCCACCGTCAACTTCCAGCCGAATATCGAAGCCGCTGTTATCGATCAGCTGGCGCACTTCGCGCACCTTATCAATGGTCGACGGGATGAACTTCTGCCCGCCAAAGCCCGGGTTGACCGACATCAGCAGAATCATATCGAGTCGATCCATGACATAGCGCAGGCAGTCGGGAGACACTGCCGGGTTCAGCACCAGCCCGGCCTTGCAGCCGGCGTCGCGGATCATCTGCAGGGAACGATCCACATGCACGGAAGCATCGGGGTGAAAGGTGATGTAACTGGCGCCGGCCTCGGCGAACATGCCAATCAGGGCATCCACCGGCTGCACCATCAGGTGCACGTCAATCGGCGCCGTCACGCCATGATCGCGCAGGGCCTTGCACACCATCGGACCAATGGTCAGGTTGGGTACATAGTGATTGTCCATCACATCGAAATGCACCACATCGGCACCGGCGGCGAGAACATTGTCCACTTCTTCGCCGAGACGGGCGAAGTTGGCAGAAAGAATGGAAGGAGCAATCCAGAAATCAGACATTGACGGCAAACTCGCGAATCGGAAATTTGAAAGCGCGTAGTTTACCGGCTAAGCGGGCCCGGGGCTATGTGAACACGGCTCAGGCCAACACCGCCGAAACCCGGGCATCCAGCTCCGACAGGCGCTCGGGCGTGCCAACATCGACCCACTCTCCTGTGAAATGCTCACCGGTCAGCTCGCCGCGCTCAATGGCGCGCACCAGAAAGGGCTTCAGTGGCAGGCAGCCGGGCTCCGCCCCTGCAAACAGAGCCGGATTGATCACTGCGATCCCGGCGTAGGTCAGTGCATTGCCTGCAACCAAACTCAACTGCTCACCGTGCAGCGAGAAATCGCCATCGGGGTTGTGCGCGGGGTTGTCTACCATCACCAGGTGGGCACCGGAGGGTTTGCGGGTCAGCAAGTTTGCGACGGGAAAATCACACCAGACATCGCCATTGATCAGCAAAAAGGGTTGATCACCCAGCAGCGGCAAGGCATTGATCATACCGCCGGCGGTATCGAGCAGCTCAGCCTCGGGAGAATAAACCACGTTCAGGCCATAGGCGGCCCCGTCGCCAATATGCGCCTCGATCTGCTCGCCCAGCCAGTAATGATTAGTCACCACATCAACCACCCCAGCGGCGGCGAGGCGTTCAAGGTGATAGTCGATCAGGGCTTTATTGTTTACTTTCAGCAGCGGCTTGGGTCGCACCATGGTCAGTGGGCGCATCCGCTTTCCCAGGCCGGCGGCAAGGATCATGGCTTTCATAGTCGCGGCTCCAGAAGCGCCTGGTAGGGCTTCAGCTCGTTATAACGTATTAGCACGTCGCGAACATAGTCGGCAAAGCGCGGAACCAGAGAAAGATACCCCGTTTTTCCGTCCCGGTGGGCAAGTCTTGCAAAAATACCGATGATTTTCAGGTTGCGCTGCAGGCCCATAAAATCGCACCAGCGCTGCCAGGTTTCCGAGGCCACCGACGGTGCCACCTGCTGTCGGAATGCCTCCATCCAGCGCTCCAGTTGATCTCGCGGCCAGGCGATATAGCGATCCAGCAGAATGGACATCAGATCGTAGCTGATCGGCCCCCGCACCGCGTCCTGAAAATCTATCACCCCCGGCGCTCCGTCCAGCACCATGAGATTGCAGGAGTGGAAATCCCGGTGCACGAACACCTGGGGTTGAGTCAGGGCACTGTCGATCAGGAGGTCGCACAGCGCCTGCCACTCGACCCGCTCCTTATCAGACAGCGGTCGATCAGTCTGTTCCGGAATATGCCAGTCCACAAACAGGTTCAGCTCGCCCTGCAAGCGACTGCGGTCATACAGGGGCAAGCCCCCGGCGTCGACCCGAGTCAGTTTCACCAGCACCGGCAGAATTTCGGCGAACACCGCTTCACCATCGCGTAACTCAAAGGCGGCTTTGTAGAGGGTATCGCCCAGATCTTCGAGTAGTATCCAACCGCGCGCCAAATCGTGGGCCAGAATGGCGGGTGCGTGAATATCCGCCTGACGCAGGCGCTCCGCAATATCGAGGAAGGGCTGGCTGTTCTCTTTTTCGGGCGGCGCATCCATCAGGATGACGGGGGAGCGACCTTCAGGGAAGAGCCGAAAATAGCGCCGAAAACTGGCATCGCCGGCCACCGGCAGCAGTTCGCCCAACGCTGTCGCTGGCACACCAAGCTCGGCGGCACACCATTGCCGCAGACTGTCGAGCATATTTACCTGCCTTTTCCACACCTGCAGGCGCGCATCCTATCAAAGAATCCATTATCATCCACCTGCATTTAACCAGACTGATAACAACGATCCTCTTGAAGCTTCCAACACTGCGCACACTGACGCTACTGTCTTCACTGCTGATTCCGACAGCGGTGCAGGCTCAATCCGCCTGTACCGCACCGGCAGAATCGCATCGCCCGTGGTACTGGTTTACGGCGGAAGAAGTGGCCAGTTTCGGCCAATGCTCTCTGGCAACCGGTTGCGACGGTCGCTATCTGGCCCCGACGCGCTCTTGGCCCGGCGCCGACTTGCCCCTGAGCAAGGCACCGCTGCATGCCAGCGCCGACCGTTCCAGCATGCAGGGCAGCGCCGTTGCACTGAGCGGCGAGGTGGTGGTTTACAAAGGTCCGCTGGGGCTGAACGCCGGCAGCGCCGAGTTTGACCGGGACAGCCAAATCTTTGCCCTCAACGGCGGCGTCAGGATTGTCCTGCCGGACATGATGCTGCAGGGTGAAAGCGCAATATTAAGCGGTGCCGACAGCACCGGGCGCATTGAACAGGCGCGTTTTGTCGCGTTTAAGTCCGGTGTGCGCGCAAGCGCGGAGCTGATTGAACGCCCAACCCCGCAAACCCTGAACCTGCTGGGCGCCGAGTACACCCAGTGCCCGCCGGATTCTGAAGCCTGGGCCTTGCACGCTGAAGATATTCACCTGGATTTTCAAAGCGGCCGCGGCGTCGCCCGCGATACCAGCCTGAAAATAAAAGGCGTGCCCGTATTCTACAGCCCCTGGCTCGATTTTCCGGTCGATGACCGTCGCGCCACCGGCCTGCTCTGGCCCGGCTTTGCCAGTACCGACGGCGGGCTGGACATTTCGGTGCCTTATTATCTCAACCTCGCGCCAAATTATGATTTGAGTCTGACACCACGCTTTCTGGAAGCCCGCGGCGACATGCTGGAAGCCGAAGCGCGCTACCTGAACACCTGGAGCGAGTGGCAGCTGTCCACCGCCTACCTCAACAATGACCGTGAAGCCGACCGCGATCGCTGGCTGATCGGCGTCACCGAACAAGGCTCCATCGGCAAAAGCTGGAGCACCGAGGTCGACTACACCCGGGTCAGCGACGACGACTATTTTTCCGACCTGAGCGTGGCCTCGCTAAACGTTCGCCGCACCACCTACCTGGATCAGCGCGCCCGTATCGATTATCAAAGTGAGCGCTGGCGCTCCCAGCTCAATGTCCAGCAGTATCAGGCGCTGGCCAATCTGGATGACACCTACCGCAAACTGCCCCAGTGGTCGCTGGAATACCTGCCGGTGGTTCGCAACCTGCGCCCACAGCCGCTTTTTCGGGCCGACATCACCGTGTTTGACCACAACGACAACCTCGACAATGGCGGCCTGTTTATCACTGGCCAGCGCACCTACACCGAAGCCGGTGCGCGGCTGCCTTTTATCGGTCGCGCCGGTCATATTATTGCGACCGCCAAGGCCCGCCATTTGAAGTATCAGCTTGATGACGGTGTCATTAACGAGAACCCGGAAGTCACAGCCGCTCAGGGCAGTATCGATACCCAGCTGGTATTTGAGCGCAACAGCGGCGACTGGCGACAGACCCTCGAGCCCCGCCTGTTCTACCTCTACAGCGATTTCGAAGCCGGCCAGGATGACCAGCCGATTTTCGATACCAGCCTGCGCACCTTCGACTACAACCAGCTGTTTCGCGACTCACGATACACCGGCTACGACCGGGTAGACGATGCCAAACACCTGTCTTTCGGCCTGCGCAGCCGCTTTTTTGACAAGCTCACCGGTGAGGAAGTACTTGCCCTGGGCATCGGCCAGGCGTTTTATTTTGAAGACCGCAGGGTCAGCCTGCCCGATACGGTAGTCGCCGGTACTCTGACCACCGACCCCAACCTCCTCGACAGCAGCATTGCCATCCCCGGCACCACCAGCTATCGCCACCCGGGTAACGCCACCGCGGCCGCCGACGGCTCGCAGGAACAGCGCGAGGAGAAATATTCCGATGTGGCCACCACCCTGCGCTGGCGCACCGCCGATAATCACTGGCTCGAAGCCGACCTGGTGTTGGATCGTGATGACGGCCGGGTCAACCAGAGTCATCTGGGCTGGCACTATCGCGACGGCCGGCAGACCCTGTACAATTTCGGCTACAGTCAGCGCCGCCTGACCGTGGTCGACAGCGACGATCGCCAGGAGTTGCAACAACTGGATGCGTCATTCAGCATGCCCGTCGGCCGCCAATGGCAGCTCTTTGGCCGCTGGCATTACGACCTGGAAATGGACAGATCACTGGAAGCCCTGTTTGGCATAGCTTACGAGAGCTGCTGCTGGACGGTGCGTACGCTTTATCAGCGTGCCCTGGAACCCGACGACGAAACCTTGTCTAACGACCTTGAACACGACGAAGCCATTCTGCTGGAATTCCAGCTCAAAGGTCTCGGCGGACTTGGCGACAAACTAAACGGCGTCCTGGAAGAGAGTATTTTTGGTTACCGCGATGAATAAACAGTTTTTCAAGCGCATGATTGGCCTGCTGACCCTGGCCACCCTCCCGCTGTCTGCTCTTGCAGATGTGCAGATTCTGGACGAAATTGTCGCCATCGTGGATGACAACGTCATTCTGCGCAGCGAACTCGATGCCCGCATGCAGCAGGTGCGGGCCAATATCGCCCAATCAGGCCAGGACATTTCCGAAGAGCGTATTCGCCGGGAAGTCATGGACATGATGATTCTGGAGAACATCCAGATGCAGATGGCCGAGCGCGTGGGCCTGCGCATCAGCGATGAACAGCTCAGCGCTGCCATGGCGCGCATTGCCGCCCAGAACAACATGTCGCTGGAGCAGTTTCGCGAAGCCCTGAATGCCTCCGGCACCTCCTATACCGCCGCCCGCGAGCAGATTCGTCGGGAAATGGTGTTGCAGCAGGTGCAACGCGGCAACGTCAATCAGCGCATCCAGATCACCGACCAGGAAATTGCCAACTACCTGGAATCGGAAGAAGGTCGCAAGCGCACCGCGCCTGAATACCATTTTGCCCACATTCTAGTGGCGGTACCGAGCGATGCCAGCAGTGCCCAGAAAGCCCAGGCGCGTCAGCAGGCAGACAAGATTTACAGCGCCCTGCAGGGTGGCAAACAGAAAGAAATTGACGCCCTGCTGAAAGCCGACAACGTGCGCGCCACCGATCTGGGCTGGCGCAAGCAACCGGATCTTCCCAGCCTGTTTGCCGACCAAGCCAGTCTTGTGCAGGACGGTGAAGTGCTGGCGCCGCTGGAAAGTGCCAGCGGTTTCCACGTGGTTCGCCTGCTGGAAAGCCGCGGCCATAATGAAGTGATTGCCCAGACCCGCGCCCGTCACATCCTGCTCAAGCCCTCAGCGATTCGCGACGAAGAAGCCACGCGCAAACTGGCGGCAGATCTGCGCAAGCGCGCCCAGAGTGGCGAGTCCTTTCACGAACTGGCTAAGGCCTTCTCCGAAGATATCGGCTCGGCCCAGGAAGGGGGCGATCTCGGCTGGAGCAATCCGGGACAACTGGTACCGGAATTTCAGGATGCCATGGAAGCCACGCCCATCGGCAAGATCAGCGAGCCCTTTAAATCTCGCTATGGCTGGCACATTGTTAAAGTAGAAGACCGCCGCATGCAGGACGTGACCATGGATCTTCGCCGCAATATGGCCCGCAATATCCTGCACGAGCGCAAATTCGGCGAAGAGCTGGATATCTGGCTGCGCAAGATTCGCGACGAAGCCTACGTCGATATCAAGTAAGACCCTATGAACATCGCGCGACTCGCGATTACCCCCGGAGAGCCCGCCGGGATCGGGCCGGACATTTTGCTGGCGCTGGCCCAGCGCGACTGGCCCGCCGAGCTGGTGGCGGTTTGTGACCCTGAGCTGTTACAAGCTCGCGCGGCGGCGCTTGGCCTTGCAATCAACCTGACCGAAGCTGATTTCAGCGCTTCGCAGCAAGCCCATCGCGCGGGCTCGCTGAAGGTACTGCCGGTAACACTGGCTAGCCCGGTCACTGCTGGCCAACTCAATACCGACAACGCCCACTACGTGCTGAACACCCTGAAAGCCGCGACCGATGCCTGCCTGGCCGGCCACTGTCAGGCGCTGGTCACTGCGCCGGTGCAGAAATCGGTGATCAACGACGCGGGCATTGCCTTTAGCGGTCACACCGAATTCCTAGCAGAGCGCTGTGGTGTCGAAAAAGTGGTGATGATGCTGGCGACCCGTGAACTGCGAGTGGCGCTGGCGACCACCCACCTGCCACTGCGACAGGTACCTGATGCCATCACCGCCGAGAGTCTGAGGCAGGTGCTGCGCATTACTCACCAAAGCCTTCAGCAGCAGTTCGGCATTGCGCAACCCCGCATTCTAGTGTTGGGGCTCAACCCCCACGCAGGGGAAGGCGGCCATCTGGGCCGAGAAGAGCTGGATGTCATTATCCCAACTCTGGACGCCTTGCGCGCGGAAGGGCTCAAACTTAGCGAGCCATTGCCCGCCGATACCGCTTTCACCCCCAAGCATCTCGGTAAAGCGGATGCGGTGCTGGCGATGTACCACGATCAAGGCCTGCCGGTACTGAAATATCAGGGTTTTGGTCGCGCCGTGAATATCACGCTCGGGCTGCCCATCATTCGCACCAGCGTTGACCACGGTACCGCGCTGGATCTGGCCGGAACCGGCGGTGCCGATACCGGCAGTCTGGAAGAAGCCCTCAATCAGGCCATTGTTATGGCACAGGCTAGCTCATGAGCAACGAACACCGCGCCCGCAAGCGTTTTGGTCAGAACTTCCTGCACGATCCGAACATCATCGACCGCATTGGTCGGGCTATCTCTCCGCGCACCAGCGATGCGCTGGTGGAAATCGGTCCGGGCCAGGGTGCACTGACGGAGCAGCTAGTCGCCAGCGGCGCACCGCTGACACTGGTTGAGCTGGATCGCGACCTGATACCCATTCTGCAGCGCAAGTTCAGCGATCAGCCCCAGATCACCCTGTTTCAGGGGGATGCCCTGAAAACCGACTTCGCCAGACTCTACCCCGAGCAAAAGCTGCGCGTGGTCGGCAACCTCCCCTACAACATTTCTACGCCGCTGATTTTTCATCTGCTGGCCCAGCACCAGCGCATTAAAGATATGCACTTCATGCTCCAGAAAGAGGTGGTCGATCGCCTCGCGGCGAAGCCAAACACCAAGGCCTACGGCCGTCTCAGCGTGATGACCCAGTATTACTGTCAGGTGGAATCGCTGTTTGAAGTGCCCCCCGAAGCCTTCTCGCCGCGCCCCAAAGTGACCTCAGCCGTGGTAAGATTGACGCCATTCGACCCACTGCCCTGCCCGGCTCACAGCGCGGAGCACTTGCAGGTACTGGTACGCGACGCCTTTAACCAGCGCCGCAAAACCCTGCGTAACGCTTTGAAAGCTGTCGCCAATGCAGAGCAGATCGAAGCCGCCGGCATTAACCCGGGCGCCCGCCCGGAAACTCTGGCGCTGACAGACTTTGTAAACTTATCGAATCAACTTTGCCCGGCAGACTGAAGCCAGACTGCGGGGCCTGTAAAAAGAGGAACTATGACGCATACGGCTAACGAGCACGATCACGTGGATATTCAGGTGGCCACCCAATACCTGGCAGACGAGTCCGCGCCCGACCAAGACCGCTTCGCCTTTGCCTACACCATCACCATCACCAACAGCGGCCAGGAAGCCGTGCGCCTGCTGAACCGTCACTGGATCATCACCAACGGCCGCAACCGTATCTCCGAAGTGCGCGGCGAGGGCGTTGTTGGCAAGCAACCCCTGATCGAACCGGGGAAAAGCTTCAGCTACACCTCTGGAACCATTATCGAAACCGCTGTCGGCACCATGGAAGGCAGCTACGAAATGATCAGCGAATCCGGCCGCCCGTTTATCGCGCCCATAGAGACCTTTTCGCTGGTTGAACCGTCCGCCCTGCACTAGGTCGCAACGGTGACCCGCTACGCCGTCGGAGACCTGCAGGGCTGCTTGAAACCCTTGCAATGTCTGCTGCGAGAGGTTGATTTCAACCCATCGGTGGATCAGCTCTGGCTGGTGGGTGATCTGGTCAATCGCGGCCCCCACTCGCTGGAAGTACTGGACTACCTCTACCCCATGCGCCACGCCCTCACCGTGGTGCTGGGGAACCACGACCTGCACACGCTGGCACTGGCCCGCGGTGCAACCACTCAGGGCCACCACCCCAGTCTCGAACCCCTGCTGAGTTCAACCCAGCTGCCGGCCTATATGGCGTGGTTTCGGGAGCTGCCGCTCTGTGTTCGCAGTGAGGCCGGCGACTATGTGATGAGTCACGCCGGCGTTCCCTCCCAGTGGTCGACTGAAGCCGCTCTGGCCCGCAGCGCCGAGCTGGAAGCCGTGTTGCGTGACGAAAGCCGGATCGATGACTTTTTGACGACCATGTATGGCAACGAACCGGCGCGCTGGGATGATTCACTGAAAGATTTCGACCGCCTGCGCGCCATCACCAATATCTTTACCCGCATGCGTATCTGTCGCGCCGATGGCGAACTGGACCTGCGATTCAAAGGCCGGGTGGAAGATGCGCCTGAGGGCTTTGCACCGTGGTTCAGCTGGCCGCCGCAAACCCCGCGCCGGGAAACCCAACTGTTCGGCCACTGGGCGGCGCTTGAAGGGCAGCTCGATGATCCCGCCTATATCCCCCTGGATACCGGCTGCGTGTGGGGCCGGCATATGACCCTGTTCAATATGGATACGCGGGAGTTTCACCGCTGTGACTGCGAGCCTGCCCCATGACTATCGGCACCGATGCACAGTGCTTCAAAGTCGGTGGCGCCGTTCGCGATACGCTTTTAGGCCGCCCGGTATCCGAAGTGGATTGGGTGGTGGTGGGCAGCACCCCACAGGCCATGCTCGACGCAGGTTTTAGCCAGGTGGGCAAAGACTTCCCGGTCTTTCTGCACCCGGTCACCCGCGAGGAATATGCCCTGGCGCGCACCGAACGCAAGCGCGGCCGCGGTTATCACGGCTTCGACATCGACGCCCACCCGGATGTCACCCTTGAGGAAGACCTGCAGCGCCGCGATCTGACTGTCAACGCCATGGCCATGACCGAAGACGGCGAGATCATCGATCCCTACGGCGGCCGGCACGATCTCGAGGCCCGGCTGCTGCGCCACGTATCCCCGGCCTTTGCGGAAGACCCCCTGCGCGTACTGCGCACCGCGCGCTTTGCCGCCCGCTACCACTACCTCGGTTTCAGGGTGGCCGATGAAACCCTTGAACTGATGCGACAGCTAAGTCATAGCGGCGAGCTAGGCACACTGGCCAAAGAGCGCGTCTGGCAGGAGCTGCAGAAAGGGCTGAGCGAGCAGTCGCCGCAGATCATGCTGTCCACTCTGCAAGCCTGCGACGCCCTGCCCGCCCTGTTCCCGGAATGGGCGGAGCACACCGGCGAAAAGCTGCTGGCGTTGCTCGCCAAGAGCACAGAGCTCAACGTCGATTGCCGCTTTGCACTGGCCACCAGCGCATTAGCTGCTGACTCGGTTAAAAAACTCTGTACGCAACTGAATGCCCCCAAAGCGCCCTCGCATCTGGCCCAGCTTTACCGCCGCGTGTTGCCCCTGCCGCAAGCCGATACCGGTAACGCCGAAGACACACTTCAGCTGCTCGAGCAGGCCGACACGCTGCGCCGCCCGGAGCTGATCGAACAACTTTGTGCGCTGGAAAGTGTGCGCACCGGTGGCGACTACCAGCATCTCCTTAACGCCGCAGACGCCATGCGCGCCGTTACCAGCGATGCGCTTATTGCGCAGGGTTTCAGTGGCAAGGCGCTGGGCGAGGCCTTGCGCGAAGCGCGGCTGCAAGCCGTCAGTGACTCCTTAAAAGAGACAGCACCATGAACGACTCCCCCGTGGCTTTGATAACCGGTGGCGCCCAGCGCATTGGCGGGCAGATTGCCGAGACCCTGCATCAGCGAGGCTACCGGGTAATCATTCACTACCGCCGCTCTCGTGACGCCGCAGATGCCCTGGCCGCCAAACTGAACCGCGAGCGCGCCAATTCAGCCGCCACGCTGGCGGCGGATTTTGCCCAAAGCGGCGCTGCCGAGCAGCTGGCTGACAGCGCAAAAGCGGAGTTTGGCCGCATTGATGCGCTAGTCAACAACGCCTCGGATTTTCACGCCGGCCCTATCGGCTCGATCACCGAAGCGGATTTCGACACGCTTTTGGCCAGCAACCTGCGCGCGCCCTTGTTTCTGTCCCAAGCCCTGGCGCCTGAGTTGAAAGCCCGCGAGGGCTGTATCGTCAACCTGGTGGATATTTACGCCCAGCGCCCACTGGCCGAGCACACCGCCTACTGCTGCGCCAAGGCCGGCGTCGCCATGCTGACCCAGTCACTGGCCCTAGAGCTGGCGCCCGAGGTACGCGTCAACGGCGTTGCCCCCGGCGCGATACTGATGCCCAGCGAAGATTCGGCTTTCGCCCAACAGGAAAAACGAAATATTGAGCAAAAGGTAGCGCTGCGCCGTATTGGCGAGCCGCGGGATATCGCCTCCACCATCGCCTTTCTGGTGTGCGACGCGCCCTATATAACGGGGCAGATTATTGCGGTGGACGGTGGTCGGACCCTGTCTCAGTAGCGCTAAAGTCATAAGGCTCCAGGCGCTGTCGGGTTTCGGCTGACAGCTCTTGCCACAACGCCAGAAAGGTTCGCCCCTCTCCTGGATGTCGCCCCTGCGGCGCCAGATCAGACAACGGCTTCAGTACAAAGGCGTTGTAAAGCACTTCGGCCCGGGGCAGCTGCACACCGTCGATCACGCCGCAGGCATCACCATAGAGCAGAATGTCCAGATCCAGCGCCCGGGCGCTGAATTTCGGCGCATTATCCAGACGGCCGTGATCCCGTTCGATATTTCTCAGGGCAACACTCAGCTCGGCAACCGTCAACTCTGTGTGGAATGCAGCCACCAGATTCAGAAAATCGTCTCCTGCAAAACCCACCGCTTCGCTCAGGTAGACCGGCGACAGACGCAGGGAACCAAAATGCGCTTCCAGTGCAGCAAGACCGCGAGCAACATTCACGTCGCGATCGACATTGCTGCCAATACCGATAAAAACCTCAGGCATTGCGGGACCGGCTAATCTCAATACAGACCGTGTCGGTAGCGGGCACGGCTTCCGGTTTGCTCACCAGCAACCTCACTTCCGGCACCCCGAATTCTTCGAGAATCAGGCCTGCGCAGCGCTCAGCCAGCGTTTCGATAAGCTGAAACCGGCTTTCCTGAATAAAGACGGTCAAGCGCTCGGCCACCGCACTGTAATCGACGGTTTTGCTGATATCTTCGCTGGCCGCAGCCGCCCGGATATCCGTCGTCAGGTCCACATCCAGCAGCAGGGTCTGCGGGATTTTCCGTTCCCAGGGCAGAATGCCGACAATGGCGCGAATTTTCAGGCCGCGAATCAGAATTTTGTCCATATTCAGGCCACACCCTCCAGCTCGGTCATCGGCCAGCGCGGCCGCACCCGGATGCCTAGATCGTCCTGAATGCCCGCCTGCAGGCGGCAAAAACCGGCATAGGCGATCATCGCGCCGTTGTCAGTGCAGAACTCCGGGCGCGGGTAGTACACCCGGCCGCGCAGCTTTTGCATTTCGGCCGCCAGAGCCTCACGCAACTGGGTATTGGCACTCACGCCGCCAGCGATGACCAGACGCGTCAGCCCTTCCTGCTGCAGCGCCCGGCGACACTTGATAACCAGCGTGCTGACCACCGCATCCTGAAAGGCGACGGCAATGTCGGCCTTGTCCTGATCGCTCAGCTCACCGGCTTCGCGGCAGGCTGCCACGGTATTGAGGGTATAGGTTTTCAAGCCGCTGAAGCTGAAGTCCAGCCCCGGCCGATTGACCATCGGCCTCGGAAAATCAAAGCGATCGCGCCGCCCCTGGGCTGCCAGTGCCGCCAGCTTTGGTCCGCCGGGGTAACCCAGCTCCAGCATTTTGGCGGCCTTGTCAAAGGCCTCGCCGGCGGCGTCGTCGAGGGACTCGCCCAGCATTTTGTACTGCCCCACCCCGTCTACCCGCACCAGCTGGGTGTGGCCACCGGACACCAGCAGGGCGATAAAGGGGAATTCAGGGCGATCGGTCTCAAGCATCGGAGCCAACAAATGCCCTTCCATATGATGCACACCCAGAGCAGGAACCCCCCAGCCATAGGCCAGCGCGCGACCAAAACAGGCTCCGACCATCAAAGCGCCCACCAGACCCGGCCCCTGGGTATAGGCCACGGCGTCGATGTTTTTGGGTAAACTGCCCGCCGCCGCCAACACCTCTTTCACCAGTGGTGAGAGTTTGCGGATGTGGTCGCGTGAGGCCAGCTCCGGCACTACGCCACCAAAGGATTCATGCAGTGCGATCTGCGAGTAGAGCCGGTGCGCAAGCAAGCCCCGGTCGGCGTCATACACTGCCACCCCGGTCTCGTCACAGGAGGTTTCGATACCCAGGACTCGCCCCACTACCTGCCTTGCTGCCACACTGGTCTCCGCTTTGTCGGCCTTGCGGCCATGGAATGCGCGCATCTTACTGGCTCAAGGCCCTGAGAACCAGCCAACACCCAGTTTTTGCTTTGCTTTTTGGGTTCTGTGCGTTTAGAATTCGTCGCCCTTGGAAGCTCGCCTTGTTGCAGGCGGGCACTGAACACGTATTGATCCAGAAACAGGTACCGTGAATGCCTTTTGTTAAAGTCAAAGAAAACGAGCCATTTGATATCGCACTGCGCCGCTTCAAGCGCTCTTGCGAAAAAGCTGGCGTCCTGGCAGAAGTCCGTCGTCGTGAGTTTTACGAGAAGCCGACCTCTGTTCGCAAGCGCAAAGCTGCGGCTGCTGTTAAGCGTCACGCCAAGAAGGTGTCACGCGAAATGAAGAAACAGCAGCGTCTGTACTAAGCTACTCCCCCGCGATGGCAGACTCCACGCTAAAAGCTGAGCTGACGGAGGCCATGAAGGCCGCCATGAAAGCCAGGGAAAAGGAACGTCTGGCTGCCATCCGCCTGATTCTCGCCGAGTTTAAGCGTATTGAGGTTGATGAGCGCATCGAAGTAGATGACGCTCGCGGCCTTGCTGTGCTTGATAAAATGGTGAAGCAGCGTCGCGACTCCATTAAGCAGTTTACCGACGCGGGTCGTCTCGAGCTGGCCGCCAAAGAGCAGGCCGAGATCGAGGTGATCCAGACCTTTCTGCCACAACCCCTGAGCGAAGCAGAGATCGATGCACTGATCGATGCCGCCATCGCCGACAGCGGCGCCGATTCCATCAAGGCCATGGGCCAGGTGATGGCAATCGTCAAACCCCAGATTCAGGGCCGGGCCGATGTTGGCCAGGTCAGCCAGCGAGTTAAAGCCCGACTGCAGTAATCGTGCTATTCTCTGCAGCCTTGTTATCACTCGTCTGCATGCACCATGAAGGGCCTGATCCCACAACATTTCATTGACGAACTGCTGTCGCGCGTCGACATTGTCGAGGTCGTTGATCGCCGGGTCCCCCTGAAAAAAACAGGGCAAAACTACACCGCCCGCTGCCCCTTCCACGAAGAGAAAACCCCCTCCTTCAGCGTCAACCCGGACAAACAGTTCTATTACTGCTTTGGCTGTGGCGCCGGCGGCAACGCCATCGGTTTCCTGATGGAGTACGAGCGCCTGGATTTCCCGCTGGCCATCGAAAGTCTCGCCACTGTCGCCGGCCTGGAAGTTCCGCGCGAACGGATCGAAAATCCTGAGAAAGTCAGCCGTCGCAAGGACCTACACAGCCTGATGGAGCAGGCCGCCCAGTATTACCAGCGCCAGCTCAAACAGCACGACAACAGCATTCGGGCGCGGGAATACCTGATTAATCGCGGCCTGTCCGGCGAAATCGCCAAGGCCTTTCAGATCGGCTTTGCCCCGCCGGGCTGGGACAACCTGCTCAAGGCGCTGGGCGACGATGAAGAATCCCGCCAGCTACTGATTGACGCTGGCATGCTGGTCAGCGGCGACAACAAACTCTACGACCGCTTTCGCGACCGGATCATGTTCCCGATCCTGGACAACCGCGGTCAAACTGTTGCCTTTGGCGGTCGCGTTCTCGGCGATGACAAACCGAAATACCTGAACTCCCCGGAAACCGACATTTTCCACAAGGGGCGCGAACTCTATGGCCTCTACCAGGCCCGCAAAGCGGTGCGCAACCTGGAGCGACTGATCATCGTCGAAGGCTACATGGATGTCGTCGCTCTGGCCCAACACGGCATTCCCTACGCCGTTGCCACGCTGGGCACCGCCACCAGTGAAGACCACCTGCGCAAGGTTTTTCGCTACTGCCCGGAAGTGGTGTTCTGTTTTGACGGTGACGAGGCCGGCCGCAAAGCCGCCCGCCGCGCCATGGAAACCGTACTGCCACTGATGGAAGACGGGCGCCAGGCGCGCTTTCTCTTTATGCCTGAGGGCGAAGACCCTGACACCCAGGTGCGGGCCATCGGCACTGCCCGCTTTGAACAGATGATCCTGAAAGCCACCCCGCTGGAGGAGCATTTTTTCAACACCCTCAGCAGCGGGCTGAACAGCGATTCCCTTGAAGGCAAGGCCCGGCTCAGCAAGCTGGCAGCCCCGCTGATCCAGCTGTTGCCGCGCGGCGTCTATCGCGCGCTGATGATGGACGCACTGTCCCAGCGCACTGGTTTGAGCGCCGGAGCGCTGCAGAACGTGCTGGAGCAGACCTCCCCGGCACCGAAACCCGAGGCCGGCCCAGCCCCCGCTCCGCCACCCCCGAAACAAAAAGTCAGCGCACCGCCACTGCCCAGCTCAAAGCGCGACCCGGTGCTTTACATGATTAGCCTGGTATTGCTGCACCCGGGCAGTGCCTCGGTGCTGTTTGACGAAGCGCTGCCAGTCACCGACAACCCCTATCTGGGCACCCTGAACAGCCTGCTGGAACTGCTGCGCAAACGCCCGGAATCCAGTACCGCCATGCTCCTCGGCCACTGGCAGGGACAACCCGAAGGTGAGGTTCTCACCCTGGCCCTGAGCCTGGACAAACCCCGCTACGACGCGGAAAAAGCCCAGGCCGCGCTCCTCGAAAGCCTGCAGCACCTGCGCAGGCAAATCACCCAGCGCAGCTTTCAGGGCACAGTCGACAAATTTCGCAATGCCAACTACGCTGACCTAAGCGAGGAAGACAAGGAAAACCTGCGCGCCCTGATGCGACAGAAAGCACAGGGGGATTGAACTTCCAGTCGCCAGCCCCATAGAGAAAGTCAGTATTCGCACTAGTGGGCCGCCGCGCCTATCAGGTATAATGCGCGGCTATTTGCCGTGTGCGCGCCGCCAAAAGCCAGCAAGCAGCCGCAGTTTCGATAATGCCCGAACATGGACACGAAATTGCATGACGCGACAGTGCGTAAGTAGCCAGTAGCAGCGCAAGTACGAAATAACGGGCACCGAGGACTAATGAGCAACTCTCAACGACAATCCAGACTCAAGCACCTGATTGCCAAAGGCAAAGAACAGGGCTACATCACCTATGCCGAAGTGAATGACCACCTGCCGGAGGACATTTCGGATCCTGATCAGGTTGAAGAAATCATTCAGATGATCAATGACATGGGTATTCAGGTGTTCGAGAACGCTCCGGACGCCGATACCCTGTTAATGGCCGGCAGTGACTCCCCGGACGACATCGCTGCAGCCGAGGCTGCAGCGGCACTGGCTGCAGTTGAATCCGAAGCCGGGCGAACCACCGACCCGGTGCGCATGTATATGCGCGAAATGGGCACCGTCGAGCTGCTCACCCGCGAAGGCGAAATTGTTATCGCCAAGCGTATTGAAGAAGGCATTCGCGAAGTCATGTCCGCCCTCGCCTACTTCCCCGGCGCGGTCGACAGCGTACTGACAGAATACGACCGGGTCGCTCTGGAAGAGCGTCGTCTGGCGGACATTATCAGCGGTTATCTCGACCCGGCCGATGAAGTCCCCACCCCCGCAGAAGTCGCAGCCGCCAATGCGGCCGCGGCAGCCAACACTGACGATGACGACGACAGCAGCGACAATGGCCCCGACCCCGAAGAAGCCGCGCGCCGCTTCGGTGAAATCCGCAAAAACCTGAATGCGGTCAACAAGTCTATCGACAAGCACGGCCGCTACAGCAAGCAGACCGCCAAAGAACTCGCCAAGCTGGCCGAGTCCTTTAAGTACCTGAAGCTGACGCCGCAGATTTTTGAGCCGCTGACCGCGTCAGTGCGCACAACGCTGAATGACATTCGCGTACTTGAGCGCGAAGTGATGCGCCTGTGTGTGGTTGAAGGCAAGATGGATCGCAAGGTCTTTATCCGCGACTTTCAGGGCAACGAAACCAATATTGAGTGGCTGAGCTCGCACCTGAAAGCCAACCCCGATCTCACCAGAATCAGCGATGACATCATCAAGCTGCAGAAAAAGATTTCTCTGGTTGAGGCTGGCTACGACCTGACCATTTCCGATATCAAGGAAATCAATCGGCGCATGTCCATTGGCGAAGCGCGCGCCCGTCGCGCCAAGAAGGAAATGGTAGAAGCCAACCTGCGTCTGGTTATCTCCATCGCCAAGAAATACACCAACCGTGGCCTGCAGTTCCTGGATTTGATCCAGGAAGGCAACATCGGCCTGATGAAAGCGGTCGACAAATTCGAGTATCGCCGCGGTTACAAGTTTTCAACCTACGCAACCTGGTGGATCCGTCAGGCCATTACCCGCTCTATTGCGGACCAGGCCCGCACCATCCGTATTCCGGTGCACATGATTGAAACCATCAACAAGCTGAACCGCATCTCTCGCCAGATGCTGCAGGAAATGGGTCGCGAACCCACGCCTGAAGAACTGGGCGAGCGCATGGACATGCCGGAAGACAAGGTGCGCAAGGTATTGAAAATCGCCAAAGAGCCAATCTCCATGGAGACGCCGATCGGCGACGACGAAGATTCGCATCTGGGCGATTTTATCGAGGACAACACCATTTCCTCACCGATCGACTCAGCCACCGGCGAAGGCCTTCGCGAATCTACCCGCGACGTATTGGCCGGCCTGACGGCACGCGAAGCTAAAGTGCTGCGTATGCGCTTCGGCATCGACATGAACACCGACCACACCCTTGAGGAAGTCGGCAAACAGTTCGATGTCACTCGCGAGCGCATCCGCCAGATTGAAGCAAAAGCGCTGCGCAAGCTGCGCCACCCCACCCGCTCCGATCACTTGCGCAGCTTTCTCGACGAATAGCACCGCATAGCGGATAATAAAAGGCCCGACAACGGGCCTTTTTTTTGCCTGCTATCCGGCCGCCAGAGCCGAATGATTCGGCAGCTATTTGAAAAAATAAGGGACAGACCGATGAAAGGTATCGCCTCACTGCTCACCGTGTCGATTTTACTCACGGGTTGCGACGCACTGCTGCCGCAGCGACCGCCGGAGCCAACGCCGCAGATGCAGATGGCGCACCAGTATTACCTGACCGGCAATCCCACAGAGGCATTGGCGGTACTGGAGCAGCAGTATGAAGCCGACATAACTCCCCCTCAGGAAAAACAAAACGCGCTTGCACTGGCCATTCTGATTCATTTGGAAAACGGTCATCGCGACAGCCTGCAGGCTGCAGAAAAGTTGCTGCCACAACTGGAGGACGGCGACAATGCTAAGCCTATGCTACTGAAGCGCGCTCTGGAAGTCGGCTTAAACATCACCCAACAGGCTTCCAGCGAAGCCAGCGCCTGCGAGCGTGAGCTGACCAGGGTTAAGAGCGAGAATAGGGTTCTGGAGCAGACAGTCACCAAACTTCGCGCCCTTTCGCTGGAATAGACGCAGAGAATACAATAGGGGGGCCGAAGGCAACGGTGATCTCAATCTGCTGCTGCCACCTCTTCCGCAACAACACCCAGCACTTTATTTACGGTATGGACCAACGCCTCACGATCTACCGGTTTAACCAGATACGCAGTCACCTTCATCAGATCAGCCATTTCCCGCTCATGCACCACGGACTGAATGATCACCGGCGTATCGGCCGTCTCGGGGCGATTGCGCAGCGCCTCAAGAAACTGCCAGCCATCCATTTCCGGCATGATTACGTCGAGCAAAATCAGATCCGGCTCAATTTTGCTAATCAGCTCCAGAGCCCTGCTGCCAGATTCTGCACACGCAACCCTGTAACCCGTCTGTTTCAGATTCCGGTAGCACAACTCTCGGGCGCTCTCATTATCATCCACCAGTAGGATCTGAATCGACTCTGGGCTACGCCCCCCATTGTGCGCCGCCCCATCTGTGCTGCGATCGAGGGTAATCCGCGGCAGGCGAAGGGTAAAGCAGGAGCCTTTCCCCACTTCGCTGCTTACCAGAATGCCGCCGCCCAGCAGCTCGGCGAACTTTTTGGATATGGTGAGGCCAAGCCCGGTGCCGCCATATTCCTTGGTTGTCGAGAGGTCCGCCTGGATAAAGGCTTCAAACACCTGCGCCATCTGCTCTTCCGTCATGCCAATACCAGTGTCTCGAACCGACACCTCGATATAATCCCTGCCGTCGTGATTGGCATCGCGCACCGTCAGCGTAATATCACCGTTGCGGGTAAATTTGGCCGCATTGCTTAACAGGTTCAACGCAACCTGTCGGAACCGGGTAACGTCAGTAACGGTCTGCAAGTCTTTCAACTCATTTTGATACAACAGTTTGTTGCCGTTTTTGTCGATCATCGGCTGAACAGTCACAATAACCTCGTACAGCAACTGTGCCAGGTCCGTGACTTCACGGTACACGGTCATTTTCCCGCTTTCGATTTTGGAGATATCCAGTACATCATTGATCAGGGCCAAAAGATGCTGGCCCGCCGCCAACACCTTCTCCACATCAGGTACAAAATCACCCACAGGCATGGCGGGATCGTCACCGGCCTCCTCAATCAGCATTTCGCTGTAGCCGATGATTGCATTCATTGGCGTGCGTAATTCGTGACTCATATTCGCCAGGAAACTACTTTTAGCCTGATTCGCCGCATCTGCGCGCGCGCTGGCTGCCTTTACTTCATTCATCGCCACTCGCAGGTTCCGGGCCATATGGTTGAAGCTTTCGGCCAAATGTCCTAATTCACCTTCCAGCGGCGGTACCTGATAAGCAAGGTTGCCTCCGCCCCACTGCTCGGTGCCGCGATGCAGGGCGCGAATCGAACGCGAGGTAAAGGTGACGATGTGCCAAGCCAATAAGACGGTGGCCAGCAGAGTCGCCAGAAACACCAGCGTCGTGATTCGGTTGGTGGTATCCACCGCTGTGTTCAAATCCATATTGATGCGGGAGGCTCGCTCCACCAACGACAGCTCCAGAGTCACCAGAGACTGCATCGCGGACCGATAAACGGACGTCGTGTCTTCCAGGCTCGCCACGGGCGGCTCACCGGCGGTAAGACCTTCCAGGTAGGCTACCCAGGACGTGACCAGCGTTTTGGCCTGGTCAATCGTGTGGGTTTTGCCGAAAGCCTCCTGCACCCGCTGCTCCAACATATCGATGCGGGACAACAGGGCATTGAGCGAATTGATCTGCTCGGAAACCTCTGTATCAGTGACCGGACGTGAGTTGCCCGCATCAACCAGCGTCTGGATAACGCGGATTTTCCTGTGCATGGCATCTAACTTCTGCTCCAGCTCACGCACACTGACCTGATCCCGCATCACAATCTGCAGCTCTTTGAACAGATCCGAGCGAATCGAACTGCCCCAGGTGTGTGCGATGATATTGACCAAACCGAGCACCAACAGCAGCGCAAAGGACAGCGCTAAACGGTGTTTAAGGCTCACTGCCCACTCTCCTTTTCCAAGAGAGCCGCAATCTTGACTAGCAGTCGCTGGAGGTCAACCGGCTTGGTGTCGTAGTCGTCGCAACCGGCCGACATGGCCTTCTGGCGGTCACCGTCCATAGCGTGCGCAGTAAGAGCGATAACGGGAATGGAGCGCGTGGACTCATCAGCCTTCAGCTCAGCGGCGGCCGTCCAGCCATCTACCAGTGGCAGGCTCATATCCAGCAGGATCAGGTCCGGGGGGTGACCCTTGGCCGTATGCAGCGCCTGCGCGCCGTCTTCGGCAGTAAGCACTTTAAAGCCGCGCTTCTCCAATCGCCGGCGCAGCATGTCGCGATTCATTTCATTGTCTTCAACCAAGAGGATAGTCGACAAACTGTTACCTCCGACGCGTCAATTCAGGATTTCCGGGACAGGCGCTGCTCAAGCAGATTTCGCAGCCGACCGACGCTCGACGTTAGCGTGACGTGGTAGCGACTGGCTTCATCCAGGCCCATAACCCGGGCGTAGGCCAGCGAATCCTCGCCTTCATCCGGCAGCATTAACTGCACCTCTTCAAGGGCTGACAGGCCCAAATCCAGATCCAAAAGCAATTCGCGCCCATTCAGCGCGATAACGTGGCCGACACCGGCGCTCTGCGACAGACGCTCTCCCTGCATAAGCCGGACTGACAGCGCCACCGGCTCGGCCAGAAACTCCATCGGCACATCGCGTTCCGGCAGGATAATGTCGAAAGGCACGCCAATACCCGTCAGATCATAAATCTGCAGCGGCTCGGTGGAGCCCTTCACATTCACTTCCAGCGTTTTGCGCCAGTGCGGCCTGGCCTGCATTTTGGCCAGGGTATCGGCCGAAGCCAGCACCTGCCCCCCCACCGTGCAGGATTCAATGCGTGAAGCGATATTCACGTGGTGCCCCACCACACCATACTTGGTGCGTAATTCGGAGCCCACATTGCCAACCACCACCGGCCCAGTATTAATGCCGATACCAATGTCGATAGCAGGCAGACCGCTCGCTACGTTGTATTCATTGACATGCGGCATCGCCTGCTGCATCGCCAGGGCACAGGCTACCGCGTGATCACTGTGCAGTGCATCGGACAGGGGAGCACCAAAAATCGCGAGAATGCCGTCCCCGATAAACTCGTCCACCGTTCCCTGATAAGACATGATGATGTCGGTCATCACCGCAAAATAGTTGTTCAGCAGGCGCACGCAGTCTTCCGGGCTAAGCTGCTGACTGATCACCGAAAAACTGCGGATATCGGCAAGAAGGATAGTCACTTCCCGGCGCTCACCGCCGAGAGTCAATCCGTCGCCGTCGTAGAGCAGCCGCTGCATAACGTCATTCGACAGATAACGGCCGAAGACCTTGCGAATGAAATCGTAGCTGGCTTCAAGATTGGACAGGTAGGCCGACTCCTTGTCCTCCCAGACCTTGCGCTCCAGCAAAGCTGTCACCCGCGCACGCAGCAGGGTCGCGTTGACGGGTTTGACGATATAATCCGAAGCGCCTGCCTCTAGGCAGCGCAGGGCACTCTGCTCGTCCTTGACCCCGCTGATGATAATGATCGCCAAGTGGCGCCAGTTTTTGTCCCGCTTGATGCGCTTCAACAGATCGTAGCCGTTGATATCTGGAAGCATCAGGTCCAACAACACCAGATCGATGGACTTTGCCGCCAACGCTGACAGCGCCTCGTGGCCGGTACGCGCCTCGGCCACTTCAATCCCCAAGCGATTGAGCTGCAGACCGACCAGTTCACGGTTACTGTCATTGTCGTCTACCAGCAGCACCTTGCGCCCCAGGGTCGCCTCGGTGCGGCTGCGGGCGGTGGTACTCAAGGTACTGATCAGCTCGTCCACCGAGCTGGCCTGCTCCTCATCACTGACAAGGGCCGACAGCTCATCGAGACTGCTCAGGAAACGACCGGTGGCTTTCTGAATGGCACGCAGTTCTGCCAGCGACTTAGCCTGGTGGGCAACTTCGTCTTCAAGGATTTCTGCGTAGCCGCTGACCAGTCCCACAGTATTGCGAATGTCATGACGCAGGGGGGCAAAACTCTCGCCTTTCTCTAGCAGCTCCACCATGTCGGATACAAAGACATTCAGGTCTCGCCCCGCCTCGAGGATGCGCTCGGCATCCTCCTTGTGTTCGCGCTGCTGTTTGTCCGTAAATAGACGGATCAATTCTGATGCATGGCGAATAATCAGCTCGGCGGAGCTCCGCAGCGCACTACACAAATCCTGCTGATTTTTTGTTATTGGATCCGCCACCGCCGCCCCGTTCATGCAATGTCATCGGCCAAGAACAGGAGTATAACCAGTAATACCACGGGGTGACGAGACTTAAATTTCAAGGCCTTATGGACGATTGATGCCGGGGTATATACAATGCCCAGCTCTCCAGTACAGGGCCCGTAGCTCAGTTGGTTAGAGCATCCGACTCATAATCGGCAGGTCGACAGTTCAAGTCTGTCCGGGCCCACCACCTTTACCCCCCTTACAGCTTTCCTGTCGATTAACCCATAAGATGGCCGCTTTGGCCAACTTATGGTGAAAATCTGCAACGGCCATTTTTGGTAATAAGCGGACAGTCAAAATGACTATCTAGCTGCCATCTACGATAAAAAGCGGTCAGCCAAGCAAGGTTCAAATTTCTCTGAAGCGGACATTAACGCCCACGTTCAGGCGCGTTTGAGGCGATGCGTGCCTTTGCGGGAGCAAAGGTGCGCAGCGGGTCAAACGTCGCCTGCAACGTGTTGTTAGGTTTACCGGGCACGAACATTGACCATCTTCCCTTTCTGGGACGGGTGCCATTGGTATGGCAACGCACCACCATCATACAAATGGTGATGCCAAACAACCTGGATGCAGAACTCCGAGAGGCTGTAATACCAGGTGGCAAAAAGTGGTGTGCCGTTTGTGCCGGCCGTTAATGCATGAATCTCTGATACCCCAGAATAGGGCAGCCCGCGCTCATGAATGCTGCTCGCCGTGAATATTAGAAAAAGCTGAGGATGTGGCCTCTGAGCGTCGATGGACTCTCGGAACGGTTGCAGGTCGATGGCGAGTTTCTCATGTTGGATTCGGCACCCGAACAATTTCACAAAAAACAGGTGCATCAAGATTGCATTATGACGAGTGCTCCCAGGAAAAGCCTTGTGCAGCTTCACGCGCCGAGTAGTTCGTATAGCCTTCCATTCTTTCAGGGTGTAAGCCAGAAACCGCTCCCAAGCACGATCGAATGGTTGGGTGACAGTGTCGTTGCACCTTCTACAAATAACATTCTTAGTCTTTAGTCGGTTTGTCTTGGCGCTGGCGACTGGGATGTTTCGGGTGCGATGGTTGTGGAAATATATGGGTTCACTCGGCGAGACTTTGCCATAGACGGCTCGCACATCAGATGCCTTAAGAAGGTGCTCTTTAGAGTTCGCTTCATTGAGCTGGCAAATCCAACAAAGTTCGACCGACATTGCGGGGAAACCTAACAGCGAATTATAGAGACTTGGGCTTCATAACACTTTGGCCTTATAACATCCGAACTCATGAAGCCCCCTTTTGTTATTTTCATTTTATTTCAGCAAGTTAGATCTGCACCAGTGTATACGTATTCCGACAAAACGCGCCTGAGTCGTGTTTATCGGCTACTTATACTGGCACACTAACACATATTCGAATTCTGCAAAATCAATGACTTACGGCGGTTGCTGGGGTGTTATAAAGACTCAGGCTACTGATCTTGGGCAAGAATTACGAAATAAAGTGTCGGTTGGCGGTTTTTTATACCAACGTTTAAGGCCCTCAGAGTGACCGGTATGAGCTAAGAGCACCTTCTGCATCACCGCAACTGACTGTCCGCTTTGTATATTCTCCGGCCATTATATGAGCGTGGTGCGGCCAGCTTCTGAGTTAAACGCCGTTACAAATAGCCCGAAGTGCGACCTGGCATCCCCGCATTTGACCAGCTTATGGGTGAAATGACTGGCCATGTTATGGGTGAATCGACACAAAGATAAAACCAGATTCAAAACGGGACTATGACATCTTATCCCTGCCAATTAGCGACAAGTTATCCCTTCATTCACATTTCCCAATATTGTTATAGGACTCTATCCACTGCAGAATCTGCGGGGCAGAGCGTCATCCGTCAATTAGTTATTTTACCGATAAATCCAAGTAGTTAACCTAAACTTGGACCCGCCAGCCTCCGAAATTACCCGAATTCATCGGAACCACCATGCGCGCGGGGTTGAACCTCGCAACGAAATTAGTAAGCGTTTTGATGGTAGGGCATTGAGTGGCGGGAAGAATCGAAAACTGTTACCGACTGCGATAATAATGCCAAGTCTGTCACTCCAAAATACTCCCGCGACTTGGTCGCAGTGGAGTGGTACACGTGGTTCAAATTTTGATGCAATTCAACACAGTATCCACATCCTGAATATTGCTTCGCACGCCGATACAAATCGCGCCATACAACGCGGCGGGCTCATGAATAAATGCAGCCTTATCCCGAGTGACCAAACTACCAATGTGAGACTTTTGATTCACCCGATTTAAAGTGGCTCCAAAAGCTGGGGCCTCCACCGAATAAGCACCACTTCAACAAATTAAAAAAAAAGAGCCCGCGTGAAATCCAGTTCGCTACACGCTCCGTAAGGCGAACCTGAACAGGAGCAGTCTAAACCATAATAAGGCATAACATCACTCAGAGGGGATAATGTATGTACAGGTCAACTCCAGTTGCCATATCATTGATATTGTCGGGTTTTATTCAAAGCGGAATCGCTCAGACCACCAGCTCGCCTATAAACCGCCCGTCTTGTGACGACCAGGCATGCTTGAGCCAGGGTAAGTTTTCACATCCCTTCGAAGAACCAACCATCTCAGGTACTTATCCCGATACGGGGTCTCTAGACAACCCGCTGAAAGAATCGCCGGAAGATAAATGTAAAGAAAATGAAAATGGTCAGCTGGTTTGCAAGCCGGCTGCGGGCAGCATCGCGCTTCTGGGCGACGGCCGTCTGCTCTACTTCAATGCGTTGGAAGGCACTGAAAATGTTGAATACAGCATTTTCTTTGAAGCGGGACATGCCATTATTAACGATCAGACCCGGGTATTGAGCCTTGGTAAAGACAAAGCAACCTGGCTCGAACCCTCACCGGTGGATGGCGGTGCTAACGAGGACGGCTATGACTCGACCACGCTTCTTGATGGTGGCCTGCTGGATACCACCAACGACGATGATTACAGTGACGGCGCCCTGTTCTGCGCCGATGTGGTCAGCCTGCCCAATGGTGAGATTATGGCGGTGGGTGGAACCGATTATTACGCCGAACCTGGCGTTACAGACCCCATACCTCTCGGTGTCAGTGAGCTTGAAGGGCTTCGCAACGCCCGTATTTTCAATCCTGACAACAATACCTGGCGTAAAACCGATGACATGACCTACGGTCGCTGGTATCCCACAGCGATTTCCCTCGCAGAGGGTAACGTCTTTGTCGCCAGTGGTGTCACCAAGCTGATCAAACCACTATACCCAGAAGACCCCGAATCATCGGGTCGCAATGTCACGCAAACTGAAACCTATTTCACAAACTGCAGCAACTGGGCGGAAAATGGTCCCAGCGCTGAACGCTCCTTACCTCTCTATCCCCGCTTGCATTTATTGCCCAATGGGCAGGTCTACTACAATGGCGCCGGCCAAGCCTTTAACCCCTTCGGTCAGGCTTATGATCAGGCGCTGTGGAATATAGTTGCCGCCTACGACCCGGTCACCAAAAGCTGGTCCGATCTGGGCTATGCGGGTCTACCTCTGCGGTTGAATGAGGTGGGCATGGAAACGCTGGTCAGCGGACTCAACCCCACCAATGATGAAGCTGCAGCAGACCTGCAGGCCGCTCTCGAAGGGGCTTTGGGTACGCTGATTGAGGACCCCGCGTCACTGGTTGCTCCGTTCCTCGATACCGACCCCCTAAATGCTACCAGCCTGGTTCTGGGTTCAGGGTTCCGCGGGTCGACCTTTTCACTGATGATGCCTCTGCGTCCTAATGCTAACGGACAATACAATCAGGCCAGTTTTCTGACGGCGGGTGGTGTTCTCGGTGCAGCCGTCTTGACTAGCCCCGGCGGTCATGTTGGTACCGCACTGGCTCGCATCGACACAGTCGACATTAGTGACGATGGGAGCATGCGATACAGTTCCAAAATTACCGGTGAACTGAGCCAGGGACGCTGGTATGGAACAGGTGTCCTTTTGCCCAATGGACAGGCGATGGTATTTTCTGGCGCCGACCGCGATGAAGTTCAGTTCCCTGGAGGAGCGACTCCGATTCTGCAAACCGAGTTATACGACCCAGAGACCGGAACGTGGACTACGATGGCTACTCAAAACAAGCCTCGTACCTACCACAATACCGCCCTCTTGTTGCCAGATGGCAGTGTGCTGGTCGGCGGTCACGCACCCATCAATACCGCCTACGCCTATAGCGTCACGATCCCGGGCTTCTCTCCGAACGATGGACGCGATCCCTCATTCGAGATTTATTATCCGCCCTATATGTACCTGCCCCGTCCGGTTATCACAAATGCACCGGCCACGGCCGCCCATGGCGAGAATATCAAAATTACCGTGCCCAGTGATGCAGCGGATATCGAATCCATCATGCTCGTCAGACGTACGGATTTGACGCATCTTGTCGACGCGGACCAGCGTAGCGTTCAGCTTGAAATGCTCAGCAATAGCGCTGGTCGGATTACCGCACGTATACCTGCGAATGCCGCTGTTGTTCCACCGGGAGACTACATGCTGTTTGTCAACGCTCGCGGTGAGCAGGGTCTGGTTCCATCAGAATCGATGCCGATGCGTATCACCGGTGCGCATGCGGCCTGTTACTGATGAGGAACGTTTCTCGCCTGAAAGCTTGCCTGTTGCTGTGTGCCGTATGCCTGGCAGCAGGCCAAGCCTGGGCGCATGGTAGCGAAGCCGAAAACTGGCGGGTGGTTGCCAACCCACCCCCTTCAGAAAGCCTGACGGTTCAAATCCACAACAGCCCACTTGGTAAACAAATTGTTGTTGCCAATAAGGGAAAAGATACCTTGATTGTTACAGCCCCAGAAGGCCGGCCGTTTTTACGGATCGGTCCTGAGGGCGTTTTAGCTGATTTCGCCGCGGCCGCCTGGTATAGCACCCAAAACCCGGGAAAACGGGCCACTCCCCCGCAGGCACAGAATCCGGATGCTCCTGCGCAATGGAAGCCCGTCAGCGATCAGCCGCACTGGGTCTGGTTTGACCCGCGTCTCTCCCCAAGCGAGGAAGACCAACACATTAGTCAAAAACAGTGGCATATTCCCGCCAGACTGGGAGATAAGGACATAGCACTTACCGGGCGTTTTATGAGTATGAAGCCTCCGGCCACACTGTGGCAGCCGCGCATCAATCGGGACGCTCTTCCCGCGGGCATTCAGGCCCGGATCATCCCGGATCCAAAACCCGCCATCATGCTCGAATACAAAGGCCGCGGAAAGCTGTTTGTTCTCGATGGCAACAAGCAGCCACTGTTTCAATTGTCCGACCTGGGCGTTTTCGTTAACACGGATAGTCAGGACTGGAAGACGTTGGGGCGGGCACCGCAACAACCAGAAACACCCTGGATTAAAATCTCGACGACAGCCCGCTACAGCTGGCCAGATCCGAGACTTAAAAACACGTCGAACACCACACAACAGGAATGGATCATTCCCATCGTAGTGAATGGCCGGGAATTATCTATCCGCGGAATCTGGGTCCCCATAGAAACAGAGCGTTAATCGCCTGCTGAGTTGAATCTCGCTCCGGCAAATTAAGCCGCAACTCGATGGGCCCTAGTTGCGGCGTACTACTTTGCCAGTTAGCTCAATGTTTTTGCCAAGAATGTCGATGGCTATCGGACGGTAGTCAACCGGCGGCAGCTCGCGATCAAGCGCAAGAACACAGAGGAAGATTTGCCCTACGTATACCAGTCACGACCTCCAACTAGGCCCGATCCAATAATATTCCACGCGCTCAGCGAAGCCGGGCTTGCCGCCCCATAGCAGGGATATTGCCGAAGCCAGCACGGACACCATCCAGAAAAAAGTCATATTGAGCGATGGCACCGCTCAATGAAGAATCATGAACTGCTGAGCCGTGATTTCTTCCCGATAGCACGGGAAACGCAACTCCAGACTGAGACCTTACAGCCTTGGCGGAATATTATTGATCAGAGTAGAGGTATTTGTACGCCCACCCAAGGGGGTGAAAGTACTGAAAAATATATCGTCATTGCCTTCGATATTTTCTATTTGCCATACCAACCAACAACAAAGATTACCTCTACTTTACTCCGTACACGATGGAAATTGATTATGGCTACTACCACGGTTATACGTTATTTGATAAGAAAAACATCCCGGTAGACTACCCTTTCGGATTTGGCCTGAGCTACACCAGCTTTACGCCGTCCTCGGTTCGCTCAATAAAAAACGCCGTCAAGATCGCCGACGGAGACCCACTGAAAGTCGAACTCACCGTGGACAATACGGGCGCTTACAGCGGTACTGAAGTCATCCAGCTTTATATCGGCTTTCCGGAATCGCCCGTTGATCGTCGTGAAAAACTACTACGTGGATTTAGGAAGATTTTCCTACAACCCGGCGAGAGAAAAGCTGTCTCTTTTACAGTGCCGTAGGAAGAACTCGCCAGGTATTCGCCCGAAAGCCGACAGTGGATCATCCATCCCATGCGCTATGATGTTTTCGTCGGCAAGTCATCGGCTCGAAAAGATCTACGGTGAACGACTATTAGTTTGTATTAATATGACCGCGCTCCGAGCTTCAGACTCGGTTGAACGCAGACATAAAAAAGCTCTCATCAGAAAGCCCAGGTCACATCTACCCCGTAAACTCGTGGATTCCCGTACCCTTGGTTAAAGGTGCCTATCGAATCAGTCACCGCAACGGTACTATTGATATAGCGTTCGTCAAGAATGTTGGTGCCGTAAGCCGTTATCCGCCAGTCGCCCGCATTGTTCTGCCAGGTCAGACGCAGGTCCACCAGCACATACTCATCAGCCCCGGATCGGTCATCGTCTTCTCGATAAACCTCTGCTGACGTGGCATCCAAACCGAAAAACACATCGCCTTTGTAGCTGATATCGAGCCGCGGGGTAATCACACCGATTGGCGAGGGAAAACTCATCTGCAGCCCCAGCGAAGCGCTTTCTTCCGGGGATGCAGGAAAAGGTTCGCCACTGCGATCCACCGGCACCGCCGTATTGCGCAAGGCCAGCTCTTTCAGGTTGGTGTCTTCGAACTCACTGTAGAAGTAATTGTTGTTGCTGTAGTTGAGGGACACCACAGCGCCCCGGAACGGCAGCCAGCTCAGTTCCATCTCCGAACCGCGAATAGTCGCCTCACCCGCGTTGGTAAATACAACAATCAGATTTCCCGCGCTATCCTGCGACACCGTTACCAGTTGGATATTTTCGTAGCCCATATTGTAGGTGGCTATATTCAATCGCATGCGGCGATCAAGTAGGTCCATCTTGAGCCCAAGCTCCAGGTTAGTGACCTCTTCCGGTTCAATCCGCGCCAGACCGTCAACACCGCGCGGCTCGGAAAAGCCGGATTTAAAACCGTCGCTGTAGGTAAAGTAAGACGTGAGTGCATCAAAGGGCGTACCGCCAAGCTGATACTCGTCGAACACATAACTCAGGGACAGCATCGGAGTGACCTGACTAAAGCGCTCATCGGCCTCGAAGAAACTCGGGTTATCCGTATCCATTTTGTAATCGACGATGCCATCGCCATCTCGATCACGAAAAACATCCGTCGCGATCCCCACGGGATTTTCCAGCCAGGACCCGGCGAAAGAAAACAGCCCATCGGTCTGGCCGCCAGCGAGTGGCCCCAGCGGGCCCGGCGGGGTCAATGGCGTAAAGCGCGGATCGGCCGCCTGCAGGCGGGCGGCCAGATCCTGCAAATCTGTTCCGATAACTTTCAGACCCGACTTGCGGATCTCTTCGGTGTAACGCACACCCAGTGTCAGCTGCAGGGATTCCGTCAAATCATAAGAAGCCTGCACAAAGGCCGCATAGGTGGCATTGTCTAGCTCAAAATCGGACTGCAACAGCGGATCACCGGTAAGCGCTCCCACCACCGGTGTTGTGCCCAACGGGGAATTGGGACGAGTCGGATCTTGCCCTGAAGCCAGCTGAAGCAGACTGCTGTTATCGATACCGATCAGGTTGGTGAGGAGGGTAAAGGTTTCGGTATTTCGTTCGGCTGCCGCAAAAAGCCCCGTGGTAAAATTCAGTCGATTGTTCAAAGCTGAACCATTGAGTTGCAGTTCTAAACTGTAGGATCGCCGAATACTGTCCTCGTTGTTGTAGGCTTCGGAGTACTCCGCCGGGCCACCGTCGTTGTCCGCAGTCTGAACCGGCCCTTCCACTGCGCGCCGCACACCTAGAATAGCTTTGAGTGTGTAGTTTTCCGTAAAATCCCAGGTAGTCGTAGAACCGAACAGCACGGATTCAAAGTTCTGCTCCAGCATGGGGTTCGGCCCCTTGTTGGCCGTCAGGTCACCCTGGCGCTCACGGCTGTTGGACTCACAGTTTTCCCGGTAGGCGCGTCCCTGAGAGGCATCCGTATCACCCGCCCACAGAAGCGCCAAACCATCGACAAACAAGGCCTCATCGCGCACGATATTGCAGTTAGTATTGGTCAATTTGCCACTGGAGCTGCCGATAAACAGCAGATTTTCCTGAGTGAGGGTTTCACTGGCATCCCAGCGCGTCTGAAACAGAGCGGACAAGCCCTCTTCGGAATTACTGCGCGAATCGTCGCCAACGTCTTTCATATAGCCTTCGTTGTAGATGCCGTTGAAAGCTACACGAGTATAAAAGGTATCCGTTAGAGGGAAGTTAAAGCCAGCGCGCAGTTTCCGGGTGTCGTAGCTGCCAATACCGCCCTCCACGTAGCCTTCAAATTCTTCATGGGGTTTGGCCAGCGTAAGCACCAATGCGCCGCCAGTGGTGTTCTTGCCAAACAGGGTGCCCTGCGGGCCACGCAGCACCTGCAGACTCTCTACATCAACCGTATCCAGCAACTGACCATCAGCCCGGGGCAGAAACAGACCATCGAGATATACGCCTACAGTGGGGTCGACCCGCACAAAACCCGTTCGCTCACCAATCCCCCGAATATAAATCTGGTTTCCCTGGCCCTTGTTGATCTGCAGGGACGGCACGCTCTTGGACAGATCCGCTACATTATCGATGCCCGCTTCGCGCAGATCATCGCCACTGAGCGCGGTAACCGCCAGCGGGGTTTCCTGAATGTTTTCTTCCCGTTTCCGGGCCGTAACCACCACCTCTTCGATGATGTTACGTGCGGCACGCCCTTCGGCGGGCTGCGCAGACGACCAAACCGATGCCAGCATGAGCACTGGAAGCGCCAGGTAAACGCGGTGCATAAAATCCCCTTTTGATCAGGCTCTGGGCCTGTTATCACTATTATTCTCAGTCTGAGGGGGATTTTGCACGGCACTCAGCAGAATACAAAGGATTGCCGGCGGAATGGAGAAAATTTAATCGCGTGAGTGCGCCTTAGTGTTGCTGATTATACTGACTGTCGAAAAGCGCCTTATTTCAGTGCGTCTTCTTCACTGACCACAGGCCGACTTTCGCGTGTACCGCGCATAGGATCAGATTTGGGCGGGCGATTGCCGTCGTCGTGACAGAGAATCACGTAATCCTCGTGCACCTCCACCAGCACACCGACGAAGGGCATATCACCGAGGCTACCGTCGACGCGGTAGCTGACCACGTCACCGGGCTTGAAGGTGGCTTCATCGAAGTTAAATGAGAAGGGGCACTGCTCCTCTCCCGGTTGCACCATGTCTTTCATTGGAAAATCCTGAATTCTGTTAAGTCACTTCGCTGGCCCGGCAGGCAGCGTCGCCGACAATATCAATAGAAACTACCAACTAAGCAACACTGCAGTTCATTAACTAAATTGGGGCTATCGCTCGGGCAAGAGGTAACGCAGCAATAGCACCAGCAGTTCTTCATGAAAGGTAGCCTCGCCAAGCGCTTCCGGCCGCTCCCGCAAAGCCGCAGTTAACGCCCCCTCAAGAGTGTGCCGGGCCAGAAAGGCCTGGGTTTCCCGGTCACCCGGCCGCAATTGCCCGGCATGCTGTGCCAGAAACTGGTTAAACCAGTCCGCCCAGGAAGGGTTAGATTCGGCCTGGGTACGCTGATTGACCCGCTCGCGCACATCCAGCGCCTGATGGTACTGCTGATAGAAGTCCGGGTTCATGCGGTAGAGCTGATAAAGGAAATCCGCTTCCATGGCGATAATGGCCCGCAAGGTGCCCTCGAAGGATTCCGAGGACAGCTTCCATATGCGCCGGAATTCGGCGCTCGCCTGATCTGCCAGCTCGGCCAGCTGGTTTTCGTAGACTTCGGCCAGCACCGCTTCTTTGTTCGGGAAATACTGGTAAACCGAGGCGATATTCACGCCGGCCACGTCGGCGATTCGCTGGGTGGTCAGGCGCTCGGCCCCCTCCTGATCCAGAATCTGCAAACAGGCCTCGCGTATGGCACGGACCAGCTCAGCAGAGCGGCTCTGCTTGGGGCGCTTGCGCGGGCGCGGCAGTTCAGTCACTGGCGTTCGCTCGGCCGAAAAATGTAAGCCTTTCCATCACCAAAAAATAAATCCTTTATATTCATAGCGTTAGATATACGCAATCGATCAGAAACCGCAGTTGTCAGCCTCCGGCAAGCACTCTAGATTGTAGCGAACGCTTCAACACTAAGGTAAACCATGTACTTCGACTTTGACTATTACTGGCGCGTTACCCGCTACGTCTGGGGGCTAAAGCAATGGCCCAAACGCCGCCAGCTGCTGTTCCGCTTGCTGGTTATCACCCCGCCCGTGACTATTTTCAACGCGTTGTGCTTTATGCTGGACTATCTGCTGTTTCCGCGTCTGTGGGCTCAAAAGATCAAAACCCCGGTATTTATCGTCGGCCATGCCCGCAGTGGCACGACCCTGATGCACCGCCTGATGTCCGCCGACGGCGATCGCTTTAGCTACTTTCTCTACTGGGAGACCTTCTTTCCCTCCCTGCTGCAGAAAAAAACCATTCGCCTGCTGGGCAAACTCGACGCCCTTTTTGGCAGCCCGCTACTGAAAAAACTCCAGGCTTGGGACGAAAAAACCTTTGGCCCCTTCCGCCACATGCACGATATGAGCCTGTGGAACTCCGAAGAAGACCAGTTCGCCATGCGCGCCGCCTTCGTCACCCAACAGTGGGCCACCGACCTGCCGGTGATGGACGTCATTGATCTGTTTCATGTTGACCAGATGCCAGCCAAACGCAAACGCTGGCTGCACCA
>NZ_JBFJUX010000020.1:0-38548 GCF_041624475.1 Litorivivens sp.
GCCGCCACCGCCATCGCCAGCAGCTGAATAATCTCGTCCGAGCCATTGCCGAGCAGGATATCGTGCTCATCGGCGATACCCATCACCTGACGCAGACGTGTTTTGACCGCCGCGGCAGTGGCATCGGGGTAGCGGTTCAAAGCCGCACCTTCCAGCCGACTCTGCCAGTCCGCCACCATCTCGGGCGGCCAGCTGTAGGGGTTTTCCATCGCGTCGAGCTTGACCATGCCATCCGCCGGGGGCACATGGTAGGCATTCAATGCGCGGATTTCCGGGCGCACCCAGCGCTCAATCAGCGCTTTGCAATCTGTCATGTTCTGCAATCCGATTATTTGCGCGGCCAGCGCAGCTCGGCCGAGCGCGCGTGGGCCGTCAGCGACTCACTGCGCGCCAGTACCGAGGCCGTTTCACCGAGCAGGTGGGCCTGAGCCGAACACTGGATCAGCGAGCTGCGTTTCTGAAAATCATAGACGCCCAGCGGCGATGAAAAACGTGAGGTGCCCGAGGTCGGCAACACATGGTTGGGCCCGGCACAGTAATCGCCAAGGGCCTCCGGCGTGTAGCGCCCCATAAAAATGGCGCCGGCGTGGCGAATTTGAGGCAACAGGGCTTCCGGTGATTCCACCGACAGCTCCAAATGCTCCGGCGCAATTCGATTCACCAGCGCTACCGCCGCATCAAGGTCTGACACCTCAATCAATGCGCCGCGCTCGCGCAGCGAGGCGCTGGCAATTTCTGCCCGCTCCAAAGTCGGCAACAGGCGTTCAATGCTCTCTTGCACGGCATCGAGAAAGGCCGCATCGGGGCTGATCAGAATGGACTGGGCGTCTTCATCGTGCTCAGCCTGAGAAAACAGGTCCATCGCGATCCAGTCCGGATCGGTCTTGCCGTCGCAAACCACCAGAATTTCCGAGGGGCCGGCGATCATATCCAAGCCGACCTGACCAAACACCTGACGCTTGGCGGTCGCCACATAGATATTACCGGGGCCAACAATCTTGTCGACCCGGGGAATGGTTTCGGTGCCATAGGCCAGCGCCGCGATGGCCTGCGCGCCGCCAATGGCAAAAAAGCGATCCACTCCAGCAATCGCGGCGGCGGCCAACACCACGTCGTTGAGCGTGCCGCCGGGCGTGGGTGACACCATGATCAACTCTTCAACACCGGCCACCTTGGCGGGAATGGCGTTCATCAAAACCGACGAGGGATAGGCGGCCTTGCCACCGGGCACGTAAAGCCCGGCCCGGTCCAGCGGCCTGATCTGCTGCCCCAGCACCGTGCCGTCAGCCTCGGTATAAGACCAGGATTCCTGTTTCTGGTGGCTGTGATAACTGCGAATCCGCTCCGCCGCGTGCTCCAGCGCCGCTTTCAGCCCCGGAGCAATGCTGGCAAGCGCCTGCTGCAGACGATCACTGGACAGCTCGAGCTCAGCGAGGGAGCTCGCTTCTGAATCGTCAAACTGGCGGGTATACTCGAGCACGGCGTCATCACCACGATTTTTTACTGCCTCTACAATACCTTCAACAGCCTTGGCCACGCGGCTGTCCGACACCGCTTCCCAGGCGAGCAGCGCATCGAGCTCGGCATTAAAGCCGGGCGCATCGGCCTTCAGGCGGCGCAGTTTCAAGTCAGTCATTGGCCGCCCTCGCCTGCACCGCCCGGCGCAAACGCTCTACCACATCGGTTACCGACTCGTGTTTGCGCTTCATGGCGCTGGTGTTCACGACCAGCCGCGAACTGATCTCAGCAATGGTGTCGGCCGGTTCCATGCCGTTGGCCCGCAAGGTGTTGCCGGTGTCGACGATATCCACAATCACATCTGCAAGATCCATCATCGGCGCCAGTTCCATGGCACCGTAAAGCTTGATCAGGTCGACCTGGGTGCCCTGCGCCGCAAAATACTGGCGAGCCACATTCACAAACTTGGTGGCCACCTTGATACGCCCGGCGGGCAATTCGCGGTCGCGCATAACAGCGGTCATCAACTTGCAGCGGGCAATGCCCAAGTCCAGCGGTTCGTACATTCCCGCCGCGCCGTGCTCCAGCAGCATATCCTTACCCGCGACACCAATATCCGCCGCACCCAGCTGCACGTAGGTAGGCACATCGGTGCCACGAATCACCACAAAGCGCACATGCGGCAGAGTCGTGTCGAAAATCAGTTTGCGGCTCTTTGAAATATCCTCCACGGGCTCAATGCCCGCTTCCGCAAACAGCGGCAGGGTATCCTTGAGTATGCGGCCCTTGGTGAGGGCTATGGTCAGTTTTTCCACGACGCGCCTATTTATTCCGCTCGTTATTCCGCCAGGCGCCGGATATCAGCGCCCAGCAGCTGTAGTTTTTCCTCGATACATTCGTAACCGCGATCAATATGGTAGATGCGATCAACGCAAGTTTCGCCGGTCGCCACCAGCCCCGCAATCACCAGACTGGCCGAGGCCCGCAGGTCGCTGGCCATCACCGGCGCCGCCCGCAGCTCTTCAACACCTTCGATGATCGCGGTGTTGCCTTCTATGTTGATCTTGGCGCCCATGCGGTTCATCTCATGGGTCTGGATAAGCCTGTTTTCAAAGACAGTTTCCGTCACCCGGCCGCTGCCGGTGGCAATGGCGTTCATCGCTGTAAACTGCGCCTGCATATCCGTCGGGAAACCGGGATAGGGCGCTGTTTTAATATTGACCGACTTGGGCCGCTTGCCATGCATGTTCAGCTCAATCCAGTCTTCACCGACAGTGATTTCGGCACCGGCCTCTTCGAGCTTGGCCAGCACTGCCTCCAGATTGTCGGCCTTGGTGTCTTTCAGCTTGACCCGCCCGCCCGTGACCGCGGCAGCGACCAGATAGGTGCCGGTTTCAATGCGATCAGGCATCACCGCATAGTCGCAGCCCTTCAGGCCCTCCACACCGTCGATGGTAATGGTGTCGGTGCCGTGGCCGGTGATTTTTGCGCCCATCGCATTCAGGCAGTTCGCCAGGTCCACCACTTCGGGCTCGCGCGCCGCGTTTTCAATTACCGTGCGACCATCCGCCAATGTTGCGGCCATCATGACATTTTCGGTACCGCCCACAGTAACCATATCCATAAAGATATGCGCGCCTTTCAGGCGACCGTCGCGGTAGGCGTGAATGTAGCCCTCGTCGACCTCAATACGCGCGCCCATGGCTTCGAGCCCGCGCAGGTGCAAATCCACCGGCCGACTGCCGATGGCGCAGCCACCGGGGAAGGACACATGGGCTTCGCCGAAGTGGGCCAGCAGCGGGCCGAGCACCAGAATCGACGCGCGCATGGTTTTAACCAGCTCGTAGGGTGCTGTCAGATCGGTAATGGTTTCGGCGTGCACCTCGATGCTGAGCTTTTCATCGATAATCAGCTCCACCCCCATGCAGCGCAGCAGCGCGATCATGGTGGTGATGTCGTGCAGGTGAGGCAGATTGCGGATGGTGACGGGCTCGTCGCACAACAGCGTTGCCGCCAGAATGGGCAGCGCCGAATTTTTCGCGCCGGAAATGCGAATCTCGCCATCGAGGCGCTTGCCGCCGCGAATTAACAAACGGTCCATGGTGTTCCCCAGTAGGTAATCGTTCGGGCGATCAGGCCCGGGCCTCGGCCGGTGTCTGAAGGTTCATGTGAACCGCGTGGACACTGCCGTCGGCAATCCACTCATTGAGGGCAGCGTAAACCATCTGCTGACGCTTGACGGAGCGCAGCCCCTCAAACACATCGCCCACAATGTGTACGTGACAGTGGTTACCGTCGGCCTGCGCTTCAATGTCGCAGCCCGGAAATTCGGAGCTCAGTCGGGATTTGATAGCGTCGATCAACATGGGCAATTCTCGTAAAAATCAGGCGGCGAATTGTACGCAATTGGCGGGGCAATGGCTATCGACGCAGATCAGCCCAGCCCCGCTATTGAATCAGGCGTCGTCGCTCTCGTCGCCGACCGCCACTTCCGGCGAGACCTCCCAGTTTTCGATAACCTTGTCGATATCACCGTTGTGGCGGCGCACGGCCGAACTGAACTGGCTTTGATAGGTGCGCCCCAGATTGACCCCCTCAATGCTGACATTGCGCAGCTTCCATTCGCCGTCACGACTCTGCTTGAGCTTGTAATACACCACATAGGGCTGTGGCGCATTGCCATAAATATGCTGCTCAACATTGACGCTGCCGTCGGTCACGGCATCTTCAGCCAGGGGCAGAACCTCAATGCGGTTGCCGTCGAAAGCCAGCAGGCCCTTGGCATAGGTCTGGATCAGGCGATCCTGGAAGGTTTCAGTAAAACGCTCCACACGCTCGCGGAATTTCTTTTTCTCGGCATCAGACAGGGTATCGTAGTAGCGCTTGCTGCCGTACTTACCCATGACACCGCGTGCAAAGCTGGGAAAATCGACCACATCGGCCAGAATTTTTTCCACTTCGTCGTAGAAGCGCTGCGGATTCTTATCCACATAGCTGCGCGCCTCTTCTATGACCTTGGTGACACGGCTCGTGGTTTCCGCGACTACTTCGTAGGGGCCCTGCTTGCCTGCCTGCTCGGCAGACCAGCTGAACGAGACGCCCAAGCCCATTACAGCCACGCTCACCAGAGAAATCAGTTTTCGAAACATCGTCATTGCAACTCCGTTTAGTTGTCTTCTGCGCCACTTTTCAAGGCGTCTGATCCACTTTGACCTCACAGTCGGGAAATCGCTCCCCGCGCGGCGCTATGAATTTAGGCCCCGCCCTC
This sequence comes from Litorivivens sp., assembly GCF_041624475.1. Taxonomy (GTDB): domain Bacteria; phylum Pseudomonadota; class Gammaproteobacteria; order Pseudomonadales; family Spongiibacteraceae; genus Litorivivens. Next base: position 4,727 of record NZ_JBFJUX010000020.1, read on the forward strand.
TTATCATATCGGCCTATTGCCTACCGATGGTAGCCAATTGCCGATAAATTCTTGCGAGTAAAGCAAAAAGCATGTCTGTCGACTACCTGACATCAGCCCGTAGAACCATTGCCATGGAAAGCGCCGCGGTAGCGGCTCTGTCAGAGCGCATTGACGCCCAGTTCAACGAAGCCTGTGAAGTCCTGCTGAATTGCAAGGGGCGGGTGGTCGTCACCGGCATGGGCAAGTCCGGCCACATCGCTCGCAAGATCGCCGCCACTCTGGCCAGCACTGGCACCCCGGCCATGTTCGTGCACCCCGGAGAAGCCAGTCACGGCGACATGGGCATGATCACTGCCCAGGATGCCGTCCTCGCCCTTTCCAACTCCGGCTCCACAGCGGAGGTAATCACCTTGCTGCCCCTGCTGAAACGGCTCAGCGTGCCGCTGGTCTCCATGACCGGCAATCCCCAGTCCGAACTGGCCACCGCGGCTCAGGCCCACCTCGATGCCAGCGTCAGCGAAGAGGCCTGCCCGCTGGGGCTGGCGCCGACCTCCAGTACCACCGTGGCGCTGGTGCTCGGTGACGCACTGGCCATCGCCCTGCTGGAAGCCCGCGGTTTCACCGCTGAAGATTTTGCCTTTTCTCATCCGGGCGGCGCACTGGGCCGTAAGCTCCTGCTGAAGGTGGACGACATCATGCACACCGGCAGCGAAATCCCGACCGTGCTCAGCGGCACGCCTTTGACCAGCGCCCTGCTGGAAATGAGCAGTAAGGCACTGGGCATGACCACCGTGCAGAGCCCATCGGGCGTGCTGCTGGGGCTGTTTACCGACGGCGACCTGCGCCGCGCCATCGATCAGGGCCTGAATATCCAGAACGCGACCATCGACGAGGCCATGACCAGTAATCCGCAGCGAGTCCATCCCGGCATGCTCGCCGCCGAAGCACTTTACATCATGGAAACCCGCAAAATCACCGCACTCATAGTGGTAGACGACGATGACCACCCGGTTGGCGTTGTTCACCTGCACGACATACTGCGCGCGGGTGTCGCCTGATGCAGGATGTGATGGATAAAGCCAAAGCCGTGCGCCTGCTGGTCACTGACGTGGACGGCGTGCTGACCGATGGCAGCCTGTATTTCGGCAACAGCGGCGAAGAAATCAAAGCCTTCAGCATACTGGACGGGCTCGGCATCAAGCTGCTGCGCGACACTGGCATCGACACCGCGATTATCACCGGCCGGGTATCCGACCTGGTGGCGCGGCGCGCTGGAGAACTCAAGATCACCACCATCTACCAGGGACGCGAAGATAAACTCACCGCGCTGCGAGAACTGTGTGAGGATCTGGAACTCCCTCTGTCCGCCATTGCCTATATTGGCGACGACCTGCCCGATCTGGCCGCCATTCGCGCCGCCGGGCTCGGTATTACCGTCGCCAACGGCCACCCCTTTGTCGCCCAGCACGCCGACTGGCAGACCGAAGCGGCCGGTGGTCGCGGGGCCGTACGCGAGGCCTGCGAGCTGATTATGAAGGCGCAGGACACCCTATTGGAACGCTGGGAACACTACCTGTAATCATGCGCAGAGATCGCCGCCGCAAGACGCGCCAAATTCGCAACCTGTCTCTGTTTGCCGGGCTGATTGGCCTTGGCGCTCTGCTTCTGTCTTTTATCGAATACGGCGAAAGCGGCAAAATTGTGATGGGTGGCCGCGAGGACCTGCAGGTTCTGCGCCGCTTTGACTCCTATCTGCTTGAGCCGGAAGGCACTACCTTTCGCAGCGACGGCAGTATCGCCTATCGCTGGCAGGCAGATCGGGCCAACCGCCAGCACAACGGCGAGATACTACTGCTCTCACCGATTTACCACGGCATCAAGAACAACACCCAGGCCTGGACCGCAACCGCCCGGCGCGGCATGCTGGCTGCAGACGGGCAGCAGCTTGACCTGGAACAGGATGTGCTTGTGAAAGACTTTATTCACGAAGCCAAAATCATCACCACCGCCCTGACGCTGGATATCCGCAACAGCACTATCGACACCCGCGCGCCAGTGCGCTTCACCAGCCCCAATGCCACCACTACCGCCACAGGAATGCACGCTGCCATGCAGTCAGAACAGGTGGTCTTTCTCGCTGACGTGAGGGGGGTCTATGACAAACCCTGATCGCCGCTGGTTATTCATCCTGCTGCTTGGCGCAAGTGTCGCCTTTAGCCAGGAATCCTTAAAACCCGACAACCGCGCCCCGATTAATATCAGCGCCGATCGGGCCAGCTATGAAAACGGTCAGGGCGTGTATGAAGGTCGGGTCGAGTTGCGCCAGGGCGCGCTGACCATTCAGGCAGACAAGCTGACCATTGATGAACAGAACAGGCAGGTAAACCGCATCCTCGCCATTGGCCAACCCGCCCAGCTTGCACAGAATGGTGACAGTGTGCGCGCCGAAGCAAAAAGTATTGAGTACTTCGTGGGGAGCGGCAAAGTCATCCTGACTCAGAAGGCCCTGATCCGCCAGCAGGGTTCGGAGATCCGGGGTAACCGGATCACCTACGACAGCCAGCAGCAGACGGTCATCGCCGAAGGTGACAAGGGCGAAAATCCGGAGCGGGTCAATATGACCCTGCAGCCGCGCGCCGCCGAACCGGGCAGCGAAACGTCGAGCCGGCCCACCCTCCCCGAACCCACCGAGAGCAGCGAGCAATAAGATGGCGGAACTCAGAGCCGACAACCTCGCCAAGGCCTATAAGGGCCGCCAGATTATCCGCGATGTCTCCCTCAGCATTCACAGCGGCGAAATTGTCGGTCTGCTCGGCCCGAATGGCGCCGGTAAGACCACCTGCTTCTACATGATTGTCGGCATCGTCAATGCCGACAAGGGCCGGATCAGTATTGACGGCCAGGATGTCACCGGCGAAAGCATTCACGGCCGGGCGCGGGTCGGACTGGGCTACCTGCCGCAGGAAGCCTCAATTTTTCGCAAGCTGTCGGTGGCCGACAATATCATGGCCATTCTCGAAACCCGCAAAGAACTGACTCGCAAAGAACGCAAAGGCATGATGGAAAGCCTGCTGCAGGAGTTCCACATTACCCACATCCGTGACTCTGCGGGTATGGCGCTGTCGGGCGGCGAACGGCGACGGGTGGAGATTGCCCGAGCCCTGGCTACAGAGCCCAAATTCATCCTGCTGGACGAGCCTTTCGCTGGCGTCGATCCGATTTCTGTCAATGACATCAAGGACATCATTCGTCATCTGCAGCGCCGTGGCATTGGCGTACTGATTACCGACCACAATGTTCGTGAAACGCTGGATATCTGTGAAAAAGCCTACATTGTCGGCGAAGGCAAGATCGTTGCCGAAGGCAATGCCGAAACGGTGTTGAACGACCCGGTCGTCAAGGACATCTATCTCGGGCACCAGTTCACGCTCTAGCCCATTTGTGTGCTTGCAGGGTAATCCTTGCACTCTTTTTGCTCACAATTTACACAATTCGGCACGGGTATTGCAGGGCCTCCAAGGGCGGACTACACTGCAATAACAGATGCGTAAAAACATCTCTCGTCACTCAGTGGTATCAGTGGTAGTCAAACGCTTATGAAACAATCGCTACAGCTCAAAGTCAGCCAACAGCTGACCATGACACCCCAGCTGCAGCAAGCGATTAAACTACTTCAACTTTCCACTCTCGATCTGCAACAGGAAATCCAGGCCGCCATCGACTCCAACCCCATGCTGGAGATCAGCGAGGACGAGACCCCAGAGCCGGAACGCGACAACACCGCGCCCAAGGATACCGAACCGACTGCAAACAGCGCCGACCAGGACAGCACCGGGGTTGATGAAACCTGGAACGATGGCATCCCGGATGACTTGCCGGTGGACAGCCGCTGGGATGATATCTACCAGCCCTCGGCCCCTTCGACTCGCCAGAACAGCTCCGACAACCCCGACTTCGATGCTGTCTCGCGCAGCAGCTCCGACGAGTCCCTGCAGGATCACCTGCGCTGGCAGCTCAACCTGAGCCGCATGTCCGATATCGACCGGATCATCGCGCTGGCGATTATCGACGCCGTTGCCCCCGATGGCCGGCTCACCTGCAGCGTGGAAGACATTCTCGCCAGCGTGGCCGACAACCCGGAATTGGAAATCGACGAAGACGAAATCATTGCCGTACTGCATCGGGTACAGCAGTTTGACCCGCCGGGTGTCGCGGCCCGTGATCTGCGGGAATGTCTGTTGATCCAGCTCCAGCAGCTGCCCGAATCGACAGAATGGCTCAAGCCCGCCAAGGATATCGTCAGCAACCACCTCGACTTGCTGGGTTCGCACGACTATAACCAGTTACTGCGCCGGGCACGGATTACCGAAGACCAGCTCAAGCAAGTACTGAAGTTGATCCAGACCCTCAATCCCAGTCCCGGGGTGATGATCTCGCCGTCGGACACGGAGTATGTGGTACCCGACGTGTTTGTCAGTAAACGGGAGGGCAGCTGGGTGGTTGAGCTTAACCCCGATATCGCACCCAAGCTGCGCATCAACGACCACTACGCATCGCTGAGCAAGCGCTGCAGCGGCGCTGACAGCTCCTACATTCGGGACAACCTGCAAGAGGCGCGCTGGTTTCTGAAAAGCCTGCAGAGCCGCAATGAAACCCTGATGAAAGTGGCCAGCAAAATAGTTGAATACCAGCGCGGCTTTCTGGAATATGGCGATGAAGCCATGAAGCCGATGATACTGCACGATATTGCCGAGGCCGTGGAAATGCACGAGTCCACTATCTCGCGGGTCACTACCCAGAAGTATATGCACACCCCGCGTGGCATCTACGAACTGAAATACTTTTTCTCCAGCCATGTGTCGACCGACGCCGGCGGAGAGTGTTCATCGACGGCGATACGCGCCCTGATCAAGAAACTGGTCGCAGCGGAAAATCCGAGAAAACCGCTCAGCGACAGCAAGATCACCGGGCTGCTCGCCGAGCAGGGAATTCAGGTCGCCAGACGCACCATCGCCAAGTACCGCGAAGCGATGATGATTCCGCCCTCAAACGAGCGGAAACGACTGGTCTGAAATTGCCGGAGCGGTCCGGCACATTCCGAAACCGAGGCGCAGCCCGGGTTCGGTTGGCATTGATACGATAAGGAGCGATTTATGCAAATCACTGTAAGCGGTCATCATGTCGACGTAACACCAGCCATGCGCGAATATGTAAACAATAAACTTACCCGTCTCCAGCGCCATTTCGACAATATCACCAATACGGATGTCACCCTCACCGTTGAAAAACTGATACAAAAGGCCGAGGGCACAGTCCACGTGGCCGGGGCCGACCTGTTTGCCGCCTCGGAGTCAGAAGACATGTACGCCGCCATCGATCAACTGGCGGACAAACTCGATCGCCAGCTGATCAAACACAAAGAAAAGAACCGCGGACACTGAGTGTTCGCACGGGCGCGAAGCCTCCGGGCTTCGCCGCACCGCCACTGCCCAGGAAACCCAGGATTCATGCAGTTAGAGCACTTTCTCACACCCGAGCGAACTTATTGCGGTGCTAAAAGCACTAGCAAAAAGCGCCTGCTCGAAGATCTCGCCCAGTTCATTAGCAATGATGTTCCCGCCCTCGATGCGCAGGAAATCTATACTCACCTGCTCAATCGCGAACGTCTCGGCAGCACCGGTATCGGATTTGGCGTAGCTATTCCCCACTGCCGGGTATCCAACTGCTCAAGCATTGTCGGTGCATTGATTACCCTGAATGAACCCGTCGGTTTCGAGTCGGTTGACGACCAGCCAGTCGACATCCTGTTTGCTCTGGTCGCCCCGGAAGAAGGTCACGACGAGCACCTCAAGGCCCTGTCAAGCATCGCCGAGCGCCTCAACACCCCGGCTTACCGCGAGCGTCTGCGCGCCTCGAAAGACGCCCAGCAGCTTTTTCAAAACGCTATCGAATTCCACACCCCATGAAGCTGGTCATCATCAGTGGCCGTTCCGGCTCTGGCAAAAGCTCCGCCCTCAACCAGCTCGAAGACGAGGGCTACTTCTGCATCGACAACCTGCCGCTGTCACTGCTGGGGGATCTGGTGCGCGAACTGTCGGCCAGTACACAAAGCGAATATCACCACGCGGCGGTCTGCATTGATGCCCGCAACACGCCGGCGGAATTGGCCCACTTCGATGAAATAATGGCGCAGATCAAGCCCTTCGTCGATTTGCAAATCGTGGTGCTCGACGCCGACGACCAAACCCTGGTCAAACGCTTCAGTGAAACCCGCCGCCGCCACCCACTCAGCAACAAACAGGTCGCACTGGCCGAAGCCCTGCACACCGAACGCCAGCGGCTCGAACCCATTTTGATGGCCGCCGACCTGACCATCGACACTAGCGGCCTGACCATTCACGAATTGCGCAGCGCCATTCGCGAACGACTGATTGAAGGTGAAGCCCTCGGCATGACGGTGCAGATACTGTCCTTTGGCTTTAAGCGCGGTCTGCCGGTCGATGCGGACTTTGTGTTTGACCTGCGCATGCTGCCTAATCCGCACTGGGACGAAAGCCTGCGCGCCCAGACCGGCCAGGATGAACCGGTGCAGAAGTTTCTGGAAGAAAAGCCGGATGTGGCGCGCATGCTCGTGATGATTCGCGACTTTCTCACCACCTGGCTGCCCGAACTTGCCAAGGGCAACCGCAGCTATGTCACCATCGCCCTCGGTTGCACCGGTGGGCAACATCGCTCAGTATACATGGCCGAGAAGCTGGCCAAGGCAATGGCCGAGCAACCCTACAATCTGCAGATCCGACACCGGGAACTGCAGGGCCGCAAGCAGCAGCACGACACACCGGGTTGACCCTTTCGTTGCACCATTCAACAACAGGACCGGCCATGGCGAAAACCCGAATTACTATTATCAACAAACTCGGCCTGCATGCGCGTGCGGCAGCCAAGTTTGTCTCCACTGCGGCCTCCTTCGCCAGCGAAGTGACGGTGCAGGCCAACGGCCAGTCCGTCGATGGCAAAAGCATCATGTCGATTATGATGTTGGCCGCCGCCAAGGGCACCGAACTGGAGCTTGAGTGCAAGGGCGAAGACGAGCAGGAAGCCCTCGATGCCATTTGCGATTTGATCAACCGCCGCTTTGACGAAGGCGAGTAAGCGCTAAAAGCTAACAGGGTGAATTAGCCCGTGCTCGCAAGTTGTTGAAAGATAATCTTTCAAGGATAATCGCCTTCAGCAGCAAACCTTCTTTCTCCGGGATGTTTTAATGGCGCAGAGTGGCGACAACAAGCAGACGCAGAGCCATCTGGAAGAACTCAACGCAGCCCTGAGCAGCGGTGAATTTCTGCCTATTCGGCGCATGCTCAACAGCCTGCCGCCAGCCGACGTCGCCCACCTGCTGGAATCCACGCCACCGAAAATCCGCGCCATTCTCTGGCAATTGATCGACCTGGAAACCGAAGGCGACATCATCCAGTACCTCAACGATGAGGTGCAGGCCCAGTTCCTGAAGGAGATGGATGCCGAGGAAGTGGCGGCCATCGCCGAAAACCTCGAAGCGGACGATCTGGTCGATATTCTGCAGCAGCTTCCGGACCGGGTAATCCAGGAAGTGCTGTCGTCGATGGACCATCAGGACCGACAGCGGGTTGAGCACATTCTCGCCTATGACGAGGACACCGCCGGCGGTCTGATGAACACCGATACCATTACGGTTCGGCCCAACATCACCCTCGATGTCACCCTGCGCTACCTGCGCCGCCACGAAAACCTGCCGGAAATGACCGACCACCTGATCGTGGTCAGCCGCTCCGACGAATACATCGGCATACTGCCGCTGCGACGCATTCTGGTGTCCGACCCGAGCGTTACCGTGCGCGAAGTCATGAGCACAGACATGGACGCCATTCCCGCGTCCATGCCCGACACCGAAGTGGCGAAACTGTTTGAACGACACGACTGGGTGTCGGCACCAGTGGTCGACAGCGCCGGCCGCCTGGTCGGTCGTATCACTATCGACGACGTGGTCGACGTTATCCGCGAAAACGCCGACCATTCGCTGCTGAGTATGGCCGGCCTCGACGAGGACGAAGACACCTTCGCACCGGTCATGAAGGCGGCCCCGCGGCGTGCCATGTGGCTGGGCATTAACCTGATTACCGCCTTTATAGCCTCGGCGGTCATCAACCTGTTTGAAGGCACCATCGACAAAGTGGTAGCGCTGGCCGTGCTGATGCCCATCGTTGCCAGCATGGGCGGCGTCGCCGGCACCCAGACCCTGACCGTGGTCATTCGCGGTATGGCGCTGGGTCATATCAGCAAGAACAACAGCCGCTGGCTGATTAACCGCGAAGTGCTGGTCGGCGCCATCAACGGCCTGATCTGGGCGGTGGTGGTCGCGATCGCAGCTACGCTCTGGTTTGACGACAGGACCATTGGCTTTATCATTGCCGCCGCCATGATCATCAACCTGATTACCGCGGCCCTGGCTGGGGCGTTGCTGCCAATGATCATGCAAAAACTGAAAATTGATCCCGCACTGGCCGGCGGTGTCGCCCTCACCACGGTGACCGACGTGATCGGCTTTATGTCCTTTCTCGGGCTCGCGACTTACTTTTACGCATAAGAGATGTCATGACAGACGACTTTCACGATAGCGACGCGCGGGATCACGACGAGCGCCCGAGCAAATCCGAGAAAAAGCGCCAGAGCGCCGCTATTCAAGCGCTGGGCGAGGAAGTAGCCACCCTTCCCAAGGGCGAACTGGCGCAGATGCCAGTCCCCGATGAGCTAAAGGAAGCCATTGCCACTTCACGCCGGATCAAAAGTCGGGAGGCTCTGCGCCGCCAGTACCAGTACATTGGCAAACTGATGCGCAAGCTCGATACCGATGAGCTCGAAGTGGCGATGCAGGAACGCCGTGAAAAGGTGCAGCAGCTGGATCGCAGTTTCCATGAACTGGAAGCCTGGCGCGACCGATTGATTGAGGAGGGCATGCCGGCAATAGACGCCTTGAAATCAGAGTTGCCCGGCGCCGACCGTCAGAAACTGCGACAGCTGGTAACAAGAGCAAAACAGGAAGCGGAGCGCAAACAGCCGCCGAAAAGCGCCCGCGAGCTGTTTCGTTATTTGCGCGATCTGAAAGAAGACAGCCTCAAGCAGGGCTGGTAGGGCCTGCCTCATCATCCGATTCCCAGGCAACCGAAAAGCGACTGCGCCCGACCACCGGAATCTGCTCCCGAATTATCGACTGGCGCGCTTTATCCCAGTTTGTCGTTAACGCGGCTTCACCGAAGCCGGCCTCCACCAGCACCTCGCCCCAGGCATCCACCACCGCAGAACCACCCGAGGTTTTGCGCGTAGCGCTGTGCTCTCCGCCCTGATTCGCGCCAATTATCAGACACTGGGTTTCGATGGCCCGCGCCCGCAGCAGGGGCAGCCAGTGGGCAAGGCCGGTGCGCCTGGTAAACGCCGACGGCACCGCAATCATGTCCGCGCCCTGGGCATGCAGCCACTGAAACTGCGCCGCAAAGCGCAGATCAAAACAGACCGCGAGTCCCAACCTGCCCAGCGCAGTATCGACCACCAGCGGCTGCGCGCCGGGACGATAGTCACGAGACTCACAATAACGCCCGGTTTCGTCGCCGACGCTTGCATCAAACAAATGCAGCTTGTCGTAGCGCCCCAAACACTCGCCGGCGGCATCAAACACCAGACAGGCTGCCCACGCCCGTCCATCGTCACTGGCGACAGGAATGGTGCCGCCCACAAGCACCACACTATGCTGTCGCGCCTGGGCCGCCAGCCACTGTTGCAGGTTACCGCTGTCGGCTTCACGCTCGGCAGTGTGGGCTACCGCTGCGCGATCGCCAAAGGTCGCGAAGGCTTCCGGCAACACCACCAGCTCTGCGCCCTGCCCGGCCGCTTCCGCAATCAAACTCGATGCCCGCGCCAGGTTGATAGCCACCTCGGGGCGGCTCACCATTTGAATGGCCGCAACGCGCGCTGTCATCGATTGCCCGGCCCGCGCATTTTCTTGCGCGAACTATCGCCCCCTTCGGGCAGTCGCTCGCCAAACAAGCCAATAAATTCCAGCTGCGGATTTTGCCAGGGCCCTTTCACGGAATACTCCAGGGTCGAGGCCTTATCCACCTGCTCTTCAAACACTTTACTGGCGATATAGACCCCCGCCGCCGCTGGCAGCCCTGCAATAAAGGCAGCCACCCAAGGCAGGTTACTGCTCAAGGGCAGCGTGGCGAGAAGCTTCATGTCGGTCAGATCAGTATTGAAGTCGAGTGAACCGGAAATCTTGAAGTTGGATGACGGTCCCTCAATTTCAAGACCCTTTGGCATGCTCATCAGCCCGCTCTGAAAGTTCATCCCACCTCTAATTCGGTCGTAGTGAATGCCCTTTTCAAACACATCTTTGAAATCAAACTGCAGGCGGCGGATCACGTTGGCAAAATTGAGTATTCCCACCATGCGCAGCGTGCCCGAGGCCGCCTCAGAGCCGCGCAGGAAGCGGCCGTTGTCGAAACTCAGGGTTGTGGTACCGCTCAGCCCCTGAGGGCTAAACAGATCCGGTGCCGCGGGCCATTGCAGATCCATGTCCACCTGTCCGCTGCGGCTTTCCATGACCCGCTCGAACTCCCAGTTCCTGAGCACATTGCCGATATCTTTCACCGCAACTCGGCCTGCCAGTCGGGTCGAGTCACCGTTTGCGGTGCGCTGCCAGACCAGCTCCAGCGGCCGACCATCTGCACCCAGCTGCAGACCGCGAAGATTGCCGCTCAAGTTACGCAAGACCACACCCTGCTCACGCTTGCGCATGGCAAAGGCCAGGCTGCCCCAGGGTTTGTCGCCCACAATCAACTGCGACACGGAAAAATCCAGCTCGGGCAAAAGCTTTGGCTGCACCGAAGCCAACAGGGAGCGTGGCGCGCCGTCCGCGCTTGCCGGTGCTGGCGTGGTCGCCGGTAATTGCAAACGGCTCAGTTCAATATTCAGCGGCGCCGCACGCGGCACGATTATGCGGCCATCCACGCGCGGCGACGAGACGGTGAATTGCCAGGGCTGCTGCCCTTTCGCCCCGTTATCAGCATTGAGCGTCACCGACTCCCAGACGCTGCCCAACGCTTCAAAGGCATCAACTTTTACGTTCTCCACCACAATCGGCAGCGGGTCGCCACTTTCTTTTCCGCCCATAGACTGAAAGCGGTCCATCACCGCAAGCCAGGCGTCGAGATTCGCCGACGGCAATTCACCCACCACTGCGAACAAGCCGCGCGGTGGAGGCGGTATGGGGTGATTGCCGATAGCAAAGCTGCCACCGGAGAACTGCTGGCTGTCGTCAAAGCCGAGCAAAAGGCGCCCAAGCCGATCGATGGTCACGTCAATCTGCAGCGGTTGCCGGTTCAGCGGAATATCCAGTTCCAGCAAGCGCGATTCTCGCATCGGCTTGCCCAGCGGCGGCGGCAGGTCGATAGCCACGCCAAACAGGTCCGAAGACGCCTTGAGGTGTGCGCGCTCGTCCCCCACGGAAATATCCACGTTGTAGGCGGCTTCACCCTGGGCAAAACCAATCAGAGGTTGCTGCAACCAGTCGCGCACGCTGTGCACATCGGCGCGCCCTTTGGCATTGACCAGTACCGGCTTGCCGGGTGATTGGCTGACGTTAATCGATGCCGGCCGGCCAAATACCTCTGCCTGAATATCGCGACCGTTTAGCCCCGTTGCCGAGTCAAACACCAGCGGACCGCGAACCTTGTCCAGTCGCAGGCGCAGGTTTTCCAGCTCTACATAATCCGCCAGCACATTGGCGTGAACACGCGCCTGCGGTGCAAGGCCATCCGACAGGGGAATATTCAAATCCAGGGCTGCCTCCACCCGCCCCTGGCCCGACCACTCGTCAAAGGCCGAGCCGATCTGCTCGCGCAAAGCCGATTCGCGCAATACCCGCAAGGCAGAGATCAAGGGCGCATCGGCTTTTGCCTTGACCTTGAGCAGAACGGTCGAGTCCGCCGCGCTGCCGATGCTCACATCGATATCATTCAATGCCACATCCTGGTAGATCTGAGCCCGATCTGTGCGCACATGCACCTGATCGCCGTCGAGCAGAAGATCCACATCAGCTTTGGCGAGCCCGGGCCAGTCCGGGTGATAATCCAGCGCAAAATCGCGGCCATCCACCGCCAGTTGCAAACTACGCTGCTCCGGGTTTTTCAGTGAGCCGTTAAACATAAAGCCCGCCGCAGCAATGCGACCGCGCACTATACTTTCGTCCAACCAGCGGCGCAGGCCGTCGCTGAGTGCCGCTGGCAGGTACTGGTGGCGCTGACTGGCGTCCGCATTGCTCAAGCCCACCAACAGTGCCATTTCCGGCTCTTCTTCAGTGTCGGCGCTCAACGGCAGAGTCAAAGCGATCCGCCCACCAATACGACCGTCGCCATCATGGGCTCGAATCAGACCGCTGCGAATACGCAGCTGGGTATCCGATATCTTCCACTGCAGGCGCGCTGCCAGCGAGGCGAATTCCAGCGGCTCTCGATAGACCGGTGGCAGGCCGAGCAAAAAACGGCCACTGTCGATGGTCAGCTCGCCACCCTTGACCCCGGCTTCGATATAACCATTCAAACCGCGCACCGAAGGTGCATTGCGCCAGGACTCCAACACCAGCGAAGACAGCTCGCCGGCAACACGCAGGTCGTCGAGATTGTCCAGCGGTACATCTACCTTCAGGTTTCGTATAAGCCCTTGAGGCGCGAGCTCTGACAGCACATCCGCCAGCTTCGGGGGCAGCGCCCCGGAATTGATCAATCGCCGCTGGTTCAGGCCAATATCCAGAGAAGGCAGCACCAGTCGCAGTGTGTCAGGCGCGTCAGTGGCAAAACTGAACCGCAGGCCTCCCCAATCGACATACTGATCCTCCCAATAAAAATCGAGACGGGAAAACCAGGTTTTCGCCCGGCCGTTAACCAGATGACCGGCAAACTCAAACCCCGCACTGGTCACCTCATGGTTACTTTCCCAGAGTTTGCCGACCACTAGCTTCGGAACCCGCAATTGTCCCTGCCACTGCGCCTGAAGATTACCGTTAAGGGTAAACCAGAGTTCGCCGTTCCCCTCGACGTCGGCCAGCGGCTGATAACGCCCCAACAATGGCGCGACGGTGGCAAAGGAACTGTTCTCAAGGCGGAGGTAAGCCTTGAATTTGAAGCGGTCACTGCGTGGATCACCGGCAAGCTCCGCGATCAGTCGGGTCGGACGTGAGCCCTCAATACCCAGCCCCGCCTTAAGCCGACGAAAACCACTGTCACCTGCCAGCCGCAGCCGCTGCCCCCAGAGGTTGGCCTGCTCGCCGTTGGCGTAGTGCAGAACCAAGGACAGAGCCTTGACCTCTGCCTCACGGATTCCCATAACAATTGACAGCAGATCCAGCTTGGCCGGCTCCTCACTCGCCAGCGGCTGGCCGGCGAAACGCCAGTTGCCATCCTCGTCCTGATGCAGGTGCAAATCGACCCGGTCGGCCCGCAACTCCAGAATATCGACACTGCCTCGGGTCAGCATGCCCGAGAGCAGCCCGGCCTTGACATGGGCACCACTGAGGGTAACCGCAGTCACGCCAGCGCGGCTTAAGGAGAGCGATTCGACTTTCAGAAGGGGGGACAGTCCGGTCCACCCGGCGACTGGACGGGATAAAGACAAATCGGCGTCGGTGCGCTCCTTGACGAGCTGAACCAGCCGATCGCTGTAATCGGGCAAAAACTGTATAAAATAGCGCCCGGCACTGGAATATAGCGCCAGCAGTACCAGCACCGTAACCGCCAGCGCCCAGCCGCTGCGATAGAGAATGCGAAACAGTTTCGACACGAAATTCATCGCGTAGGCCAACTCCGCGGCAATTTACAGCAGAACCACATCGAATTGTTCCTGGGTATAGATCGCTTCGACCTGAAACTGTATGGCCTTGCCGATAAACTCTTCCAGATCAGCGACATTCGCCGATTCTTCGTCCAACAGCCGGTCCACCACTTCCTGTGAGGCCAGCACCATCAGACGGTCGCTTTCGTAAGCCCGCGCCTCGCGCAGAATTTCTCGAAAGATTTCATAACACACGGTTTCAGGCGACTTCAGTGAACCACGCCCCGAGCAGTATTTGCACGGTTCGCAAAGAACATGCTCGAGGCTCTCACGGGTGCGCTTGCGCGTCATCTCCACCAGACCCAACTCCGACACACCGGTGATGCTGGTTTTGGCGTAATCCCGATCCATCGACTTTTCCAATGCGCGCAACACCTGGCGGCGATGTTCCGGATCGTTCATATCGATAAAATCAATAATAATGATACCGCCGAGATTGCGTACCCGAAGCTGTCGCGCCAGCGCCGTAGCCGCTTCCAGGTTGGTCTTGAAGATGGTTTCTTCCAGATTGCGATGCCCGACAAAGCCACCGGTATTCACATCAATGGTGGTCATGGCTTCAGTCTGATCAATGATCAGATAGCCGCCGGACTTCAGCTCCACTTTGGTATCCAGTGCTCGCTGGATTTCCTCTTCAACACTGTAGAGGTCAAAGATCGGACGCTCACCCGGGTAGTATTCGAGGATAGGAAGAATCTCCGGCACGTAGTCCTTGGCAAAGTCCACCACCCGCTGGTGGCTTTCGCGGGAATCGATGCGGATTTTCTCCAGCCCCGGCCGCACCAGATCGCGCATGGTACGCATAAACAACGGCAGGTCTTCGTAGATGATTGACGGTGCAGAATCGCGTTTCCGGCGCCGGTCTACCGCTTGCCACAAGCGCTGCAGAAAGCGGGTATCGGCGGCGATTTCCTCGTCCCCGCAACCTTCCGCTGCGGTACGGATAATATAGCCGCCGCGCACTCCCTCCTCTTCTTCCACGGCACTGTCGACCACCAGCTGCTTCAGACGCTGACGCTCTTCATCGTCGTCGATGCGATGGGAAATACCAATATGGTCGGTTGCCGGCATATACACCAGGTAGCGCGAGGACACCGAGAGATGGGTCGTCAGGCGGGCGCCCTTGGTTCCGATCGGATCCTTGATGACCTGCACCGTCAGCGTTTGTCCCTCACGCACTGCAGTTCGAATTTCCGGCAGCTCACCACTGGCATCGGGTTTCAGCGCGGCGATATCCGAGGCGTGGATAAAGGCTGCCTTTTCCAGACCGATATCGACGAAGGCGGCCTGCATGCCGGGCAGCACGCGAACGACTTTCCCCTGATAGATATTGCCGACAATGCCCTTGGCCCGGGTGCGCTCAATGTAAATTTCCTGCAGCACACCGTTTTCGACAACCGCTACCCGGGTCTCCATCGGTGTGACATTGATCAGTATCTCTTCACTCATAGCGCGGTTTTAATTCCAAAGCGGTGCAACAGCTGCCGGGTTTCAAACAGGGGTAAGCCAACCACCCCGCTGTAACTGCCCTGCAACTCGCGCACAAACGCGGCAGCAAGCCCCTGAATCGCATAGGAGCCCGCTTTGTCCATCGGCTCGCCTGTGGCCACATAGGCGCGTATTTCCTGCGCCGTCAGTGTAGCAAAGCTGACCCGGCTCGTCTGAAGCAGACTCTCCTGGCCCTTGCTATCGCGCACACAGACCGCCGTCATTACCTGATGCTCACGGCCACTCAGCTGCTCCAGCATGGCGCAGGCCTCTGCTTTATCGCGCGGCTTACCCAGAATGCGATCATCAACAACCACCACCGTATCGGCGGTTAGAATCGGCAGGCTTATATCCTGACATTGCCAGATAGCCGTCGCCTTGGCCTCAGCAAGACGGCGAACGCAATGCTGGGCGCCCTCATCCGGCAGCGGACTTTCGTCGATATCAGCGGAAATGACCTTAAAACGGACGCCCAGCCGGGCAAGAAGTTCCCGGCGGCGCGGCGACTGGGAGCCGAGGATAAGCTGAGGTGAATCGAGAGATAACATCAACTGACAATAAACCGGTAGCTGAGCCAGGTCATGGCCACATGGGCCAGCGGCCAGACAAGAGCGCTCATCAGGGCCTGGGCCAGAAGCAAAAGACTGATGTCGGCAACACCTACCAGATTCTGCACCCATTGGCCTAACAACAGGTGAATAACCACCATGGAGAATACGAAAACCGACTGTTTGCGGTAACCAAACATACGCAGACGCTGATGGGATATCTGAACAAAGTAGGCGACTACCGCCAGCGCAAAGGCGTGCTGTCCGGGATAGGCTCCGTGCAGTACGTCCACTGCCAGACCGGTCAGCCAGGCCACACCGACACCGACCCGATTGGGCAGGAACAGAACCCAGAAACAAATCGCGATCACAACCCAGTCCGGACGAAACCAGCGCGCCCACAGTGGCAGGGGGTAAACACTCAGGGCCAGCGCAACAAACAGGGTCAGCAACACCACCCAGAAACTGTGCGCCCGATCATCCATCGCCTACCTCGCGGGCGAACACCAGCAGCACAAACTGCGCCTTGTCGAGCTGGGCCAGTGGGCGCGCCTTGACGATGGCGAAGGGCTCGCCCGGATCAATCGTGACTTCCGACACTCTGGCAACCGGATAGCCCACCGGGAAGCGCCCGCCCAGCCCCGTACTGACCAGCAGATCGCCCACCCGAATATCCGTGGTTGCGGCCACGTGGCTCAGCTCCAGTAAATCAATCAGCCCCGAACCTTCAACAATGGCGCGCACACCGTTGCGATTCACCTGCACCGACAGGGCGTGGGTAGTATCGGTAATCATCATGACCCGGCTGTGGGTATAGGCCACGTTGACCACCTGACCAACCAGACCCTCAGCATCGATTACCGCCTGGCCTTCTTTAACCCCGTGGGATAGACCTTTGTCGATCACAATAATATGGCTTGAAGGATCTGCGGCCAGGCCGATCACCTCGGCGACCAGCACGCTTTCTTCCTTGTGGGTGGCTGAATTCAGCAACTCCCGCAGGCGAATATTCTCGGCGCGAAGCGACGCCAGCTTTTGGGTTTTGGCCTGCAATACCAGCGCTTCGGCCCGCAATCGTGCGTTTTCTTCGCGCAGCGATTCGCGGCCGGTAAACAGCTCTTCAAGGCTGCGCCCAATTTCGCCGGGAACTTCGGTGAGTTTGTAAATGGGAAAGGAAATACTGGAAACATAGGCCAGCGGTTTGTCCAGCCAGCCGCTGCGGGCGGCATGCACCAGCAGCAAGGCCACAACGCTGAGAATCAGCAGGCGTAAACCTGCTGAGGAATCCGAGGAGAATATCGGTTTAATGGCGTCGCTCCCTTAGCCGAGCGCGGCCGGCCCACGCCAGCCCGCAACAGCCTATTCCGTCGACAGCATGTCCAGTCGGTGTTTCTCCATGATCTCCATCGCCCGACCGCCACCACGGGCAACGCAGGTCAGAGGATCTTCTGCCACAATAACCGGTAGCGCACTTTCGTCAGCTATCAGCTGATCAATGCCGCGCAGCAGGGCACCACCACCGGTCAGGACAATCCCGGTCTCGGCGATATCCGCCGCCAGTTCCGGTGGCGACTGCTCGAGCGCGCGCTTGACCGCCTGCACGATGACCGACAGAGGCTCCTGCAGAGCCTCCAGAATTTCATTGCTGTTCAGGGTAAAGCGGCGAGGAATACCTTCGGCCAGGTTGCGACCACGCACATCAATCTCACGGACTTCTTCCAACGGATAGGCGCAGCCGATTTCCTGCTTGATGCGCTCCGCCGTGGCGTCGCCGATCAGGCTGCCATAGGTCCGGCGCACGTGGGTGACAATCGCCTCGTCGAAGCGGTCGCCGCCGACCCGCACCGAATCCGAGTACACAACACCGTTCAAGGAGATAATCGCGATCTCCGTGGTACCACCACCGATATCAACGACCATTGAGCCGGCCGCCTCCTCAACGTTCAAACCGGCGCCGATCGCCGCCGCCATCGGCTCTTCGATCAAACGCACTTCGCGAGCGCCGGCGCTCAGGGCCGACTCGCGAATGGCGCGACGCTCAACCTGGGTTGATTTACAGGGCACGCACACCAGCACGCGCGGGCTGGGTCGAATAATGCTGTTCTGGTGCACTTTGGCAATAAAGTGCTGCAGCATTTTCTCGGTAACCTGAAAGTCGGCGATAACACCATCTTTCAAGGGTCGAATGGCCGTGATATTGCCGGGCGTACGACCCAACATGCGCTTGGCTTCAGTCCCTACTGCCTCGACTGTCTTCTGACCATTGTGAACGCGAATGGCCACAACCGAGGGCTCATCCAGTACAACCCCCTGATCGCGAACATAAATCAGCGTATTGGCCGTCCCCAAATCGATTGAAAGGTCGTTTGAGAACAGACCACGAATTCGTTTGAACATCTATGCAATTCACCTGTAGATACCCGGAGCGGGCATGGTTAAGACAGCCGGAGCGCTGCGAAAAGCCGCTATTTTCTAATATTTTAACGCCGACCGCTATAAATCCCTGCAACTCTATCAACGGCGGGGATTCAGGGCAAGGCGCAAATATGATAAGTTTACCCGCCCTGAATCGCGGGGCTCCCGAGGTGATTGGTCGCCACCCCCGCCCAGCTCCCGATGAATGGAATTTTTGGCTCCTTGACCAACACTTCATGTGTTTGAGCCAGCCATTAACAGACACAGCAGAATACAGACAGGTGACGCATGGCCGTTGGCCCCTCAGAGATTGAAAAAATAGCGCATCTCGCGCGCATTCGCATCGCCCCGGATCAGGTTGACGAGGTTGCCAGCCGCCTGAGCGACATTCTCGGCATGGTTGATCAGATGCAGGCCGTGGACACCAGCGACGTTGCCCCCATGGCAAACCCCCACGATGCTACCCAGCGCCTGCGCCCGGACCTGGTGACCGAAGAAAATCAGCGTGAAAAGTTTCTGGCGCTGGCGCCTATGAGCGAAGAAGGCCTCTTCCTTGTACCCAAAGTTATCGAATAAGCCCGCCCACCCGAACAGACGAGCACAGTGAACATGCACAGTAAAACCCTACGCGAGCTCGCGGATGGACTGGACAGCGGCCAGTTTTCCAGCGAAGAGCTGACCCGCCATTTTTTGAGCCGCATTGCCGAGCACAACCCAACGGTGAATGCCTATATCACCGTGATGGAAGAACAGGCCATTGCCCAAGCCAAGACCGCCGACGCCCGCCGTGCTAATGGAAGGGCCTCCATCCTCGATGGCATCCCGCTGGCCCACAAGGATATTTTCTGCACTGAAGGTGTTCGCACCAGCTGCGCCTCGAAGATGCTCGACAACTTTATTGCGCCCTACAGCGCCACTATCGTAAAAAAAATCGCCAGCGCCGGCATGATCACGCTGGGCAAAACCAATATGGACGAGTTCGCCATGGGCTCATCCAATGAAACCTCCTGGTACGGTCCGGTGCGCAACCCCTGGAACACCGACTGCGTGCCGGGCGGCTCTTCCGGTGGGTCAGCCGCGGCGGTCGCCGCAGGCCTGGCGCCCGCCGCTACCGGCACCGACACCGGCGGCTCGATTCGCCAGCCCGCCGCACTGTGCAACCTGACCGGACTGAAGCCCACCTACGGGCTGGTATCCCGCTACGGCATGATCGCCTTTGCGTCAAGCCTGGATCAGGCCGGCCCAATGACCCGCACCGCAGAAGACTCGGCCCTGCTGCTGCAGGCCATGGCCGGCTTTGACGACAAAGACAGCACCAGCCTGAAACGCGATATTCCCGATTACAGCGCCAGCCTGAACAACTCACTGGAAGGCAAGGTTATCGGCATCCCCAAAGAGTTTTTCGCTGAGGGCCTGTCGGATGAAATCGCAAGCAGAGTACGCGATGCCCTGAGCGAGTTTGAAAAACAGGGCGCTACGCTGAAGGAAATCAGCCTGCCCCACAGCCACCTGTCGATACCCTGCTACTACGTGATCGCCCCTGCCGAAGCATCGACTAACCTGTCCCGTTACGACGGCGTGCGCTACGGCCACCGCTGCAAAGACCCACAGGATCTGATCGACCTCTACACCCGCACCCGGGAAGAAGGCTTTGGCGATGAGGTCAAACGCCGCATTCTGGTCGGCACCTACGCTCTGTCAGCCGGTTTCTACGACGCCTACTATCGCAAAGCCCAGCGCATTCGCCGCCTGATCAAAGGCGATTTTGTCGAAGCCTTTAAGGAAGTCGACATTATTGCGGGCCCAACCTCACCCAACCCGGCGTTTGGCATCGGCGAAAAACTCAATGATCCGCTCACCATGTATCTGGAAGATATGTACACCATCGCGGTAAACCTGGCGGGCATTCCAGCCCTGTCGGTTCCCGCGGGGCTGGTGGATGGCAAACCGGTGGGGCTGCAACTGATAGGCAAAGACTTCTGCGAAGCCGAATTGCTGAATGCCGGGCACCGCTTCCAGCTGGCTACCGATTGGCACACACAAACCCCGGCAGCGTTTGCATAAGGAGACCGACATGGAATGGGAAACAGTCATCGGGCTCGAAGTGCATGTGCAGCTTTCGACCCAATCGAAGATTTTCTCGGGTGCCAGCACCGCCTTCGGCGCCGAGCCTAACACCCAGGCCTGTGCGGTGGATCTGGCCCTGCCCGGCACCCTGCCGGTGCTGAATGAAGAAGCAGTAAAGAGCGCCATTAAATTTGGCCTGGCCGTTAACGCCGAGATCGCGGCGGAATCGGTGTTTGATCGCAAGAACTACTTTTATCCGGATCTGCCCAAGGGCTACCAGACCAGTCAGATGGACGCCCCGATTGTCGGCCCCGGCTGGCTTGATATCCAGCTGGAAAGCGGTGAAACCAAGCGCATTCGCATTCACCACGCCCATCTGGAAGAAGATGCGGGCAAGTCGCTTCACGAAGACTTTCACGGTATGTCCGGCATCGACCTGAACCGCGCCGGCACGCCACTGATCGAAATCGTATCCGAGCCGGATATGCGCAGCGCCGAAGAAGCAGTGGCCTACCTGCGAAAAATTCACTCCATCGTGACCTATCTCGGCATTTCCGACGGCGATATGTCCCAGGGCTCCCTGCGCTGCGACGCCAACGTTTCGGTGCGCCTTAAAGGCACCGACGAGCTGGGTACCCGCACCGAAACCAAGAACCTGAACTCCTTCCGTTTTATCGAGAAGGCTATTCAGATTGAAGCCCAGCGCCAGATCGATGTCCTCGAAGACGGCGGCTCAATCACCCAGGAAACCCGCCTGTTCGACAGCGAGCGCAATGAAGGTCGCCCCATGCGCAGCAAGGAAGAAGCCAACGACTACCGCTACTTCCCCTGCCCCGATCTGCTCCCGGTCGCCGTTGAGCAAAGTCTGATCGACGAACTGAAAGCCGCCATGCCGGAACTGCCGGATGCCAAGCGCGAGCGCTTCCAAAGCAGCTACGGCCTGTCCACCTACGACGCGGCCATTCTCACCAGCGAGCGGGTGATCGCCGATTATTTTGAAGCGGTCGCCGACACAGCAGGCGATGCCAAACTGGCGGCCAACTGGGTGATGGTGGAACTGATGGGGCGTCTTAATAAAGAAGGCACCACATTCGCAGAATCACCCGTCAGCGCCGCACAACTGGGCGGCCTGATCCAGCGTATTCGCGACAACACCATCTCCGGCAAAATCGCCAAGCAGGTCTTTGAAGCCCTGTGGAACGGCGAGGGTGACAGTGCCGACACCATTATCGAAAGCAAGGGCCTCAAACAGATGTCCGACAGCGGCGAGCTGGAAAAAATGGTCGATAAGGTACTGGCCGACAACCCCGATCAGGTCGAGCAGTACAAAGCCGCCGATGAGGGCAAGCGTAAAAAGATGCTCGGTTTCTTTGTTGGCCAGATCATGAAAGCGTCCAAGGGCCAGGCCAACCCCGGCATGGTCAATCAATTACTGAACAAGAAGCTCGGTTAAGCCGGGCTAAAAGGAATGAGCAATGCGTAAAGACAAAGAAAAGGTATTGGACGAGGTCTGGACAGAGGACCGGGTTCGCGAATTTCTGGACGTGCAGCCCCCCAAGGGCGTCAATCCCGATTTTCATATGCTGCTCAAAGCCTACCAGAGCATGCGCGCCGAGGACTTTGAAATTTTCATCAGCATGTTTCTGGACAAAGGGCACGATATCAATGCGAGCGATGACCGCGGACGCACGGTACTGAGCTATGCCAGTGAACACCGCAATTCAGGTGAGTTTGTTGAGATACTGAAAAACAACGGCGCGAAATAGCCCCTGCCCTCTCTTCCAGTGGGAAAGGGGGCTCTCTATTCAACTCGCCCCCGATTGAATTTGATCCGGTTTTCCTGCTTTTTCTGTTCGCTCTTTTTCAGCAGAACATAGACGGCACCCACGCCGCCATGACGCGGCTGGGCGCTGCTGTAGGCAATCACGGGCGCCAATTGTGGCAACCACACATTCAGATAGCTTTTCAGTACCGCGCCTTCAACCTTCGAGCTGAAACCCTTGCCATGCACAATAATCAGGCTGCGCAGGCCTAGGGATAAAGCCTCCTGAATAAAGGAAAATACCTCCTGCCGGGCACGCCCGACGGTCATCCGGTGCAAATCCAGCCGCGCTTCCGGTTCATAGGCGCCCTGCTTGAGCTTGCGAAACACGCCATGCTGCACGCCCGGGCCCTGCCATTCCAGAATATAGTGCGCATCCAGCAGTGGCACCTCGGCATCGGACAGCGGATTGTTATCCGTCGTCGACTCGCGCTCGGCGGCCTCGCGCCGGGCCTTGATCGCCAGCGCAGAAACATCCTCGCGGCGGATGGCCACCCGTTTTTCAGCTTTCAGCGGTTTGACGTCGCCCATTTCTTTGGCGAACCAATCGTCGTCTTGCATGTTCCACCTCCGCCGACAGTATACCGCTCATACGGCGAAAAGGCTGACGTGGGTCAGCGCTTGGCCCTACAATACGCCCATGACCTCAATCAATACCACCGCCGCTGCCCGCCTGTGCCCCCGCTGTCAGCAGGACAACCGCTGCGCCATTGCCCTCGGGCAGGAGGCCGGCCAGTGTTGGTGCCACTCGACCCGCTTCAACCCTCAGCGTGTTGCAGAATATCGCGGACTGGATCGCTGCCTCTGCGAAAACTGTGGCACCGAATTGGTGGACGTCGATACCGCGCAACAATATAAAGTCAAACACCCCTCCCACCCGAACACCCAAAAGGATACCCATGGACAGTGATCTGAGCTATCTGCTGCGCGGCTTTAAAATGTTGCGGGAGCCCGGCATCAAGCCCTTTGTGATTCTACCTATTCTGGTCAATGTGTTGATTTTTGGCGGACTGATGTTTGCGGGTTTTGAGTTGATAGGCAGTGGCATTGCCACCGTGCTCGGCTGGCTGCCGCAGTGGTTGTCCTTTTTGAGCTGGATACTCTGGCCGCTCGCCGTCATTCTGATTCTGGCAATTGCCATGTACAGCTTCAGTACCGTCGCCAATATCATTGCCTCCCCTTTTAACGGCCTGCTTGCTGAAAAAGTGGAAGAAAAGCTCACTGGAAAAGAGGTGTCAGGCCGGGAAACCTTTGCCAGCGCACTGGCGAGTTTTCCGCGCAGTATCTGGCGTGAAGTCCAAAAGCTAAGCTACTACCTGATTTTTGCGCTGATCGTGCTGGTGCTGAGCTTTATCCCCTTGATTTCACCCTTTTCCGGGGTACTGTGGTTTCTACTCGGCGCCTGGATGCTGTCACTGGAATACTGCGACTACGCGATGGATAACCGGGGCTTGAGTTTCAAGGAAAGCAAACGGCGCATCAAAGCCCGACGCGGCAGCACGCTGCCCTTTGGCATGATGGTGATGGCCGGCACCATGGTGCCGATCGTGAATCTGATTATTATGCCGGCGGCGGTGTGTGGTGGGACGATCTTGTGGGTGGAGAAGTTGAAGAACGCGGGAACGCCGGACTAAACCCCCTCACCCTAACCCTCTCCCAGTGGGAGAGGGGACTAAGTCCACTCTTCCGGCGGCTGCTCGCAGGCCAGCTTGTTGCCCAGCAGCTTTTCAATTTCCGGCAGCAGGAAGGCGTCATCCTCTGAGGCAAAGCTGATGGAGGTGCCTTTGGCGCCTGCGCGACCAGTGCGCCCGATACGGTGAACGTAATCCTCCGGGTCTTCCGGCAAGGTAAAGTTCACGACATGACTGATGCCGTCCACGTGAATACCTCGGCCGGCGACGTCGGTCGCTACCAGCACCTGAATCTTCCCTTCTTTAAATTGGGCCAGAGTCTGTGTGCGCTTGTTCTGAGGGATTTCACCCGACAACAAGCCACAGCGGATACCGCTCTTGCGCAGCCGCTCGTGCAGACGCCGGGTCTGGTCGCGGCGGTTGGCAAACACGATCACGCTCTCGGCTTCCGGCATGCGAATAATGCGCTGCAGAATCTGAAACTTCTCGCGCTCTTCAACTAGAAAGACCCGCTGATCCACATTGTCGGTGGCGACACTTTCCGGCTCAATCTCAATATTGACTGGCTGGAAAGTCCACTGCTCAGTAAGACGGATAATGTCTTCGGTAAAGGTCGCGCTGAACAACAGGGTCTGCCTGCTTTCCTTTTTCGGCGTCAGGCGAATGATGCGTTTAACCTGGGGAATAAAGCCCATATCCAGCATACGATCGGCTTCGTCAATAACCAGCTGCTCAATACCGTCGAGATAGAGGTCGCCGCGCCCAGTGAAATCCAGCAAGCGGCCCGGCGTAGCGATCACGATATCCACCAGATCACGGGTCAACTGATTCTGCTGTTTCTGGTAGT
This sequence comes from Litorivivens sp., assembly GCF_041624475.1. Classification (GTDB taxonomy): domain Bacteria; phylum Pseudomonadota; class Gammaproteobacteria; order Pseudomonadales; family Spongiibacteraceae; genus Litorivivens. Next base: position 29,441 of record NZ_JBFJUX010000020.1, read on the forward strand.
CCATTCCGCCAATCAAGGTGACAACGTTCAGGTCGGTGTATTTGGTCAGACCCTTGGCGTCTTCAGCAATCTGTTGCACCAGCTCGCGCGTCGGGGCAATCACCAACGCTCGGGGCTCACCCTGATAACGTTCGTCTTCGATAGGGTTGTTGATCAGATCATTGATCACCGAGATAAGGAAGGCCGCGGTTTTGCCGGTGCCGGTCTGGGCCTTGCCGATAACATCGTGGCCGCGCAGGGTATGGGGCAGGGCTGTCGCCTGAATCGGTGAGCAGTACTGAAACCCCAGGTCGGCTATGGCATGCATCAGCGCGTCGTCAAGACCGAGATCGTGAAAGCGGACTTTGCCCGGCGCTTCCGGCACCGGAAAATCAGCTACCGTCCACCTTGGGGTCGGTTTGCTTTCCGGCTTTGGCTTGCGCTTGGCCGCGGGTCTACCCTTGGCCTTGGTCGCCGGTTTGTCCTGCCGATTTTGATCGTCGGCAGCAGCGGAAGTAGCCTCAACAGGTTCTGTATGGGGTTCTCGTGACTTGCGGGAAAAGAGCTTTTTTAGCAATGCCTAGCCTCGGTTAAATTATAAGAGGCCGGCATTCTAGCAAAACTGGGCGGGATTAGCTTGTTTAGTGCCCTGAGTCAATCGGGCACGTTCAGATCGTCGAGATCGCGCTGCGGCGGGCCAAGGTCCGCCAGCGCCTTGCGCGCCGAACGATCAAAATAGTAATCGAGGCTGAGATAGCGACCACCCCCCCAGAAAAACAACACCATCAGCATAATAAAGTAGGTCGTCGCAAACTCGATGCCGTTGTTCAGAATGACGAAGGAGCCTTTCTCGGTCAGCCAGTCGTAGTTACCGTGCTCGCGGAGAATGTCCTTTGCGCGCTCTAACCGCGCCCCCACTTCCAGGCTGTTTTTGAGGCTGTCCTCTGCTGCGGGAATGCCGACATCGGCCAGCAGTTTGGCGCTGCTTGTGGTCGGGTCGCTCGGTGCAATCGCAAACCAACCATTTTCCAAGTGAACTTCAGTGGCAGCCACAAACATGGTCACCATCAACGGAATGCTGACCCAGCGCACCGCCAAACCGAACAGCAACAGAAAACCGCCGAACAGTTCGGTGCCCGTCGCCAGGCCCGCCATCAGTTCCGGCGCCGGAAGACCCAGACCCCATTCGGCATTGCCGAACCACTGCACGGTGCTGTCAAAGTTACGCCACTTGGTCATACCGGCCGCAATCATGATCGGCGCGAGAAACAGCCTGATCGCAAGCAGCGCCAAACCATCCAGATGTTTCAGCAAACCAAACAGATTGTCGTGAATGGCGTAATAAATTTTCAACAGAATGCCCATTGCACTCTCCACATCCTATGTATCGAATTTTATTAAAATTCTGTCGTATTGTTATTGTCTGCCACACACGGGACAGGACGGGTCTTTACCCAACTTCAGTGTTCTGCACTCCATGGTAGCACCGTCAAGCAACAACAGGCGACCCGTAAGTGTTTCGCCAAAATCTGTTAGTACCTTAACGGTCTCCAGCGCCTGCAGACTGCCTATAACACCCACAATGGGCGCCAGTACACCAGCCTCTGAACAATTCAGCTGCTCATCCCCCGCATCCGGACTGTAAAGACAGCGATAGCAGGGCGAATCAGCCCGGCGAAAATCAAACACACTGAGCTGCCCCTCACTGCGGATCGCAGCGCCACTCACCAGCGGCGTTTGGGTGCGCACGCACGCCTGATTCAGCGCAAAGCGGGTGGCAAAATTGTCGCTGCAATCGACCACCACATCCACACCTTCAACCGCCGCAAGCATAACATCACCGGCCAACCGCTCGGCAATCAGTTCAACCTCAACATCCGGATTCAAAGCCACCACCGCATCCCGCCCGGACTCGACCTTGGCGCGCCCGATGTCGCTCGTTTGGTGTGCTATCTGGCGCTGCAGGTTGCTCAGCTCGACCTTGTCGTCATCGACCAGCACCAACTTACCGACACCGGAGGCGGCCAGATAGAGCGCTACCGGGCTGCCAAGGCCACCGACACCCACCACCAGCACACGGGCCTGCAGCAGCTTTTCCTGACCTTCAACATCAATACCCGGCAGTAGAATATGGCGACTGTAGCGCAAGAGCTGTTCATCGTGCATGGTCAACCTCCCCGATAAGCCGGCCTAGTGTGGCGCGCGGGTTAGCCCCGTAATCCCGGCGCGTTTCAACATCAACAAAGCCGCCGCCTCGCAATATATCCGCCACGGCTTCGGCCTGACGATAACCGTGCTCCAGCAATAACACCCCGCACGGATTCATAAAAGCAGGCGCTGCCGCCACGATCCGCCGAATATCGTCCAGCCCATCAGAGCCCGCCACCAGCGCCGAGCTCGGTTCGTATTTTACGCCCGGGCCGGTCAGGTGCTGGTCATCCTCGGCAATATAAGGGGGGTTGGAAACGACCACATCGAAACGGCGCCCACTCACGGCAGCAAACCAGTCCGAATGCAAAAATTCCACATCCAGCGCCAGTCGCTGCGCGTTACTGGCAGCGAGCTCCACCGCCGCGCGCTGACTGTCGACACCGGTTAGCTGCCAGGCGGGCCGCTCACTGGCCAAAGCCAGCGCTATGGCACCGGTGCCGGTGCCGAGATCCAGCACCTTGAGCGCAGCCTCTGCCGGCAGGGTTTCCAGCAGCCATTCGACCAGCAGCTCGGTATCTGGCCGGGGAATCAGGGTCGCAGGCGAAACCGCCAGCTTTAAACTCCAGAATTCCGCTTCGCCAATCAGATAGGCCACCGGCTCACCGGACTGTCGGCGAGCCAGCAGGACATCGAGTTGTTGCTGCTGTTCTTCTGTCAGCCGCTCGCCATCGTGAGCGTAAAGATAGTAGCGCGGTTGCTGCAAAACATGGCAGAGCAGCAAATCCACATCAAGCGCCGCCGAGGGAGAATCCAGCTCGCGGTGCCGCTGTCGACATTCCGCAACCGTCGCCACGCCCTTACTCCGCCAGCGCCGCCAGCAGATCGGCCTGATACTCCTGCCGCAGCGGCTCAATCACATGCTGAAGATCACCGGCCATCACTTCATCGAGCTTGTAGAGCGTCAGATTGATGCGGTGGTCTGTCACCCGCCCCTGCGGAAAATTATAAGTGCGGATGCGCTCGGAGCGATCGCCACTGCCCACCAACAGCCGGCGGGACTCGGCTTGTTCCTTGGCCTGAGCGCTTTGGGCGGAATCATTCAATCTCGCCTGCAGCAAGGACATAGCCCGCGCGCGGTTCTTGTGTTGCGAGCGCTCGTCCTGACACTCCACCACAATGCCCGAGGGAATATGGGTGATGCGCACCGCCGAATCGGTTTTATTGACGTGCTGACCACCGGCACCACTGGCGCGATAGGTATCAATACGCAGGTCACCCTTGTTCAGCTCCACCTCGTCCACTTCATCGGGCTCGGGCATGATGGCCACAGTGCAGGCCGAGGTATGGATCCGCCCCTGGGATTCTGTTTCCGGCACGCGCTGCACCCGGTGGGCGCCCGACTCGAATTTGAGCTGGCCGTATACATCCTTGCCTTCTACCCGGGTAATAATTTCCTTGTAGCCGCCGTGCTCGCCGTGGCGCTCGCTGAGAATCTCAATGCGCCAACCCTGGCTTTCTGCGTAACGGCTGTACATGCGAAACAGATCGCCAGAGAAAATAGCCGCCTCGTCTCCGCCGGTGCCTGCGCGGATTTCCAGAAATACGTTGTGCGAATCATTGGGGTCCCGAGGCAGTAGTAGCGTCTGCAATTCAAGTTCGAGCGCCTCCAGCCGAGCGGCCCCTTCATCGACCTCTTCTTCGGCCATCTCGCGCATTTCCGGGTCGCTTTCTTCGGCCAGCATGGCGCGGGCCGATTCGAGATCTGCCGCCACCTTTTTATAGTCGCGATGACAGAGCACGACCGGCTCGATCTCCGAGTACTCTTTTGAGTGAGCGCGGAATTTGTCCTGATCGGAAATGATTTCAGGGGCGCTGAGCAAGGCCGCCAGCTCTTCGTAGCGCTCGAGAAGATTGTCCAGTTTGGTCGCAATTGACGCTTTCATTATCTGCCTTTAGTGGTCATCCAGTCCCAGCAGACGGCGAGCCGTGCGCAGGGTTTCGGTTTCGCCGTTGGCAGCCGCCTCGCGCAAGCGCGAGCTGGGATGATGAATCAGTTTGTTGGTCAGGCCCCGAGCCAGTTGCTCGACCACCTGCTCCGGAGCGGTACCTCGCGCCAGTGCGCGCAGGGCCTTTTCTATTTCGTGGCGTCGCATGTCTTCTGCCTGTGCGCGGTAGTCTTTCACCGTATCGACCGCTTCCAGCGATCGCCACTGGCGCTGCCATTCTTCAACCGCCAGCAGAATAATCTGGTCGGCCTTGCGCGCTTCACTGGCCCGCGCCTTGCGGTTTTCATCGACGATCTCTTTCAGATCATCGACGGTATACAAATAAACATCGGCCAGCTCGGCCACCTCGGCTTCAATATCCCGGGGCACGGCGATATCCACCATCAACATCGGGCGATGCTTGCGCTTTTTCAAGGCGGACTCCACCGACCCCTTGCCCAGAATCGGCAACTGGCTGGCGGTCGAAGCCACCACAATATCAATGTCCTTGAGCTGCTCGGGGATATCGGCCAGCAAAACCGCCTCCGCATCAAAGCGATCTGCCAGCTCGCGGGCGCGGTCCAGCGTGCGGTTGGCTATAACCAGCTGCCGCACGCCTTTTTCCTTTAAATGGGTCGCCACCAGTTCGATGGTCTCACCTGCGCCGATAAGAAGGGCACGGCAGCGATCCAGACGGCTGAAAATATGCTGGGTCAGGCTGACCGCCGCATAGGCTACCGACACTGGGTTTTCCCCTATCGCCGTATCGGTGCGCACCCGCTTGGCGGTGGCAAAGATATGCTGGAAGCTGCGCTCAAGGCTCGGCCCAAGCGAGCCGGCCTCCTTGGCGACCGCATAGCAGGACTTCATTTGACCGAGAATCTGCGGCTCGCCAAGCACCAGCGAGTCCAGCCCCGCCGCCACCGTCATCATGTGGCGCACACCGTCAACGCCGGTGTAGCAGTATTCGCACCCTGCAAAATCGGACACCGGCATCTGGTGATAATCGGCCAGCCAGGAGGAGACTGTTTTTACCAATTCGCCTGCGCCTTGCGCATCCACCACGTAGAGCTCGGTGCGATTGCACGTGGAGAGAATAGCCGCTTCTTCAACGCCTTCAATTGCCAGCAGACTCTGCAGGGCCGACTCCATAGCTTCCGGCACAAACGCCACGCGCTCGCGCACGGCAACCGGTGCGGAGTTGTGATTGATGCCCAAAACCAGAAGATTCATGCGGAAGAGCGACAGCCGAACAGGAAAAAGGGGGGCAATTCTAGCAAGATGGCCGCTAAATGTGGATGCCGCTCGATTCTATCTGCCGTTCTGCCGCGCCAACAGGCTCAACCCTACGCCGCCGCAGGAGGGCCGTGCTAGAATTCAACCCATGAGACGTATCACACCTTTTTACCTTCGCCTGCCTGCTGCCGCCCTTCTGGCTGCAGTGTCCGCCTGTACTCAGACACCGATTCAGACCGAACAAAGCCCCACCGCTGCCCCGGAGCCCGAACCGGTTGCCGCTACCGTAACCCGCCCATTCCCGAAAGACAGTTTTCACGATCTGCTGGTCGCCGAATTTGCCATTCGCCGTCAGCACTACGATCTGGCGCTTGAGCTTTACCTCAACCAGGCCGAGCAAACCGGAGACCTTGGCATCATTGCCACGGCGGCACGACTCTCCCAGTTTGTGAACAATGAAAGCGCAGCGCTGCAAACTACCTCTCTGTGGCTGGAAAAAAATCCGGAGGCCGCCGAAGCCCATTTTATTCGCGCTACCGCACTGGCTCGCTCGCGGCGCCCGCTGGAAGCCTTGCAGCATATGGAAGCGGTGATCGGCAGCGATCACGACAGCAACTTTGCAACCCTCGCCGCCAGCGCCCTGGCCCAGTCCGAAATTGACCAGCAGCAGTTTGAAAGTGCCATTCGCGAGCTGCTTGAACGCCACCCAGACAATCTCAACCTGAAAACCGGTGTCGCCCTCACTCTGCAATACCGCAATCAGGAAGACGAAGCGCTGAGTCTGATCCGCGAGGTGCTGGCAGCCGACCCCAGCAACATGCACGCCCTGCTGATTGAAACCCGGGTACTGCAACAACTCGGGCGCGTTCAGGAGGCCATCGAACGGCTGCAATTTGCGATCGACCAGTACCCCTACCACAAGCGACTCCGCCTGAATCTGGCACAATTGCTCACCCGCAGTGACATCTATCTGGCCAAGGCCCAGTACACGGTGCTGCACAATCAGCATCCGGAAGACGACGCCATTCGTCTGGCGCTGGCACTGGTCAACCGTGAAATCGGCGATTACAAGTCAGCCAAAGCCCTGCTTACCGATCTGATCAGCCGCAGCCAGCAGCGCGACACGGCCTATTATTTTCTTGGCCGCATTGCCGAGCAGGAAGAGGACTGGTCTTCCGCGATCGACTACTACAGACAGGTCAGTGGCGGCGACCAGCTGATTCCCGCCCTGACCCGGCTGGCGGAAGTCCGCGCCGAACAGGATGGTCTGCCGCAGGCCCGGGCAGACCTTGCCGCCGCGCGCCTGCGCTTTCCCGACCAGGATATCCAGCTCTATCTGGTAGAGTCCGACCTGCTGTTTGAACACCGCCTGTATAAAGAAGGCTTTTCCCTGCTGAGCGAAGCCCTGACCAAGCACCCGGAAAACACCAACGTGCTGTACGCCCGCTCTCTGTTCAGTGAGCGCCAGAAGAACGTTGCGCTGATGGAACAGGACCTGCGGCAGATCCTGAGCAATGACCCGGACAACGCCACCGCCCTGAACGCTTTGGGCTACTCGCTGGCAATCCTGACCGACCGCCTGAACGAAGCACGGGCACTGGTCAGCAAGGCCCTGCAGCTGCGCCCGGACGACCCGGCCATTCAGGACAGCTACGGCTGGATTGCCTACCGCTTGGGCAACCTTGAATTGGCCGAAAACTACCTGTCGAAAGCTTTTTCCCAATCCAAAGACCATGAAATTGCCGCCCACCTCGGTGAAGTTCTCTGGCGCTTGGGGCAGCGGGAACAGGCCATTTCAGTATGGCAACAGGGCCTGAGCAACGACCCGAGCAGCACCATTATTATCGACACCCTGCAGCGCCTGCAGGTCAATCTGCCGGATGCGGACAAGCCCTGAACATGAAAGCCCTTTTCATTCTCGCTCTGGCAGCCCTTCTGGCAGCCTGCAGCTCAACACCGGACGCGACCGGCGGAGTTTCAACTCCCGCCGATACTCAGCACTGGTCTGTTAAGGGAAAAGTCGCCATCTGGGCCGAGGACCAACGCGAGACAGCGAATTTTGAGTGGCAGAATTGCGACAAACGCTACCGTATTCGCTTGAGCGGCCCGCTGGGTGTCGGCTCAGCGATTATCAACGGCGATCCGCAAGAGGTCAGCCTGCAGCGCGGCGGGGAGCCCACACTCTACGCCGACACCCCCGAGGAGCTGCTAGCGGCTATGGGCTGGATCATGCCTGTCTCCGCTCTGCGTTATTGGCTGCGCGGGAAGGCCGACCCGCGCGCCCCGGCGCGCACAGCAACGATGGCAGACAATACGCCCACACTCGAGCAACACGGCTGGCTTATTGAATACAGCGAAGGCGGGGTATGGCCCGAGAAAATCAGCATGAACCATCACAGCGCCCGCCTAAAGTGGCTGTTGCGCGACTGGGAGAACTTCAGCGAGTGTCCGCTGCCATGAGATTAGCGACATGAGCACGCTGAGCCTGCTGGCACCGGCCAAGCTGAATCTCTGCCTGAAAATTACCGGTCGCCGCGACGATGGCTACCACCTGCTGCAGAGTCTGTTTCAGCTACTGGACTTCGGCGACACCCTGCATTTTGCGCCGCGAAGCGACACCGAGATTACACTTCACACGCCCTTTGACGGCGTCGCCCCGCAGGACAACCTGATTGTGCGCGCCGCCTACGCTCTGCGCGATGCCACCGCCACTCGCTATGGTGTCGATATTCACTGCGACAAGCACCTCCCCATGGGCGGCGGCATCGGCGGCGGCAGCTCTAACGCCGCCACTACACTGCTGGCGCTGAACCACCTTTGGCAAACCGGGCTCAGCGAAAACGCGCTCAGCGAGATCGGTCTCGCCCTTGGCGCCGATGTACCGGTTTTTGTGCGCGGTCGAACGGCCTGGGCGGAAGGCGTCGGCGAAAAGCTCACCCCGGTGGAAATGCCAGAAGACTGGTTTGTCGTGATTCATCCCGGCGTCAGCGTCGCCACCCGTGAAATTTTTTCACACCAGCAATTGACACGTAACAGTCGACCCATCAAAATAGCGGCCTTTCTTGAGCAGGGTGCCGGAAATGACTGCGAAAATGTGGTCAAAAGCCTGTATCCAGAGGTAAAAAACGCCCTGGATTGGCTAAGCCAATTTGCACCCGCTCAACTTACAGGCACCGGTTCGTGTCTGTTTGCCCGGTTCGCTGATGAAGCGTCAGCACGAGAAGTTTTCTCAAACAGGCCGGCCAGTTACAGCGGCTTTGTAGCACGCGGCGTCAATGTCTCGCCAAGTCACTCTGCCCTGAACCAGATTTAACCAGTTTTGCTGGGGCGTCGCCAAGCGGCAAGGCAACGGGTTTTGATCCCGTCATTCGGAGGTTCGAATCCTCCCGCCCCAGCCATTACTCGGAAAGACCGCAGAAACTTGCGGCAAGTTGCACACTTGGCTAAATCCTCCCCGGCGGGAGGGTTCGAACCGACAAGAGGTTCGACCAACTGTGCAACAGTTGGGACAAGGAGCGATAGCGACGCAGCCCGTAGGGCGAAAACAGCCCATAGGCTGTTTGAGTCTATCCTCCCGCCCCGACTCCCGAACCAACCGACATCGACTGCTTTATTTTGATGTAGCTGCCCACCGCAGCTATTTTTCGTTCAGGCCCCGCGATTTTTCCGGCGGCGTGACAGCTGTCAGGGCTCAGGGCAGAGCCTTGAGGAATTTAACGCCGCATGTGTTTCGAACCTCCAGGCGATCAGAAAGACA
>NZ_JBFJUX010000021.1:0-34690 GCF_041624475.1 Litorivivens sp.
ACAGGCAGGGCCTGTTGTGGCGTCTCGCTTAGTTCAGCGAGGCTACAGCGGTCGCTTCGCTCTGGCTTTCTGCCGCGGCCACGATTTCAGCATCGTCAACGTTAGGGGCAGCGGGAGCAGCGGGTTCCTCAGAAGCAGGCTCGACGTTGCGCAGTTGAGCGCTTGCCTCAGTCGCCGTGCGGCTGGCTCCTGTGGCGATCAGGCCCATATTCGGCACTTGCCCCTGATTGCCGCCAAGCTGTCCACTGGCTTTGGCCACGGTCTCGGTGACTGCCGAGGCAAATACCTCACCGTTCGGCGCTTGTGTATCACCCTGATCAGCAACGTCTTCATCTGAAGCGTTTTCCTCGGGCGCCACGTCGTCCTCGGGAACCTCCGGCGTCTCCGGGCTGGCATTATCCCCACCTGAACTCTCCGCACCGTTCAGCCGGGTAGCCACCTCTGCAGCGGTGCTGGTGACCGCAGACAGACCTAACTGACCTGAAGGCTGGGAATCTCCCATACCCTCCAGGGTGCCTGTAAGTTCGGCCGCGGTTTCACTGATCATTGAGGCTTCGCCGTCACCGCTGGGCAATGAAAGCCCTGGCAGGCTTTGCTCGCTGCTTGAGTCAGCCATCAGCTCACGGATCGCCGACTGCACTGCGTCGCCGTCATTGGCGGGAAACGCGACATCCACGCTACCGGAATAGCCTGCATTCAGCGTTTGGCTGGTATTGAGCGGCGGCAGTGATGATGACAGCGACGCTGCAGCCGACACGTTAAAGTTGCCGCCAATGCTCACAATGGGTTGCGCTTGAACCGCACTGGCGGATCCACCAGCCAGAGCGATGGCGACAACGAGAGGTTTTACTTTGCTGTTGATTGTATTTTTCATGATCGTTCTCCTGACACAATAGTCTTAACATCCATGGTCGTGGAAACTGCAAGCTTTTCGGCTCCTCAACCGATCGGCTTTTCCACCGGTTTTGCAGGCGGTTATTGCATCGTCCGTGACACCCAATAACCGCCTGCAGGTTTAATAAAAATCACGACACGCCTTCTGACCAGATCAAAAATTTGATTTTTTTTGCCTGTTCAAAAAAGCGTGACCTGAGTCACATTTTGTTGTCTCTACTCATTTTGGTCTGTGAATAAAACCCTGATGCCGGAAAATTTTCCGGTTCAGGGCTGCGTCACACACGGGAAAATTTTGTGTCGACAGACGTCAGTTACTGCTCAATCACAGGCTCTACGAGACACACGGCAGTGTGCAGGCAGCAAACGAAATCAAACGGGGGAATATGCGTAATTACCGAGATACTTTAATGCGTTGCCGGGGGATAGCGCTGTTCTATATAGGCCGGTCTGACGAATCCAGAAATCCGAGCAACTCTATCGTCATTACGTGAAGAATATTTTCTGCGACTGATAAAAAAATACATAGAAAGTAAGCGCGGGTGGGGAAGTCCCCAAAAGCGCAAATGCTGTCCCTTAATGCCTAGGAATTGTCCTCTGATTACGTCTAAATACCTCGCGGCAGACGTGCGGTAGTTGAGGATGTATCATAGAAAAAAGTTAGTGATCTAGCAGGCGTGTGTCGTCGTTTAAAGACACGTTGTCTAAGAGAGAACATGCGTCTCCAGTTTGATATGGTCGCCCTATGAGAGAGTGGGGTCTCCATGCGCAGTTTGGGTAAGTTCCTATTGAACCCTCCCCTTTCTACGATGCTGTAGACCCTTCATTGGGTAAGGCCAGTCACATCCGCTTAGCGAGTTAGAGTTCTTCTGTTTCTAGGGGTGCTCCTCCTCGGTTGGATTATTTTCTTAGATTTTTGCTACTCCGCAGAGAACATTTACACGCGTTGTGCCAGAAGTTATCTCGTTTAATTTTCCTGGTTGGCTGCCATTGGGTTTTGGGCGTTTTGAAGAACCTGGTTGCGGCATAAGAGGTGTCAGCTAAATCAAGTGAAAATGCAGATGTTGTAACTGCGTTTTCGATTGTCAAGGTTGCGGCCACTGGTTTTACCTCCGGTTATGTCGTCGCCTCAGGTGCGGTTGACATGGTAATCATACCGCTTAGGTAGACCTCAGGGTTGATGGCTATAAGAGGAGTGAATACAGTCGCAAAGTGCATAGGCAAGAGATTGACAAGTTTTTGTTGTGGGCATCGCAGGGGGAGTGGTATAGCCAGTGAGTAATTACGTACGGGCCAGCATACTGAAGAATTTTGGTGAATTTATTCAGCAATACGGGGGCAATGAAAATGATTTGCTTGAATCCGCAGGAATTGACATAAACGTTGCGGGGAAATCCGATAAGTATATTTCTTACAGCAACTTTATTCGCTTGCTGCAGCATGTTGAGGATAAACTCGGTATATCCAGAGCTGGTCTACATCTTGGCTTGATGCAGAATTACCGCGTGTTAGGGCCGGTGGCTTTTCTTGCAATTGCGTCAGAGGACGTTCGCGAGGCTATATACAACACCAAGAGCTATTTTTCGCAATTCACCTCGGTGATAGCGCTCGATATAAATAATCAAAGCCCCCCGGAACTGTTTTTTGAAATTTCCGCAGCCGGCTGCGTGGATGCAGTGCAGGCGGCTGAGCACACGATTGCTGCGACTGTGCGGGTGTTGGAAACGGTTTCAGGCGGTGCCTGTGTTCCTTCCTGTGTCCAGTTTAGCCACGAGCGCCCTGAAGATGGTACAGATTATGAGTCTCTGCTTGGTTGTGAAGTGCGGTTTTCACAGGATCAGGTTGCGGTAGCAATCGATGAGGGTCATCTTGACATTCCGATCAGAACGGCTGATAGCGAGCTTAAATATCTGGTCAGTTCCTATTTGACAATGCAAGGGATTAAGCAACTCAAAAACAACCCTCAACAGACTGCATTTATTACAAAGGTTTTTCAAATTGTGAATGAACTGCTGCCGACTGGAAGGGCTACCCGCAGCCTGGTCGCTAGTGCTTTGAATATGCATGAAAGGTCATTGCACAGGCGACTGACTGATTACGGCCAGACTTTTGAAGCAATTGTAGAGACTATTCGTCGGGATAAAGTGCAGGTAATGATGGCGCAGCCAGATTTAACGATGCTCGAAATCTCTCAGGCGCTGGGCTACCACGACCAGAGTTCGTTTAACAGAGCGTTTAAACGATGGTTTGGTATTACTCCTAGCCAATATGCGAGTCGCGCCCGAGGCAGCCGTTAGTCTCAAATTGCTTTGTTCACAGGTATCAATAAAGAGCGGAAATGATAAGGGCGCTTATCTTTCCGCAGCTGATATCTGGATTTACGAGCACCGCTTTAGATTTTCTGCTCCCGAGCAATTGCCCGATAGGCGATATCCTTGCGGTAGAAAACACCATCCCAGGCGATCTTCGCGGTCAATTGATAGACTTTTTGCTGGGCTTCAGTCACGCTGTGGCCGAGTGCCGTCGCGCACAGTACCCGTCCGCCGCTGGTTACAACCTGCTCATCCTGTAGCGCCGTGCCGGCGTGGAATATTTTTGCGGAGGTATCGCCGGCTTCGTCCGGCAGCGAAATGACTTTGCCTTTCTCATAACTGCCGGGGTAACCGCCGGCTGCCAGCACCACACCAACTGCTTGACGCTCATCCCATTGAGCGGTGGTGGTGTCGAGTTTGCCGGCGAGGGCCTGTTGGATAAGTTCGACCAGATCCGATTGCAGGCGCAACATAATGGGTTGGGTTTCCGGATCACCAAAGCGGCAGTTGAACTCTATGACTTTGGGTTCGCCCTGGTCAGTAATCATTAGGCCGGCGTAGAGGAAGCCGACATAGCGATGACCTTCGCTGGCCATGCCCTGCACCGTCGGCATGATCACCTGATCCATGATGCGATCGTGAATTTCCGGGGTAACAACCGGTGCCGGGGAATAAGCCCCCATACCGCCGGTGTTGGGGCCGGTATCGCCGTCGCCAACGCGCTTGTGATCCTGGCTGGTCGCCATGGGCAACACGTTTTCGCCGTCGACCAGCACGATAAAGCTGGCTTCTTCGCCTTCCAGGAACTCTTCAATGACAACCCGGCAGCCGGCGTCGCCAAAGGCGTTACCTGACAGCATATCGCGCACGGCTTCTTCGGCCTGCTCGAGGGTTTCCGCCACAATCACGCCTTTGCCTGCGGCCAGACCGTCCGCCTTGACTACGATGGGTGCGCCTTTCTCGCGCAGGTAGGCCAGCGCAGGTTCGACTTCGGTGAAGTTTTGGTAATCGGCCGTGGGAATGTTGTGCCGTGCCAGAAAGTCCTTGGTAAAGGCTTTAGAACCTTCCAATTGGGCGGCGCCTTTGCTGGGGCCGAAGCAGGGCAGATTACGCGCCTCGAAAAAGTCGACCACGCCGCCGACCAGCGGAGCTTCCGGGCCGACGATGGTCAGGCCAACCTGATTCAGCTCGGCAAAATCAGCCAGCGCGGCAAAGTCCATTACGTCGATCGCGACGTTTTCCATCTTGTCCTCGCGGGCGGTGCCGGCATTGCCGGGGGCTACGAAGACGGTGTTTACCTTGGCAGATTGGGCTGCCTTCCAGGCGAGGGCGTGTTCGCGACCGCCTCCGCCAATGATCAGTACATTCATTGTTCTGTTAATCTCAGCGTTTAGTGACGGAAATGGCGCATGCCGGTAAAGACCATGGCCATGCCATGTTCGTCAGCGGCGGCGATGACTTCTTCATCGCGAATCGAACCGCCGGGCTGAATCACACAGGCGATGCCGACATTGGCGGCATTGTCTATGCCGTCACGGAAGGGGAAGAAGGCGTCTGATGCCATCACCGACCCTTTAACTTCCAGCTTGGCATGTTCGGCCTTGATGGCGGCAATACGGGCGGAGTTGACCCGGCTCATCTGGCCGGCGCCGACACCGATGGTGCGACCGTCGCGACCGTAAACGATGGCGTTGGACTTGACCATTTTAGCGACCTTCCAGGTAAACAGCAGATCGCGGATTTCCGCCTCCGTGGGCTGGCGCTTGCTGACCACTTTCAGGTCAGCGGCGCTGACCATGCCCAGATCGCGATCCTGCAGGAGCAGTCCACCATTGACGCGTTTGTAATCGAGGGCGGCTTGGGTTGCCTCCCATTGACCGCATTCCAGCAGGCGCACGTTTTTCTTTGCCGCAACGGCCGTTACAGCCTCTGCGCTGATAGCCGGGGCGATAATGACTTCGACAAACTGGCGTTCGCAGATGGCGCTGGCGGTGGCGGCGTCGAGTTCGCGGTTAAAGGCGATGATGCCGCCAAAGGCGGATTCCGGATCGGTTTCAAAAGCCTTGTCGTAGGCTTCCTGCAAGGTGGCGGCCACGGCAACGCCGCAGGGGTTGGCGTGCTTGACGATAACGCAGGCCGGCTCGTCAAACAGTTTGACGGTTTCGAGCGCCGCATCGGTGTCGGCAATATTGTTGTAGGACAGCTCTTTGCCCTGCAACTGCCTGGCAGTGGCGATGGTGCCCGCGGCCGGGTTTTTCTCAACATAGAAGGCGCTGCGCTGGTGGGAGTTTTCGCCATAGCGCAGTTCCTGTTGTTTGATGAAATTGGCGTTGAAGGTGCGCGGGAAACCCTCGCTGCCGCCGTCCACTTTCTGTCCGAAGTAGTTGGCAATGGCGCTGTCGTAAGCCGCGGTGTGTTCGTAGGCCTTGATCGCCAGGTCAAAGCGGGTGCTGTAGAGAGTGGCGCCGTTGTTGGCTTCCAGTTCGTCGAGAATCCGCTGGTAGTCTGAGGCATTGACCACGATGCTCACGTCGCGGTGGTTTTTGGCCGCTGCGCGAACCATAGTCGGCCCGCCAATATCAATATTCTCAATGGCATCTTCCAGCGAGCAGTCGGGCTTGGCCACGGTCTGTTCGAAGGGGTAGAGGTTGACCACCACCATGTCGATGGCATTGATACCGTGCTCACCCATGATTGCTTCGTCAGTGCCGCGTCGGCCCAGAATGCCGCCGTGAACTTTCGGGTGCAGGGTTTTTACCCGGCCGTCCATCATCTCGGGGAAGCCGGTGTAGTCAGACACTTCGGTCACATCCAGACCGTTTTCCTGCAGCAGGCGGAAGGTGCCGCCAGTCGACAGTAGTTCAACGCCGCGTTGGCGCAGGCCGCTGGCGAATTCGACGATTCCGGATTTGTCGGAAACACTGATAAGGGCCCGTTTTACCGGGCGAGGTAGTTCAGCTGTGCTCATTGAGGCTCAGGTACCCTTAAGGTTGCAGATTGAGAAGGTGGTGTATCGCAGAGGGCTTAAAGCAGCCCGTATTTCTTCAGTTTCTTGCGCAGCGTGCCGCGGTTCAGGCCAAGGACCTGGGAGGCGCGGGTCTGGTTGTTGCGCGTATAGCTCATCACTTTTTCCAGCAGCGGCGCTTCCACTTCCGACAGTACCATTTCATAGACGTCAGTCACGTCCTGGCCATCGAGCTGGTCGAAGTAGTTTTTGACGGCAATGGCCACGCTTTCTCGCAGTGAATGCGATTCGGCGATGGTGGCAAAGGTTTCGGTGCTGGCGGGCGTTTCGACCAGCTCCAGTTTGGTTTCTGCACTAGCGTTCATGCGGCTTTATCCCCTGTTTTATAAGCTGACCACCCCGCCGCGAGGCGGTGGATGGTATCGATCTGTGCGCTGGCGTCAGTCAGGCTGTTGAAGTGACCGCGAGCTGCATCGCTGTCTGCCAGATTCTGCAGATACCACGACACATGCTTGCGGGCGATCTTCAGGCCCTGACGTTCGCCGTAAAAGTCGTGAAGGGCACTCACGTGGCGGAGCATGGTGTCAAACAGCTCCGTCGGCGTAACGCTCTCCCGTTGCTCACCGTTTGCCAGATAATGATTGATCTCACGAAACAGCCAGGGGCTTCCCTGGGCCCCTCGACCGATCATCACTCCGTCGGCACCGGTGTAATCCAATACTGCCCTGGCCTGCTCGGGCGAGGTGATATCGCCATTGGCAAAGACCGGCAGGCTCACGTTCTGTTTGATCGCGGCAATGGTGTCGTACTCCACTGCACCGTGATAACGGCAGGCGCGGGTGCGACCGTGTACTGCCAGCGATTGGATGCCGCTGTCTTCGGCAATACGGGCAATCTCCACGCCATTGCGGTGTTCTGGCGACCAGCCGGTGCGGAACTTGAGCGTTACCGGTACCTCAACCGCGGCGACCACCGCCTGCAGGATATCGCGCACCAGCTGCGGATCGCGCAGCAGCGCAGACCCTGCGTCCCGCTTGCAAACCTTTTTCGCCGGGCAGCCCATGTTGATATCGATGATATCGGCGCCCAGTGACTCGTTGTAGCGTGCTGCCTCGGCCATGGCCTGTGGCTCGGCCCCGGCAATCTGAACCACCCGCAGGTGCTCGGACTCATCCTGGGCCAGGCGCAATCGCGTTTTGCGACTGTCGCGTAATTCGGAGTTGCTGATCACCATCTCTGACGTCGTCAGGCTGGCGCCGAATTCCCGGCACAGGCGGCGAAAAGGCAAATCGGTCACCCCCGCCATCGGAGCGAGAACAGCCCGGCCTGCCAAGGAAAAGCGGCCAATCCGAATCATGGTCGGGTCCCTTGGAGCACAATAAAAGACAACGAAAAGTGAGGCGCAATCATACTCCCTTGCGCGAGGTCGTTAAAGGCTTGTGTTTATCTTTTGATCAATGTAGGAGGGACGAGATTGGGCCGGTTTAAGCGCTTCAGGGACTGCCGGAACCCTCTGCGGGGAGAAAGCGCATCTCGTAATTGACGGCGTTGCTGCCCGGGTCCGCAATGCTGATATTGATGCGCACTCTCTGGCCTACAGGCATCAACTTTACCCCGCGCAGTTCGCCTGCGAGGTATTCATCGGGCAAAAATGCGCGACTGGCGACGATATTGCCGCGATCGTTGCGGAAAACCAGTTCGATCTGCGGAAAGGGCTGTTCAAAAGCCGCGCGGTTAAGAATAAGGGTATCTACCAGCAGGCTCTCGGCGTAGCGGGGGTGGGACATGATATTCAGGCCGAGTGACTCGATGCGCGCCAGATTGCGCGGTGGCGGCAATTCGCAGCGGCGCTCACCCCGGGCCCAATTGATCACCTTGCAGGTTTCGATCAGGGCGTTGCGGTAGCGGGACTGGGCCAGGTTGTCGAAATTGGCATAGACGACCTGGCCCGCTAGAGCTGCGGCGGCCAGCAGGCAGAGCAGGGTCCAGCCCAGCTGACGGCGATCCAGTTGGACGCGGCGACGCTGCTTAGCGACCAGTGCATCAAACTCGTCTTCACTGGCAAACGATTTCCCATCGGCGGTGTCTGTTTCCCTGGATTGATGCCCGGCCTGGTCGATAGCATCGGCTTCTGAAGCTGTCGGCGCGGTGTCGGCAAAATGGTCGTCAGCGGGGTTGTCGGAGTCGTTTGCCGGCGCTTGCTCAAAAGTCGACGCCTCAGTCTCGGAGGGTTCTCTTGCCGTGGCTGAAGGCTCGTCCAATGCCTCCAAGGGGGCATCAGGAGTGGGGCCATCGACCTCGTCAGCAGCTGTCGCCGAGGTCGCGAGGTCTTCCTGCTCGCCGGCGACCCTCTGTTCTTCTGGCGTTTTGTCAGTGCTTTGCCATTCTTCGCCGGCAGGCCTGTCCTCGACGTCCGACAGGTCATGGGCTTCGTCCTCCGGCAGCGGGCTGTTGTCGTCGAAGCGCGGCTCGGGATCGGGAATGGCTGGCTGGACAGGCGTTGGGTCAACCCAGTTTTCAGTGGCGTTAAAGACTTCCAGGCAGGCGCCGCATCGCACTCGCCCACGCGCTGTCGCCAATTGCGAGTCGGTAACGCGAAAGCTGGTCTGGCAGTGAGGGCAGCGCGTGGCCCGGTTGGCCATGGAGGCTCCTGAAGTGTTTAATTTTTCAGCATTTTAAGCGAAACGCAGTCTAAGACAAACTTGTTGCTTGTGTCAGATAAGCGCGTCAGGTTTTTTGCTGAAAACGCTCATTGCGAACTCCGGCGATACAACACCAGTCGTCCTTGCTGGTGACCGTCAGGTCGTCAAACCACTCACTGTAGTGTTTGCGCAGGGTTTCGGCCTGCTCCGCCAGTATGCCGGACAGGGCAATACGACCACCGGGCTCGAGATAAGCTGCCAACCGTGGTGCCAGCTCCATCAGCGGGCCGGCGAGTATGTTGGCAACCACGACATCAGCCTTGCCGGTTCGGTCGGCTTTGTCGGGTAAGTGGCAATGCAGGCGTTCGTCGCCAAGTTTGTTGCGCGCAAGGTTGTCGCGGGTGGCAATCAGCGCCTGGGGATCATTGTCGATGGCCGTGACCTGAGCGGCGCCGAGCAGCAGGGCGGCGATGCCGAGAATGCCGGAACCGCAGCCGTAATCGACCACGTGGCAATCCTTGAGTGTCTGACTGTCCAGCCACTGCAGGCAGAGAAAAGTGGTGGGGTGGGTGCCGGTGCCGAAGGCGAGCCCTGGGTCCAACAACAGGTTGACTGCCTCCGGGTCAACCGGTTCGCGCCAGCTTGGGCAGATCCACAGGCGCTCCCCGCACTGGATCGGCTGGAAGTGGCTCATCCATTCCCGCTCCCAATCCTTGTCTTCGAGTATTTCAATACGGTGGGGCGGCAGGGGCGCGGGGTAGTTGCGGGTGAGTGCCTCGACCACGCTGTCCATATCGGTCGCGGCGTCAAACAGTCCGGTAACGCGGGTGCGGTTCCACACCGGCCGCTCATTCAGTCCGGGCTCATACAGAGGTTGATCGGCATTGTCCTCAAGGGTTACAGCAGCCGCACCCAGTTCCAGCAAGGCGTCTTCGAGGGCTTCGGCGTTGTCGCGATCAGCATCCAGCTTTAGTTGTAACCAGGGCATGGATTGACTCCGGTAGGGGAAATGCGGCGATTGTAACAGCAGCGGCGGCTGCCGTGAGGGGGGATAAAGCGTCAGACATCCGATATCAGACGTCTGACGCAATGGCGCTAGTCTTTCAGCTTTTTCTCGAGGTAGTGGATCGTGACGCCACCCTTGCGGAATTCGCCGTCGCGCACCAGATCCTTGTGCAGGTCGATATTGGTACGAATGCCGTCAACCACAAGTTCCTCCAGTGCGTGCTGCATGCGGCTCAGGGCTATTTCCCGGGTTTCCCCGTGGGTAATGACCTTGCCGATCATGGAGTCGTAGTAGGGCGGTACGGTGTAACCGCTGTAGAGGTGTGAGTCAACGCGCACACCTAAACCGCCGGGGGCGTGATAGTGCTTTATCTTGCCGGGGCAGGGCATAAAGGTTTTCGGGTCTTCGGCGTTGATGCGCGCCTCAAAGGCGTGACCGCGCACGATGATATCTTCCTGCTTCAGGCTGAGTTTTTCACCGGCGGCGATGCGCAGTTGCCACTTGATCAAATCGACCCCGGTAATCATTTCGGTCACCGGGTGCTCCACCTGAATGCGGGTGTTCATTTCAATGAAAAAGAACTCGCCATCTTCGTACAGAAACTCAAAGGTTCCGGCGCCGCGGTAGCCAATCTTGATGCAGGCCTCGACGCAGGCGTTGGCGGTTTTCTCCAGCGCCGCCTGATCGATGCAGGGCGGGGGTGCCTCTTCCAGCACTTTCTGGTGGCGGCGTTGCAGGGAGCAGTCGCGGCCGTTCAGGTGGATGGCGTTGCCCTGGCCGTCGGCCAGCACTTGAATCTCGACGTGGCGAGGTTTTTCCAGAAACTTTTCCAGATAAACCGTGCCGTCGCCAAAGGCGGCACTGGCTTCGGACTGAGTGACAAAGACGGCGTTGAGCAGGGCGGCTTCGCTGTGCACAACGCGCATGCCGCGACCACCGCCGCCGGCAGCGGCCTTGATGATGACCGGGTAGCCGATTTTGCGGGCAACGGCCAGCGTGCGCTCGCCATCGTCGGTCAAAGGGCCGTCGGAACCGGGTACGGTCGGTACGCCGGCTTCTTTCATCGCCCGGATGGCAGAAACCTTGTCGCCCATCAGGCGAATAACGTCAGCCTTGGGGCCGATAAAGATAAAACCGCTGTTTTCCACCTGTTCGGCAAAATCGGCATTTTCCGAAAGGAAGCCGTAGCCGGGGTGGATGGCGACGGCATCGGTGACTTCCGCGGCGGAAATAATGGCCGGGCCGTTCAGGTAGCTTTGCGTGGATGGAGCGGGGCCGATGCAGACTGATTCGTCTGCCAGGCGCACGTGCATCAGGTCTTTGTCAGCCTGGGAATGCACGGCAACGGTTTTAATCCCCATTTCCTTGCAGGCGCGGAGAATGCGCAGCGCAATTTCACCGCGGTTGGCAATAATGACTTTCTTCAACATGAGGTTGTTTGTCCTGTCGTTGCGCGGGTGTGAGCCTTAAACGATGGTGATCAGTGGCTGATCAAACTCAACCGGTTGCGCATTTTCGACCAGGATGGCCTCTACGACGCCGGACTTGTCGGCTTCGATCTGGTTCATCATTTTCATAGCTTCCACGATGCAGACCACATCGCCGGCCTTGACGTGCTGGCCGACCTGGACAAAGGCGGGTGACCCGGGCGAAGGAGCGCTGTAATAGGTGCCCACCATGGGGGATTTGATGACGTGCCCGTTGATTTTCGCGGGCTCTTCCTCGGCGGCGGGAGCAGCTGGGGCCGCCGGTGCAGGTGCCGGTGCTGGGGCGGGCGCCGGCTGCGGCATGGCGTAGCCCGGGTTGTAGGCCATCGGTGCGGCGGCGTTGCGGCTGATGCGCACCGATTCTTCACCTTCTTTTATTTCGATTTCATCAATGTTGGATTCTTCAAGCAGTTCGATCAGTTTTTTAACTTTTCGTATGTCCATGGGTGCTCTCTGAGAGTAGTTTTAAGATTTATCAAGTTGTGCCAGTGCCGCGTCCAGCGCCGCGAGATAGCCTTTCGGCCCCAGCCCGCAGATCACGCCAACGGCGATATCGGAAAAATAGGAGTGTTTGCGAAAGTCCTCGCGCGCGTGCACGTTGCTGAGGTGGACTTCGATAAACGGTATGCCGGTCGCCAGCAGGGCATCGCGCAGGGCAATGCTGGTGTGGGTGAAGGCGGCCGGATTGAATAAGATGAAATTGATGCCTTCCTGCTTTGCGTCGTGAATGCGTTCAATCAATTCGTATTCCGCATTGCTTTGCAGGGTTTGCAGATGATGGCCGGCATCGGTGGCGGCATCGACCAGCAGCTGATTGATGTCAGCCAGCGTTGCGGAGCCGTAAACACCGGGCTCGCGGGTGCCCAAAAGGTTGAGATTGGGGCCGTGCAGTACGAGTATGGATGCCATCGTCTTTAAAAACAGTAGGTTAGCGAATTTTCTTTTGATTCTGCCTGAAACTTTCAGGTTCGTCCATGTGTTGGCGCTATTTTTTCACAAAATAGCGACCAATTTCCAGCGCGTTTTAAGAAGTTAATGTGAATTTCGACGCATTTAGTGTTGTCGGTGTTAACACTATGGCGTGGTATTCAGCGGTTCCAGTGCGCGCAAAATGAGCGATTCGGTGAGAATCTGCGGCAGGATGCGGGCGCGTTCCTCACCCGGAAGATAGAGAAGGTAGAGCGGAATGCCGTTGCGTCCGTAGTCGGCGAGCAGGGCGGTTATGCGCTCATCGTAGCGGGTCCAGTCAGCCACCATGTAGGCGACATCGTAGCGTTCAAAGGCCTGCTCCACCGCCGGCGTGTGCAGAGCCACCGCTTCGTTGACCTTGCAGGTGATGCACCAGTCGGCGGTCACATCGACCAGCACCGGGCGGCCTTCGGCACGCAGGGCCTCTAGGGTGCTGGGGCTGTAGCTCAGTTGGCTGCTGTTGGCGGTGGGCGCCGTTTGACCTGAAGTGACTGGCGGGCTGAAGACCAAGGCCAGTGCCGACAGCAGGAAAAACAGTGCGAAAAAGCGCGAAGCCCGGTTGTTAAGGCGCCAGCACCAGATGCCTAGAGCCAGCCCGAGCCAGGCGAGCAGAGTTACGCCCATGCCATCGGCGCCTACCTGGCGGCCGATTACCCAGCACAGCCAGATGGCGGTGGCCAGCAGCGGAAAGCTCAGCAGTTGTTTCAGTCGCTCCATCCATGTGCCGGATCTCGGCAGCGATTTGAGAGCCTGGGGGTATAGGGTCAGCAGGTAAACGGGCAGGGCCATTCCCAAGCCGAGGGCGGCAAAGACCAGCAGGGCGGTAGTCGCTGGCTGGGTGGCGGCAAAGCCGAGAGCCGTGCCCATAAAGGGCGCCGTGCAGGGCGTGGCAACGATGGTGGCCAGCACGCCGGTAAAGAAGCTGCCGGTGTAATCATTGCGCTGGCTGAGCTGCTGCCCCGGCACCGCCCCAAGCAGGCGGATTTCAAACAAACCCAGCAAATTCAGCGAAAGAACAAAAAATACACAGGACAGGAGGGCGACAAACCAGGGGGTTTGTAACTGAAAGCCCCAGCCAACGGCTGCCCCGGCGCTTTTCACCGCAATCAAAATGGCTGCAACCGCGAGAAAGCTGCTGATCACACCGGCACTGTACACGGCGCCGTGGCGGGCGGCGGTGCCGGTGGGGCTCTGGGCAAAACTCAATACCTTGAGCCCCAGCACGGGAAAGACGCAGGGCATCAGGTTGAGAATGGCGCCGCCAGCCAGCGCGAAAATCAGCATCAGCCAGATCGAGGGCGATGCTTTGGGCTGGCTATCAGTGCCGTTTGTAGCTGCCTGCCAGGCGGTTTCGTCAATCGCCTCGACAGAGGCTGAAGTGGTGTCGATTCGAAAGAACCAGTCGTGAGGTGGGTAGCACAAACCGGCGTCAGCGCAGCCCTGGGCGGTCAGTTTCAGCAGGAAGTCCTGATGTTCAGGCGCTTTAATAGAAGCATTGGCGAAGTTGTAATAAACCGGCGTTGCCCCAAAGTAGGGGTCATCTTTGATTTCTGCGGCGCCGTAATTCAGCGCCAATTCGCCCTGTGCGCTTGCGGCCAGCCAGCGTGCGGCAAATTGTTTCTGGTAGAGGTAGTAGGCCTCGGTAATCTGCCAGTTGACCTGAAGCTCACCCGCTTCACTGAGGCTGACCAGCGGCTGATACGCTTCGGTTACCGGGAGGAATTGGCTTTGCTGCGGGGAAAAAGGGGAGGCATCTGAGGTGCTGTTGAAAGCATTGCTCAGTGATTGCCCCGAACCCAGCATACCGAGCCACAGTAGGGTAAACTGTAAAAAATAGCGCATATTTCGTTGTCGAAAATGGTTAGAATTCCGGGCTCGCCAAGTATTGCGAGGTTATGGCCGCTGCGTCAGGGGCGGCCTCATTGTACTGGATATTGCGCGACAAGTTGTATTCGCAGCTGCTACAGAAAATTGCAGGAGTCTTTTGTGGTGAAACATCTCGCAGCAGCGATGCTGTTGTTGGTCGCTTGTGTTAGACCGCTGGCAGCGCTTGAGTTCAATAAAGGCTTTGTCCGCGGGCTGCCGCCGACCCAGACCACGACAGCGGCCTTCTTTACGGTCAGGAACAGTCAGCAAGAGAGCTGGGTGCTGAACCGTGTGATCAGCCCGGCAGCAAGCCGCGTGGAAATACACGAACATGTGAATCGCGGTGATACCCTGCAAATGCGCCAGCGGGCTTCCCTGACTATTCCGGCGGGCGAAGAGGTGGTGTTTGAACCCGGCGGCTTGCATCTAATGTTAATGGGTTTAACCGCACCGCTGCGTGAGGGTGACAGTGTCAGACTGGAGTTTCACAGCGAGACCGGGGCCGTGGTTGAAGCGGTCTTTCCTGTGATCAGTGTTATTAATGAACATCATCATCACCGTCACCACTAGCGAAGACGTAATCCACATCGCTATTAATAAAGACAAAGGAGAACAGGCATGGCAGCTGGCTGGTTGAAGGAGCGCTGGCAAATTCTGCGCGAAGTCACCGAAGACTGGATTGGCGGAAAAAGCTCGTTCAAGTGGGCGGCGGTGGCGCTGGGTGTTTATCTGCTGCTGGTCTTCATTCTGGGGATTTACTGGAGTCGCGAACCGGAGGAAATTGCAGTCGAGCAGCCAGGTAGTGGCCCGGTGGTGGTCGGCACGGCGACAACCAATATGCTGATTGCCGTCAGTGAAACCCTGCTGGACAAGCCCGGTGGTTTTCTCACCAATGATATTACCCCGCCGGGGCTGTTTCTGGACAATATGCCCGCCTGGGAGTACGGGGTATTGATTCAAGTGCGCGATCTCACCCGCGCTCTGCGCGAGAGTTTCAGCCGCAGTCAGTCCCAGTCGACCGAAGATGCGGCGCTGGCCAAGGCCGAGCCGCGATTTAACTTCTCCAACAACAGCTGGGCGGTGCCGGCGTCCGAGTCCGAATACCGTGACGGGATTAAATACCTCAAGGAATACCGCGATCGTCTGGCCAACGTGGATGATCCGCAGGCGCAGTTTTACGCCCGTGCTGACAATCTGCGCTACTGGCTGGCCAGTGTGGAGTCGCGCCTTGGCAGCCTGTCCCAGCGCCTAAGTGCCAGTGTTGGGCAGCGCCGCCTGAATACGGATCTGGCCAACGATGTGGCAGCGCGGCAGTCGACGGTGGCGCCGGATGAAATGATGGTCAAAACCCCGTGGCTGCTGATAGATGATATTTTTTACGAATCGCGCGGTGGTGCCTGGGCTCTGATTCATTTTCTGCGCGCAGTCGAGCACGATTTTGCCGACGTGCTGGCCAACAAAAATGCACAGGTCAGCCTGCGCCAGATCATTCGTGAACTGGAGCAGACCCAGCAACCCATCTTCAGCCCGATGGTGTTAAACGGCAGCGGCTTTGGTCTGCTGGCGAACCATTCACTGGTGATGGCGTCTTACATATCTCGCGCCAATGCCGCCATTATCGATCTTCGTGAACTGCTCTCTAAAGGATGAACTATGCGTGTACAAGCTATTCTGACTGTGTGTATGGCTCTTCTGCTAGGCGCCTGTGCGCTCAGCCCGCAACAAGTGACGATCAACCCAACGCTGGAGCCGGGCAAGAGCAATATCGGTGAGGGGCGCACCTTGTCGGTGGAGGTTGTGGATGCGCGTGAGCAGCCAGCGATTGGTTCGCGTGGGGGCATGTACAAGGAAACCAGCCTGATCACGCCCGCCAATGATCTCGCTGGTGCAATTCGCGAAGCGTCTGCGCGCAAGTTCCGGGAGATGGGCTTTGTGGTGCAGGCGGCAAAAGGTGCCAGTGCCGACATCACCATTTTTGTCGACGAATTGAGCTATCGAGATCCTGATTCGAGCGTGGGTTTTGAAGTTGAGCTGGAAAGCATTTTGCGCGTGGTGGCTAAGCAGAACGGTGACACCTATACCGGCCGCTATCAGGTGAAGAACAAGAAAACCTATGCGACGGTGCCGGGGCGTGACCGCAACGAGGAAATGATTAACGAAACCCTGTCCGGCGCGCTGCAGCGTTTGTTTAATGACCCGAAGTTGCTTGCCTTTACCTTAAGGTAGAAAGGGGCTGGTGTTTTTCATCAAGCCCAGGGCTTGCTTCAGTGCGTACCCTCTCCCACTGGGAGAGGGTTAGGGTGAGGGGGCTAAAGGCTCGCCAACAACTCCCCATGCTTGGCCGCGGGCAAGCGAGGCCCGTAATGGCTGACGACTTCAGCGGCTGAGACGCTTGCCAGTCGACCGGCTTCGGCGAAGCTTTTACCGCTGGTAATGGCGTATAGAAACGCTCCGGCAAACATATCGCCCGCGCCGTTGGTGTCTACCGCCTTGACCGGACGGGGTCCGACTTCAATCAATTCACTGCCATCAAAAACCAGCGCCCCTTTGGCGCCCAAAGTAATGGCGAAGGTCTTGGCTATCTGCTTCAGTGCCGCAATGGCCGCGTCGAGACTGCGGGTCTGGGCCCAGCCCAGTGCTTCTTCTTCATTGCAGAACACCATATCGACGCCCTTGCCCAGCATCTCCTGCAGTCCGTCGCGGAAAAACTCGACCATGCCGGGGTCGGAAAAGCTCAAGGCGGTTTTGACGCCATGCTGTTCGGCGACTTCCCGGGCTCGGATGGCGGCGGCGCGGCCAGTCTGAGAGGTGACCAGATAGCCTTCCATGTACAGGTATTCAGCGTCCGCCAGAGCGCTTTCGTTCAGCTCCGCCGTCGACAGGGTTTCACTGATGCCGAGATAGGTGTTCATGCTGCGTTCGGCATCGGGGGTGATCATCACCAGGCAGGTGCCTGTCACACCTTCAGCACTTTTCTGGCTGTAGTCTGCGTCGACACCTGCCGCGCGCAGATCGTTCATGTAGAATTCGCCCAGCGCGTCGTCAGCCACTTTGCAGGAATAGAAGGTGCTGGCGCCAAAATAGCTCGCGGCAATGATGGAGTTGCAAGCGGATCCGCCACTGGCCTGCTTGGAATGGACCAGGTGACCCTCGAGATTTTGCATGATCTCTTCCTGGCGGCTGCGATCAACCAGCGTCATCAGGCCCTTGTCGATGCCCATGTTAGCCAGATCGTCGTCAGTGACATCGATTTCGGTATCGACCAGCGCCGCGCCGAGGCCGTAGATGTGGTATTTACTCATGATGGTTCCGCTGTTCGTGAAAAGTGACGCCGCATTATCCGGTTTGAGTACAATTTTGCAAAGGTAAGCGAATAAAGGTTGGTCAGGCGCGCGGCAGAGTTTGCTTGTTTTCTCTGGAAAACGCGACGAATCGCAACTCCATCTCGCTATGATGAGCACTAGAGCCTGTTAAACTACATTGATGCCTAAAAAGAAAACTTCAACCCGAAAACGCCAGCCCAGACGCTTTTTTCGCTTCCAGACGCTATTCAAGCTTTTCGTTGTGTTCTGTGTGGTCGGCCTAGCTTTTGTCGTCTACTGCGATATTCAGGTTCGCTCCGTATTCAGTGATATTCGCTGGCAACAGCCCGCCAAGGTGTACGCGCGGCCGCTGATTCTGGCGCCTGGGGTTCCTCTGGGGCCGCAGGATCTGGAATATGAACTGGGTTTGCTGGGCTACCAGAACGACTCCAGGCTGCGCTACCCGGGCAGCTTTTACCGGCAGCAATCCACCTTTGCACTGCACTATCGCGATTTTGCCTTTCCCGACCAGCAGCGCCAGGCGGGGCGGGTATTGGTGCATTTCGCCGGCAGCACAGTGCGGCGTGTAGAGTCGATGAGCGGTGCCGCTCTCGAAGAAGTGGTGCTTGAGCCCACTGTCATAGGTGGTATTTATCCGAATGTTCGCGAAGACCGGCTGTTGGTTCGCCTGGAAGATGCCCCGCGCATGCTGGTAGAAGTCTTGCTGCAGGTTGAGGACAAACAGTTCTATCAGCATTTTGGCGTGTCCCCGCGCGGGATAGCCCGAGCCATGCTCGCCAACCTCAAGGCCGGGCGCACGGTTCAGGGGGGCAGCACCATCACCCAGCAGCTGGTGAAAAATGTACTGCTGACCCGCGAGCGCAGCCTGTGGCGCAAGTTTCAGGAAATGGTGATGGCGATCCT
Source organism: Litorivivens sp. (assembly GCF_041624475.1). GTDB lineage: Bacteria > Pseudomonadota > Gammaproteobacteria > Pseudomonadales > Spongiibacteraceae > Litorivivens. The sequence goes on from NZ_JBFJUX010000021.1 coordinate 18,368, forward strand.
GCTGGAGATTCACTACAGCAAGGACGATATTCTCGAGGCCTATATCAATCAGGTGTATCTGGGGCAGGAGGGGTCTCGGGCCATACACGGTTTTGCGCTCGCCGCCCGTCACTATTTCAACAAACCCCTGGAGGAACTGAACCTGCCCCAAATCGCCATGCTGGTGGGTATGGTCAAAGGGCCGTCCTATTACGATCCCTGGCGCCGTGAAGACCGGACCCGCGAACGACGCAATCTGGTGCTGTCGGAACTGGCGGAAGAGGGTTGGTTGTCTGCGGATCAATTGGCCGCTTTTCAGCGTCAGTCGCTGCAGCTTGCCAAAAGCAGTGCGCTGGAGGGGGTTTTCCCCGCCTATGTAGATCTGGTGCGGCGGCAATTGCGCCGGGATTATCGCAATGCCGATCTCGCCAATGAAGGCCTGCGAATTTTTACGCCCTTTGATCCGCTGGTGCAGCGTCACGCCGAACGGGCGCTGACTGCGACTTTAGAGCAACTGGGCGCCCAGCAGGCTGAGTTGCAGGGCGCGATGACGGTCACCTCGGTGGATAATGCGGATGTGGTGGCGGTTGTAGGGGGGCGCCGACCGCGCTTTGCCGGCTTTAATCGCGCGCTTGATGCACTCAGACCGATTGGTTCGCTGATCAAGCCGGCGATCTATCTGACGGCGCTGCAACAGCCGCAGAACTATACGCTGGCCACCTTTGTCGACGACAATCCCATTGCGGTCAAAAACCCGGATGGCAGCCTGTGGACGCCCAGCAATTACGACAATGAAGTGCACGGCCGGGTGATGCTGCACGAGGCACTGTCCAAATCCTATAATCTGGCGGCAGCTCGGCTCGGGCTCGAACTGGGTGTGAGCAATGTGATTTACACACTCAAAAAGCTGGGGGTGCAGAGACCTCTGCCAGAAGTGCCCGCTCTGCTGCTGGGGGCGGCGGAGTTATCGCCCATTGAAGTCCACGCCATGTACCAGACTCTCGCCGCCAACGGTCGCCTGCAATCACTGCGCGCGATCTATGCAGTCACCGACAGTCAGGGGCGTCTGCTCGCGCGCTATCCGCAAAAGCCTCGTCAGTCTGTGGATGAGGAAGCGGTTCACCTGCTGCAATACGCGATGATTGAGACGGTTCGGGAAGGAACAGGCCGGGCTGTTTATCAAACGCTGCCGGCGGATTACCGGGTTGCTGGCAAGACCGGAACCAGTAATGATTTTCGCGATTCCTGGTTTTCTGGCTTTGCCGGCGACTATGCGGCGACCGTGTGGCTCGGCAACGATGATAATTCGCCGACCAGCCTGACCGGTTCCAGCGGTGCCTTGAAGGCCTGGCGCCAGTTTATGGTGGAGGCCAGCCGCCAGCAGATGCCTTTTCAGCCAATTGAGGGGGTGAGTTATCGCTGGATAGACCCGGAAAACGGGCGCGGCAGTCACGCCTGGTGTGAAGGTGCCCGGCAGATGCCCTTTATCGGCGGTAGCTGGCCCACCCAGGAATCGCCGCGCTGTGTACGCACTCTGCCCAATATTTTTCAGTGGTTCCGCAATGTCTTCGAATAGTGTGTTTCATTCGCTGCACCATGTGCAGGAAACCCTGTCGCCTTTTCGGCCGCGCAAGCGCTGGTACCGACGCTGGGTAAAACGCTCGGCGGTAGCGATGTTGGTGCGCGAAGGCAAGCTGGGGCCGGAAGTGCTGATGATCAAGCGGGCGGAGCGGGAGGGTGACCGTTGGTCCGGTCATATGGCCTTTCCCGGCGGGCGCATGGAAACCGATGACCAGCACAGCAAGGCCACAGCCGAGCGGGAAACCCGTGAGGAAATCGGCATTGATCCGAGCAGGGTGGGGCACTGTATCGGCCGCTTGTCGGATATCACCACCCAGCCGCACAGTGGTTTACGACCCATGGTCATTACCCCCTTTGTCTACGCGCTGAAGCGCTTCCCGGAGCCGCGCCCGAACTACGAAGTGGATGAGGTTATCTGGGTGCCGCTGAACTTTCTGGCGGATCACGGCAATCGCGAACGGATGTTCTGGGAGCGGGGGCGTCTGAAAATCGAATTGCCCTGTTACTACTACGAAAAAAGACAGATCTGGGGATTGTCTCTGGCGATGCTGGATGAACTAGTCGGCCTCTTTCAGTGATTCGAGTTCTTCCCGAATAAGCTGATCGCGTATCTGTTGTTGCAGGAACACCCGGGTATCGGTATGGAGCTCCTGCTTTTTCTCTGGTTCACGCGCTGCTTTGGCCAGCAATTCTTTGTCGGCGCGGCCTTCAATAAAGGCTTTGATTAGCGTCAGGCTGACCGGTGACTTCTTCCGGTCGAGATAGAACCAGCGACGGGCATCATCCACGTTGCCACTGACATAGCCATTGTGGTGCTTGAGCCAGTAGACGCCACAGCGGCTGAGCTCATAATCACCCACTCGCCCGTAGCTGAAGTTCGGTGTGCTGGGATTAAAACCCCACTCGGGAATTTCCTCGATTTTGTCCAGTACCATCAGCCATTGGGAACCCTGTTCAAATTCCTTCACGTCGGCCCGGCACAAATTGCCAATGGCCCCCCAGACGCGAACCTGCTCCTGATAAAGCGGGCCGCGCAGCACCTCCATCACCGACAGATCCAGCGAGTTGCCACTGTGGCTGACCACTTGGCCCACCACAATAGTGTGGCTGTCCAGGTCGAGGTCGGTGAAGTTGCCTTCCCAGATGCAGCGACAGGCCTGGGCCGGCAGCGCAAGCAGCATGAAGAAAAGGGGGATGAGTGCGTTCAGTCGGGCCATAAATCACCTTCGCCAATGCGGCCCAAGCCTACTCAAAGGCGGGCCGAGGCTCAAGCGCTGACTGCGTAAACCACAGGCATAAAAAAGCCCGGCGAGGCCGGGCTTCATCGGACGTTTGCGAGATATCAGATATCAACCACAATGCCGAGGAAGGCACCTTCCACGGTCATGTTGAATTCTTCATCGTCATCGCCTTCAACATCAATGTCAAAGGAGCGCAGGCCGGCTTCAAAAGCAACAATGCCGATTTCGTAACCGATGCCCAGTTTGGTATCCATAATGGAGTTGCCGTCGATGCTCAGGCCGTGGATCTCGCCGGTGGCGTAGAGACCGGTCAGCGGCAGATCAACCCGGGCGCCGACAAACAGCAGGGGAATGGTGGCGTCAATTTTACCTTCGCCGGTTTTGTTGCCATCACTGATGGTGGCGTCACCATCAAACATGCGTGCGGTCAGGCCAACGTCGAGAGATACCACATTGTCCAGAATTTCGTAATAGAGTGTGGCGTCGATATGGCTCAGATCAATTTCAGAGGTGACCTGGCTGTTAGCAGTGTAGGTGTTGCCTTCGTAGTTGAAAGTTCGCGAAATGGTGCCGGTCTCTTTAATGTCCATCTCGGTACTGGCCAGACGTATATTGGGCAGCACGGGGATCGGATGTTCCAGAGCAACGTAAATGCTGTTGGCGCGTTCGTCACCAAAGCCCAGATCGTCTTCGAGGTCAATTTTGTCATCGCCTGTCTGATCGCCGCGCAAATCACCAGACCAGTCCTGGTTCCAGCTGTATGCGCCTGCAGTGACCCCGATAATGTCCGCTTGCGCGCCCAAGGGAAGTGCCAGCGCCAGAGCGGCGCCCAGAAGTTTTTTATTCACGTTGTAAAGCCTCGTTGTTATGAGATGTTTCGCACCGAGTGTATGCAAAAACGATGATGTTTCCTAGCGTTTTGCCTTATTTCCCTGCCTTCCTCAGAAGTAGCGCCGCCTCTTTTGCGAAGTAGGTCAAAATACCGTCAGCCCCGGCGCGTTTAAAGGCCAGCAGGGATTCCAGGATCACAGCTTCGCGATCGAGCCAGCCGTTGGCAAAGGCGGCACAGTGCATGGCGTACTCGCCACTGACCTGATAGGCGTAGGTAGGCGCGCCGAGCTCGTCTTTTACCCGCCGCACAATATCCAGATAGGGCATGCCGGGTTTGACCATGATCATGTCGGCGCCTTCCTGCAAATCCAGAGCGCATTCGTGCAGGGCTTCGTCGCTGTTGGCCGGGTCCATCTGGTAGCTGTTTTTGTTGCCTTTACCGAGATTGCCCGCCGAGCCCACCGCATCGCGAAACGGCCCATAATAGCTGGAGGCGTATTTGGCTGAATAGGCTAGGATTCGGGTGTTGACATGGCCGGCCGCTTCCAGTGCCTGTCGAATATCGCCGATGCGCCCGTCCATCATATCGGAGGGGGCCACCACATCCGCACCTGCGCGGGCGTGGGATAGGGCCTGTTTGACGAGAGTGTCCACGGTGCGATCGTTCAGTACATAACCCGAGTCATCAATGATGCCGTCCTGACCATGGGTGGTATAGGGGTCAAGGGCGACATCGGTAATCACACCTAGCTCGGGAAACTTGTCTTTCAGAGCTCTAACACAGCGCTGCACCAGACCGTTGCTGTTAAAGGCCTCTTCGGCCTGTTCTGATTTGCCGGCGGCCTCGACGACAGGAAACAGGGCAATGGCGGGAATGCCAAGGTCTATAAGGGTTTTCGCTTCCTGCAGAACAAGGTCGATACTGAGCCGCTCAATGCCGGGCATGGAGGCAACACTCTCGCGCTGATTTTTGCCTTCGAGTACAAACATTGGGTAGATCAAATCGTCGACCGTCAGATGGTTTTCCCGCATCAGTCGACGCGAAAACTCGTCAGCTCGCATGCGGCGCAGGCGACTGGCGGGGAAAGGGCCTCGAGTGAGTGATTTGGACATGCCGAACTCCTAAAGGTTTTTGAAGACGCGCTCGGCGGCGTCGAGGGTGTCGTTAATGTCCTGGTCCGAATGCGCGGCGGACAGAAAGCCCGCCTCGTAACTGGCCGGGGCAAGATACACGCCTTCCTTCAGCATGCCGTGGAAGAAGCGGTTAAATCGGTCAGTATCACAGGCCATCACCTGCTGGTAATTGGTGATGGTTTTTTCGGCGGTAAAGAAGACACCGAACATCGTGCCGACGTGGTTGCTGGTCATAGCAATGCCCGCAGCCTCGGCGCGCTCGCGCAGACCGGCGACCAATGCGTCGGTTTTGGCAAACAGGGGTGGATAAAAATCAGACTGCTGAATCGCCTTGAGCATGGCCAGCCCCGCGGCCATAGCCAGCGGATTGCCGGAGAGCGTGCCCGCCTGATACACCGGGCCGGCCGGCGCCAGCTGCTGCATGATATCGCTGCGACCGCCGAAGGCTGCCACCGGCATGCCGCCGCCCATCACTTTGCCGAGGGTGGTGATATCCGCTGTAACCCCGTAATACCCCTGCGCACCTTGTGGTCCGAGTCGGAAGCCGGTCATTACCTCGTCAATGATCAACAGGGCGCCGCTGGCGTCGCACTGCTCGCGCAGGGTTTCTAGAAAACCGGGAATGGGCGGTACGCAGTTCATGTTGCCGGCGACGGGCTCGACAATCACGCAGGCCACCTGATCACCGATTTCCGCGAAAGCTTGTTTGACGCCGTCGATATCGTTGTAGGTCAGGGTAACGGTGTGATCGGCGAGGGCTTTGGGTACACCGGGTGAGCTGGGAACGCCGAAGGTCAGTGCACCGGAACCCGCTTTGATCAGCAGTGAGTCCGAGTGACCGTGGTAGCAGCCTTCGAACTTGATGATTTTGTCACGGCCGGTGGCGCCGCGCGCCAGCCGAATCGCGCTCATGGTGGCCTCGGTACCGGAGTTCACCATGCGCACCTGCTCCATACCGGGCACCAGTGAGCACAGCATCTCCGCGAGTTCGGTTTCCAGCGCCGTTGGCGCACCGAAGCTCAGGCCTTTATCCAATTGCTGGCGCACTGCATCCAGCACATCGGGGTGGGCGTGCCCCAAGAGCATGGGGCCCCAGGACAGTACATAGTCGATGTAGCGTTTGCCGTCGACGTCGAACAGATAGGGACCTTCGGCGCGATCGATAAAAACGGGTGTGCCACCCACGGCTTTAAAAGCGCGAACGGGAGAATTGACGCCACCGGGGATACGTTGCTTGGCGGCTTCAAATAATGCGTCTGAACCTGACATGGAGTCTCTCTGTTGTCGTGCGTGTATTTAGATCTGCTGCATTATCGCTGATTGACAGGCAGTTTACAGGGGGCGAACAACCACTAGTATGACAGCGCCGAACAGGACCAGTACCGGCGCCTCGTTAAACCAGCGGTAAAAAACGTGGCTGCGAATGTTGTCGCCCTGCTCAAAGCGCTTCACCAGCACGCCACAATAAAAGTGGTAAAAAATCAGCGCAATGACCAGTGCGAGCTTGATCTGCATCCAGGTTTCGCCCAGATAAAACTGCCAGTTTTGCGAGAGCAGGACCAGTCCAAATACAACCGTTAATACCGCAAAGGGCGTGATAAAGCGGTACAGCTTGCGCTCCATGGTTTTCAGGTGGTTGCGGGTTGCTGTGTCGTCCGCCATCGCGTGATAGACGAACAGGCGTGGCAGATAGAATATGCCGGCAAACCAGCAGACCATGGCGATAATATGAAAGGCTTTGATCCAGAGCATGCTTAGAACCTGATCGGTAGGTTGTAGTGATCTGACAGCGCTTCGCGGGTCAGAATGCCTTCATCGGGCGGACCGCGCCGCTGTCGTCGGGAACTGACAAAAAGGCTGTCCAGGCCTTCCTGGTTCATGGTCTCCAGCGCTTCCATCAGAGTGCCGTTGATATCAAAGGCCGCGGTGCGCCGGCGATTTTCCAAAACCGCCAGCAGGTCAAGTGCCGCCATATCTTCTTCCTTAATGTCACTGAGCACCGGAAACCAGTGTTCGCGGTGGACGATGATACGTTGCCCCTCGCTATTGGTTATTACCAGCCAGCGCACGGGATTCTGCACAATGCTGGCCAGAGTTTCCGCATCGGGCTTCTGGTCGATGTGGCGAAGATTGCGATCGATAAGGGCGGCCGCACTAGTGCGTAGCAGCGTAAGCGTCAGCGGGTTGGCCCGCACTGCCTGCTGGGTCGCCAGCAGGGTGGTCTGGTGAGCCGATTGCAGTTTGAACAGTTCCCGATGAACCAGCTGCGCGGCAATCACCGCCAGCATGGCCGGAAAAATAATATTGAGATTGTGAGTCAGCTCGATAACCGCGAGCAGGGCCGCAAGCGGTGCATTGAGAATGGCGCCCATGACCGCTGCCATACCCATCAATACGTAAAAACTGTGTTCTGCGGCTAGGCCGGGCATCGCCATTGAGCCGAGCTGCCCCATTGCGCCGCCTGCAAAGGCGCCGATCAAGAGCGCCGGGCCGATGATGCCAATCGGCATACCCATGCCCGCAGAAACCGCGGTGGCGAACAGTTTCAGCAGCATCAGAACCAGCAGCAACTGGAGCCCGTAACTGCCATCCAGCGCTGCCTGCAAGCTGTCGTAGCCGATGCCCAGAATTTGGGGAGCCGCCAAGGCGCAAAGACCCGTTACCAATCCAGCAAATCCGAGTCGCAACCATACCGGCTTGTTGACCCAGCGCAGGCAGCGTCCCTGAATCAGCACAAACACACTGGACAGCACACCGCCGAGGCAGCCGAGCAGGGCAATAAAGGGCAGCTCCAGCAGCGAGCTCATATTCACATCGCCTGCGGGCAGAAAGACCACAGCACCAAACACTGCCTGCGACAGGGTGGTGGCAATCACGGCCGCCAGAATAACAGGGACAAAACCGGCGACGGTGTATTCCAGCATCACCACTTCCATCGCAAAGATAACGCCGGCAATGGGTGTGTTGAAGGAGGCGGCGATGGCGGCAGCGGTACCGCAGGCCGACATGACTCGAAGACTGTTGTTGGGCAAGCGCAGGCCGGCGCCGAACAGGCTGCTGGCAGCGGCACCGATGTGAACCGCAGGCCCTTCACGGCCGCCAGACTGACCGCTGAGCAGGGCAAGGAGCCCACCAAAAAACTGAGTGAGCAGATTGCCCGGCGGCAGTCGCCCGCGACCATTGTGCAGGGCGGCAATCACGTGGGGAATGCCGGTAAAGCGATGGATGGGGTTTACAAAATGCAGGCACAGGCCAAGCAGCAGGGCGCCACCGAAAGGCAGCAACAGGTGCAAGTGTCGACTCAAGCCTTCGAAGTTTTCAGGAGACTCACCCGGCAGCCATTGTGCGAGTGGCCACTCCAGCGCCAGTCGGAATACGATCATCAGCACCGCAGTAATGGCGCCTGCAAGAATGCCGAGTACTGCGTAGGGCAGGGCCGCTTCGGGGCTTGCCAGCCTACGTCTGAAGTGTGAAAGGGAATCGCGCATCAGCTACAACAGCCTGAACAATTCCGGTTTGTGTGCGTGATTGCGGTCATCCTGCCTTCGCGTGTGGGCGGTAAATCCAGTATTATACGTGGCCTTGTCACCACAGGCCTAATAGCCGTTTTTGGTGTGGTGCGAACAGATGACAGACTAGGCAGGGGTTGAACAGTGTTAAAGGTAGGTATTGTTGGTGGCACCGGGTATACCGGCGCGGAATTGCTACGCATTCTGGTGGACCACCCCCAGGCGGAAGTCGCCATGATTACCTCGCGCGGCGAGGCGGGTGTGGCGGTTGATGAGCTGTTCCCCAGCCTGCGCGGTCGCCTCGATCTCAAATTTACCGAGCCTGATACCCAGCAGCTGGCGACCTGCGATGTGGTGTTTTTTGCGACTCCGCACAACGTCGCCATGAACAGTGTGCCCGAGTTGCTGGAGGCCGGCACCCGGGTTATTGACCTGTCGGCGGATTTCCGGATTCGCGATGCTGAACTCTGGAGCGAGTGGTATCACGAGAAGCACGTGTGTCCCGAGCTATTGGAAGAAGCGGTTTACGGTTTGCCGGAAATCTTTGGTGCACAGTTGCCCAAGGCGCGACTGGTGGCCTGTGCGGGCTGTTACCCGACGGCCATTCAGCTGGGTTTCTGGCCACTGTTGGAACAGAAACTGGTGGATTTCGGCAGCCTGATTGCCACTGCGGCCTCTGGCGTCAGCGGTGCCGGTCGTCAGGCCAAGGTGAACAATCTGTACACCGAGGTGTCTGAGAACTTTAAGGCCTACGGCGTGTCAGGCCATCGGCATCTGCCGGAAATCGATCAGGGGCTGTCCTGGGCGGCCGGAGAGGTTGTGTCCGCGGTCTTTACACCGCATCTGGTGCCGATGACTCGCGGCATTCACGCGACCCTCTATGCCAAGCTGCGTGATCCGGCGGTGGCCATCGATGAGCTTCAGTACCTGTTTGAAGAGCGCTTTCAGAATGCGCCCTTTGTGGATGTGATGCCCCTTGGCAGCCATCCTGAAACTCGCAGCGTCAAGGGCAGCAATACTTTGCGCCTGGCGCTGCATCGCCCGCCGCAGAGCGATATGGTGGTGGTGTTGGCAGCGGAAGACAACCTGGTGAAGGGCGCATCCGGGCAGGCGATCCAGTGCATGAACCTGATGTTCGGGCTGGAAGAAACTGCCGGTCTGGGCGCCATCGCTGTTTTGCCGTAAACTTGACTGAATTAGTCGGTTATTTGAAAATTTCACTCTGCGATTGAGTGAGGAGTTGTATGTCCAGCGTTGAGCAGTTTACCCCCACCGTGGTCGGCCTGACCGAGCGTGCCGTGCACAAGATTCGCTCATTGAAAGAAGAAGAGGCCAACGACGATCTGAAGTTGCGAGTTTTCGTGACCGGCGGCGGCTGCTCGGGCTTTCAGTACGGCTTTACCTTTGATGAGCTGGTTGCGGACGATGACACGGCGGTTGATATCGACGATGTGACAGTGCTGGTTGACCCGCTGAGCTACCAGTATCTGGCCGGTGCGCAAGTCGACTATGAGGAAGGTTTGGAAGGCTCACGCTTTCTGGTCAAAAACCCCAACGCCAGCACTACCTGTGGCTGCGGTTCTTCCTTTTCTATCTGATCCATCGTCTTGAGCGCTTTTACGCAGAATAAAGCGCTCCAAGCACGGCTTCCCTTCCGGCCCCGGTAACGCTGGGCAGATTTCCCGTCAATTGATTCACCCTGCGCCAGGCCAGCCAGGCAAAGGCCACGGCTTCTACCTGTAGTGGGTGGAGGCCAAGGCTTTGAGTGCTCGCTATCAGGCTTGGATGGACAAGGCTTTCCAGTCGCTGCATCAGTGCGGTATTAAACGCACCGCCGCCGCAAATAAATACCTGAGACACCGGTTTTGGCAGGCGCTGCAGTGCCTGGGCGATGCTTTGTGCCGTAAACTCCAGCAGGGTTGCCTGAATATCTTCCGGGCGCAGGGTATCTGCCTGTGCAGCGAGTATTGTCATGAGCTGATTGGCGTCGAAATCTTCTCGTCCTGTGCTGCGAGGCCCGGCTTTGTAGTCGAAGTAGGGGTGTTGCAGCAGTCGTTTCAGCAAATCGGGCTGGGGCGTGCCACTGGCGGCGAAGCGACCACCGTCGTCGTAGGGCGTGCCCAAATGTTGCTGAACCCAGCTGTCCATCAGCACATTGCCGGGGCCGGTATCAAATCCCAGAGCGCCTTCTGTGCCATTCAGCCAGGTCACGTTGGCCATGCCGCCGATATTGATCACAGCGCGACAGGTGCCGGTTTTGGCAAACAGGGCCTGGTGTAGCATGGGCGCCAGCGGCGCGCCCTGACCGCCCTCGGCGATATCGCGGCGCCGGAAGTCGGCAGCCACGGCGATGCCGGTCAGGCTGGCGAGGGTGTTGGGGTCGCCAATCTGCAATGTGAATGCGGTTTCTGGGGCTTGCCGGTCGTTCGCGGGGCGATGGCGGATCGTCTGGCCGTGACAGCCAATGGCCGTTACCTCTTCGGCACGACATTCGGCCTCTGCCAGTAGATCGTTTGCCGCCGCCGCGTATTCTCGGCCCAACCAGCGATCGGCCGGGCCCAAGCGTTCGATTTCGTTGTCGCCGGGTTGGCAGAGGGCGCGAAGCTCCTGCTGCAGCGCGCCGGGAAAAGGCCGGGTGTGGTGTGCGAGTAGCTTGGGCTTGCCTGCGGTGTCAATGTCGCAGAGCACGCAATCGATGCTGTCCAGGCTGGTGCCGGACATAATGCCGATATAGCGCGCCATAATCAGCCGGCGTCGATGCTGGAGTTGGTCGGGCTGCGGTAGCCGGCTTGCACCGCATAGGTAGACAACTGCAGGTGCATACCGTGAATGGTATTGCGGTACTGGCTCATTTCCGTAGCAGTGATCTTCTTGGCCTTGGGCAGTTTTTCCACAATGGTGCGTGGGTCGCGGTGCACCCCGTTCAGCAGGAATTCGTAGTGCAGGTGGGGGCCGGTGGCATAGCCGGTGGAGCCGACCCAGCCAATAATTTGCCGCTGATCAACCCGGTCTCCTTTGCGCACGGCTTTGCGATCAAGGTGAAGATATTTGGTGATGTACTGGGAGCCGTGCTGTACGACGACATAGTTGCCGTTGGCTCTGGTGTATCCAGCCTCTAGAACCCGCCCATCACCTGCCGCATACACCGGTGTTCCTCGGGGTGCGGCGTAGTCTATGCCGCGATGGGGGCGCACGGTTTTGAATACGGGGTGCAGGCGTTTAGGGTTAAACGGCGAGGAAATGCGCGAAAACTCCAGCGGCGCCCGCAGAAAAGCTTTTTGCATGCTTTCGCCATTCAAGGCGTAGTATCCGGTTTTGCCCAGAGAATCGGTGTAGCGGTAAGCCTGATAGCTGCGCCCGCGATTGACGTATTCGGCGGCCAGAATCTTGCCGGCCTTGTAGCGCTCGCCGTCCAGATAGAGCTCTTCGTAGAGCACGATAAAGTGATCGCCGGCGCGTACGTCGTAAACAAAATCCATTACACCGCCAAAAATATTGGCCAGTTCCATGATCAGCCTTTCAGGCATCTCCGCATCTTCGGCGGCTTTGTACAGGGAGCTGGTGATGGTAGCGCTGGTCACACGGGTGCGAATTTCGGGCTCGCGGTTCAGCTCGGAGACCTGAAAACCGTCGGGCGCGCGCTCGTAGAGCAGGGTTGTCATCTCGCTCTTCTTGATTTTGAGGCCCAGCAGTTTGCCGCCTTCAATGTGAAAAGCCAGTTCCTGCCCGGGTCTCAGACGGGTTAGCGGGCGAGTCAGTTCGGTGCCAGTCAACAGTTCGTGAACGTCGGTGGCATTAAGCCCATGGCGCTGGAAAATAATAGACAGGCTGTCGCCACTGCGGACCTTGGCTTCTTGCCAGTGGTCGGTCGGGGAAATAGTCTCGACAGTCGGGTTGAAGCGCTCGACTTCTGTGGGAGTAATATCCAGCGGCAAGGGAATAGCTGTGCGTTTAGCTTCGGCCTGTTCGCCGGGCAGTAATAATAATAGAGCTACGACCGCGAAAAACGTGGAAGCGGCAGCCGCCAGTTGTTTCGCGGGCGGGCGGCTTTTCTGCTGTCGATAGACTGATATGGGCTGCATGAATCCGGTGCGTCTTTTTTTGCTTGCCACTATAACCCGCCAACGGACGATTGAGAACCGAGAGTAAATGTAATGCTGTTAAACACTTATTCAAGAAACCTATAATAGAGTATGAGAACGTGCTTATAAAGTGCCAGCTTACCCCCGAGCGCTTGCAATTCGGGGGCTTTGCTGTATTGTGCCAGCTCTTTTTTTTGGGGCCATAAGAATATATCCGGAGTGTGATGGTGGTAAACAATGAGTTGATTGCGGACTTGCAGGCCCGCGGCCTGATCGCGCAAATGAGCAGCGATGAAGAGTTGGCAAAACATCTGAGTGAAGGCCCCCGCACCCTCTATTGCGGCTTTGACCCAACTGCAGACAGCCTGCACATCGGCAGTCTCGTTCCCCTGCTGACGCTGAAGCGGTTTCAGCTCGCCGGGCACAAGCCCCTGGCGCTGGTGGGTGGTGCTACCGGCTTGATCGGTGATCCGAGCTTTAAGGCTCAGGAGCGCCAATTGAACACCCCGGATGTGGTGGCAGGGTGGGTCGACAAGATCCGCGCTCAGGTCAGCCAGTTTGTTGATTTCGACTGTGGCGAACACTCTGCAGAAGTGGTCAATAATCTCGACTGGATCGGCCAGATTAATGTGCTGGATTTCCTGCGCGATGTCGGCAAGCACTTTGCCGTCAACGCTATGATCCAGAAAGAGTCGGTAAAACAACGGATTGAGCGTGAAGGTGAGGGGATCTCCTTTACCGAGTTCACCTACATGATCCTGCAGTCCTATGATTTTGCCGAGCTCAACCGGCGCAATGGCTGCACCCTGCAGATTGGGGGATCGGATCAGTGGGGCAATATCACTGGCGGTATTGATCTGACGCGGCGACTGAATCGTTCTCAGGTGTTTGGCCTGACCCTGCCGCTGGTCACCAAGGCCGACGGCACCAAATTTGGCAAGACCGAAGCTGGCACTATCTGGCTGGATCCGGCCAAAACCTCGCCCTATGCCTTTTATCAATTTTGGCTCAATACCGCTGATGCGGACGTATACAGGTTCCTGAAATTTTTTACCTTTCTATCTCCTACTGAGATCGATGAGATCGAGGCATCCGATAAGGCTGCGCAGGGTCGCCCCGCCGCTCAGGGCATTCTGGCTCGGGAGGTGACTCGCTTGATTCACGGCGATGAGGGCCTGGCGGCGGCGGAAAGGATTACCGAGGCCCTCTTCAGTGGTAACGATGAGAGTCTGTCCGCTGAGGATTACGCCCAGCTGCAGCTGGATGGTCTGCCAAGCTCGGCGCTTGAGGTGTCCAGCCTGGAGCAAACGCCACTGACACAGATGTTGGCGGATGCTGGTCTCGCGTCGGGCAAGCAGGTCAAGGACGCGTTGGCGCGCAATGCGGTGCTGATCAATGGTCAATCCGCTGGTATCGACGACATGATGAAGTCTGCAGAAGTATTCGCTGCAGATCGGGCTCGATTCGGCCGCTATTTTCTGGTGAAGCTGGGCAAGAAAAAGTACCAGCTGTTTTTTATCCGCTAGCGGGTTTCATCAGACGGCTGCGACTCGCTTGCCGGTTGCCAGCCAGCGCAGGAATTTGTCTTCCGGCAGGGGTTTGCTGAAAAAGTAGCCCTGAAACTGATCGCAGCCCATCCCTTTCAGGGCTTCCATCTGGCGCTGGGTTTCCACGCCCTCTGCGACAGTCTTCATTTTAAGGGCGCGCCCCATCTGGATAATGGCGTAGACCAGTTGCTCCCCCTGTGGTTCATCCACGTTGTCGACAAATCGCTTATCTATTTTGAGGACGTCCAGCGGGAGGTGCTGCAGATAGGCAAGTGAAGAATAGCCGGTGCCGAAGTCATCAATGGCAATGGTAAGGCCCATGTTGCGAAGGGATTCCAGCAGGGCCCGGTTTTCGTCGGTGGTGTCCACCAGCGCTGATTCGGTCAGCTCAAGTTCCAGTTGACGGGCGTCCAGTCCATATTCGTGCAGGCTGCTGGTTAGTGTTGTATTTACTGAGTCGTCAAGCAGTTGCTGGGGGCTGATGTTGATCGAAAGGCGGTCAGGCAGCCCCAATCCCTGCTCTTTGGCTTTGCTCAGAAAGCGACAGGCATCGCGAATAACCCAATTACCAAGATCAATCATGAAGCCACAACGTTCGGCCAGGCTGATGAACTGAGCGGGCGAAATCATGCCTTCGCTGTGGTGATTCCAGCGAATCAGGGCTTCCGCACCCAGGCAGATACCGGCTTGATTGACCTTGGGCTGATAGAACAGCTCAAACTCTCCCTTCTCCAGGCTGGTTGAGAAGTCGGCCTCCAGTCGTTTTTCCCGCGTCAGTTGGGCAGACAGCGCGTCACTGTAAAATACGCCCTGATTGCGGCCCAGGCGCACGGCCTCGTTCAGCGCCTGCTCGGTTCGATACAACAGATTTTCGGGAGTGTCTTCTTTGCTGGCGTCGACGATGCCTATGTTGAAATTGATATCGACCCGTTGGCGGCCAAGGTAATAGGGCTTGGTAAGCTTTTCATTTAGCTGGCCGCTGCCGCTCTCGCGTTTAATTCGTTCGAAATATTGCTTGTCCAGTGACCTCACAATCACGCAAAAGGTGCTGTCGTTGACCCGCGCGACTACGTCCTCGGCGCTCAGGTTTTCCCGGAGGCGCTGTACTACCTTGATCAGTAGACGGTCAGCGTTAGCATCGCCAAATCTCAGGCGAATGCCTCTGAAATCGTGGAGCTGGATTAGCATCAAAACGCGCAGGGGAGATGCCTTGGTGAACTCGCGGCCCAGATGATCCCGCAGCCATAACTCGTTGGGCACGTTGGTCAGCTCGTCGAAATAGGCTCGTTTACGAAGCTTTTCTTCGGCCTGTATGCGGTTTGTGATCTCTTTGCGGAGCAGTTGATCCTGGTTTTTCAGTTGCTTAACCGCGAGCTGGTGTTCTCGGGCGTAGCAAATGGGAATGGTGAGCAGGAGCCAGATAATGGCAATTCCGGTCGGAAAATGGGCGTCGCCAAGCCCCAGGCCGTAGGTGACCCGAAAGAGCAGGCAACCGGCCTGAACGACAATATAGCTAAGCAGGCATGCCGCCGTGATGCGATCGCCTTGGCGGAATATCGGCCGCATCGCCCAAAGGCAGGCTATATGTATCGCAAGAATAAAGAGGTTTATGCTGGCGCCGACGGCGGTTTGGGTGTTTTCGAAGACTGTAATCGTTTGGAATAGAACGGTTTTCTTGCCGATCAGCTCCAGGTTGGGCAGCAGGGTTTCCGGGCTTGCGGTAATTGCGGCCAGTATGATCGCAGCAACGATTGCACTGACAACCCAGAGCCCGATGAGCACGCTGCGATGTTTTACCTGGCCCGCCATGGTTGCGATCAGACAGGCAAACGCTACCACATGCCCCATTCCTCCCACGATTTGCCACTTGCCGGCTATAAAAGCCTGGTCGAGGGTGTCGGCGCTGTAGAAAGCTGCCGATGACAGCAGGAATATGGCGTTGAAAGCGCAAATAAAGGCATACGCGCGAAAGGTTTGAATGTTGCGGCCTAGGTTGCCGAGCCATATTGCCTGGATGGCCGCGAATAGAGCTATGGCGGCTGTTGCGTTAAAAAGCGATATCATTGCGTCTTATGTTTCTTGTCTCTGACCTTATACATGATAGCAGTGCGCTGATAACTCGCCAGACCTGGGGCTGTTTAACAGCTATCGTGGCATCTGTGTTGGCGCCTTTGCTGTACAAGAAATAACCGCATGAAATTCTTTTAGATTTTTTCTCAAAAGTGCTTGCAGTGAAGGGTAAGGTGTTTATAATGCGCATCCTCGCTTAGGGAGACACCTTAAGCGACATCGAAAGCCCTGGCGGCTTCGAGCTATTTAACAAATCGAGATTAAGTAATTTGTGTGGGCACTTGTGTGGCGATGTGACGACAATCATATCAGACACAAGTGACTCGTAAATTCATGAATTTGAATACGA
>NZ_JBFJUX010000022.1:0-28365 GCF_041624475.1 Litorivivens sp.
GCGCAACCTCTACCAATGCGCCCAGATGATAAATCGCGGCAACGGCATCGACCGGGTGCTGGACAGCGCCGGCGTCTGGGACAAGCGCAAACCCCTGTTTAAACAGGCGCTGGGACGGATCAAGGAAGCTGAGCTGGCAGACCTGCTGCGTCTGGCGCAGGAGATAGATTTGAGCCTGAAAGGCCAGCGTGAAGGCGAGCCCTGGGAAATGATTGATCAACTGGTTTGCCGGCTGGCCGGGCAGCCGCTGGTGACCAGCTGATGTCTCCCCTCACCTTCTCCCTAAGGGAGAAGGTGAGGGGCTTGTCTTAGATAACGTAAGTCTTCAGCGGCGGAAAGCCGTTGAACTCCACCGAGCTGTAACTGGTGGTGTAAGCCCCGGTCGACAGCCAATAAAGGCGATCGCCTGCCTCCAGGGTATCCGGCAGTGAGTAGCGATGATCCTCATAGAGAATATCCATGCTGTCACAGGTGGGGCCGGCCAGTACCACTTCTTCTTCCGGCACGCCATCGCCCGCCTTGTCGCAGTACAGCGGGTATTTGATCGACTCCCCCAGCGATTCGATCAAACCGCCAAACAGGCCCACATCGAGAAACACCCAGCGGCACAGCGAGTCGCGGGATTTGCGTGACACCAGCACCACTTCGCTGACCAGTACACCGCTCTCACCCACCAGTGAACGGCCAGGCTCGATGATGATTTCCGGCTGATCGTCGCCAAAGTCCTCATCCAGAAAACGGCGAATGGCGGTGCCATAGGCTTCAATATCGTGACTGCGGTTGCTGTAAACCGCCGGCATGCCGCCGCCCATATTGATCAGGCGCAGCTTGATGCCATGTTCGGCAACGCGGTCGTAGATGAAGCGCACCTTGGCAATCGCCGCATCCCAGGCGCCGATATCGCGCTGCTGGGAACCCACGTGAAACGAGATCCCACAGGCGTCGAGCCCAAGCTCCTTAGCCAGCACAATCAACTCAATCGCCATATCCGCCTGGCAGCCGAACTTGCGCGACAGGGGCCAGTCGGCCGTTTCGGTACCTTCGGTCAGTATACGAACGTAGAGCTTGCTGCCCGGCGCGTATTTGGCGATGTTGCGCAGATCAGATTCGCTGTCCGTAGCGAACATGCGAATACCCTTGTTATAGGCGTACTCGATTTCACGCGCCTTTTTAATGGTGTTGCCGTAGCTCATGCGCTCCGGGCCAACATCCAGGCTCAGCAGCTTGTCGAGTTCGTACACCGAGGCAATATCAAAATTGGAGCCCATCTCTTCCAGGCAACGAATAACCGCCTGATCCGGGTTGGCCTTGACCGCGTAATAAACCGATGCGTAAGGGAATACCTCGCGCAATTCCCGGTATTTACCGCGAATTATGTCTCTATCAACAACCAGACAGGGCGTCTGTTTGTCAGCGACAAACTCGCGAATACGCTGCCAGTTGCTTTCAGGAAGGATGACTTGCTCCATTGAATAAACCCCGCTTTTTGCCAGGTTAAATAAAAGGCGGTACCGACCAGGTCAGCACCACCCGAAAAGGGCGCGAATCGTACAGCAAAAACCCACCTGCGCAAATAAAATTTTTGAAGCTGCGCAAGGGAATTTTTCGCTCGGCAAACTGCAACTTTTACCGGGCACGCAGGAGGAACCCGACTGTCATAGTGCTGTCATTTATAGCACGCAGACTACCGCATAACGAACGGATGAGAAATCAAAAAGGACCCGTTATGAAAACTCACGAAAAAGAACTGGATGTAAAAGCGCTCTGCAGTCGTAAGCTATTGGATTTGCTAAAGAATGACGAATGGGAAAGTGCCCGCGAACGGCGCAAAATAGAAACCGAACTGATCACCCGCCGCCACTATCTTGAACAGATGGAAGCCCTGAGTGGCAAAAAACGTGTGATGGCGCCCTCTACAGCGACCAGGCATTAATCAGTGCCACATAGGGCAACAGGGCCAACAGCAGCCAGGGCATCGCGCGGGTCCAAAACGCGGCCTGCGCAACACAGTCTTCGTATACCGCCCGCGTCAATGCCAACTGAGCATCCTGCGCCGTTGCGCCGGCTTCAAGACTGGGCACCGTCACTCCCCTAATCAGGCGACTTTGCTGCAGCGCAGCAGAGAGCTTACTGCCCTGACTTACCGCCTTATAGAGACTCAAAAATCTCGATTTCATGGGAGTAGACGGCATGCGCCGCGCCGACTGTTTGAGTGCCTGAGTGACACTGAAGCCTGCCGCAACACAGAGATTCAGGTGGCTTAAAAAATGAAAGGTCTGGTAGCGAGCCAGCAGGTTGCCGACACCGGGCAGGTGAAAGACTGCCCTGCGCAGAGGCTGGGGCAGCCAGCCGGACCGGTAGGACACCAAGGTTAGCGGTACTGCGCACACCAGCAGCACCCCCGGAATCAAGGCCAGCAAAACATTACCCGCCGCCTGATAGTGACTCATTGTCCCCTGCAGAACGCCCATCACCGGCAGGCCCACCACTACACTCAGCATGATCAGCACCGGCAGCAGCAGGTTTTTTCGAAGTTCATCCAGAAAGGCACCCAGCAAGCGATAATGAGCGGCAATACGATCGTACACAGCAGACAGCGCGCCAGTTGCCATGCCCAACTGCATGAACTGCAACTCCCAGTCGTAAAACTGGCCGCCCTTCTTCAGCTCATCGATCACCAGGTCCTGGCCCGCGGCAAACTGGTCGGCAAGGTCACCCAGATCGGCGCGCTCGGCCACCTGCTGGCCGTGCCGCATCAAGGCAAAGACCTGGTCCCAATCGCTATCCCCGGTCTGCTGTTCACTCAGGGCGGAAAAAAGTTTCGCCCGATGCTGGGTGGATAAATCGTGTAATTCCATTGTGATAGAGGGGTTGTGATCCATACTACCGGGTTATTATCGCTATAATTGAAGGCGACTTTAGCACAGCCAGATCACACTGACATGGGAAGAGTCTGAATGGCACAAGGATTTCCGCAAAAACGCTCGTCGTCGACAGAAATCAGCCGTTTTCTGGAGCAGGCGAAAAACCTGCCCACGGCAGCGGACCCGCGCCAGCGCTTGATTTTTGCCCTTGACGCCACTGCCAGCCGTCAACCCACCTGGTCGCAGGCTCGCGCACTACACGGCGAAATGTTCGAAGCCAGCAAGGATCTGGGCGGTATCGCCATTCAACTGTGTTATTACCGGGGGCTGGGTGAGTTTCACGCTAGCCCCTGGGGCTCATCACCCGGCCAGCTGCACGACCAGATGAGCAGCGTGCGCTGTGTGGCCGGTTTCACCCAGATACGCACCCTGCTGCGGCACTGCCTCACCGAGCACCGCCAGCAACGCCTGCGCGCAGTGATTTTTATCGGCGATGCGGTTGAGGAATCCGTCGACGAACTGTGTGCGCTGGCGGGCGAATGCGGCCTGCGCAAACTGCCCTTGTTCCTGTTTCAGGAGGGGAATGACCCGGATGTGGCGCGCTGCTTCAAGCGCCTTTGCCAGCTGAGCGGCGGCGCCTACGCCACTTTTGACGCTGCCAGCGCAGCTCAACTGAAGGCCCTGCTCAGAGCGGTGGCCAGCTTCGCCGCCGGCGGCATGGATGCGCTGCGCAAATTACCGGATAATGCGGCCAAACATCTACTGGAGCAGTTGTAGTGTTAATCCGTTTACTGCTGGCAGGCGCGGTACTGTTTGCCATTGTGGCACTGGTGCGCCGGGCCAATCAGCAAAATCCGGCTGAGCGCCGGAAAACCTATATCACACTCGTCGTCACGGTCCTGGCGGGTGCGCTGGTATTGCTGTCACTGACCGGACGCGTCCACTGGATCGGCGCTCTGATCGGCGCACTGCTGCCCTTTGCGCGCAAGGCCTTCCCTCTGCTCGTTCGGCTGTTGCCCTTTCTCGCCCACCAGCGCAAGGCGGGAGCGGCCAGCCGCGGGGCCACAGGCGGCAATCAGTCAGCGGTGGACACGCCGTGGCTGCACATGACCATGGATCACGACAGCGGCGCCCTCGACGGCGCAGTGACACAAGGCCCTTTTGCCGGACGCCAGCTCAGCCAGTTGTCGCTGAAAGAGCTGAAACAGCTTTACGTCGACTGCCAGAGCGACACCGACTCCATCGACCTGCTGAACACCTATTTGACGCGTCGCTTTGGCAAAGACTGGAATCACTCGCAAAACCCTGCCGGAACCGGCGCCATGAGTCGAGAACAGGCGCTTTCAATACTGGGGCTGAAAGAAGGCGCCAGCCGTGACGATGTGATCAAGGCTCATCGCAGCCTGATGCAGAAACTGCACCCGGACCGCGGCGGCAACGATTATCTCGCCGCTCAGATCAATCTGGCCAAGGATGTGCTCCTCGACGAGTGACACGCTTGTCATAGACAATACATCGATCGGAAACACTTCAGCGTTAACCTGCAGTTGAGGGAAAACATGACGACCTATGTGATTCAAAACCAGCATGGCCACTATCTTGGCAAAAACAAGGAATGGACAGACGGGCGCGACCGCCGCATCGTATTTCGCTGTCAGGACAAGGTCGACGCGATCAATATGGTTTTTGAACTCAGCTCCAAGGATATTGAGCTGCGCGCCCACTATCAGGAGTGCGATGTCGATGACTTCGGCAACCCCCTGGTAGAAGCCTCCGCCACGCCGCTGTCCATCAGTGCCGAGGCGGATGAGAACGAAATGCTTGAAACCAGCCACAACAACCCCCATATCTCTGCCTGATAAGGCTAACGGACAACTTCGATGCTCAGAATCGCGCTTTTTCTTGTAACCAACATTGCCATCCTGATTGTGGCGGGCACCGTCCTGAACCTGCTCGGCTTTTCCGGCTACCTGGAAGCGAACGGCGTTGATCTCAACCTGACGGCCCTGCTTATTTTCTGCGGCATCTTTGGCATGTCCGGCTCGTTGATCTCGCTGTTCATTTCCAAATGGATGGCCAAACGCAGCACCGGCACCCGAATCATCACCACTCCGAGCAACCGGGAAGAACAGTGGCTGATGCAAACAGTGAAAGAGCTGTCAGACAAGGCGGGCATCAAGATGCCCGAAGTCGGCATCTTCCCCTCACACAGCTCCAATGCCTTCGCCACCGGCTGGAACCGCAACGATGCCCTGGTAGCCGTATCCCAGGGTCTGCTCGAGCGCTTTCGCCCGGAAGAAGTGCGCGCCGTACTGGCCCACGAAATCGGACATGTGGCCAACGGCGATATGGTGACCCTTACCCTGATTCAGGGCGTGGTAAACACCTTTGTCATGTTCTTCGCCCGGGTGATCGGTCACACCATAGATCGCGTCGTTTTCAAAACCGAGCGAGGCTACAGCTTCGGCTACTACATCGTGGTGATGATCACCGAAATACTGCTGGCCATACTCGCCTCGGCCATCGTGATGTGGTTCTCCCGCTGGCGGGAATTCCGCGCCGACCACGCCGGCGCGACTCTGGCCGATCGTCAGTCCATGATCGCCGCGCTGCAGCGCCTGCAGGCGGAACAGGGCATTGACCCCGGCGACATGCCCGGCGAACTGACCGCCTTCGGTATTCGCAAAGCGAAGGGTCAGTCACTGGCAGAACTCTTCAGCAGCCACCCGCCGCTGGAAAAACGGATAGAAGCCCTGCGTCACGGCGGTCGCTAGTGGCAGGCGCGGCGCGTTTTACCGAGGCCCGCGAGCGCCTGTGTGAGACGCTGCATGAGATGGCTGAGGCCAAGCTGAGCCCCGGCAGCACCGGCAACGCCTCCATTAGGGTTGACGGCGGCATGCTGATCTCGCCCACCGGGGCGGCCTGCGCCAGCATCAAACCGGACGATTTGGTCTTTATCGATCAGCTCGGCCATGCCGAAGCGGGGGCGCTCAGGCCGTCCAGCGAGTGGCATATGCACAGCGCCATTTACCAGGCGCGCGCCGAGGCGGGCGCTATCGTGCACTGCCATTCCCGCTACGCCACCACCCTCGCCTGCCTGGGCAAGACCATCCCCGCCTACCACTATATGATTGCCGTCGCCGGCGGCGACTCCATTGAACTGGCGGACTATGCCACCTTCGGCACCGACCAACTCGCCCGCGCTGTGGTTAAGGCGCTCAACAAGCGCAAAGCCTGCCTGATGGCCAACCACGGTCAGATCGCCTTCGGCTCAACCCCAGAGAAGGCATTGGCTCTGGCCATTCAGGTAGAAGATCTGGCAGCTGGATACGCCCAGTGCCTGGCGCTGGGTGAGCCGCGCCTGCTGAGCACAGAAGAAATGAGCGAGGTGCTGGCAAAGTTTTCGAGTTATGGCCAGCAAGCAGAACAACAGCAATAAGTGGCTCGCGACCATCTAAGGCGTGCTGCTATCTGGCGCTGACATACAATTGCGGGATAATACCCACATAACAAACTGCGCGAGTCAGGCGCAAAGTCATGGCTTATTCAGGAGCAGCATGAGAGTCAAAAAAATACAATCGGATAAAGGGTGGAATGCAGCATTCACTTCCAAGGTCGCGTTGTGCTTTCAGAAACTCCGTGCTTACAGCCGCTGTGATCCGGATCACAATAGCTTCGTCACTCTGCGGTTAATGAAAAGTCATTTGCAGAAATGGTTTCTACTGTTGTTCGCCAGCGGCTGCTCTGCCTACAGCGCGGCACAGACAACCATCGACACCCAGCTTCTCGGCCTTGCTTCTCAAACCGATGTGTCCGCTTTTCTGTCAAACCCCGCTGCCTTGCATTCTACGTCGTCGCGTTATCGCTTTACCCTGAACTCAGCGGGCGGCGGCTACTTTAACGACAAGCAACGCCTGCTGGATGATTTCGAAGACGCAGAAGAAGAAGGTGAGCGGCTACGACGCCTGTCTTCAGAGCGCCTGCTGTTTCCCTCAGACTTCGAGCGCCAGATTGCCATTTTCGAGCGCATGGACGGCAAGCTGTTTACCTTGTCCGGCGGCAACATTACAGCCGTTTCCCTACCCGTTGAAGCCCTCGACTTGACGCTGGTGAGCTCGGTTGTCAGCCGGCTGGCGACTGCCTTTCACTACGATCCGGAAGATGCTAACCGGCTTCGCACCGCTCCGGTACTGGGCATTGTCTCGCCACCGGATCTGGAGTCACGCATTATCATTCAGGGCATTGCAGTCAGCGATATCGGTATCAACCTGTCGCACAAGTGGGAGCGCTTTTCCGATACCCGCGTAGGTATCACCCTGAAGTATCAGGGCGTCAGATTGCTCGACAAAGCCATTGAGATCGACGACTACGAAGAGATCACACTCGACGAGTTCGAACGCAGCGTAGAAACGGACCACCACATCAACGCCGACGTCGGCATTTTCAAGCAGTGGACGCGCTACTGGTACAGCTCCTTGGTGGTGAAATCACTGAACAGCAAGGCCTATACCAGCAAGGCAGGCAATGAATACCGCCAGCATCCCGGGGTCTACGTTGGCCTGGCCTACACCGGCGATCGCAGCCTCGCCTCACTGGATTGGGATATTGTCCCCAGCCAACGGCGCTTTGGCTTGCTCGATGATGAGCAGCGCGTCCGCTTGAGCGGTCAGTATCGCTTGAATCACCGCTGGCATGTCAGCGGCGGCGTGGAAGCAATTGTCGAAGGCAGAGACAACGACTCGCTGTCTCTGGGTGCCGGCTACCACTGGGACAGTGGTGCGGCGGTAAACATGGCGCTGATTTACGCGGGGCCGCGCGAGTTCGGCGGCTCCATTCAGGTTCGCTTCCCCTTCTGGAAGCGTGACCGCGAATGATATGCATAGCGCTTAGAAAACAACACTGACATCCACGCCATAGCTGCGTGGCTCGCCAAAAGCGCCTACGCGGGTCGACCAGGGAAAGGCGCCGATAATATCGAGCTGATATTCCTCATCCCCCAGGTTTTTACCCCACAGCGATACAGCCATAACACCGCCAAAGGCCTCTATGTCGCGCAGGCCCAAGCGGGCATTCAGCAGACCGTAGTCGTCGATTTCCGCGTCGGTAATCACACCCGAATTCGCCGCTGGCCACTGGCTGTCGCGCCAGGAATAGTTAATGTTCGCCAGCAGGCTTACCGCGCCCCAGAGGTGGGGCGTATAAGTGATATCGACGGTATAGCTTGAGTCCGGTGCGCTGGGAAGTGAATAGCCCTCCGCCTCATTGGCCCCGGTATTGGGGTTGATGACTTCCTCGACGTCGGTATCGAGCATCGCGTAATTCAGCGTCACCATCAAATCATGAGTGATCAAGGTCGTGACGTCAGCCTCAAAGCCCTTGATCGAAGCCTTGCCCGCATTGAATACCACCACATCAGCCGGGTTGCCCTGAGTGGCAAAGCTGAGCTGAATATCATCGTAGTCGCTTTCAAAGTAAGCGCCGTTAAAGCGCACCCGGCGGTCAAACCATTCTGATTTGATGCCCAGTTCGGTATTGGCGACGACTTCCTCGCCGATGGGTGTAGTCAGACTCTGGGCACTCACCCCGCGTCCGCTATAGCCGCCGGTGCGATAACCTTCAACGTATTTGGCATAGAGATTCAGATTGTCTCCGGCATCCCAGGCCACGGTAAAAGCCGGACTGGTGTTGGAATAATCGGATTCAGCCTCAACACCCTGAAAGTTCTCGCCGCCGAACACCGTTCCCCAGAAGCCATTCTCGCGGTCTCCGCTCACATAGCGTGTATCTCGAGTTTTTCTCAAGCCCACGGTGAAATGCCACCGGTTTTCGAGCCAGGCCGGGCTGTAGGTCAGCTGCCCAAAAATCGCAGACGCGTCATTTTCAGCGCGAGTGGTTCTGGTTTGAAGCTCATCCTCCACCGGCTCGACAAAGGCGGATACAGGGAGTGGCAGAGGGCCGGTAAAGGTTTCCGCAGCCAACGCAATAAAGTCGGTGGTGAACTCCGTGCCCGATTCCTCAAAGTAATAAATCCCGGCGACATAGGAGACCTGCTCGCCGAAGGCGCTGCCGCTTATCTGAAACTCCTGACTAAACTGGCGGTGCGCGGTTTCAAAAGGGTCGTTAGCAAATAAACGATCGGTATTAGGGTTGGCGCCGTAGTCCTGATAAATCCATTCTTCCATTTCCCGATAACCGGTCAGGGATTTGATATTGATATGCTCACTCACATCCCAGTTTACGATAAGGCTTTGCCCGTTAACTCTCAGGCCGCTGTCATCAATTGGATGGCGCGGTTTAATCTCGTCGATAAAGTCTTCAGACCAGGTCACGTCTTCAAAACCTGCAGCCGGTCGGCCGATGGTCTGGTAGTAAAAGGTGCCGATATCGTTGTCGGTATAGTCGTAGGCGTAGTCGATGGTCACCGTGTCCGACAAATCGTAGCGCAGGGCTAGGCGCGCGCCCTGCTTGCGCTCATCACCGAAATCCGGACCTTCACCCAGATTTTCCACCCAGCCATCGCGCTCGCTGTAAACGTAACCCAGTTTGGCACTGAGTCCGCCCACGGCGGGAAGGTCGATATCGGTTTTCACCTCCCGGCGCTCGTAATTGCCGTAGGTAAAACTTTGCTTCCAGCTGAATTCCCCGCTGGGCGCCCGAGGGATGATATTAATCGCGCCACCGGTGGCGTTGCGCCCGTACAGCGTGCCCTGTGGGCCGCGCAAGACCTCTATTCGCGCGGGGTCGACGATCTTGTTCGCCAGCCCGGAAGAACGGGACACGTACACACCGTCAATGTAGACGCCGACGGCCGGGTCCTGGGTAATCTGCACATCGTTATTACCAATACCCCGAATAAATACCCGCAAGGACGACTGGGAGTTGGGGAACTGGCGCATGGCCATATTCGGCACACTGAACTGAATATCTGCCAGATTGCTGATGCCCAGTTTTTCAATATCTTCACTGTTAAAAGCTGACAGCGAGATCGGCGTATCCTGCAGCGAGGCTTCTTTTTTTTCGGCGGTAACCAGAACCTCCTCCAAAGCCGGCGCAGAGGCCTGCCCATGACAAACGGCTATGCCGGAACACAAGACGACCACGCCCGCGCTACTGCGTTTCATTTCAGTTACCTCTCAACTAGATTAATACACCCATCTAACATCCAAACCATAAGCGCGCGGCGGCGCCAACGAACCTGTATTCGTGCCTATGGAATCACCCACCCCGCCAGAATTGCTCAAGTAGCGTTCATCAAAGGCGTTGTTCACATACAGCGTCACTGCGGTGCTGCCGTCCCTGTTCTCCCAGCCAAGACGCATATCGACAACCGTGAAGGGCTCATCACCGCTTTCCAACGGATCGCGACGGTAGGCGTCGTAGGCCGTATTATCTATCCCGAAGTAACGCTCACTGCGATAGCGCACATCGATTCTGGGCGTTATTCGTCCAACGCTTGTTTCTGCCGTGTACTGCACACCCACCGAGAAATTATCCTGGGGCGAAACCTGAAACGGTTCGTCCGAGCGATCATTCAGCACCACACCCTGACCAAGAGCCTGAGTAAACAGATCGGCGTCTTTATAGTCTTCATAGGAATAGTTGTTATTGCTGTAGGCAAGGTTAACGTTCAGCGCGGGCAGCGGTATCCACTGCACCTCGATTTCGCCCCCAACAATACTGGAGGCGCCCGCATTCTGGAAAATAACCGCGTTGTTCCCGGCCGAATCCTGTTTTACCTGGATCAACTGCATCTCATCGAAATCCATTGAGTACGCCGCAAGGTTGACTCGCAAGGAACGATCAAGAGCTTCCAGTTTAAGACCCAGCTCACGGTTCTCGACGGTTTCCGGTTCCACTCTTTCAAGACCGTCAATGCCACGAGGCTCAAAGAAACCGGATTTAAAGCCAAAGCTCCAAGTGGCGTAGAGCAAGCCGGAATCCAGACCCATCGATGCCAGCACTGCGTCGCTGAAACTGTAGGACAACGAACCCATGGGGGTGGTTTTGGCAAAGGTATCCGAGCGTTCGTCAAAGCGCGGGTTGTCGAGATCAAAGGGGTAGTCAGGCAAGCCGTCGCCATTAGTATCCGGGAACAGCGAGTTGGCAATGGTCACCGGATCGCCCAGCCCCGGCACCCCTAGCCAGCTACCGAGAAAGGGGTTGAAGCCCCCGGCACCGGGTCCAAAAAACGGGCTCAAAGCCAGCCGCTCGGAGACCGCCCCGACATCCGACTGGTATACCGTCAGATCCGACGAGCGCTTTTCCGATGTGTAGCGAACCCCTAGTGTCAGCTCCCAATGTTCTGCCAATTGATAGGAAGCCTGACCAAAAGCGGCAAAGGTGACATTTTCCAGGCCGAACTGCGAATAGCTCAAGGGCGTCAACGTGCCGACCATCGGTGTCGAACCTGCCGCAGTCTGTGTCGGCCCCGGCGCTTGGCCGGCTGCCAGCTTGCCGAGGTTCTCGAGATCGAAGCCAGCGAGAGCAGTAAACAGTGAAAAAGGTTCCTCATTGGTTTCACGCATACCAAACAGGCCCAGCGTATAGGACAGGGTTTCCGCCTGATTGCTGCCGTTGAACTGAAACTCGAGACTCACCGAGTCGCGCTGACTGCTCTGATCCGGATCGAGAAAGGAGATGCCATAGGATTCACTGTACTTGGCGGGGCCGCCATCGTTATCGCCAAGCCACTGGGGGCCCTTTTCTGCACCGCGCACACCAAGCACCGTTTTGATGGTGTGGTATTCGCTCAGCTCCCACTGCAAGGTAGCCCCCACCATCGCCGATTCCAGATCACGCTTCATATAGGGATTGGGGCCGATCCGCGTCGTGTAATCGCCCTGCACTTCGCGCGAGTTGGATTCACAATTGTTTTTGAAGGCGCTGGGGTTCTGCGGATCAGTGTCACCGGCCCACATCACATAAAGCCCGCGCATAAACAAGGAGTCCTCGTTGATCACGTTGCAGTGATCCGTCGCAATCTGTTCATTGACCCGGCCGTAGTAGGCAAAGGCGTCTAGACTCATCGTTGAACTGATGTCCCAGCGCAGCTGAGCAATAACCGAAGAGCGGTCGTTGTCGCCACCACGCGTGGTGCCGACCAGATCGTCTTCAATGTAGCCGTCGTCCTTGATGATGTTGGCGGCCAGTTTCACGAACAGGTAGTCGGTCAGCGGCAGGTTGACGCTGGCCTTGGCCCGGCGCAATCCGCGATTGCCGACACCTATATCCAGATAGGATTCAAAGGTATCGGCGGGCTTGACCAGTGACATGACCATGGCGCCGCCGGTGGTGTTCTTGCCAAACAAGGTGCCCTGAGGCCCGCGCAGCACCTGAATACTGGAGACATCGACGGTATCCAGTAACTGTCCGTCTGCCCGCGGCAAAAAAAGATCATCCAGATAGACCCCGACTGCCGGATCAACCCGGGCAAATCCGGTTCTCTCGCCTACGCCGCGAATAAAAATGGCACTGGAGCGATTCTTCATGATCTCCAAGCTCGGCACCACCTTGGCGAGGTCTTGGACATTGCCAAGGCCTCTCTCGCGCAAATCATCGCCGGATAAGGCACTGACCGCGATCGGCGTTTCCTGGATATTTTCTGCTCGGCGCCGCGCGGTAACGATAACTTCCTCCAAGACCGCGTTCTGCCCTTCTGCAATAGCCAGAGAGGGCATAACGGGCACGCTCGCTATCGCCACCAACAAGGCCCATCGGGTATTTGTTTTTATCATTATTCTTTCCTGGCTAATCGGATAATGTTTATTGACTGGCAGCCTGGCGCCCAGCCAGACGCCCAAAAAAGGTCACGTCGGCTACTGACATCCCGCTGGCGTAGCCCGCTGACGTTCTCGGAATACCGGCAACCGTGCGACCAGCCGCGTACAGGCCGGGAACCGCGCTACCGTCTGCCCGCAACACCTCGCCGGTCGGCCGCGCCTCCAGCCCCCCCAAGGTAAAAACCGGCGGGCGGATCTGGTCCAACGCATAACTTACCAACGCAAACGGCCCGCTATCCAGTGGCATCAGCCAGTCTTTG
This sequence comes from Litorivivens sp., assembly GCF_041624475.1. Taxonomy (GTDB): domain Bacteria; phylum Pseudomonadota; class Gammaproteobacteria; order Pseudomonadales; family Spongiibacteraceae; genus Litorivivens. The sequence continues at coordinate 12,904 of NZ_JBFJUX010000022.1, forward strand.
GCTTTGTGAAACAGAGGATCCTGGCCCAGAGCGGCATGGCGGTTGTAGAAGTCCACGGTGTGCTGCAAAGCACCTTCGGGAAAGCCGGCTTCCGCCTCTACTTCAGCCACACTTTCGCCGACCGCGACGATGTCGACCTGCAAATAAGCTGGCCGATCAAAGTGTCGGTTATCGATAAACATGAAAATCCGGCCACCGCTTTGCTGAACCGCAAAATGACCGAGGCGGGCAAGATAGACATCTTCGTTCACGAAGCGCTGACCCTGTTCGTTGACGAAAATCCCGTAAGTCAGCTGGGGCGGCGGGTAGTGAGCAATGCCGACAAAGGCTTCGCCCATATTGATGATATTGCCGCCGGCGGCCTGCCCCAGCCGGATGCCATCCCCGCGATCGCCGGGGTTGCCGTGGCGGGTCGCAATGGAGTCCAGCCCCGGCAGGTATTTGCGGGTCATGGCCTCATTCATGATAAAGCCGCCGGTGCACAACACCACACCCTTGCGGGCTTCAATGGCGACCTGTTGATTGTCGATTTTGGCAATGGCGCCAACCACCCGACCCCTGTCGTCCTGCACAAGTGCGGTAAGCTTCGCATCACAGCGAATATCGGCACCGGACTCCTGTACCCGCGCCAGCAGGTGGCCCATAAAAACCAACCCCCCGCTGTGATCCGCATCGGCCGGCAGGTGGCCACGCGGCGCCGGGGTCACGCTTTCACTGAAGGGCCAGGCGCGCTCATTACCCGTGTACTGCAGGGAATCGCCGGTCATGGCCACCACGTCGCGGCCACTGAAAAAACCGCGCTTGTAGGGCACACCAAGGGATTCGGCCCAGTCAAAATGCTCTACCGCGCCGTCAACAAACAGTTTAAGCCGCTGCTCGTCGCAGTTGTCACCAAAGCAGGCTTTCAGGTAGCGGTAAAAATTATCGCGGCTGTCCTCAATACCCAGATCCCGCTGCAGCGCGGTGCCACCGCCGAGATACATTTCGCAGGCCGACATCTGGGTGGAACCACCACCGCCGCTGGAAGACTCCAACACCATCACGTCGGCCCCGGCACCACGGGCTTCCAGCGCTGCACTGGCGCCTGCGCCGCCAAAGCCGGCTACTAGCACGTCCGTCCGGAGATCAAATTCGGGGATATCCCGCAGGGGCACGATATCGCTCACGCTCGCCTCACTGTTATCGTTATAGTTCGAGCCTGCCGCGTTATGCAGGCACAGCGCTATCTATACCACAAAAACATTTTTATAGAAATGTTTCTATATCGACAGAATGAGGGAGTTGTAATAGGTACGGGGTTCAACCCCGCCGCCATCAAAGGCGACGAGGTTGAATAGGCGGGAATCAGGCAGCGGCCTGTTTTTCAGGATCGAAGGTGATAGGCATCGCCTTGATCGTATTGATAAAAAACGAACGCATATAGGTCACGTCGCCGGCAAATTTCGGGTTGCGCAAGCGAGGAATCATTTCTTCAAACATAATGCGCAGTTCCAGCCGCGCCAGGTTCATGCCCAGGCAGAAGTGCTCACCGATACCAAAGGCGCGATGCTCCCGGTTGATGGCCTTAACGCGCTTGTGGCGGTGAATATCGAACTTCATGGCGTCGTCGCCGAAGACGTCTTCATCGTGGTTAACCGCGTGGTAGTGCAATACCACCTTGTCGCCTTTCTTGATGTTGTAGCCATTCCACTCGATATCCTGAGTCGCGGTGCGGCGCATGGCGATAAATGCCGTGTTGTAGCGCAGCATCTCTTCAACGGCCATCGGGATATCTTCCGGGTGATCGACCAGATACTGAAGCTGATCCGGGTTTTCCATCAGCAGACGCATGCCGTGGGCGGTGGCAGTACGGGTACTTTCGTTGCCGCCAACCATAATCAGAATGAACATCCAGGCGAACATTTCTTCGGTCACCTTAACGCCGTCAACCTCGCCTTCCAGCAGCGCCTGCACGACCTGGCTGGTTGGGTTCTCGCGCTGCTTTTTGGCCAGCTCCATGGCGTACATGATCACTTCCATGGATACCGCATTGCTCTCATCCGGGCCAGTGGCCACATCCGGGTCGTCCGCAAAGGCCATCACGTTGGTCCACTCAAAGAACTGCTTGCGATCTTCCTGAGGCACGCCCAATACTTCCAGTATCGCAATCAGCGGCAACTCGGCGGCCACGTCTTCAACAAATTCACACTCACCTTTGGCCGCCACACGGTCAACAATGGCCTTAGCCTGTTCTCGCAGCCAAGGCTCCATCGCAGCCACGGCACGCGGTGTAAAGGCATCGCGCACCACTTTGCGGTACTTCATGTGCTTGGGCGGGTCCATGGAGATAATGAAGTTTTCGTTCATGATCTCCTGAATTTCCTTCTGCTCCGGCGGCATTTCCATCGGGAAGGGGCCTGCTTCGGCGGAGGAAAACAGGTCGGGGTTTTGAGAAACAAAATCCAGCGCATCCCGCTTAACCGCCGCCCAGTAAGGCACACCGTTGTCAGGGTCGTCGAAGTGAACGAAAGAACCCTGCTGGCGCAGCTTGCCCAGATCGGCATAAGGCATGCCTTTGACGTAGGCATCCAGATCCAGCAGGTGGGTGAACGGACATTGACTCATAAGTACTTCCCTTCCAAGTTACGGTTTTTAATGGGTTTATTAAGGCGGGAATGCGTTTCGTGAGGGCAGCCGCCCCTTTGTTAATAAACTGGTAATTTACAGTAGCATACCGGCAATAACATTTCGGTTAAAATGTTTTTATGTCTGTGCTCGTATTACTGTCTCGTAATCATAAAGCCTTTGACCCGAGACACCGGCTTACCTAGATTGCGCGCAGACCCGATACCTTTGGAAGTGTAGATTATGCAGTGGAAACACGTCGATATCAGTGCCTTTGGCGGCCCGGAAAACATGAAAATAGTGACGGAAGAGGCCAGGCCCGAACCGGCACCCGGTGAGATACGCGTCAAGGTGCTGACCGCTGGAACCGGCTTTACCGACACCATCATCCGCCAGGGCCAGTACGTCGACGTCAAGGACAAGCCGCCCTTTACCCTGGGCTACGACTGGTTCGGGGTGGTCGATGCCCTAGGCGAGGGCGTAAGCCGTTTCAAAGTCGGCGACCCGGTGGCGGACCTGTCTGTGATCGGCGGCTACACCCAGTATCTCTGCATTTCAGAAGAGCGGGCCATCCCCTGCCCGGAAGGGCTCGACCCGGCCGCAGCCGTCTGCATGATGCTGTCTTATACCACCGCCTACCAGATGCTCACCCGCGAATGCAGCCTCAAACCCGGTGACAGCATACTGGTACACGCAGCCGGCGGCGCGGTGGGCACGGCGCTGCTGGAGCTGGGCCGGGAAATGGGGCTGAAGGTCTACGGCACCGCCTCCAAGGGCAAACACCACCTGCTACAGCATTTCGGTGCCACCCCCATCGATTACCACAAGGAAGACTTTGTCGAGCGCATCGCCCGAGAAACCGGCGGCAAGGGCGTCACGGCGGTGTTCGATACTATCGGTGGCAAATACTGGGCGCGCTCCTACCGCTGCGTCGCCAAAGGCGGCAAACTGGTAGGCTTTGGCGCACTGCAAGTAACTACGGGTGAAGAAAAAATCCCCTCCCTGCTGTGGGGCTTTTTCAAGCTGCTGGTACTGTGGCAACTGTTGCCCAACGGCAAGCAAAGCGGCTTCTACAACATTCACACCCGCCGCGGCAAAAAGCCGGAAGAATTCAAGGAAGATGTCGCCACACTGATGCAATGGTTGAAGGAAGGCCGCCTCAAACCTGCCATTGCCGGCATTCGTCCGCTAACTGACGCCGCGGAAGTTCATCGTCAGCTGGACAAAGGGGAAGTTGCCGGCAAGGTGATTCTGGACTGCCAACTCACGGAATAACACTGCACAAGGAAAGCCTATGAAATTCTGGCAATGCCTCGCCATGCTCGACATGGAAGAACTCCCCACCCTGGCCAGGCATGCCGAGGATCTGGGCTTTGAAGGCATCACCCTCGGCGAACACCTGATTACCTTTGCCAAACAATACGAACACTACGACTACAGTAAAAACAGCCAGATTCGCTGGTACCCGGAAACCCACTGGCCCGAGCCCTGGGTACAGATCGGCGCCCTGTCGCAGGTCACCACCACACTGAAATTCCTCAATACCCTCTATGTACTGCCACTGCGGGATCCCTTCCACGCCGCCAAGCTTATCTCTACTGCAGCCAACCTCTGCGATGGCCGCCTGATTCTCGGCGCTGGCATCGGCTGGCAGAAATCGGAGTTTGAACTGGTTGGTCAGAATTTTCACGACCGTGGCAAACGCACCGATGAGATGCTGGCTGTGATGAAGCAGCTGTGGACGGGGGAATCCGTTACTTATCAGGGCGACTACTACCAGTTCCCTGCCCTGCAGATGTCACCCGCCTTAAAGCACCCGCTACCGATTTGTATCGGCGGTTTCAGCGAAGCGGCGCTGCAGCGAGCCGCGCGCAATGACGGCTGGGTCGGGGCGCAACATGACATGGACGATATCGAAAAATTGATCCCGGCCCTGCGCCACTTCCGCGAACAGGCAGGGCTCCACTGGGAGGGTTTTGAAATCGCCCTTGGCCTATACGACAACAGTGCGGCCAACCTGGAGCGCTGCCGCGAACTCGGTGTGACTATGCTCTACCGCGAAGCTTTCTGCGACGAAAACGGTATGGCCAGCACCATGACGCTCGACGAAAAGCTGCGCGATATGGAGCAATTTGCGAAGCAGTACATCCAATAACAATAACCAAGAAGGGCCGCACAATGACCGAGACCAAAACAACGTTTTGCCGCATTTGCGAAAATCAGTGCGGCCTGCTGGTAACCGTCGACAACAATCGGATCACCCACGTCGAGCCGGACAAAGATCACGTAGCCTCCAAAGGCTTTGCCTGCATAAAGGGCTTGAGCATTGAAAAAATGCGCACCACCCCTGACCGCATCACCACGCCACTGAAAAAAACCGACAGGGGTTTTGAAGCGATCAGCTGGCAGCAGGCTTTCGATGAAATCGGCGCCAAAATTCGCCAGCTGCGCAAAGATCACGGTGACGAATCCGTCGGCGCCTATTTTGGTAATCCGATCAGCTTCAGCCCGCTGATGCCGATTTTCTGGACGGCCTTCACCCAGGGCCTGAATACTCACAAGGCTTACAATACCGGCAGTCTGGACTGCAACAACAAGTTTCTGGTCAGTCAGCACCTCTACGGCTCACCGATGTCCCTGACCTTTCCCGATATCGACAGGCTCGAGTGCCTGATCATGATTGGCGCCAACCCCGCCATCTCGAAAATGAGTTTTATCAACCTGCCCGACCCGGTGCGACGGTTGCAGGAGGTTGAAGCCCGTGGCGGCAAGGTCTTTAACGTCAATCCACGTCGCACGGAAACCGCCAAGGCCGTGGGCGAGCAGGTGTTTATCCGGCCCGATACCGATGTGTTTATGTTGCTGGGTTTTCTCAATGAAATTCTGGGCCGGAATGCGGTCGACGAAGAACGCATTAGCCAGTTTATGTCCGGTTTCGAAGCCCTCAAGCCCCTCTGTGCCGATTGGACACCCGAACGTCAGGCAGAGGTAACCGGCATCTCAGCCGACCAGCTGCGCCGATTGGTCGACAGTTATTTGAACGCAAACGGCGCCGCCCTTTACGCCTCGACCGGCATCAATCAAGGCAGTAATGGCACCCTCGCCTTCTGGCTGCTTGAAGCAATCAATGCCGTTACCGGCAATCTCGATAGAACCGGCGGCTCGCTGATGGGGCTGGGCATTTTTGATTACGGCAGGGCCACAAAAGACGCGGACAAGGAAGTGTTTCACTCCCGTATCGGCAACACTCGCAGTTTTCTCGGTGCCCTGCCCGCTGCCTTGATGGCCGACGAAATACTCGAACCCGGTGAAGATCAGGTTCGCGCCATGTTTGTGCTTTCAGGCAACCCCTTGCTGACCGCTACCAACAGCGACAAACTGGGTCGCGCGCTCGACAAGCTCGAGCTGCTGGTGAGTATCGATATTGTGCGCAACGAAACTGCCGAATATGCGGACTATATTCTGCCGGGCACCCATTTTACCGAGCGGCCCGATATTCCCTTTTCCTTCGTCAGCCTGTCGGGGCTGTCGCCAAACCCCTGGTACCACTACACCGACAGCTTGCTTGACCCACCGGGCGAGTGCCGCGATGAGCTTTGGATCATCCGCCAGCTGGCCAAGGCCTGCGACGCCCCGCTGTTCGGCTCAAAGCTGCTGCAGACTGTCGTCAATACCGGAGAAGCACTCGGACAACTTCCACTGGTCGGCAAGCGGCTCACGCCTATGTCTGAACGTTTGCTGGGCCTGATAAGCCGTATGGGCAAGCAGGGGGGCCTCCGCACCCTGCGCCGCCACCCCCATGGCAAGGCACTGCCGCGCATTGAAGGTAGCTCCTATCTTGGAAAGCGTGTACTGACTGACGACGGCAAAGTGCATCTGGCACCAGACGTCTTTATCGAACTGGCAGCCCAGCGACTGGAAGGCAGCTTTGCCAAAGCGCTGCAGGAGAATAATACGTTCCGCCTGATTACCAAGCGTGAGCGCTTCAGCCACAATAGCTGGACCCACAACGACATCGCCTTTGTAAAAGGCAAGCGTCAGACCAACTATCTCTACCTGCATTCTGAAGACGCCGAAATGCTTGGCTGTAAAGATGGCGATATGATTGAGGTAAGCACTGACTCTGGCGCGGTAACCCTGCCGGCAGCAATCAGTGACGACATGATGCCCGGCACAGTTGCCCTGCCCCACGGCTGGGGTCACCAACAGGCCAGTGGTTTAAGCGTCGCCAGCAAAACCCTTGGCGTGAACGCGAATATTCTGGCCGCCGACGGGCCATCCGCGATTGAACCCTTGTCCGGTATGGCGCAGTTCAATGGTTTTTGCGTGTCGCTGAAAGTGGCTGGCGCGCTATAACGCGCCAGCACCTTTTTGCTGCCTTAGCCTCGCAGCTCCATTTTTGCCACCTGATTGCGGTGAACCTCGTCCGGGCCGTCGGCCAGGCGCAGGGTTCTCGCCATGGCGTAAGCGTAAGCCAAACCGAAATCGTCACTTACACCGCCACCGCCGTGGGCCTGAATTGCCCAGTCGATGACCTGACAGGCCATCTGTGGTGCTGCAATCTTGATCATGCCGATTTCTTTGGCGGCCACTTTGTTGCCGACGGTATCCATTTTGTAAGCCGCGTTCAGCACCAGAAAGCGGGTCTGATCGATCATGATACGGGCCTCGGCGATGCGCTCGGACCACACCGTCTGCAGGGCTACCGGCTTGCCAAACGCCACGCGATTTTTCAGACGATTACACATTTTTTCCAGCGCACGCTCAGCCAGACCAATCAGGCGCATGCAGTGGTGAATGCGACCTGGCCCAAGCCGGCCCTGCGCAATTTCAAAGCCGCGCCCTTCGCCCAGCAGCATATTGCTGGCCGGCACGCGGACATTTTCAAACAGGATTTCAGCATGGCCGTGGGGCGCATCGTCGTAGCCAAATACGGGCAGGTGCCGTAAAACCGTCACTCCGGGTGTATCGCGCGGCACCAGAATCATCGACTGCTGCATATGGCGGTTTTCATTGTCCGGGTCGGTTTTACCCATAAAGATGAAAATCTTGCAGCGCGGATCGTTACCGCCGGAAGACCACCACTTGCGACCGTTGATCACATACTCGTCGCCGTCGCGCACAATAGAGCTGGAAATATTGGTCGCATCACTGGAGGCCACATCGGGTTCGGTCATGGCAAAGCAGGAGCGTATTTCGCCTTCCAGCAAAGGCTCCAGCCATTCTTTCTTCTGTGCTTCGGTACCATAACGGGCCAGCACTTCCATATTGCCGGTATCGGGCGCGTTGCAGTTGAACACTTCCGGCGCCCAGAGTACGCGGCCCATCAATTCACACAGTGGTGCGTATTCCAGATTAGTCAAACCTGCACCATGTTCGGATTCGGGCAAAAACAGATTCCACAAGCCAGCCTCTTTAGCCTTAACTTTCAGCTCTTCAACGACGGCAGTGGGCGCCCAGCGATCGCCCTGATTGACCTCATCGATAAAACGCTGTTCGTTCGGGTAGATGTGTTCATCCATAAAGGCGCTGACTCGCGCGATCAGTTCCTGGGTTTTTTCTGAGTAATCAAAATTCATTTTTTGTCTCCTTGCGCTGACGGTATTAACCGCGCGCTTTGATTTTTTCGACCTGCTGCCAGGCCATTTCAGCAAGCGGTTTTGCGGCAGAGCCCATCTGTTCGGCCTGCTTGCTGGCAGCGGTGCCAGCCTTCACCCGCCCCATAATGCCCTGCAGAATGCCGGCCAGACGGAACATGTTGTAGGCCATGTAAAAATCCCAGTGACTGGGATCAATAGTCTTACCCGTGCGTGAACAGTAGGCCTGAATATGCTCCTCCTCGGTGGGAATGCCGATGCTCTTCAGATCGACACCGGCGAGACCGCGAAAGGCGCCTTTAGGTATGTGCCAAGTCATGCAGTGATAGGCAAAATCCGCCAACGGATGTCCCAATGTCGACAACTCCCAGTCCAACACCGCGATAATGCGCGGCTCGGTGGGGTGGAGCATGACGTTATCCAGACGAAAATCGCCGTGGACGATAGCGGTGTCATCACCGGGTGGAATGTTTTCCGGCAACCATTCGATCAGACGATCCATAGCTTCGATGGTTTCAGTTTCGGAGGCTTTGTATTGTTTGCTCCAGCGACTTATCTGGCGGGCAAAGTAATTGCCGGCCTTGCCGTAGTCTTCCAGCCCGATAGCTTTGTAATCGACATTATGGAGCGCAGCGATTACGCGGTTCATGTCTTCGAAAATAGCTGTGCGCTCGCCTGGGCTGAGATCCGGTAATTCCGGATCCCACAGCACGCGGCCTTCTACGCAATCCATAATGTAAAAAGCCGTACCGATTACCGAGTCGTCTTCGCACAGGCAATAGGTTTTAGCGACGGGTACATCTGTGTCCGCCAGCGCGGTAATCACCCGGTACTCGCGATCTACGGCATGGGCCGAGGCGAGCAATTCGCCCGGTGGCTTGCGCCGCAGCACGTAGTGCTTGCCGCCCGCGGATAGTTTGTAGGTCGGGTTAGACTGGCCGCCCTTGAACTGGCTTACCTCCAGCTCTCCGCTGAAGCCTTCCACATGCTCCTGCATGTAGGCCTGCAGACTGGCCACATCGAACTGATGTTTTTCCTGCACCGCCATCGTGCCGGTAAAGGTTCCCGCTAGTTTATCGGCCATGACTCACTCCTTACCGGGCACGATCACGACTTTGCCCGACACCTTGCGGTCCATCAGTGCGCGAATCGCTTTCGGGCCATCTTCCAGTGAATAGGTACCCGCAATGTGTGGCTTCAGCTTGCCCGCCTGCAGCCATTCGAACAGCGCAAACAGGTCGTTGATGTTGTTATTGGGTTCACGCTTGACGTAGTCCCCCCAGAACACACCACAGATTGAACTGCCTTTCAAAAGGGTCAGGTTCAGCGGGATTTTAGGGATTTCGCCATTGGCAAAACCAATCACCAGAAAACGTCCACGCCAACCGGTTGAACGCAGGGCAATCTCACTAAAGGGGCCGCCGACCGGGTCGTAAACCACGTCCACGCCCTTGCCGCCAGTCAGCTCTTTTAAGCGGGCCTTCATGTCTTCGGTTTCGTAGTTCAGCAACTCGTCGGCACCGTGGTCTTTGCATACCGCCAGCTTTTCCGTAGTAGAAGCTGCGGCAATGACTCGTGCGCCCAGCGCTTTGCCAATTTCAATCGCCGCTAGACCCACACCACCGGACGCGCCAAGCACCAGCAGGGTTTCGCCTTCCTTCAGCTGACCGCGATCAACCAGCGCGTGATAGCTTGTCGCATAAGTCATGACAAAAGCAGACGCCGTGACAAAATCCATGCCTTCAGGCATCGGGATAACTGCAGAAGCGTCGGCGCAGACCTGCTCAGCAAAGGCGCCCCAACCGGTAAAGGCGATCACGCTGTCACCGGGTTTAACGTGCTTGACACCTTCGCCCACGCTCTTTACAACACCAGCGCATTCGCCGCCGGCAGAGAAAGGCAGCTCGGGTTTGAACTGATACAGGTTTTGAATAATCAGGGTATCGGGAAAGTTAACAGCCGCAGCTTTTACTTCCAGCACCACCTGGCCTTTCGCAGCTTCCAGGTCTGCCACTTCTTCGACGACCAGCTTCTCTGGCAAACCGTGCTCTTTACACAATAACGCTTTCATAATTGCTCCTTATTCGATTGTTACCACCCAACTCTATTCTTACGCCCCCTCTCCCTTGGGGAGAGGGCCGGGGTGAGGGCTTACGCCATCGGACTGGTGGGTTTGCGATCGTTCAGAATGTCGTTCATACGCAGTTCTACACTCTTGCGCGCGCCCTTGTGCGGCAGAATATAAAAGCGATCCGCCTTGACTGCATCCAGCGTCGTGCGAGCGACGTCTTCTGCGCTCAATTTGCCGGCCTCAATCGCGGCCTTTACAAACTGCGCAAAGGCCGCACCGTCGGGGTTACTTTCACTCAACTCCTGCGGTCGGTTGCGTTCCGATTCAGCAATACCGGTTTTGAAAAAGGCCGGACACAGAACCGATACGCCAATATCAGCCTTTGCCATTTGCAAGTCGTGGTAAAGACACTCGGACAAGGTCACCACACTGTGCTTGGAAACGCAGTACACACCCGATCCTGGTACCGAGGTCAGACCTGCCAGCGAGGCGGTACTGACCACGTGGGCCGGCTCGCCTTGCTCCAGCATTCGCGGTACAAATGCCTGAATGCCATGAACAACACCCATCACATTCACGCCCATGACCCATTCCCACTCGTCTGCCGTGCTGCTCCAAACCGGCCCTGAGGCGGCAACACCGGCGTTGTTAAAGAGAAGATGGGCTTTGCCGAACGTGTCGTAGGTCAAGCTTGCCAGTGCGTCCAGTTCTTCACGCTTGGTCACATCGGTGCGACGCACAACCGACTCCGTTGCGCCCAGCATTGCGCGGGTTTCTTCGAGGCCTTTTTCGTCGACATCGGCCAGCACCAGCTTCATGCCTTCTGCGGCGCACAGCTTGGCCAGCTCCCGGCCCAGACCGCTACCGGCACCGGTAACGATAGCTACGCGATTTTCAAGAGAATCCATAGTGCACCTCATTCAGGCTGTCAGATAGCCGCCATCGACATTCAGAGCAACACCCGTGGTATAGCTCGCCGCCGGTGAAACCAGATACAACACCGCACCGGCCATTTCGCTGGGGTCGGCCACGCGTTTCATGGGCACGTGTTGCATGGCGTGCTCACGGATTTCGTCGTTCTCGACCAGCGCCGAGGCAAACTTGGTGTCAGTCATTCCGGGTAGCAATGCATTTACACGAATGCCCATCTGAGCACACTCTTTAGCGAAGGCTTTGGTCATGGAGATAACCGCTGCCTTGGTTACCGAGTAAATGCCCTGCATGTCGCCGGGGATCACGCCGTTAACGGACGCGACGTTGACAATGCTGCCGCCGCCCTGGGCCATCATCAGCTTGGCGCCCTCCTGACACATCACAAAGTAGCCACGAATATTCACATCCACCGTTTTCTGGAACATGGAGACCGGTGTTTCCGTGATATGACCAAAGTGAGGGTTGGTGGCTGCGTTATTGACCAGAATGTCGAGACGGCCGTGCTGATCGCGAATGTGTTTGAAAATGCCCTCGACCTGCTCCAGTTCGCCGATATGACAGGCAAAGGCCTCAGCCTTACCACCACTCTCGCGGATAGACGAAGCGACGGCTTCGCAGCCATCAATCTTGCGGCTGGATACGATAACCGTCGCACCCTTCTCGGCCAGCAGACGGGCGATGGCCTCACCGATACCCCGACTGGCTCCGGTAACCAGAGCGACCTTGCCGTTGAGCTCAAAAGACGTGGACCGTTCCATGTATAGCACTCCCTCTAATGGTGTTTTGGACTTGCCAGCAGCTTAGACAGGGGCTTACTATTATTCCAATCAATTAAAGTTATGACTTACCATCAATATCATGCATAGATGCCTCGCCTAATGCACATAAACAGGGTAGACCTGAATTTGCTGGTTGTCTTTGACGCCATATACAGCGAAGGCGGCATTACCCGCGCGGCTGAAAAACTGCATCTGACTCAACCGGCCGTCAGCCATGCCTTGGGCCGGCTACGCACTTTGTTTGACGACCCCCTGTTTGAACGCGATGGGCGGCTGATGATGCCCACACCCAAGGCCCGCAGTCTGATTGGCACCGTTCGCCGTTCCCTGCGCGAGCTGCAGATCATGTTTAATGATATTGAGCGCTTCGATCCGGTCAGCAGCGACCGGGCCTTCTCGGTGGGGATGCGGGATCTGCTGGAAGTCAGTGTGCTGCCTGCGCTGGCCAAACGTATTGCTGGTTCTGCGCCGGAGTTGACCGTGTCGTCGGTTCGTCTGAACCGCCCGGACCTGGAATCAGAATTGGCCACCGGCGTGCTGGATGTCGCTATCGATGTGTTGCGCCCGGTATCCGATGATATCGCCTATCAACGCATCGCACGGGACAGCATGGTGGTGCTGGCCCGCCCCCATCACCGGGTGGTGAGCCAGGGCTTAAGCCTTGAGGATTATCTGGAGCAAGACCATATCCAACTTAGCTCGCGGCGCTCAGGACAGGGCTTTGAAGACGTAGAACTCAGTCGCCTGGGCATACAGCGCAACATTCGCCTGCGCTGTCAGAACGCCTTTGCGGCTCTGCGCATTGTCAGTGAAACCGACTACCTGCTGACGCTGGCCGAAAATTACGCTCGGGAGCTGGCGCCCCAGTTCGGCCTGAAGGTATTGCCCCTGCCCTTTAAAACCATGGCCTTCGATGCCTACCTTTACTGGCACCGCAATGTGGACAACGACCCGGGCAATCGCTGGCTGCGGGAGCAGATTCAGAGCCTGACCCGTTAACGCCGTTCTATATCGGCCAGATAATCCAGCAAAATCCGGTTCACCTCACCCGACTTTTCCAGCTGAACAAGATGCCCCGCACCGGGGATCATTTCCACCCGCCGAAGGTCCGGGAACTGCGCCCGCATCAGGCTGATCGGATCGTCGCCGTGAAAGCCTTCCAAATCCACATCAAATTCGCTGCCCAGAAAGTAGGCCGGCACCCTGGATTGCTTACCTTCTAGCGCCTTACGCTCCTGCCACTTGATGTCCATCGCCCGATACCAGTTAAGTCCGCCGGTAAAGCCACTGCGCGCATATTCGCTGTGAAAGAACTCAAACTCCAGCTCACTCAGCCAGGGCCAGGGCAGCGGCGGTGCCTCATCCATCGCTTCGATATAGGTCGCCGAGGGCGGGTACTTCCAGGTGGCGAAGTAATCGCCCTCCCCGCTGAGCGCCCAGAACACTTTATGCAAAAACACCCTAGGCTCCGCCGCCAGGTCGCGGTCAGCCCGTCCCGGCTCGCGAAAATACTCGATATGAAGGAAGTGTTCTTGCGCCATCTGCGCGTATTCGGTTAACGGCGGCACCTGCGGATTGTGCGGCGCTGCCGGGTTTTCCAGGCCGATCACCGCGCGAACCCGCTCCGGATAAAGATGCGCCAGGTCATAAATGGCAAAAGCACCAAAATCCAACCCACAGAATACGGCTTTTTCTATGCCAAGATGATCCAGCAGACCCAGCAAGTCGCCCGTGATGGCCGAGACTGAATAGGCTTCTTTGTCTGGTGGCGCTTCGGTTTGCCCCATCCCGCGCATATCCGGGGCTATCACCCGATAGCCCGCCTGGCTCAAGGCCGTGATCTGCCGGTGCCAACTGAACCAGAGATGGGGAAAGCCGTGACACAGCACGACAGGCAGGCCGTCGCCGGCTTCGACCCAGTGGCTGTGAATACCGTTAATGGTGGCGTAGTGATGGCTCAGGGGCATAGGGGTCTCCTAGTCTACGTGTGGAGACTAAAGCTATGGCAGCGCTTATTCCATGAAGGGTGGTTCATCTTAAGACGACCGACCAACCTAACGTTGACGTTAACGTAAACTTGGCACTAGAATCTCACTCATCGTCATATTGGGACCGCGCAGTGACCTCGAAAAGCCGTTCTTTCAGCATCTCCCAGTTGGCCGAGGAATTCGGCATTACGACCCGTGCGATCCGGTTTTACGAAGAAAAAGGACTGCTTCAACCCAAACGCAACGGCCAGACCCGCATCTACAGCGCGGCTGACCGCGTCAAACTGATTCTGATTCTGCGCGGCAAGCGCCTTGGCCTGTCGCTGGAAGAGAGCAAAGACATCATCGAGATGTACCACCCGGATCAGGACAACAGCCAACAGCTGCAAACCCTGATCGACAAGATTCGCGAAAAACGCGAACACCTGAAAACTCAGCTAGAAGATTTGCGCACCATGATGCGCGAGCTGGATGAAGCCGAGGCGCGCTGCGCCGATGCACTGACAACAATGAAAATCGTCACCACATCCTAATGACTATTTGGAAGGGCAACCCATGAACACACCATACCCCACGCTAAATTTCGGCCTCGGTGAAGAGATCGACATGCTGCGCGACATGACCTGGAATATGGCCCAGGCTGAATTGGCACCTCGCGCCGAAGCCATCGACCGCGATAACGAATTCCCGATGGATATGTGGAAAAAGCTTGGTGATCTGGGCTTGCTCGGCATCACCGTGAGCGAGGAATACGGCGGTAGCAATATGGGCTACCTGGCCCACTGTGTGGCAATGGAAGAAATCAGCCGCGCCTCCGCTTCGGTTGGCCTGTCCTACGGCGCCCACTCCAACCTTTGCGTGAACCAGATTTTCAAAAACGGCAACGACGAACAACGCCGCAAGTATCTGCCAAAGCTTTGCAGCGGCGAGCATGTGGGTGCGCTGGCCATGTCCGAGCCAAACGCAGGCTCAGATGTTGTGAGCATGAAGCTGCGCGCCGAGAAAAAAGGCGATCGCTACATTCTCAACGGTAACAAAATGTGGATTACCAATGGCCCCGATGCCCACGTCTATGTGATCTACGCGAAAACCGACATCGACGCCGGTCCACGCGGCATGACCGCCTTTATTGTTGAGCGCGATTTCCCCGGTTTCTCCCGCGCCCAGAAACTCGACAAGCTGGGTATGCGCGGCTCCAACACCTGCGAGCTGGTATTTGAAGACTGTGAAGTGCCCGCCGAAAATATCCTTGGCGGCGAAGGTCGCGGTGTCAATGTGTTGATGAGCGGACTGGACTACGAGCGCACGGTTCTCTCCGGCGGCCCCGTCGGCATCATGCAGGCCTGCCTCGACGTTGTGGTTCCCTACATCCACGACCGCAAACAGTTTGGCCAAAGCATTGGCGAGTTTCAGCTGATGCAGGGCAAAGTGGCTGATATGTACACCGAGCTCAACGCCAGCCGCGCCTATCTGTATGCCGTAGCCCGCGC
>NZ_JBFJUX010000023.1:0-28304 GCF_041624475.1 Litorivivens sp.
CTCGGTCACTGAGTCTTCTACCGGCACATCCCATTCACCCTTGCTCAGGCGCTTTTCACTGGCGCGCTCGCGAAACTGGGGTGTAAACAGGTTGGTGACAATCAGGTCCGCCTGCAAGGCGTTAATATCATCCTGGGAGGCACCACCGGCGATCGCGTCGGTCACGTCCTGGGCGGTAACAGCGCGGTCTTCATTGATCCGCAGCACCTGATAGTAGGGCTGGGGGCCGACAATCTCGGATATATCGTAGGCGTAGTCCATCGACAGGGTATCGCTGATATCCCAGCGCAAAACAAAGCGGCCCGCCTCGCGCTCTTCTTCGACAAAGTCATTGCTGCCGTTAATGTTGTCGACCCAGGGGCCTTTCTCGGATTTGGAATAACTGATTTTGGCGCTCAGTCCGGACCAGGCACCGGTATCCAGTTGCAGGGTGCCCTTGCGGTAATCGCGGTTGCCGGTGGCCAGTACCGACTTGATGCCAAACTCTTCGTCTGGTCGGGCGCTGATCATATTGATGGCGCCCCCGGTGGTGTTACGCCCATACAGTGTGCCCTGCGGGCCGCGCAGCACTTCAATCCGCGCCAGATCCGCCACATCGCTGGTCAGGCCAACACTGCGACCGACGTAAACCCCATCGATATAGACGCCAACGGCCGGATCTTGCGTGGTCTGGGAGTCGTTGTTGCCAACGCCGCGCATAAAGATCACCAGTGAACTGCGGCTGTTCGGAAAGGGGGTGATATCCACGTTCGGTGTGCGGGCGGTGATATCGCCCAGATCATCAATCCCGAACTGATCCAGCTGATCACCGGAAAAGGCTGCCAGTGAAATCGGCGTATCCTGCAACGACTCTTCGCGCTTCTGGGCCGTAACCACGACCTCTTCCAATTGGGTGTTGCGCTGCTGCGCGAGCGACACCTCCGGCACCAGGGCCACCGCTCCGGCGGCGATAATGGCTTTCGTGACTTTCCCCATGAGCTTTACCTTTTATATTCTTGTCTGAAAAACCGGCTAATTCTGGGTAAAGGCGCCCGCCAAATCAAGCGGCTCGCCGCCTTTCTACCTCGCTTGGATTAGGCTAAGGTAGCCCCATCGTAAAAACTTGCCGGATACCATGACCCAGTTCCATCCTCCGCGCCTGCTGCGCAATGCCCACCTCCAATCCATTCTCGCGTCCACACGCCTGCGCAAGCTGCGCATTGGCCGCCGCGCTCGCCTCCTTCAGGCCGCCAGCCGGGAGGTGTTGGTGGAATGCCGTGATGGCACCAAGCTATTGGGTGAATACGCCGAACAGGAAAACGACAGCCGCGGTCTGGTGGTCTTGATTCACGGCTGGGAGGGCAGCTCGAAATCCACCTATCTGCTGTCAGCGGGCAGCGCCCTCTATCAGGCGGGCTATAGTGTGTTTCGTCTTAACCAGCGCGATCACGGCCCCAGCCATCACCTGAACGAAGAGCTGTTCAACTCCACCCGCCTGAGCGATGTGCTCGGCGCACTGGAATGGATTCAGAAGGCGTTTCCCCACCAAAGAAATTACCTGGCGGGCTTTTCCCTTGGAGGTAACTTCTCACTGCGTGTCGCCGCGAACCTGAAAGAACTCCCCATCTCGCTGGATCAGGTGGTTGCCGTGTGCCCGGTGCTGAACCCGGTCAACACCATGGAGGCACTGGACAAAGGCTGGTGGGTCTACGAAAAATATTTCGTCCGCAAATGGAAGCGCTCGCTCAAAACCAAACTGCAGCACTACCCCGAACTCGGTTATGAGCAGGACCTGCTTACGCTGCGCTCACTGCGCGAAATGAACCACTTTTTTGTGCCGCGCTTCACCCAGTTCAAGGACGCCCAGACCTACCTGCTGGCCTACGCCATCATCGGCGATGCGCTGAGCCATCTGCAGGCACCCTGCCATATTATCGCCGCCGAAGATGACCCCATTTGCGGCGCGGAGGATTTGCCAAATCTGGCAAAGCACCCCAACCTGACCATCGAGACCACCGCCCACGGAGGTCACTGTGGATACGTAAGCAACTTTCGGCTGGACAGCTGGATCGACCAGCGCCTGCTCGACCTATTCAATCAGAACTGAGGGCACCACCGTGGCAGACTGGCAATGGGTTACCCGTATACACCGCAGCCTTTACAAAGCGAGCAATGGCCGCATCGGCGGCAATCTGATGGGCATACCCATGGTACTGATGCATACCATCGGCGCCAAAAGCGGCGAGACTCGCAGCATTCCGGTCGCCTGCTACCCTCACCCCGAAGGTTTGCTGGTGCTGGCCTCCAATAATGGCGGCCCGAAAATGCCCGCCTGGTATCACAATATGCGCGCCCACCCGGAATTTGAAGTTCAGTTTAAGCGGGAAAAACGGCGCGTTCGAGCCGAACAGATCGGTGAAGACGAGCGGCTGCAATACTGGGACGCCATGGCCGAGATCAACCCCCGTATCGTGCACTACTGGCACACGGCGCAGGCAGAACACAACAGGAAGATCCCAGTGATTCTGCTACGCACGCTGGAAACTCTGAACTAAACCCTCAGCCGCTAGGCGGAGCGTGCGGCAATCGCTTCGTGAATGGCGAGATGCCGTTTGGCTTCCTCAAAGTGCAAGACTTCCACCAGCTTGCCGTCGACGACCGCCACAGCCTTGCCCTCTGTCTTGGCAGCCCGCCAGGCTTCGACTATCCTTCCGGCGCGCTCAATGATGTCAGGCGATGGCGCAAAGGCTTTATTGGCCGGTTCAATCTGGCTCGGATGAATCAGAGTTTTACCATCAAAGCCTAACGCAACCCCTTGATCGCAGGCCGCGGCATAGCCCGCCTCATCTTTGATATCCAAATAAACCCCATCGAGGATATCCAGACCGTGGGCCCTTGCCGCCAAGACACACAACTGTAGTGAAGTCAGCATACCCAATCGATCAGGTGTGTGCGGCACGCGCAATTCCTTGGCCAGATCTGAGGTGCCCATAACAATCACTTCGTTGCGCTTGTCAGCACCGCAGATCTCGTCGATATTGAGAATGCCGCGCGGGGTTTCCGCCATCAGCCATAGCTTCAGGGTCGAACTTTCCTGTTTGAGCAGCTGCACCACCGCATTCACTTCACTGGCCGACTCGACCTTGGGCAGGCACAAAGCCGCAATCGGCGCATTGGCAAAGGCAACAATATCGTCGCGCCCCCACGGCGTATCAAAGCCGTTCACACGTACCACCACTTCCCGCTCGCCGTAACCACCGGCATTCACTGCCTCTAGCACCTGCTCTCGGGCAGCCGCTTTCTGATCCGGTGCCACGGCATCTTCGAGGTCCAGAATCAGACTGTCGGCGGGCAGCGTGCGCGCTTTCTCAAGGGCGCGGGCATTAGAGCCGGGCATATACAAAACGGAGCGACGAGGTCGGATAGTCATTGATCTTCCAAAACGAAAAACAGGGATACTACCATAGCTCAGGCAGCTGTTTTTGGCCGCAGCATGGCCAGAAACCAGGCCGTCGACAGGCCCGCGGCGCCAAACAGCATACTCATTACCACAATCTGATAACGCGCCGCGATCAAGGGCGAGACGCCTGACAGAATCTGTCCGGTCATCATGCCCGGCAGCGACACCAAACCCACCGCAAACAGGGAGTTCACCACCGGGATCATCGCCGCTTTAAAGGCTTTGCGGCGCGCCTCCTCATAGGCCAGCCCATCTTCACGCTCTGACATAAATCGCTCGGCGGCAAGACTGACCGCGTTCATAGTGTTGGCAAAGATCATACCCGCCAGCGGAATCACATAATTGGGGGCATACCAGGGCTCGACCGCTACCACCGCCTGCGTCACCAGTATCAGCACCGCCATACCAACCACGCCAATCGCAAGCGCGGCTTTTACCAGCCAGTCCTTGCGCTGTTTACCAATGGAATTAAGCGAAATCCACGCCGCTGCGCTGAGCATAACGGTCAATACACCGAGCACCACCACGGGGTGTTCAGTCTCAAAGATATAGGCCAGCGCGTAGCCGATAAGCAGCAGCTGCAGCAACATCCGTCCAACGGCGTAGGAAGCATTGCCGGCGCCTGCCGTCCAGCGATAGAAAATAATCAACGCGAGCAGCGCAGGGATAAATGCGTAGGCGAGTTGCAGGTTGGAAATATCGTAGAGGTTCACGTCGTCACCCTTGAGTCAGGGCTACAAGCTTAGCTGATGTTTTACTCTGAAGGGGGGGGGGAAGCTCGCGACAAAAAAAGCCCCGCACTGGGCGGGGCTTTCGACGGCAAGGTTGCGGGAAGGGCTTACATCATGCCGCCCATGCCACCCATGCCGCCCATACCACCCATGCCGCCCATATCAGGCATAGCCGGTGCATCGTTGTCTTCCGGAGAATCAGCGATCATGCACTCGGTGGTAATCATGAGACCTGCGATGGAGCCAGCAGCCTGCAGCGCGGTACGGGTTACTTTGGCTGGGTCGAGAATACCCATTTCCATCATGTCGCCGTATTCGCCAGTGGCCGCATTGTAGCCAAAGTTGCCTTCGCCATTGCGAACCTTGTCCAGCACCACAGAGGCTTCGCCACCCGCATTGTTTACGATGTGACGCATTGGGCCTTCCATTGCGCGCAGCAGCGCGGCAATACCGGCATTCTGGTCTTCGTTGTCACCGGTCAGACCAGTGATCTTGGAAACCGCACGCACCAGTGCAACACCGCCACCAGGCACTACGCCTTCTTCAACCGCAGCACGGGTTGCGTGCAGGGCATCTTCAACGCGGGCTTTCTTCTCTTTCATTTCCACTTCAGTGGCTGCGCCAACCTTGATTACCGCCACACCGCCGGCCAGTTTGGCAACGCGCTCTTGCAGCTTCTCACGGTCGTAGTCAGAAGAGGTGTTTTCGATTTGAACACGCACTTCACCAACGCGCGCTTCGATGGCTTTGGCATCGCCCGCACCGTCAACGATAGTGGTATTTTCTTTGTCCATGGCTACGCGCTTGGCAGTACCCAGGTGATCCAGCGTGGCACTTTCCAGATCCATGCCGATCTCTTCAGAGATCACAGTACCGCCGGTCAGGATGGCGATATCTTCCAGCATGGCCTTGCGACGGTCGCCAAAGCCCGGTGCTTTACAGGCTGCAACTTTTACGATGCCGCGCATGTTGTTCACAACCAGAGTCGCGAGGGCTTCACCTTCAACGTCTTCAGCGATGATCACCAGCGGACGGCTTGCCTTGGCAACCTGCTCCAGCAAGGGCAGCAGTTCGCGGATGTTGGAGATTTTCTTGTCAACCAGCAGGATGAAGGGGTTATCCAGCTCGGCAGACATGTTGTCAGTGTTGGTTACGAAGTAAGGCGACAGGTAACCGCGGTCAAACTGCATACCTTCAACCACGTCCAGCTCGTTGTGCAGGCTCTGGCCTTCTTCAACGGTGATGACGCCTTCTTTGCCCACTTTTTCCATGGCTTCAGCAATGATGCTGCCCACTTGCTCGTCGCTGTTGGCAGAGATCGTGCCAACCTGAGCAATCGCCTTGTTATCGGCACAGGGGATGGCCATCTTCTTCACTTCTTCAACCGCCGCAGCAACGGCCTTGTCGATACCGCGCTTCAGGTCCATCGGGTTCATGCCCGCAGCAACAGACTTCAGGCCTTCGTTGAGGATGGACTGAGCCAGTACAGTTGCTGTGGTGGTGCCGTCACCGGCTTCGTCAGAGGCTTTGGAAGCAACTTCCTTAACCATCTGCGCGCCCATGTTTTCCAGCTTGTCTTTCAGTTCGATTTCCTTGGCAACCGACACACCGTCTTTAGTGACTGTCGGGGCCCCGAAAGACTTGTCCAGTACTACGTTGCGGCCTTTAGGGCCCAGAGTCACTTTAACCGCGTCGGCCAGGGTGTTTACGCCCTTCAGCATGCGTTGGCGGGCGCTGTCTCCGAATTTGACGTCTTTTGCAGCCATTTTCTTAATCCTTCTTGGTGTTCGTTAATTCGATTCGAGTCTTGCTCGGCCTGCTGTTACTCAACAATGCCGAAAATTTCAGATTCGTTCAGGATGATCAGCTCTTCGCCGTCGACTTTGACAGTGCTGCCAGAGTATTGGCCGAAGATCACCTGATCGCCCGCTTTTACACCCACCGGGCGCAGTTCGCCGTTTTCCAGCAACTTGCCTTCACCCACAGCGACAACTTCGCCCTGGTTCGGCTTCTCTTTCGCTGAGCCCGGCAGCACGATACCGCCAGCCGATGTCTGCTCTTCTTCCTTGCGACGAACGACAACGCGATCGTATAACGGACGAATTTTCATTTGCCAAATCTCCCTTTAAATCAAGGTCTTAATGTTAAGTTTAGGTTTTGACCAGCCGGACCTGCGTTTGGCCTGCGGCGCAGCCGGTTTAGCACTCTACCATCGAGAGTGCTAATAATAGGTCGCAAGCAACCCGAGTCAAGGAGAAAAAAATGACTGTAGAGGGCCACCTGCGCTTAGGGAGATGGGGCTGTTTTATCGGCTTTCAAGGGCTGGAAGAAAATATTTTTACTCTTCGCGCTTATAGTCGCCATCAATGGTGACATGGCCATCCCGGTCAACCCGGGTACGGGGCCCCTGTTCGGGCGAATCTGGGCCCGGTCGGTGGGCGCCGCCCCCCTGCTGAAAGTGCGCCTGGGTCTGCATCACTCCCGAGCGCAGCATATGGTCAATAATGCGGCGGCGAATGGGCCTGATGAGGCAGCAGAAGCCCACGGTATCCGTAAAAAAGCCGGGGGTCAGCAGCAAGGCGCCGCCCACGGCCAGAAACAGACCTTCCAGAATTTCGGTTGCCGGCACTTCGCCGGCATTGAGCCGGGCCTGGGCCCGGGTCAGGGTGCTGAAGCCCTGCTGGCGCAGCAGGTTCACACCAATAAAGGCGGTAAGCGCCACCAGCGCAATGGTGGGCAGCGCGCCAATCCGGCTGCCGACCTCTATCAGCAGCCACATCTCCAGAATGGGTATACCCACAAACAGCAGGAAAAGAAATCGCATAGCGTGGTTTCAGTCAATCGGGTTCGCCACCATGCCAAGGCCCCGAGGCAAAGGCAAGGGCATTGGCAAAAGGGCCGAAGTCGGGCTGAGGGTGTGGCGTCGTTCTTACATCGCCACCGGCTGTTCGATAACGCTCAAGATAGGCCGGTGTATGTCGGCCTTGAGGCCCGCCAGTGTTTTGCGATCTTTGCCGCGCATGGGCTGCGCCAGCTCTTCTGAACGTGTCAGCAGCTGATCGATGGTGGTTGCCGCATCGACAATACCCGCCTCGGCGGCGTCTTCACCACCAAAGCGCTTGCCCGTCAGCAGTGAATCGCGCAGTACCCGCCCCTGCAACTTTCCGGTGACCAGCGCATTCATTCCGGCCTCAAGGGTCATACCAAGGTCAATTTCCGGCAGACACATAAAGCCCCGGTCGGCACGCATAACGCTGTAGTCGCAGGCCAGCGGGATCATAAAGCCCAGACCAAAAGCATGGCCGTTGACCGCCGACACCACCGGCACCGGGAACTGGAGCAGGCGCGCCACCATGTGCATGCAGTCTTTGACAAAGCCGATGGCCTCGGCCGGTTCAGCCTTGGTCAGGAAATCCAGATCCAGCCCTTGTGAAAAACTCTTTTCGCGACCGGTGATAATCAACAGCGTAATGCCGTCATCGTCCAGCACCTTGTCCAGCGCGCCATTAAATGCGGCCAGGCTTTCCGGGTTGAACTTACCCTCCTCGGCCATCGTCAAAACGGCTTTGCCGTCGTTACAGTCCAGCGTCAGTGCCATGTCAGCTTCCTATAGTGATTCGATTGTGCGAAAACCGCGCTCACACGCGTCCCAATAGCTTTCGCCAAACAGGTTGTAGTGATTGAGTGCGTGATAGAGATTGTAGATCTCGCGCTTACGCAGGTACTCCTCACTCAGCGCAAAGTGGTGATTGTAGGCTGTCAGGAAGCGCGAAGGAAAGCCACCGAAAAACTCGGTCATGGCAATATCCACTTCCCGATCGGCAAAATGCACGGCAGGGTCTATCAACCAAACGCGCTCGCCGTCACAAAGGCAGTTGCCGCCCCACAGATCGCCGTGCACCAGACTTGCCTGCGCGCAATGTCGATTGAGAAAGTCGACCAGCCGCTCGGCGCCACTTTCCAGGCGGGCATCGCAGTGAGCGCGCCTTTCGCTGTCAAGGATCAGTGCAACTTGCCGCAGCAAACGTTCATCGAGAAAAAAGCTGCCCCAGTCTTCGTGACGCCTATTGCTCTGGGGGTTCAGCCCGATGTAATTATCCTGCTCAAAACCGTAATAGGGCTGAGGCTTGCTGTGCATCGCCGCCAGACCCTCGGCAAGGGCCTCGGCCTGCGCCTTAGTCCAGCGCCCGCTTGCCTGAATTTGTTCCATTTGCATTTCAGAGGCATTCACCTCGTAAACGACCGGCACAGAGACTTTGTCAGCCGGCAGATGCCGACGCAGCCAGTCAAGTCCGGTCGCTTCTGCTATCAGCGCATCATCAAACGGTGTCTGATTGGTTTTGGTATAGATCACTCAGCTTCCCGTTTTGCCTTGAATCAACACAATGGTAGCAAAGCCATGGTCGAAATCCGCCCGGGAAAGGCGTAGTCTTTTGCAGTTTCCACCACGATTTCACACAATCGGAGCCCGCGATGATTCACGATTCCATACTCGACACCATTGGCCACACCCCTGTTGTCAAACTGAACCGGCTGGCACCGGATCACGTGACAATGTACGTCAAATGCGAGTTCTTTAATCCCCTGTCATCGGTCAAAGACCGCCTCGCCATCGGCATAATCGAAGACGCCGAAAAACGCGGCCTGCTCAAGCCGGGCCAGACCGTCGTAGAGGCGACCTCAGGCAATACTGGCATTGCACTGGCGATGGTCTGCGCCGGCAAGGGCTACCCCTTTGTGGCGACCATGGTGGAAACCTTTTCCGTGGAGCGGCGCAAAATCATGAAAGCCCTCGGTGCGAAGGTGATTCTCACGCCCAAGGAAAAGCGCGGCACCGGCATGGTCGAGCTGGCGAAAAAACTGGCCGAGGACAACGGCTGGTTCTGGGCCAGTCAGTTTGAAAATGAAGCCAACCCCGCCTACCACCGCAACACCACCGGCCCGGAGATTCTACGCGACTTTGCCGGCAAGCAACTGGACTACTGGGTGACCGGCTGGGGCACTGGCGGCACACTGACCGGCGCCGGACAAATATTGAAACTGGCCCGCCCCGAGCTGAAAATCATTGCCACCGAACCCGAAGGGGCCCAGCTGATGGGCGGCAAGGACTGGGCGCCGCACATGATTCAAGGCTGGACGCCGGATTTTCTGCCGGACGTATTGGACAAGTCCGTGGCCGATCAAATTCTGCCGGTCACCGATGTTGAAGCCCGCGACACCGCTCGCAAACTGTCACAACAGGAAGGCATTTTCTGCGGCATCTCCGCTGGCGGAACCGTAGCGGCGGCTTTGAAAGTGGCGGAAAAGGCCGACAAAGGTTCGGTGATTCTGGCCATGTTGCCCGATACCGGCGAGCGCTATATGTCCACCTTCCTGTTTGAAGGCATTACCGACGAATCCGACGAGCAGTGGCTTGAAGACAGCACCGGCAAAAACAGCAGCGCCTACTGGTGAGTCTGCGGCAGAGGCGGTCTACCGGGTGCTGGCGAGCATCCCACCGGGGCGGCTCGCCAGCTACGGTCAGGTCGCCGAGCTGGCGGGGCTGCCAAAGCAGGCCCGCCGGGTTGGCCGCATATTAAGCCAGCTTCCCCGGGATACCCGCCTGCCCTGGTACCGGGTGGTCAACGCCAGCGGTAAAATCAGTTTTCCTGCCGGCAGTCCCGGCTACGAGCGTCAACTGGAACACCTGATTGACGAAGACAGCGCCCTGCCAGACGGGCGCCTGCGCTGGCGCGAATGTCGACTGTGATCCACGACGCTGCAAATACTGCTTGACGGAAATTCAGCCTTGGCATAAAAAGCGCGATCTTTTTCTGGCATGCAATTGTGTATGGCATGGATTTCCTTTGATCTGTTTCGCACCCTGGGCTTTCCCGACACCCTGAACCTGAAAGCAGAGCAACTCTTTCAATACAAGCAGGACATCAGTCAGGCCGACTGGGTGCTGTTCCCGCCCTATTGGCAATTGAATTCGCTGGTCTACGGCCTCAATGCCAAGGTCTTTCCGAGTGAGTCAAGCTACCGCCTCGGCCACAACAAGGTGGAAATGACCCGTGCCTTCGAACTGGTTGCCGCCGCGCACACCCCACTCACCCTGATCGCCGCCAACACTCCGGCGGAGGCCGAGCGCCTGTGGGCAGACATGCACCTGCCCTTTGTCGCCAAGCAGCCCAAGGCCTCGATGGGTGAAGGTGTCTGGCTGATTGAAAATCGCAGCGACTGGCGTGACTATCTGACGAAAACCGACACCCTTTACGTGCAGGAATATCTCCCCATCGACCGGGACATCCGGGTGGTAATTGTCGGCGAGCGGGTGCTGGCGGCGTACTGGCGCAAACAGGCACCGCGCGGCTTCTACAATAATGTCGCCAAGGGTGGCGAAGTGGATTACAGTCCGGTGCCAGCCCAGGCCATCGAACTCGCCCTGCATCTGGCGCGCTCACTGCAGATCAATCACGCGGGGTTTGATATTGCGATGGTGGGGAATCACCCTTACGTGCTGGAATTCAATCGCCTGTTCGGGAATCAGGGTATACCAGGCGGGGATGCCGCGCTGCGTGCGGCCATCTGTGATTTGCTGCTGCGCGCCTCGCGACCGGTGCCGACAACTCCGGCAAACGCATCGCCGAAACGCCGCCGGCTGCGCCGGGTGGCTTGAGTACCTGCCGCATATAGCGCGGACTTTCAGTTAATCGAAGGCACTCAATGCGGCCAGCGCTGCCTCGGCAATGGCGACATCTTCTTCGGTCAGGGCACCGCCCACACCAATCGCGCCAATAATCCTGTCAGCCGAACGAATCGGCAGGCCGCCGCCCAGCAGCGTGACATCCTTCATGGTTACCATCGACAGCAGGTTCGCCTGATTGTCACTGAGGGCTTCGGCCAGCTCTTCGGTGCTCAGGCCCATCAAGGCGGCGCGCGCTTTCGCTGGCACCGCATCCACCGCAATTACCGGGGTGCCGTCCATGCGGTGAAAGGCCTTGAGCATGCCATCGGTATCCACCACCGCAATGGCTACCGCCAGATCCATCTCACTGGCTTTCGCCACCGCCCGGTCAATCAGGGTGAGCGCGGCGGCAGAGGAAATCGATTCGCTTGTAAATGTGAGTCCAGACACGGCCTCCTCCTATTCAATCACTGCGTCACTGAAGGTGGTCACATCACCCAGCATGGGGCGGTGTGAGGGCGGCTGCTTGCCGTCGATATCCACCACCCCATACTCCAGCGCCAGTTCGGCGCCAACCCAGACCTTGCCGCTGCGCTCCATCAGCTTCGGATCCCGCGCCAGCGCATCGATCACACGCCCGGGAAATTCGGGGCTTTCGGCGGTCGCTTCCATATCGCGATACAGCTCCGGGTCGGCATCAAATACAGCCTGGCTGCGCTCGGTTTTCAGCAGGCCCATCCACAGTGAGATCACGGCGACCTTATAGGGCTGGAAATCCACCGCCATGTCGTGGGCCATCTTATCCACCGCCGCCTTGCCCGCGCCATAGGCCGGGCCGTGCATGTAACAGCGACCGCCAAAGGATGAGGTATTTACCACCAGCCCTGCGCCCGCTTTCAGCAGCAGCGGTGCGGCGTAGTAGCTCGCCACATAGGTCGAGCGCATGCCCACATCCAGAATCGCCTGCAGGCTCAGCGGTTTTTCCCAAAAAGGTCCGTGCTGTACAAGTTCCGGCGGCACATAGAGTGCATTATTGACCAGAATATCAAGCCGCCCCTGCTCCCGCTCGACTTGCTCAAACAGGGCTTTGACCTGCGCGTCGTCACTGTGATCGCAGACCACCGCAATGCCCTTGCCGCCACGTGCGTTGATTGCCTCGGCAGTCGCAAAAACGGTACCCGGCAGCGGCGCATCGCCTTCTTTCTGACTGCGCCCGGTCACGTAGACTGTGGCTCCGGTTTTGCCCAGCGCCAGCGCAATGCCCTTGCCGGCACCGCGACTGGCTCCCGTTACCACGACAACCCGATTTTGCTCCAAGCCCATTGTTCACCACCTGTGTTTTATTCGCTTGTACCAGTATTGCAGGTCGGCCACTGCGCTGCCTCCTCCATTTGTAGCAGCGGCCCCTAAATGTGGGCACAATGGTCTGAAAAATGACCCGAGAAAATCCGTGGAACTTGTCGAATCCCTCGTAGGCTCACAACTGCTTGCTCACGCCCTGGTGGCGCTGCTCAATATCATTCTGATTCTGGCGGCAGGGCCAATATCCAAGGCCTTCAACGACGGTCGCAATACCGACTTCCAGCAAGGGCTGCTGCGAGTGATGGCCTATATGCTGTTGGTACTGACCGTCGCCGACCTGGTGCTGGTCTGGCTGCTGCCCGGCTACCATCAGTTTTTTATCCGGCTGGGGCTGTCGCTGGTGCCGGTTTACGGCGCCATTTTTGCCTTCAATATCATCTCGCATTTTATCCGGCAGCGTTTCGGCCTCGAGCGCAAGATCGACGACAAGCTGGTTTATCTGGACTCCTACAACAGCCGCTTGATGGAACTGTTTGCGGTAGTCGTCCTGGTGCTAGTGGTGATTTACGCCCTGATCAAAATCTGGGGGCTGGACAGTCTGCTCGAAACAACCGGCATCTTCGGCTTGATCTTTGCCTTTATGGCGTTGACCAACCAAATCTGGGCGCCGGATATCTACTACGGCATGGTGATTCTGAATTCGGACATGATGTCAGACGGCGATACTGTGCGTCTGGAGGGCGACCCGAATATCTACATCATCAACAAGGTCACCTTTATCTACACGATTTTGCTGAATATTCAGAACAATCACCGCTCGCTGATCCGGAACAGTAAACTGATCAATATGACGGTAGAAAACCTGACCAAACGGGCGTCCATCGACGGACTTCGTGAAGCCCTCACTTACAATATCGGCTACCCGGAAACTCAGGCCAGCGACAGCGAAGCACGCACACAGGAACTTCAGAAGCACAGTCGGCGTATTGAGGCCATGTTCACTGCCGTGGCCGAAGCGCTGAATGACAATGAAAACAATCGCATCAACGCCAACTGCGAATTTGAATGGGCGCTGACCAATGCTGGTGACTATGCACTCACCTACACCCTCTGGTACTACCTTGAGGCCATACCCAACACCAAGGTCACGCGCACCGTGCGCCAGCACTTGTTGGGCACCCGCTTTATGATCAATCAGAAAGTGTTTGAGGAATCCATTGCTCACGGGGTCGATCTGTCCACACCCATTCTGGTGGAGCAAACGGAAAAGCACAGTCGCCGGCCGCTGCCTGCCTCAACCCCCACTCAGCGACCGCAGCAGCAGAAAAAACAGGACGGGGATAGCGGTAATGGCCAGCGTGAGTAGCGCGACCAGCACTTTCAGAAAACGGGCGTAGCGCAGGGCATCGGTACCCGTTCTGACGCGGGTGTCACGAAGCAGTTTTTCACCCGGGGGAGGAAAGCGTTCCGATTGCTGAATACGAAGCGCAAGCCGCCAAAGCAAGCCCAGCGGCACAAGCATCAACAGGCTGACCACTACCACCACCGCCAGCAAAAGCTCGGGCTGCTCTGCAAGCACCTGCACTGATTGGCTTTCAGTACTGCGCAGCATCAGCAGCACCGGGGCACACAGTGCGAGCAGAATGATGAGTGCTGTTCTGCGAGTGGCGGGGTCTGCGCGCTCAATCATCCTGATTCACCCTTTTCAGATCAGGACTCCAGAATAGCAGAATCCGTGCGCAGCTCGCGTCGAGCCATGGCCTCCCACAGGAAGGGGAAGCCGTTGCCATCAATCATGTCCCCCAGCGACGTAGCCATGGCGTCGGGCAGGGGCTTGCCACCGCCAAGCGCTTCAACTTCAAACGCCATGCGCGATCGCCACTCCAGGGTAGCGGCTCGCAAATAGGCCTGTGAAATACTGCCGGCAACCACCAGCACACCGTGATTGGCCAGCAGGGCCCACTTGGCATCACCCAGCAACTCGGCGCAGCGCGCACCTTCACTGCTTTCATTCACGGTAGCGTTGTATTCGTCCATCAATCTAAGCTCACCGCTGACCTGGGCGGAAGTCTGATCATACACTGGCGGCACGCGCCCGGCGTTAGCCCACACGGTTCCATAGCGCGAATGATTGTGAATGATGACCCTCACATCGGGCCGACGGTCGTGAATTTCGGTGTGCAGATTAATTGCCGGCGTGACATTCCAGCCGCCTGCAATAACTTTACCGCTACTGTCCAGGCGCAGAATATCGCCGGCGGTCAGTTCATCCCAGGCCAGTTCCCAGGGGTTGACCAGCATGGTGCCATCATCCTGTTTGTAGCTGATATGCCCTGCGATATGATCGCTGTAGCCTTCTTTATAGAGTACGCGACACAGCAGCGCCAGCTCGGCCTCGGGTGTAAGCTCGGGCAGCAAGGGGCGCTTTTGTGGAATGGGCGCTAGCTGTTTCAGTAACTCGTTCATCGTTTGCTTATCCTTTGTCGACAGTTAGCAGGAGCAGGTCAGACACTTTCGCCCAGCACCGTATCGCCCAAAATTGTAGTGCGATGAATCAATCTTTTCGCCCCGGGCTTCACACCCGGCGCGGAGTGCATATAGCGCCAGTTGTCCCACAAAATCATGTCACCCTCCTGCCATTGATGCAGATAGGCAAACTCAGAGCGCGTAACGTGAGCAACCAGTTCTGTCAGCAAGGCATCACTCTCAGCCTTTGGCAGACCATCAATTCGATCGACAAACATGGGGCATACATTCAGAATTTTCTGACCCGTCTCCGGATGCTCAAGCACCAGCGGATAGCGAGAATCCGGAAAGTCCGGAAAGCCCACATCGCTCGGCTTTTGGGGTGCACCGGGCCCGGCGACATAGGTGGAGGTATCGAGAAAGGGCATTTTGTAGAGATTGACCTCAAAGCGATAAATCACCTTAAGCCCATCAATACGCGCTTTCGTTTCGTCAGGGAGTGCCTCATAGGCCTTGGCCTGGTCGGCGTAGCCGGTCTGACCATCCACACTGGGCAGCTTGACCGCTCGCAGTATCGCACCGCGATTGGGTTTGGCGGTGTAGATCAGATCCTTGTGCCAACCGAGGCGCCCTACCCACTCTTCACCATCCCACACCGCAACCGGGTTGGTGCGACTGTCTTCGCTGTTCAGCTCCATCAGTTCGGGAAACTCGCCACTGCGAATGGTCTTCAGCGGGTGGGCCTCCAGTTCGCCAAACAGTTTGCTGAAGCGAATCTGGTTTTCCGGGTTGGCGTTTTCTCCTCGCACCAGCAACAGGCCGTGCTCCAGCCATAGATCTTTTAGCTTCTGCTGCTCTTCATCGCTCCACTGCGCAGCAAAATCAAAACCTTCGATTTTTGCGCCCAGGGCATCACACAAGGGATTTACAGTCCAATTCATTGTTTTAGCTCTCGATAAACCGGTGCAATAAAGGCTTCGCCCTGCAGCGGTGTCAGTTCACGAAATTCCAGTTGAAGGGGCATGTCGCAGGCCGGCAGCACACCTTCAGACAAAAACAGCTGGGTAACCAGTTGTACCTCCGGCGCGTCATCCGGCACCACAATGGCCGGCGTATAGGGCACCTCGAAGGCACCGTTAATCTGCCGCTGCACGGTCGTCCACGACAGCAGCCTTGCGCTGGTTCCCAGCCTGCGCCAGTCGGTATCGCCGCCACAGTCCGGGCATTTTTCCTCGGGATACCATATATCCCGGTTACAGCGATTGCAGCAGCAAGTAATCAGCTCCTTGCGCTCGGCAGCTTCCCAGAAGGGGCGGATCAATTTGTCAGTCATATCAACCTCCCTTCCTGAGAATCAGCGTAGCGCCTTCATCAGCGGTGAAGCCCGCGTAAGCCGCGCGCTCGACATTGCTTACCTGATTCTGGGCTGTGCCTCGAATCTGACGGACCAGCTCAATCACATGAGCGATACCCAGCACATAGGCATGCGACAGCAGGCCGCCGTGGGTATTGCAGGGAATACCACCCTCGGAGCGCGGCCGACTGAAATGCAGACGATTGTCTTCAACGAAGGCACCGCCCTCACCCTTTTTGCAAAAGCCCATATCTTCAATCTGCATCAAGGCGGTGCCGGAAAAGCAGTCGTAAACGGCAATCACATCAATGTCCTCGGGACCGCAATCAGCCATCGCGTAAGCCCAGGGCGCGGCAAAAGTTTGCGGCGTTGCAGTCAGCTTTTTCTGTTGACTGATATACGGGGCACCATCGATACAACCGCGACCGACGCCCTCCACAATTACCTGAGTGTGCGGAAAATCTCCCGCCCGCTCGGCTGCACACATGACAAAGGCGCCGGCGCCATCGGAAATCAGGCAGCAGTCTTCCACCCGAAAAGGGTCCGCCAACAGCGGTCGGTCAAGATAGTCCTGCAAGTTCATCTTCTTGTCATGCATGACGGCCCCATCGTGACCGTTGGCATGGCGACGGAAAGTAAGCGGAACCTGCGCCAGCTGCTCGGGCGTGGTGCCGAACTCGTGCATATGGCGGTGCATGAAGGTGGAAAAATACAAAGGTTGAGGAAACCAGCCGTAAGGCAGTTCAAAACCGGCTTTCATCGGCTCGCTGGCGTGCCAGTCACCTGGACGGCCACCGCCCTGCTTGCGCGTGGTGGCCCAGTCGACTGAAAATACATTCACAATGGTTTTCGCCTTGCCTGCCCGTATGGCGTGAGCCGCGGTATGAGCGCAGGTAGCGCCCCAGATCATGGCGCCGCCCTCTTCCGAGAACCAGATATCCTGTTCCGTACCGAAATGGTCGCGGTAATCTTGCGGGCTAATCTGGTCCGGAATGCCCGGGCTCAGCATCAAGCCATCGATTTCATCCGGGCGAAGCCCGGCGTCGGCAATCGCTTTGCTGATTGCCTCCAGCGCCATGGCCTTGGCCTTGCGCCCCGACG
This sequence comes from Litorivivens sp., assembly GCF_041624475.1. Taxonomy (GTDB): domain Bacteria; phylum Pseudomonadota; class Gammaproteobacteria; order Pseudomonadales; family Spongiibacteraceae; genus Litorivivens. Next base: position 17,061 of record NZ_JBFJUX010000023.1, read on the forward strand.
CGCCGCTGTACGCTGTTTCACCTATACCGACAATGGCCATCTCACCGCGAACATCGTCCAGTTCGACGGAATGCCCCCAGTCAAAATGGCCGGCCCGTTTTTTCAGCTGCGCTATGCTCTGTGTCATCAGCGTTGCACCTCGAAATCTGCCGCTTTGGCGTCCCAGGTGTGTTCGGTCAAACCGCGCTCACGCAGCTTGTTTTTCTGCACCTTCTGAGTCGGTGTCATGGGTAGCTGTTCGACGAATTCGATATAGCGCGGCACAAAAAAGTACGGGGCGTTATCATTGATATGGCGAGCCAGCTCGGCCTCGCTCACCTCGGCTCCGGGTACGGGAATCGCCGCCAGCATGATTTCATGCTCGGATTCCAACTCCGCCGAGGCCACACCGTACACAGCCACATCACTGATGCCTGGATGACTGCGAGCCACCGATTCAATGGCGACCGAGGACACGCTTCGGCCTTTATAGCGAATCAGATCTTTCTTCCGATCGACAAAGTAAAAATGACCGGCCTCATCCTGTTTGAGCAGATCACCGGTGTGATACCAGCCACCGTGAAAGGCCTGCTCAGTCGCCTGCGGGTTATTAAAGTAACCGTTAAACAACACGTGGGGCGATTTTTCCCGTACGCAGATTTCTCCGGGTTCGCCCACGGCCACCGGCTCATCGCTATCGTTAAACAGTGCGACTTCTATATCATCCGCCGGGGTGCCCAGCGAGTTGGGCGGCCATGGCGTTACGCCGTCGTCGTAGCGGCGCATCAGCAACATGATTTCGCTCTGACCAAAGCCCTGATGTATCGCATTGATCCCGAAACGCTGTTTGAAGGGTTCGCGAATAGCATCCGGCATGGGTACCATCTGGGCGCTGCGCACCGGATTGTCGGCATCACTGGCCTGCGGCGGTGCATTCCATAAAAACATATGCATGGCACCCAGCGTAAACACGTGGGTCGCCTGGTAAAACCGGGTTCGCTCCCAGAAGGTGGTCGCTGAAAATGCCGGGTCCATCGCGCAGGTGGTACCGGTCACCAGCGCCGGATAAATACCGGTCACCCAGGCCGCGGAGTTATAGAGCGGCAGGCAGTTGTAGGCCACATCGCCACGATCAACACCGCCCATTTCGGCGGCGCTTAAGGCGCTGCGCACCCAGGCGTTGTGACTTTGCATTACACCCTTGGATTTGCCGGTGGTTCCGGACGTCCACATGATGGATGCGGTATCGCCATAGGCAATCGAAGGCGCTTTAAAGTCGGCGTCAGAAAGTAGCTCTTCGCAGGTCGCGCCTAAAACGATAACCGGCGCGGCTACTGAGACTTCCGCCAGCCGTGATTGAAAGGCCGTGTCCGTTACCACTAGCGAAGGCGCGCTGTCTTTCAGGGTTTCGGCCAGCCACTGACCGCGATAATCGGTGTTTACCGGTATCCAGTGAATGCCCGCCAGATTGGCGGCCAGCGCCAGCAGAACAAAATCGGGGCTGGATGAGAGATACAGGCACAGGCGGTCACCTGCACTGAGGCCTTGGGCCTGCAAACCGGCAGCGAGGCGCTGGGCCGTGGTATAGGCCTCGGCATAGGTTATCCGCCGGTCGTCTGCCACCAGAAAATCAGTCGATGGGCGCTGCTGGGCGAAGTACGCCAATATGTTGCCCAGTACCCGGTTGTCGTTAACGCTGTAGTCGGGCATCGCCATTACACCGCCTCCGTATAAAATTGCTTGGCCCATTTCCGATAGCGCGCGATGGGGCCATCGCCATCGCAGAGCTGCGGCGACGGTTCATAGCGCTTGTTTTCCCAGATAAAGGCGTCGTCGGTTAACTGGCGGTTGACCTCTTTATTGAAGGCCGCGCCGATGCGATCGATTTTCGGATCGCGGTCGGGGTTTTTATAGGACACATGGAAGTACTGAATCACCGTTTCGTCATCCACCGGCACATTGGTGGTCAGCATGCAGACATCGATCAAAGTCTGGTAGCGCACTTCGGCCCAACCGAAGCCAACGCTGGTGCTTTTCAGAGTACCCTCGACCGGGCCGCCGGAACTGGGAAAGGTCTGGGTGCTTTCCATAATCATAAAGTGGTCGCGAAATTCAAAGTTGCCGTATTCGGCCTCGCCCGGGTGCCCGTGAACGGTCATAAAGTGGGCGCCGTCAGCAGTGTTCTCCCCCATCTCCTGAATACAGGTTCTGATGGTGTGCGCGGTGGAAATCGGTTTGACATAGGCCGGATCATCCAGCTCCGCGACAAAGGGTAGTTCGTAGAGTGGCGCAATACCGTCCGGGTGGTACCAGGCCATAACCACCCCGTGACGGATCGCCAGCGGGTAGGTTCGCACGCAGGCCTTCTCATTGAGGCGCTTGGCGTAGGGAATTTCAATGACCTTACCGGCACCATTAAACACCCAGTGGTGAAACGGGCATTTGATGCCCTCGCCCACCACTTCACCGCCGGCGCCGAAGTTGGCGCCCAGGTGAGGACAGTAGGCATCCTGCAAATGCAATTCACCCGACTCGGTTCGCCACAGCACCAGATCGCGACCGAAATAACGCACCGGCTTGATCTCACCCGGCGCCAGGTCGTCATCAAAGGCGACGTGAAACCATCCATAGGGAATGGGAAAAGGGAATCGCTTTTCGCGGGCTAGAATCTGGCTCATGAGGCCTCCAAACAGGAATTGATTGACACTACTGTCAGTCAGAATAAATTCTGCTAACATAGGTGTCAATGAAATCCCGGTAATGTTGCCATGACAGCTCAAAACAAACGCGCCCAGCAGCGGGCCGAAACCCGACAAACCATTCTCGATGCTGCCGTGGAGGCCTTTGCCAGCCTCGGCTACGACGGCACCAATTTCCGGGAAATAACTCAACGCTGTAACGCGGATAGACCACTCATCCTGTACCACTTCAAAAACAAGGAAAACCTCTGGAAAGCCGCCGCTGAGCTGGTAGAACAACGCTTTACCACCCAGTTCGAGCAGTTCTATCAACCGGACAAGCAGACCTTCAACTCCGACCGGGAGCGCATCGGCTTTTTAATGAGCGCCTTTATTGACGCACTGGTTACAGTGCCCGCCTACGGCCAGATCCTGCTGCGCGAGGGCGCCAGCGAAGGGCCGCGCATGGAATGGCTGGCCAGACATTTCGTGCCCACCGCGGCTCTGAGTACGCAGCTGGACAACCCAGAGATCCTGCACCGGGTGCAGAAGACAATATTGCGGGATATTCTGGCCAGTGTGATGGTGTCCTTTGTCACTCTGGGGCCCCTGATGGACCGCTCGCTGGCACTGGTCACAGGCAACAGCAAAGCCGGCATTCACCCTCTGCAACCGGAGGCCAAACAGGCCTTTATCAACTACCTGCTGGCTATGGTCTTTATCGATAGCTGAACCTGCCACCGACCAAGTGCGGGCGATCGCCAGACCGACATTTAGTAAACTTTAATTTTATTAATGGTAAACATATGTTTACTATATTCGGGTTAATGGACAGCTAATGCAGTGAGTGCGAGGATTTGGACATGAGCTACGACTGGCAAGCGACACTGGTTCTTCTGGCAACCCTGATCGGCGCCTCGGTGGTGGGCAACTTTCTCACCCGCCGAATCCGCGCCTTTGATGGCATGCGGGATATCAATAGTGCTGAAGACTCGCAGAAACTGGCGCAGGAAAAATACCCGCCCATCGTTGCCGCGAATCGCAAGCTCGGCGGAATCACCAATCTCGTTTTCTATGCAGCGGTGGTACCGTTTATTGTCACGATCAATCCACAGCCCCTGTGGAAGATCGCTGTCGATATTGTCGCCATCCTGATGGTCTACGATTTCTTCTACTATCTTACACACCGCTTTCTGTTCCACGGCAAAGGCTATTTCCGCCGGGTGCACGCCCTGCACCATCAGGCCCGCAAACCAACGCACATCGATGCCTTCTATGTGCACCCACTGGAAACCTTTATCGGCATTTCCCTGTTTATGGGATCAGCCGCGTTGCTCGGCCTTTTTATCGGCCCCTTCCATGTCGCCAGCCTGGCGGTCGCGGTGCTAGTATTTCAGAATCTGAATATTATCAATCACTGCCATATTCGGATGGACAGTTTCCCCGGCAAAACCCTGAGCTGGATTTCGGTGAAGCATGCCAATCACCATAAAGACATGCATCAGGGGAATTATTCGACGATTACCTTGCTGTATGACAAGGTTTTTGGGACGTTGGTGTAAGGTTTAGCGTGCCGGCAACGTTGTTTTTCTTAGTTTTTGCTGGCTGATGCAGGGCATCTGTTTCGCCCTGCTGGGCGAAACCATAACCGAAGAAAAACCCAAAACTTAAAATCGCCCCCTATCTAAAACTGACCGCCAGGCGTTGAAGCCTGTAAGACCTCCAAACTCCTCTGATCCACCTGAATCAAGCCTCTCCTCGGCCGGTCCAGATCAATAATAATAAAAACGATCAAGGCAATCAGAAACGACATCATCAAGGTTGGCGCGACGATCCGTCGGCCACTCAAACCACTGGAATAGCCCAACATCCCCCCAGAGCACATAAACACGGTAAACAACAGCAACAAGACCACTTCCGGAACGTGCATATCCAGCAGCGCATTGCGCTTACCCTGCGCATCGATCATCTCGTTGAGCGCATTTATAAAGGCGCCGGTCTTTACCGGGCTCGGCTCTTCATGGGCGGCATTGACCGCGAGCGTCCAAAGCTCCGCCTGCAATCGAGCGACTTCCCGGTTGTAGGCTTTTCGATCTTCAAACGCTGTCAACTCGACCTTACCGGCGGCTACCCGCGATTCGAGGTAGGCTTCGAGCAAACTTGAAGTTTCCTGCTGAAAGCGTTCGGGAAGCAGCTGGGCACGAAGTTGAGCCGTGCCGATGGCATTGGCCTCACTGATCAACGCATGATTACGAGCGTCAAAGCGCTGCATTGACATGCTGAAGGTGAAACCCAGCAACAGAGCCAGCAGACCGAGTACGCTGGCCTGAATGGCTCCGGTGAGGGATTTGATTTCTTCGTCAGTGCGCGCCTGCACAAATCGACCAATGCGAAAGCCTATCTCGTTTCCAACCATAATAAGTAGAAACAGGCCGGCGGTTATGGAGACGCTGGAAAACGCGTAGAGCATTGGCTGATTCATGAATTGCCTTCACCTTGTCGGAGTCGTGAGAAGTAAGCGTTTTGCCCGCTGATAGTAACAGCGCAGTACATGTCTCGCTCGTCTTTCAAGACAAAAGATGATGCATTACCGAGCCAACCGGCAATGAAGGTAAAAGGGGCGGAGCGGCGGGCGCCGCCCCGCGGGCGATTAACCCAGGTAGTGATCTCTGTATTCGGCGAACTGCTTTTTCAGGCCATCTTCGCTGAATCCGAATTGCTCCAGGGTGTACTCATGGCTGGGACGGTCTTCGCGCTTGTTGACCTCTCGCCAATGCTCCATCGCCGCTTTGGCCTCGGCCGTAAAGTCCATACCAATAAAGTCGTACACGGCCTTGGCAGGCACCGTCGGGTCAACCACCGTGTCCTTGTACCAGACATCGATAAAGGAATCGGGCTTGGCCTTGCGGGTTTCCAGCGTGTGCTTCATACCGCGCGCATATTTCGCTGCCCACTGCTCGCCTACCACTTTCGGGTCCGGATCGTCGGCGCACATGATCCACAGGTTGTAGTTCATGCTGGCCGCTGACGGGATGGTCTGCAGTGGGTCGCGATGCGTCTGGATGATTTTGGCATCCGGGAACACTCGGAGCAGAGTCGCAACGTGGTGCAGGTGGTGCGGCGTTTTCAGCAGCCAGCGCTCAGCCTGCTGGCCCTTTTGTTTTTTCTGCCACTGCAGGCTCTGCAATTGTCGCTTCAGGTATTCATAGCCCGGCGTATTGTCGTGGGTATCATTCCACTTGCCGTAGCTGGGCACGTTGCAAAAAGCATCGGGCACTGTGCTGTAGAAGCTGTGTTCCAGCAGCATGATGTCTTCGTCAGGCGCCACCGGATCCATCGGGTGAATCGAGGCCAGTTCAGGGTTGGCTTCCAGCATACCGGCAATTTCCTGCTCGGCTTCGTTCATGCGCTGATCGGCAGCACCGGGCTGCCAGTCCATATAGGGCGCCGGGTTGCGCACTTCATACCACAGCGGCGCGAAAAAGCGCGAGTCGCTGGCCAGCACCCGGTGAAACATGGTCGAACCGGTGCGTTGCAGACCAATGATCACCACCGGCGCCGCGATTTCTTCATCGAGAATTTCCGGATGTTTTGCAATCCAGGCTTCGGTGCGAAGGCGATTGCAGAGAATATTCAGAATTCGCTGATACTGGGTGAAGCGTCCAACCGCATTCAGGTTGGCCTCTTCCTTCAGTGATTTAACCAGCACTTCAAAGGGCTCGCGAAATGACTCATCGCCAAAATCGCTCAGCCCTGTCGCATCCTGGGCTGCCTGCAACAAGCCGCTGACGCTTAACTCTACGTTGGGAATGTCCTGCTCTGACATCTGGGGGCTTCCTCGCTTACTTCAGGCTTTCGGTTTTAACGACACGGGTGGTGGGGTGCACAATGTCATCCGCACCAATCCAGCGGAACGCCAGTGTGCCTTTGCGATGACCGGCCGTGGTCAGCCAGTTTGGGTGACCGGGGTTGTGCTCGCCGATCACGATCTGCACGCTGCCGTCGTCGTTGTAGTGCGCGGTGTGTTTGTTGACGTGAATCTTCAGGTAGCGGTAGTCGAGCGACTCCATCCAGTAATTGTCGACCTGCAGGTTCCAGTTTTCACAGTCGGGAATGCGGGGAACTTCAACCACCAGCGACTCGTCTTCAGCCAGATCGTAGTAGCTGTGGTAGTAGAAGATATTGGGATCACCGCCGATCTTCTGGCAGTAGGCCTGATCCGCCGGCGGCAGCTCGTTGGGTTTATCCAGGAAAGACTCAGCCCAGTCGGCAAACAGCGTTGCCGTGCCCTGCACGAAACCCGCTGTCTTGATCAGGTTTTCAGCCAACTGCGCGGGATCCAGCGGCTCGGGCACAACACCCTCTTCCAGGATGCGCTCGATTTTCAACTCGGCAATGGTTTCGCTGTTGCGATCGAGAAAGGTCTGGCGCACCAGAACCGCAATGGTGTCCTCGGTAATTTTCAGCCAGTTGCCGGGTTTGGGCTCTCGGCTCAGAATGATTTCAACCGTACCGTCTTCGTTGACCTCAAGGCCGCCGTGAGTATCGATTGCACCGACCGAGCGCATATTGGCGTCTTCATCTTCATAGCCGCCGGCAATGGCAATCAAACCGAGGTAGGCCACCGTGCCGCGGGTACCGGTAATGCGGTAATCGTACTTGCCGTTAATCTCGGCGCGCTCGTAGAAATTGTCCGGGTTATCAGCACCGATTTTTGCGGTTTCATGTGACGGGCGATAGAAGGTGGGAAAGTCCCGGTCGCTGCACTCCATGAACATATCGAGCGCAATGCGGGTCAGACGGGTCAGATAACGCCAGCCTTCGGCGCGGGTAAAGGCATCCGCGGGTGCTTCCGGGCGCATGATCTGCTTGCCGGTTTCCTTGAGAGTGTCGCAGAAGTTGTCCCAGGCGGAACCGTCCTCCACCGAACGAATCAGATCCTTGTCGGACATAGGATAATCTCACTGTTGCATTGTCGATGGGAAAATTCTCACCGATCGGGCCGCAACAGGCATCACCCAGACAGGTGAACGGGTCGTCAGAGTTGAATCAGCAGATACAACGCGTGGATGGCAGCGGCAAGCAAAACGCCTCCCCATACAAAAAGCGCCGCTACCGAGGGATCGCGTGAAAGAAAGCCCGGTAACTTGTCACCGGCCGCGGCGGCCACGAAAGCCCACAGGGTGTGCAGGGCTGCAACTAGAGCGAGAGTGAACCACAGGATGAAGACAGTATTCAGTTCCATGCAAAGCCCCTCAGTAATATTTTGCCGCCCGCTTAGCCGTTGACCTCACTGAAATCCAGTTCGCGCTCACCGAGCTGCTGGCGAATTGCCGCATACCAGGCCGAGGGGTTTTCCAAATCCCCCTCTGCGGTAAGCGGCGGGTATTCCAGGCCATAGTGCTCACAAAAATGGCGCAATTTGGGGTAACCCCATTCGAAAAACAGTTGCTGGAAGGTCGCCTCATCAATACGCATCGCGTCGTAGAGTCCTGCCAGTTGGCGCTGCCGCTGGGCCTCGCTGAGAATAATGCCTGCGGCCACCGAAACATTAAACGACTGCACCATGCCCACCATCGGGATGGTCACCTCCACATCGGCCGCGGCGCGCCCGGCCTCGCTCAAGCCATCCTTTTCCGCACCTAAAAGCAAAGCCGTAGGCTTACTGTAGTCCACTGAGCGAAAGTCTACCGAATGGGACGACAGATTGGCCGCAATCACTTGTACCCCCTGGGATTTCAGCGGAGCGACCGCCTCCTCCAGATTCCGGTGACGATGCACCTTGACCCAGCCGTGGCTGCCCTTGGCGGTTCCACGAAAGGCCTTGTACTCCTTGTCGCCGATCACGCAATGCAGGTCCATCGCGCCCACTGCATCGGCGGTGCGCACGATGGCCGAGAGGTTTCGCCCCTTGTGGACATAATCCGTCACCACGCACAGATCTGGCTGGCGGCTGCGCAACACCCGCTGAATGCGGGCCTTTCTTTCCGGGGTCACTGCACTTCGTCTCCGGCTTCCAGCACCCAGCAACGATCGTGCAGGGTAAACCCTAATTTTGGGTAATAATCCTGAGCCAGAGGGGCGGCCAGCAGGATCAGACGAGTCTTGCTGCCAAGCTGTTTCTGGGTCATTCGAATCAATTCCCGACCAATGCCCTGATGCTGGTAGTCCCGGTCTACGGCGATATCCGACAGGTAGCAGGCGTAGTGAAAATCTGTCAGGGAGCGGGAAACACCCACCAGCCGGATACCGTCCCAGGCGGTCACCAACAAGTTGGCGCCGTTAAGCATTCCTTGAATACACTCGCGGTCAGCCACCGGGCGCCGCTCCGCCAGACCAGAGCGCTCCAGCAGGTCGATAAACTTCACCACCGGAATGGATTGATTTACGCGGTAGCTGATACTCACAATGGCCTCTCCTTTCATTGAGAAAATCAATGATAATCGCAGCAATCGGAGCTGTGAACGATCTATTTGCCATAAACCGGACATTCCATGTCGGCTTTTCAGCGTGAATGCCCACTATTAAGCTTGGTGATCTCACTAGCGCTTGCTCTCGTAGTAAGCTACAACTCAAGTAAGCAGCATCAACATAAGAGGACGACAAGGCATGATCCCACGTACCGTTTACGAGCCCGAGCATGAAATGTTCCGTGAGTCTGTGCGGAAATTTCTGGAAACAGAAGCTGCCCCCTATCACGAACAGTGGGAAAAAGACGGCGAGGTCGACCGCGGTCTCTGGAACAAGGCTGGCGAGCAGGGCTTTCTGGCACCCACGGTTCCGGAAGAATACGGCGGCGTTGGCGTCGACTTTCGCTACAACGCCATCGTCGATGAAGAATGCGCCCGCTCCGGCCTGACAGGTATCGGCTGGGGCCTGCACTCCGATATCGCGGTGCCCTACATTGTCCGCTACGGCAGTGAGGAGCAAAAGCAGAAGTACCTGCCCAAGTGTGTGTCCGGCGAAATCGTCACGGCCATCGCCATGACCGAGCCGGCCGCGGGTTCTGACCTGCAGGGCATCAAGACCACCGCCGTCAAAGATGGCGATGACTACATCATCAATGGCTCCAAGACCTTTATCACCAATGGCCAGCACGCCGACCTGGTCGTCGTGGTTGCCAAAACCGATCCGCAAGCAGGCGCCAAGGGTACCAGCCTGTTTCTGGTAGAAGCGGGCACACCGGGCTTTGAGAAAGGTAAGAACCTGAACAAGATTGGCCTGAAAGCCCAAGATACTTCCGAACTGTTTTTCCAGGATGTGCGCGTGCCCAAAGACGCCCTGCTGGGCGAAGAAGGTATGGGCTTTGTCTACCTGATGCAGGATCTGCCGCAGGAGCGTCTGAATATCGCCATATTGGCGGTACACAGTGCCCAGGGCATACTGGAAAAGACCATCGAATACGTGACCGAGCGCAAGGCCTTCGGCAAATCCATCGCCACCTTCCAGAACACCCAGTTTAAACTGGCTGAGCTGGATACGGAGCTGACCTCGGCTACCGTTTTTCTGGATCGCTGCCTGGAGCTGCATATCGAAGAGAAGCTGGACGCAGTGACCGCAGCTAAAGCCAAAATGCTGACCACAGACCTGCAGGGCAAGGTCATGGACGAGTGCCTGCAGCTACACGGCGGCTATGGCTACATGTGGGAATACCCGGTCGCTCGCGCCTGGGCCGATGCCCGGGTACAGCGCATCTACGGTGGCACTAACGAGATTATGAAGCTTATCATCGGTCGAGAACTGGTGAAGTAATTTCAAATAACGCCGGCCTTGTGTCGGCGTTTTCTTTCCCAAACCAAGGAGATAAAAACAGGCAGTTAACACTCATTTGACGCAGTTTGTCATACACGCTCCGGCCTGACGGCCACTATAAAAAGCAATAAAGACTAAGGAGAATCGTATGAATATGCGAATCAGGCTGGCAACAGCCCTGATGGTGACCTGCAGTTTGCTCACCACCCCCGCTCTCGCAAGGGATGCTAACAAAACCACTTACCCCATTGTATTCGCCCACGGCATGGGCGGCTTTGACGATGTTCTGGGTTACGACTACTGGGGCGACGATTACGGCGTTTATGTACTCGACACCTGTCAGTGGGGCGAGTATTACTGTAACCACGACATCAATTCAGGCCAGGAATCCTTTGTTGCCTCGGTAACGCCCTTTGCCAGTTCCGAGCAGCGCGGCTACGAGCTGTATCAGGACATCCAGAACTACCTGGCCACCTCTGGCCACAGCTACGTGAACGTGATTGGCCACTCTCAGGGTGGGCTTGATTTGCGCAAGGCGGCCAAGTTGCTCAACGACAACCGCGGCTACCGCGTAGTCAAATATGGCATCAGTATTTCCTCACCTCACCGGGGCTCTCCCATCGCCCAGTACGTGCTGAATATGCAACCTGGCGTCACCAGCATTCTGGAAACCCTGGCCGAGTACTTTGGCAACGTGATTTACGGTGGCGGCAACGATGCCATCGCAGCGCTCAAACAGCTGGTCAATCACGACTTCGACCCCAACGATGGTGTGACCACCGGCACCTATGCCTTCAATCAGGCCTATCCCGCCGGCACGGCCAATATCGAACGC
>NZ_JBFJUX010000024.1:0-25841 GCF_041624475.1 Litorivivens sp.
GACGATAGACGCAGTATTGTTTGACTTTGGCGGGGTTTTTACGCTGTCGCCTTTTGCCGCTTTTGATGAGGTCGGGCAGGGCATGGGGGCTCGTCCGGGGCAGATTCAGGAAATTGTTTTCGGTAACTATCATGAAGACGGAGATCACCCCTGGCACCGGCTTGAGCGCGGTGAAATGACGCTGGATGATTGCCGTACAGAAATCATGACGCGCGCTGAGCAGGATCACGGTCTTAAGCTGGATATCTATGAGGTATTCGCCGCCATGCCCCGCGACGGCGGCTTGCGTACCGCCTTTGTGGATAAGGTGGCAGAGCTGAAAACACGTGGCTTAAGGCGTGCGATCATCACCAACAACGTAAAAGAGTTTTCTGATGGCTGGCGCTCTCTGATGCCGGTGGATGATCTGTTTGAACTGGTGGTGGATTCCTGCGTAGAAGGAATACGTAAGCCCAACCCGAAGATTTTTGAGCTGACGCTGCAGCGCATGGGTATTGACGACCCTTCACGCACGGTTTTTCTCGATGACTATCCGGCGAATATTGCCGCGGCAGAAAAACTCGGCATGAGGACGGTGCTGGTTACCGAAGATGCGGATGCGGCGTTGTTGGAGCTGGATGGAGTGTTGAGTTCTTGAATTTGGCTCTCACCCTCACTCCAGCCCAGTGACTCGCTGTGCTCGGGGCTTTGCCCCACCGTCCCAAGCTCCGGTGCCCAAGCCCTGCGGGTTTGTCCCCGAGGGAGAGGGGGCGTTCTGAACTACCTGTGCACTCTGTCCACAATGAGGCGGCGAAAGGGCTCAGTTGGTTTGCAAACCTGCCACATCCGGGTAGCGCTGCTGCCAGTTTTCAATCAGCGGCTTTTGGTCTATATCCTCGGGATGGAAGCCGCGCTTGAAGGCCTTGAGAAAGTGCGGAATGGACTCGCGCATCAGACCACCTTTTCCCCAGAAAAATTTCATCGCCTGCCACCACTCTTTTAAAGACGCACGGCGGTTGTCGGCATGCATCAGCAGGCGCTGAAACGAGATAGCACGGCCAAAAAACAGCAGCAGGGTCATAAACATTACTCGCCGCCGCAGAAATTCATTGTCGACGCATTCGCGAAACACATCAAAGGCTACTGCTTTGTGTTCGATCTCTTCCACCGCATGCCAGATAATCATTTTGCGAAAGGTCGGATCCATCTGCTCGAGCAGCTCCGGGTGACGCAGGGCGTGTTCGGCCATGGTTGCCGTGACATGTTCCAGTGCAACAGTGATGGCGAGTTGGCGCTGGGGTTTGAGCCGTTTGCGGGCCAGATCGAGCAGGGCCTTGGCTTTCGCTGCTACGGTGTTGACGGGAAAGCCCTTGGCCTCCAGGGCGTTGTTGAAATCTTCATGCGCCTTGCCGTGGTGGGCTTCCTGGCCGATAAAGGCGCGGATTTCCTGTTGCAGCTTTGGATCTTTCACGTCTTCGCGATAGTAGCGTACCGTATCGATAAAGAAGCGCTCACCGTCGGGAAAGGTGCCTGACAAAGCATAGAAGAAAGTCGATATCAGCGGATTGCCGCCAAACCAGTATTTTTCCATATCCTTGTCGATGGCAAAGTTCATGCGACGTACAGTGATGCTGTTGTCCATGCTGGGCTCCTGTGGCCGACGGGTCCTGTCGGCATTTATCAAGTATTGATTTATCGATGGTGAAAATATGCCACCATCGCCGTGGCGGCGGCAGGTTAATTCGTCGCAATATCGGGTGCTTTGGGATCAAGGGAGATTTCGTTGAACGCAGACAGAGTGGGGCGCGGGCGCTACGGTATATCCAGCGATTACCTGATTTCACTCAGTGAGCAGGCCTTTGAACGCGGTATGAGCGTGGCTGACCTGCTGGACGGTAGTGGCCTGGAGCCCGGTATTCTGCTGCAGCAGGATGTCTCAGTGGGACACGATTCTTTTCTTGCGACAATGCGCAACTTTTGCGAATACGACGGTAATTTCTGGACGGCGCTGGAAGGCGGTCGGCGTATGACGCTTTCCAAGCACGGTTACGTTGGCTACGCGGCGCAGCACAGCCAGACCTTGATGGATGCCGCAGAAAAGCTCTACCGCTATGTGTCCACACGCATCGAGTTTTTCGAGTTGCGTCCGGGAGAAGATCCGGATCGCGCAAAACTTATTTTACTGCCACTCGTTGATGACAATGCCACCCTGCGCTACGTGGCGCTGAATTTTCTGGTCTGTCTGGAAACCCTGTGCAGACAAATCCTCGGTCGCAGTGCCAGCGAATTTCCGAGCCTTATCACCCTGACGGGCCTGCCGCCTGAAACTCCCATGCCACCCTTGCCTGCCGGCTCGCGTATCGATTTTAACAGCACGTATTACAGCCTGAGCTGGCCGCGCAGCATTGTGGATGCACAGATACCCGCGCGCGATGAAGACCTGGCGCGGCTGGCCGAGGCGCGCTGTGAGAGTGACCTGCGCAAGCACAGTGAACAGCAGAGTGTGTCGGAGCGCATTGCCCTGCAACTGCAACGCATGGAAGGCAGTTTGCCGCCGCTGGAAGAAATTGCCGCCCGGCTCAATATGTCAGTTGCCACCCTGAAGCGGCGTTTGAAAGCCGAAGACAAGAGCTATCAGCAACTCAAGGATGAGCAGCGTCAGCGCCAGGCGTCGCGCTGGCTGGCCGAGGGGCGCTTAACGGTGGATCAGATTGCCGACCGGCTGGGCTACAGCGATGCCAGCAATTTTTCCAAGGCCTTTAAAAGCTGGACCGGGCTGTCGCCCAGTGCTTACCGGCAATCGTTGGACGATAAGCACTAGTGTTGCCGGGGATCAGAAGTTGTAACTGACCCCGAGCTGGACGAAGGGCAGCCAACGGTATTTGTCTAGCTCGTCCTCTATTTCCCGTTCTTCCTGTTCGATCTGCTCGCGACACTGGGCATCGTCGTTACAGGAGCCGGAGGAGCTCATGTCGACGCTGGCCGAGCCGATGTAAATGACACCGAGGTCAGCGTTGACCGCAAAGCCGCTCTCGGCACGGTGGCCCCAGCCAATGCCAAGGTAGGGGGCTATCGTGTCAAAGTCGACCTTGGTGGTCACCTCGCCGAGAATAGTAGGTGAGTACACACTGTTGCCGAACTCGCAGGTAGCCAGCTGGGGAATAACGGCGTCGGCGTTACAACGGGTGACCACGGTTGCGTCGCTGTTGTTGAGGAAAGTGCCACCGGAGACCCGGAAAATGCCGTTCCAGGGGTGCCAGTCCGCCAGCAGGTAGGCGTTTTTCAAATCGACGTCGCTGTCGTATTCCAGTTCATCGCCTTCCACGCCGTTATTGTCCTCGGCGTCGAAATCCACATCCAGATCGCCCATCAGATAGCCTGCGCGCACGCCCCAGGGCGAATCCCAGCGATAGCCTATCTCACCGCCAAAGCCGATATCCGAGGCCTGAATACTGGTAGTGACTTGTGCCTGGCTGGTGGTGGTAAGGGTGAGCAGTAGCAGCGAAAGCAGGCTGCCGGTCAGTGTTTTGTGCATTGGTTCCCCGGAGCTGGTGGTTTAAGGATGAGACGACAGGGTAACGTACTTACGTACCGACTTCAGGGCCGGATTCTTTAGAATAATACCGAGGACCGCAATTTCGCCGAGTCAAGCCTGAAAAGCTTCTCAGTAACCGTCTACAATGCCTGCCTTCTATAAATTGCTAATGACAAGACAGGACAGTTTTCTATGTGGTTCAAGAACCTGCTTATTTATCGCTTTACCAAACCCTTTGAGCTGACTCCGGAGCAGGTGGAAGAAAGGCTGCACGAGCAAGCCTTTAAGCCCTGCTCCAGCCAGGAGCCGAGCACCCTCGGCTGGGTCAAGCCGCTTGGCCAGCAGGGCAGTGAGCTGATTCACACCAATAACGCTTGCATCATGGTGTGCAGCCAGCGCCAGGATAAGGTGTTGCCGGCGGCGGTGGTCAAAGATGCACTGGAAGAAAAGATACTGAGCATTCGCGAAGATGAAGACCGGGTGCCGAGCCGCAAGGAGCGGGTTGATTTGAAAGAGCAGCTGATCTTCGAAATGTTGCCCCGGGCCTTTGTGAAATCCCGCAGGCAGTATGCGTATATTGACCCCAAAAACGGCTGGCTGATCGTCGATAGCGGCAGCCACTCGCGTGCAGAAGAATTGATTGTTCTGCTGCGAGAGAGTCTGGGCTCGGTGCCCGTAATTCCTGTTGCACCCAAAAACACCGCCTACCACACCATGACGCACTGGTTGCAGAACGCCGCGCCCATGGGCTTTGAGCTGGGCGGAGAGTGTGAACTGATTGATTCCGCTGATGAAAGCGCAGTTATTCGCTGCAAGAACCAGAACCTTCAGTCCAAAGAGATTCTTAATCACATCGACAGCGGCATGCTGGTGAAGAAGCTCGCTATGAGCTGGGCGGACAAAGTCGAGTTTCTGGTCGATGATCAGCTCACCGTCAAACGCCTGCGCTTCAGTGATCTGATTATGGAACGGGCCGACGAAGTTCACACTGATACCGCTGCTGAGCAGTTCGATGTGAATTTTTCGATTATGAACGCAGAGCTGGCTAACTTTATTCCGGCACTACTGGAGGCTTTTGGCGGCGAGGATACCAGTGCGCTGGAGGCTGCTTGAGAAAACGGCGCTTTAAACTGGCCAAGTAGCCGTAGTTGAGCTATTAACTATAGGCCTGTATTCCGAAACAGAAGAGAATCCTAATGGTTAAAAAATACTGTTTGTTTGTACTTACCAGCGCATTGCTTGCTGGTTTTGTGGTCGCAGATGACGACGATGACGATCGTCGCGAGAAAGCTGAAGAGAGGCGTGAGAAGTACCAAGAGCGTTATGAAGAAGACGAGGAAGAGCGTCGTGAGAAAGCCGAAGAAATGCGCGAAAAATACAAAGAGCGCTATGAAGATGACCGTGATGACGACCGCGAAGAAATAGAAAAAAAGCATAAAAAAGAAAAGCATAAGTACGAAAAGCACAGCAAGGAAGGCAAGGGGAAGCACAAGGATAAGGCCAAAAAACCCAAGGGCATGCACGGCCGTGACTGGGCTGCAGAAAAAGGCAAAAAGCATGGCTGGGACGAAGGCAAGCCCGCCAAATATCGCGACCGGGATGACGATGACCGGGATGACGACGACCGGGATGACGATGATCGGGAACATGACCACGACCACGAAGCGGGTCATGACCATAGCAGCCCCGAAAAAAGGGACCCTGAACATGATGTGGCCGAGTCGCAAGACCCGGAACAGACCCTGCGCGATATGGCCAAGGACACCGCAGCGCGCAAGGCTGGCGCTGAGAAGGGAAGCGCATCAGAGGCCCTGATCCACATGGGTACTGACGCGATTCTCGATCGCGCCAAAGGTGGTGGTCAGTCCCAGTAGCGGCAGCTAAGTGGCGTTAGGTAAACTATAGAGGCGGCTGAGGCCGCCTTTTTTATGGGCGGCCTTTTGATGGGCATCCCGCATTAGTTGTAAGGCAACTGGCTAGCGTGGTGGAATTGCCTCTCTGGAATCTGTGATAGAGAGCGCTGTGCGCAAAATCATCCACTGTGATTGCGATTGTTTCTACGCCTCGGTTGAGATGCGTGACGATCCCGCGCTGCGCGGGATTCCGCTGGCGGTTGGCGGTGCCAGCGATCGACGTGGCGTTATTGCCACCTGCAATTACGAAGCCCGCTCTTATGGCGTGCGCTCCGCCATGCCCTCAGCACACGCCATGCGCCTGTGCCCGTCGCTTGTGGTGATTCCCCCCAATTTCGAAAAATATCGCGCGGCGGCTTATCAGGTGCGGGAGATTTTTCACCGTTATACAGACCTTGTAGAACCGCTATCGCTGGATGAGGCCTATCTCGATGTCAGTGATTCGCAGCACTTTCAGGGCAGCGCCACCCTGATTGCGCGGGCCATTCGTGAGTCCGTCAGCCAGGAAGTCGGCATCACGATTTCCGCCGGTGTTGCGCCAAACAAGTTTCTCGCAAAAGTTGCCAGCGACTGGGATAAGCCCGATGGGCTGACCACGATCACGCCGGATCAGGTGGAGTCCTTTGTCTCGACTCTGCCGGTGCGACGCATTCACGGTGTCGGGCCTGCCATGCAGAAAAAGTTGCTGGAAAAGGGCATAGAGCGCTGTGGTGACATTCTTAGCTGGTCAAAACTGGAGCTGGCCCAGGCCTTTGGCTCCATGGGGGAAACCCTCTACCGCTATGCCCGTGGTGAAGACAAGCGGCCGGTCGCCAATAATCGCGAGCGAAAATCACTGAGCGTTGAGCGCACCTACGCCGATGATCTGATCAACCGCCGCGCCTGTCAGAATCAATTGCCGAAACTGATGGCGATGCTGGAAGAGCGGCTGGCCAAGCTGAGTCGGCGCGGTGCTATTACCGGGCATTTCGTCAAACTGAAAAGCAAGGATTTTGAAACGACAACGGTCGACCGGCAGCTCACGGGTGGGTTGGAGCACAACGAGTTCGCCGACATGATGGATGAGGCTTGGGGCCGGTTTAAGAAACCGGTGCGCCTACTTGGCGTTGGCTTGCGCTTCCACACCGACCGTATGAGCAGTGATCAGCAGTTGCGTTTATTTGACTAAGACGCTGTCGACTTATGCTCGAGCCGGCGCTGTGGGTGCAATACTAGCAAAAACGGCCTTACAAAACGGTCATATACCCTGTTAGGGTCGGGGGCATAATCAGTTAAAACACTGGAGCCTCGCAATGTCAGCTGGTCAACCCCCTGCACCCGAAGCCTTGCTGGAAGCCGAGTTTGAACTCGGCTTTACCTATTCCCGCACCCTCGGTCCGGTCATTGGTACCTGCTTTGCTGTACTGGCAAATCACCGCTTTCTGGGTATAAAACGCAGCGATGGCAGCGTGCTGTTTCCGCCGCTTGAATATGATCCGGAAACCGCTGAAAGCCTCTCCGAGTGGGTGGAGCTGGGTGACACCGGCACCGTGGAAGGCTATTGCTGGGTGAAGCACCCCCGCGACAAACACAACGAACTGGCGCCTTTTGCCTGGGCGCTGATCAAACTCGATGGCGCCGATACGCCCTTTCTGCACAAGGTGCGGGTGCCGGATGAATCGGTGATCTGTCCCGGTCTTCGGGTCAAACCGCTCTGGGTGGCCGAACCTCAGGGTGATATTACGGACATCGCCGCTTTTGTGCCGGCTTCGGAGGTTAACTCATGACATCCCGTCCAAGCCCGGATATCCCTGAGCCAAAAGAAATGGTCGAGCGGCCTGTCTACTTAACGTACCGCTATCGAGCCAACCCCCAAAGCAACCGGTTTCTCCACGCCATCAAGCAAGGCCTCATTCTGGGCGTCAGATCCAAAGGCAGTGGCAAGGTGCTGGTGCCGCCGCCCGGGGTGTGTCCTGAAACAGGCACGCTCACGCCGGGCGAGATGATTGAGCTCTCGAACAATGGAACGGTGCTGAGCTATACCATCGTGCATCTGCCAATACCCAACAGCAAACTCAAACCACCTTTTGTGGTGGCCAATATTCTGCTGGACGGTGCCGATCAGGCATTCAGTCATCTGATTGCCGAATGCGAACTCAAAGATGTGCAGATTGGTACACGGGTACGAGCCAAGTGGAAGCCGGAAGAGGAGTGGGACTACGGCCTGGAAAATATCGAATATTTTGTGCTGAGCGGCGAGCCAGCGGTGGATATTGAAAGTCACCGCGAGGCACGGCTGCAGGAGGCGGCAAAACATGCGTGACGTTGCGATTGTCTCCTATGCTCAGGCGCCGATGCAGCGCGATGCCGGTGGCCGCACTGACGTGGAACTGCTGGTGCCGGTGATGGATCAGGCGCTGGCCGGTGCCCAGCTTGGGCGCAAGGATATCGACTTTGTCTGTTCCGGCAGCTGCGACTATCTGGCCGGTGCGGCCTTTTCCTTTGTCATGGCGGTGGATGCGCTGGGTGCAACACCCTGCGCGCAGGAATCCCATGTGGAAATGGATGCTGCCTGGGCGCTCTATGAGGCTTGGCTCAAATTTCAATGTGGCGAAATTGATACGGCGCTGATTTACGGATTTGGAAAGTCGGCGCCGGGTGACCTGCCCGATGTGTTGAGTCTGCAGCTCGATCCTTATTACACCCAACCCCTGTGGCCCGACTCCATTTCACTGGCGGCCATACAAGCGCAGATGAGTATTGCCAAAGGCTGCTTTAGCGAGCGCGAGATGGCGCAGGTGGTGGCAGAAAGCCGGCGCAACGCCCAGCGCAATCCCCATGCCCAACTGAAAGGCGAGTACGCGGTGGACGGCCTGCTGTCGGAGCCGACCTTTGTCTCGCCCCTGCGCCGGCATGACTGCAGCCCGATCAGCGATGGTTGCTCCGTGCTGATACTGGCCTCCAAAGAAAAGGCCGCAGCCCTGTGCGAGCGCCCGGCCTGGATCAAGGGGCTAGACCACCGGATGGAGTCGCACTTTCTCGGTACTCGCGATCTCACAACGTCAGCTTCCAGCAAACAGTCGGCTGAGGCTCTGCAGCTCGACCGCGACAAACTGGATTGCGCTGAACTCTATGCGCCTTTCAGTCACCAGCAATTGATTCTGCAGCAGGCTCTGGGTTTGAAAGAGAATACGGATATTAACCGCTCCGGCGGCGCCCTGGCCGGTCATGTGTTGATGGCCGCCGGGCTCGATCGTTTTGGCGCTGCCGCCCAGGAGATCTTTGCCGGTCGGGCGGATAGAGCTCTGGCCCATGCCACCAGCGGCCCTTGCCTGCAGCAGAATCTCTTTGGCGTACTGGAGGGCGCGGCATGACAGAACAGGTAGCGGTAATCGGTATTGGCCAGACGGCGCGCTATCGTTCGAAACTCAATGTGTCGATGGCGGGGCTGGTGCGCGAGGCAGCGCTGGAAGCCTTGAGCGATGCGGGCCTGGAATGGAAAGACATCGACGCGCTGGTGATTGGCAAGGCACCGGATATGTTCGAAGGTGTGGTGATGCCGGAGATCATGCTGGCCGAAGCGCTGGGCGGTACCGGCAAGCCGGTGATCCGGGTGCATACTGCTGGCAGCGTCGGCGGTTCAACCGCCATCGTGGCGGCTCAGCATATTCGCAGTGGCCAGTTTCAGCGGGTGCTGACGGTGACCTTTGAAAAGCAGTCGGAATCGAATGCCCAGTGGGCGCTGTCGCCGTCCACCCCCTTTCGGCCGCATTTCAATTCCGGCGCCGGTGGCATGTTTGCTCCGGTTATCCGCGATTACCTGCGGCTCAGCAAGGCGCCCGAAGATATTGGCTGTCAGGTAGCCGTGAAAGATCGCCAGCACGCCTGCCGCAACCCTCGCGCCCAATTGCAGCTGCCGGATATCACGCTGGAGCAGGTGAAAGAAAGCCCGATGCTGTGGGAGCCGGTGCGCTTTCTAGAAGCCTGCCCCTCATCCGATGGCGCCTGTGCCATGGTGATGGTCAACGGCAAGTGCACGGGCAGCTCCGCCAACCCCCCGGCCTGGGTGCATGCCACCAGTATGCGTTCGGAGCCTTCTTTCTATCCCTGGCGCAATGAGGTCAATCCGGCGGCGGGCCGGGAATGTGCCAAAGAGCTTTATCAAAAAGCCGGTATCAGTAACCCACGCAAGGAGCTCGATTGCGCAGAAATCTATGTGCCTTTCAGCTGGTTTGAACCTATCTGGCTGGAGAATCTCGGCTTTGCCGATGAGGGCGAAGGCTGGAAACTGACCGAGAGTGGCGCCACCCATCTCGACGGTGGTGATATTCCCTGGAACTGCAGCGGCGGCGTACTCAGCTCCAACCCCATTGGGGCCTCTGGCATGATCCGTTTTGCCGAAGCTGCCCTGCAGGTGCGCAGCATGGCCGGTGAGCATCAAGTAAATGGTGCCCGCAAGGCCATGGGGCATGCCTACGGCGGCCATAACCAGTTTTTTGCCATGTGGGTTGTGGGTAGCAGCGCCCCCTGAGTGTAGCGGCAGGCTTGCGGTATTTGTGGGCTATTTCACAGAAACGCCTTTTCTATTCCTATCTTTGTACTACAGTCAACTACAAGCGGAGCTGTATTTTTTTGGTGCAGGCCTGTTTTTGCAGCATGCCCTGGCATGGTGCTGGATCCAGATACAGTTAGAAGTCGTATCTATAGATGAATAACGATAAACCTGGTTGAACCGGAGAAAACCATGCGCAGATCCCGACTGACCGTACTCGCCTTATTATGTTCACTCCCCTTTTCTGCTCAGGCTCAAAGGGCCTCTCAGACCCTATTGGAAGAAGTGCTGGTAACAGCACAGAAAAAATCGTCCGCTCAGGAGGTTCAGGACACCTCAATCGCCATTACGGCCTACGGTGGCGACCAACTCGAAGCGCTCAAGGTGCGGGATTTGAAAGGTCTCAGCTATTCCATGCCTAACGTGGCGCTGGAAGATGTGGGTACAACCAAAGGCACCGCAAATTTTGCGATTCGCGGTTTGGGCGTTAACAGTTCCATTCCTTCTATTGACCCAACCGTCGGTGTGTTTGTTGATGGCATGTATCTCGGTATCAATGGCGGCGTCGTCTTCGATATGTTCGATCTGGAAGGGATCGAAGTGTTGCGCGGCCCGCAAGGTGTGCTGTTCGGCCGAAACGTAACAGGCGGTGCCGTACTGGTCAGAACCAAACTGCCGGGCGAAGAGTTTGCCGGCAGTGCTAAATTTGCCGTGGAAACCGGTCTTAACCGCTACTACTCAGCTTCCGTATCTGGCCCCATGACAGACAAGCTTAAAGCTAAACTGTCGGTGTATTTAAATGAAGACGAGGGCTGGCACGACAATGAGTTTGGTGATGACAGCCATGGCGATGCTCGCACCCGTTTGATCCGCCCGGTCTTTGTTATCGATCTGGACGAATATTCGGATCTCATTCTGCGCTTTGAGCGAGGCGACGCCGAAGGTGATGGTCCCGCGGGGCAAAACCGTGGTCGCTTTGATCGCGATGACTTTAAATTTTCCATCAACGAAACGGGTTACTTCGACAATTACTGGAATCAGGGCATTGTTGAATACACGCGGGATGTGGATTTCCTTGAGGGGCGCATTACCAATATCGCTGGCTGGCGTGCCTATAATAGCGAGGGGGTGAGCGATATTGATGCTTCTCCTTCAACCCTGTTTCATGCCGGATTCGAAACCCAGCAGGAACAGGTCAGTAATGAATTTCGTTTTAATGGACGGATTGGACAAAAGATCGATCTGACAACCGGCCTCTATTATTTTGATCAAGAAGTTAAGTATCAGGAGAACCGTCAGGTAACTGCCGGTGCTCCGGGTGTCTTTGCTTACTTTTATGGTGGGGGTATTCAAGATCACGATACCTGGGGGGTATTTGCCTCGGTTGACTATCTGATGTCCGAAAGCCTGACGTTTACAGCAGGCTGGCGTTTCTCGCAAGAATCCAAAGAAGCCAAAATCAGAACTCTCCAGGCGACCGTTGTTGGTCCGAACATGCGGCCTGACACAATACCCGCCGGACAATGCGATGTGATTGGTGGCAACTGCGCATTTGATTTCAAGGACGACAAATCCTGGTCCAATATCACGCCTAAGGTAGGTGTGACCTGGACGCCCAACGATCAAATGCAGGTTTACTCTTTCCTGACCAAGGGCTTCAGAAGTGGAGGCTACAACCTGCGCAATACGGACCCTTCGTTTTCGCCCGGACCATTTGATGAGGAAACGCAGAACAGCTTCGAGGTGGGGGTTAAGTACGATACCCCGGACAATCGCGGTCGATTGAACGTGGCAACGTTCTACAATCAGATCAAGGATATGCAGCGTGAGGTCAACCTGCCGTCTGGCGGCTCGGGCGTGGTCCAGATTATTCGCAATACTGCCGACGCCGAGATTATGGGCATTGAACTGGAAGGTCGTTATGCGGTGTTGCCCAACCTGATTGTTAACCTTTCAGTGGGCTATGTAGAAGGTGAATACCGCGAGGTTAAATTTGATCTTAATGGCGACAAGGTCGTGAACGGTCAGGACGGTGAATTGGACCTGCCGCGTCTGGCTCCGCTGACAGGCAGTCTGGGCATTATCTACGATCAGAATGTGGGTGATTTTGGTTTTGTCACCGCTCAGGTAAGTTACAGCCATCGTGACGAAGCTGCTTACACTGATAACAATCGTGGCACGCTGAATGACGCCAATATGGTCGATGCGACCCTGTCGCTGTCGCCTAATTCCGAGGACTGGACGGTTTCACTCTACGGCAAAAACCTGCGTGATGAGGTCACCGAAGGTGGCGATACCCAGTTGCCGTTTGGCGCTCTGGGGGTAACGTCCTTTTCACCTCTGAACAAGGGCCGGGTGGTCGGTGCTGAGTTCAAGGTGCGCTTCTAATATTGAGTAGATCGCTCCGACGTGCGTCGGGTCGATTAGCCGCACTACGCCCCCCTTGGCTCATCAGGTGGCTGTGTTGCGAGCAACAACACGCTAGAATAACGGCAGGCAGCACCTGCCGTTTTTTTTATTTCAGGGGTACCCAATGTCGCAGTTTGAAAATGTCACCGTTGTAAAAGCCGCCAATCTCTATTTTGAGGGCAAAGTCAGTAGCCGCACCGTCCTGTTTGCCGACGGCTCTCGCAAGACGCTGGGGCTGATGCTGCCGGGTGAGTACACCTTTGGTACCGAAGCCGCTGAAGTTATGGAAATCCTGGCCGGAGACCTGCGGATAAAACTACCGGGAGGCGACTGGCAGAGCATTAGCGCCGGGCAGAGTTTTGATGTTCCCGCCAACGCCAGCTTTGACGTTGTGATCGAGACGCCCACCGATTACTGCTGCACCTATCTGGATTGATTACATCGACTCAAAGGAGCTGAATTGAGGCTGTACTGGCTGATTTATCTCGCGAGCGCGGCGTTGATACTGGTAACCCTGTTGCCGCTCTGGCGGCGAGAGGACTGGTGGGTGCGGGTTTGGGATTTTCCGCGACTGCAACTGGCCTGCGCCGCAGGTATTCTGCTTTTGCTGCAGTCCCTGCTGCTGGACGAGGGCGCCACGATCACGCTGCTTGTCCAGACCGTAACCGCACTGTGTCTGTGCTATCAGCTCTGGTGGATTTTTCCTTACACGCCGCTGGCGCGGCATGAGGTTAAAGCCAGTGCTGACATTAATGCAGACACAAACCTGAGTATTGTGACGGCCAATGTGCTGACAACCAATCGTCAGGCGCAGCGCTTTCTGGCGCTGGTGGAGGACATGGCGCCGGATATCGTGGTCACGCTGGAGTCGGATGCCTGGTGGCAGTCACAGCTGGATTTGTTGGAGGATCGCTACCTTCACACGCTGAAATGCCCGCTGAACAATCTCTATGGCATGCATGTGTATTCACGTCTGCCTTTGCACGACGGGCAGATTGAATTTCTGGTGGAAGACGATGTGCCCTCCATGCATGCGATGGTCGAGCTGCCGTCCGGTGACTGCATCCGCTGTCACTTTCTGCACCCGGCGCCACCCAGCCCAACCGAAAATGAAGAGTCAGCCGAGCGCGACGCCGAGCTGATCATGGTGGCGAAAAGCCTGCAGGACTACAAAAAACCGGTGCTTGTTACCGGCGATTTAAACGATGTGGCCTGGTCGGGAACTACCCGCCTGTTCAGGAAAATCAGCGGCCTGCTGGATCCGCGGGTTGGGCGGGGTATGTTCAATACCTATCACGCAGCCATCCCCCTTGCTCGCTGGCCGCTGGATCACCTGTTTCACAGCGCTCATTTTACGGTTAACGAGCTCAAGCGCCTGCCGGGTTTCGGCTCCGATCATTTTGCGCTCTATGCGAGCCTCAACATGCACAGGCACGCCTTGCCGTCACAAGACGGGTTGGATGCGGAAGCTGAGGACAAAGCCTGGGCTGAAGAAAAGCTGAGCCAGCAGAGCGTTGATGAATCTGACGTGCCGGTTCCGCGGGTCTGATTGGTCAGCCTGTCTAGCGGAGAAACTCTGCCCGAGTCTTTGCATCGGAGCGAAACGCGCCGCCGAGGGCTGTGGTTTGTGTCGTCGACGTAGAATCCATCACGCCCCGCGCTTTCACGCAGTAGTGAGCGGCGTTTATCGACACCGCCACGTCGTCGGTTCCCAATAGCGTTTGCAGCGCCACCAGAATCTGCCGTGTCAGCCTTTCCTGCACTTGTGGTCGCTGGGCAAAGAAACGTACCAGCCGGTTGATTTTGGACAGACCGATGACTTTCTGCGCCGGAATGTAGGCGACGCTTGCGGTGCCATCGATGGTGATGAAGTGGTGCTCGCAGGTACTGGTCAGGCTGATATCACTGACCCTTACCATCTCGTCGACCTGCATTTTGTTGTCGATGGCGGTGATTTTAGGGAACGAGCGGTAGTCGAGACCCGAGAAAATTTCATCCACATACATCTTGGCAATGCGATGCGGTGTTTCGGCAAGGCTGTCATCTCGCAGATCCAGACCAAGTGCTTCCACGACCTCGGTCATGGCGCTGCGAATGCGCGCGTACTTCTGGTCGCGGCTCAGGTGGTTCTCTACTTGGGGCGTTTCAAGGCCTGCCTCGATCAAAGCGCTACGCACCTGCTCCGCAGCCTCAGAAAACTCAGCCCCGTTGTTGTGTGCGTCCTGGTGTGAAAAGGATTCAGCAGCTTTCAGTGCAACAGTCATCGGCAGTCCCCAAAGGTGTTTTTAAGGCACCTCTGATTAATTCGGCAATGAGCTAACGCCGAATTAATCAGAGGTGCCCTAACTTACGCGCTTGGATGGAGGCTGGATCACGGGCGGGGGATATTATCCGGGCACTCGTTTGCTTGCTCGCTGGCATTGTGCCTAGTGATTTACGCTAATGCCCATTGCGCTGTTTCTGTAACCTGAAGGCGCGTGCTAATCAGGTTGTTTGTGTATTGGTTTGCTTTAGTCCGCTCAACAGGCAGGCACAAAAAAGCCCCGCGAGCGGGGCTTAAAACTGATCGTGCTTGGCTAGTGCGGTTTAGAATTCGCCGCTGACCGTCAGGCGTGCGCTGCGAGACTCGCCGACAGTTACCTGATGGGTGCTGTGCGCATTCGGGAAGTACAACTCATCGGTCAGGTTTTCGATATTGAACTGCACGCGCAGACTGGCTGACACATCGTAGATGATGGCCATATCGGTGCGGGTGTAGCTGGGCAACTTGGCCTTATTGCCGTTATCGATAAAGCTCTCGTCCTGATACGTCGCACCAAGCCCAAGTCCCAGATTGTCAGTTACTTGGTACATGCTCCAGAGAGAAGCCATATGCTCGGGCAACTCGGTGGGCCGCTTGCCGGTAGAGCCAGATTGGTTGACAATTTCGCCATCGAGATTGCCGTAGCTGGCAGAGATGTACCAGCGATCTGTCAACTGGCCTTCCAGCTGCAGTTCATAGCCGTCGATTTCTGAGTCGACCACCACAAACGCATTGGGGTCGTTGTCGTCCACCTGGGGTGCGCTTTCTTCGTTCTCGAACACCGCCATTGTCAGGCTGAGGCCCTTACTGAAGTCCCACTTCATACCTATTTCACGGTTTTCGTAGGTATTAGGATCCAGATCGTTGGCAGCGCCATTGATGTTGGCGAATTGCTCGCCACTTTTTGGCAGGAAAGATTCGCTGTAGCTGGCGTACAGTGAAATATTTTCTTTCGGCTTATAGACGATGCCTGCGCGGGGTGAAACTTCTTCGTCTTTACGGCTGCGCTTTTCATTGGCTACTACGTTATTGACATCGATGTCGAAGCTATCGAAGCGTGCGCCCAGCACTACATCCAGATGTTCTGAAATCTCAATCTCGTCCTGCAGATAAACCGAGGTCACTTTCAGGTCCACGCGCGTGTCGTCGTTGATATCAACCGTAAAATCGTTCGTGGTTGTCATGCCATTGGCATTAACACCGACACCATTGCGCAGATTAAGTGGACGCTGAACAGTGAATACCTCGTTGTCGTCCATGGTGGTATTCCAGAAGGCGTTCCAGCGATCCTGATCTGAAGACGTATCGATATATTCGGTGCCAAAAATAACTGTATGACCAATAGCTCCGGTGTCGAACTCACCGATCAGGTTGCCCGACAGAATCGTATTCTGACGATCTGTGGTGTCCACGTAGCCGTCCAGTGTTACCTCATTGGGGCTGTTGACCTGATCATAGCTGGAGGCGTAGAAGTTCTGATACAGCTTTTCATAGTCGCCGTAAAAAGCGGTCAGGTTGCCTTTCAGTGAGTCTGAAAAGCTGTGTTTTACCGTGGCGCGGAACAGGTTGGCGAGCAAATCGCTTTCATTGAGGTTTTTATCGCCGAAAACGATATCGTCGAATGCCTCAACCGGGCGGCCGTCAGCGCCGGTGGGAATGCCGCGGTCGATAAAGCGTTCGTGATTGACGTACTCGTAAGAAAGATCCAGCGATGTATTGTCGCCGAAGGCCAGTCGCAGAGTCGGATTGACGCCAAAACGGTAGCCTTCGTAAAAGTCACGGTGATTCTTCAGACTTTCGGCCATGGCATTTAAGCGAAGCGCCGCGGTTTCACTCAATGTCGCATTGCCATCAAAGCTCAGAGCGGTCTCATCAAAGGTATCGACGCTGGCCTGATAGCGGGCAAAATCCTGACCAATCAGGCCTTTTTTCGTTACACGGTTCAAGGCGCCACCGGTGCCGCCGCGGCCGAAGAACAGGGCGTTGGGGCCGCGCAGAATCTCAACCTGCTTCAGGTTGTACAGGGAGCGGTAGTACTGAACATCGTCACGCACACCATCGATAAAAAAGTCAGCCGTGGCACGGCGCCCGCGGAATACCACAGCGTCGCGGTGACCTTCACCCTGCGAGGTATTCACACCCGGGGTGTAGTTGATGATGTCGCCAATCGCGGTGAAACCCCGCTGCTGGATTTGCTCGGCCGTCATTATCGACAGGCTCTGAGGCACATCAATAATGGGCGTGGGTGTTTTAACCGCCGTTACCTCATTAATTGAGAGGTATTGGCCTGTCACGATGAGTTCTTCGTATTTCTTTTCGGCCAGAGCGCTATTCGTGGTCGCCAGGCTGATGGCGGCGGTAAGCAGCGAGAGCCCCGATTTGGATGGAAGCATCAATAATCCCCTTTTGTCACAGGAAGCGATTTTTTTAGGCTGCAGGATGTTAGAGAATCATCGCATTGAATGCAAATATAAATTATTCTCATTTACAGGGGGCTGGCTGAGTCCTATCGATTGTGTATGGCTTAACAGGGGGTTATGGTAATGTGTGTTCACCGTTAACATAGTGAGTTGCCCATCATGAGTGCCGTCAAAAATCTCTGGAAAACCCTCAACACCAAGCCCGGTGGCAAGTGGCTTTTCACCAAGACCATCTGCCTGAAGGCTCCGTATTTTTCGTCGATAAAAGCGCGCTTTGAGCGGCTGGAAGTGGGTGGCGTAGAAATCACGCTCTGGGACAAGCGCTCCATGCACAACCATATCGGCACGGTTCACGCGATTGCCATGTGCAATGCGGCGGAACTGGCGGCGGGTATCAGCACTGAATATTCGGTGCCGTCGGATGTGCGCTGGATTCCCAAAGGCATGACCGTAAAGTACCTCAAGCCCGCCAAGGGCCTGCTTAAAGTTGTTGGTAGTCTGCCTGTCATTGAGAGCGGCGTGGCCGCTGATGTGCCGGTTTCGGTGGCCATTACCGACCGGGAGGGCGACACAGTGTTTACCGCAGAAATCATCATGTATTGTTCTCCCAAGAAAGCTAAAGCTGCCTAAGGAGAGCCAGCCATGGAGGGTTTCGACAGTCTGGAATTGACCGCGCCCATTATTCAGGCGCCAATGGCCGGTGTGCAGGGCGCGGCGCTCGCCGCTGCGGTATCCAATTGCGGCGCGCTGGGTTCGCTGCCCTGCGCCATGCTTTCGGGCGAGGCCTTGGAAGCAGAACTCTCGCGGCTGGCTGAGCTGACGAGCCGGCCGGTCAACCTGAATTTTTTCTGCCATCGGGACGGCGAAGAGTCCCCCGAGCGATACGCACAGTGGTTGCAATTACTGGCGCCTTTTTTTGAGGAATACGGCGTTAACCCCGAAGCGATTCCAGTCGGCGCCCAACGGCAGCCCTTCTCTGAGGCGGTGGCGGAGGTGGTCGAAGGGTTTCGGCCCAGAGTGGTCAGCTTTCATTTTGGCTTGCCCGAAAAAGCCTTGCTGGACAGGGTCAAGTCCTGGGGCGCGTTGGTGTTGTCGTCGGCGACCACCGTGGACGAGGCGCGCTGGCTGGAGCAGCACGGGGCGGACCTTGTGATTGCCCAGGGCCTGGAGGCCGGTGGTCATCGCGGGCACTTTTTGCGCGACGACCTAGAAGGGCAAATGCCCACTCGCGAGCTGGTCAGCCGCTGCGTGCAGCAGCTGTCTGTTCCGCTTATTGCAGCGGGCGGTATTGCCTCACCTGAGGATGCCATTGAAATGCGCCGCGCAGGTGCGGCCGCAGTGCAAATTGGCTCTGCCTACCTTCTCGCCGACGAAGCAAGCACCTCCCCCATACACCGGCAGGCACTGGCGACTGAGCGCCGCTGCGAAACCGCTCTCACCAATCTTTACACTGGCCGCCCGGCGCGGGGTATCGTTACCCGGCTAATGCGTGAGCTTGGGCCGATGAATGATAAAGCGCCGGTTTTTCCCTTGGCGGCCAATGCCGTGGGCGCTCTGCGTAGTCAGGCTGAACAGCAGGGAGACGACAGCTTTACACCGCTGTGGTGTGGTGAAAGAGCCAAGCCACGCAATGCCAGTGCGGCGCAGATTAGCGAAACCTTTTTGCGGGCCTGGGTGGCCAGTGATTAGAGATTAATCCAGCCGCTGTTTCAGCAGCGGTCGCAGGGTGTTGATAAAGGCTTTCACCCGGGCGCTGGCGGGAATATTGGCGGGGCGCATCAGCCACAGCCCCATACTGAGCTCAGGGTCGGGTGGGCGAATAGCGGTGAGCTGGCGGTCGCCGTCCGCCAGAAAACACCACAGGTGGGCCACTCCCAGCCCGCTCTTTACCGCAGCCAGAATGGCGTTCCAGCTGTTCACTTGGGCCGGTTTATAGACATCCTCCGGCAATTCTCTTGCGATCCACTTGGCGGCCTGGGATTCAGCCAGATCGCTTCCCCAGCCAATCCAGTGATGAGCTGCCAGCGGCGTTTCTGCCGGCAGGCGCTTGAGATAGCGTTTGCTGGCATAAACCGCGCGCTGCATTTCACCGAGAAAATGTCCGCGAATATGGGGCGGGCAGGAATTGCTGACGGCGATGGCAACATCGGCCTTGCGTTGATTCAGTGCCGCCACCGGGTCGACGGTATTGAGCAGCTCCCAGCGCACCTGCGGGTAGTCCCGGGAAAACTGGCTCAGCTCCGCGATAAACTCCGGCCCAAGACCCAATGGCGCGGCTATACGCAGCTCGCCGGCGAGCCTTTCTTCCTCCAGCCCTAGGCTTTCCTCCAGCGACAGCAATTCTTTTTCCAGTCGGCTGGCCTGCCGGTAGAGCGCGCCGCCAAATGAACTAAGCTCATACTGGTTGTGCTGATGAGTAAACAGGGGCTGGCCGAGGCGGCGCTCCAGTTGGGTGATGCGGCGCGCGACCGTGGTTCGGTTGACGCCCAGCTCGCTCGCCGCCGCCGAGAAGGTGCCACCGCGCACAGCGGCGAGGAAAAATCGCAGGTCGTCCCAATTCATGCGTGCAATATTGCACGCTATGGGTGCGAACACAATCATTTATATGCACGCCTGAAACGGCCTATAGTCGGCCTCATAACAAGACAGTGATGGAGCAAAACCATGGCAAGAGTGGCGGTGGTGACGGGCGCAGGCACGGGGATCGGCGAGGGCATTGCCCGCTGTCTGGCGCGGGAGGGGATGACTGTTGTGGTTGCCGAGTTGAATCAGGCCACCGGCGAGGCTGTTGCCAGTAAACTGGAAAAGCTCGGTGGTCGGGGCAGGTTTATTGCGACGGACGTTACCGATCTCGCTTCGGTCGACGCCATGATGCAGCAGGTGCTGAACGAGTTTGGCAGGGTTGATGTGCTGGTGAACAACGCCTACCCCACCAACAGCCTGCCGGCAGCGGCGCTGGAACAGGATGACGAGCGCTTGGAGCGGGCGTTTACCGCGGGCTTTCGGGCGGCGGTCAGAACCATGAAGCTCGCCCAGCCCGGCATGGCGGCCCAGCGCTGGGGGCGGATCATCAATATCTGTTCACTGAACGGGGTGAACGCGCACCCGATGACCGTCGATTACAACAGCGCCAAAGAGGCACTGCGCGCCTATACCCGCACCGTTGCGGTCGAGTGGGCGAAGGATGGCATCACCGCTAATGTGATCTGTCCGGGGGCGGCGACCTCGGCTTACAAAATGATGGAAGAGTTTGCGCCCCAGATGATAGGCGACATTCTCAAACTGGTGCCCATGGGGTACATGGGTGATCCGGAAGCGGATATCGGGCCGGTGGCGACCTTTCTGGCCAGTGAGGGCTCGCGCTATATGACGGGAAATACACTTTTTGTCGACGGGGGCGGTCATATCAATGGTGTGCCCTGGCGCCCGGAAGGCTAAACCAGACAATCTGAAAACCTGAGCAAGGACCTGCTAAATGAGTGCAAGGCTTAACAACAAGGTGGCGATCGTAACCGGAGCCGCCCAGGGCATAGGACAGGCGATAGCGACGCGTCTGGCTGGTGAGGGCGCTGCAGTGTGCGCGGTGGACCTGCACCTGGATAGCCTGAGTCAAACCCTGTCGAGTATTGAGGCCTGTGGTGGTCGGGCGATTGCTCGCGCCTGTAATGTCACCGACAGTGCCGAGGTAAAAGAACTGTTTGCGGCGGTCACGGACGAGCTGGGCGCACCGGCTATTCTGGTGAATAACGCGGGTATTGGGACGGCGCCAAACGATGGCTTTGACCTTTATCAGCAACGTATGGCCGAACGCAGCGCGCAAATGCAGCGCGGTGAAAAACCTACGGTGTACGCTGACCATATTCCAGACATGGAAGACGAGGGCTGGCTGAGCGTGGTCAACGTCAATCTGAATGGCACCTTCTACTGCTGTCGCGAAGCGATTCGCAGCATGATTGCCAGCGGTACGCAGGGCAGCATTATCAATATTTCCAGCACTTCGGCTGTATCCGGTGAAGGCGGTGTGCATTATTGCGCGTCCAAGGCGGCTGTTCTCGGGCTGACCAAGTCGCTGGCTATGGAAGTGGCGGCGCGCAATATTCGCGTCAATGCCATCTGCCCGGGACCGACTAACACACCGATCATGGCGAATATATCCGACGACTGGAAGCAGGCCATGGTCGCTGCCATTCCGCTGGGGCGTATCGGCGAGCCGGTGGAAATTGCCAATACCGCGCTGTTTCTGGCGAGTGAGGAGTCATCGAGTTTTACCGGGCAGACACTGATGGCGAATTTGGGAACGTACTTGGCTTAGGCCGCGAGACATAGCCCCTCACCCTGTCCCTCTCCTGAGGGAGAGGGACAGGGTGAGGGGAGAAATAAACGAGGAGAACATTATGAGCAAAAGATTGGAAAACAAAGTCGCTATCGTCACCGGTGGCGGGCAGGGCATCGGCGCGGCAACTGCCATCCGCTTCGCTGAAGAAGGCGCGAAGGTTGTAATCTGCAGCCGCCGCATGGAACCGCTGGAGCAGGTCGCGAAAACCATTCGTGATGCGGGCGGGGAGTGCACCCCCTTGTCAGTGGATGTCAGTGATGAAGATGCAGTAAAGCGCCTGGTGGAAACCACCGTATCCAAGTACGGCAAGCTCGATATTATCGTTAACAATGCGGTGCTGATGGTGCCGGAAATGATCGGCAAGCACAGCACCAAAGGCTGGCGTCAGAACTTTGCGGTATCGCTCGACGGCGCCATGTTTCTGATGCGCGAAAGTTACAAGCAATTGCGCGCCAACAAAGGTGCGGTGGTGAATATCTCCTCGGTCTGCGGGTTGCTGGGTTCCATGGGCACGGCCGGTTACAGCGCCGCCAAGGCGGCGATGATTGGCCTGACCCGCAACGCCAGTATCGAGTGGGCGCCGGATGTGCGCGTTAACGCCATCACCCCCGGCGCCTTTCTGACGCCCGCGCTGGAAATGGTCAATCCCGATGAGGAAAGCCAAAAGGCTACCGGTAAAACCATTCCGCTGAAAAGGGTCGGTGACCCACGCGAGTGCGCCAATGCCATTCTGTTTTTAGCCAGCGACGAGGCTTCCTACATCACCGGTATTGTGATGCCGGTCGACGGTGGTCGCACCGCCGAGCTGAATACCGGCGCCGCCTCCTGGGAGGATTGAGATGGACGAAAAACTGCTGCAACGCATCGACCGGTTGGAATCTCTCGACGAAATCCGCCAGCTGGTAGCCAAGTATTCCCTGTCCCTGGATATGCGGGATCTGGATGCCCACGTGAACCTGTTTGCGCCGGATATTCGCGTCTCGCGTGAGTTGAGTGGTCGCGCCAACCTGAAAGCCTGGGTTGACGATACCTTGCGCAACCAGTTCACCGGAACCTCTCATCATGTGGGCAATCACATTATCGAGTTCGACGATCCGGATCACGCCGTCGGCGTGCTTTATTCAAAGAACGAACACGAGTGCGGCGCCGAGTGGGTCATCATGCAGATGCTGTACTGGGATGACTATCAACGCATTGACGGGCGCTGGTACTTCCGTCGCCGGCTGCCCTGCTACTGGTATGCCACCGACCTCAATAAACCGCCAATCGGGGATATGAAAATGCGCTGGCCGGGGCGTGAACCCTACGAGGGTGCTTTCCATGAACTGTTTCCGAGCTGGCGCGAATTCTGGGCGAGCAAGCCCGATGGTACGCCTGAAGTCGCCGAGCCTGCTCCGGTGGAGCAGTTCCTGAAAACCATGCGCCGCGGAACCCCGGCGCCCAGAATCCGGGTGCGCTGATGAAACTGTTTACACCAACTGAATTGGGGCGACTGAAACTGCGCAATCGTGTGGTGATGGCACCAATGACTCGCTCGCGGGCTGATCAGGCCAGTGATGTGCCCACCGATATGATGCGCGAGTACTATCAGCAGCGCGCCAGTGCAGGGCTGATCATTACCGAAGGCACTCAGCCCAGCGCCGAGGGCAAGGGTTATTGCCGCACGCCCGGCATTTACTCTGCGGAGCAGATCGCTGCCTGGAAAACCATCACTGCGGCTGTTCACGCTGAAGGTGGCCAGGTTGTCTTGCAGATTATGCACTGCGGGCGGGTTGCGAGCGCTGCAAACAAAGCAGCGGGTGTGCGCACGGTTGCGCCCTCTGCAGTCACTGCCAAGGGGGAGATTTTTACCGAGCAGGGGATGTTGCCGTTTGACGAGCCGGAGGCGATGAGCGAGGCCGATATTCTGCAGACCATCGACGATTATCGCCGCGCAACCGAAAACGCCTTTGCGGCGGGTTTTGACGGCGTGGAGCTGCACTGCACCAGCGGTTACCTGCCGGCCCAGTTCCTGTCGACCGGTACCAACCGTCGTCAGGACGACTGGGGTGGAAGCCTGGAAAAGCGGCTGCGCTTTGTACTTGAAGTGCTCAAGGCGATGACGGAGGTGGACGGTGCCGACCGTGTTGGTATGCGCATTTGCCCCGGCAACCCCTTTAACGATCTGCACGACGACAATCACCAGGAAACATTTTCTGCTTTGCTGCAGAAGGTTGATCCAATGGGATTGGCCTATCTGCACGTTATCCGTATGCCGCAGTTGGGGCTGGATAATATCGGTCTGGCCAAAGCGAATTATTCCGGTGCGCTGATCGTGAACGAAAGTTTTGATCGGGACGAAGCAGAAACGGTGCTCGACGAGCAGATTCAGGCGGTGTCTTTCGGTCGGCCCTTTATCGCCAATCCCGATCTGGTGCGGCGCTACCGCGAAGCGCTGGCCCTGTCGCAAATCAACCCCAAAACCCTTTACACGCCGGGAGAAGCTGGGTATACCGATTACTCCACCTTCGACTAACACGTGAAAGGGAGGCATACAGCAGCGATATGCCGCGTCTGTTTGTCGCAGTCCCCCTGTCGCAGCCGCTGAAAGAGCGGCTGCAGACAATTCAACCGCCAAAAACCCGGGGCATCACGCCGATGGCGCCCGATAACCTGCATCTGACCTTGCAGTTTATCGGTGATGCCGACCCGGAAATTGTTCTCAAGGCGCTGGCAACAGTCAGCGCCTCAAGCTTTACGCTGGAATTTACCGAACTGAGTCAGTTCCGCAACGGTGTCATCTGGCTGGGTGTGAAAGACAATCCGGGCTTGAAGGCCCTGCAGCTCAGTGTGCTGAAAGCGCTTCTTACAGCCGGTTTGCCGCTGGAGAAGAAACGCTTCGTACCCCATATCACCCTGGCGC
Organism: Litorivivens sp.; assembly: GCF_041624475.1. GTDB lineage: Bacteria > Pseudomonadota > Gammaproteobacteria > Pseudomonadales > Spongiibacteraceae > Litorivivens. The sequence continues at coordinate 24,328 of NZ_JBFJUX010000024.1, forward strand.
GTTACAAACGTCATGTGCCGCAAGCGGTGATCAGTGAACTGATAAAACAGAGCGCCGCAGACGTCCCCGCGGAGCAGGTAATAGGCTTCGGGCTGTTTAACAGCCAGACGGTGGATGAGGTGCTGACCTACAAATGTATTCGGGCCTTTCCCCTGGCGACTTGAGCATTCGCCGCAAGTAAATTGGTCGCCTTGGAACATCTGTTAAGCGGCGACGGACGTAAGCACTGACGCAAGACAGACATAATAATTATTTGTACTCGCAAGGAGTCAGTATGCAGCGCTATATCGATCCAATTGAAACCGTTGATGAAGTTGAAGAGAAATCCCGCCGGGTACTGGTGTGGGGAGCCACACTGTTTTTGGTGGGTCTGATTGAAGGTGGTTTTATACCGTGGTTCACCAATCCCCGCATGGGGCTGTCGGCTCACCTTTCCGCTGTTCAGGGTGGGATGGCGCTGCTGATTATTGGCTTGGCCTGGAACCGCCTGCAGCTGTCACCGACCCAATTGCGCTGGACCTACTACTTTAACGTTGCCGGCGTTGTGTTGATCTGGCTGGCACTGACGCTGGCGGCGGTGCTGGGTACCAGTAGTGGTACACCCATTGCGGGGGCTGGTTTTGGTGCTGGTACGGCCGCAGAACTCACGGTTCAGGGCATGCTGACGGTGGGGGCAGGGGCGGCCATTGCGGGTGGTGCTTTGTTTTTCTGGGGGCTTGAATTGACGACTTGGCGGAAAAAAGGGAAAAGCTAACGCTTTTTGAAAGTAGCTAATCTGCAAGCTACAGAGTACCGCTTTTCTTCCTCCCCTTGGAGCAGCCGAGCACTGCAGCATTCGGCGGAAACAAGCGAGCGGGTGTCTGAGCCCGATAGGGCGAGTTTCCGCTCGCGCCGCCGGATGCGAAGCGCACAGGGGATCGGTTGGAGCGCAGCGGAAACCGACTGCGGAACGGGGCGTCCTTTTTCTTGGTGACTTCTTTTTCGACGAGGAAAAAGAAGTCACTCGCCCAGCAGGGCGAAACCGGCGCCAAAATCCGGCAGCAAAAAAATAAAAAACCCCAGCCGACAGGCTAAACCCTCACACCAACGTCCCAAACACCTTGTCATACAGCAAGGTAATCGTCGAATAATTCCCCTGATGCATGTCTTTATGGTGATTGGCATGCTTCACCGAAATCCAGCTCAACGTCTTGCCGGGGAAGCTGTCCATCCGAATATGGCAGTGATTGATAATATTCAGATTCTGAAACACCAGCACCGCGACCGCCAGGCTGGCGACATGGTAGGGGCCGATAAAAAGGCCGAGCAACGCGGCTGATCCCATAAACAGAGAAATACCGATAAAGGTTTCCAGTGGGTGCACATAGAAGGCGTCAATGTGCGTCGGTTTGCGGGCCTGATGGTGCAGGGCATGCACCCGACGGAAATAGCCTTTGCCGTGGAACAGAAAGCGATGTGTAAGATAGTAGAAGAAGTCGTAGACCATCAGAATGGCGACAATATCGACAGCGATC
>NZ_JBFJUX010000025.1:0-24943 GCF_041624475.1 Litorivivens sp.
AAACGCTCGCCAGATAGACGAACAGGGCAAGTCCTATATCGATTTTTTTGCCGGCGCCGGTGTTCTTAATTTTGGGCACAATAATGAGCGCATGAAAAAAGCTTTAGTCGAGTTTATTGAGTCCGACGGCGTTGCCCACAGTCTGGATATGTACACCACCGCCAAGCGCGATTTCATTGAAAAGTTTGTCGACACCGTTCTCAAGCCGCGCCAGTTGAACTACAAAATGCAGTTTATGGGGCCAACCGGTACCAATGCGGTGGAGGCGGCGCTGAAGCTTGCCCGTCGTGTGACCGGTCGCCAGAGTATTGTGGCCTTCAGTCACGGTTTTCACGGAATGACATTGGGCTCGTTGGCGTGCACGGCAAACGATTATTTCCGCCAGGCGGCGGGGGTTCCGCTGGACCATGTTATCCGGCTGCCCTTTGAAAGTGCACCGGGCGGCGGACTGGATAATCTGGCGGAGCACGAGCGGGCGCTTGAGGACCCTTCCAGCGGTGTCACAGCACCTGCCGCCTATCTCATTGAAGTTATTCAGGCCGAGGGTGGGGTTAACGTCGCCACGGAGCGCTGGCTTAAAGAACTTCAGCGTATTGCCCTCGCCCACGGTGCCCTGTTTATCGTCGATGAAATTCAGGTGGGTTGTGGTCGCACCGGAACCTACTTCAGTTTCGATGAAATGGATCTGTCGCCAGATATCGTCTGTTTAGCCAAAGGTATTGGCGGCTTTGGTACGCCGCTGGCTATGAACCTGATCAAACCTGAGCACGACCAGCACTGGTCGCCGGGTGAACATACTGGGACCTTCCGCGGGCAGGGCTTCTCCTTTGTCGCGGGCCGTGAAGCCCTGACCTACTTTGACGACGATTCGCTGATGAATGAAGTAAAAGAAAAAGGCGCGTTGATGGCGGAGCATCTGGAAAAGTTGGCTAAACGCTATGCCGGGCAGGGTTTTGCGGTGCGCGGCAAGGGCATGATGCAAGCGCTGGATGTGGTTGACGGCGGCAAAGCCAAGCAGGTAGCCGCGGTCTGTTTTGAAAACGGCCTGTTGATAGGCCCTTGCGGCAGTGGTGGCCGGGTGCTGAAGCTGATTCCGCCCCTGACCATTTCCGAGGCGGATCTGAAAGAAGGCTTGGCCATTCTGGAAGATGCTATAGGCCGTGTCATGGAGGAAGCCGCATGAGGCAGCGAGATGATATGACCTTTCCGTTTGAGGAATACGAACGGCGCTTGACGGAGCTGCGTCAGCGCATGTCCCAGCGGCTGCTGGATGCGGTGGTCATTACCGATCCGGAAAACCTGATGTATCTCACCGATTATCAGACCACCGGTTACTCCTTTTTCCAGTGTCTTGTGGTGCCTTTGGAAGGCGAGCCTTTCATGATTACCCGGATGCTGGAAGAAACCAATGTTCACGCCCGAACCTGGGTGGAGCTGACCCGGCCCTATCCCGATACGGGTGATGCGATCCAGATGCTGGTGCAGAGTCTGCGTGAATTCGGGCTGGCCAATAAATATATCGGCTATGAACGCAACAGCTATTTTTTCCCTGCGTATCACCAGGACTACATCCACACCACCTACACCGACGGCAAATTGCTGGACTGCTTTGGTATTGTTGAGCAGGGCCGGGTGAAAAAATCTGAGCATGAAATTGAAGTGATGCGCAAGGCCGCGCGTGCTACGGAGGCGGGCATGCGCGCCGGCTATGAGGCCTGTCAGCCCGGTGTGACCGAAAATGAAATCGGAGCGGCGATCTCGGCGGCCATGTTTCGCGCCGGGGGTGAGCCGCCGGCGGTTATGCCCTATGTAACCTCGGGGCCCCGCACCTTGATTGGTCACGCTACCTGGGAAGGTCGTGAAGTGCAGGCGGGCGAGCATGTGTTTCTGGAGGTCGGCGGTTGTTATCGTCGCTACCACACGGCGATGATGCGCACGGTGGTGCTGGATGAGTTGTCGCCCTCCATGGTAAAGGCTCAGGACCGTATGAAGCTCGCCCTGAAGGAGGTCAAAGAGGCCATCCGCCCGGGGCTGACCGTCTCCGATGCGGATAATCTGGTGCGCAAGATCATCACCGATAACGACGTTGGGGCACGACTTATTACCCGCTCGGGTTATTCCATCGGTATCGCCTTTCCACCCAGCTGGGACGAGGGTTACATCATCAGCCTCAAGCAGGGGGAGTCGGCGGTACTGGAAGAGGGCATGACCTTTCATCTGATTCCCTGGATGTGGGCGGTGGACGGTGACAAGACCTGCGGTATCTCCGACACCGTTCGGGTGACTGCGACGGGTTGCGAATCTTTTTTCGATTTCGAGGAAGACTTTCTGGTTAAGCCAGCCAAAGCAGATAACCAAGGCCGTAAACCGGCAGGCGGCCCTGCGAAGGAGGACAAAGGGGCGAGAACGTTAAAGCTGGCAGGTGAGGCAAAAAAGCAAGAGGGGGAAGAATGCTGAAAGTGATCAATCCCGCCACGGGCCGTCAGATTAATGAAGTGCCGGCGGCGACTCCGGCTGATATCGACGCCACGATGGAGCGCTCGGAAGCGGCCTATCGTCAGTGGCGGCATACCAGCTTTGCCGAACGGGCAGAGCTTTTGCAGAAGGTCGCCCGGCATATGCGGGACAATGTCGAAACGCTGGCGCCGCTGATGACAGAGGAAATGGGTAAGCCCATCAAGGAAGCGCGGGGTGAGGTGATCAAGGCGGCCTGGTGTGCTGAGCACTATGCAGAACATGCGGAGAGCTATCTCGCCAACGACGAGCTGGCCTCCGATGCCTCCCACAGCTACGTTCGCTATCTGCCCCTCGGGCCGGTACTGGGGATATTGCCCTGGAATGCGCCGTTCTGGCTGGCCTTTCGCTTTTGCGCGCCGGCGCTGATGGCCGGTAATACCTGTGTCATGAAGCACGACCCCCATGTGCCCGCCTGTGCGGCGGCCATCGCTGCGGTGTTTGAAGCGGTGGGTGCGCCAGCCGATGTATTCCAGAACTTGCCTCTGGCTACCCCCGATGTGGAAGCTGCTATTCGCGACCGGCGAATTCGCGCCGTGTCCTTTACCGGGTCGGACCGGGCGGGGGCCAAGGTGGCCGCGGCAGCGGCGTCGGAAATCAAGCCTGCGGTGTTGGAACTCGGCGGCTCGGATCCGGCGATTGTGCTGGCCGACGCCAATCTCGATGAGGCAGCGGATGCCATCACTACCTCGCGCATTATCAATGCGGGGCAGAGCTGCATCGCGGCCAAGCGGATCATTGTCGAGGCGCCGGTATACGACGCCTTCGTTGAGAAATTGTCGGAGCGGCTGGGGCGACTGAAAGTCGGCGATCCCGCGCGTGACGATACCGATGTCGGTCCGATCGCCCGCAAAGACCTGCGCGATCTGCTGCACAGGCAGGTGGCAGAGACCGTCGAACAGGGCGCGGAGTGCTTGCTGGGGGGCAAATTACCGGACGGAGACGGCTATTTTTATCCGGTCACTTTGCTGGCAGGTGTAAAAGCCGGTATGACCGCAGCCTGTGAAGAAACCTTTGGTCCGGTAGCTGTGGTAATGAAGGTCGATTCCGCTGACGCTGCACTGGCGCTGGCCAACGATACCGACTACGGGCTGGCTGCAAGCATCTGGACCGAGCGCGAACGCGGTGAAATGCTTTCGCTGCAGATGGAAGCCGGGCAGGTGGTGGTCAACGGACTGGTCAAAACCGATCCGCGCCTGCCCAGTGGCGGCATCAAGCGTTCCGGTTACGGTCGCGAGTTGGGGCCGCACGGCATTCACGCCTTCGTCAACGCCCAGCAGGTCTGGGTGGGGCCAAAGCAGGAATAACGCGGGGTTTGGCGGTGTAAAGGGCGGTATTCCTTGACCGTTCGGAGGCACACGCCTATAATCCCGCGTCTTGATTGAAGTGGCATCGAGAGTGTGTGAAATGCTCGGGTCCACGCAGTGAAGGCGATAGTTTTCCGTCGCCGGAAGGACGTCGAAAGCCCCTCTTTAGGGGCTTTTTAGTAGCCATAGGAAATGGCTGCCGGACAGTAGTTTAACAATGTGGGCCTAGTGCCCATTTTTTGTTGGTGGGTCATAAATTTGTCGGCCAAGTCGCGACAGTTGCAGGAATTACTCGAGCCCTCGGTAACCGCTCTCGGTTACGAGTTTTGGGGGCTGGAATATCTGGCGCAGGGACACTCTGCGCTGCTGCGGATCTACATTGATGCCGAGCAGGGTATCAATGTGGATGACTGTGCACGTGTCAGTCGTCAGGTAAGCGCAGTGCTTGATGTTGAAGACCCCATCACCGGCGAATACCGGCTGGAAGTGTCCTCGCCGGGCATGGATCGGCCGCTGTTTACCATCGCGCAGTTTGCGGCCGCCGCCGGTGAAACCGTCAAGCTGAAACTGCGTATGAATTACGAAGGGCGTCGCAACTTTAAAGGGCGTCTGGTTGGAGTGGAAGAGGAAGATGTGGTGATTCTGGTGGATGATCACGAATACCTCTTCCCTGTAGTGGATATAGAAAAAGCGAATGTTGTTCCGCGATTTGACTGAAATCTGCGGGCTCTGGTCAATCGCCGGAAAACACCGGCCAGTCGACGAGGCATAGAGGAAGGATGAGCAAGGAAATCTTACTGGTAGCTGAAGCGGTCTCAAATGAGAAGGGCGTTTCGCGGGACATTATTTTCGAAGCTATCGAGCAGGCTCTGGCTACCGCTGCCAAAAAGCGCTACGACGAAGAGTCCGACATCTATGTCGTTATCGATCGTGAAACTGGTGACTACCGGACCTTCCGTCGCTGGGAGGTGGTCGCGGATGACGAGCTGGCGCTGCTGGGTACCCAGTTCACGCTGGAAGAGGCGGCCGAGAAAGACACCAGCCTGAAAGCGGGCGATGTCCACGAAGAAGAGATTGAAAATGTCGGTTTTGGCCGGATTGCAGCCCAAACCGCCAAGCAGGTTATCGTTCAGAAAGTTCGCGAGGCCGAGCGTGCACAGGTTGTTGAGCAGTATGAAGGCCGTATCGGCGAGCTGATCAACGGCACGGTCAAGAAGGTTACCCGCGACAATATTATTGTGGATCTCGGCAATAACGCCGAAGGCCTTCTGCCGCGCGAAGAGCTGGTCGGGCGCGAAGTTTTTCGCATCAATGACCGGGTGCGGGCAGTGCTGATTGAGGTTCGCAGCGATGCGCGCGGCCCGCAGTTGCTGCTCAGCCGCGCCTGCCCCGAGATGCTGATCGAGCTGTTCAAAATTGAAGTGCCGGAAATTTCCGAGCAGGTTATCGAGATTCGCGCTGCGGCGCGTGACCCCGGTTCGCGTGCCAAGATTGCGGTAAAAACCAACGACGGCCGTATTGATCCGGTCGGTGCCTGTGTTGGTATGCGCGGCGCACGGGTGCAGGCTGTATCCGGCGAGCTGAGCAATGAGCGTGTCGATATTGTGCTGTGGGACGACAATCCCGCGCAGCTGGTCATCAACGCCATGTCTCCGGCGGAAGTCGAATCCATTGTGGTGGATGAAGACGCCAAGACTATGGATATCGGTGTTGCCGAAGACAATCTGGCCCAGGCCATTGGCCGCGCTGGTCAGAATGTCCGGCTGGCGAGTGAACTGACGGGTTGGGAAATCAACGTGATGAGCGTTGAGGATATGGCCGAGAAGCACGAGCAGGAATCCGGTCAGGTCATGGAAATGTTCATGGAAGCGCTGGACATAGATGAAGACGTCGCAGGCGTTCTGGTAGAAGAAGGCTTTACCACGTTGGAAGAAGTGGCTTACGTGCCATTGGAAGAAATGGTGGGTATTGAAGGCTTTGACGAAGATATCGCCGAAGAATTGCGTGCCCGGGCCAAGGATGCGCTGCTGACCCAGGCGATTGCCAGCGAAGAAAAGCTAGAAGCAGTCGAGCCGGCCGAAGATTTGCTGACGATGGAAGGTATGGATCGCCATCTGGCCTTCCTGCTGGCAAGTCGCGGTATCAGTACGATGGAAGATCTGGCCGAACAGGCCGTAGAAGATTTGTTGGATATTGATGGGATGGACAGCGACAGGGCTGGCGAGCTGATTATGACAGCGCGGGCACCGTGGTTTGAGGATGAAGATTCATCCGGGGATGCCCAGTAATGCAGGGCGTGCATTTGGTTTAGGTCGCTGTCGGACGAGGTAAGGGAGAATTACGAATGGCTGAAGTAACGGTAAGCCAGTTAGCAGAGGTGGTGGGTACGCCCGTCGACCGTCTGCTCAAGCAGATGAAAGAAGCCGGTTTGAAACATCAGCAGGCAGACGAGGTCGTGTCTGATGATGACAAGCAGGTGCTGCTGGCTTTTCTCAAGAACAGTCACGGTGAATCGACCGCGGCGCCGAAAAAGATCACCTTGAAGCGCAAGACACTGAGCACGCTGAAAACCGGCTCGGGTGCAGCGAAGAAAACCGTCAGTGTAGAAGTACGCAAAAAGCGCACCTACGTAAAACGCGACCCGGCTGAACTGGCCCAGGAAGCGGCAGAAGCGGAAGCGGCTGCTAAAGTCGATGCTGAAAAGCAGGCGGCAGAGGCCGCAGCGAAAGCCGAGAAGGAAAAAGCTGAAGCTGAAAAACAGGCTGCCGAGGAAGCTGCTCGGGTTGCTGCTGAAAAAGCTGCAGCAGAAGAGGCTGCTCAATCCTCTGAGACGGAAGATACGCCAGCTGAGGCCGAGCCTTCTGAACCGGCGCCTGAAGCAGCACCGGCAAAAGCCACGCCCAAGCCCAAAGAAAAAGTCGAGATTGACCCGGAAGTCCTGCGCCAGCGTGCTGCGCACCGCCGTATGGATGAAGAGGCCAAGGAAAAAGAGCGCCGCGAAGCGGCCCTGAAAGCCAAGCGCGAAGAAGAAGAGCGCGCGGCGATTGCGGCTCAGCAGGCTGTGGAGGCGAAGAAAGAATCCGCCCAGCCACACAAAGACAAAGAAGCCGACAACAAGATCAAAGCCAAGAAGGCGCTGCGCACCTCCACGCGCGAGAAGGACGACGACAAGCCACGCGGCAAGCGTGTCAAGGCGGCCGCGAAAGGTCGCGGTCGGGTCGCGGTAACAGCTGACTTCGAAGAAGATGATGGCAGCTACCGTCGCGGCAAGAAGAAAACCCTGAAACTGCCCGACGATCACAAGCGCCATGCGTTCCAGGCGCCTACGGAGAAAGCTATCAAAGAAGTTGCAATTCCCGAGACCATCACGGTCGGGGAGCTGGCTCAGCGTATGAGCATCAAGGCAGGTGAAGTCATCAAGGAGCTCATGAAGCTCGGCATGATGGCCACCATCAACCAGGCCATTGATCAGGAAACTGCTCAGCTGGTGGTGGAAGAGATGGGCCACACCGCCAAACTGGTATCCGACGATGCGCTGGAAGAAGCGCTGGAAGAAACCCTGCTGTCACACGGTGAAGGCACGCTCGAGTCGCGCGCGCCGGTTGTTACCGTTATGGGCCACGTCGACCACGGTAAAACCTCGCTGCTGGATTACATCCGTAAAGCCAAGGTGGCCAGCGGTGAAGCCGGTGGTATTACCCAGCATATCGGTGCCTACCACGTCGAAACCGGTCACGGCATGATCACCTTCCTGGATACGCCCGGACACGCGGCCTTTACCGCCATGCGTGCCCGCGGTGCCAAGAGTACTGACATTGTTATCCTGGTGGTTGCCGCCGACGATGGTGTGATGCCGCAGACCGAAGAGGCGGTGTTGCACGCCCGCGCCGCTGGCGTTCCGCTGGTGGTTGCGGTCAATAAAATGGACAAGGAAGGCGCCGATCCCGATCGCGTCAAGAATGAACTTTCAGCCAAGGAAGTCATCCCGGAAGATTGGGGTGGCGATACCCAGTTCGTACCCGTATCGGCCCACACCGGTGACGGCATCGATGCACTGCTCGATGCGGTACTGCTGCAGGCTGAATTGCTGGAGCTGAAAGCCCCGACTGATATTCCCGGTCAGGGTCTGGTCATCGAATCGCGCCTCGACAAAGGTCGCGGTACGGTTGCCTCGGTACTGGTACAAAGCGGCACCCTGCGCAAGGGCGATATCGTCCTTGCCGGTCAGTTCTATGGCCGCGTGCGCGCCATGATTGATGAGACCGGTCAGCAGATTGACTCCGCAGGCCCCTCGATTCCGGTTGAGATTCTCGGCCTCGACGGCACGCCCGACGCCGGCGACAGCTTTGTGGTCGTGGAGAACGAGAAGCGCGCTCGCGAAGTCGCTGACTTCCGCGCCCACAAGGATCGCGATCAGAAGCTTAAGCGCCAGCAAGCGGCGAAACTGGATTCCATGTTCGACCGCATGGGCGAAGGTGCCGATCGCCAGTCGCTGAATATCGTACTGAAAGCCGACGTGCGCGGTTCGCTGGAGGCCCTGCAGGCTTCGTTGCTCGATCTGGGTAACGACGAAGTGGAAGTAAATGTGGTTTCTGGTGGTGTCGGTGGTATCACCGAATCCGACGTCAACCTGGCCATTACCTCCGGTGCCGTCATGTTCGGTTTCAACGTTCGGGCAGATGTTACGGCCCGTAAACTGGCGGAAAACGAAGGCGTGGATTTGCGTTACTACAGCGTTATCTACGATCTGATCGACGATGTGAAACAGGCGCTGTCCGGCCTGCTGTCACCGGAAATGCGCGAAGAGATTGTCGGTGTGGCCGAAGTGCGGGATGTGTTCCGCTCGCCGAAGCTGGGCGCCATCGCCGGTTGTATGGTTCGGGAAGGCACCATCTACCGCAATAACCCGATCCGGGTACTGCGCGACAACGTGGTTATCTATGAAGGCGAACTGGAATCCCTGCGTCGCTTCAAGGATGACGTTGCCGAGGTTCGTCAGGGCTTCGAGTGCGGTATCGGTGTGAAGAACTACAATGACGTCAAGGTGGGTGACCAGATTGAGGTCTATCAGGTGACGGAATTTGCCCGGACACTGTAAGAGGTTGAGCGCGTGAGTGATTTCAGCCGCACCCAACGGGTTGCCGACTTTCTGAAAAAGGAGCTCGGCAGTCTGATTCAATTCCAGATACGCGATCCGCGTGTGGGCATGGTGTCGATTACTGACGTTGAAGTCAGTCGCGACCTGTCTCATGCCAAGGTGTTTGTCACCGTGATGGGAACCGACACCGAGGAAGAAGCCAAAGAGTCACTCAAAGTGCTTAACCGGGCTGCCGGTTTCTTGCGCAGCAAAGTCGCCAAGAGTCACAATGCCCGCACGACGCCGGCGCTCAAGTTTGTCTATGACAGCAGCGTGCGTCGGGGTGAGTATATGTCCCGTCTGATCGACACGGCTGTCGCCAAAGACCGCCAGCGCAGCAAAGACGACTCGGAGCAGTAAGTTGGGTCGCAGACGTCGTGGCCGTCCGGTGGACGGCATTCTGATTTTGGATAAGCCGGCCGGTCGCAGTTCCAACGGGGCGCTTCAGGTAGCCCGAGCCATCTTTAATGCCGCCAAGGCGGGCCACACCGGCAGTCTGGACCCTCTGGCGACCGGTGTTCTCCCGGTCTGCTTTGGTGAAGCCACCAAATTCTCCCAATACCTGCTCGATGCGGATAAAGCCTACGACGCCACGGTTGTGCTGGGCGTCGCCACCGAGACAGGTGATGCCGAAGGGGAAGTAAGCGCCGAGACCAGTGCTGCGGCGCTGACGGAAGCGCAGGTGCGACACGCGGCCGAGCAGTTTGTCGGCGAGATTGATCAGATCCCCTCCATGTATTCCGCCCTGAAAAAAGACGGCAAACCCCTCTACGAGCTGGCCCGTCAGGGCATTGAAATCGAGCGCGAAGCCCGCCGCATCACGGTTTACTCACTTGAGATCACCGCGTTTCGCCCGGGGGAGCGCGCGGAAGTGGATATCAGTGTGCGCTGCAGCAAGGGCACCTATATCCGTTCGCTGGCCGAAGACCTTGGGCAGGCGCTGGGTGTCGGCGGGCATGTCGCCATGCTGCGGCGAACGGCCGCAGGCCCCTTCAGCCTTGAGCAGTCGGTAACGCTGGATGCTCTGCAGGTGCTGCGCGATGCGGACGATTTCCCGGCGTTGGACGCCTTGCTGGAGCCTATCGATCTGGCGCTGCCCCAGTTGCCGATGATCGAACTGGGCGACACTACGGGCTACTACCTGCTCCAGGGGCAGCCGGTGCAGGTGCCGAATGCACCCACAGAGGGTCTGGTGGGGCTGAAACTGAAAACGGGCCAGTTTGTTGGCGTCGGCGAGATCCTCAGCGACGGGCGCATTGCCCCTCGCCGTTTGATTTCGAATGTGCGACAATAGGCGGCTAGTCTGAGGCTCCGTGTATGCGCGGAGCCCGGGCAACGAACCTGTCTGTAAATATGCACGGGCAGGCTCGACACGAGGGCGGCCTGTTTGTCGGTGTCGCTCAAGCATATTCATAGTGAATGAGGAAAGTGAAATGGCATTGTCTGCCCAAGAGAAAGCACAAGTCGTAAAAGAGTACCAACAGTCTGAGACTGACACCGGCTCCCCCGAAGTACAGGTTGCCCTGCTGACAGTCAACATCAACAAACTCCAGAGCCACTTCGAAGCCAACGGCAAAGATCACCACTCTCGCCGCGGACTTATTCGTATGGTCAACCAGCGTCGTAAATTGCTGGACTACCTGAAGAAGAAAGATGCAGGGCGCTATACCACCCTGATCGGACGTCTCGGCTTGCGTCGTTAATACAAAGCATATGTGATTGGGGCCGGTTTCGGCCCCAATACATTTATAAGACCTCAATGGAGGAGAACTGAGTGATAAATCCCGTTCGCAAAACATTCCAGTGGGGTGGCCATCAGGTCACTCTCGAAACAGGCCGTATCGCCCGACAGGCGACTGGCGCTGTGCTGGTGTCGATGGACGATGTATCGGTTTTGTGTACCGTAGTCGGTGCCAAAACAGCCAAAGAAGGACAGGACTTTTTCCCGCTGTCCGTACACTACCAGGAACGCACCTATTCAGCCGGTAAAATCCCCGGTGGTTTCTTCAAGCGAGAAGGCCGTCCTTCCGAGAAAGAAACCCTGACATCGCGTCTGATCGACCGTCCGATACGCCCGCTGTTCCCCAACGGTTTCAAAAATGAAGTGCAGGTTGTCTGTACTGTCATGTCGTCTGAAAAAGACGTCGATCCCGATATCGCCGCCATGATCGGCACCTCTGCCGCTCTGGCAATTTCAGGCATTCCTTTTGCCGGCCCCATCGGCGGCGCGCGCGTTGGTTACAACGCCGACAAAGGTTATTTCCTGAATCCTACCTACTCAGAGCTGGAAAGCAGCGAGCTGAACATGGTGGTGGCCGGTACCGAACAAGCGGTACTGATGGTTGAGTCAGAAGCTTCCGAGCTGACCGAAGATCAGATGCTGGGTGCGGTACTCTACGCCCACCAGGAAATGCAGGCCGTTATCAAAGTCATCGACGAGCTGGTCGCTGAAGTTGGCAAGCCCAAGTGGGAGTGGTCTGCGCCGGAAGAAAACACCGCGTTGATGGCGGCTGTCGCTGAAGGCTACAAAGCCGGTCTGGGCGATGCCTACCGCATCACCGACAAGATGGAGCGTTACAGCAAGGTCAGCGAACTGCGCGAGCAGGCGATTGCCAGCCTGGCTGGTGAAGGCAGTGAATTCAGTGCCGACGACGTTGCCGGTGTCTTTGCCAAGCTCGAGAAGAATATTGTTCGCCAGCGCATCCTGAACGGCGAAGCGCGTATCGACGGTCGCGACAATCGCACCGTGCGCCCGATCTCTGTTGAAGTGGGCGTGCTGCCCAAAGCTCACGGTTCTTCACTGTTCACCCGCGGTGAAACGCAGGCTATTGGTGTGACCACGCTCGGTACCACCCGCGATGCGCAGCTGATCGATGCCCTGGAAGGCGAGCGCAAAGACAACTTCATGCTGCACTACAACTTCCCTCCCTACTCGGTAGGTGAGTGTGGTCGTATGGGTGGCACGGGTCGTCGTGAGATTGGTCACGGCCGTCTGGCCCGTCGCGGTCTGGCAGCGGTTCTGCCCACAGCCGAAGAATTTCCCTACACCATCCGTGTAGTTTCCGAGATCACCGAATCCAACGGTTCCAGCTCCATGGCTTCTGTCTGTGTAGGCAGCCTGTCAATGATGGACGCCGGTGTGCCGCTGAAGGCACCGGTTGCCGGTATCGCCATGGGCCTGGTCAAGGAAGGCGAGCGTTTTGCCGTCCTGACTGACATCCTCGGCGACGAAGATCACCTCGGTGACATGGACTTCAAAGTAGCCGGTACAGCCAACGGTATCACTGCCCTGCAGATGGATATCAAGATCGAAGGCATTACCGAAAAGATCATGGAAATCGCACTGGAACAGGCTCAGCAGGCTCGTTTGCATATCCTTGGTCAAATGAATCAGGTGCTGCAGGCCTCGCGTGAAGATGTTTCAACTAACGCGCCGAGCATGACAACGCTGAAAGTCGACTCCGACAAAATCCGCGATATTATCGGTAAAGGCGGCGCGACTATTCGCAGCATCTGCGAAGAAACCGAAGCTCAGATCGATATCGAAGACGACGGTACGGTACGCATCTACGGCGCCAATGCCGAGTCGCGTGATGCTGCGGTTGATCGCGTACTGGCGATTACCGCCGAAGCTGAAGTGGGTGCGGTCTACACTGGTAAAGTGTCGCGCATCGTGGACTTCGGTGCCTTCGTCACCATTCTGCCGGGCAAAGACGGTCTGGTGCATATCTCGCAAATCGCTCACGAGCGGGTTGAGAATGTGTCCGACTACCTGAAAGAAGGTGAAGAGATCCAGGTGAAAGTACTGGATGTCGATCAGCGTGGCCGTATCAAACTCTCTATCAAGGAATTGACAGAGAAGGAAGAGGCGCCAGCCGAAGAAGCAAGTGAAGAGTCTGACGACTGATCACAGGTGCGGATTGATCGTTGATCAAGAAAAGGAGCTTCGGCTCCTTTTTTTGTGTCTGTTCTGTGCCTGATCTATCGGCAGGGCGTTTGCGTAATAGGAGCGACATTCAACGGGAGATCGTCGTGAAAGTAACCCTGAAGGAAACCATACGCGTGCGGCGCACTGTGGCCGACTGCTTTCGCTACCTCAAGGATTTTTCAACCATCGAGCAGTGGGATCCCGGCGTTTATCGTGCCGAAAAGCTGACGCCCGGTGCCGTTGCGGTGGGTGCAGAGTTTCTGCTGCAGTTGAATATCTCCGGAAAGCGGGTGCCGATGACCTATCAGCTGACGGCCTGTGAAGATAATGCGCGGCTGGTGCTTGAGGGGGTCAATGAGACCCTGCATGCGCTGGATACACTGACGTTTACAGCACTTGAAGACGAGCTCACTGAGATCACCTACGAAGCCCAGCTGACTCTGAAAAGCCTGCCTCAGTTTTTGCGCGTGCCGATGATGCCGGCGCTGAACAGGCTGGGTAAAAAAGCGGTTACCGGGCTGCAAACGGCACTGGAGAGGCCTGCCGGGGCGCCTAAAACCCGCTGGAAGTCTGCTCTCAAGGACAAGCTGATTCTTCCCGCGGCACTGGATTTCACCGAGCGCGGCTATCTCAGGCAAGCCGACAAGGGCTTGAGTCAGTTTATGGATGGCAAAACCGTCGTGCTGACCGGCCCTACATCCGGGCTCGGGCTGGCGGCAGCCTGTGAGTTTTCCCGGCTCGGCGCCAATTTGGTGCTGATCGGGCGGGACCGCCAGCGCCTGCAGGCCGCGCGCGATACCGTGCTCGATTTCAGCGGCGCAGATGCTGCCACTATCGACCTCTTTGAGGCTGAACTGTCCCTGTTGAGCGAGGTGTCGCGGGTGGCAGACGAGGTCCTGGCGGCGGACCCAGCTATTGATGTGCTAGTAAATAATGCTGGCGTCTTGCCGCTGCAGCGCGAGGTTACTGCTGAAGGACATGAACTGACGTTGGCCGTGAACTGTCTAGCGCCGGTATTGTTGATGCGTCGGCTTCTGCCGGCACTGAGTGCGGGTAGCCGGGTCATCAATGTCGCTTCGGGTGGTATGTATCTCAGCGGCGTCAATCTGGCCGATATCGAGTCCGAACACGGTTTCGACGGGGCCAAGGCCTACGCTCAAGCCAAGCGGGCTCTGGTGACACTGACTGAAATGTACGCAAGCGAGTGGAGGCCGCTGGGCATCGATTGCAACAGCATGCACCCCGGTTGGGCTTCAACACCGGGGGTTGCGAAATCGCTGCGGGCTTTCAACAAAGCCTTGGCGTCGCGGCTTCGAGACGCCAGAATGGGGGCAGATACGGTGGTTTGGCTTGCGGCCTCAGAAGAGTTGCAGGGGCAGACTGGCGCCTTTTGGTTTGATCGTGAGCGGCACCCGGTGAATGTCTTACCCGGGAAAGCACTTTCGCCGAATCGTGCGCAGGCCTTGAAAGTCTGGGTTGAAAATGCTCTGGCTGGCTTTATGAATTCCGGCAAGACTAAGGCTGCCTGAGCCGCCTTTCAGGGGCGTGTCAGTCTACTGTGCGCCCTTGATCCACGTTATACACAGCGCCGTGAACTGCCCGCGCTTCGTCCGAAGCAAGAAAGGCGATGGTGTTGGCAACATCCTTTGCCTCCATAAAACCCCGCGCCGTGCCTGAGCGCATGATCAAATCGAAATCCATATCGTCGGCAAACGCGATGTTCTGAATCTGCGGCGTATTCATGCCGCCTGGACACACCGCGTTAACCCGCAGGCCGCTGTTAATATATTCCAGCGCGAGGGCGCGAGTCAGACCAATCAGGCCGTGCTTTGCAGCGCAATAGGTGGCGGAGTAGGGCTGGCCCTGAGAGGAAGCCAGTGAGCCGACGTTGACGATAGTGCCATGGGTTTTGAGCAGCTCGGGAATTGCGGCCTGAGACAGAAAGAAGGGCGCGTTCAGGTTGATGGCCAGATCCTGCTGCCACTCCTCAGTACTGATGCTATGGGTGTGGCGAAAGCGGTGAACGCCGGCCACATTCAGCAGGATATCCAGTTTGCCAAACTGAGCGATGGCCGCCGCAACGGCTTTTTGGCAGTTGTCTGCGTGCGACAAATCGCAGGCAAAGTGCGCAAGGCGCTCACTTCCTGCCTCGTTTTGCAGTTGCTGTAACTTCTCCTTTGAGCCTGCAACGGCCATCACCTGAGCGCCCTCTGCCAAGAGTTTCTGGGCGCAGGCTCTTCCCAGTCCGGAGGAGGCACCGGTAATCAGTGCCACCTTGTCGGCGAAGCGACCGCTGTTCATCAGCTCGAGGCTTTAATGATGCGCCACAGAAGGCCGGGGAAGAAGCGACGCAACCAGGTCAGGATTTTCGCTTCAGCGCCGGGGTAGAGGAATTCCTTGCCCTTGGCGATGGCCTTTTCCACTTCGTCGACAATGAAGTCCGGGCTGGCCAGGCGGCCTTTTTCCCGAGACTCACGAATGTTTTTGGTCTGCACCGCCTGATCGATCAGCGGCGTGTTAACCATTGGTGGGTTGACCGCGAGGATGTGGACGCCGCTGCCGCGATTTTCGTGAATCAGTACCTCGGCAAAGGCGTTGGTGGCGGCCTTGGTGGCGTTATAGGCGCCGAGCTCAGGTGCCATCACATAGCCGGCGATGGAGCCGTAGATGACAATCAGGCCGCGTTTGCGGGCCTGCATCAGCGGCAGTACCACCTTGGTTAGATGAACTGTGCCATTGTAGTTGATGCTCATCATCTTAGTGATCAGGTCGGCGGGCATGTCAATGAGCGAGCCGGAAGGCATGATCGCCGCACAGTGCGTCAGTTGGTCGATGGGGCCGAGCGAAGTTTCTATCTGCTCGATCACTTCCCGCACCTGCTTGAGATCCGATACGTCACAGCGATAGGCGGTCAGATTGTCCGACTCGGCAGCGGTGCTGGCCAGCGCCTCTTCGTTCATATCCAGAATGGCGACCTTGACACCACGAGCGGCCAAACGCAGTGCCGTCAGCCTGCCCATGCCACTGGCGCCGCCAGTGACAACCGCGATTTTCACATCTGTACTCATGATGGCTTAAACTCAATTTGACCTTGTTATGGCCGCAGTCTGCCACAGGCAAGAGGTGACGCTAAATGAAGATTTATCCACCTCCATACGACGTTTCCCATTACTGCTGGGACTGGTCATAATGTCGCAAAGGAGATAACACCCCCATGCGCATAGAACCTGAAGTCAGCGATTTACTTGCCAGTATTTACGAAGGGCCGCTGGAGGCGGAGCCTTGGCATTCCTTTCTGGGCAAACTGCGTAAGCTGATGGGCGGAAATTCGGCGACGCTGGTGCTCAAACCCCCGTCCAGCGGCGATCGGGGCGTACTGCGTATCGACGGGGGCTCACTGGAGGGCATCGCCCGCTACCAGGAGAGCTTCTTTGCGATGGACCCCTTCCTGCATATTCCGCCTGGTGAGGTGAAATCGCTGCTGGAGCTTGTGCCCGAGGAAGAGTGGGTCGAGAGCGAGCTCTACAAGGTCTGCATGGAGCCGGCGGGCCTCTACGATAGTCTCGGCGTCGATATGTCGATACCGGGTGAGATGGAAGGCGGGCTGCGGGTAACGCGAGACAAGGCCTCGCCGCGCTTTACCGATGAAGACAAAGCCTTGATGTCGCAGATTGTCGAGCACCTGATGCGCGCCATTCGGATTCACGTGCGCATGAACAAGATTGAATCCGAGCGCGCCCTGTATGCGGGCGCGGTGGATCAGCTCTCTCTGGCAACCATTCTGTTGGACGAGAACGGTGCGGTGCTGTCCTGTAACCGGATGGCAGAACAATTGCTGGCGCGAGAGCCGGATCTGAATGTGGTTAACGGTTACCTTCAGGTGGGCGACGAAGCCACCACCAACGAATTACAGCGTTTGATTGGGCTGGTGCTGGAGCAGCAGCAGCACGGCGGTCCGGCGGTGATTGAGGCCATGCGCATTCAGCGCGATGCCGACTATGCAGATCTGGGTGTGGCGGTGCGTCCTGTACCCATGAACGAATGGTCTGAGGGACGCTCAGTGCCCACGGTTGCGATCTTTATCAGCGACCCGGATTTTGGCGCGGAAGCCCCGGTGCAGGTCATCACCCGCCTGTTCGGTTTTACCCCGACAGAGGCTCAATTGTCGCTGCTGCTGGCGGAAGGCCTGAGTCTGGATGAGGCTTCTCAGGCCTTGGGTATCAGCCGCAATACCGCCCGAACCCATCTGCGTTCGGTATTCAACAAAACCGGGGTCAGTCGTCAGACTTTGCTGGTCCGACTGATCCTGAAAAGTGTGGCGCAGCTGGCCTGGGAGGGCAGCTAGGCCGGCGTTGCAGCTTATTGACGGCATTGTCACATAAATGTCACCATTGCCAGCGTTTTGGGGTATTTGCGCCGGTGTGCGGTGCAAAGCGTTGGATCATGTGATGAATAAAATAATAGCCGTCTGTCTGTTTGTCGTCCTTCCTTTTACTTCTGCCTGTAACGACAGTTCTTCTTCTACCTCGGACTCGACGTTTCAGTCAGATATTGTGACGGAATCCTTTGTCAACGATGCCGCCTCGGTTCTGGCGGACTACACTATGGCGCAAGCGCTGGAACCGAATTGCACGCCGGATGAAGCGTCCAATCTGCCGTTACCGTCGGCGTTTATGGTTTACCGGCGCAGCGAAACGGCGCCAAAACGCCTGGTGGTGTTTGCCCATGGTATTGGCCATGAAGTCAGCGCCTCCTGGGTGCCGCATATGCGGCGCCAGATACAGGCTGCGCGATTCCTGCCGCAAAATCCGGGCAACGTGGTCTTTCTCAGCACCAATTACCGGGACAACTTCGGCTTTCCCGCCTTGCGCGGTGCCCATGACACGATTGCCGCTACCCTGCAGGTGCTTAAGCGCTTCCCCTCCATTGAAACGGTCTACCTGATGGGGGTTTCCATGGGCGGATCTGTATCCGGTACGGCTATTGCCGAATCCATCGATCTGCAAAGCGGTGGCCGCTTCAGCGATGTGAAGGAACCCCTGTTCGATTACTGGATTACCGTCGAAGGGGTCAGCAATCTTGTAGAGACCTATTCTGAGGCCCAGGCTGCTGTGCAGGCCGTTGATAACGATACGGCAAGAAGGGCAGTTGAAGGTATAGAGCGCGATACCGGCGGTACGCCGGCGGAATGTCCGCACGCCTACACCCGTCGCTCCCCCATGTATCATGCGGCCAAGATGTATGCGGGCGGTTTGAAAGCGGCGACCGTTATACATCCGGTGAACGATGGGCTCGTTCCCCACAATCAGGGGCGGCAGATGGCAGCCGCCTTGACCACGGCAAGGATCCCTACACAGTTTTTTACCATTACCCGCGTGCACCCCTGGCAGGACGAAGGGACTACGGGTACGGAGACTCTGCAGCTTGGCGATGCTGACCCCTATCTCAATCTGGCGGGGCATGCCTCGGAAAGCGATCCCATCCACCCGGTGATGGTGACTGCCTTCCAGCAACTGCGGAAAATGCTGGACGGTAGCTACAATGAAACCGTACCCTACTTTGAGTGTGTGGTAGACCCCGAAATCCCCGCCGATAGCTGTCAGGTCGACCAGTTTCAGTAGCCGGATCACGTGTTTCAATCCGGCAGCTCCAACGCCTGTTGGAGCGCGTTCGGCGCAGGGGCTTATAGATCTAAGGTTGAGAATTTATGTCCCCAAATCGGGTGCAGTGGCACACCGACGCCGAACAGGTCGTTGATACCCTGATTGAAAAGCTGGGCAAGACCCTGATCGTGGCCTTGCCGCTCGGGCTCGGCAAACCAGTGCCGCTGGTAAACACTCTTTACGCCCGTGCAAAACGCGACAATTCTCTCAAGCTCACCTTTCTGACCGCACTCAGCCTCGCCAGGCCAGCGGCATCCGACGATCTACAAGGACGCTTTCTCGCCCCCGTGCTCGAACGGGTCTACGCGGGCGTGCCGGCGCTGGACTACGTAGCGGATCTCGATGCGCGCAGCCTGCCCGCCAACGTAACCATCAAGGAATTCTTCTTTCAGCCGGGCAGCAGGCTCGGCAATTTTGATGCCCAGTACCACTACATCAGTTCCAACTATACCCATGCCGCGCGCGATGTGTTTGATAATGGCTGTAACGTTGTATTGCAGATGGTGGCCAGTCGCCAAGGCCGTTTAAGCATGAGTTGCAATCCCGATACCTCGCTGGAACTGCGTCAGCGTCTGAAGGATTCCGGTCGCGACTTTCTCAGTGTGGCGGTGGTAAATGACGAGCTGCCCTATATGCGCGGCGATGCCGAAGTCAGTCCGGCTTTCTACGATGTATTGGTGCGCGGAGACCAGCACAACCATCGTCTGTTCAGTATTCCCAAACTGCAGCCGGTCGGCACGGTCGATGCTCTGATCGGTCTACACGCCAGCGCGCTTGTGGCCGACGGTGGCACCCTGCAGATTGGCATTGGCAGTATGGGTGATGCGGTTGCCCACGCCCTCTGTCTGCGCCACAAGGATAATGCCCGCTACAAGCAGGCCCTGATTCGCTCAGGCATTCTGACGCCCGACAGGCGCGACATGCTCAAGACCATAGGCGGCACAGCGCCCTTTGAAGAGGGCCTGTATGGCGCCACAGAAATGCTGGTGGAGGGCTTTCTGCATTTGCAGGAGGCCGGTGTTCTGAAGCGCGAGGTCTACGACTTCTGGGCGCTGCAACAGCTGATCAATGGGGGGCGTTGCAACCCGAAGCAGCTCGATGCTGAAGTGTTGAACGGATTAGCAGAGCTGGGCGTCAGGGAGATTCGCGGTAAGGATTTTGCGGTGCTGCAATATCACGGCTTGTTCAACAGTCAGTGCAGTTATCGCGACGGCTATATCACGACACCGGATGGCGGGAGTGTGTCAGCCAATGTGGCCAACCCTCATTCGCGTCGGGTGATGGCGGATCAATGTTTGGGGACTGAGCTGGTCAATGGCCGCCTGTTGCACGGTGGCTTCTTTCTCGGCAGTGCTGATTTTTACGAACGCCTGCGCAACTTGCCGGAAGAGCTGCGCAAGAAAATCGATATGACCAGCGTCGAAAAAATCAATCAGCTGGACTTCAATCCGCGTCTCTATCGCGCACAGCGGGTCAAAGCGCGCTTTATCAACACCGGGCTCAAGGCCACCCTGAACGGTGCCGTTGTGTCGGATACACTGCAGACCGGGCAGGTACTTTCCGGTGTCGGTGGTCAGTTCAATTTTGTCAGCATGGCACACCAGCTTTTGACCGGGCGTTCCGTCATTATGATTCGCGCCGTGCGCGAAGGTGCAGGGCATGCTGAGTCCAATATCGTCTGGGAATATGGAGCCTGCACAATTCCGCGTCATCTGCGGGATCTGGTGGTCACCGAATACGGGATAGCCGACCTGCGCGGCAAATCAGATGGTGAGGTGATCAAAGCACTGCTGAATATTGCTGACTCCCGCTTTCAACCCAATCTGCTGGCGCGGGCGATCGCCTCCGGGAAAGTTGAGCCGGACTACGCGATTCCCCCCCAGTATCGGGACAATACGCCGGCGCGCATCGCACAAATCGCTGCGGAACTGCGTCAGGCTGAGGTCTTGTCTGCCTACCCCTTTGGCACAGATTTTAGCGACGAGGAGCTTGTTGTCGCGCAAACCCTCAAGAGCTTGCCGGTCGCCAGTAAAGCTCGGCTGTTGTTCGATATAGTCAGGCCGTTAGGGAAGCTTTCGCCCCGTGTTTATCACTGGCTGGAGACACTGGGCGTGGCAGGTCCGGGTTCATTGAAACAGCGTGTGTTGAAGCGGGTGTTGGCACAGGCCCTCACGCGCGCGCTGGACGATTCCTCCGACAACTGATTCGGTGCCAACATTTCTCTTGCGGTCGTGAGCCGGTTCACGCTTTGGTGGCTGAACTTTGTGACTCTCGTCAGAACAACTTCGACCGTCCTCCCTAAAATCGGTAGCGCGCAAATAACAGCGCACGATAACAATCGCAATGAAACCTGCCAAAACGGATTGCAATCCGTTCGGAGCCCTTCATGAAAAAAATGCTGTTTCCACTTTTTGGTGCCTTGCTTCTTGCGGGCTGCCAGTCCGGTTCAGACGGTGACGCCGATGTCGCTGCCCTTGAGTCACAATCCGCGGCCGAGACAGCCACCACTCAGGTTGCCCGGATCGGCGAGGCCGTTAGCGGTCGCTATATCGTCGTTTTGAACAAACTGGATGTGCTCGGCTTGGCTGATCTGACCAGCCAGATCAATGCAATGGCCGCGAACTATGGCTTTAGCGTCGAGCGGATTTACGAGCATGCGCTTACCGGTTTCGTGGCCGAAATGTCGGCGGAGGTGGCTTCTGTACTGGCGCAGAGCCCGCTGGTGGATTATATCGAGCCGGATCGTATTGCCGGCGCCACGGCGGTGCAGGCGAATGCTACCTGGGGGCTCGATCGAGTCGATCAAGCGGCGCTGCCGCTGGATGGTAGCTACCGTTATTCTGCCGATGGCAACGGCGTTCACGCCTACATTATCGATACCGGTATTCGGGCAACCCACAACGAATTTTCCGGTCGCATGGGCAACGGCTTCAATACCGTCGGTGCTGGTGGGTTTCTCGGTATCGGCGGTGGTTCTGCGGATCCGGATGATACCAACGACTGTAATGGCCACGGCACCCACGTAGCAGGAACCGTTGGCGGCACCCTCTACGGGGTCGCTAAAAGTGTGACACTGCACCCGGTCCGGGTGCTGGACTGTAACGGCAGTGGGCTGAACTCCGGCGTCATTGCTGGCGTTGACTGGGTAATGGCGAACCATCAGAAGCCGGCTGTTGCCAATATGAGCCTTGGCGGCGGCAACAGCAACGCATTGGATGATGCGGTGCGCGCGGCCATCAACGCGGGGGTGACCTTTGTTGTCGCCGCGGGTAACGATAATGCAGATGCCTGCAGTGGATCACCGAACCGTGTGGCGGAAGCCCTGACAGTAGGTTCTACGACTTCCAGTGATGCCCGCTCCACGTTTTCCAACAAGGGCAGCTGTGTTGATGTGTTTGCGCCGGGCTCGAGTATTCGCTCGGCAGGAATCAGCAATGACACCAGCACGGCCACTATGAGTGGCACATCCATGGCGGCTCCACACGTTGCCGGGATTGCGGCGC
Organism: Litorivivens sp.; assembly: GCF_041624475.1. GTDB lineage: Bacteria > Pseudomonadota > Gammaproteobacteria > Pseudomonadales > Spongiibacteraceae > Litorivivens. The sequence goes on from NZ_JBFJUX010000025.1 coordinate 22,053, forward strand.
TTTACTTGCACGCAGAACCGCAGGCGCAGCCCGGCGAGGTCTTTACCGCTGTTCTTAATGCTGGCACAGCTGGTCGACTGAGCGGTCTGGGAGCAGGTTCACCCAATCTGCTGGCTCAGAACAGTGTTGCCGGAGAAGGTGTGGATTTGCCGCCGGTGGCACGGATGAGCGTGGACTGCACCGAACTGGTTTGTCGGTTTGATGCTTCTGCAAGCTCCGACGATAACGGTGTGTCCTCTTATCTATGGGATTTTGGTGATGGCGCCAGCAGTGTGTCAGCCCTGACCTCGCACAGCTATTCAGTTGCCGGTAGCTATACGGTTACTTTGCAGGTGTATGACGCGGCAGGGCAGAGTGATACGCAGGTACAGACGGTTGCCGTGTCTGAAGCCAGTGCCGGACCCTGCACCAACTGTACGTATCAGGGCGGTAGTCTGAGTAACGGCGAGGTGGTTTATATTCCCGCCCAGGGCTTTAACAGCAATGGCGGGCGTTTTCAGGCCTGGCTGGAAGGCCCTGCGAATGCTGACTTTGATATCCGTCTTGAACGCTACAGCTGCTCACTATTCTGTAGCTGGAGTAGTGTAGCCCGCTCCGAGAGCAACAGCAGCAGCGAGCAGATCGACTACAACGGCGGCTCGGGTAACTACCGCTGGCGTGTCAGCAGCTACAGTGGTTCCGGCGCCTTTGACTTCTGGTACAGCAACCCCTAGGCGATGGTGTCATCTCTCTGACAAAAGGGTGGGGCGAGAGGCCTCACCCTTTCGTGTCATTGCAAGACAGTCAAAGTCCTTATAGTGTCCGCTCTGACATAACAACAATTCAGGCCAAGAGAGGGCAGTGCGATGGGCAATGCATATAAAGCGCAGGAAGCCAGTTTTCAATCCGGAAAGTATGTTCTGGCAGGCGATCGGGAAGGCTGGTTGAGCCTGTTTGCCGATGACGCCGTAGTTCAGGATCCGGTAGGAGAATCTCCGCTCGACCCCAGCGGTCAGGGGCATCGCGGCAAAGACGCGATAGCAGCCTTTTACGATATGGTGATTGGCCCCGGCGACATGCAGAAGTTTGAAATCACCGGTTCTCATCCCGCCGGCGACGAATGTGCCAATGTCGTTGAGATTCGCAATGTGCTTGGGGATACCGTGGTCGAGATGCAAATGGTGGTGGTGTACACCGCGAATGATGCAGGCAAGTTGACCTCACTGAAAGCCTACTGGGACTTCAATAAAACCATGAGCTGAGTTTGAGAGGAAGGGCGCGCCCCTCTTTCAACTACTCCCTTCCAATTCGGCGTTGCCCGGCATAACGGAAAAAGCCCGCCGCCTCTTCTCGTCGTATCATTTCGGCTTCTTCCCCGAATACACTTTTCTGAAGGGCTTCAAGTTCCCGTTGCTGGCGATTGCCCTCATAGCGGGCGACAATTTGCTCGCGCTGCTGCATGTAATCCTGGCCGACCGACCAGCTTTGGTCGCGCTGTGTATCCAGCTTTTCCCAACGGTCCAGTGCAGCTTCATTCATGCCCAGAGTCTGGCGGATGGTGCGCATTTCACTGCGACGCTCGGTCGCCGGCATGGCGTTTAAGCTGGTCTGTACCGACGGGAGCTCAACAAATTTGTTGAGCAGTTCGGTCTGGCGGCTCTGGATAAAGTCGTCGGCGTTGTCGCCATAATTTTGCTCTATGGTAGTGACGAGTGTGGTGAGTTTTTCCTGCACGCTGCTGTCGCTATTTTTACCCAGTGACTGCAATGCATCGGAGATGTTCTGATTGCGAATTTCTGCCGCCCAGATAATGTCGGCGTCTTCTCCAAACGCTGCGTAGCGTTTGTCCCAAAGGGCAGCCCGGCGCTCATCAGCGGGCATGGCCTGCAACTGCTTCCGGTCGGCGAGAAGCCATTCGTTGTAGCGTTCCAGCGCGTCGAATTTATTTTGTAGCTCCGCCGCCAGATCGGGAAAACTGGCATGGAGCAGAGAGGCAACACGGCTGCGCCAGTCGTCGGGATACTGTTGGCGCAGGTAGGATATCAACTGCTCCAGAAAGCGAATCTGGGCGTGCTGAATGTGAATATGGGGGGCGAATCGACCCTGCATGTCGGCAACAAAAAAAGCATCCCGCTCTTCGTCGCTGCTCCATCGGGGCTGATTCGGAGACGGGGCTTTCGCTTCTGCCTCGGGGTTGGTGAGAGCCTCAGTCACGGCAGGAGTGGTAGCCGGCGCAGTTGGTTCGGTGGCTTTGCTGTCAGGCCAGAGTAAAAAAGCCAGTGCAGCAATTGCTGCACTGGCTCCCAGAACGAGTGGGAATTTCTTTGCCATAATTCCTCCGCTTAGAAGCCGTTGTCGGCAATAAAATCGGTGATGGCTGCGTAAAACTCCATTTCGTCAAAGGTATCGGGTGGTACACCGATGATATCCAGGTGGTCCTGATTGATCTTCCAGGCGTGGGAGGTCATCTGGGTGGCATCCGGCGCATTCAGGTCGGCAACGTAGCCGGTGTTGGTCTGGGTCCAGACGTAGTCAAGACAGCCGTAGCACTCCCAGTATTCCATTCGATAACCCATCTGCTGGGAGTTGATACCCACCAGACCGTCGTCGTCATTGTCGGAGGCATTGCCGTCGCCAGTGCCCAGTGCACCGTCGCCATTGGCGTCGTAGCTGGCGTAACCGTCACCATCGATCTCGGTCCACAGCTCTTTGAGCAGATAGAGGGCGGGGTTCATATTGCCGTTATCCTGACCCGTCAGGAAACTGCGGCTGCGTTCGATATTGGCCGTGCCGGCGGGATAGGCCTGATTGAAGGCATAGGTGCCGGTGGTCACACCATCGTTGGGGTCGAAGTCGTGATTGACCAGCTGTTTGAGCGCTGCGATGGCATCGTTGCCGCCACCGTAAATCAC
>NZ_JBFJUX010000026.1:0-21578 GCF_041624475.1 Litorivivens sp.
ACCACCTGACCCCATCCCGAACTCAGAAGTGAAACGCGTCATCGCCGATGGTAGTGTGGGGTTTCCCCATGTGAGAGTAGGTCATCGCCAGGCTTTAATTTAAACCCCGAGATTCGAAAGAGTCTCGGGGTTTTTTTATGGCTGGAGAGTTCGCGCCAGCGCGTTGGCCTACCGGAAATAACAGCCGGAACACGCTCTCCGATCTCGGGGCCGGCTCACAGGCCAGCAGTTTCCCCTTCGGTCGCGGCCGACTGGGGCCTCATTCAGGGTGACCTGCGCCCTACTACATCCGAATTCCGCGAGTTTGCGTATACTAAGGATTAACAACTAATCAGAAAATGATCCGTTACGATGATTTGGGTGACCCAAAATACGTTCTACCGACGACTGCTATCTATACCTCTGATTTTTCTTTTCACAACGTTAATGATCGTTGGTGCGCCATTGTGGGTGCCAGTAAGCTGGCTGGCGGGTAGATTATTTTCCAAAGCACGTTCAGCGCTAAGGTGTCTTTCTTTTATCACCACGTATCTGCTTTGTGAGAGTGTCGGGATTGTTGTCAGTGCTCTTCTGTGGGCGGAGAGCATTATTGCGGGTGGAAATAGATCCACCTTCCTGGAAAATAACCGCAAACTTCAATTCTGGTGGGCTGAAACCCTAAAAAAAGCTGCGGAAGGTCTTTTTCGTCTGCGCTTTACCGTTGATGGTCTGGATGCCTTAGCGGGTTCTGGAGCGATCGTGCTGCCACGGCATACGAGTATTGGCGATACCATATTTCCAGTCAGTTTTTATGCTAAGTCGAAGGGCTTGGGCGTGCGCTATGTGTTAAAACGGGAGCTGTTATTGGATCCCTGCCTCGATATTGTCGGCAACCGCCTGCCAAATGTCTTCCTAGACCGAGTCGCAGACAACATGTCGTCGGAGCTGTCAGCTATTCGACGATTGGCGGAAGATGCTGGCGACACTGACAGCCTTGTTATTTATATGGAGGGGACACGGTTCTCGCAGAAAAAGCGCGCCCGTATTGTCGACTTATTGCGCCAACGTACTGATGCTGCATTGCTGGACTATGCCGAACGGTGGCACAACATTCTGCCACCGAGGTTGGCGGGCGCAATGGCGTTAATGGAGGGCGCACCGGATAAAGACCTGCTTTTTTGTGCTCACACGGGCTTTGAAGGTGCCGGCAGTTTTGCAACGCTCTTCAATGGCGGCTGGATGGATACAGACGTTCGAATCCGGTTCTGGCGGATCCCCGCGACGGAGATACCCGCCGATCTTGAGTCCAGAAAAGACTTCCTTCTGGCCCAATGGGACCGAATGCACCGAGAGGTTGTGCAGTTAAATCGTCAGTCCCAACGAGACTGTATTTCCTCTGTGGAAGGTAGCGCGGAGCTAGCCAAGCGCTGACGACAGAAACTTTGTTGGGTCGCCGATGACGGCGCAGCCAAGCCTTGAGAAAGACTCGGTTTATTTATCCGCGCTCTCGTGGGCTCAGCTTATAGCCCAGAAATAAGCTCGGCAGCACGATCTACCTCTTCAGGGTCGATGCTGGTTGGTATCAACAGTAATTCATGTGTTCCGATATCAGCGAAGGCTTTTAGTCTGTCCTTAAATTCCTGAGCTGTTCCTCGAAACCCGCCGGCCTTGACCATTCCCGCGCGGGACTGTGGATCAAGCCAATTAAAATAGCGTTCGAGGTGGGTTTCCAGCTGCCAGTCTGCGCGATCTCCCAGCGCAAACCAAAACGCCGTATTCAGTAAAGGCGCATCGGAGCGCCCAGCATCCTGCCAGGCTGTGCGGATCTGGGCAAAGGTATTCTCAGCCTCACTTACCTCGCCGGTCAGGCTCATACCGCATATTCCGTCTGCCCATTTGGCGGCGCTGGCGAAGCCCTTCGGTCCCATTACACCTGCCAGCAGTTGCGGGTGCGGTTGCTGGAGTGGGAAGGGTTCAACCGGACGCAGTGATCCTTCAACGCGATTCTCGCCTGCCCAAACGGCTTTCATGGTTGCAATATGGCTCTCCATCACGGCGATGCGTTTCTGTGAAAGGGCGGTTGCTGAGGCCCGGTAATCTTCTTCCCGCCCGCCGGTGCCAACCCCGATGGCAAGTCGCCCATTACTTAGAACATCAACCGTTGCCAGTTGCTTTGCGAGAATAACCGGGTTGTGGGTGGGCAATACAATAACCGTCGTTACCAATTGCACGCGTTCAGTCAATACGGCGCAGGCTCCGAGGGTCGATATCAGTTCGGGGCTGGGGAAGCAGGTGCGTTCTCCAAGGGCCAGACTGCTAAACGGGCCTTTATCAATTTTCCCGCACCATTGCAGCAGAATGTCCCGGCTCCAGCCGGGTTCCGTGACGGGGAGTGTCATCCCGATTCTCATAGGTGTCTCTTCGCAGCTGTGACTGTATTAAGTATTAGCGGAAGAGTATGAGGCGGGAAGAGAGCCTGTACAACGCAGGTGCGGTTTAACAATGTTGTACAGGCGCGTTTTTTAAAAGTGGTTCTTTAAGCCAGCTGGGCTGACACTGCTTCGTAGTGCCGACGCTTTGGCTCGTGCAGGTTGGTTTTGCTCAGATCCCCGCCAGCCCACTCCAGCACGCGCTTGTCCATCACTTTGAACCACAGCGGAGGAATGTAAGCGAGCAGAAACATTTCGTAGTAGCCCCAGGGGAGCTGCGGTACATCGTCGAAATGGCGCAGACATTGATAGGAGCGGCTTGGGTGTGCATGGTGGTCGGAGTGACGCTGCAACTGAAAGGTAAACAGGTTCGACACCAGTGCATTTTGGTTCCAGGAGTGCTGCGGGCGCGGCGGTTCGTAGCGACCGCTGGCGTCTCGCTGGCGCAGCAGACCATAGTGCTCGATATAATTTGCCAGTGACAGATTCAAATGCCCGAGCCAGCTGGCAAAGACGACAAAGGCCAGAATCTTCGCGCCACAAAGTACGCCTACCGCAGTGAGAAACACCAGGCCGATAATAATCCCCGGCAAAATCTCATTGTCGCGTGACCAGAAACCTTTGCCTTGTTTTGCCAGACGCTCTTTTTCCAGCGCGAAGCCCCTGCGCCAGGTATTGATCTGCTCACGCACCGCGAACTGGTAGAAATTTTCTCCCAGTCTGGAGGATGCATGGTCTTCGGGCGTGGCAATAGCGCGATGGTGGCCGCGATTATGCTCGACGTTGAAGTGGGGCAACAGGGCAATGCCCAGAGAGATGCTGGCACCGATGCGATCACTCCGACCGCGCTTATGTCCGAGCTCGTGGCCGAGATTGATCAGTCCGCCACCAAATCCCATGGCTGCGACCGACAAGGCCAGCAGAGCAGGCCAGGAAAGGTCATTAACAGTGGCGTAGTAAATGCCGGCAAACCATGCCAACACACTGCCGAAGAGCGCGAAGAAAAGCGCCTGCTTAAAGTAGGGGTCGGCTTCAAGCGCAGGGACGTCTTCCTCGCTGTGGTTGTTGGGGTCCTGTCCCAGCCAGCGATCGAGCAGGGGCACACCAATGTAGAAAATCGGATAGCCAATGGCGAGCCAGGCTACGTTGCCGGTGAGTTCAGCGGGAATAACGCCGACCAGTAACAGCCAGGGCATAACAGCGGCATTAATCAGCCACAACCAGCGAAGGCGCTGGGTCAGATCAGTAATGGACACAAAGGATTTAGCATTTTCCATATGGGCAGCTCCCTTGGAGGGTGTTTAGCAATACCCTACGCTTCGCTGGAGTGTGCTCCCATGTTGTCAGTGACGCGATAAATTGTTAATTTCGGTCTCTATGCGTGAAATTAACAGTCATCAACTGGCCCTGCGCCCTGCGGTGGGGCTGCAGCTGCTCTGTCAGACCCTTGATGAATTGGGGCTGGAAGCAGAGCAGGTGTGCAAGCAGACGGGGCTCAGCCGCCGCGACCTGGATACCCCGGGGCAGCTGATTGCCCGCAATGACGAAGTCCGCTTTATCGAGGCGACGCTCGCCGCGGTCGATCGGCCTGATCTCGCCTTTCGTGTCGGCATGCGCTACCACTTCGGGGTGTTCGGGGTGTGGGGCCTGGCCTTGGCAACCAGCCGCGATCTTTCTCAGGCGCTTGAAGTGGCGCAGGAATTTATCGAACTGACCCATAGTTTCGCTGGCCTATCGGTTCAGATGCAGGGAAACCAGGCGCAGATCGGCATAGAGCAGGACTACCCGGACGGACCGGTTCAGGCCTTTGTGCTGGAGCGCGACCTGATGGTGACGTTGATGATCGCCAGCGAAATTGCTGGACGCCGCCTGCCCGTTGAGCGGGTGGATATAGCGCTGCCGGAACCCGCCCACTCAGCCATGCTCAGCCGCTTGCTGGACTGTGAAGTCCGCTGGCGCAGCGATCACACTGCAGCCATTATCTCATTAGCCGAGCTGGGCAAGCCTCTGCCTCAGGCCAACCCGATCACCTGGTCGGCCTGCGTTCGGCAGTGCCGTGAGCTGGTGGCAAGACAAGGCGGAGAAGAACCGTTTTCCCTCAAGGTCCGGGCCGCCATAACTCGCAGTCGCTTTCGCGGTATCGGCGCCGTTTGCGATTATCTGCAGCTCAGTGAACGAAGCCTGCGCCGGCGATTGAGCGATGAAGGCACCAGTTTCCGGGAGATACAGCAGGCGTTGAGACTGGAGCTGGCCGAACAATATCTGGCCGATCACTCGCTCTCGCTGGAACAGGTGGCCGAACGCCTCGGCTACAGTGAAGCGGCCAATTTCTGCCACGCCTTTCGCAACTGGACAGGGCGCACGCCCAGTTCTCTACGAAAGCAAAATCAACGACTGAGTCACAAGGACAGGTAGCATGGCGCTCGACGACATTCGCGAATTTATGAAGGAATCCTTTCCGCAAGCCAAGGTTGAAGTTCTCGCCGTGGGGGATAACAGCTCAACACTGCGCCAGCAGGTCGACGAGTCTCACCTGCGGCCAGGAGGCACCGTGTCCGGCCCAACGCTTATGGGGCTGGCAGATGCGGCGCTATACGTTGCGATACTGGGTGAAATCGGACTGGTTGCGCTGGCGGTGACCACCAATCTCAATATCAACTTCCTGCGTAAACCCTTGGCTGATCGGGCGCTGTTGGCCGAATGCCGATTGATCAAGTTGGGTAAGGTCCTGGCCGTGGGGGAAGTGACGCTGTATTCAGAGGGGCAAGAAGAGCCGGTCGCTCATGTAACAGGCACCTACTCTATTCCACCTAGGAAAGATGAATTGAGCGCTTGAGGAATTACTGTCTGCGCAATATTTCCTCCGCCATCCACAATCGATCCTGCCCCCAGGTCGCAAAGTCTCCCAGCTTGAAGGCCGGCACTCCCCAAAGGCCAGCGGCAAACAGGGCGTTTCGATTGGCTTCAGCGTAGTCTATGTCGGCCTCTGCGATGGCGGCCTGCACCGCCGACCATTCCAGCCCGGCCCGTTCACTGGCTTTCGCCAGGCCATCATCGGTTGCCAGATCGACCCCCTCCGACCATGCAGCGCGCCCTGCCGAGACGATGAAATCCAGCTTTTGCTCAGTGGTGGCTGCAGTGCTAAATGTCTTCAGGGCGCGCAGGGCACCGTCTCCAATAGGGTCGGCGCAATAGCCAAAGGGGATGTCCAGGCGGCTGGCTTCGCGCGCTGCATCGCGCAGGATATACAGGCGTTTGGCGAGGGGAACCTTGAATCCGCGCATGGCCATGGGCAACACCGGGCGAATATCGAGCGGTGCCGTTAGCTCATTGCGTTTACGCTGCAGTTGCGTGGCGGCAATAAAGGAATAGGGGCTGCGAAAACTCAGAAAACACTCCAGCGCAGTACCCGCCGGCACGGCAGGGAGTTCGGCGTTCTCAGGATTAAAGGTAAGAGCCGGCAGCTGGCCACGCCAAAGCCCCTTCGCCGTGACTGAGGCAACCAGCCGGTCGAAGCGATCGACACTCCAGAACCACTGCCCATTAAACTGCCACATCGCCGGCAGATAGTGGCCAAGGTGCGCTCGGCGAGCGTTGTTAAGAGCCAGTTGTTCTTGGGTCTCTGGCTGTAAAGTAATATCGAGGGGCGTATCTGCAAACAGGCTCTGGCTCAGCGTCTTTTCCTGTTCCGCAAAAGCTTCCGGATCGCTGCAAAGCTGCAGCAGTTGTTGCGCTACCAACAGCCGCTGCTCTTCGCTGGGCAGTTGGGCATCCGCTGGAAATGTCAGGCCATAGGCCGGCGCTATTCTCCGGGCGTCTTCTAGGTTGTAGCGGCGCTGGCGTTCCAGCTCCGGGTAGATAGGGCTTTCCTCCTGGCTGACGATAAAAATTTTCAGCGGGGCATCGAGGTGCTCTAAAAGTTGTGGCAGCAATTGCGCGGCCAGGTGGGAGTGTGGGTCTCCGGCTTCGTAATAAAACTCGACGGGCGGTGCAGAAAACAGGCCGTTGATTCGCCTTGCCCGCCACCGGTTCAAAGGGCTGGAGGAGTGGGCCAATTGGTGAACCAGAAAGGGCGGTAATTTCATGTAACGTTTACTCCCGTTGCCAGCGAAACAGACGCGCGGCCAATAGCAGGCACAGTACCGTGGTAACAAGCAGTGCAATCAGGTGGTGGGCGATTGCCGCAAAGCCTGCACCTTCAATCATTACCGCGCGAGCAGCATTAACCACATGGGTCAGCGGCATAATATTGGCCAGTGACTGGATCCAGCCGGGCGCGTTCTCCAGACTGAACCAGATTTCCGAGAAAAACATCATCGGCCAGGTTAGCGTATTGAGCAAGCCGCCAGCCAGTTCTTCACTGGCCGTGCGCGAGGCAATCACCAGACCAAGTGACAGCAGGGACAGGGCACCGGCCAGTGCAATCAGCAACAGCAGGCCGTAGTCACCCAGCATCAACAGGTTTAAAAAGTAGTCGCAGCCGACAAAGATCAGCCCGTTGACCAATACCACTATCATCAATCGTGACGTCACCTGTGCCACAATAAACTGCAGCGCGCTTACCGGGGTGGCCTGAAAGCGCTTCAGGACGCCGTTCTGACGGTAGCGCACGATCACATAGCCAATACCAAACAGCGAGGCGAACATCATATTCATTGCCAGCACGCCGGGCATTACCCAGTCCACATAGCGCACGGCTTGTCCGCTCAGTTGTTCTTCTTGCAGTAGCTTGTCGCTATCGAGAGAGCGAAGCAGTTGTTGCGCCGCGAGCCCGGGAGAAGACTCCGGGTTGACCCAATAGCGATAGCCTGGAGTTTCCTTTTTGACCAGGAGGTCGATCTGGTGATGGGCGATCTGCTCCAGCGCGCGTTCAGGGGCGGAGTATTCGGTCACTTCTACGTAATTTTGCTGCGCCAGTGCCAGTTCGTTATAGCCGCCGATTTCTCCGATCAGGCCCAAGCGGATCAGGGTCTGATCCGGCTTGGAGAACACCAGTGCACAACCGACAATAATAAGTAGTGGAAAAATAAAGGCCCAGGATAGTGCCGCCCGGTCCCGATAAAATTCCATGTTGCGCGCGGTAAACAGCGCCCAGAACTTGCGCATGTGAATCAGTCCCTCAATGCATGTCCAGTGAGTTTAATGAACAGATCTTCCAGCGTCGGGTTATGCACCCTTAAAGTGGACAGGTCGAGATTGAAGGCCATCAATTCCTGCAGGGTTTGCTCGACGCTCAGGGTATCGATGGTGACCACGCCGGGGCTGAAGCTGACTTCGCCGGTAATGGCGGCGGTTTCAATTTCTGAGTCGGTATGCAGCGAGACCTGACGATGGGGCAGGTGTTTCTGCAACAGCGACTGGGGGGAGCCCTGATCGACGATGGTGCCGTGATCAATAATCACCAGATCGTCGCAGAGCGATTCGGCTTCGTCCATATAGTGAGTAGTGAGAATGACGGTCTTGCCCTGTTTTTTTATGCGATCAATCAGGTGCCAGAAACGGCGCCGGGATTGGGGGTCGAGGCCGGTGGTGGGTTCATCCAGAAAAACAATTTCCGGGTCGTTGATCAGGGCGAGGGCAAGTAACAGGCGCTGCTTTTGGCCGCCTGACAGACGATTGGCTTCCTGATCCAGAAATTCACCCAGATCACACAGGCTAACCAATTCGGCGATAGCCAGCGTTTTGTTGTAGAAACTGTGGAACAGGGCCAGCACTTCCCGCACCAGCAAAAAATCGGGCAGGGCGGTGGATTGAAACTGGATGCCGCACTGCTGGGCAAAGTCCTTGCCGCGAGGGACACCTTTGTAAAGGATCTCGCCACTGGAAGGCGTTTTGATGCCCTCTATCATTTCGATGGTGGTGGACTTGCCGGCGCCGTTCGGGCCAAGCAAGCCAAAACAGATGCCGGTCGGTATGCTGAAGGAGATGCCCTTCAACGCCTGGACCAGACGGTAGTGCTTGGTAAGGTTTCTAACTTCCAGTATTGGCGTCATGGCTCCCTGCGCGCACAGTCCTCGCGAAAACAAGCGGCGCAGTATAGCATGGGCCTTTCTCTGACTCGTCGACCATTCGGATAATGCAGAATTCGCAAGTGGGCTGGCTGGAAGCCGCCCGGATCTACACCCAGCCGCGTGTGTTGGCCATGTTTTTCCTTGGCTTCAGTGCTGGTCTTCCCTTCCTGCTGGTGTTTTCCACTCTCACCGCCTGGCTCACCGACGCAGGGGTGGCGCGCAGTGCCATCGGTTTTTTCGGTTGGGTGGGCATCACCTATTCCATCAAAGTGCTGTGGGCGCCGGTGGTAGATAGACTGGTGTTGCCTGTTATAGGTGGCAGCTTAGGTCAGCGCCGCAGCTGGATCCTGCTTGGACAACTGGGGGTGGCCGGTGGTCTGGCGGGGATGGCCTTTGTCGACCCGTCCAGCCAGTTGCCGGCGGTGGCGCTGCTGGCATTACTGGTCGCTTTTTCTTCATCCACCCAGGATGTCGCCATTGACGCCTATCGCATAGAGGCGGTTATCACAAACTATCAGGGGGCCATGTCGGCCAGCTATGTATTTGGCTACAAGGTCGCCCTGCTGGTGGCGGGTGCGGGTGCGCTGTTTATTGCCGATTTTGGCAGTTGGCTGCTGGCCTATCTCAGCATGGCGGCCTTGATGGCGGTGGGTGTGATTACGGTTCTGCTTATCGCTGAGCCGGAGCGAGAACTTCCCGAGCCGGTATTTGGGCGCCACAAAGATCGGCTTACCGATATTGGTGTGTGGTTTGCCAATGCGGTGGTCAGCCCCTTTACCGATTTTTTCCGACGCAACGGTTCCTTTGCGCTGGTGATCCTTCTCTTTATTGCCGTCTTTCGATTGAGCGATATCACCATGGGCATTATGGCCAACCCCTTCTATCTGGATCTGGGTTTCAGTAAGTCGGAAATTGCCTCGGTGGCCAAAGTGTTCGGTTTTTTTATGAGCGTTGCCGGTTCTTTTCTCTGTGGGGTACTGGTGGTGCGCTGGGGCGTATACAAACCCTTGATGCTGGGCGCAGTGCTGGTTGCCGCTACCAATATCCTGTTTGCGGTGATGGCGCATATCGGCCCGGATATTCGCGCGTTGATGGTGGTAATCAGCGCTGACAATGTCAGCGGCGGTATCGCCGCTACCGCCTTTGTGGCCTATCTGTCCGGGCTGACCAATCGCGCCTATACGGCAACTCAGTATGCGCTGTTTAGCTCACTGATGACGCTGCCAGGCAAGTTCTTCAGCGGGTTCTCCGGTTTGATTGTCGATGCCAGCGGTTATAGCTATTTCTTCCTAGTGGCGGCGGCTGTGGGTATTCCCGCCATTCTACTGGTGCCGGTGTTGGCGAGACGGGAGTCTCGCGCCCCCTTAAGTTAGCGCTGAACGCTTTCAGCTCGGCGCTAAACCCTTGCCCTGTGGGCAGTAATTGCCGGTCAGTGGCCGATTTGCCGGGCGGAATATGGCCCATTTGGACTATAGTCGCGGCCAGCCAATCCGATAGAATTTTCGCCTTTAGTGATAACCGGGAGTAGAGGCGATGGACGGTACCGTTCGTGTAGATAACGACAAAGGGCTGACTTCAGAACTGGCGCAAACTTTATTGCAGCGTGCACAAGACCTGCAACCCGCTCTGCGCGAGCGCAGCGCCCGGGCTGCTGAGCTGCGCCGTATTCCCGATGAAACCATCGCCGATTTTCAGGCCGCCGGCTTTTTCAAGATGCTGCAGCCCGAGCAGTGGGGCGGCTATGCCCTTGATCCGCAGGTGTTTTATGCGGTACAGATGAAGATTGCTGAAGCCTGCATGTCCAGCGCTTGGGTGCTGGGCGTGGTGGCCGTGCACAACTGGCAGCTGGCGCTGTTTGACGACCAGGCCGCTCAGGACGTCTGGAAGGATGATCCCACCACTCTGATTTCTTCCTCCTACGCCCCGGTGGGTAAAGTCGAGAAAGTCGAGGGTGGTTACAAATTGAGCGGTCAGTGGGGCTTTTCCAGCGGCAGCGAGCATTGCGATTGGGTTTTCCTGGGCGCGGTGGTGCCAGAAGAGGGCGCGCCCTTTGATATGCGCAACTACCGTACCTTTCTGGTACCCAAGTCCGACTACGAAATCATCGATACCTGGCATGTGGTGGGTCTGAAAGCGACTGGCAGTCAGGATGTTCGCGTGGAAGGCGCTTTTGTGCCCGAGCATCGCACTCACAAACTGCTGGATGGTCACAACTGCGACAACCCCGGTAACGCCGTCAATAACGCGCCGGTATTCCGCCTGCCCTTTGGTCAGGTCTTTGTACGCGCCGTCTGCACGGCGTCGCTGGGCGCGCTGGAAGGCGCACTGGAAGCTTATATCGAAACCGCCAAAACCCGCATGGTTGGCCCGGCGAAAATGTCCGATGACCCCTTTGCCCGCCGCTTGGCGGCTGATGTGAAAACGGCGATTGTGGAAATGAAACGCACCATGTTCGCCAACTTTGATGCGATGATGGATTGTGCCCGCACTGGCCAGCCCATTTCGATCGATGATCGTGTGCAGTACCGCTTTGATTCGGCGGTGGTGGCTGATCGCTGCGCTGAGCTGTCGGCGCGCATGCTGAAAGCGGTTGGCTCGAAGGGCATTTTCCTCGGCAACGGGGTGCTGGAGCGTCATTTGGATATTATGGCCAGCCAGGCCCACGTGGCGAACAATGTGAACATGTACGCCAATAACTTTGGCGGTGTACAGTTTGGCAACGACAATACTGATCTGAACCTCTAAGGAGCCGAGCGATGCCGCAGTTGGTTGAAGGATTACCTGAAGGTCACTACGCGAAGCTGGCCAATGGCCACACCATTCACTATCTGGATCAGGGAAGTGGTGAGCCGGTGGTGTTTCTGCATGGCAGCGGCAGCGGTGCCAGCGGCCACAGCAACTTCAAGTTCAACTACCCATTTCTCGCAGAGAACGGCTTTCGTTCCATCGTTCCCGATCTGATTGGGTACGGTTACTCCGATAAACCCGACGATGTGGAATACCACATCGACTTCTTTGTCGAGTGCGTGAAGCAGACCTTGGATGTGATTGGCGTGGATAGTGTTCACCTGATCGGCAACTCACTGGGTGGGGCTATTGCCATTCGCTTCGCGCTGACCTACCCGGATCAGGTAAAAACCCTGAACCTGATGGCGCCCGGCGGCATTGAGGACCAACCGTCGTATTTTGCTATGCCCGGCATGGCGATTATGAAGGAAGTGTTTACCGGCGGCCCAAACAAGGATGCGCTGGAACAGTTTATCCGTCGCGGTCTGGTGTATGACGACAAGCATGTGGACGAGCAATTGGTGAACGAGCGCTGGGGTATTTTTCAGCAGCAGAACATGCAGGTCATCAACACCATGGTGGTGCCCAACATGGAGGACCAGCTGGGTGAATTGAACTGTCCCATTATCGCCTTCTGGGGGGCCAACGAAAACATGATGCCGGAAACCGGTATCGCCAAGCTCACCAAAAAATGCAGCAATATTCGCCTGACGATTGTTTCCGAATGCGGTCACTGGGTAATGGTTGAGCACAAGGATTTGTTTAATCGTATGACACTGGATTTTTTGCGTAATGGATAAAGCGAAACAGGAAAAACTTGGTGACGAGTTGTACCAAGCGCTGACTACTCAAAGCACGCTGACGCCGTTTACGGAACGTGAAGCGGATATCACCATCGACGATGCCTACTACATTTCCCTGCGCATGGTTAGCCGCCGCGTTGAAGCCGGTGAGAAAATTATCGGCAAAAAAATTGGCGTCACCAGCAAGGTCGTGCAGGACATGCTGGGTGTGCATCAGCCAGACTTTGGCTTTCTTACCGACAAAATGGAATATGCCAACGGCGCCGATATTCCTGTTGCGGGAAACCTGATTGCACCGCGCGCTGAAGCGGAAATCGGTTTCAAGCTGAAGAAAGATTTGAGTGGTCCCGGTGTGACGGAACAGGATGTACTGGATGCTACCGATTACATCATGCCCTGCTTTGAGATTGTCGATTCACGTATCAAGGATTGGAAAATCAAAATTCAGGATACGGTCGCTGACAACGCCTCCTGTGGTGTGTTTGTGCTGGGCGAGGAGAAAGTTGATCCTCGAACAGTCGATTTGCCGAACCTGAAAGTGGTCGTCAAAAAGAACGGCGAATTTCTCAGTGAAGGCCTGGGTAGTGCAGTTCAGGGCAACCCCCTGACGGCGGTGGCCTGGCTGGCCAATACACTCGGGGCGTATGATATCCCTTTTAAGGCCGGCGAAGTGATTCTGTCCGGCTCGCTGGTGCCGCTGGAAGATGTGAAAGCGGGCGACAAGATGGAAATGGAACTGGAAGGTGTTGGCAGCGCGAGCTGCCAGTTCGTGTAATTTTGCCCTTCACCCTAACCCTCTCGCAGAGGGAGAGGGGACGCACTGCCACAGCTCAGGCGGTGAACTCCCTCTCCCTTTGGGAGAGGGCCGGGGTGAGGGAAACGTTTTAACGAGAGGCAATCATGGCTGAAAAAATCAAAGCAGCAATCATTGGTCCCGGCAATATCGGCACCGACCTATTGATCAAGGCACTGCGCAGCGAATATATCGAACCGGTGTGGATGGTGGGTGTGGTTCCCGATTCACCCGGCTTGGCCCGCGCTCAGGAGCTGGGCTTGAAAACCACAGCTGATGGCGTGGATGGCATGCTACCCACGATGAAAGAAGACGGTGTGCAAATCTGTTTCGATGCCACCTCGGCCTACGTACATGCGGAAAACTCCCGCAAGGTCAATGAGCGGGGCGCGGTGATGATCGACCTGACGCCTGCGGCCATCGGTCCCTTCTGCGTGCCGCCGGTTAACTTGAAAGATGCGGTAGCAGCCCAGGCCATGAACGTGAACATGGTGACCTGTGGTGGTCAGGCGACGATCCCGATGGTAGCTGCCGTTTCCCGGGTACAGAAAGTGACCTACGGCGAGATTGTGGCGACCGTCTCATCCAAATCGGCCGGCCCCGGTACGCGGAAAAATATCGATGAATTCACCCGTACCACCGCCAATGGCATTCAAACTGTGGGTGGCGCTGACAAAGGCAAGGCGATCATCGTGATTAACCCGGCCGAGCCCCCGTTGATTATGCGTGACACCATTCACTGCCTGACCGAAGACGAGCCCGATCAGGATGCGATTCGCAAGTCTGTGGATGAGATGATTGTAGAAGTGCAGAAATACGTGCCCGGCTACAAACTGAAAAACGGCCCCGTATTCGACGGCAAGCGCGTGTCTATCTTTATGGAAGTTGAAGGTCTTGGTGACTTCCTGCCCAAGTACGCGGGTAATCTGGACATTATGACCGCCGCCGGTCTGCGCACCGCCGAAATGTACGCACAGGAAATTCAGGCCGGGCGTTTTGAGCCCAAGCCGGTCGCCGCTTAAGAGAGGATTTGCAGCATGGATTTGAAAGGTAAAAAAGTCACCCTGCACGATATGTGTCTGCGCGACGGCATGCACGCCAAGCAACACAAAATCAGCCTCGACGAAATGGTCGCGGTTGCCAAGGGCTTGGACGACGCTGGTATGCCGATGATCGAAGTCACCCACGGTGATGGTCTGGGCGGTGCTTCTGTCAACTACGGCTTTCCCGCGCACAGCGATGAGGAATACCTGAAAGCCGTTTGTGGCGCAGTGAAAAACGCGAAAATTTCCGCGCTGCTGTTGCCCGGTATCGGTACCGTCGACCACCTCAAAATGGCCGTCGACTGTGGCGTGACCACCATTCGCGTGGCCACTCACTGCACCGAAGCCGATGTTTCTGAACAGCATATTCAAATGGCTGCTGAAATGGGGCTGGATACGGTTGGCTTTTTGATGATGGCCCACATGATTGAGCCGGAGGAAATTCTGGAGCAGGCTAAGCTGATGGAAAGCTACGGTGCCAACTGTATTTACTGCACCGATTCGGCCGGCTTTATGCTGCCCGACGATGTGGCTTCGCGTATCAGCCTCCTGCGCAAAGAGCTCAAGCCGGAAACCGAGCTGGGCTTTCATGCTCACCACAACCTGAGTCTGGGCGTATGGAACTCACTGGTGGCTGTTGAAAACGGCGCTAACCGCATTGACGGTTCGGTTGCGGGTCTCGGTGCTGGCGCCGGTAACACACCGCTGGAAGTGTTTACTGCTGTTGCCGATCGTATGGGCGTGCAGCACGGTATTGATCTGTACAAGATCATGGATGTGGCGGAAGAAATTGTTACGCCGATCATGGATCAGCCGATCCGCATCGACCGCGATGCGCTGGTACTGGGTTATGCCGGTGTGTACTCCTCCTTCCTGCTGTTTGCACAACGCGCCAGCAAGAAGTACGGCGTGTCTTCACGGGATATTCTGGTGGAACTCGGCCGTCGCCGCACCGTTGGCGGTCAGGAAGACATGATCGAAGATCTGGCGCTGGATATGGCAAAAGAACAGGGCAAGCTCTAACCTTCCTTAGCGCGGGAGATTCTAAGGCCAGTGCTAGCTGGCCTTGTTACTGCTCCCAAAATAATTGGCACTGCGGTGGTCAACTCTCGACCGGTAATTCAAGCGTATTCCAGGCGCTCATGCCGCCGAGCAGATTGCGCACATCGGTGAACCCTTCCTGAAGAAGAATGCTCACACCCAATCCGGCGCGATGGCCTACTCCGCAAGTGACGACCACTGGCGATTGCTTGTCAAAGTCGAGCTCGTTGATCTTATCCTTCAGATAACCGACGAACACATTGACCGCGCCGTCGATATGACCGCTATCAAATTCGTCGATCTCGCGTACATCCAGTATTTGAAAATCGTCGCGGTGCTGGGCCAATTCGCGCGGGGTAATGGTGCCAGAGGATTCGATAGGCAAGCCGGATTTGCGCCATGTACTGAATCCCCCTGAAAGAGCACCCGCAACGCCGTCGATACCGATTCGCTCGAGATGCTTGGCCGCTTCTTCTATCTCACCATCGCGCTCAGTAAGCAGATAAACCGAAGAGTTTTCGTCGGCAATCCAGCCACCGAAGACCGGCAATCCGCCCATCCATATGCTGTGGCTGCCGGGGACGTGGCCGCCGCCAAAACCTTCAGGCTCGCGTGTATCAAAAATAAGTTTGCCGCCGCTGTTATCGTGAAATTCCGAGGGGCCTAACAGAGACACCGCGTTGGCCGATTTGCGAGGAGGGCGACCACCTTCCAGGTTTAGCCTTTCCATCAGCCGGAAGTAGGGTGGGCGCGGATTGTTTTCGCCGCCTTTTTTCCTGGCAAAGTCATCGCGGCTCAGGATAAAGACATCGTTGTACAGCCTTTCATCACCGAGGGTGGAATAGGGTTTTTCTGCCATGCCGCTGCCGCAAACCGAGCCAGGGCCGTGGGCGGGGAACACCAGTGCGGTATCTGCAACCCGCGCGAGCTTGGAGTGGACCGAATCGTAAAGCAGACCGGCGTTCTCAACCGAACGATTGGCGTCAGGCAAATCTGTACGGCCCGTGGTGCCAAAAAACAGAGTGTCGCCAGTAAAAATGCCCCACGGTTTGTCGCTGTCGTTATCCAGGCAGAGGAGGTAGCACATGCTTTCCGGGGTGTGTCCGGGTGTGTGTAGCGCTTTAAAGTGCAGGTTGCCAACATCAAAAGTTTCGCCATCTTGCAGACGCACATCGCCGTGACCAAAGGTTTCGAAATCTCCGTTAACCACCTGGGCTCCAGTTTGTTGGGCCAGATACGAAGAGCCCATCATAAAATCTTCCTGGCGATGGGTTTCAATAATATGGGTGATACGCGCGCCATATGCGGCAGCAGCTTCTAGATAGGGCTCCGGGAAACGTCCCGGATCGACTACCGCAGCTTCAGTACCGTCGGCTATTACATAAGCAAAGTGCGCTATTCCGGGTGTTTCGATACGTTGAATTTTCATTCGAAAGTCTCCTTCAGCGTGCGTGAATTGCGCGGTTGGTCGAGATTAGGGTTCGGCAAGAAATCGCAAGCTACCACTCGGGGAATTTCGGTTGAAGCTGATGTGAATTTTTACTCGGTATTACGCAACTTTTAATGAGGATTCTGCCAATGTCGTGCAGTAGGCTCCGTTATGTCTGACATGTTGTTTTAAGAGATAAGGAGGATAAAGTGACGGGACCTTTTTTGCGCAGGACAATATTTCTTGCGGCTTTTTCGTTGGCAGCAATACCGGTTTTTGCAATCAATGCCTCAAAGACCGAGCCGCCGCAGGCAACGGAAAAAGGCAAGGAGATTACCTCGGCCAATGCCCGACTTGAATCGACATCCGGAAGCAGTGTCTCGGGGATTGTGACTTTTCGGCACGATCCGGAGTACGACGGGCTCCGAGTAAAGGTTGAAGTTGCTGGCTTGAAGCCGGGCAGGCATGGCATTCATATTCACGAACGCGGTGATTGCTCAGCCGCAGATGCCCAATCTGCCGGTGGCCATTTTAATCCAACCAACCGACGACACGGTGCACCGGCGCACGGCAAGCATCACGCGGGTGATCTGGGCAATATAGCGGCAAATGCTGAAGGAAGAGTGCGAACCGAGCTTAAATCGGACACCATAACCTTTAACGGTGAAACGTCGATTCTGGGAAAAGCCCTGATCTTACACGCGCAGCCCGACGATCTTGCATCACAACCAGCGGGCAACGCCGGCAAGCGTGTTGCCTGTGGAGTTATTGAACCCCTTCTGGAAACTGACGCAGGCTGAGGCGCGTGTCAGTGTTGGCGGTATGCGTCAACTAATAGGTTGCGGGGTGTTACGGACTGCGGGCAGAAACTCGTCAGTTCGCAGTGATAACCAGCGGTCTGTAAAAACAGGATTTGATCCAGTACCAGCCACAATTCCAGCGGACGCCGGAATAGCGCGCGGATCAGCTCCTGACGGATGACAGCCCGGTAGCGCTCTCTGCCTCGCTGCTCAAAGGCTGAAAAATTTATGCCCGCAGGCAGGTGTAGCTTTTTTTGCTCGCCTAACAGGCGGCAGTAGTATTCGAAATCCTGCTGCAGAGCGGAGGCTGGCAGGGGCGGGGTGGGTAAATATTGATCCACTTGGCGCAGTTCGCGCTGCAATTCGTCAAAGCCGAGACGCCAGCGCTGCTGCTGATGATGGCGTCGTCGTTCGGCGCTGCCAGCGGTGCTGTTCTGACGCACTGCCGTGCGCAAGTCGGCGAGTGTCAGTTGCAGTTCGCTGTTTTGCCCTTCAGCTGAAAGTGCTTGAAACGCGCGATCCAGAAATTTGTGATAACAGCAGGGCGAATAGCTCAGGCGCGCCGCCTGCTGCGCGGTGGCATCTGTGAGCAATTTACGGTGCAGGCCGCCGCAGGCGTGCAGGCCAACTACGTGACATTTGCTCGAAATGTGGTGGACTGCCGGGCTATCAAGAACATCCATTTGAATCAAATGGACCGGCTGCTGTGCTTTTTGTGCTAGGGCATTGCCGGCTGCCACCAAGGCGGCATCAATTTCCAGGCCGTGGGCTTCACTGGCGCTGAGCTGGCTAAGGTAGCGACTCAGGTGTGCCTTACCACAGCACCATTCCAGTGTGGGGTGTGAGAGGGGTTTGATACAGTTGGCGAAGCTTTCAATTTGCTGCCATTTTCGGCCGGGGACAAAGGGCGGCGTGTGACTGGGGGTTTCTGATTGACGGGCAGGGATCGTACTGAGTTCGGCAATATGCTCACAGAGTTCGGGAAATTGGCCCTGGAATAGTTGGAGCAGGGCGCTGTCGCTGGCCTGGGCCAGATGAATTCGATCGTCGTCAATCTCATTCAGAAAGTCGACTTTATCCGCCCACTCTGGCGCATTGACAAAGGGCTGGCAGTGCCAGTAATTGCGGTGCTTGCGGAGGAGTTTATCAAGCGCCAGAAACTGTTGCCGGAAGTCGGTCATACGCCTGTCGTCGGAGTAAAGAAACATTCTAACAGCCGCTCCCTTTGCCCGGTAGAGCGAATAACTTTCGGAAATTGTGGGGGTTTTGCAATACGAGACGGGTGCTGTAGCCTATATTGCAATAATAGATTTCTAGTCCCAGATATTTCAATCGCCACAGTGAGCGGGAGTTTACGGATGAGCAACAACCCTTTCAGTGCCAGTCTGCAGTCCCACGGTGAAACCTACCGTTACTACGCCTTTGACAAGCTGGGAGACGATCGCTACAAGCGTCTGCCCAACTCTCTCAAAGTGCTGCTGGAAAACCAGCTTCGCTTCTTTAATAAATCAGCCAGTCAGAAGGATGTTGACGCCTTTCTGAACTGGGTGGACGAGCCTCATCAGGGCACTGATATCAATTTTTCACCGGCGCGAGTGCTGATGCAGGACTTTACGGGTGTGCCGGCGATTGTTGACCTGGCCGCCATGCGCGAGGCGGTGGCCAAGCGCGGCGGTGACGTGTCATTGATCAGCCCACAGGTACCGGTGGATCTGGTGATCGATCACTCGGTCAGTGTTGATCACTTTGCCTCATCGCGCGCATTTGGCGATAACGTAAAACTGGAGATGGAGCGCAACGGTGAGCGCTATCGCTTTCTCAAGTGGGGCCAGCAGGCCTTCGATAATTTTCAGGTAGTGCCACCCGGCACGGGAATCTGCCACCAGGTCAATCTCGAGTATCTGGGCAAGGTCGTGTGGCAACGGGACGTTGACGGCGTGCGTGAGGCCTACCCCGACACCTTGGTGGGCACAGACAGCCATACCCCGATGATTAACGGTCTGGGTGTGCTGGGTTGGGGCGTTGGCGGTATTGAGGCGGAGGCTGCCTTATTGGGTCAGCCGGTATCGATGCTATTGCCAGAGGTTGTTGGCGTTGCGCTGAACGGTCGCCTGAAAGCTGGAGTGACGGCTACTGACTTGGTGCTTACGGTAGTGGAGATGCTGCGCAAGCACGGCGTGGTGGGTAAGTTTGTTGAATTCTATGGTCCGGGGCTGGCTGATCTGGCGGTCACCGATCGCGCTACCATCGCCAATATGACACCGGAGTTTGGTGCAACCTGTGGCTTCTTCCCGGTGGATGACAAGGTCATCGAGTACCTGCGATTGACGGGGCGTGACGATGCGACCCTGCAGCTGGTGGAAGACTACAGCAAGGCTCAGGGCCTATGGCGCGACGATGAGGCCGATCTGGTGTTCAGCGCCGAACTCACGCTGGATCTTTCTACCGTGGAGCCCAGTCTCGCAGGGCCCAAGCGGCCGCAGGACCGGGTATCCCTCAGTGGCCTGAAATCGGCCATCACCGAATGCATTCACGAGTTTGACCGCAAGGCCGATGATGAAATTCCGGTGCCGGAAATGGGCTTCAACATGCCCGAAGGGGCGGTGGTGATTGCCGCTATTACCTCCTGCACGAATACTTCCAACCCCGACGTGATGCTGGCAGCGGGCCTGATGGCCAAGGCTGCTCACAAGCGGGGTTTGAAGGTAAAGCCCTGGGTAAAAACCTCACTGGCTCCGGGCTCCAAGGTGGTGAGTGACTACTTTGCTCAAAGCGGCCTGCAGGAAGATCTCGACGCGCTGGGCTTTAATCTGGTGGGCTACGGTTGCACCACCTGCATTGGCAATTCCGGGCCGTTGCCCGAAGCTATCGACAAGGCGATTGCCGATAAACACGCGGTGGTGAGTGCAGTGCTGTCCGGCAACCGTAACTTTGAAGGGCGCATCCACAACAACGTGCGTGCGGCCTGGCTGGCCTCACCGCCGCTGGTGGTGGCCTTTGCGCTGGCGGGCACCACGGTTATTGATCTGCAGTCGGAACCTTTGGGTGAAGACAGCGACGGCAAGCCGGTGTATCTGGTGGATATCTGGCCGAGCAACGATGAAATACAGGCGGTGCGCAAATCCATCGACGGCAAAATGTTTCACTCGGCTTATGAAGGGCTGTTTGAAGGCACGGACGTGTGGAAGAGTCTGGATGCGGGCGAGGGTAAAACCTATGACTGGCAGGACGACTCCACTTACATTCACTGTCCCACGTTTTTTGATGACTTAGGCGATCCGCTGGAAAGGTTTCCGGAAGTTAAAAATGCTCGCATTCTGGCCATTCTCGGCAACAGTGTAACCACGGACCATATCTCTCCGGCCGGGGCAATCGCGCTGGAAAGTCCGGCAGGTAAATACCTTCGTGAAAACGGCGTCGAGCCCAAGGATTTCAACAGCTACGGTTCCCGGCGCGGCAATCACGAGGTGATGATGCGCGGCACCTTTGCCAATGTGCGCCTGCGCAACAAGATGGTGGACCGCGAGGGTGGCTATACCCGCTTTATGCCGGATGGCGAGGAGATGAGTATCTACGACGCGGCCATGAAATACCGGGAGCAGAATACGCCGCTGGTGATTTTTGCCGGCGAGCAATACGGCACCGGCTCCAGCCGCGACTGGGCCGCAAAGGGCACCAATCTGCTAGGTGTGAAAGCGGTAATTGCCGAAAGCTTTGAGCGGATTCATCGCTCGAATCTGGTGGGGATGGGTGTGTTGCCACTGCAGATCGAAAACGACAGCGAAATGTTGCAGTTACACGGTGACGAGACGGTGAGTATTGAGCCCCTGGAAGATATTCTCGAACCGGGGATGAAGGTCAAGATTGTGGTCAGTCGCAATGACGGCAACCGGCACGAAGCGCTGGCGAGATGCCGGATCGATACCGTGAGTGAAATGGATTACTTCCGTCACGGCGGGATTCTGCACTTCGTGCTACACCAGCTGCAGGACGATTAAAACCGCCGCCGCCTCACGGCCGGGGGCGGTTTTAGGCGCTTATTCCTTGGGTCGCTTGCGCGGCCCGCTGTGGGGCTTCTTCGCAGCAAAGTCTTTCCCGGCGCCCGGCTTTTTAGGCCCGCGGTTTTTCGGGTTGCGCTTGGGCTTGTCGTCACCCGCGCGAGTGGCGCGCTCCAGCATCATGGGGTGCTGACGCACCCGAACTTTGCGCAGGTGTGCCAGCAAATCATTGGGCATGCCGTCCGGCAGGTCGATAATGCTGTAATCGTCAAAAATACGAATTTTGCCGATGTAGCGGTTCTCAATGCCGGCTTCGTTGGCTATCGCGCCGACGATGTCACCCTTGGTGATGCCGTGTTGTTTGCCCACCGCCATGCGGAAAGTTTCCATGGCAACGTCTTCCGGAGCGAGCGTCGGCTCGTGTCGAACCGGTTTTTCCTTGCTCTCAAACTCACGCTCCTTGCG
>NZ_JBFJUX010000027.1:0-20378 GCF_041624475.1 Litorivivens sp.
GTGGAACTCCGAAGAAGACCAGTTCGCCATGCGCGCCGCCTTCGTCACCCAACAGTGGGCCACCGACCTGCCGGTGATGGACGTCATTGATCTGTTTCATGTTGACCAGATGCCAGCCAAACGCAAACGCTGGCTGCACCACTACAAGGAGTGCGTCAAACGTCAGCTGCTACTGAACGGCGGCGACAAGATACACCTGAGCAAGAACCCTGTCATGAGTGGCTGGGTCGGCTCACTGATTGAAACCTTCCCCGACGCCAAAATTGTGGTGATGATGCGCGATCCGCACCAGTGTATCCCCAGCCTGCTCAAACTGGTGGAAAAATCCTGGCAGCATCAGGGCTGGAAAAAGGCAGACTACCAGTCATCGCTCGATACCCTGCGCGACCTGTCCTTTGAAACCTTCCGCAACCCGGCCATACAACTGGCGGCCCACCCGAACACGCCCCAGATTGTGGTGGACTACCGCGATATTACCGGCTCACCACGGGATACCGTGCATGCGGTATACAAAGCCTTGGGGCTGGACCTTTCAGAGAGCTTTGATGCCTACCTGCAGGCCCAGGCCGAGCGGGAAAAGAACCACGCCTCAAAATTCGAGTACAGCCTAGGCGAGTACTCGCTTACACGAGAGACCATCGAAAGCGAGCTGGAAGACTTTTACGATCAATACAACTGGCCTCGCAGCAGCGATGCTGCATGACAAGCGGAGAAGACCATGACCGACGACAATAAACAGATCAAACAGCAACTGCGCTCGGCCTTTGACAACATGATTCAGTGTTTTCAGGAGGCCCGAGACGCCATCGACACGCCAGAGTTACACCCGGCGCCACCCACCGAACGCAATCTCGCCGAAGGCTACCGCTACGTGCTGGGCTTTATGCTCAGCGGCATCGAACGCGCACTGGCCGACCCGCTCTACCCGCGGTTTCGTCGCGCTATCCAGCCCACCAACCGCGCCACTATCGACAATGCCGACGCGGTTTACCTGATGGCGGAAATCGACGGCAATTATCGCTACCGGGTTCGGGGCAAGGCAGCCGATACGCGCCACTGGCGCGGCAAACAAGCAGCCGACGGCACCACCGCCCCGCAATATGTTATTTTTGAACTCTCCAGCGGCTATGCCGGCGACAGCGGCCAGCTGTCGGAAATGAAACCCGGCTCACGCATTAACACCTCAACCCTCGACAGCAGCGCTCTACTCGTCGATGACGATGGCTGCTTTGAAATTCTGATCGCTCCGGAAAAGCCCGAGGGTTATGAAGGCAACTTCCTGCTCAGCAAACGCAGCAGCCACGGCACCGACTATGTGGGCCGCTACCTGACCTGCCGCGAGCTATTCCACGACTGGGCAAATCAGGATGTGATGGATCTGGAAATATTGCGACTCGACTGCGAGCAGGAGATCAAGCCCCCCATTGACGCCGAGATGGCAAGCAATCTGATGCGCGAAGTCGGCACAATCACCCGCAATCAGGTGCACTTTTGGAATGCGTTTAACGCTATCACTCTGGAAACGTACGGCAAAATCCCCGGCGGTATCAGCGACAAAATGGGGATGGACCGCCCCTTCATGCCGGTCAACGATATGAATCCGCCCAACGCCCTAGGCATTGCCACCGGTGGTGGTCAGAGCAGCAATATCTACGCTGGCGGCACCTATCTGCTGGGCGACGATGAAGCCCTGCTCATCGAAACCCACACACCGGTCGAACCCGCTTTCATGGGTTTTCACCTGGCGAATTTGTGGGGCGAATCGCTGGATTTTGAGAGCTATCCTTCCAATATCAACGCCCACTTCCTGGACCGCGACGAGGACGGAGGCTACCGCTGGGTGGTCTGCCACAAAGACCCCGGCATCGCCAACTGGGTAAGCACCACCGGCCTGCCCCACGGCTACACCTCCATGCGCTGGACCTATCCCACACCACCACCGAAGGAGCAGTGGCCCACCTTGAAAGTAGAGAAGATCGCCGTCAGCGAGATTCGCGAGAAACTGCCCCAGGCCCGGGCCGTTAGTGAAGCCGAGCGCGCCGAACAGCGCCTGATTCGCCATCGCCATGTGCAGCGCCGCTACCGTCAATACTAAGCGTTAATAACAAGGACAGAGATAATGAAATCACTCGAAGGAAAAACCGCGTTTATCACTGGCGCCAGCCGGGGCATTGGCCGCGCCATCGCCCGGCGTTTTGCTGCCGAAGGCGCCAATGTTGTGCTCTGCGCCTCGCGGCTCGGCGCCCACGGCGACCTGCAGGGCACACTGGAAGAGGCGGTTGGCGAGATCAAGGCCAGCGGCGGCAAGGCTGCGCCCGAAGTCTGCAACTTGCTGGATGAAGCCGCTCGCGCCGATTTGATTGAGCGCGCTACCAAGCACTTCGGCCCGATCGATATTCTGGTCAACAACGCCGCCACCTCGGTGATGAACATGCCGAGTCTGATCAGCAGCAAGCACCGCAATCGCATGTTCGACCTGAATGTGAACGTGCCCGTCGAGCTGACCCAGCAGGCGCTGCCGGGTATGCGCGAGCGTGGGGCCGGTTGGGTGCTTAACCTGAGTAGCGCGACCATCGACCAACCCATCGTACCCTACCGGGACAGCCGGGAAGCTGCGCTGGTGATCGGCGCCTACGGTGCCAGTAAAGCGGCCCTTGCCCGCTACAGTGAAGCCCTGGCCCATGAGCTGGCCCCGGAGAAAATCTACGTCAACACCCTGGCACCCGAAGCCATCGTACTCACTTCAGGCGCCGACTATGTCCGCGATATCGCGCGCAAGAATCCGGATATGGTCGAGCCGGTGGAAATGATGGCCGAAGCCGCGCTGGCGCTGTGCTCACGCTCACTGGTGGGTCTTACCGCCTACAGCCGGCAACTGGTGCATATGCTGGGAATCGAGGTCCGCTCCCTCGACGGTGGCAAAACCATTGGTGATGCCTTCGCCGAGGCCGATGTGGATGCAACCTTCTGAGTCTGGCATCGAAGCGGCAATCTCACGCACAATGGACGGGTATAAGCCCGGATAGACACAATGTTGTGCCATCGCCTTTTTGCGTTTCTGCTGCTGGTTTCGGCCCTGCCCGCCCACGCCTGCGGCCTTTCTCCTTCGACACTGGTGGCCCGCTATACCATCAGTGAGAATGACAACGGTGCCCGCCCGCTCATCCTTTGGCGGGCCAACAACCAGGTTGTGCAGCAGCGGCCAGATCAAAGAATCAGTGATTACTGGCAGTGGCTGCGCGACGGCAGTTTCACCCATACCCGCTATTATCAGGACTATGATCGTGGTGTGATCATGCCACCGCAAGCCGATGACTGGTCCCGGCGCTGGCAGTTGTTTGCCGATGAAGCACTGCAGCAAATGACGCTTCAGTCGGAGAGCGGTGAGGGCTGTAAACGCGTAGAAAAATACCACCGCACATTAAAAGAAGGGGATCTTACCGTTTGGTGGAGTCCCGACCTGAAACTGGTGGTACTGCTGGACCGCCGCAAGAGCTCAGGCACAACAACGATGAAGCTTATCGATTTCGATACCGATAGCAAGAAGGTCAATCAATTCCTGTCAGAACTTCAATCGCTCCCCGCAACCCCCTTGGCCGAACTGCTTGAGCAGGCAAAGTTTATCGATGCGG
Source organism: Litorivivens sp. (assembly GCF_041624475.1). Classification (GTDB taxonomy): domain Bacteria; phylum Pseudomonadota; class Gammaproteobacteria; order Pseudomonadales; family Spongiibacteraceae; genus Litorivivens. Next base: position 3,633 of record NZ_JBFJUX010000027.1, read on the forward strand.
TGCTAAATCGCTAGACAACACCGCATCACTCTCAGTGCGCGTGTTCAACAAAACCGACCCGAATCATCTTGCGAAGAAAGGGGTCAGATTCATTATCACCGATATCGGCATAGTCCGTGGACACATAGTCAGCGCGAGCCGCAAAGGCCTCACGTATCGTCGTCGTGTCGACTTTCAGGTCAACCAGCTTTATGCGGGTTAGGCCGTCCGAATTACGTCGCTCCAGTTGCAGCAGCAGGCGCAGCGCCGGGTTCCACCATACCGTGAGCTGACCGTCAGCGAGTTCCCGCTGATAGCGTTCAATACGCTTGCAGCCACTGCCTTTGCTGCCGATACGCTGCATTTTTTTCAATGCCTGCGCTGGTAGCAACTGTGCCTTGGCACTCCAGTCCGCCGCCTCGGGATCGTATTCAATCGCCCGCTGGTGGGCGTCGAAATAGCGCACCCGACGCACCTCGCCATTGCTTAACGAGCGATAACTGTCCGCCAGTTTTGCCTCGGGCCGCACCTGCAAGGCGCGGTCCCCGAGACGCCACAATTGAAGCGCAGTAGTGTGGCCACTCGGTTGACTGATCGCGTAGTGCGCGCCAATAGCATCGGCATTGACCTCGCACTCAGCAGCCACGCCAAGTGGCGATAGCATCAGCACAGCCGCGGCAACACAATATGCTCTGAACATAGACCATCTAACCATAGGGAATCTCCTTACCCGCCGCATTAAGGCAGGCTTTTCTCCGCTTTGCTGATCAGGTTCAGCGCATAGTCCATAACGTGAAACAGCGTATTCTGCTCGTTGGTTCCGCTCACCAGATGGGCACCGGGGCCAATCGCATAGACACCCACATCTTCACCAGCGTGGGTTTCCGAGCTCAGCGGCACCAGCGCTTCCTGGTGGAACCCGCTCGATTCGGTATTAACCAGACTCAAGTCTTTACGCCCGGCATCAATGGGGTTGCTGTAGGCCGCGTCTGCATCGGTCTCGCTGTCACCGAGATTCATATAGCCCCGACCATTGGTATAGCCAAGTGTTGTATAAGGCAAGCCGTCGGCAGCCTTGGTCGCCTCCGTTTCCCCAACGGCAACAACCTTGCCCAATATGGGATTACCGCGCTTGGGGTAACCGGCGATGGTAAATACGTGGCTATGATCAGCGGTGACGATAATGAGCGTGTTTTCAGGATCGGTTTCTTCCAACGCAACCTTAACGGCGTTGGCCAACTCAACGGTTTCCGTCAAGGCACCGTAGGCACTGCCGGCGTGATGGCCATGATCGATTCGACCAGACTCCACGGTCAGGAAAAATCCCTTGTCGTTGTTGTCGAGAATGCGAATGGCCTTGCGCGTCATGTCGCTCAATGACGGCTCACCCGCCAGGTCTTTGTTGCGGTCAGCTTCGTAACGCATATGCGATTCATTAAACAGCGCAAACACGCGTTCAGTCGCTTCAGAATTCAGGGCGTTAAATCCGCTCTGATCGATAATGTAGTTACCGGTCGGATAAGTAGCCTGCCATTCAGCCGTCAGGTCTCGCCCATCCGTTCTGTCGCCTTCTACGGCACTGACCGCATCGCTGGTATTTTTCGCTGGATCATTGGGCAGAAAATGGCGGCGACCGCCACCCATAACCACCTCAATACCGTCGACATCAGCACCGGGGTAGCGACCTTCGAGAAGGGATTCAAATTTCACCAGCTGATCGGCGATATCGAGACAGCCTGAGGAAACAGCCGCGCCCGGCATATCAGAAATATCTTCCCAATTGCGATCCGCTGATTTGGCATAGGTAGCTGCCGGCGTGGCGTGAGTGATGCGCGCCGTTGAAACAATGCCCGTCGAAAGGCCGGCCAACTCGGCAAGTTCCAATGTCGTGGTGAGTTCATTGCCACTAACAGTACTGCAATCACCGCGCACAATATCTTCATCCACGCCGATCACACCAACATCGGTTTTGACCCCTGTTACCATAGCGGTCATCGTGCCAGCGGAATCCGGCGTCTGAGCATCAACATTGTAGGTTTTGACCAGACCGGCAAAGGGAAACTTGTCGAAACTCAAATTGTGCTCTTCGCCGTTCAGCCCCAGTGACTGACCTTGCAGAATCCGCGCGGCGGTAACGGTAGAGACCCCCATACCATCACCCACAAACAGAATCACATTCTTGGCCTGGCCGGCGCTTTTGGCGATGGCTGCTGCCTGAGCCTTGGCGTCTTCTACACGCTGCGCTGAGGCAATATACCAGGGGTTGTTAACCGTATTGGCAAGCTGCGTGGAGGTCAGTGAGGTTGCCGCCGGAGTTTGGCTCGACGACACTGCGTTAGTACCGTCTTTGCCGTCTTCCCCTTCACATCCAACCAGCGCGAGCACTGATGTCATTGCCAGCATTTTTGTCAGAGTTTTCATTGGTTTCTCCACGTTAATCCATCAGATCCAGCGCTTGGCTGATCAGGTGAAAGATCTGGTTTTGTTCGATGACCCCCTGTACGAGATCAGCGCCCGGGCCAATGGCATGCAGGGTGATGTCCTCACCTGCGTGCGTTTCACTGGAGAGCGGTATCAAAGCTTCTTGATGAAATCCGGGCTGGGTGGTATCAGTCAAGCTCAAATCAGCACGCCCTGCATTGACAGACTCACCATAGACCGCGTCAGCATCTGTCTCGGTGCCGAGATCGTGAAACCCGCGACCATTGCTATAACCGAGAGTTGTATACGGCATACCGTCAGCAGCCTTGGTCGGCTCGGTTTCACCCACCGCAACCACTTTGCCCAGAATCGGATTGCCGCGCTTGGGATAACCCGCCATGGTGAAAACGTGGCTGTGGTCGGCCGTGACCAGAATCAGCGTTTCATCCGATCGGGTCGCATTGCGCGCCGCGTCAATTGCCTGCGCAAACTCAATGCTGTCATTCAGCGCATTGTAGGCATTGCCCGCGTGATGGCCATGATCGATTCGGCCGGATTCCACGACCAGAAAAAAGCCATCCTCATCATTATCCAGGATAGCGATAGCCTTTTCCGTCATCGCCTGCAGTGAAGGCTCACCCGCGAGATCATTGGCCCGGTCGGCTTCGTAACGCATATGCGATTCATTAAACAAGCCCAGCACATTGGTGGTGCTTTCGGTATCCAGGCCATCAAAACCCACCTGATCAATAATGTAGGCACCTTGCGGATAAAGCGATTGCCATTCAGATGTCAGGTCTCGAGCATCGGTACGATCACCCTCCACCGCACTGACGGCGTCGCGGGTATTGAATGCTGCATCCTTGGGCAGAAAATGCCGACGACCACCACCAAACACCACATTGATACCGTCCACATCCACACCCGGATAGCGGGCTTCCAATCGTGACTCAAAGGTGATGAGCTGATCAGCGATATCCAGACAGCCGCCATCGATGGCTGCTTGCGGCATATCAGAAACATCTTCCCAGTTGCGATCCGCCGACTTTGCGTAGGTCGCTGCCGGTGTCGCGTGGGTGATGCGCGCGGTCGAAATCACGCCCGTCGCCAAGCCCCGGATTTCCGCCATTTCCAGCGCCGTCGCCAGCTCATTATTCTTTACGGATGCACAGTCGCCTCGTACCACATCCTCGTCCACACCGATCACACCCACATCGGTTTTTACACCACTGACCATGGCTGTCATGGTGCCGGCCGAGTCGGGTGTCTGGGCATCCACGTTGTAGGTTTTCACCAGGGCCGTGTAGGGAAACTGTTCAAAGCTCAGAAGGTTTTCTTCGCCGTTGCCACCGGCCCGCTGCCCTTCCAGAATCCGCGCCGCCGTCAGTGTCGAAACACCCATACCGTCACCAACAAACAGAATGACATTTTTCGCCTTGCGTCCGGCTGCCAGTGACTGTTTGTTTTCGATCTGTTGTTCACTCGCCTTATACCAGGCATTTGCAGTCTGGCTGGCAGGCAAGGCAGCCGAAAAGGCCAGATTGGCGCTGGCGGCCATAGCAGCAGCCAGCAATACGTTTTTGTGTGGTTTCATCGGTCTGTCCCCAGAAAATCGTGCAATCAACGCGTCTGCGTCCCGAGATTTCGCAGGCAAGACTACCTGGGGTATGTGTAAACCCTGTGTCAGGCCGACTACAGCTATAAGACAAAAACGTGTCTAAAATTTCATAGTTCACCGCTCAGTAACGCGCTGAACTGTAGGCCGCGAAAGTATAAAAGGAGGCCACAATGACGAAGCCCGACTATCAGATCTTCGATGCAGACCACCACTACTATGAGGCCGAAGACGCCTTTACCCGTCATATCGACCCAAAAATGAGACGCCGCTGCATGCAGTGGGCTGATGTAGACGGCAAACGCAAACTGATGGTCGGCGGCAAACTGTGCCCCTTTATCCCCAACCCCACCTTTGACCCGGTCGCCAAACCCGGCTGCATGGATCAGTTCTTCCGCGCCAAAAACCCGGAAGGTAAAAGCATCAAAGAGCTGTTTGGCGAGCTGGAACCCATTCGTCCGGAATACCGCGACCGGGATGCCCGGGTTGCGTTGATGGACAAGCAGGGTATTGAGGCCATGTTTATGTTCCCCACCTTGGGTGTGGGCATGGAACAGGCATTGAAAGATGATCCGGAAGCGGTCTGTGCGGCCTTTTATGCCTTTAACCGCTGGCTGGATGAAGATTGGGGCTGCAATTACAAAGACCGCATCTTTGCAGCACCCTATATCAGCCTGGTGAATCCCGACTTTGCTGTCAGCGAACTGGAATGGGCGCTGGAGCAGGACGTACGAGTTGTCGTCATGCGCTCAGGGCCGGTCATGCACCCCAATGGCAACCGTAGCCTCGGCCACCCGGATCACGACATCTTCTGGAAACTGGCTTCAGACAGCGGCATTACGGTGGCCTTTCACTCCGGCGACTCCGGCTACCACCAGTTCAACGAATTCTGGGGCGAAGGCGGGCACATGAAAGCCTTCGGCACGTCGCTGCTGGGCAGCGCATTGAGTGCCAACCCGATTTCCGACACCGTGGCCTCACTGATACTGGATGGGGTTTTCGACCGGCACCGCAATCTGAGGGTCGCAACCATCGAGTCCGGTTCGAGTTGGGTGAAGACCCTGCTCAAATCCCTGCGCAAGACCTACGGGCAGTTCCCACAGGCCTTCAAGCGTGATCCGGCAGACACCCTGCGCGAGCACGTGTGGGTTTCACCCTATTACGAGGATGATTTGCAGGAGTTAAAAACGGCTATTGGCGCAGAGCGCATTATTTTCGGCTCAGATTACCCCCACGCGGAGGGTCTGGCCGAGCCAGTGAGCTTTATGGACGATATTGCAGAGTTTTCAGCCGCCGAGCAGCGGCTGATTATGCGCGATAACGGCATGTCACTGATTCAGCGACGCCGCGCCTGACACCGCTCAGTCGTTGGAATCGCCGCCGGTGATATTACTGCCCGGCCGCTGGGGCATAGTGGGGAAGTTGGCCACCTTGCCGCTGTTGGCGGGCAGCTCGTGGATCTTGCCCACCCCCTCTTTCTCCACTTCGTCTATTCTGATGATGGAGTGCATGGGCACGTAGGACCGGGTCACCTGGGCGAACTCGTTTTTCAGCTTCTCTTCGCCCGGATTAACGATCACCTGACCTTCCTCGCCAAACACGAATTCTTCCACTTCGAGAAAGCCATACATCTCGCTCTGGTAAATCGCCTTGGCGTAAAGCTCATACACCTGATTCTGGTTGTAAAAAATCACCTTGTAGATGGGCGTTTTACTCATTCGCGTACCTGAAACCCGCTGTATCCAAAAAAGGGCGGCGATAGTAGCACATTTGCCCTTTTGCCGCGCAAAAAATCGACAATCTGGCTTGGGCCTTGGGGCTCCGCGTCTGTATAATGGCCGCCCATTTTATACACAGCGCTTCTTGAGCACTTTATGGCCGACGCCCCGAAAAAGCTTTACATCAAAACCCACGGTTGCCAGATGAATGAATACGACTCATCGCGTATTCAGGATCTGCTGGGGGTGTCGCACGGTCTGGAGCCCACCGACAACCCGGAAGAAGCCGACGTACTCCTGTTAAATACGTGCTCTATTAGGGAAAAGGCTCAGGAAAAGGTCTTCCACCAGCTCGGCCGCTGGAAGCAGCTGAAAGACAAAAATCCGAACCTGGTCATCGGCGTGGGTGGCTGCGTGGCCAGCCAGGAAGGCTCTGATATCGGCCAGCGCGCGCCCTACGTGGATGTGATTTTCGGCCCCCAGACCCTGCACCGGGTGCCGGACATGCTCAAAAACCGCAAGCCCGACGGGCCGATTGTGGTGGATGTCACCTTCCCGGAGATCGAGAAATTCGACAGCCTGCCCGAACCGTCGGTGGATGGCCCCAGCGCGTTTGTCTCTATCATGGAAGGCTGCTCCAAGTACTGCACCTTCTGCGTAGTTCCCTATACCCGCGGCGAAGAAGTCAGCCGCCCGCTGGAGCAGGTCATCGCAGAAATTGAATCGCTGGCTGAGCGCGGCGTACGCGAAGTTAACCTGCTGGGGCAGAACGTGAACGCCTATCGAGGCGCCACCAGCGACGGCGACATTGTCGATTTTGCCGAACTGCTGGGCTTTGTAGCGGCCATCCCCGGCATCGACCGCATCCGCTACACCACCTCGCACCCGGTGGAGTTCTCCGATGCACTGATCGAGGCCTACCGTCATATTCCGCAGCTGGTGAACCACCTGCACCTGCCGGTACAGAGCGGCTCTGACCGCATTCTCAAGGCCATGAAACGCGGCCATACCGCCGACGAATACAGAGCAAAAATTGCCAAACTCCGGGAAATTCGCCCCGATATAAGCCTATCCTCTGACTTTATTATCGGTTTTCCGGGTGAAACAGAAGACGACTTCAGCGAAACCATGCGTCTGATTGGCGATATCGGCTTTGATACCTCCTTCAGCTTCATCTACAGTGCTCGCCCCGGCACGCCGGCGGCCCAGCTGGCCGACGACACGCCGGAGGAACTGAAAAAGCAGCGCCTGCAGATTCTGCAGCAGCGGATTTTGCAAAAAGCCCAGGAAATCAGCCAGAGCATGGTGGGCAGCACCCAGACGGTGCTGGTCACTGGGGTGTCCAAGAAAGACCCCGGGCAACTGCAGGGCCGCACCGAGAACAACCGGGTGGTTAATTTTAGTGCGCAGGATCAATCACTTATCGGCGAGTTTGCGACCGTAACCATTCGTGAAGCCCTGCCGAACTCCCTGCGCGGCGAGCTGGTGGCCTAAAAATGTTTGGCCGCGCCCTTTTCTCGGTTATCCTTAACTTATTCAATACGTCTTTTGGACGGAGCAGCCGGTAACACTTTGACTTCAGCACCCATACAGACCGTTCTCACCCTCGAACCCAACGACCCACACTTATTGGCGCAGCTCTGCGGCCAGTTCGACGAACACCTGCAAATGATTGAGCAGCGTCTCGCGGTGCGCATTGGGGTGCGCGGCAATGCGCTGGCGCTGGAAGGCAGCCAGAGCGCCGTGGACACGGCCAGCGAAGTCATTGAGAGCCTTTATCGGGCCAGTGAAAGCGGTACCGAACTGAACCCCGAAACCGTACATATCCACCTGCAGGAAGCCGGACTTGAGCAGCCCCGCGAGAGCGATCCCAACGTCGCCGCACTTGCCCTGATCCGTACCAAGCAGGTCACCGTCAAACCGCGCGGTAAAAACCAGCAGCTTTACGTGCGGGCAATCAAGGCCAACGACATCAACTTCGGTGTGGGCCCGGCCGGTACCGGCAAAACCTATCTGGCCGTGGCCTGTGCGGTCGAAGCCCTCCTCAATCATCAGGTCGAGCGCATCCTGCTGGTTCGCCCGGCGGTTGAGGCCGGCGAAAAACTCGGCTTTCTGCCCGGCGACCTGGCCCAGAAAATTGACCCCTATTTGCGCCCGCTCTACGACGCCCTTTATGAAATGATGGGCTTTGAGACGGTCAGCAAACTGATCGAACGCAACGTGATTGAGATTGCGCCGCTGGCCTATATGCGCGGTCGCACTCTGAACAACTCGTATATCTTGCTGGACGAAGCCCAGAACACGACGCGGGAGCAGATGAAAATGTTTCTGACCCGCATTGGTTTTGGCTCCACCGCCATTGTGACCGGTGACGCGACCCAGATCGATCTGCCCCGCGGCACCCCTTCGGGCCTGACCCACGTGCTGAACGTGCTCAAGGAGATCGACGGCATCAGCATGACCTTTTTCCAGTCCAAAGACGTGGTGCGCCACCCGCTGGTGCAGCGCATTGTTGAAGCTTACGAATCCTATAACGGCGACGCCGCATCCTTCGACAAAACCAAGTCATGAACCTCACCATCGACCTGCAGAACGCCAGCTCGGCGTCTGCCCCACCATCGCTCTCCGACTTCGAGCGCTGGGTGGGGGCGGCCCTGATTGGGCGCCGCGATGAAGCGGAAGTCTCGATCCGGCTGGTCGACGAAGAAGAAAGTGCGACGCTCAATGCCCGCTATCGCCAGAAAGACAAACCGACCAATGTTTTATCTTTTCCCGCAGACTTACCCGCCGAGCTGGAACTGCCCCTGCTGGGGGACCTGGTGATCTGCTCGGGCGTAGTCCAGCGTGAAGCGAGTGAGCAGGGCAAACCGGAAACCGCCCACTGGGCGCATATGGTGATTCACGGCACCTTGCATCTGATTGGCTACGACCATATTGAAGACACAGACGCCGAGCTGATGGAAGGCTTGGAAATAAGCATTCTGGAAACACTGGAGTTTCCCAACCCCTATCTGGCAAACTAGCCGGTCGGGATTTTTAACGATTCTGCTCCTACAGGAGGACAGCACACAAATTCATGAGCGACGACCGATCTGGCAACGATTCAGGCGACAAGTCCTGGATCGAGAAAATTGCTCAGGCCTTCGCCGGCGAACCGAGAAACCGCGACGATCTTGTTGATATTCTGCGCATAGCGCGCCAGAACGAAGTCATCGACAGCGACGTTCTCGGCATCATTGAAGGTGCAATGAATGTAGGGGATATGCAGGCACGGGAAATCATGGTGCCGCGCCCGCAGATGGTAGTGATCAAGGTTGACCAGCCTTTTAATGAGATCCTGTCACTGATCATCAAATCCGCCCACTCCCGCTATCCGGTTATTGGTGAAAGCGCCGATGAGGTGCTTGGCATTCTGCTGGCCAAAGATTTACTGCCGCAGCTGCTGAAATCCAATCCCGAAGACATCGACCTGCAAAGCATTCTGCGGCCGGCTACGCTGGTACCGGAAAGCAAGCGGGTCAATGTTCTGCTGCGCGACTTCCGCGAGAAACGCAATCATATGGCGGTAGTCATCGACGAGTACGGCGGTGTTGCGGGGCTGGTGACCATCGAAGACGTGTTGGAGCAAATCGTCGGCGAAATTGAAGACGAGTACGACGAAGACCACGACGCCTTCATTCGCAAGATTGCCGACAACGATTTTATCGTCAAGGCACTCACGCCCATCGAAGACTTCAACGACACCTTCAAGACCGAATTCAGCGACGAAGAATTCGACACCATCGGCGGCATTATCCTGCAACAACTTGGCCACCTGCCCAGCCGCAATGAGGTCGCCACCATAGAGCGCTGCGAGTTCAAGGTGATCAACGCCGACAACCGGCAGATTCACCTGCTCAGAATGCGTTTGCTGGAAAGCGAAGAAGCCGAGGCGGAACTGGTTTAGTAAGTTCGCAACTAGTGCTAGGCTCTGCTGCACACAAGCAACAGAGCCTGGCCCTTATGAGTGATCGCCTTCATCAGTTCGCCCAACTTCTGGTCGACATCAGCGTTGTCGCTCTGCTCTTCATGCTGCTTGCAGGCCTGTTGTATGTGGGCTGGCTCTATCTCGTTGACATTCGCCAGACCCAGCACGCCATTCGCCGCAACTATCCTGTTATCGGCCGCTTCCGCTACCTGTTCGAACACCTGGGCGAATTTTTCCGTCAGTATTTCTTTGCCATGGACCGCGAGGAGCTACCCTTCAATCGCGCCCAGCGCTCCTGGGTTTACCGAGCGGCAAAAAATGTCGATACCACAGTTGCCTTCGGTTCAACTCACCCGATGAATCAGGCCAACGATGTGCTGTTCCTCAATGCCGCTTTCCCGACATTGAAAGAGGACTTTGTGCCGGCCTCAGCCGTTACCGTCGGAGAGGGCTATTGCGACAAGCCCTACACCACCGACAAGTTCTTTCACATATCCGGCATGAGTTTTGGTGCGATCTCAGTACCGGCGGTCAAGGCTCTGTCGGCTGGCGCGGCACAGGCAGGCATCTGGCTCAATACCGGCGAGGGCGGCCTGTCACCCTACCATCTCAGCGGCAACTGCGACCTGGTCTTTCAGATCGGCACCGCCAAGTACGGTGTGCGCAACGCGAAAGGCGAACTGTGTGATGACAAACTGCGCGCCGTCGCCGCACACGAGGCTGTGCGCATGTTTGAAATCAAACTGAGCCAGGGCGCCAAACCCGGCAAGGGCGGTATATTGCCCGCCGCCAAGGTTAATCAGGAAATCGCCGACATTCGCGGAATCCCGGCCGGACAGGACTCCATCAGCCCGAACGGCCATGTCGAGGCGCGCAACGTCGACCAGCTGCTCGATTTAATCGTGCGCGTACGCAAAGCCACCGGCAAGCCCACGGGCATAAAAGCCGTTATGGGTGACATAAATTGGCTGGACGATCTGTTTCAGCGCATTAGCGAACGCGGTCTGGATTGCGCGCCCGACTTCATCACGGTCGACAGCGGCGATGGCGGCACGGGCGCCGCCCCTCAGAGTCTGATGGATTACGTGGGGTTGTCGATTCGCCGCAGTCTGCCCCTGGTTGTCGACAAGCTGGCCGAGTGGAATCTGCGCCAGCGCATTCGCGTGATCGCCTCGGGCAAGCTGATCAACCCGGCCGATGTTGCCTGGGCCCTGTGCGTAGGCGCCGACTTTATCGTCTGCGCCCGAGGATTCATGTTTTCACTTGGGTGCATTCAGGCCCTGCAATGCAACAAAAACACTTGTCCTACCGGGGTCACCACCCATAACCCCGAACTGCAAAAAGGGCTGGTGCCCGAGAACAAGGCCAAGCGCGTGGCAAACTACGCCTGCAACCTGATGCAGGAAGTCGGTGTTATCGCCCACTCCTGTGGCGTGAGAGAAGCGCGCGAACTGCATCGCCGCCACGCCCATATCATCAATGATCGCGGTATTCCCGAGCCACTCGATGTGCTCTACCCGGAACCGCGCCCCAAACCCGAGCTGTTTAGAGAGCCTGACAGACTAAACCCGCCGCAATAGCTTGGAAGCAACAGGGGGCCCGGCTAGAATGGCTAAAAGCCCGTTAGAGTGCACTGCATGAGCCAAAAAAACACAAGCCTCGCAAGCCTGTCACTGTTAGCGATGGTGCTGTGTGGCATAGCCGTGACGCTCTCCTTCGCCCCCTTCGGGCTCTGGCCACTCAGCCTGCTTGCAGCAGCCATTCTCAATCTCGCGCTGGAAAAATCGACGCCACGGCGCGCACTCGCCCTGGGCTGGGCCTATGGCGCCGGCCTGTTCGGCAGCGGCGTATCGTGGATCTATGTCTCCATTCACGATTACGGTTTTACCTCCGCGCCACTGGCTGCCACCTCTACCGCGTTGTTCTGTCTGTTTCTCGGCGGCATTCCGGCGCTCACCGCCTGGGCCTACTGTCGCTGGCTGCGCGACGGCCGCGCTGGCCGGGTACTGGGCTTTGCCGCGATATGGCTGCTGTCGGAATGGATTCGCGTGTGGCTGCTTACCGGCTTCCCTTGGCTCTATCTGGGTTACGCCTATATCGACACCCCGCTGGCGGGCTGGGCGCCCATCGGCGGCGTCTTTCTGCTCAGCCTGATTGTCTATTTTTCCGGTGCCTGTATCGCTCAGGCGCTGTTGTTTCGCCGCTATGTTCTGCTGCTGGCCACAATGGCGCTGTGGGGCCTGGGCTACTCCCTGCAATCCATCGAGTGGACGGAGGCCAATGGCCGCTCGCTGAAAATCGCGGCCGTACAGGCCAACATCACTCAGGATAAAAAATGGCTGCCGGAAAACTACAAGCCAACGTTGAAACTCTACGATGAAATGACCCAACCCCTGCTGGGCAAGCACGATGTGGTGATCTGGCCTGAAGCTGCCATTCCCAACTATTATCACGTTGCCAAAGATTACCTGGACATGATGGCCGCAATGGCCGAAGAAAGTGATACCGCTCTGGTCACCGGCATACCCCTGCGCACGCCCGAAGGCGTCTACAACGCATTGGTGGTTTTAACCGGCGGTAGCGGTATCTACGCCAAGCAACGGCTAGTCCCGTTTGGCGAATATGTACCGCTAGAGCACTGGCTGCGCGGCCTGATCCGCTTTTTCAACCTGCCCATGTCGAGCTTTACCGAAGGCCCAGAGAAGCAAAAGCCCCTGTTTATCAAGGATCACAGGGTCGCCCCCTACATTTGCTACGAGGTGGTCTATCCGGATTTTCTGGTGCGCCAGATGAACAATGCCGAGTTGCTGCTGACCGTGTCCAACGACGCCTGGTTTGGCCGCTCTATCGGCCCCAAACAGCACTTCCAGATGGCCCGTATGCGCGCGCTGGAAACCGGCCGTGAACTGATTCGCGCTACCGGCACTGGCACCACCGCGGTCATCGACGCTCGCGGCAGGGTCAGTCAGCGCATTGCGCCCTTTGAAAAAGGTGTACTCAGCGCCACCGTCAAAGGCCGCCAGGGCAGCACCCCGTTTATGCAGCTGGGGTCCTGGCCCGTGTGGCTGCTGTGCTTCTTGTTGGTGGCCATTGCTGGCTGGACTCGCCCACACAAAAAGCGCCTTTAGCACTCACTCACCATAGCTGATAAAATGCGCGGCCTTACCGACGTCGCCGTCCAGCATTAGAGCCCGTAATCAGACACTCATGAACACACATTACAACGCCGATCAGATTGAAAAAGCCGTCCAGCAATACTGGCAGGAACAGCAGAGTTTCGCCGTGCAGGCCGATCCTCACCGCGAAAAGTACTATTGCCTGAGCATGTTCCCCTACCCCAGCGGCAAGCTGCACATGGGCCATGTGCGCAACTACACCATTGGTGACGTTATCTCACGCTACCAGCGCATGCTGGGCAAAAACGTACTGCAGCCCATGGGCTGGGATGCCTTTGGCCTGCCCGCCGAAAATGCCGCCGTAAAAAACAAAACCGCGCCCGCCAAGTGGACCTATGAGAATATCCGCTACATGCGCGAGCAGCTGCAGGCCCTCGGCTTCGGCTACGACTGGAACCGCGAGTTCGCCACCTGCACGCCCGAGTACTATCGTTGGGAACAGTGGTTTTTTACCCGCCTGTACGAGAAAGGGCTGGTCTACAAAAAAACCTCCGCTGTTAATTGGTGCCCGGTCGATGAAACCGTGCTCGCCAATGAGCAGGTCATCGACGGCTGTTGCTGGCGCTGTGATACCGCCGTGGAGCGCAAGGAAATTCCCCAGTGGTTTATCCGCATCACGGAATACGCCGATCAGCTGCTGAATGACCTGGACCAGCTCGACGGCTGGCCCGAGCAGGTCAAGACCATGCAGCGCAACTGGATTGGCCGCTCCCAGGGCGTGGAGATGCATTTCACGCTGGAAGACGCCATTGCCGGCATCGACGGCTTCGACGTTTACACCACCCGCCCCGATACCCTGATGGGCGTCACCTATTTGAGTCTTGCCGCGGAGCACCCCATCAGTCTGGCGCTGGCCAAAGACAATCCGGATCTCGCGGACTTTATTCAGGAGTGCAAAACCAGTTCCGTTGCCGAAGCCGATATGGCGAAAATGGAAAAGCGCGGCCTGCCCACCGGCATCAACGCCATTCACCCGCTGACGGGGAAACCGGTACCGGTTTGGGTCGCCAACTACGTGTTGATGGACTACGGCTCCGGCGCGGTCATGGCGGTGCCCGCCCACGACCAGCGCGACTGGGAGTTTGCCCGTAAATACAACCTGCCCATCAAACAGGTCATCACACCCACCGATGGCAGCGCGATTGATCTGGAAACGGAGGCCTTCGTCGAAAAAGGCGCGCTGGTCAATTCCGGTGAATTTGACGGCCTCGATTTCAACGGCGCTTTTAACGCCATCGCCGGTGTGCTGGGAGACAAAGGCGCCGGCGCGATCAAAACCAACTACCGCCTGCGCGACTGGGGCGTCTCCCGCCAGCGTTACTGGGGCTCACCCATCCCCATGTTCAACCTGCCGGAAGGCGGCGAGATTCCCGTACCCGCAGAAAAATTGCCGGTACTGTTGCCGGAAGAGGTCGATATGGATGGTGTGCAGTCACCCATCAAAGCCGATCCCGAGTGGCGCAAAGCCGAACACCAGGGCCAGGCCGTTGAGCGCGAAACCGATACCTTCGATACCTTTATGGAATCGTCCTGGTACTACGCCCGCTTCACCTGCCCCGACTTTACAGGCGGCATGCTCGACCCGGCACAGGCCAACTACTGGCTGCCGGTTGACCAGTATGTCGGTGGTATCGAGCACGCCATACTGCATCTGTTGTATGCCCGTTTTTTCCACAAACTGATGCGCGACGAGGGGCTGCTCGACAGCGACGAACCCTTCAAGCGCCTGCTGTGTCAGGGCATGGTCTTGAAAGACGGCGCCAAGATGTCCAAATCCAAGGGCAACACCGTCGACCCGCAAGCGATGATCGAGCAGTACGGCGCCGACACGGTTCGTCTGTTCATGATGTTTGCGGCGCCGCCCGAACAGAGCCTGGAATGGTCTGACTCGGCGGTTGAAGGTGCCAATCGATTCCTCCGACGCCTTTGGAAAGCGGTGCAGTCTCATCTGGAAGCCGGGGAGGTCGCCGCGCTCAAGGTCGACACACTCAACGACAGCGAGCGCGATTTGCGCCGCAAAACCCACGAAACCATCGCCAAGGTCAGCCACGATTATGCGGAACGTTTGACCTTTAACACCGCCATCGCGGCCGTCATGGAATTGCTGAACGAGATCAGCAAGTTCGAAGGCGACCGGGCAGTCGAACGCGAAGCGCTGGAAGCGTGCGTGGTCCTGCTGTCACCCATCGTGCCTCATATCTGTCACACCCTGTGGCAGGCCTTCGGTCACCCGGAAGCGGTTATTGATGCGAAATGGCCACAGGTAGACGAAAGCGCGCTGGTGAAAAGCAGCATTGAAATGGTGGTGCAGGTGAACGGCAAGGTGCGCGGCAAGATTCAGGTCGCCGCCGATGCGGATGCCGAAAGCATCAAGCAAATTGCGCGAACCAATGACAACGTACTGCGCTTTATTGACGGCAAAACCATCCGCAAGGAAATTGTCGTTCCCCAGAAACTCGTCAATATCGTGGTGGGCTGAGCGTGTTCCTCAAGCGGTGTTTACTCGCGCTTATGGTCTGCGCCCTTGCAGGTTGCGGTTTCCAGCTGCGCGGCTCACCGGCACTGAGCGGCCACGGCGAAGCCATCTATGTGATACAGGAGCACAGCGATAATCCCCTGCGCCGACGTATCAGCCAACAAATAGAAATCTACAATCTGAACGCCGTAACAGAGCCCTCCAAGGCCCGTTATCAGTTTGTCATTTCTAAGGTAGAGCGCAGTGATACGGTACTCTCTCTCGACAGCGATGCACGCACTGCAGAGCGCCGTTTATTGATCGAAGCGGATCTACAACTGCTCGGCGAGGAGCGCCAGTTACTGCAGAACCAGCGCATTCGCGAACAGCGGATACTCTTTACTGACCCCGACAACCCGGTCGGCGACTCCATCGAATCGCAACTGGTCATCAACGAACTGGAAGATGCCACTGCGCAGCGCATAGCCCTGCAGCTTGCGCGCTGGCTGGACAGAGCCCATGAAACTGCGCGCCGACCAGCTCAGTAAACATCTCGCTTCACCGCTGCTGCCGATCTACGTGATCAGCGGTGATGAACCCCTGCTCGCCCAAGAGGCCGCCGACGCCATCCGCAAAGCTGCCCGCGAACAGGGTTATACCGAGCGCGAAGTGCTGGATATCGACACCGGCTTTAACTGGGGCAACCTCACCGCTGCCACCCAGTCCATGTCACTGTTTGGCGAACGCAAAATTCTCGACTTGCGCCTCAACGGCAAACTTGGCAAGGAAGGCTCCCAGGCCCTGTGCGATTACTGTGAGCACGCGGGCAGTGACACCCTCCTGCTGATGCAGTGCCCGCGCCTTGATCGCTCTGCGCAGCGCGCCAAATGGGTCAAAGCCGTGGAAAAACACGGTGCCATGCTGCAAATCTGGCCGATTGACCGACAACAACTGCCGCGCTGGCTGCAACAACGCGCCCAGCAGATAGGCCTGAATATTGATCGCACCGGCATCAGTCTGCTGGCCGAACGGGTTGAAGGCAATCTGCTGGCGGCCGCTCAGGAACTGGAAAAGCTGCGGGTGCTGGTCGGGGATCAATCCGTCAGCGGCGATGCCGTCAACAGTCTGGTCGCCAGCAGCGCGCGCTATGACGTATTCAAACTGATCGACTGCGTGTTGCAGGGTCAGATCGCCGTCGCCCTGAAAATGCTGCGCAGCCTGCGCAATGAAGGCGCCGAAGCCATCCCCCTGATGGGTGCCATCACCCGCGAAATGCGCAACCTCTACCAATGCGCCCAGATGATAAATCGCGGCAACGGCATCGACCGGGTGCTGGACAGCGCCGGCGTCTGGGACAAGCGCAAACCCCTGTTTAAACAGGCGCTGGGACGGATCAAGGAAGCTGAGCTGGCAGA
>NZ_JBFJUX010000028.1:0-19171 GCF_041624475.1 Litorivivens sp.
ATGCAGATCTGGCACCGGACGCGCTGTACCACGCAGTCCGAAAGCAAATCACCAATTGAACCTCACCGCACCATAAACCTGCCGCCCCGGATTCTGCTGGGCGTAATAGGTTCCCGGGAAAAACACCGAGTCCACCACCTGATTCTGGGTCAGTTTGTCGGTCAGGTTTTTAACGCCGGCTGTGAGAGTCCAGCGCTCGTCGCCGTCAAGTAATGCAATGCGTGCGTTGAGTTTGGTATTTGCCGGTACTCGCGAAGCCGGGTCCAGGTCAGTATCGGTAAACTGCTCGCCCTGATGGATCACATCCAGACTCAGGTTCAGCAGATTGTCCGCCACGGTAAACGTGAGTGTCGGGCTGAGCATCAGGCTGCTCTCCGGCGCAAAGGCGATGGTTTCATCGCTCAGGTCCTGCCGCGTGTTCACGCCCTGCGTCACGGGCGCCGGGGCGCCGGTATAGTCCTCGTAGTAGGCATCGAGCAGGCCCAGTGACCCCATTATCGCCAGCGGCTCCCAGGGCGTGAGCCATTGCCAGTCGACTTCAAGGCCCTGCGACACCGCAGTGGCCGCGTTACTCACATCAAAGAACACGCCATTGAAGGCCAGCACCTGCAGATTGTCGTACTCGGTGCGATAAATAGTGGCGTTCACATTCAGGCTGCGATTGAGGTAGCTGCCCTTAGTGCCAATTTCAAAGGTCGTGGCGTTCTCGTCTTCGAATTCCAGGTCCTCACCGGTAAAGGAAATCGAGTTGTAGCCGCCGCTCTTGAAGCCCTTGCTGACGGTGGCAAAGACATTGACGTCTTCTGTGAGGTAGTACATCACCGACAGTTTCGGCGATACGTCGCTTTCTTTGCGCTCCAGATCCCGGTGGTCGTAGTTGTTGGCGCCCAGCAGAAAACCGGTGACACAGGTCGCCGGTGGCAAGGGCGTGGTGCTTTCACAGCTTTCCGTACCCTTGGTGTCAATGGTTTTGGTTTCGCGGTTGATCCGCAGGCCGGGCGTTACTACCCAGCTCTCGCCGAAATTCAGCGTCATCTGGCCAAACAGGGCCAGGGCTTTGGTGTTCTGCACGTAGTCGAAATCAAAGCGATCATTGGTGGTGCCCTGGGCCGCTACCTGCAGCGCCGGTAACAGCGGCGCGTCGTCACCGGCCAGTTGCCGCGCGTCTTCCGTGCCCAGCCAGCTGTCCACATCGCGGCCGAGCACCACCCCCGCATCAAGCTGATAATCCGATTCGAAATAAAACACACCCGCCACAAACTGCATGGAACTGCCCAGACCGAACAAACCATCGCTGTCACCGGTAAAGCGCCACTCGATGGTGTCCTGCTGATAGTCTTCACGGTTTACCAGGGTCGCGATATCCGAGGGCGATACGTCCAGGTCCTGAAACTGCTCAACAAACAGATCGGTCTTGCCGAGCACCACCACGGTATCCAGATTGTAGAGGCTCCCGGTTTCACCAAAGCTGTGGGTCAGCTTGCCGATATACGTGCGCGAGCCTTTTTCCAGTACGCCGTCGACGTTGTAGCTGGTGGTGAAATCTTCCGGATCGTCTTCGATCTGCGGGTCGAAATCATCGAGATAATCGCGGGTATCCGCGTCGAGATTGGCAAGCTGCTTGGGCCAGTAGTTGATGGTTGTGTCGGACTCCACCGCAATCAGCTCAATATCCGTATTGGCCGTTGGCAGAATGGCGAGCTTGACCCGGTAGGCATCCTGTTCGGGATTGTTTTCAAAGCGATTGAGAAACTGGTTTTCCAGCTGGCCATCCTTTTCCGAAGTCACGCCCGACAGGCGCATGCCAAACCAGTTGTTAAACATGCCGCCGATACCTGCCTCGATGCGCTGCTCGCCGTGCTCGCCAGCGCGCAATTCCACATCGCCGGAAAAGTCTTCATCCACCGGGCGAGTAGACACGCTAAATACTCCGGACACGGTGTTTTTACCAAACAGGGTGCCCTGCGGGCCGCGCAGCACTTCCACCCGGTCGATATCGAACATGGCTTCGGTGAAATAGGCGGCGCGGCCAAAGAACATCTCATCCTGCACAAAGCCCACCGAGCTTTCAAAACTGGGGTTAAAGGTATTGGTGCCGAAACCGCGCACAAAAATTTGCGGTGAGCCGGGGTCGTTGGCGTCGATACGCACATTCGGCACGTAGACAGACAGCTCTTTCAGGTCGGAAATACCCGCGTCTTTCATAAACTCACCGTCGACGGCCGTCACAGAAATGGGCACATCCTGAATACTCTGCTTGGTTTTCTGGGCGGTCACCACGATCTCTTCCAGCACCCGCTGCGCCTGAACCGACGTCGCGACTGATGCCAGCAACAATGACCATACCAATGAATTGCGATAGTTCATTTTTCCTTCCCGAAAAGCTGATAATCTGGTTTCTAACGAAATATACCGGCTGCGACCCGGACTGCACAGCATCAATCCAGTCTGCCCAGAGCTATACAGAGACTTGAGTTTTCACAGCCAGTGTAGTCGACTACAACATTCACCATACCACCAAGCTGGAAGATACCCATGACCAAATTGCTGTCGACTGTCCTGATTTCATCGTTTGCATTGATGCTTGCCGCCTGTTCCGGCGAGGCCCCAGAGCAGACTCAGGGCGCCACCCCCGCAAGCAGTATGAGCGCCAGTAAGAAAAGCATGCCGGAAGATCCGGATCTGAAAGCCCGTTATGTCCAAAGCTGTTTTTCCTGTCACGGCACGGGCGCCGGCGGTGCGCCGCGCACGGGCACAAGCGAATGGGATTCGCGCATGGCCAAGGGCATGGATACCCTGCTCGACAACACCATCAATGGCTACAAAGGCATGCCGCCACTGGGCATGTGCATGGATTGCGGTGAAGAGGAATTTGAAGCCCTGATCCGCTTTATGGCGGGCGAGCAATAATCATGAAGCGTCGCGATTTTAACCGCTCTCTGGCCCTGCTGCCGCTGGGAGCCGCACTCACCGCCGTCCCCACAACGAGCTTGGCGGCCCGCAAAATCCCCTGGCAAAACTGGTCCGGCTCACAGCGCTCCACACCCGCCGGCCGAATCAGTCCGAAAACCGAAGACGAGCTGGCGAACCTGCTGAAAAGCGCCACCGGCACCGTGCGCCCAGTGGGTGCAGGGCATTCCTTCAGCCCACTGGTGCCCACAGAAGGTACGATCCTATCGACCCGTCATTTCAATCAGGTGGAACCACTGGACGGACACCGCGCTGTGGTCGGTGCCGGTGTGCAACTGAATCGACTTGGTGAGCCCCTGCACAAAATGGGGCAGGCGCTGCCCAATATGCCGGATATCGACGAGCAGACCGTCGCGGGCGCCCTGTCAACCGGCACCCACGGCACCGGCGCTAACTTCGGCGCCATGCACGACTATGTGGATGCCCTGCGTCTAGTCACCCCGCGCGGCGAGGTACTCGACTGCAGCCGTTCGCAGAACCCGGATATCTTTGATGCCGCCCGCGTCTCGCTGGGCAGTCTCGGCGTGATTACCCAGTACACCCTGCGCAACACCGCGCCCTACAAGCTCAAACGTCGCACCTGGATGCAGCCACTGGAACAGACCTTTGAAGAGTTCCATACCCTGGCGGAAAAGCACCGCAACTTCGAAATGTACTACATTCCGCACAGCGAGAATGCCCTGATCATCACCACCGACCTGAGTGATGAAGCAATCTCACCCCGCGGCGAAGACGGCGACAACGACGCGGTGCGCGAACTGAAAATGCTCCGCGACTACGCCTCCTGGTGGCCCTGGCTGCGCAAGAAACTGATTACCGGCGTCAGCAACACCATTCCGCCGGAAGAGCATGTGGACTGGTGGTGGAATATCTACCCCTCGGATCGAGCCGTGCGCTTCAACGAAATGGAATACCACCTGCCGCGCGAATCCATTGTCGACGCCCTGCGCAAGGTGCGCGATACCGTAGAGCAGCAAAACCCCGATGTTTTCTTCCCCATAGAAGTGCGCGTGGTACAGGAAGACGACGCCTGGCTGAGCCCCTTCTACAAAAGGCCCAGCGCCTCGCTGGCAGTGCACCGCTACTACGAAGAGCCTTTTGAGGCCTATTTCAAAACCATCGAACCCATCTACCAGCCTTTGGACGGAAGACCGCACTGGGGCAAATTGCATTCGCTCAGCCATAAAACGCTGGCCAGCCGCTACCCACGCTGGCGCGACTTCAATGAGTTGCGTATGGAACTCGACCCGAAGGGTGTGATGCTCAACCCCCACCTGCGCGAGGTATTTGGCCATGGCCAGCCGGTTTAAACCCAGCCGCCGCCAGATACTGACCGGAGCCGCACTGGGCGGCGCGGTGCTGGCCGCGCCCTGGTTGCGACCCGGCGATCAGGGCGGCACCCACAACGCGTATTTTGCCCGCCTGCAAATGGCGCTAAAAGAAGCCGGCCTATACCGCCCAACGCTGGTATTGGATTCCGAGCGCCTCTACAACAATACCCAGCGATTGATTGAGCACATCCACAGCGACTTCGCCTACCGCATTGTTGGCAAGTCTCTGCCCAGCCTGCCTCTGATCAATACCGTCAGAAAGCAGACTCGAACCGACCGCGTGATGGTGTTCCACCAACCCTTTCTCAATCACCTCGCCGAGAAAATGCCGGACAGCAATCTGCTGCTGGGCAAACCCATGCCCACCAATGCCGCCAAGCGTTTTTATGCCTTTCACACCAATACCGACTTTGATCCTTCCAGGCAATTACAGTGGCTGATCGACACCCCGCAGCGACTGAAGGAATACAGCCAGCTTGCTGCGGCCCTTGGCCAGAACATGCAAATCAATCTGGAGCTGGATGTGGGTTTGCACCGGGGTGGTTTTCGCGATGCCGAAGAAGTGGCTCTGGCCATTATGAGCCTGCGCGAAGATCCCTATCTCGAGTTTACCGGCTTTATGGGCTACGAAGCCCATATTTCGAAAATGCCGGGCATTGTCGGCGGGCCGGAACAGGCCATGAAAAACGCCATGGCCTTCTATACCCAATGCCGGGAAGCAGCCCAGCGCGTATTGGGTGAGAGCTATCGGCCAGAGCAGCTGACCTTCAACGCCGGTGGCAGCTCGACCTATCAGATGTACAGCAAGCAGATGTACAACAACAGCGCGCCCTGCAATGAGCTGGCGGTCGGCTCAGCACTGGTTAAACCCAGCGACTTTGATGTCAGCACTCTGGTCGATCACATCCCCGCTGCCTTTATCGCCACCCCCGTTCTGAAAACGCTGGATGCGGTAGAGGTGCCGGGGCTGGAAAATGTTGCCGGGCTGATGAGCCTGCTCAACCCCAACAAATCGCGCAGCTTTTTCACCTACGGCGGCTACTGGAAGGCCAATCCGGAATCCCCGCCCGGACTAACGACCAATAGCCTCTATGGCCGCTCGACCAATCAGGAGATGTTAAACGGTTCGGACAGCGTTAAACTCGCAGTCGACGATTTCGTCTTTCTGCGCCCAACCCAGAGCGAAGCGGTGTTTTTACAGTTTGGCGATATCGCCGTTTTTGACGGGCTTCACATAACCGAGCATTGGCCCGTATTCCAGCAGGGCGCCTAACACGCTGTGTTAGCTGCCATTTTTGTACAAACATTACTTTTTTGGCTTGGCAATCAGGAATTACCGTAATACGGTCAAACCCCGCCTTGAGCTATGGTGGCGACTCGAAACACTATTGCACAGGTGAGCCCATGAATGCATTACTAGCGACCTACTTAGCGTTTAGCTACCTTCCCTCTGAAGGTGCAGCCAGTTTGTTGCCGGGCTACCACCACAGCCCCGTGTCCTCCCACGCGCACCAAAATCCAGGTGACTGCACCACCGGCTGGGGCGAGCGCTACCCGCAGGGCGCTGAAATCAATCTCGGAGCCCTTGAGCTGCAATGCGACTATGTTGCCACCTGGATTGATGGCAAGTATCAGGGCAAAAGCATGCGCTGGATGGTAAGCGCCCACTGACAAGATTAGGCCGGCGCTCTCGCAATATCCTGTTTGAGCGTGCGCGCCGCGCACAGAAAATGAAAGCCGGACCAGAGCATCACCGGCGGCAACACATAGAGCATGGCCAGGCGCAGCGATTCCACTCCGTGCTGAGCCGCCAGCACATCACTGACCATGCCCACCACCCACGGGCCGCCACCCAGCCCGATAATATTGATCACAAAGAACAGAATTGCCGACGCCGTGGCCCGCATCTGCAGCCCCACCAGACGGTGACTGGTGGCAATGGCACTGCCCAGATACACATTTGACAGAATCGCGGGCACTACCATCATAGCCAGTGCGCCGCCGGCACTGGGCATCAGATAAACCGCAATGGCAAAGGGCAAGGCAATCAGCGGCACCAGGGCAGGCAGCCACACATACCAGCGATCATCGCGCCGCCCCAGACGATCGGCCAGCATACCGCCGCCCAGAACGCCCACAGCGCCGCCCACCCCGATAATCAATGCCAGCCAGGTGCCCAGCTCGCCGGTAGCCATGCCGTGACTGCGAATCATGAAAGAAGCCGTCCAGTTGGCGGTGCCGTAACCGACAAAGGCATACAGCGAGGACGCGAAGGCCAGATGTCGAAAGGAATTCTGTTGCCACAGCAATGCCAGCACCTCACTCAGGCTGCTGCTCTGCTGCGACAGATCGCGCGCTTCCGATAGGCCGCGCCGGGGCTCGGTTACCGTAAAACGCACAACCAACGCCAGCAACACGCCCGGCGCACCCACCACCAGAAAGGCCATGCGCCAGCCGAAAAATTCGTTAAGCCAGCCACCGAGCAGAAAGCCAAACAGGATGCCGATACTAACGCCCGTGGAATAGAAGCCCAGAGCACCGGCACGCTGGGCCGGCGGAAACATATCGGAAATCATGGAATGGGAGGGCGGGCTACCGCCGGCCTCACCAACACCGACCCCTACCCGCGCCAGCAACAGCTGCAGATAATTCTGCGCCAGACCGCTGATCGCTGTCATGAAGCTCCAGACAAACAGCGCCAGCGAGACGATGTTGCGGCGATTACTGCGGTCCGCCCAGCGGGCAATGGGAATACCGGCAGTGACGTAAAACAGGGCGAAAGCGAACCCGGTCAGCAGGCCCAGCTGGCTGTCACTCAAGCCCAGATCGGCCTTGATCGACTCCTGCAGAATGGCCAGCAACTGGCGGTCGATAAAGTTAAAGGCGTATACCAGAGTCAGAATACTCAGGGCATACCAGGCACGGCGGTCGGCACGATAGGCTGTCATGTTCTACTCTTCTTGTTATATAACGGCTTAGTGAACTCATTTAATGCCAACCCATTGGGACAGACCACGTCATCCGATGTCTACCCCGATGCGTACAAATCTCACTTAAAAGAGCGGCGAATTATGACATTACCCGACACGATCACACTCGGCATCAGCAGCTGCCTGCTCGGCCAGGAAGTCCGCTACGACGGCGGCCACAAAAACCTGCCCTTTGCCTCAAAAGAGCTGAGCCGCCATTTCGAGTTCTACCCGGTGTGCCCGGAAATGGCTATCGGTTTGGGTACACCCCGGCCGACGCTCCGTCTGGTGCAGGACGCCAACCAGCAGACTCGGGTGCGCCAGAGTGACGACAACAGTATTGACGTCACTGACGCCCTGGCTGCCATTGCCGACGACACCGTTAAAAAAGCGCCCTTTATCAGCGGTTATGTTGTGTGCGCCAAATCCCCCAGCTGCGGCATGGAACGGGTACCAGTAGTTAACGAAATCGGCAACGGTCTGGGTAAAATCGGCGCCGGCGCCTTTGCCGCCCGGCTGATGGAACAGCAACCGCTGCTGCCCATTGAAGAGAACGGCCGTCTCAACGACCCCCTGCTGCGGGAAAATTTCGTACTGCGGGTAATCGCCTACCGTCGCTGGCAGGAATTGCAGGCTGAAGGGATTACCGCCGCAGGCCTGCAGGCCTTTCATCGCCGCCATAAATTTCTGCTATTGGCCCACAACCAGAACATCTACCGGGAGCTCGGGCCACTGGTGGCGAATGCCTCCGACAACCTTGAAACCGCGGCACTCGATTATTTCGCGCGCTTTATGAGCGCCCTGGCCAAGCCGGCCAGCCGCCTGAATCACAGCAACAGCCTGATGCATATGCAGGGCTATTTGAAAGAACACCTCGACAGCGCAGAGCGTCAGGATCTCAGCGAGCAGATTGATAAATACCGCACCGGCACCCTGCCCCTGCTGGTTCCGCTGGCCCTGCTGCAGCGCTACGCCAATAAGTATCAGGTGGACTACCTGCTGGATCAGTATTACTTCCACCCCTACCCCGAAGACCTGCGTCTGCGCTACGGCCTCTGAAACCGCTCATATCTGGAGATGTCATGACCAGTCTTATCTGGTTCCGCAATGACCTGCGCACTCACGACAACACTGCGCTGCACCACGCCGCGCAGCACGCACGCACGCGCAATGAAGCGCTGCGAGCAGTGTTTATCGCCACCCCAGGACAGTGGCAGCAGCATGCGATGTCGCCTCGCCAGCAATACCTCATGCAGTCTGCCCTGCAGGCTCTGCATCAGACCCTTGCGAGCTGCGGTATCACTTTTGAGCTGCTGCAGGCTGACACCTTCGCAGATATTCCTGAACTGCTGGCGGACTACACCCAAAAACACAAGGTCAGCGCCCTGTTTACCAACCGCGAATACCTGGTCAACGAGATGCAGCGCGACGAGATTGTCACTGAAAAACTAAACTGCACCTGCCACTGGTATCACGACCGTTTGATCATCGAACCCGGAGCTCTGCTGAACGGCAGCGGCCAGC
The DNA here is from genome assembly GCF_041624475.1 of Litorivivens sp. GTDB lineage: Bacteria > Pseudomonadota > Gammaproteobacteria > Pseudomonadales > Spongiibacteraceae > Litorivivens. Next base: position 8,795 of record NZ_JBFJUX010000028.1, read on the forward strand.
CCTACAAGGTCTATACCCCCTTTGCCAAAGCCTGGCGCAGGCTGTGCGCTGAACGCCAAGCTCAGCCTCTCAAGCGGCCGCGCTCGCTTGGAGAAAAACTCACCCCGAAAAAACTGCCGTCCTTTTGCGAGCCCGTCGAGCTAGGCGACTGGCCGCAGAACGAAGACAGCGCCCTCAAACAGCTCCGTAATTTCTGTCGCGAGCGAGTGCAGGATTACGCCCGCAAACGCGACCTGCCTGCCGAGCCCGGCACTTCACGCCTGTCCGCCGCGCTGGCTATTGGCCTGCTCTCGCCGCGCCAGTGTCTGGCCCGACTGCAGGCTGAGCAAGACAGTCCGAGCGAGACAGCCAATGGCGCGGATATATGGCTGAGTGAGTTGATCTGGCGGGAGTTTTATCAGCACGTTGCCTATCACTTCCCGCGCGTGGTGAAAGGCAAGGCCTTCAAACCGGAAACCGATGCAATACGCTGGCGCGACGATGACGCCGATTTCCAGGCCTGGTGCGAGGGCCGCACCGGCTTCCCGATTGTCGATGCGGGTATGCGGCAGTTGCGTCAGACCGGCTGGATGCACAACCGCCTGCGCATGATAACCGCCAGCTTTCTGGCCAAGGACTTACATATTGACTGGCGCCGGGGCGAACGCTATTTCATGAGCCAACTGATCGACGGGGAATTTGCCGCCAACAACGGCGGCTGGCAGTGGGCCGCCTCTACCGGCACCGATGCGGCTCCCTATTTTCGGGTGTTCAACCCCACCACCCAGGGCAAGCGCTTTGATCCCGACGGCCACTTTATACGCCGCTACGTCCCGGAACTGGCCGACCTTACCGCGCGCGAGATTCACTCACCGCCTTCCCTGGATAATTACCCGGCGCCCATCGTTGATCACAAGCTCGCGCGCGAACACGCCATCGCCCTGTTCAAGGCACTGTAAAATCTGCACTGCCTTGCGCCGACAGGCTTCACCCATTTGCCAACCAGCGCTTTACGGCGCAGAGGAACCGCTTCATCATGCCTGAAAATGATTGGACGTCGCTTATGAACACGGAGCTCAAGGATTTTCAGAAGATCTACGATCAGATCGCCGAGTTTTTTGTGAATTACAGCTTCCAGCTGGTCGGCGCGCTGATCATTTTGCTGATCGGGTTGTTTATTGCTGGCCGGGTCGGGCGCACGGTGCAGGCGCTTTGCGAGCGCAACCGCATCGATGTCACCCTCAGCCGCTTTCTGGGTAATGTCGCCAAAATTGCGGTCATCATGGTGGTGGCCATTATCTGCCTGGGCAAGATCGGGATTTCCATTGGCCCCTTTCTCGCCGCCGTGGGCGCAATTTCCCTCGGCGCCGGGCTGGCTGTACAGGGTCTGCTGAGTAACTACAGCGCCGGCCTGAATATTGTCATTACCCGTCCCTTTATCGTCGGCGACACCATCACCGTTCAGGGAGTAACCGGCGTGGTGGACGAGATCCGGCTGGCCTACACCTTCCTTGAAGACGAAGACGGCGTGCGCATCCTGATTCCCAACCGCCATATCATCGGCGAGATCATTCACAACTCTCACGCCACCCGTCTTGCGGACACCCTTGTCGGCGTCGCCTATGACAGCGACATCGCAAAAGCGATCGCGGTGGTGCGCAAGGTGTTGAAGGAGATACCGGATGTGGATGAGGCCACGGCTCAGGTCGGGCTCGACACCTTTGCTGACAGCAGTATTAACCTGAGTGTACGCTTCTGGATACCAACGCGGCAGTTCCACGCTGTTCGCTTCAAGGTGAACCAGAAAATTCTGGATGCACTGCGCGCCGCCGGCATTGTCATTGCCTTCCCTCAACGGGAAGTGCGCCTGCTGAATGATACAATCGCATAGGCCTGCCGCCATTGCGTCTTGGCACAACGTCTGGCTCCCCCAGAGAGTTACTGACCGCTTGCACTGAGGGGCCAGTCGGTAGTAATTATGCAAACGGTCTCTCACCACAATCAGGTATGATTTTCTTTATGCCCTTTTTCAGATTTCAAACATCTCTGCTGCTGGCCTTGGCGCTGAGCGCAAGTGGCGCAGGCAAGGCAGATACCGCCGTTACCGAAAGCACTGACGCGTCCTTTGCGCAGTGTGTGGTCGAGCTGCAGGATAAAGCCCGCCAGCGGGGACTGAGCGAGTCCGTCGTAGAAGGTGCGCTGGCCCGCGTTTCCTATGTGCCCAGAGTCATCGAGCTGGATCGCCGCCAGCCGGAGTTTACCCGCAGCTTTGCCGACTATCTCGATCGCCGGGTCACCGCCGAGCGCATCGCCACCGGCCGTCTGCTAATGGCCCGACACCGCCCGCTGCTGGAACGTCTGTTGCGCGAGTACGGCGTACCGCCTCAGTACCTGGTGTCCTTCTGGGGCCTCGAAACCAACTACGGCAGCTTTCTCGGCAAGATGCCGGTACTGGATTCACTGGCGACGCTGGCCTGTGACCCGCGTCGCAGCACCTATTTTACCGGTGAACTGTTTGCAGCGCTGGAGCTGGTTGAAGGAGGCATAGAGCCAGCGCGCATGGAAGGCTCCTGGGCCGGCGCCATGGGCCAGACCCAATTCATGCCCAGCGCCTACCGACGTTTTGCGGTGGACGGCGACGGTGACGGCCTTACCGATCTCTGGGGCAGTATTCCCGACGCGCTGTCCTCGGCCGCCCACTTTCTGAATAAGCTGGGTTGGCAGAGCGGGCAGCGCTGGGGCCGGGAAGTGCGCTTACCCGAAAACTTTCCTTTTGAGCAGGCCGGACGCGACAACGAGCGTTCACTCGATGCCTGGGGCGAGCTGGGCGTGCGCCGCGCCGATGGCGGACCTCTGCCCGGCGGCGCGATGCAGGCATCACTGCTGGTGCCGGCCGGGTACCGCGGCCCTGCCTTCCTCGTCTATCGTAACTTCGACGTGATCATGGGCTGGAACCGCTCAGAGTATTACGCCATTTCGGTCGGCCATTTGGCGGATCGAATAAACGGCGCCGGCGCCCTGCACCAGCCACCGCCGGAGAGCCCGCCACTGTCTGTGACCACGGCCGCTCAGTTACAGACGCGCCTCAATGAACTCGGTTTTGATGCCGGCGAGCCCGACGGGATTCTCGGGCCGGCGACACGCGCGGCCATTCGTCGCTTCCAGCAGGCCCGCGGCCTGGTACCCGACGGTTTTCCGAGCCCCGAGGTAATCAATGCCCTGACCGGGGCTGAGAAATAATCACGCTCGCGACATAACCCACTCGTTTGCGCTCGTCGCGACGCGCCGATAGGGTGGCAGTGTTTGAGGCTATTCGGAAAAGTATGACAACTTCTCTTAAGACCCAACGCAGGCTTTGTCTGGCGGTCTTTGTTGGCGCCTGGATCGGAGCCACCGTTCTGTCGGTTGTTTTCGATCAACGCGGATCATCCTCGGACGAGGCCCTAGCGGTAGACCTGCCGGATTTTTCCGTCTATCAGGACGTGTCTACCCGCAAGGCGCGTTTTTTTGAGTTTCTAAGGCCTCTTGCCGAGGCCGAGAACGCACTCATCCAGCAGGAACGCGAACAGCTGCAGACACTGCACCGTAAACTGCACGCGGGGGAGACGCTGGCAAGTACCGAGCAGGAGTGGCTGCAGGCGCTGGCTACCCGCTACGGCCTGCAATGGGAAGATCGCCCCCCGCTGGAAACAGGCCAAAAACTGCTGACACGGGTGGATACCATTCCGGTGCCGCTGGCCTTGGTGCAGGCCGCCAAGGAATCGGCCTGGGGACGCTCGCGCTTTGCACGGCAGGCCAACAACCTGTTTGGCGAGTGGTGCTATACCGAAGGCTGCGGCATCGTCCCGGCGCTGCGCGGCCCCAACAAACGCCACGAAGTGCGCGCCTTCGACAATGTGCGTGAGGCGATGGCCAGCTATATGCACAACCTCAACAGCCACCCGCGCTATTCTGTCTTGCGCCAGCTCCGCGCGGAACTGCGTGAGAAGGGAGAACCAGTCACTGCGCGCGCACTGGCGCCGGGGCTACTGTACTACTCTGAGCGTCGTGAGGCTTACGTCGAGGAAGTGCAGGGCATGATCCGTCAGTATCATCGCTTTATGGCCCAATGGCAGGAAGGTTAACCTGATGAATATCGTGCACCGCCTGAGCCTGTTACTGCTGCCGCTGTTCGCGGCCTTGCCGGCCTGTGCTGCAGAGGACGCAAATAAAGCCGGCGCAGACCACGCCGTGGTGCTGGTCTATCACCACGTCAGCGAAGAAACGCCGCCCAGCACCAGCGTCACGCCGGAACAGTTCGCCGCCCACCTGGATTATCTCGCGCGAGAAGGTTTCACCGTATGGCCGCTGAGTCGCATCCTTGAGCATCTTGAGGATGGCCGCAAACTGCCCGAGCGAACCGTGGCACTGACCTTTGATGACGCCTACCGCTCGGTGTATACGCAAGCACTGCCAATGCTTCGCAGCCGCAACTTCCCCTTCACCATTTTTGTCACCACCGATTACATCGACGGCAAATCCAGGCTTTATCTGTCCTGGGAGCAGTTGCGCGAAATGACTTCGCAGGGGGCTGAGATCGGCAACCACAGCCTTAGCCACCCCCACCTGGTGCGCCGCAGGGATGGAGAGAACGAGGCACAGTGGCGAGCACGCGTGCGCGCGGAGATCGAAGGCGCACAGCGCCGGCTGCGCGAAGAGCTCGACCCGGTACCCCTGTTTGCCTATCCCTACGGTGAATACACCGTCGAGGTAAAGAACATCGTAAAGTCGCTCAAGCTCTATGGCATCGCCCAGCAATCCGGCGCGGTGAGCCAGCACAGCGACTTTCTGGCGGTGCCGCGCTTCCCGATGGCCGCAAACTACGCGGTCATCGACCGCTTCGCCCGCAGTGTGCGAACCCGCGCGCTGCCGGTCACCGTGTTGGCGCCGCAAGAGCAGATACTAGCCGGTGACCAAGGCCACCCCGAACCACTGCGCCTGCGCCTGGGTGAAGGCCCCTTCGCACTCGATCAGCTGGCCTGCTACGCCTCGGTCGGCGGGCGTCTGGAAATAGAATGGATCAATCGCGCAGCGCGAGAGTTCGAGGTCCGGTCACCAAAGCCGCTTGGGCCAGGGCGAACCAAATTCAACTGTACGGCACCGCACAGTGGAGGCTCCGGCACCTATTACTGGTACAGTCACCTGTGGATGAAGAAACGTCCGGATGGATCCTGGTACCGCGAATAGCTCATGGCATTGACCGAGCTGCAGGGCACAACAACCACTATCAAGGAACAGAAGTTGCGCGACATCGCTTTTAAAGAGGCGCTGGCGGTCTGGGTCCGAATCGGCTTTCTCAGTTTTGGCGGTCCTGCGGGACAGATTGCATTAATGCACCGAATCATTGTCGAAGAAAAAAAGTGGCTGGATGAGTCTCGCTTTCTGCATGCGCTCAATTACTGCATGCTCCTTCCCGGCCCGGAAGCGCAGCAACTGGCCACCTATACCGGATGGTTGCTGCATGGTGTAAGAGGCGGACTTGTTGCCGGCGTTCTATTTATCCTGCCCGGCGCTCTCGCGATCTTTGCGCTGTCCTGGTTGTATGTCGCTCTGGGTGATCTGGCGATAGTCGAAGGCGTCTTTTTTGGCCTGAAGGCCGCAGTACTCGCGATTGTCGTTCAGGCATTGATTCGCATCGGTCGACGGGCCCTTAAGGGGAGATTGAGGCACGCCCTGGCCTTGGGCGGCTTTATCGCCCTGTTCGTGTTTGGCTTGCCTTTTCCGCTAGTGGTTCTGGGCGCTGGCGTGATTGGTTACGCCGCAGCGAAATGGACGGGGATACCGAATTCAGCTCCCATTGAATCTGACATCAACAGCGACGCTGTCGTTCGCCCCGGCACCAGACGAGCGGCTCTGGTTTGCCTGCTGCTGTGGCTGATTACCGTAGGTGGCTTGCTAGCCTGCCTGGGCTACGACAACGTATTCTCCCAGCTCGCGGTCTTTTTCTCGAAAATGGCAACAGTCACTTTTGGTGGTGCGTATGCCGTGCTTGCTTATGTCGCCCAACAGGGGGTCGAAAACTTCCAGTGGCTTCAGCCCGGCGAAATGCTTGAGGGGCTGGCGCTGGCTGAAACCACCCCGGGGCCCCTCATTCTGGTAACCCAGTTCATCGGCTTTCTCGCTGCCTATCGGGAAGCCGCTGTCCAAGCCAGTTTTTTGCACGCATCATTGGGGGCATTACTGACCTTGTGGGTGACCTTTTTGCCTTGCTTCCTGTGGATTTTTGCCGGCGCACCTTATGTCGAGAAACTACGAGCAAATCATTCACTGTCGGCAGCCTTGGCGGCTGTCACCGCGGTTGTGGTCGGTGTCATTGCCAACCTAGCGCTATGGTTTGCGGTTAACTCGCTGTTTTCAGAGCAGTATCGGCTTGCCGGATGGGGTGTCGATATGAGGCTGCCGGTTCCAGGCAGTGTAGACATGCCAATGCTGATTTTGTCAGCAATCGCCTTTATTTTGGTGTTCAGACTTCGATTGGGCATTATGCCCTTGCTCAGTATTGCAGCAACGCTGGGGGCTTTGTGGGTGCTCTGGGCTGGATAATATGCGGTTCCAGTGTTGACCTACCTTAGCCTTAAATCCCGGTGGTCAATCTGCAGGCGGTCAGGCGGCCCGTTATCATGACGTAGGCAACACCACTGAGCATGGTAGCAACAGACAACATAAGCAACTGTTCCATTTTCCTGACCTCTTGATTGATAGAGACTACAGACTAATCAACACCAGAATTTCCGGCATCGTGGAAAACCCCTACTCTTCCAGGAGTTCTTGAGAACTGCGTCGCAGCAGAGACATTCCCTTGCTAACCAAGGCTCCCGCGACCAGTAAAACCAAGACGCAGACAGCAAGAGAAACCGCTTTAACTACAGGCATGCCAACCTCCCCACTAGCCGATGATTTAACGCAATTATCGGGTAGAGCACACAAAAACCAAATCGGGAAATACACCTACCACCCTATCGCCGTGCGCACTCCCGGCGTTACAGCGTGTTTGAGATCAAACCGCGCTGTTGCCAGCGGCAGCGCAGCAACCTGCCGGCCAGCGCTGCGCTTACCGGCAGCTTTGCCAGGCGGTAGGCCGTGCTCTCAGGCAGGGATAGCCACAAGCGCAGCAGGTGGCGGCGTTTGGCCGGGTCGTCGTGATCAGTGTAACCGGCGCGCGAATGCACGATGGTATGGTTGGAGCAGAGCTGGATGTCACCCGGCTTCAGCTCCATTGACAGGTGCATGTTCGGATCGTCGGCCAGCGCATCGTAGGCGTCCAGCAGCGCTACTTCATCTGCCGTTAGCGAAGGCGCGTGGGTATAGCGCCCGGCACTGCGAAAGTAGCCGCTGTGATAAAAGGTGCGCAAGGTGCCGCGATGATAGCGGCAGGGCTCGATGGGAAAGGTTTGCAGGCCCGCCTCAGCCCGAGCATCCAGCAAAAAGGGGCGAAACAGGCGCTCTACCTCTGCGTCCTGAGCCAGCAGCGCGTTAAACAGGCTGACCGAACTGGCAATGCGGCTGGCACCACCCTCTGCGGCGGTTTTCAGGCAGAGCAGCCCGACCACATCGGCGGCATCGCAGTGGAAGCTGATCGGCAGGCGTGTGCGGTATTCGCGAACAGTCGGGTCGCTCGGGTCCACCCCGGTGTCGCGCACATGACCTAGCAGCTCGCCAAAGCGATTCTGGGCGCCCGGCACCCCCAGATGCCAACCCAGACACCAAAAAAACAGTTCGCAGTCCTGCTCTCCCCATTCGTCCACCGGCAGGCCGCGAATCAGCACAAAGCCTCGCCCCTGCTGCAACTCCTCCCGCCAGGTGGCGATGACTGGTGCCAGCCCCGGCAGCGGAAAGTCACGGGCAGACAGTTGCTCGCGCGCTTTGCCACTGGCTTTCGCGCAATCAATGGCACGGCGAATTTCCGCCACCTCTGCACTGTTCAGGCAGTAGCGCCAGTCGTCGCGATCGCGAAGCTCACACCCGCGCCAGGCGGCGGCACCTGACAGCGCCGAACGGGGCACACTGTCGTGAGGCCTGGCGTAGTAATGCAGCGATTGGGTGGTAATGGATTTATAGGGACTGCTCACCGTGCCTCCGAAATTATCCTCTGCCCTTGGTGCATCGGCGGCCTGCACTTAGAATGACCGCTCAAGCCACTCCAAGGGTATGGACGCTTAACTCTTGCTGCAACTGCCATTGATACACGCAAACGACGCCCCGCTGCTCCACGCCAGTCTGCAGGCTCTGCTCTGGCTCGGCGCCAACGGCTTTCTGTTCCTGCTGCCGCTGGCGGTTTTTGCCATCGACCGGCGCCTCGGTGTGCGGCTGGTGCTGGTATTTGCACTTAGCGTGGTAATCAACAGCCTGCTCAAAAACCTGTTGGCACTGCCCCGCCCGCAGGAGCTGGGGGTTGATGCCTTCGGCTTTGGCGAATTTGGTTTTCCGAGCAGCCACGCCCAGTTGGCCACGGTGTTCTGGGGCATGATTGCCTTGCACCTTCGCCACTGGCTAGTGACCCTGTTTGCACTGTTAATGGTCCTCGCCACCTCCGCCGCACCCTTGCTGCTACAGTTGCACTACCCCCGCGACATTATCGGCGGCATGGCGCTGGGCATCGGTACCCTGCTTCTGGTCTGGCGCTATCGACAGCGAGCAGAAAGCACACTGCTGGCCCGAGGCCCGCAAATCCAGCTGGCAGCAGCCCTTGCTATTACCCTTGTATGCTGGCTGCTGGCAGGCTTCTATCTGAACGATTTGCTGCTTACCGGCAGTATTGGCTTTTTTCTTGGCAGTGCCATCGCCGCCATTGCCCACCCGCACGACGCCATCCACCCCCACAGCCTTCTCTGGCGAGGCTTGCGCTACATTGGCGGAATGGTGCTGGTGATGTTGATGGTCGCGGCACTGCAACGCCTCAACGCCCACCTGACGCTCTCCTCGACGCTCGCATCGAGTATTACCATGGCCATACTGGGCGGCTGGCTGGTAGGCGGTGCGCCAACCCTACTCGACTTTCTGACCATCGCTCTCGGCGGGCACGCCGCCCCCCGCCACCCGGATGACGAGACACCTTCCGGCGATTAGTCCAAATGGCGCATGCCCGGCCCTGTAGCCCCGTGCTAGCCTGAGCCGGACAATAACAGTGGAAGCGCCAATGACTCAGTCTGCGACCGGCTCCAAGCCCAGCCCTTTCAGTAGCCTTAGCGTAGGGCCCATCACCCTTCGCAACCGCTTTATCAAATCCGGTGCCAACGAAAACATGTACCGCAAGGGCTTTCCGACCAAGGCCCTGCTCAAACATCATCGCGACCTGGCCGCCGGCGGCATCGCACTGACCACTATGGCCTACGCGGCGGTGGCCAAAGTCGGCCGCACCCTGCCCGATCAGCTGTGGCTGCGCCCCGAGGTCTTGCCGGACCTCAAGGCCATTACCGATGCAGTACACGCCGAAGGCGGCAAAATTTCCCTGCAACTGACTCATGGCGGCTCCTTCGTCACCAGTATTTTTCTGCCCCATCGCACCATCAGCGCCTCGGGCGGCTTGAACCTGGCCGGCCTGTTCCACGGCAATATTCTGCAGCGCCCCATGAATGAAAAAGACATGACGCTGGTGACTCAACAGTTTGCGGACGGTGCCCGCATGGCGCGGGAAGCGGGCTTTGATGCCGTTGAAATTCATATGGGCCACGGCTACCTGTTAAACCAGTTTATTTCGCCGCTGAGCAATCAGCGCAGCGATGAATACGGCGGCTCGGCAGAAAACCGGGCGCGCTTCCCGGCCCGAGTTCTGGCCGCCGTAAAAGAGGCCGTGGGCGAGGATCTGGCGGTTATCGCCAAAATCAATGTGGCCGATGGTGTGAGGCGCGGCGCGACCGCCGAAGATGCGGTAGTCACGGCGAAAGTCCTCGAGAGCCAGGGTGCCGATATGCTGGTATTGTCGGGCGGGCGCAATGTGGAATCCACCTGGTTTATGTTCGGCAGCCCGATGAATCAGGAAGAATTTGCCAAGATATTTAAGTACAAGCCCCTGCAGCGCCTGCTGATGAAAGCCGCCGCAGCCGGCACCCCCAAAGACCTGAAATTCCGCGAGATGTATTTTGAGGAATATTCACGCAAGGTGCGCGCCGCTGTCACTTTACCGCTAGCCTATCTGGGTGGCGTAAAGAGCCTCGACAATACCGAGAAGGCGATGGCAGAGGGCTTTGATGCGGTTGCCATGGCGCGGGTTCTGCTGCACGACCCGGCACTGGTCAACAAATTCCGGGACGGCAGCCTGCGCCAGTCCGGCTGCACCAGCTGCAATGCCTGCATCCCGCAGATTTACAATCAGGCCGGCACCTACTGTGTATTGAATGAGCCGCTTGATCCGGCGATGAA
>NZ_JBFJUX010000029.1:0-19082 GCF_041624475.1 Litorivivens sp.
CTGGATAGCGCGGTCCCCTCCTAAGGGACAGGTCTCAGGTTCGAATCCTGACCGGGGCACCACTTTTCAATCGCGCTATAGTGGCGTCAAACGTCAGCGGAGAGCTCAATTGTCCAGTACGCAAGAACAGCAGGAAACAGGCTGGCAGATTTACCTGCGCCTGCTCAAGTACCTGAAACCGCTGATGCCGGCGTTTGCTGTCAGCATTGTCGGCTTTATGATTTTTGCCGCAACCACCCCAGCCCAGGCCAAGCTACTGGAGCTTCTGGTTGACGCCATTGAAAACAAGGACCACGACGCTCGCTACTATATCCCTCCGGCCATTGCCGGCGTTTACCTGATTAGAGGGATAGGCACCTTTCTCGGCAGTTATTTCATGGCGATGGTCGGCACCCGTATTGTAACGACCCTGCGTACTGAGATATTCAGCCACCTGATGCGCCTGCCGGTGAACTACTACGACGAGCAGAACAGCGGCCAGATCATCGCCCGCACCGTATTCAACACCGGCATGGTAACCGGCGCGGCTACTGACGCTATTCGCACCCTGATACGGGAAGGCTTTACCGTTATCGGTTTGCTGGCCTATGCTTTTTATCTCAACTGGAAGCTGTCACTGATCTTTTTTGCAGTCGCACCGTTTATCGGCATTATTGTCGCAAGTGTCGGCCGGAAACTGCGCAAGCTTTCCACCAAAGTGCAGGATTCTATCGCCGAAATCACACAGGTGTGTTCCGAGGCCATCGTCGGCAACCGCATGGTGAAAACCTTTCTCGGTGAAGAGCGGGAAACGGAGCGTTTCGTCAATGTAAACGAAAAGAACTACAAGCAGCAGATGAAGATGGTCAAAATCCAGGCGCTGAATACGCCGGTGATGCAGCTGATCATCGTTATCGCCATGGGCGCCATTGTCTTTCTGATCCTCGCCCCCGAATTCCTCTCACAAATGACCACCGGCCAGTACGTGGCCTATATCACCACCATTGGCCTGATTCCAAAACCCGTGCGCCAGCTCTCGGGCGTCAATGCAATGATTCAGAAAGGCATCGCTGCGGCGATCAATATTTTTGCCATGCTCGATCTGGCGCCGGAGAAAAACACCGGTACCAAGCGCATCGACAGCCTGCGCGGCGAAATTGTCGTACGCGACCTGAGCTTTGGCTACAGCGAAGACGACACTCCCGCTTTGCGCAATATCAATTTCACCGCTGACCCCGGCCAGGTAACGGCATTGGTCGGGCGTTCAGGCAGCGGCAAGTCGACGCTGGCTTCACTGATCGCCCGTTTCTACGACTACGACCAGGGTGAAATTTTGATCGATGGCGTAGACATTCGCGATTACGACCTCTACGACTACCGCGCCCAGCTCGGCATTGTTACCCAGAACGTCGTACTGTTTAACGACAGCATTGCCAACAATATCGCCTACGGTTGCAACGCTGCTTACGGTGATATGGAAGCCATTCGACGCGCGGCTGATGCCGCCCACGCCACAGAATTTATAGAGCGTCTGCCACAAGGCTTTGACACGCTGGTCGGTGAGAGCGGCGTAAAACTGTCCGGCGGTCAGCGCCAGCGCATTGCCATTGCCCGCACGCTGCTGAAGAACACGCCGCTGCTGGTGCTCGACGAGGCAACCTCAGCGCTGGATAACGAATCCGAGCGCGCCATTCAAACGGCTCTGACAGACTTCATGAAAAACCGCACCACACTGGTTATCGCCCACCGGCTATCGACCATCGTCAACGCCGATCAGATTCTGGTTATGGATGGCGGTGAGATTGTGGAGCGCGGCAGCCACGCTGAACTGATTGCCGAGAACGGCTATTACGCAACCCTCTACGAACAAGGCTTCGAGAATACTTAAGGCACCTCTGATTAATTCGGCGATAGCTCAGGCTTTGCGTTGATTTGCCTGGCAAGGCGCGGTTACGCAGGAAGGCTGGTTGCCTTTCAAGTGAGCGCAACGCAGTCAGGCGGATCAACGCAAAGCCCCGGAGGGCGGGCCTCTGGCGCACACTGGGCGTCGTTGCAGCGCTCGTCAAGGAGAGTAACCCTTGACCTTCGCACTGCGCCTTGCCAGTGCGCGCCAGAGGCTCCGCTGAGCCATTGCTGAATTAATCAGAGATGCCTTAAAGCAGCTGCGCGGTCACCATGCCGCACAGGCCCGCAATCAGGTTATCTTTAAAACTTTCAAGCTCACTTAAGTCGTGGCGACCTTCGCGCAGCCCGCGCTCAAAGGCCGCTACGCTGTGAATCATGCAGACGCCCAGCATTAATTGTCGCTGGTTGCGCTGCTCGTCCGTTCCGCTCATGCCAGCGTGAATACGCGCGCTGATGGTTTTCACACTCGCCTGCCAGGGCCGGGTTAAACTCGCCTCCGCCAGAAACTCGGGGTAGCTCACCTGCAGACGCGCCAGAAACTCAATATAGTGGCTGTCGAGTCCGGCTTGACGGATATGCTCCACCAGAGGAACCACCAGACAGCGCAGCAACGCAGCGACGTCCTCGCCCTTGCCATCCGCATCGCAGGCCTGCAGCAGGCTGGTTCGGTAGCTGTCGATCTGACTCATGCGAAATTCAAGGATGGCCGTGAACAGGCCTTCGCGATCACCGAAATGATATTGCATGGCGGCCACGTTTTTCTGGCCCGCCGTGCGCGCAATCTCCCGCAACGACACCGATTCAATACCCTTTCGGGCAAACAACTGTTCTGCCGTCAATATCAAGCGCTCGCGGGTTCCCTCCGGCGTGCTCATCGCGTCAGCCCGACAGTTCGCTGGCGAGAAAATCGATGGTCCGAGTCGCCTGTCCCGGCTCCAGCTCCAGTGCTGCGGCATTGAAGTCGGTCACTCCGGCCTCGCGCAGCGCCTGCAACTGACCACGCAAACTGGTCTCATCACCCACCAGCGCAATGTCGCCCGGCCCGGACGCACCTTCACGCTCCAACATTGCCTTATAGGACGGCAGCTGACCGTAAATGGCTAACTGCTCGGCAATCGCCGTGCGGGCTTCGTCAGGCTTGCTGGTCAACACGATGGGCAGGCCGGCAATGATGCGAGGCGCTGGTCGACCGGCTTCGTTGGCCGCCGCATTGATACCCGGCACAATATGGTTCGCCAGGGTTTTCGCGCCGGTCATCCAGGTAATGGTGCCCTCGGCCAAACGACCGGCAATTTTCAGCATACGCGGGCCCAGCGCCGCCACAATAACCGGCGGCTTGCTTGGCGCATCGTGCACCTTAAAGGCCGCATTAACCTTAAACTGTTCACCCGCATGCTCGGTCTGCTCGCCAGCCAACAGGGGTTGCAGCACCTGCAGGTACTCTTCCATATGACTCGCCGGCTTGCTGTAGTCCAGCCCGAACATGTCTTCGACCACAAATTTGTGGGACAGGCCGATACCCAGCACAAAGCGACCATTGGCCGCAGCCTGGCTGGTCAGCGCCTGTTGCGCCATCGCCACCGGGTGGCGCGGGTAGGTCGGCGTTACCGCCGTGCCCAATTCCAGTGACTGCGTGGACTGACCGATGATACCCAGGGTGCTGATCGCATCCAGCCCGAAAATATTCGGCATCCAGCAACTCGCAAAGCCCTTCGCCTCAACCTCTTTGGCAATGGCTGTCAGGTTGGCCAGTGTCACCTCAGGGCCGCTACTCAAGCCGATCTTGATTCCTATCTTCATTACTTGACTCTCTCTGGCTGGTTCGCAGGATGGTTGTGCCCGCCATGATACAGACTGACATGGGAAAATTCCTCGGATTCCGCCAGATCAGGCACCGTGAACGCCTGCTCACCGCCGAGCCTGACATAGCCCGGCTCTGAAAAATCCCGAATGCGCGAATCCGCCAGCAAGACGTCGTCGGCACGCTCCAGAAACGTCTTGAGCAGTGGCAAATTAGCGCGATCGTAGAGCACATCGGCGACAATCAACAGATCGCAGCGCTCTGTGTAATGATCGGCGTTGTCGATATAGCTCAGCGTAACGCCGTTGAGCTGGGCGTTGCATTGGCTTGCATAGAGCGCATCCGCATCGAGATCACAGGCGATAACGCGTTTAGCGCCCGCAAGGGCTGCCGCTATGGCGACCACACCCGAACCACAGCCAAAATCCATCACGGTTTTACCCGCTACCCACTGCGGGTTGTCGAGCACAAAACGCGCCAGCACTTGACCACTGGCCCAGCAAAAGCACCAGTAAGCCGGGTTATCCATCAGCCAGCGTACTTCATCGTCACTCAAGGCGTGCTGGGGGTAATCAGCATTGAGCAAATACAGCGAGATTTCCGGCACCAGCGGCAGCGACGTGGCCTCGATTCGGGCGCCGCGCACCGAGCGACTGACTCGCTCAATCAAATCGTGATTAAGAACTTGGCGCGACAAAGTCAGCCATCCTATACTGATTAACAGACTGGGTTGCCTTATTGGACAACCGTTTGGCAGCGGAGCATTGTAGCGACAATGGCCACTGAAGACACGATACTGCCCGGCTGGCTGGACGAGTGCCTCCAGCAGGAAGATCACCGCCCGGAGGATTACATCCTCTGCAGCCTTTGCCTGTCTCCAATAACGCACAAGCAGGCCAGGCTGAACGTGCAGGGTGCGCACGAGCACCGTGTAGTCAACCCGCACAACATCACCTTCCAGCTAGCCTGTTTTGAAGTGGCTCCCGGCTGCACCATCAGCGGCAATCCAACCCCCGCCTTCAGCTGGTTCCGCACCTTTTACTGGCAGTATGCGACCTGCAGCGAATGCCACGAACATATGGGCTGGTACTACGAGAACCCTGATGGCGACAGTTTTTTTGGCTTGATAATCAGCCGTCTCGCAATCTCCGGTTAAGCTGCGGGGGAAAGCGCGATTCAGACAAGCTTGGGCAGCTGCTCTGTCTGAGCATATGATAAAAATTCCAAAGACGGGGGCTACCCGGTGTGATTGAGCTGCAGAAAAATAACGACAGAGTCTGCCTGATTCTTCAGCCGAATTGCTCGGCTGACTGGCAGATGAACAAGCAGATCATTATTGGCGTCGGCCTGGTAAGCGCGCTGGTCGCCGGTAGCTTCGCCGCCATTGGCGCCTGGCTCATCCTCCCCTTTGCCGGGCTCGAAATCCTGGCGCTCAGCGGCTCCCTGTACTGGGTTAACCTGCACCAGAACTATCGCCAGATACTGTGGCTGGAACAGGGCCGACTCCGCATTGAAAAAGGCTACCATCGCCCCCAGCAAAGTTGGCAGTGGGCAATCAATGATGTGGCCGTGCACGTCTCTGACGACGACGCTGGCAGGGCACTCAGCATCAGCCTGAGCCAGGGTGCCAGCCAGGTAGAGATCGGCGAATTTCTGACCCGCGAAGACAGCCAGCAGCTATTGCTGACCCTGCGTCAACTGGGCTTGAATTTGCGCGGCTACAGCCAGCAGGAAAGCCTGCAGGCCTAATTGACCTGCAGCCGCAGGCGGCCCAGCTCGCTGAAATGAGCCTCGTAAAGCCCCGCTTCCAGAGGAAGCATCTCGCCCATCGCTCCGGTCAGCAGCACCTGTCCCGGTTGAATCACCCAGCCCTGTTCCACAAGGGTGTTGATCAGCCAGAACAGCGCTTTCCACTGGTTGCCCATGACCTGGGTCGCCTCCCCGCGCAGCACGCGCTTGCCATCATGACTTAGGTGGGCGCGCACGGCATTGATATCGACATCCCCGGGGCTCAACCCCTGCCCAAGCAAATAGGCCCGGGCGCCGACATTAGCGGCGACAATGGCTTCACCGGTCATCCCCACTTCACTATCGAAACCAAGATCAGGAATTTCCAGCGCCGGCATCACCTCTGACACCACAAACTGCACTTCGGACACATCGGCCAGCGGCTCGGGAATCAGGGTATTGATGCGAAAGGCCAGCTCCAGTTCGAGCATGGGCTTGCGAAAATCACTGCGCTGAATGACCGCCTTATCGCCGTCAAAGACAATGCCGGCTTCGGGCCAGAGCACACCGGCTACCGGCTCGCGCACATTAAATCGCTGCTGCCCCGCAGTACTGGTCAGGCCAGCCTTGAACCCTTCCGGAGCGCGGCCGTCCAGGGCCTTGAGAACGGCTGTACGTTGCTGACGATAGGCGCTATCGAGTGTAATCGCCTGTTCTGCCGTTACACTCAACCAGGGAACCTGAAATGGCCCCTGGGCGGGCGCCCTGTCCGCATCGTCCTGCACGGCCGGCAAGCTGCAGGCGGATAGCAACACTATGCCGGCAACCAGAATGAGGGTTTGTATACTACGGAACACGAAGGTTCTCCTGAATGTCACGGGTAGCCGCAACATGGCTGTCCACGCCATGCTCAGGTAGAATAGCGGCCCCGCGCCGCTGGCACGCACTACTCTATTTTGCTCAACCCGAGGTTTTTATGTCCAATTCGAAAGTCGGCTTTGTCAGTCTGGGCTGCCCCAAAGCGCTGGTCGACTCCGAGCGCATTCTCACGCAACTGCGCCTCGATGGCTATGACATAGTGCCCAGTTACGAAGACGCCGATGTGGTGGTGGTCAATACCTGCGGCTTTATTGACAGCGCCAAACAGGAATCGCTCGACGCTATTAACGAAGCTATTAATGAAAACGGTCGGGTTATTGTGACGGGCTGCATGGGCAAGGGCAAGGATGCCGAAACCATCCAGAAAGCCCACCCGAGCGTGCTGAGCGTGAGTGGCCCGGCGGACTACGAACAGGTGGTCGGCGCCGTACACCAGTATGTACCCACTGAAAAAAAAGCAGAGTACAACCCGCACATCGATCTGGTGCCAAACATCAAGCTCACCCCTCGACACTATTCCTACCTGAAGATTTCCGAAGGCTGCAACCACCGCTGCAGCTTCTGTATTATTCCGGCCATGCGGGGTGATCTGGTGTCGCGCCCCATCGCTGACGTGGTCACCGAAGCGAAACAGCTGGTGGCAAACGGCACCCGCGAACTGCTGGTGATTTCCCAGGACACCAGCGCCTACGGCGTTGACCTGAAATACAAACTCGACTTTGTCGATGGCAGTGCGCTGGAAACCCGCATGCAGGATCTGGCGCTTGCGCTGGGCGAACTCGGCGTGTGGGTGCGACTACACTACGTCTACCCCTATCCCCATGTCGACAAGGTGATCCCACTGATGGCCGAGGGCAAGATACTGCCCTACTTAGATATCCCCTTTCAGCACGCCAGTCCGCGCATTCTTAAATTAATGAAGCGCCCGGGCAATCAGGAGAAGACCCTGGAACGCATCAAGGCCTGGCGAGAGATCTGCCCGGATCTGGTGATCCGCTCCACCTTTATCGTCGGTTTTCCCGGTGAAACCGAAGACGATTTCCAGATGCTGCTGGACTGGCTCGAAGAAGCCCAGCTCGACCGGGTCGGTTGCTTTCAGTACTCCCCCGTCGACGGTGCTACTGCCAACGACCTGCCCGACCCAGTACCCGACGATATCAAACAGGAGCGCTGGGAGCGCTTTATGGAAACCCAGCAGCGTATTTCTGCCCATCGCCTGCAACAGCGCATCGGCCAGCAGCTGGAAGTACTGATTGATGTGGTCGACGACGAAGGCGCGATCGGCCGCAGCTATGCGGATGCTCCGGAAATCGATGGCAAGGTCTACCTAGACGGTATCACCCACCTGCAACCGGGCGATGCCCTGCTGGTCGACATTGTCGGCGCTGACGACTACGATCTCTGGGCTGTCCCCAGCGCCGCCTGAGCATGAACCTGCTGTTGCTCGAACCCGGCGAAGTTACGCCCGAAGGCACCGCTCTGCTGCGAGACCAGCGCCACCGCCATCTTCGCAAGGTGTTGGGATGCCAGCCGGGCGACACCCTTAAAGTGGGGCTGCTGGGCGGCCTCTGCGGCAGCGCAATTGTCGACGCGACCGACGAAAACCAAACCCGGCTTAGCCAGATTGTTTGCCAACAAGCGCCACCGGCCAAATTGCCCCTTACCCTGATACTGGCCCTGCCCCGCCCCAAGGCCGCGCGCCGCATTTGCCGCACGGCTGCGGAGCTGGGAATCGAACATCTGGTTCTGCTGAACAGCTACCGGGTGGAAAAATCCTACTGGCAAAGCCCGCTGCTCAGTGAAGCGCGCATTCTCGAGTATTTTTACGAGGGGCTGGAGCAGGCCGGCGATACGGTGCTGCCGACACTGCAGATTGAAAAACGCTTCAAACCCTTTGTAGAGGACCAATTGCCGGCCATGCTGACGGGCAAGCGGGCACTGCTGGCCCACCCCTACGCAGCTGAAAGCGCCCAGGGCAGCGATACACCCACCGTGCTGGTCGTCGGCCCTGAAGGCGGTTTTATTCCCTATGAAATCGACAAGCTGTGCGAGGCGGGCATGAGCGGCATCACCTTGGGCGAGCGCATTCTGCGGGTAGAGAGTGCCGTCCCCACCCTGTTGGCCAAACTGTTCCCGTGAAAATCATCCTCAGCCGCAAGGGGTTTGACTCCTCGGCGGGGGGCTACCCAAGTCCGATACTACCGGACGGCCGATTACTGTCGCTGCCGATCCCCGATCAGCAATCGCCTGTCACCTACGATGATATCGACCTGCCCACCAATATCGTCAGCGATCTTACCGGCAACAAAATCAGTGGCCATGACGGCGCCCACCTCGACCCGGATGTTTTGCCTGAATCAACAAAGCGGCAGGTGGGTTGGCGATCGCTGTTCGGTCAGTTCGGCGCGGCGCAAAGCCATTTGCGCAATCAGGGCGTTGGGCCGGGTGACCTGTTTCTGTTTTTCGGGTTGTTTCGCCGCTCGGAACACAAAGACGGACGCTGGCAGTGGTCGAAAACACCGCCTAAACACGTGCTGTGGGGTTGGCTGCAGATAGCCGAAGTCTGGTCTGCTGAAACGACCAGGCTGCCTGACTGGGCACAATCCCACCCCCATGCCGGGCGCGAAGATTTAGCGGGTAATACGCTATACCTCGCAAGGCGCCAACTGAAACTGCCGGGGCTCGCTCATCCGTTGCCCGGCGCCGGGGCATTCCCCAACTTCAAACCAGAGCTCCAGCTGACGGCGCCCGATGCCCGCAACGTGTCACAGTGGCGCCTGCCGCGGTGGTTTTACCCCTCGCAAGGACGGCCCCCTTTAAGCTATCATCAGCGTCCTGAGCGCTGGCAGCAAAAACCTCGCTGGTGCGAGCTGCAGGCCGCCGCCAGAGGGCAGGAATTTGTTCTCGACAGCGCCCATTACCCTCAGGCAAATCGCTGGGTTCGACAACTGATAAGTAACCACTGCTGACAGGAAGGCATGCTGAAATTCACGAGACTTCTGTATTTTGTGAGCGATCATCTGCCCTGCAAAATCATCCGTGGGGACAAAAAGCACCCCTATCTTGAGCGCTATTATCTTTGCTCAGTCTTTGGCCGCCGCTTCTACCTGCACCGCTTCCTCGGCGGCGATGTCGACGAGGCGCTGCACAACCACCCCTGGCGAAAATCCTGTTCCTGGCTGCTGACCGGCGGTTATCAGGAATTCATTTCCCGCCGCAAAAGCCCCGATGATTATTCCGGCTTGAGCATTACATCGCGCAAACTGAAAGCCGGTAGTATCAATCGTATCGACAGCGACTGTCTGCATCGCATTGTGAAGGCCAAACCGGAAACCTGGACGGTGTTTTGGCACACTATTCCCCGTGTCCAACCCTGGGGTTTTGTGGTGGATGAGGAAGACGGCGCAACCCACTTTGAAGAGTACGCCAATGGTCGCGGCCCGGACTGGTACAAACGCGCTCCCAGAGGTAAACACTGCAGCGAGCGGCTGGCCTTCCAGTAGCTAGTCAGTTCGCCGCCGCGCCTCACAGCGGGTCAGAATTGCACGTTTTTCGTCGGCACTGGCGGAATGCCAGTCCAGTATCTCGCGCAGCGAACGCTTGCAGCCCATGCAGATATCCTTGTCGTCGAGACAACAGTTGCGCACACAGGGCGAGGGAAGATCATCTTCCGGGTCTACAGACTCCTCGCCGGTCACTAGCTGTCCTCATCCGCTTTAGCGACCTCTTCAAGGTATTGTTCAGGTGTCTCGTCGTTGAGAAAATTCCGAATGGCGTGCTGGGCGACCGCGGCCACGGCCTGCTCGCGTGGCAGGCTGTTCAGATGCCCCTGACCGTCTCGATTAGGCATGCCACAGAGGTGACTCGGGTCTTTACCCAGCGCCGCCAGACCTTCATCAGCCACCTCAGCGGGTGTCTGATAAACGCTGTGTTTGCCTTCACCCCGCTCTACCGCTTCGATAATTGCCGGCGACAGGGTCATGCCCGCGATACAGGCCAAAACATGCACATTGTAGGGTTTGAATTCGTACCAGAGCGATTCGGCCAGCACGATACTGTAAGCCTTGGTCGCCGCATAGTGGGCATAGAATGGTGCGCCCTGCAGACCTGAACCGGATGACATCAGCACGATGCCGCCCCGCTTACGCGCCAGCATCGGCCGGGCGTAATGGTAAATCAGGGTCAATGGCGACAGCATATTGACTTGAGCCCGGGTCAGCTCGATTTCCAGATTGGTATCGGCTTTATAAAAGGGCCCAACATCCGCCATCGCCGCGTTGTACACCAGCAAGCCAATTTCTCGATCACCGACGGCTTTGGCGATCGTGGAGAGACAATCCGCGTGCCCGAGATCAGCCACCACCGGGTGACAGGTCACTCCCAGCTGCTCTTCCAGTTCGCGACAGGTTTCGTTGAGCTGGTCTGCCTCCCGATCAATCAGAACAAGATCCAAGCCCTCCTGCCCAAGACGCTCGGCCCAGGCGCGACCAATGCCCTGCGCAGCCCCGGCAATCATGACCCAGGGGCCGTATTGTGCTTTCAGATTCCCACCCATTGTGCTGTACTCACTGCTTGCTGTTATTTTCGTTTAAAACAATAGCCCAAGAATTCGAATGACGCTTAGCGATAATTACCAACAACTGCGTGCGGCACTTGTCCCCGGCCTTGCCAATCCTGACGACCCGCTACCTCTGGTGCGCGACAAAATGCACGCAGTGCACCCCACCGATGTTCCGGCTGATGCCACGGTCACCGAACTGGCAGACTACCCGGTTCGAAGTGTCAGCGTACAAACCCCGCAGGTCAAAAATCGTGACAGCGCGGTAATGATGGTTCATGGCGGCGCCTTTGTCTCCACCGGTATAGAACACTACATACCCTACGCAGCCGCGCTATCGCGCTACTTTCGTAGGCAGATCGTGGTATTCGACTATCGCCTGGCGCCAGAGCACCCCTTCCCCGCCGCGCTGGACGATAGCCTGAATGTCTATCGCCGCCTTCTGGAACGTTTTGACGCCAGCCGCCTGGCCATTATCGGCGATTCCTGTGGCGGTGGTATTGCACTGAGTCTGTTGTGTGAACTGCGCGAACAAAATATTCCACTGCCCGCCGCTTACGCAGGTCTGAGCCCCTGGCTTGACCTGACCATGAGCGGTGACGCGGCACTGAACGATACCGGCGACGATCCTTTTGTCTGCGCTGAGTGGATTCGCCAGCGCGGTCGCGACTACGCGGCCGCCACGCCACTTGATCACCCGCAGCTTTCGCCACTGTACGCTGACTTTTACGGTCTGCCACCGCTCTATTTCGCCACCGGCGGCGAAGACATCACCCGTGACGATTCGCGCCGTGCCCATCAAAAAGCCTGCGCCCAGAATCTAGTCAGTGAACTCGATATGCCACCACACATGATTCACGGCTATCACGGTCTCAGCGCGCTTGCCCCGGAGTGTGCCGCTGGCTGCGAGCGTCTTGCCACTTTTCTGAATCGCTATCTGGACTAAGCCCATGGTTGAGTTTGATGTCAAAGGGGCTATAGCCCTGATTACCCTGAATCGCCCGGACTGCCGCAATGCTATCGATACAGCGACGGGCATTGCCCTGTTTGATGCCGTCAAGCGCTTCGAGGCCGACGAAGCCTTGAAGGTTGCGGTGCTGACCGGTGCCGGTGGTCACTTTTGCGCCGGCGCCGACCTTAAAGCATTGAACAACGACGTGACCTGGAATCCCGACTTTGGTCATGGCCCGCTGGGCCCCACCTGGCATACTCCAGGCAAACCGGTGATTGCCGCCGTCGAAGGCTACGCGGTAGCCGGTGGCTTGGAACTGGCCCTGTGGTGCGACCTTCGGGTTGCCGCCGACAGCGCGGTATTTGGTGTGTTTTGCCGGCGCTGGGGGGTCCCGCTGATTGATGGCGGCACCGTGCGCCTGCCCCGCCTGATCGGCGAAAGTCGCGCCATGGATTTGATTCTGACCGGGCGCGCAGTGACCGCCGACGAAGCCTATAGCATCGGGCTTGCCAATCGGCGCTGCGCCGATGGCGAGGCACTCACTGCCGCGATTGAGCTGGCGGAGCAGATAGCCTCCCACCCGCAGGCCTGCATGTTGTCGGATCGGCGCTGTGTTCAGGAAGCGGCTGGCAAACCCTTCCCTGACGCGATGAATACCGAAGGCACACTGGGCTGGGACTATCTTCAGTCTCGCGGTTTTGCTGAGGGGGTAGCCAAGTTTGTTGGCGGTGCTGGCCGTCACGGCGAGGGTAGCTGAGCCTAACGACGCCACTCAGCGCTTAGTGCTTATCGCGCTTTTCGGAAATCACACCACCGCTTAATACCAACTGCAGGGCGTCGGCCGGGCTCAAATCCAGAGGCCGGGTATATTTTTTCGGCACAATCAGTGTGTAACCACCCACCTGATAACTCATCGGCAGATACACCGCAATCTCATCGTCCTTCAGCTCGCTGGCAATGGTATTGCCATTGCCTTTTTTGTTAACGGTGACAATGCCGATCAGGCTGGTTTCGGTGCCCGGCAGTTCCACCATCACCACCGATTCTTCCGCAAACTTTTTGCCGCCCATGATATCCATCACTTCTTTCAGGGCACCGTAAACTTGTTTGAGTACAGGAAGGCGTTCAAGAATGCGCCCCGGCAAGCCCCAGAAAAAATCCGCCGCCGGCCAGCGGGAACTGAAACCAATAAGCGCCGTGAACACCACAATAAGAATAATGGCCATGCCGGGAAAATAGGCGCTGCCCAATACGACCTTGAGAGGCGCCGACAGCCAGGACTCCATGGTCTTGAAAACCCAGATCGTGATCTGGATTGAAATCACCACCGGCAGCAGCACCATAAGTCCGCGGAAAAATGCCGCGCTGAAATTACGCATCATGGGAATGTTCGTCCGGGTTCAAAAACCACGATGGAAGCACAGCGCCGCGCAGGGGAGCAAGCAAAGCTTTTGGAAATGCGACGCGTTTGGAAGGGAGAGTGGCCGCACGCCTGTCTTCAGGCGTGCGGCCGAAGGGCTTACTGGCAGTAGGCCTCACCCGCCGCCACACGCTTGCCCAGCGCTGCCAGGTTCTTGGCTGAACTACCCAGCATCATCTCGTTGTGACGCATCCAGGTGCAATAGCGCCAGAGCGGGTAGTCACGATCAATCCCCATGCCGCCGTGCAGGTGCTGAGAGGCATAGCTGACCCGGTGCCCCACATCACCCGCCCAGATTTTGGCAATCTGCACTTCGTTGGTGGCGCTGAGCCCAATGGCCAGTCGGCTGACCGCCTGATAGGCATTCAAACGCAGGCACTCTACATCGATAAAGCAATTGGCAGCACGGTGACCGACCGCTTGGAAAGTCGCAATCGGCACGCCAAACTGCTTGCGCTCGGCGGTGTAGCTGGCCGTCATGCGCATCGCGCAATCGGTAACGCCCACCTGATGGGTACACAGTGCTGCGGTTGTGCACTCAGTCAGCCACTGCATCACGCTGGCCCCCTTATCCGCTGCGGCCAGCACATCGTCGGCAGCAACGACAACGTCTTTCAGAACCACTTCGTATTGCGGCTCAAAGGTTGTCACTTTCATTTCATTCAACGTGACACCTTGCGCCTTCGGGTCAACCAGCAGCACAACAACACCGCCTTCGGTTTTCGCTGATACAATCATGCGCTCGGCGCGATGCGCAAAGGGCACACACAGCTTTATACCGGAAACGCTGTAACCACCGTCTTTCGCAACCGCTGAGGTCAGTTGCGGGCTGGCAGGATTCTCGTTGAATTTTTCCATCAGTGCGGCCGTCAGCAGAGTTTTGCCAGACACCACCCCCGGCAATAAACGCTGCTTCTGTTCATCGCTGCCAAACTTTTGAATCGGCAGTGCACCGGACACCAACGCGGGAATCACCGGCGCGGGCGCTATGCTGCGACCCACCTCTTCGACCAGTAAGCCGAGCTCCATAAAACCAAAGCCCATACCGCCGTAGGCTTCGTCGATAGCAACGCCCAGCAGACCCGCTTCCGCCAGTTTGCCCCAGAGGGCTTCATCAAAGCGCTCGCCCGCATAATCGTCGCTGGCCTTTAGGGTTTCCGGAGACACCAGATCGGTAAAAATCTGCCGCGCCAGGTTTTGCACATCACGTTGTTCTTCGCTGAATCCAAAATTCATTTATCTGTCCTCGCTTAGCGTGTCGCGCGGGGCATCCACAGGCCCGCTGCGGAAATAATATCCCGTTGGATTTCATTGGTGCCGCCACCGAAGGTGATGATGGAAGCCGTGCGGTACAAACGCTCAACCCGCGACGCATGCTGCTCGGCGTTGGGCGAGTGCTCGCTGACCAGTGACATCTGCTCCATAACCTCGCCAAGCGCGCGATACACTTCGATAAAAAATTCGGACCCGTAAACCTTCGCGGCTGAGGCATCAGCCATATCCAGGGTGCCTTCGGTCATGGCCCAAGCCTGCTTGTAGCAGACCAGTTTCAAGGCTTCGACCCCGGCCCGCACTTTCGCCAGATTCATCTGTACCCAGGGCTGGTCTATAAGTTTGCCGCCTTCGGGCAGCTCGGTTTCCTGGGCCCACTTGACCACGCCGTTGAACAGTTGCTGGGTAGGGCCACAGTTCACCAGGCTCAGACGCTCGCGATTCAACTGTCCGGTAATCAGCTTCCAGCCCTTGTTGAGCTCACCCACCAGGGCATCGTCGGTGACGCGGATATTGTCGTAATAGGTCGCATTGGTGCGGACACCGCCCAGGGTCACGACGGGTGTAGCGCTCCAGCCCGGATCGGAGGTCGGCACCAGAAACATGGAAATGCCACGGTGGGGTTTTTCGGCGTTTTGATCGGTGCGGCAAGCCAACCATACGTAGTCACAGAAGTGAGCCAGTGAGGTCCACATTTTCTGACCGTTGATTACCCACTCATCGCCCTCTTTAACGGCGGTCGTTTTCAGGCGGGCAAGATCGGTACCGGCACCGGGCTCGGAATAACCAATGGCGATCAGGCATTCACCAGTCAGGATTTTGGGAACGATATTGGCCTTCTGCCATTCGTTGCCGTGCTCGGCCAGCTGCGGACCTACCGATTCAGTCGTAAGAAAGGGAAAGGGGTAGCCGGCACGCATAACCTCTTCCACAAAAATAAACTGCTCGATCGGGCTCATGCCGCGGCCGCCAAGCTCCTTGGGCCAGCCCACACCAATCCAGCCGTCGCGCCCCATTTTCAGCAGGGCCTCGCGCCACAGCGGGCCACCACCCTCACCCATATCCCGATCGCACTCGATTTTCAGTTCGGGCGTCATCAGCTCGTTGAAATAGGCCCGCAACTCGGTGCGCAGGGCTTCCTGTTCCGGCGTAAATTCGACTTTCATTACTCGTCCTCGTGAGCCACGACAAAACACCATCATAGGCACTGTTGTAGACAGAACAATAGCGATTCCTTTCAAAGCACTGACATATCCAATCAACCGGCACTGACCGGAAGCTTCACCCAAACGGCGTATTGGGCCAGTAAAGTGGCCGGATTCGCTGTTGTTCACTGAGACTGGAAGCTAGTATGGTCGCCTATTGGTAAAAACTCGCCCGGAGACCCTCTGAATGAGTGCAAAACCCGTTAATGCCGCCATCGAAGGCTGGCATACCCTGAACACTGACAAGCCCCAGCTGCTGGGCAGTCGCTGCGACAGCTGTGGCACCTATTACTTTCCGAAAATGCTGAAATACTGCCGCAACCCCGGCTGCGACAGCTCCGATTTCAGCGAAGTCCCGCTGAGCCGGACCGGCAAAATCTGGTCTTACACCAATGCCTGTTACAAGCCGCCGGAACCCTTCGTCGCTGACGACCCGTTTGTACCCTACGCCATTGCCGCAGTTGAGCTGGCCGAGGAGCAGATGATCGTTTTGGGACAAGTGATTAAAGGCGTGGATGTCGACCAACTGAAGGTCGGCATGGACGTGGAACTGGTATTGGAAACCCTGCACGAGACCGAGGAAGACACCAAGGTTACGTGGAAGTGGAAACCGGTCGCGTAAGGGAGAAGATGTAATGAGTAATGATATCGCCATTCTCGGCGTCGGCATGCACCCCTGGGGCAAATGGGGCAACAACTTTGTAGAGTACGGCGTGCACGCAGCCCGTGCCGCCATTGCCGATGCGGGCATTGATTGGAAAGACGTGGGCTTCGTCTCCGGAGCTGCGACCATGCGCAACGGCTACCCCGGTTATGTGGCCGGTGCCACCTTTGCCCAGGCACTGGGCTGGCAGGGCGCGGAAGTCAACACCTCCTACGCCGCCTGCGCCTCCGGTTCGCAGGCACTGGCCGCCGCCCGCACCAAGATTCTCAGCGGCGAATGCGAAGTCGCGCTGGTGGTTGGCGCCGACACCACACCCAAGGGCTTTCTGGCTCCCGCCAAAGGCTACCGCCCGGAAGATCCGGACTGGGTGCGTTTTTATCTGGGCATCACCAACCCAACATATTTTGCCCTCTACGCCCGTCGACGCATGGATGTCTACGGCGACACCGAAGAAGATTTTGGCTTGGTTAAAGTCAAAAACAGCGAGCACGGTTTTACCAACCCCAATGCTCGCTACAAGAAAAAATTCACCCTGGACGATGTGGCTCAATCGGCCATGGTTGCCGATCCCCTGCGCTTGCTCAATGTCTGCGCCACCTCCGACGGCGGTGCGGCCATGATCGTCTGCAGCATGGATTACGCCAAGAAAATGGGTAAAGGCGATGCGGTCAAGGTTGCAGCCATTTCCACCGTCACGCCCACCTTCGCCAGTGAAGTAGTGGAAATGCCCGATATCTCTACCGACTCAGCAGCGGCCGCTGGTGTTGAAGCTCATCGCTTCCGCGCCTCACTGCCGGTAAAAGCCTACGAGGAAGCGGGTATTGGCCCGGAAGATGTCAGCGTGGCGGAAGTCTACGACCTTTCTTCTGCGCTGGAGCTGGACTGGTACGAAGACCTGCAGTTCTGTAAACGCGGCGAAGCGGCGCAGCTGGTGCGCGAAGGCGTTACCAAACTCGGCGGCCGCCTGCCGGTCAACACCTCCGGTGGTCTGGCTTGCTTTGGTGAAGCCGTTCCCGCTCAGGCGCTGGCGCAGGTTTGTGAATTGACCTGGCAGCTGCGCGGTCAGGCCGGTGATCGTCAGGTAGATAATGCCAAGGTGGGTATTACCGCGAATCAGGGCCTGTTTGGTCACGGCTCTTCGGTGATTGTGAAGCGTTAATTAAACCCGCTTAAACGCAAAAGCCCGCAGATGCGGGCTTTTTTGTATCTGCCGTCATTGCGAGCAGAGCGAAACGATCTCATCACATTTGCAAAGGACTGCAAGAGATTACTTCGCTGGCGCTCGCAATGACGGGGATCTCCACTAGAACTGCAGGGTCACATCAAGGCCGTAACTGACAGGCTCACCAAAGTAACCACTGTGGAAATAAGCCTGACTGATGTCGTGCACCAGATACTCCTCGTTCTCCAGGTTTTTACCCCACAGCGCAACCGCCATCTCAACCCCACCCAGATCAATCTCGGACCAGTTCAGACGCGCGCCCACCAGACCGTAGTCGTCGAGGAAAAAGCCTTCGATATCGTCGTTGCTGGCGGTACCAAAGCGCTCATCGCGCCAGGTGTAATCTACAGTTGCCCGCAGGTTGCCAATGCCGAAATACGGGAACTGATACTCCAGTACCACACTGTAAGTGTGCTCCGGCGCGTAGGGCATGATATAGCCGCTGCTGATATCCTGCTGGAAAGTATCCGAGTTGGGATTGTTGTCGATAACCTCAACAAAGTTCGCGTCCGTGTAGCCGTAGCCCAGATTCAGGGTCAAACCTTCGCTCAGAATAGCCGTCAGGTCCATTTCAAAACCGCTGATCTCTGCCTCACCGGCGTTGAACACATCGGTCAGGAACACCGCCGTGTTATCCAGAATCTGCTGAATCTGCATATCGGTGTAGTCACTCTGGAAAGCCGCCGCATTCAAACGCACGCGGTTATCGAACAGCGTGGATTTGATACCCACTTCGTAGCTGACCATTTCCTCTTCATCGAACGCAGGCTGAAAACCACCCTCGGTGGAACGCACATTGAAACCGCCGGATTTGTAGCCGGTGACGACTTTGGCATAGGTACTCACCTGATCGTTGAGATCATAGGAAACGGTCAAGCTGGGATTGAAGTTACTCCAGCTGTCACAGGCGTCCTGGGTATTGTTGGGTGAGTTGGTGAAATTGATGCTGAACTTCTTCGCACAGCGATCATCCTCGGTATAACGCGCGCCCAGAGTAAGGCTCAAGTCGGACTGCACAGCCCAGGTCATTTGTCCGTAAATCGCCCAGGCCTCATTTTCAGAGGTGATTTCGCGATTCTCGGCAACGGAACCGGCAACCGTATCCACTTCGCGCTCAAAACCATTTTCCTTGAAGTAGTACAAACCGGACACGTAACTCAGGCTGTCGCTGATATCGCCAACCAGTTGCAGCTCCTGTGAGGACTGGTCCTGATCGATATTGACCACCACGTCGAACCACTCCACACCGGCGCCGTAATCCATTACGACATCTTCGGACACTTCACGGTAGGCGGAGATGGATTTCAGCGTGCCGAAGGGCAGTTCCCAGGTCACCGTCAGAGCGTGACCACTGACCTCGGTCACTGAGTCTTCTACCGGCACATCCCATTCACCCTTGCTCAGGCGCTTTTCACTGGCGCGCTCGCGAAACTGGGGTGTAAACAGGTTGGTGACAATCAGGTCCGCCTGCAAGGCGTTAATATCATCCTGGGAGGC
>NZ_JBFJUX010000030.1:0-13787 GCF_041624475.1 Litorivivens sp.
CTGCTCCCGTGCTGGCGCACCTTTCACCAGCAGTACGCACTCACCTCGCTGCTGGTTGCTGTCCTGACTGATCCAGTCAGCCAATTCCGCAAGCGATGCCCGGCGTATCGTTTCGTGCAATTTACTCAACTCACGCGCCAGAACCGCTATACGCTCGCCACCAAAAACCTCTGCCATTGCCTGAACCGTCGCCAGTAATCGGTGCGGAGCCTCATAAAAAACCAGCGTCCGGTTTTCTGCCGCCAGAGCAGTCAGTGCCGTATGGCGAGCCTGCGCCTTCGCCGGCAGAAAACCCTCAAAGCAAAAGCGATCCGATGGCAGACCGCCAGCGCTTAAGGCGGCAATGGCAGCGCAGGCGCCGGGTATTGGCACAACCACAATGCCTTCACTGTGTGCGGCGTCGACAATCCGGTATCCGGGATCGGAGATAAGGGGTGTACCCGCATCGCTGATCAAGGCTACGCTGTCGCCGCTCCGCAAGGCCGCAAGAACTCGCTCCACCACACGCTCGTCGCTGTGATCGTGATAGGCGATCATCGGTGTCTCGATTCCGAAATGATTGAGCAGAGGCCGGCTGTGTCGCATATCTTCGGCCGCGATAAGGCTAACTGATTGTAGGACCTCTATCGCACGCGGTACCATATCTGCCCGGTTGCCAATCGGTGTAGGTACAATATAAAGCGCAGGCACCGCCATTGGCCTCTCCCAGTCAGATTTGCGCGCAGACTAACAGCGACTTGAAAGCAATGACAAGCATTTACCGAATTTCCGCCCTTCTGCTGATGGCGCTACTGGCGGCCTGTTCCGGCACCCCGACGGCGCCGGGCCAGACCGGCACACAGCCGCGGGAAATACCGCTCGACCCACAGCTGAGTCCTCGCGAGCAAGTCAATCTCTGGCTCGAACGCGCAGCAAACACTGAGGAAATCCCCGATAAGCAGCGCTACCAGCTAAAGGCCGCCGAACTGCTGCTGCGAGAACTGCAACTGCCGCTGGCAGAAGAACTGTTGGGAAATATCGACACTTCAGTGCTGCCCGCCGAACTCCAGGTTCATTACGCCTCACTCTCCGCACGCATCCTGCGCAACCAGGGCAAGTTTCAGGAGGCCATTGACCTCCTTAACGAACAAAAGCTGCAGGACATGATCCTGATGGCCGAGCTGCCGCGCCAACTGCAAATCAGCCAGTTGCGGGCCTCGCTTTACGCTCTTGAAGGCCGGCATCTTGAGGCGGCCCAGGAACGCATTTACATCGACCCTTTGCTTGCTCCCAGTCAGCAGGAAATCAACCGGGAAGGGATCTGGAACTCCCTGTCCTATGTTTCCACACGACGATTGATTGAAAGCCACCACAGCGCCACCAACAGGGATTTTCTCGGCTGGATAGAGCTGGCTTCCATCTCCAAGGATAACCAGGGCGATATCGATTCCCAGGTGCGGCAACTCAATGCCTGGCTGCAGCGCTGGCCCAATCACCCCGCAGCGTCCAACCTGCCTGGCGGCCTCGCCCAACTCGGCGATATGGCAGCCGAAAAACCACAGCAGGTGGCCATGATTCTGCCCTTTACCGGCAAGCTGGCACCACTGGGCAAAGCCATCCGCGACGGCTTTATGGCCACCTATCACCAGACCCGCGGTCGCGGCAATCCCGCGCCGCAGGTTCGCACCTACGACTGCGCCAACGGCCAACAGGTGGGCAACCTGTACCGGCAGGCAGTCGCCGACGGCGCACAACTGGTTATTGGCCCGCTGCGCAAGGAAGTGGTGGAAACCCTGCTAGACCAGGTGCCGCAATTCGAGGTGCCAGTGCTGGCACTCAACCGCGCCAAGGGTGAGCAGTTCCCCGCCAATTTCTATCAATTCGCGCTAGCCCCGGAAGACGAAGCCCGACAGATCGCCCGGATAGCGGCAAGCGAGGGCTATCAACGCGCCATGGTACTGATCCCCGAAGGCGACTGGGGCATGAACGTCGCCCGCGCCTTCTCAGAGCACTGGCGACAAGAGGGCGGCCAGGTAGTCGCGCAAGCCACTTTTGAGGGCAAGGCAAATAACTATTCACAGATCATCAAAGACGCCATGCAACTGGACCGCAGCGAAAAGCGCGCTCAGAAACTGACCTGGCTGATTGGCAACAACATCGAATTTCAGCCCCGGCGACGCAGCGACATCGACTTTATTTTTCTGGTGGCCAGGCCAGGCGAAGCCTATGCCATCAAACCCCTGCTTGCCTTTCACTATGCAGGCGATATTCCGGTCTATGCGACCTCTCACATCTACACCGGCATTCCGGCACCGGCCAAGAATCGCGATATCGACGGCGTGAAATTTGTGGATTCACCCTGGGCATTAACCGATCAAGCGCCGGAAAAATCACTGATTCTCAAAGAGCTGCCCCAGAGCCGACACTACCAGCGCATGTACGCCCTCGGCGTTGATGCCTACCGCCTTTACCCGCGCCTGCAACAGATGTCGCGGCTGCTGGAAAGCCGCGTCTACGGCGAAAGCGGCATCCTGAGTCTGAATGACATGGGCCAGATTGAACGGCAACTGTTGCTCGCGGTATTTGAAGAGGGTCTGGCAAAGAATATTCCGCTGACTGACACCACCCTGGATAAGGATATCCATGATCAGAAAATCACTCGGACTGCGCGCCCGGAAAACGAATCAGACTCAGTTTGGGAATTACGTTGAGGAGCAAACCTGCCGCTGGCTAAGCGCTCGAGACGTCACCATATTAAAACGCAACTTCCGCTGTCGCGCGGGGGAAATCGACATTATCGGCCGACATCAGGGCTCGATCGCATTTATCGAAGTTCGCTTTCGGCGCAGCAATCAATACGGTGGTGCAGCCGCCAGTGTCGACGCCAGAAAACAGCAAAAACTGATACGGGCAGCTCAATTCTATATATCCAGCCGATGCGCAGCAGACAGTGCCGCCTGCCGCTTTGACGTGGTGGCAGTAACCGACAACAATGGCGAGCTGGACTTCGACTGGCACCAGGCCGCTTTTTCACTAGACGATATGACGCATGCTTTCTGATTACGTATCCGACATTTTTCACAGCCATATCGATGCCGCCATGCGCTGTATTGATGCCAACAGCGACAGTATCGCCGCCGCCTCGGAAATCATGGTGGCCTGCATGCTCAATGAAGGCAAAATCCTGTGCTGCGGCGACGGCGCCAACGCCCTGATGCCTCATTTGCTGGCTGCCAACCTGCTGAACCGTTATCAATACGAGCGTCCGTCCCTGCCCGCGATCAATCTCAGTGCCGACACTGTGGTCACAGGTGGCATCACCAGCGACAGCGCCTACGGGGAACTTTATTCCCGGCAGATACTCTCTTTGGGGCAGGCCGGCGACGTTGCCATTATCTATTATCAAGGCAATGTATCTGCGGCGGTGGTCAAAACAGTACAGGCGGCACACGAGCGCGATATGACGGTTATTGCCGTAAGCAATGCCGACGGCAGCGAAACCAACGCGCTGCTGACGGGCAATGACATCGAGATATCAATTCCGCATAATAACCGCGCCCGGGTCAGCGAGATGCAAATGGTCGTGACCAACTGCCTGTGTGAATTGATCGACATGCAACTGTTTGGAGCCAATGACTAACGTGCGCGCATTTTTCGTTCTGATAATAGTTTCACTCATTGGCTTGAGTGGCTGCACCGCCATCGTCAGCGCCACCAGCGATGGTCCGATCAAGGAAGACCCCGGTGAACGCACCCTCGGCGCAGCAATCGATGACCAAATCATAGAAACCAAGGCGCTGGTCAATATCCGGGCCGCCCACAAAGACCTGGATAATGCCAATGTCGATGCCGTCAGCTATAACGGAATTCTGCTGCTGGTTGGGCAGGTACCCTCAGAGAATCTTCGCCAGCTGGCAGCCAAAACCGCCGCCAACATCAAACGTGTACGACGGGTTCACAACGAGCTTGCTGTCACCGGCAAAACCTCACTGCTGGTGCGCAGTAACGACGCCTGGCTGAGCACCAAGGTTCGCAGCAAACTCGCCTTCAGCGACAAAATCGAGTCGGGGCGCATCAAGGTGGTAACGGAAAATGGCGTGGTCTATCTGATGGGTATTGTAAACACCCAGGAAGCCGACATTGCCGCCGATCTGGTGCGGCAAACCAACGGTGTACAGCGCGTGGTGCGGGTTTTCGAGTATATTTGAAGCACCGCGAAACCTGACGGGGATCTTACTTTACGACTTTCAGGCTCGGACGCTTCGGAGCATCACCTGAATCCGGGCCGTCATCATCCGGAGACGGTGGCGGCAGGTCATCATCCGGATCGAACAACATGCCCTGTCCGTTTTCCTTCGCGTAGATTGCCAGCACGGCGCCAACCGGCACCCAGATATCCTGAGACACACCGCCAAAGCGCCCGCTGAAGCTCACAAAGTTGTTATCGATATTGAGGCCGGCAACCGCCACTTCTGAAATATTCAGAACAATCTGGCCGTCCTGAACAAAGTCCTGTGGCACCACTACACCCTCACTGTTGGCATTCACCAGCAGATAGGGCGTGCACTGATTATCCAGTATCCACTGATAAATCGCCCGCAGCATGTACGGGCGACTGGAGGTCATCGGCATAGCAAAAAGATAGCGGTCACACCGCGGCAGAGGCGCTGGCCATTTCCCGCTCTTGCTCGGAAAGGCTTTCTTTAAAGGAGGGGCGCTCAAACAGCCTCTCCATGTAAGCCAGCAGCGGCTTGGATTGCTTGGTATTGGGGATTTCGATACCCATCAGCGGCAGGCGCCACAGAATGGATGCCAGACAACAATCCACCAGCGTGAACTCTTCGCTCATAAAGTAGGGCTTTTCACCAAACAGCGGTGAGATAGCCAGCAGATTGTCTTTCAACTCTTTGCGAGCCTTGTCCAGAGTCTTTGCTGGACCGCCGGCAAGAATCTGGTCGACCAGCGAACACCAGTCGCGCTCGATGCGGTAGATGTACTGACGGCTTTCACCACGCGCGACCGGATACACAGGCAGTAACGGCGGGTGCGGGAAGCGCTCGTCCAGATACTCCATCATCACCTTGGACTCATACAGCGCCAGATCCCGGTCAACCAGGGTCGGCAGGCTGTTGTAGGGGTTGATGTCGGCGATCTCCTGCGGCAGGTTATTCGGGTCAACGTGAATGACATCGACCGTTACCCCCTTCTCACACAGGACAATGCGAACCCGGTGACTATAATGGCTGTTCGGATCCGAAAAAAATGTCATGGTTGATCGCTTGGCGACAATCCCCATCTAGCTTTCCTCACAATATTTCAGCGGAGCGGCTGCGGATGCAGCCGCTAAATCTGTTTAATGTACGTCTTTCCAGTACTCGCGATTCAGCAAGTAGGCAAATACAAAGAACAGAGCAATAAAGAGTAACACATATATGCCCAGCTGCTTGCGCTCTGCCTGCATGGGCTCACCGACGTACTCCAGGAAATTGACCAGGTTGTACACCGCGGTATCGTATTCTTCCGGGCTCATGGAACCTTCACGCACCAGAGTGAAGCTGCCACAGGGGTTCAGGGCATTGCCGGCTTCATCAAACAGAATATTTTCGCCGGTCAGCTTGTCGCGCAGTACACCACCGTTATCGTCACGAACCGGTCCTGGCGCACAGGTTTGCAGACCCTGCAGCTCCTCCAGAACATGGGGCATCCCCACATCGGGAAAGACGCGGTTGTTCACGCCATAGGGCCGCGACTCATCCTGATAGAAATTGCGCAAGTAAGTGTACAGCCACTGAGGGTTACGCGAACGGGCAACCAGCGTCAGGTCTGGCGGCGCGGCACCGAAAAACTGTTTGCCATCCTCTAACGTCATGGAAGGCTCCATAAGATCACCAATCAGGTGAGCGGAGCTGAACTTCAGATTTTCTTCAAACAGATCAACCGGAATACCCAGATCATCGGCCGTGCGCTTGTAGCGGGCGTATTGCAGACCGTGACAACCCATGCAGTAGTTCATGTAGAGCTGGGCACCACTTTGCAGTGATGCCTTGTCAGTGATATCGAACTCTACATCGTCGCAGGGAATGGTGCCGCAGTCGTAGGCGCTTTCCGCACCCACGGCCTTGATCGGGATAATGGCCAGGGCCATGATCAGGATGAAAGCACCAACGCTGCGCCAGAAGCCCATACCGCCGTTCATGGTCACGCGCTCGGGCACCGGAGAAGTCTTCTCAAGACGGGTCCAGATCGGCATCGCCAGGAAGAACAGGAAGTAAATCACTGAACAAACCTGTGCCAGAATCGTGCGACCTTCGGTGGGGGCCTTCACGCCGAGGTAACCCAGAATGATGAAGGACGAGGCAAACAGCACCAGCGCCACCTTACTGAACATCCCCTTGTGGCGAATGGATTTCACCGGGCTGCGATCAAGCCAGGGCAGTACAAACAGAATGGCAACCGAGGCTGCAAAGGCGATGAAGCCCAGCAGCTTGTCAGGAACCGCACGCAGTACCGAATAGAACGGTGTGAAGTACCAGACCGGGGCAATGTGCTCGGGCGTCTTCAGACTGTTGGCAATTTCAAAGTTGGCGTATTCAATGAAGAAACCGCCCATCTCCGGCATAAAGAAAATGATCGAACAGAAGATGAACAGGAATACTGCAACCGCCTGCAGGTCGTGAACCGTGTAGTAGGGATGGAACGCGACGCCGTCGAGGGGCTTGCCGTTCTCATCCTTGTTCTTCTTGATCTCGACGCCGTCGGGGTTGTTTGAACCCACTTCGTGCAGCGCCAGCAGGTGAAGCACCACCAGGGCCAGCAGAACAATCGGCAGCGCCACAACATGCAGGGCGAAGAAACGGTTCAGAGTAATCCCGGAAATCAGGTAGTCACCGCGCACCCATTGCACGATGTCTTCACCCACCACGGGGATTGCACCGAACAGGGAGATAATAACCTGCGCTCCCCAGTAGGACATTTGCCCCCAGGGCAGCACGTAACCCACGAAGGCTTCGGCCATCAGCACCACAAAAATGAGCATGCCGAATACCCAGACCAGCTCACGCGGCTTCTGATAGGAGCCGTAGAGCAGACCGCGGAACATATGCAGGTAGACCACCACAAAAAAGGCTGAGGCCCCGGTGGAGTGCATATAGCGAATGATCCAGCCGAAGTCGACATCGCGCATGATGTATTCGACCGAACGGAAGGCATCTTCAGAGGAAGGGGTATAGCTCATGGTGAGCCAGATACCGGTCAGCAGCTGGTTAACCAGCACCAGCAGCGACAGCACACCAAAGAAATACCAGAAGTTGAAGTTTTTCGGCGCGTAGTACTGACCCATATGGGTGTTCCAGGCGCGCATGATCGGCAGGCGATCATCAACCCAGTCACGCAGACCAATAAGCATGTTAATCATTTACGCCGCCTCCTGATCTACGCCGATAACCAATACGTTGTCGCTCTCATAGCTGTAGGGCGGCACCACCAGATTGTCAGAGGCGGGAACACCCTTGTAGACGCGACCAGCGAGGTCAAACTTGGAGCCGTGACAGGGACAGAAGAAACCGCCCTGCCAGGTATCACCACCGAGGTCAGCGGCACCGACTTCAAAACGTTTTTTCGGTGCACAACCCAAATGCGTACACAGGCCGACCAGCACCAGAATCTCGGGCTTGATGGAGCGGGCCTGGGGATCGACGTAGGCGGGCTGCTGGGCAGCGTTGCCCGACATCGGGTCTTTCAGAAATTCGTCGACCTTGTCGAGACCGGCGACCTGACTGTCCGTGCGGCGCATAACGTACACCGGCTTGCCACGCCATTCCTTGACGACCATCTGGCCCGCTTCAAGCTTGCTGATATCAACCTTAACGGGCGCACCGGCCGCTTCGGCCTTGGCGCTGGGATTCCAGGAACCCACAAACGGCACTGCGACACCAACAGCCCCTGCTGCGCCCACTACCGAGGTAGCGGCGGTCAGGAAGCGTCGACGCCCCGTATTTACTCCGTCATTGCTCATGACGTTTCCCCCATTACTCAGAAAAGTCCAGGATGATTCAGGGATGGGAAAGGCAAACCTGAGTCAGAATTCAAATGGGGGCAAATAGTAATGAAATTGCCCCTGTGTGACAAGGCGAATCTCCCTCCACACGGCGCTTCCAGCGCGGCAAGGCGCAAAAAAAACGCCCTGCGAAATAGCTCCACAGGGCGTTTGAAAAACACCGGAGAGAAGACCTCTCCCAGCAACTCTGCCGTGCGATTAACGCTTGGAGAATTGCGGCTTCTTACGTGCTTTGCGCAGACCCACTTTCTTACGCTCAACTTCACGAGCGTCGCGGGTTACGTAGCCGGCCTTACGCAGTGAACCGCGCAGACCTTCGTCATATTCCATCAGCGCCCGGGTAATGCCGTGGCGAATCGCACCGGCCTGACCAAAGCTGCCACCGCCGGCAACAGTCACGTTGACGTCGAACTTTTCGGTCAGCTCAACCAGCTCCAGCGGCTGACGCACGATCATACGCGCAACCTCGCGACCAAAGTAATGGTCCAGCGGACGTTTGTTGATGGTGATTGCACCGGTTCCCTGCTTCAGAAACACACGAGCCGTGGAGGTTTTGCGGCGACCGGTTCCGTAGTATTGGCTAGCTGACATAAATTTGGCGTCCGATTAGATCTTGAGTTCTTGCGGCTGTTGCGCAGCGTGAGGGTGAGCCTCGCCGGCGTACACTTTCAGTTTCTTGAACATGGCGCGACCCAGCGGGTTACGCGGCAGCATGCCCTTGACAGCGCGCTGCAGAACACGCTCAGGCGCGCGCTCGATCAGCTTCTCGAAGCTGAACGACTTCAGACCACCCGGATAGCCGGTGTGGTGGTGATACATCTTGTCTGTGGCTTTTTTGCCGGTGACCGCCACCTTCTCGCAGTTAACCACGACAATATAGTCGCCGGTATCTACGTGCGGAGTGTATTCCGCCTTGTGTTTGCCACGCAGGCGATGTGCGATTTCGCTGGCCAGACGCCCCAAAGTTTTTCCTTCGGCATCAACCACATACCAGTCGCGCTTCACAGCGTCAGGGTTTGCACTATAGGTTTTCATCAATCCTGCCCCAAAGGCTCGTACATAAGAAAGAGCGCGAATACTACAGAACTGACCCTGCCATTTCAAGCGTTTAATGCGCCCCAAAAACGGATTTTTACGGTCTGTGTTCTCGCGCCAGATAGTCGTGCGATTGCATCTCCAGCAGACGACTCACCGTGCGCTGGAACTCAAATTCAAGCCTACCGCCACTATACAGGGATTCCAGTGGGACTGCTGCCGACAGCACCAGCTTTACATGGCGATCGTAGAACTCATCCACCAGATTAATAAAGCGGCGCGCCTGATCGTCATTCTTGCTGCCCATCTGCGGCACATTACTGACCAGCACTGCATGGTAAATGCGCGCCAGCTCAATATAGTCATTCTGGCTGCGCGGCCCGTCGCAGAGGGCGCTGAAGTCAAACCAGACCACATCGTCGGCCACGTGGCGAGCGCGAATTCTGCGCCCTTCTATATCCAATTCCACATCCGCCTGCCCGGGCTCAGGTGACAACTTCTCGAAGGAATCGGCCAGACTGATATCCGCCTGCTCGTCCAGCGGACTGTGGTAGAGCTCGGCCTGCTCCAGGGTGCGCAAACGGTAGTCGATACCGCCATCGACATTCACCACTTTGGTGCGCGCCTTGATCAGGTCGATGGCCGGCAGAAAGCGAGCCCGCTGTAAGCCGTCCTTGTACAACTCTTCCGGCACAATATTGGAGGTCGCCACCAGCACCACGCCCCGGGCGAACAGCTCCTCAAACAAACCCGCCAGAATCATAGCGTCGGTGATATCCGAGACAAAAAACTCATCAAAACAGATGACCCGGGCCTCGCGCGAAATGCGTTCAGCGATAACCGTCAATGGGTTTTTCTCCCCTGCGAGGACCTTTAGATCCCCGTGCACCCGCCGCATAAAGCGGTGGAAATGCGCCCGCATTTTGCGCTCAAAGGGCAGACACTCGTAGAAGGTGTCCATCAGGTAGGTCTTGCCGCGCCCGACGCCACCCCAGAAATACAAGCCCTTTACCGGCTCACCCTCTTCGCCAATAAAGCGCCCCAGCAGACGCTGCACCAGACTGGCCGCCTTTTGCGTCTGCTCCAGCTCTACCAGCTCATCATAGAGGCGCTGCAGACACTCGACAGCGTACTGCTGCGCCGGGTCCGGCGTGAAATCGGGCCGCTGTAAATCAGCGTTATAGCGCTCCAGAGGGGTAGCCATAGTCAGTGTGCGTGCGCGCGATTACCAAAGAGGGCGCAACTTTAACGATAGCGGACGCTTTTCGCAATTTTTGTCTGCCAGACACTGTCGCAAGCGTCCACAGCCGTTATACTGGAAGCCTCCCCGGCAACACTGCACTTTGGAGCAATCTGTGTACGAAACATCAACTGTCGCCCTGATCGCCTTTATCTCTCTGATCGTCGGCCTTGCCGCCGGCGCCTGGCTGATCAACAAGCTGTCGCCTTCCCAGCAGAATCGCAAAGCCCTGGAGAAACACATCCAGAAACTGCAGCGTCAGCAGCAGGATTATCAGGATGAGGTAAACCAGCACTTCAGCAAAACGGCCGAGCTTCTGAACCAGATGACCGAGAGCTATCGCGATGTGCACAATCACCTCGCCAAGAGTGCCAGTCAGCTGACCAGTCACGGTATCAGCCCCCTTCAGGCACTGCCGGAAGACCGCCCCTTTATCCAGGGTGAGCCGCTGGCCGTCGCCGCCGAGCAGCCCCTCGACTACGCCCCGCGCAAACCCGGCGGCAAAGGCGCGCTGGATGAAGACTACGGCCTGGAAAAGGCCGAGCGCGAAAAACGCGAAGCCGAAGAGAAAATCGCCACCCCCACAGGCCTGTAATCAGATAACCCGGCGTCAGGCCGGATTATCGATATCAATAAACTCATGCTCGATTCCCAGGTCAGCCGCCAGCTGGCCTGCCACGGCGGGTGCGCCATAGCGCTCCGTTGCATGATGGCCCGCCGCAATAAAATGCAGGCCAAGCTCCCGGGCCTCGTGAATAGTCTGCTCTGACACTTCACCCGTAAGGTAGCAGTCCACACCAAGGACGGCGGCCTGCGTGAGGTATCCCTGGGCACCACCGGTACACCAGGCCACCCGCTCAATCGGTCTATCTCCCACTTCCTCCAGCAGCACTTTGCGACCCAGACTCTTCTCAACCTGCCCCGCAAACTCTGCGGCGGACAAAGTCCGGGCACAGCGACCATAGTTGCCAATAGGAAAGGTCGCCTCAGGCTGCAAACCACCCTCCACAAGCAAGCCAAGACGCTCTGCCAGCTGTGCGTTGTTACCCAGTGTCGGGTGGGCATCCAGCGGCAGGTGGTAGGCCAGCAGACTGATATCGGCCTGCAGCAGACGTCGAATGCGCTGCCCTTTCATGCCGCTGATGCAAGGATCTTCGCCGCGCCAGAAATAACCGTGGTGGACCAGTATGGCGTCGGCTTCCCTTTCGATGGCCGCGTCAATCAAGGCCAGCGATGCGGTGACCCCGCTGACCAGTTTGCCCACCGTCTGCCGGCCTTCGACCTGCAGGCCGTTCGGGCAATAGTCCTGAAAATTTTCGGGCTGCAACAGGCGGTTGGCCTCAGCCACCAGCAAAGAAAGCGGAACGCTCATACCTACGATTCCCCGTGAGTGTGTAAAATGGCAGTTTACCGCGAAACTGCTGTGCTTTTCGGGTAAACCCGCACTCTCATAAAGGAAGAACCATGCCTAACTCGCTGCGCTGGCTGCTGTGGCCGATCATTGCCGGACTGATCGCCGGCCTCGCCATTGTCGCATTGCGCCAGCCCTTTGCGCCGGCACCTGTAGCCCCAGCGACAGAGGCTGCGCCCGGTTATGCAAAAGCCTTCACCCGGGCGGCCCCTGCCGTGGTCAACATCTACACCTCGAAGGTGGTTCAGTCGCCGCGCTCTTCCCTGTTCGACGACCCCATCCTTCGCCATTTTTTCCGGCGCGGCAACCCGGCCGAGCGGGAGAAAGTTGAGCGCAGCCTCGGCTCCGGTGTCATTGTTTCCGATGAAGGCTATCTGCTGACGAATCTTCACGTCATTCAGGGTGCCGACGAGATTCTGGTGCTGCTGCAGGATGGGCGCCAGTCAATCGCCCGGCTGGTGGGCAGCGACCCGGAAACCGATCTGGCGGTACTCAAGATCACCTTGCCCAACCTGCAACCCATAGACCTGGGCGACACCCCCCAGATTCAGGTGGGCGACATTGTTCTGGCCATCGGCAACCCCTACGGCTTTGGCCAGTCCATGTCGCAGGGCATCGTCAGCGCCAAGGGGCGCTACGGTCTCGGTCTGTCCAACTATGAGAACTTTATTCAGACCGATGCCGCCATCAACCCTGGCAACTCCGGCGGCGCTCTGGTCGATCACGAGGGGCGCCTGGTTGGAATCAACACGGCGATCTACACCCAATCGGGCGGCTCCACCGGCATTGGTCTGGCGATTCCCGCCGATCTGGCCCTGCGCACCATGCGTGACATTATTGAATACGGTCGCCCGGTACGCGGCTGGCTGGGGCTGGAAGTAAAATCAGTGGCCCCGCAAAGCAATGGCGTGGTGGTCAGCGCTATCATGCCC
Organism: Litorivivens sp.; assembly: GCF_041624475.1. Lineage (GTDB taxonomy): Bacteria > Pseudomonadota > Gammaproteobacteria > Pseudomonadales > Spongiibacteraceae > Litorivivens. The sequence goes on from NZ_JBFJUX010000030.1 coordinate 12,654, forward strand.
GATGGTCCTGCCGCCAAGGCCGGCCTTAAAATCGGCGATGTCATCTTCGCCATCAACGACACTCCGGTAGGCGATGGTCATGCGGGCATGAATGAAATCGCCGCGACCCGGCCGGGCGCGACTGTCAGCCTCGAGTTCTCCCGTGCCGGCGAGCGACAGAAGGTGGATGTGGTGGTAGGGATCCGGCCACCCCCGACTGCGGCCAGGGGCTAACCAGAGGATAGGCTTCAGGCCGCAAGCGCGTCGCGAAATGCCGCCAGCATACGCTGGTTTTCTTCGGGCGTGCCGACGGTAAAACGCAGGCAATCCGTCAGCGCCGGGTGCGCGCCATCGAGACATTTCACCAACACACCGGCCGCTTTCATTTGCGCGTGCACTTCGCGGGCAGCCTCGCAGCGCAGCAGAATGAAATTTGCCTCGCTGGGCCAGCAACTGACCCCTTCTATTGCCGAGAGCTCAGAAAACAGCGCCTCGCGCTCGCGACGAATGGTCTGGGTCTGCTCGGTCAACACGGAAAAGTGATCGAGGGCAAACTCGGCGCTGACCTGGGTCAGCACATTGATATTGTAGGGCAGGCGCAATTTGTCCAGCTCGTGCAGCCAGTCCACACCGCCGACCAGAATACCAAGGCGCAGGCCTGCCAAGCCCACTTTGCTGAGCGTGCGCATCACCAGCACATTGGGATGGGACAGACAAGACAGGTGGTCCGCATCGGTGAAAGCGGTGTATGCCTCATCGAGGATCACCAAACCGGGGCAGGCCTTGATCACGGCTTCGACCTTGTCCGCAGAAAACAGATTACCGGTCGGGTTATTGGGCATGGCCAGGAACAGCAGCGCCGGCTGGGTGCGCTCAATCTCAGCCAACATCGCTGGCAGGTCGAGATCAAACTGGTCGTCCAGCGGCACTCCGCAATAGTCGAGACCAACAAAGCTCGCAATCATGCGGTACATGACAAACCCCGGCTCGGGCGCCAGCAGGATTCGCCCCGGAGCCGCCACCGCCATCGCCAGCAGCTGAATAATCTCGTCCGAGCCATTGCCGAGCAGGATATCGTGCTCATCGGCGATACCCATCACCTGACGCAGACGTGTTTTGACCGCCGCGGCAGTGGCATCGGGGTAGCGGTTCAAA
>NZ_JBFJUX010000031.1:0-11592 GCF_041624475.1 Litorivivens sp.
TGATGTAGCTGCCCACCGCAGCTATTTTTCGTTCAGGCCCCGCGATTTTTCCGGCGGCGTGACAGCTGTCAGGGCTCAGGGCAGAGCCTTGAGGAATTTAACGCCGCATGTGTTTCGAACCTCCAGGCGATCAGAAAGACAGGACTTTACTACCGTGTCAAAAATGATGATCTTTACCGGGAATGCCAACCCGGAACTGGCCCGCAAAGTTGTAGACCACCTGCACATTCCGCTGGGTGATGCCACCGTCGACAAATTCAGCGACGGCGAAATCATGGTCGAAATCAATGAAAACGTGCGCGGCGCTGATGTCTTTATTCTCCAGCCTACCTGCGCACCGACCAACGACAACCTGATGGAAGTCGCGGTGATGGCCGACGCCCTGCACCGCGCCTCGGCCGGCCGCATCACGGCCGTAATGCCTTACTTCGGCTACGCCCGCCAGGACCGCCGGGTTCGCTCCCAGCGAGTTCCGATCAGTGCCAAGGTTGTGGCCGACATACTGAGCCGCGTGGGCATTAACCGCGTACTCACGGTAGACCTTCACGCCGAACAGATTCAGGGCTTTTTCGATATTCCGGTCGACAACGTCTACGGCTCGCCCGTATTGCTAGACGATATCGCCAGGCAGTTTCACGACGATCCGATGGTAGTTTCACCTGACATCGGCGGTGTGGTGCGCGCTCGCGCTATTGCCAAGCAGCTCAATGATGCCGATCTCGCGATCATCGACAAGCGTCGCCCCAAAGCCAATGAAACCCAGGTCATGCACATTATAGGTGAGGTCGACGGCCGCACCTGTATCATGGTTGACGACATGGTCGACACCGCCGGCACCCTGTGTAAAGCCGCCGGCGCACTCAAAGCCAACGGCGCATCCAAAGTCGTCGCCTACTGCACCCACCCGGTGCTGTCGGGCAAGGCCGTCGACAATATTGAAAACTCCGAGCTCGACGAACTGGTAGTGACCGACACCATTCCGCTCAGCCCGGAAGCAAAAGCCTGCACACGAATTCGACAGCTCACGCTGTCGTCCCTGCTCGCGGAATCCATCCGTCGAGTCAGCAATGAAGAGTCCATCAGCGCACTGTTTCGTTAATACTGCGTCGTCATAGAAGCGCTGACGGATAACTGAAACCCACTGTCGAGCCGGTCGCAGGTAAGACAGTGTATCGCCCACATCGGAGGAAATACGATGAGCGAATATACCCTGAATGCGAAAGTGCGTCAGGACGCGGGGAAAGGTGCGAGCCGCCGCCTGCGTCGTCTGGCGAACGAAGTTCCAGCCATTGTGTACGGCGGCAAGAAAGATCCGCTGAACATTTCTGTTCTGCAGAAAGATCTGGTCAAAGACCTGGAAGATGAGGCCTTTTACACCAGCCTGATCACTCTGGAAATTGAAGGCGCGGGCACCGAGCAGGTGGTTCTCAAAGACCTGCAACGTCACCCCTCCAAAGCACAGCTGACCCACGCTGACTTTATGCGCGTTGATGCCACCACCAAGATCACCATGCGCGTTCCGCTGCACTTCATCAATGAAGAGAAGTGCCACGGCGTGAAAATGCAGGGCGGTATCGTGGCCCACGCCATGACCGAACTTGAAGTGACCTGCCTGCCGAAAGACCTGCCTGAGTTTATCGAAGTCGATATGCTCAACATCGAAGTCGGCCAGACTGTGCACATTTCCGACCTGTCACTGCCGGAAGGTGTTGAAAGTGTTGCCCTGTCGCACGGCGAAGATCACGACCTGCCGGTCGCCAACGTCATTACTCCGCGCGGCGGCGTTCAGGACGATGCTGACGCCGAAGGTGATGATGACGCCGAAGCGACTGAAGAGAAGTCTGAAGACTAACCCTCTTCTGCGATGGCAATTCAACTCATAGCCGGCCTGGGCAACCCGGGCCGGGAATATGAAGAGACACGCCACAACGCCGGAGCCTGGCTGGTTGAAGAACTGGCACGGCAATCCGGCGTTGCTCTATCTGGCGAAAGCCGATTTAACGCCCGCACCGCCAAGATCCGCCTAGGCGGCAGTGACATTCGTCTGCTGATTCCCTCGGTTTACATGAATCTCAGCGGTCAGGCCGTCGGCACCATTATCAATTTTTTCAAGATACCCCTCGGCGAGGTACTGATCGTACACGACGAGCTGGATATCGAGCCCGGCACTGCACGCCTGAAAACCGGTGGCGGCATCGGTGGGCACAACGGCCTGCGCGACATAGTCAAAGCGCTAGGCAACCAGAAAGACTTCCACCGCCTGCGAATTGGTATTGGCCACCCAGGCCACGCCGGCAAGGTGTCCGGTTACGTGCTGAATAAGCCCAGCCAGGACGACCGCGAACGCATAATGGCGGCCATTGACGAATCCCTGCGTGTATTGCCGGACGTTATTAGCGGCGATATAAGCAAAGCCATGAACCGGCTACACACTTTCAAGGAATCCTGAGCATGGGTTTTAACTGCGGCATTGTCGGCCTTCCCAACGTGGGAAAATCCACCCTGTTTAATGCACTGACACAAGCGGGTATTGATGCAGAAAACTTTCCCTTCTGCACCATCGAGCCCAACTCCGGCATCGTCGCTGTACCTGACCCGCGCCTGAACGCCCTGAAAGATATCGTCAAACCCGAAAAGGTCATTCCGGCAACCATGGAGTTTGTGGATATCGCCGGCCTCGTCGCCGGTGCTTCCAAAGGCGAAGGCCTGGGCAACCAGTTTCTGGCCAACATCCGTGAAACCGACGCCATCGCCCACGTCGTGCGCTGCTTCGACAATGACAACGTGATTCACGTTGCAAATCAGGTGAATCCCGCTGACGATATCGACGTTATCAACACAGAGCTGGCCCTGGCCGATCTGGAAAGCGTGGAAAAACAGCTGCAGAAAGTCGTGCGCACCGCCAAAAGCGGCGACAAAGAAGCCATTGCCATGAAAGCCGTGCTGGAAAAACTCCAGTCCCACCTGGATGAAGGCAAACCGGTGCGCTCCCTGAGCCTTAACGACAACGAGAAGGCGCTCAGCCAGCAACTGCACCTGCTGACCACCAAGCCCACCATGTACATTGCCAACGTCAACGAAGACGGCTTTGACGACAACCCCTACCTTGATGCCGTGCGCGAAATCGCCGCCGCAGAAAACGCGATTGTAGTCCCCATCTGCAACAAGCTTGAGTCAGAAATCGCCGAACTTGAAGACGATGAAAAAGCCGAATTCCTCGCCGACCTCGGCATGGAAGAGCCCGGCCTCGACCGCGTAATTCACGCGGGTTACCAACTACTAGGCCTGCACACCTACTTCACCGCAGGCCCCAAAGAAGTTCGCGCCTGGACCATACCCCAGGGCGCCACAGCCCCTCAGTCTGCGGGCAAGATCCATACTGATTTCGAAAAAGGCTTTATCCGCGCAGAAGTGATCGGTTTCGATGACTACGTTCAGTACAAAGGCGAACAGGGCGCGAAAGATGCCGGCAAATGGCGACTGGAAGGGAAAGACTACATCGTCAAAGACGGCGACGTCGTGCATTTCCGCTTTAACGTTTAGCGATACTACTTCCTCGAAATATGATTCTTTTGCGACGCCTTAAAGCTATAAGGCGTCACAAAAGAATCATCCGCAAAAACATAGCGTAACGCACGCTCGGCGTGACTACTCATAGTGCGCCCATAGCCGCAACACCTTTACCGCCTTGTCCTCCGTGAGCACTTGATACACCAAACGATGTTGAATATTGATCCGTCGGGAGTAGGCGCCAGCCAGATCACCCACTAACTTCTCGAAGGGAGGCGGATTCTGGAAGGGATTATTTTTCAGAATTTCGAGAAGCTCGGCCGCTTTCTCCTTTAGACCTGCGGATGCCAGCTTGCGGGCATCCTTCTGCGCCTGTTTCGTGTAGTAAAGTTTCCACGTCACCAATCGAGCTCCTGGCTGCAATCGTTCAGATCAGCTTCCATGCCTTCCCTAATCGACTCACGCATACCAGGTAGTGATAATAGGTGAAGCGTTTCATTAATAGCGTTCCAGTCTTCTTCCGCCAGCAACACCGCATTACCCCGCTTTCCAGTGATGACAATTGGCTGATGGCTGGTAGATGTTTCATCGATCAAAGCGTAGAGCTTGGATCGCGCTTCCGTCGCGTTCAGTGTGGTCATAAGACTCCTCCAACACTAGAAGCGTACGCCTACACGTACGCCTAGTCAACACGCAACGCCACCTTGGCGCGCACCGACTGATCGCAAATCAACCAAACAAAACATCCCCCTATTATCTCGACAGACTATCACTGCCTTTTCCTTGACAAACTTCAGCCAGCCCGGGAAAATGCGCGCCTCTTTGCGGCAAGGTAGCTCAGTTGGTTAGAGCACAACACTCATAATGTTGGGGTCGGCGGTTCGAATCCGCCCCTTGCTACCAGACACAAAAAACCCACCCAAGCGGTGGGTTTTTTGTGTCTGGTAGCAAGGCGGCCGGACGAGGAGCGCCAACGCGGTTCGACAAAAAGCGACCATAGGAGCTTTTTGCCACCAGCGGCTAAAAGCCGCGAGTCCGCAGGGCCACAACAGCCCATAGGCTGTTGTGGTGCATCCGCCCCGCCAACTCCCACTGCCGAACCCCAAAAACCCACGCCCTTTCCGATCCGGGTTTTTTGTATCTGGTAACAAGGCGGCCGGACGAGGAGCGCCAACGCGGTTCGACAAAAAGCGACCATAGGAGCTTTTTGCCACTAGCGGCTAAAAGCCGCGAGCCCGCAGGGCCACAACAGCCCATAGGCTGTTTTGGTGCATCCGCCTCGCCAGCCCCCACTACCAAATCCCAAAAACCCATACCCTTTCCAAGTCGGTCTTTTTGTGTCTGGTAGCAAGGCAGCCGGAGGAGAAGCGCCAACACAACGCAATCAACACTCTCCAACCCTTACCCCACACCCACTAATTCGCTATCCTAGCCCCAAAATAACTCCCGGAAACCGCCACGTGAAAAACCGCCTTACCCTCGCACTTAGCCTGATTTTGATCTCCACAAGCGCCATCGCCGACAAACACTTCGACTATGCCGATCTGGCCTACTCCCGCCAGAACACCGACTGGCACAATTTTGGCGACAGCGAAGCAACCACCCTCAAGGCCAGCGTCTCTTTTCTCAGTTACCTGCACCTGCGCGGTCGCTACAACAATGGCGGCGTGCAACTACCCGCCCGCAACGCCCGCCAGGACAGCTGGTCTGTAATCGGTCTCGGCGCACACTACCCCGTCAATAACGAGTGGTCCGTGTATATCGGCAGCGACCATAACGAACTCAAGTTGCAACACGGGCTACCCACCGAGCGCGGCTGGTACCCCCATATTGGGGCTCGCTATTCACCCTCGGACGAGTGGCAGTTTGCGCTGGAGGCGGGCGAAGTCGATGTACTGTTTCGCGACACCACCTTCGTTGTGGAAACGGTTTACAGCTTCCACCCCTCATTAGGCCTCTCGGCGACACTTCGCGACTACGACGACCTGGATTTAACCGAGTACGAAATCGGTCTGCGCTGGTTCTTCCGAAACTGAAGCAAACCCTGTGATAGAATCGCGGCGTGTAAACCCACGCCGCCGTCATGACTGATTCAAGAGACAATATCTACGCCACGCCGCGCGAAGCCATTGACCGCTTTGCCTTTGACGATACCGTTGCCGCCGTCTTTCCGGACATGATCCAGCGCTCGGTTCCTGGCTACAGCACCATCGTCGCCATGACCGGTGTCCTCGCCGACCGCTACGCCAAACCCGGCACGCGCTGTTATGATCTGGGCTGTTCACTGGGTGCCAGCAGCTTTGCCATGGCCCAGTATCTGGGTGAGCGCAATTGCCCCATTATTGCCGTCGACAACTCCCAGGCCATGCTGACCCGACTGTCGGAGAGACTGAAAGACTTCCCGGTAACCGTTGAGGCGGTGTGCGACGATATTCGCAATATCACCATTCAAGACGCCTCGGTTGTGGTGCTGAACTTTACCCTGCAGTTTCTCGAACCCGACACTCGCGACGCCCTGCTCAACACCATTTATCAAGGTATGGTTCCCGGCGGCGTGCTGGTACTGTCGGAGAAAATCCGCTTTGCCGACGCCCACTTGCAGGAACTCAATACCGATCTCCACCACGCCTTTAAGAAAGCCAATGGCTACAGTGACCTGGAAATCGCCCAGAAACGCAGTGCGCTGGAAAACGTCCTGCAGCCGGAAACCATCGGCACCCACGAACAACGTATCTCCGACGCGGGCTTTGGCAGTGTCGATGTCTGGTTTCAGTGTTTTAACTTTGCATCATTCGTGGCTATCAAGTGAATTTCGACCCTTTTCTTGAGCACTTTCGCAACACCCCGCTCGAACCCTGGCTCACGAGCATTGGCCCAGACCTTGAGGCCGGTCTAAGTATCAGCCGCTACGGTGACCTGCCACGTTGGCTGGAAAGCCTGGCCACGCTGCCAGCCATAGAAGCCGATACAGTCGATCTTGATAAAGACACTGTCACCGCTCAAGGGCAGGCCACAGACGAGCAACAGCAGCAGATTGAACAGGCGCTGCGCGGCCTGCACCCCTGGCGCAAAGGCCCGTATCAGGTATTTGACACCTTTATCGACACGGAATGGCGATCGGACTGGAAATGGCAGCGCCTGGCTCCGCATATTACGCCCCTGGCCGGGCGCACCGTACTTGATGTGGGCTGCGGCAGCGGTTACCACTGCTGGCGCATGCGCGGTGCGGGGGCTGAGCTGGTCGTGGGCATCGACCCAACACCGCTGTTCATTGTGCAGTTCCAGGCCCTGCAGCATTTTATTCGAGATCAGCGCGTTGGTGTGCTGCCGCTCGGCATCGAGCAACTACCCTCGGGCCTCAGAGCCTTTGATACCGTGTTTTCGATGGGCATTCTCTACCACCGACGCTCCCCCATCGATCACCTGCTGCAATTGCGCGACGCGCTACGCCCGGGCGGTGAGCTGGTATTGGAAACACTGATCATCGAAGGGGGGCCGAACGACTGCCTGGTGCCGGAAGGCCGCTACAGCCGTATGGGCAACGTCTGGTTTTTACCCAGCACCGATTTGCTTGAGCTTTGGCTGCGCAAAACCGGATTTCGCAATGTGCGCACCGTCGACGTCACGCGCACCAGCACCGACGAACAGCGCCGCACCGACTGGATGCAGTTCCATTCGCTGGCACAGTTCCTCGACCCGGACACTTCCGGGCTGACGATCGAGGGCTACCCTGCGCCAACCCGCGCTATTTTACTTGCGGAGGCTCCCTGACAACTTACATGCATTAGCTCACATTTCGAGACAAAACACGGCTATTTCCGAGCATTTTCTCCTTTACATTCCTGACTTGATCAAAGTATGATCAATTCAATGCGCTAATAAATTCGTATTGCTTCACCCACAAGAAATGCAACACCAAAGCCGGAGACCGGGCTATGCAATCTGCTGAGGGGCATGCATCGCTAGAGTCTTTTCACCTGCAAGTGGCGCAGTGGGTGGAGAGTCACATCTCGCACTGCGTTGACGCCCTGTCACAAAAGCTTCTCGATAAAGCCATGAGCGATCACAATCGCGAGACCGCCCTGCTTTTCTTCAAGCATCACAAATATCTCGACACCCATAGCACTAAAGTCGCGAGCTATTTTCAGCAGCTTTTAAGTAAAGCCCTGTTTGGCGAAGACGCGTCTGTCAACGTCATTCCGACCCAGCGCTCGACCCCCAATTTCAAGTTACTGCTGAGCGTAACCAGCGCGAATGACGAGCTTTACGCCTTCTGCCTGGTATTACGCCCGGAAGTCCTCAGTACTCTGTTTCTACGCGCCTTCAATCTGATCGACCCGGCGCAGCCGGTTCGTCAAACCGCGCGCAGCGTTTTCGAGACAGAGTTTAATAGCCAGCTGGACTCCCTTTACGGCGCCTTGTACAAGCTGGTGGACTCTCCAGATGCCTCGAACATTGACCGTCGCGCCAATATCGAAGCCTGGATTCACCATCTGGAAGCCAAGCTGCGCAACCCAGCGATTGACGCTTCCACCCGATCCATGACGCAAATGCGACTGGAAGAGCTTAACACCCGTCTCGACGACCTCGACGCTCTTAGCCAGTCCGCCCGCCTATTCCGAGATCGCTGGCTTCACCCACACGATGAGCTGGAGTACAAGGTATACACCGACGACGAGCTTCTCGCTGAGGTCGACAGACTCTTCCACCCTTTGAACAGCCTGGATAACGTGCCGCGCTCATTGCGCAAACTATCAGACCGAATACGCCCTATCGTCGACAGCGTGGCGCTGAGCGACCGCGGTCTGTTCATGCAGGCTTTGCATCCCGTCAAACAGCTGTTCCATCAGGTGACGGCTACAGTGGCTCAGTGGATCGAGAGCACACCCGAGCAGCGCAAGCAGTTACTGCTCTACGTGAAACCAGTCATTAATTCCGGCATTACCGCCGACAAAAACTATCGCGGTAATCGCGGTCTGATGAAAGCGCTGCAAAAGGAACTGATGGATTATCTGACCTATCAGATGCAGCGGGTCGAGAACGAGCAAAAAGCGCTGACTGCTCCCCCACCTCAGCCCGTTAAGACGCCTAACCCCATCGAACAGGTCAACGTCCTGCTCGAAGAAAAGCTGAATAACGCCGGCGAAGTACCACCCCTGCTCTACAAACTTATCTTTTCACTGTGGAACCGGGTTATCGCCGAAACCTGGCTCGAGTACGGGCAGGACGGCATTGCCACTCAGCAAGCCCTGTCGCTTGTCGACGATATTCTCTGGTACCTGCACTGCGACGACGAGAAACTGCTTCATACCAATACCGAGTTTCTGGGCCAGCAGATTGAAAGAGATCTGCTCAACGGACTGAAACTGATTGATTTCAACCGCGACAAGGGCATCGAACTCATCTCCAGCCTGCGCCAACTGCGCAAGCGTATGCAGCAGCCCCAGAAGCGTGCAGCCCGGTCCTCCCTGCACTGAAGTGCCCTTATTCATATTTTTCTCCCCGCGAAGTGCGTATAATTGCCCGCCGAAAACCGGCTAGCGTCACCGATCTTTTGTGGAAGGGGAATTGTCTTGCACGCCAATATGAATGCTGAAGAACTACGCGATCTCGAAGCCCAGCTCAGCGAGCAGTTTGATGCCATTAAGCAGCGCGGCCTCAATCTGGACCTGACGCGGGGTAAACCGAGCACCGAGCAGCTAAACCTGTCTAACGAGCTGCTTGGCGATATCAGTGACAAAGCGCTGGCGGATGCCAACCTGCGCAACTATGGCGGCCTCCAAGGCATTCCCGAAGCGCGCGAGCTCTTTTCCAAAGTAATCGGCGTTAAACCCGAAGAAACTCTGGTTGGCGGCAACAGCAGCCTGACCCTGATGTACTTTGCGGCCCACTTCGCCATGCATCTGGGGGTCGAGGGCCCCGATTCTGCCTGGATGTACGAGGGCCAGATCAAAATGCTGGCTCCGGTACCAGGCTACGACCGCCACTTCAGCGTGTCAGAGACACTGGGCATTGAATTAATCCCCGTACCCCTGCTGGACGACGGCCCGGATATGGACGAGGTAGAGAGGCTGGTAAAAACCGACCCGCTCATCAAGGGTATCTGGTGTGTTCCCCGTTTCAGCAACCCCACAGGCCATGTCTACAGCGACACCGTAGTCGAACGCTTTGCCCAGCTCGGCAAGGTCGCCGGGAAAAATTTCCGCATCTTCTGGGATAATGCTTATGCACTGCACTTTATTGACGATAATGCAGCGCAACTGGCCAACATCATGGATGTCTGCCGCAAGGCTGGCACCGAAGACAGCGTCTATATCTTCGGCTCCACCTCAAAAGTCACCTTTGCCGGTGCCGGCGTGGCCTTCCTCGGCATGTCCGAGCGCAACCTGGGCAACTTCAGCAAACTGCTGGGCATGACCCAGATCGGCCCGGACAAAATCAATCAGCTGCGTCACGTAGAGTTCTTCAAGACCTACGAACAACTGACCGCGCATATGAAACGCCACGCTGAGCTGCTTAAACCCCGCTTCGACGCTGTGCTTAAAGGGCTTGAAGAAGGCCTCGCGGGCACCGGCGCGGGCCAGTGGATAACCCCCCAGGGCGGCTACTTCATCTCCTTTGATACATTGCCTGGCCTTGCCACCGAGGTTGTCGCCATGGCCGCAGATGCGGGCGTGAAGCTGACACCCGCCGGCGCCACCTACCCCTATGGCAAGGATCCGGATAATAAAAATATCCGCATCGCGCCCAGTGTGCCGTCAATTGCAGACATTGAAGCGGCGACCGAAGTATTTGTCACCTGCGTCAAACTGGCCACCGTACGCCACTGGCTCAAAAACGCCTAAGCCCTAAGTGGCGGCGACACCTTGTCGCCGCCACCCCATCAAAGTGCGGCTCTTCTCGCTATCTGGACAGCCTGTAACCTTCAGCGGATTGACTTGAGACACCGCCCTCTCTAAGTTTGGCCCTTTCCTGCAGCAGCCCCCAGCGCTCGCTGCGGCCAACGATAATCAACAAGAGCTATCAGCATGCAAATCGATTTTTCTGGAAAGGCCTATCTTGTGACCGGCGGCGCCTCTGGCATCGGCGAGGCCACGGTGCGCTACCTGGCCGAGCATGGCGGTCAGGCAGTTATCGCCGATATCAACGAAGAGGCCGGCCAGGCCCTGGTGGCGCAATATCCGGATCAATTGCGTTTTCACGCGACCGATGTCACGGAACTTGACCAGCTTGTTGCCGCCTGCGAACTGGGCGCCACCACATTTGGCGGCCTGGATGGGGCCGTCAATAGTGCTGGCCTCGGCAGTCTGGGCACAACCACTGATATGCCACTGGAAGAATGGCACAAGGTTATCAATATCGATCTGCACGGCGTGTTCTACGCCTGCCGGGCGGTCATCCCACACCTGAGGCAACGTGGCGGCGGCAGCATCGTTAACGTCGCGTCGCTCAGCGGCGTTCGCGCTGACCACGGGTTCGCCGCTTACAACGCCTCTAAGGCCGCTGTTATCAACTACTCCCGCACACTGGCCCTCGATCACGGCCCGGAAAACATCCGCGCGACAGCAGTCTGTCCCGGCTTTATAGAAACACCGCTGACCGCCATACCCGGCTCAATCGAAGCTATTAAATCTGACTGGCTAAACGCTATCGCCCTCGGACGAGGCGGCAAGGCTGAAGAAGTCGCCAACCTTATTGTTTTTCTGTTATCGCCAGCGGCCAGTTACATCACCGGCACGGAGATTGTCATCGACGGCGGCATGGGCAGCAGTAATAACCAACCCAACATCCCCAAAATTTTCAGCTCGATGAGCTGACACATAAATCCTACAGAAAAAAACGGCCGCAAAAGCGGCCGTTTTTCGGTAAAGCGGAGTCTCAGTAACCCCAGCGATAAATCAGATCCAGTCCATAGCTACGCGGCTCACCGAACATCACCGAGCGACCAGCCTGCGGCAGGTTGTGAACATTGTTGATGCTGTATTCTTCGTCCAGCAGATTTTTACTCCACACGGCCACATCCAGCGTGCCGTCGAACAGCCCCAGATCGTATAGCCCCAGACGGGCATTCAACACCGCAAA
>NZ_JBFJUX010000032.1:0-9009 GCF_041624475.1 Litorivivens sp.
CGACCCGGCACTGGTCAACAAATTCCGGGACGGCAGCCTGCGCCAGTCCGGCTGCACCAGCTGCAATGCCTGCATCCCGCAGATTTACAATCAGGCCGGCACCTACTGTGTATTGAATGAGCCGCTTGATCCGGCGATGAATGAGATACGTGCCTCAGAGTAATCAGTAACCGCCAGAATCAACCCGGCCGCGCAGCGCCTTGGTGCTGCCGCGCTTGGTTTTGCTGTCCATTCGTTTTTTCTGGGAGTTTTTGCTGGCCTTGGTGGGTATCCGCTTTTTCTGGGTTTGTCCCACACTGCGAATCAGCCCCACCAGTCGCACAATCGCGTCTTCGCGGTTTTTCTCCTGGGTGCGAAAGCGCTGCGCCTTGATTACCACCACGCCCTCACTGCTGATACGACGGTCCTTGAGCTGCAGCAAACGGTTCTTGTAGAAATCCGGCAGGCTGGACGCCGCAATATCAAAGCGCAGGTGAATCGCCGTTGCCACTTTGTTGACATTCTGGCCGCCAGCGCCCTGCGAGCGCACCGCATTGAGCTCTACCTCACTTTCTCTCAAACTGACGGCGCGTGAGATGGCAAAGATATCAGCGGGCATCCGACATCCGTTCGCTGTAGTCCCAGCCACTGACCCAACGCGGCGTCAAGCAAACCACCTGTTCCTCGTCGATCCGCCCCAGCAACCAGGTCGCAAGCTGACTGTCTTCCTTTATGCCGTAGCGGGCAAACAGGCTCTTGAGCTGTCCTTCGGCGGGCACTGGCGGCATGGCAATATCTGCCTGCCCGCGCACCCCCCGGTAGGGCATGGATTCATGCGCCACCTCAAAGCCGCAACACCCGGTAGCGGCGAGGCGCTTTGCCACCAGCGCCCCCTGATGCAACACGCAGTACAGCTGGCCGCTGCGATACTCAAACCAGTGAGACGCTACAATCGGACAGCCATCACTGCCGTTGACCGCCAGCCGCAGGGGCAAGCGAGCCTCCTGCAGATAGGCCTGAATGGCGTCGGCGTCCAGCTGACTGTTTGCGCTAAGCGTAAGTCCCATACATAACCTCTAGCGGAGTTTCAGGCTGACACTGGTGCTGCCGCTCCAGGTCCCCTGTAAGGCAGCCCAGTTCTCGGGAATAGTGTAGACAACCTCTTTCGCCACCACACGGATATTGGGCTTTTGGAGAAAGGTAATTTCGCCGGGGCGCAGGGTCACCGGCGCATAGGGGAGCAAACTGCCTTTCAGCAGCACGTCGCCGTCGTTACGCGACCACACCGGTTGTTCCGGCACAATCTCGACCCGATCACCCTGCTGCTGATAGCGCAGATTGTCGGTCACCACCGTCAACGGGGCGTCTCCCGCGTTTTCCAGATAGGCCTGGACAAAGCCAATCCGGTTCTTGTCGATGTGAAGCCGCAACTCAGCGCTGGCGACAGCGGGCCAGACCAGAAGCAGGGCCAGCCAGTAACAGGACATGTAATGTCGTCGAATTGCCATAATCTCACAGTTATTATGCGGTTAGTTTCGGTCATCATACCGAGTTTTCACCTGCCGGCGCGAGCCTGTTTCAATTGCGAGGAAGAAAATGAGCGATAAAGAATTTGATGTCATCGTGTTTGGCGCAACCAGCTTTGTCGGCCAGATCGTCTGTGAGTACCTGCACAACGAATATAAAGACGATTCCCTGCGCTGGGCAGCGGCCGGGCGTTCGGAAGCAAAGCTGCGCGAGTTGCAGACACGCTTGGGTGCCACAGACGACACCATGCCCCTGCGCATTGCCGATGCAGCCGATGGCGACAGTCTGGCAGCGCTTTGCCGCCAAGCCCGCGTGATGATCTCCACTGTCGGCCCCTATGCACTCTACGGTGAGCCCATGGTCAAAGCCTGCGTGGAAACCGGCACCGACTATTGCGATCTGACCGGCGAAACCCAGTGGATTCAGCGTATGGTCGAGACCTATTCCGAACAGGCCGAGGCCACCGGGGCGCGGATCGTGCACTGTTGTGGCTTTGACTCAATCCCCTCAGATCTTGGCGTGCTCTTTCTGCAGCAGGCCGCGCAAAGCGAATTTGGCGCCCCCTGCACCAACGTAAAAATGCGGGTCAAAGCCATGCGCGGCGGCGCCAGCGGCGGCACCATAGCCAGCCTGATCAACGTTATCCGCGAAGCCAGCAAGGACCCGGCTTTGCGCAAGGCGCTGGCCAACCCCTACGCCATATGCCCCGAGAATTTTCGCCCCAAAACCCGACAGCATAATGTCAAAAGCGCGGAGTTCGACCAGGATTTCAATGCCTGGGTCGCCCCCTTTGTGATGGCCGCCATCAATACACGCGTGGTTCATCGCTCCAATGCTCTGGCCGGCGGCGCCTGGGGCGAGGGCTTTCGCTACGATGAAGCCGTACTGACCGGCAAGGGCCTCAAGGGCCGTTTGGGCGCACTGAGCATGGCGGCCGGCATCGGTGGCCTGATGGTGGGCGGCGCCATACCTCCGACCCGCTGGCTACTGGAACGCTTCGTACTGCCCAAGCCCGGTGAAGGACCGAGCAAGGAAGAACAACTCAATGGCTTTTTCGATCTGCGTTTTATCGGCCGTACCGAGAGCAATGAGGTAGTAAAAGTGAAAGTGACCGGTGACCGCGATCCCGGCTACGGCTCAACCGCGAAAATGCTGACTCACGCTGCGCTTTGCCTCGGGGAAACCAGCCGCGAACAACGCGCTGGTGGAATCTGGACGCCGGCAACAGCAATGGGTGAAACCCTGATTGAGCGCCTGAGCCTGCATGCAGGGCTTACCTTCGAGCGCAGCTGATCTCTGATTAATGCAGATTGCGGTCGTCATCGGGCATGCGATGGGGTGGCACCTGAATGGATTCAATGAACCGTCCCAGTGTCACGGTGCGCCCGCTGTAGCGCTCCTCGCCACTGACCGTAAATTCAAATTGGTAGCCCCGCCACAGACGCCAGCGCCCGCTGGCGTCGCGTTTTACCCACAGGGCGCGCAGGGCGATGCTGTCATCCAGTAATTGTAGATTTTCGCGCTGGCAGTAAAGCCTTGTCGCCCGCAGGGCAATTTCCCGAACGCCCTGAGCTTGCCAGTAGTAGTAACCCATCAAGCCGACCAGAAGCAGCAGCGAAATATCCGACAAGGCGATCACGGCTTACCTCCCTGCGCCTGCACCCGCGCCGCTGACAATATCTTAAGCGCGTGCAAGCGGGCATTAACCCGGGTGAAATGCGCGACCTCACCGCTGTAGCTTAAAGCCAACGTAATGTACCCCGCGTGAAACTCCCCCAGCCCGCTGTCAAAACTTCGCCAGGCAGAACCATCCCAGACCTGTACCCAGGCGTGCGGCACAAATACATACTTGCGCCCAAGAAAGCGCTCAGTGTTGTAAGCAAGGCCAATGGCTATGCGCGCCGGCAAACCGGCCGCCCGGGCGAGAGCCGCCAGCAACAGCGCGTGCTCGGTGCAGTCACCCTGACCGGAGGCAAGCGCTTCGCTGGCCGTGGCAAAGCCGGCGTAGTCCGGCTGTGCGTCCATATGAAGGCTGACAAAGCGTGTAAGGCGCGCCATAACATCGAGCGGCTCCTCCTCCGCCCCGAACTCTGCCGCGAGCCGCTGGATTTCCGGATCATCTGCGGCAATCCAGTAAGTGGACTGCCGCGCTGCCTCCAACACGGCTGCCGCGGGGGCATCTTCAGCACCACAATCATTGCATATATCGACTTGCCAGCCCCCATTGCGCGAAACAACAGCTTGCTCTGCGGTCTCTGGTGGAACCAGAGCACTGTCGCCCGACAATTGGTAGCGCACCCGGCCGCGAAGAGCTGCCTCCGGCATACGCACCGGCGCGCGGATCAATTGCCGGTAGACATGGGTGGTCGGAGAAAATGGTGCCAGCGCACACGCTTTATCACAGTCGTACAGCACCAGCGTCTCGCCACCGGTCATACTTTCTTCACGCAGTACGTCAAACCTTTCATTGGTAAACCAGTGGCTTGGTTGCGCGGCACTGCCCTGCTGGTAGGTGAAATGCCAGGGAAGCTCATCCGATTGCCGCTGCCCTTTCAGGTGCACGGTTTCAAAGACCAGCGTCGAAAAATTAAAGGCACTGAACTGAAGCTCACGCGCGTCACCCGCGGCGTTTCGCAGCGCAAGCTGTATGCCATAAGGCATTAAAAAATCGTCTGGCAAGGCGTGTTTACTGACATCGACTTGCCGACCATCGCTGCGCTCCACCCGAAGTTCACTGCCCTCAACACGCGCTACTATCTTTTGGTTAGCTGCTTGCGAGCTCACCTTTTTGCTCAGCGAAACAGGCCGTCCATCGCGGGTTTCTTCAAATTCCAGGGAAATTGTGGATGTGCGCGGCGCTTCGCCCGGCTGCTGCAAAGTGATTACCAGCTCTTCACGTGTTAGCACGCGTTCTTCAAACTCCTCGCGCACCAATTGGCGATAGCCTATTTTCTCCCCGCCAAGCTCGACGGTCTGCCAGCGCTCAAGCCCGGCACTGACGGAGGACGCATGGGCTAACAGCAGTATCAACAAGAGCTTTTGATAGAAATAGTGCGGTCGCATCATTCTCACTTTGCTGCTTCGCATCGCCCCGAATAGGCGTATTCAGCATTGTCAGCCATCATCCACAGAATGTGAATCTTTAACTGCAGGAGCGTTGGCAAGTCCGTAGGGTGGTGGGCCAAGTATGTTTAGAAAGGAGGAAACTATGGAAGGGCTGGTTAATTTCACCGCCCGCGGTCGCGAGGTATTGAGCACACTGGTAGAAAATGCCATGACCTGGCTGGCTACCTCAGGCCTGCAAATCCTGCTTGTTGTGATTGGCGCCTGGGTTGCGCTGACCATAAGCCGGCGCATGCTCAATCAGGTGCACCGCAGTATCGCTGGCAAGCACGGCGACGCGGAGCGCATAAAGCGCGCGGACACTCTCACCGGCATTCTTGGAACACTTATCTGGGCCGCGCTGTTTCTTGCCGCCGGCATGATGGTGCTGAAAGAAATTGGAGTCGATATCGCGCCGATCCTTGCCGTCGCCGGTCTCGGTGGCCTGGCCATAGGTTTTGGTGCCCAGAACCTGGTGCGCGATGTGATTACCGGCTTTTTTTTGCTGGCTGAAGACCAGATACGGGTCGGCGATATTGTAGAAGCCGGCGGCAAATCCGGCGAGGTGGTTTCGCTTGGCCTGCGCACGGTTAGAATGCGAGCTTTGGACGGCACCCTGCATATCATTCCCAACGGCAATATCACAACCGTTTCCAATATGACCAAGGATCACGCCTTCGCACTGGCAAACGTTGGCGTCGCCTACCGGGAAGATACCGATCAAGTCTTTAAGGTGATTGCGGAAATAGGCGCGCAGCTGCGGCAGGACAAAGAGTTTTCAGCGTCCATCATTGAGGACATGGAAATCCACGGCGTTACAACCTTTGCCGATTCCGCTGTCATAATTCGCTGTCGCATGAAAACCTTGCCGGGTGATCAGTGGATGGTTCTGCGTGAATTCAACCGCCGCCTGAAACAGCGTTTCGACGAACTGAATATCGAAATTCCCTTCCCCCATATGACGGTATATGCCGGCGAAGGTAAGCGCGGTGAAGCACCGTCGCTGCCGGTCAGCGTTCAGGACAAGGCAGCCTGACTCGGAAGTGGCCGCCCCGCCCCAAAGGCTTTGAACCGGAGTCGGGGCGGCTTAAATTGTTAGACGCAAGCGCCAGAAAAAGTCTGCCTCACTGGCTTCCAACACACTTTCGTCACGCACATCATCGGATATATTCCGTGCGACGACCCAATGGCTTACCAAGCCATAGGGAAGATCAACAGTGAGCGCAAAACCTGCATCTGCGACTTTCTGCGCATCCCCCAAGTCGGTATCCGTATTGTTGTACCAACTCTGGCCCTGCTCAAGAAACACTGACGGCCGGAATCTCAATCCGTTCCAAGTGAAGGAATGACTTAGCGAGAGCTTCAAATGCAGGCCTTCGTCACCGATCAGTACACCGGGCAGATAGGCCGCGAGAGAATCCATTCCGCCAAGCACAAACTGCTCCTGCTCAGGAAGTTGCTCATCGGCAAATTGCCCATTCAAAGTTGCAGACAGTTCCGTGCTTGGTGCCAGTGAGTAGCGATAGCTCAGCTCCGGATTCAGCACAAAAAACTCACCATTCCGCGCTGCGGGAGCTACATCCGACACCTGGCTCGCTGTCGAACTCTGTGCCTGATTAGATTGTTGGAACTCACCGTAAGTATCCAGTGTCCCTGAGCTGGACAAACCAAATCGCGCATTCAGCGAGGCCCCCAGATACGCACTATCTCCCTGTAAGCGGCGATTGTAATAGGCACCCACTTCTACCGCCGGGTAGCGCTCATCCAGCAGCAAGGCATCAGACTGTTTTTCTTCAATATAAGAGTCAACGTATTCAACTCGCTCTTTAAGGCGCAGACGCTGGCGGGTGTCGCTGTAAATAACCTGCTGTCCGCGCAGGCCCACGCGCTGAATCTCGGCATCCAGCTCAAGCTTGGTTGAGGTGGTCGTTGGGCCACTACAGAATAACAACAACGAGCAATTACCTGCCTGAACAAACTGCACGTCCGGATTGCGTTCGTAGTCTACGTAGGAGATATCCAGACCATATAAGCCGAAGGTAAAAGGATGATCAACACTAAAGCTGTATTGATTGAGCGACTTGCCGTCCTCGGACTCACCCCACGTGATAAAGGCTCTCTGATAGGCCGCAGAAAACTCTGTGCCCTCTTCGCTGCGGTGTTGCACGCCAACCAGGCCAAAATAGCGCCCCAGGTAACGACTGCCTTTGTTGTTCAGCTCTGCTATGAAATTTGTGCTTTGGTGGTCAGCCTTGGGCTGCACATCCAGCACCATAGCGAGGCGCTGGTTTTCCAACAGCTCATAGCTCACCGCATAGTCCTGACCAATGCGCTCCGATTTCAGATTCGCCAGCACACGGGCAGTATCAAACTCTGCCAGCGTTGGATCGGTGTCGCCAACAAGCCCACTAAAATACCCGGTCAGACGTTCGTCACCGCGCACTTCAGAAACCACTGCCTGACTGACAATAACACCGACAACATCCTCCACTCGATAGTAGTGGAGCTGAACCCACAAATAACCCGCGTTGTAGTAGGCACGTGCCAAATCTTTTACAACGTCTGACGGTGCTTTTGCATCTCTGATAACGGACAGTATGGCACCTTGGTCCAGGAGCTTATTTCCAATGACCCGAACCTCAACGTTGCCAAGTTTGCCGCCAACATAGCTGGCATTTGTCGTTTTTATTTCACTAATTAAAGCGCTGTCCGACGCCAGTGGCGGGAGCGCTGGTGGCAAGTCTATCGCCATGAATATCCCCTAAATCGGTTCGGGTTCTTTACTTTCAAATGCAGCTGCTAGTTATTAGATTGCATCGTCACAGCTTCGCGAATGATCAATTCAGTGCGTCGGTTTTTGTATCGGCTTGCCTCGCTATTATTGTCTGCGATTGGCATTTGCTCACCATAACCTCGAACAATCAGACTCTGGCCATCGATCCCCTGAGCTACCAGAAAGTCATAAACTGCTCTAGCACGCGCTTCTGAAATGCGAGCGTTGAGCGCCTCATCCCCCAGTGCGTCCGCGTGGCCTGCAATTTCCACCTTCGCAAAGGGAAGCCTCTGCAGTACCTCCACATTATGGAGCATTCGTGCTTTCGCCTCTGGACGCAGCACCGTTTCATTCAGGTTAAAGTTCACGGCTCGTAACGCCAGCACCACCACACCATCAACTTCACAGCCATTGCGTAAAACTTTGGCGCCAGGTCGAGTCCGAGGACACTTATCAGAGGCATTCGCAACGCCGTCGCGATCATTATCACTAATTTCACCTGCTAATAGTGCGCCATTCAATACCAGCAGCGCGGGTTGGTCCTCTTCGTCAAAAGCATCCGAGTCGCTACCGCCATTGTTAGTGCCCACGTCACCACCCAGCAGATCGTTTACGGGGCCATTGCCGTCAGCGGTGTTCACATCTTGATTCGTAAGAGCATCACCCGCTGAGCCAGCGCCCAAGTCAGCGAGTATCGCATCAACGGGCTCAACAACCGGATCCAGCGCATCAGCCACCGGGTCAGTAACTGGTGACACAACATCCAGAATTGGCTCTACCAGACTATCAATCGGGTCGGTAATCGGATCGAGTGTGGCATCTACAACCTCAATCACCGGCTCAAGCAGGCCGCCGTTATCTGCGCTGTTATCACCACCCAGCAGATCGTTCACCAGACCATTGCCGTCAGCAGTGTTCCCATCAGAGTTGGTCAGCGCATCACCGATGGAACCACCGCCGGCACCGGCAAAGACTTCATCCACCGGATCAACAATCGGCGCCGCCGTATCCAGCACAGGCTCGGTGACCGGCGCAATCACATCGAGAATGGGCGCAACCTGGGTGTCTATCGGATCGGTAACTGGATCAAGCGTGGTGTCGACAACATCGATTACCGGAGCGAGCAAACCGCCGTTATCCGCCGAGCTACCGCTATCACCACCTGCGCCGGAATCACCACCCAACAGGTCATTCACCAGACCATTGCCGTCGGCGGTATTCCCATCAGAGTTGGTCAGTGCATCACCGATGGAACCACCGCCGACACCGGCGAAGGCTTCATCCACCGGATCAACAATCGGCGCCGCCGCTTCGAGAACAGGCTCGGTTACTGGCGCAATTACATCGAGAATGGGCGCAACCTGGGTGTCTATCGGATCGGTAACCGGATCGAGCGTGGTATCCACAACATCAATCACTGGCTCAATCAGGCCACCGCTATCTGCGCTGCTATTACCACCCGTTCCGGAATCACCACCCAGCAGGTCATTCACCAGACCATTGCCGTCGGCAGTGTTCCCATCAGAGTTGGTCAGCGCATCACCGATGGAACCACCGCCGGCACCGGCAAAGACTTCATCCACCGGATCAACAATCGGCGCCGCCGTATCCAGCACAGGCTCGGTGAC
>NZ_JBFJUX010000033.1:0-7475 GCF_041624475.1 Litorivivens sp.
CCGTCTTCATGATAGTTACCGAAAACAATTTCCTGAATCTGCCCCGGACGAGCCCCCATGCCCTGCCCGACCTCATCAAAAGCGGCAAAAGGCGACAGCGTAAAAACCCCGCCAAAGTCAAACAATACTGCGTCTATCGTCGCCATTTTCACTTCACACCGTAGCGATCAAAGTTTCCGAAAAAGCCGTATTCAAACAGGCCGTAGCCGACCTGACCGTTCATCTCAAAACGGGCGGCATTATCACAGAGGCCAAACATGCGGTCTTTGTCCTTTTCCATATCCAGGCTAAAGCTTTCTACCACTTTCTTGCCCTTGTACATGCCGTGCTTCCAGTCCGCCTCCAGCCCGTAACCGGTACCCACCATCACCCACACATGGGTCATTGGCGTAACCTTCACTTCAAGCGGGCCTTCCGGTGCCTCGGGAAAACGAATCACCGCCGAATCAATAAAGGTCTGGTAGGGCTTGGCGACCACCAGATTGTGCTCGTGCTCAGGGCGGCCCAGCCAATCCGGCTCGCGCTCCGGATCATTCCAGACCCGCACTGCTTCCTCCAGCACGCGAGTGCCGTCGTTGTGTTCGTTCAGAATATAGATAATGGAGAAGTCATCGAACTGCATGGGGCAGTAATTCCACATACCTTCCATGATCGGCGTGCCTTCATGAATACCCTGCGGCTCATGCTCACCCACCGGGCGAATACCCCAGGAGCGATCCCGACTCCCCTTCCACTTGTCCGGGGTAACATCAAAAGTCTCATCGCCGACGCGCAAGGTGCCCTTCCAGTAACCGGTCTGGGCAAAGCGCATGGAATCAAACAGTACCCGGCCGTGTTTGCGAATATACTGGCGCGGCTCCAGAAAAGCGGGAATAGCGCCTTCCCACGTGACGTCCATGGCAATCGGGTGTTCGGGGCTGTCTTCCACCACAAAACGTACTTTTTCCAATCCTTTCAGTACCTCAACTCGCAGCGGCCCCACCGAGGTATCCATCCGATCGTCGCCCAGTTCGCGCGATGCACGCACCACATGGTGCTTGTCACTGCGGCGCACAACCACAAAGGCATCCTGCACGCCCAAAGTGGGGTATTGCCCCATGCCCATGACCATAAATAGGTCATCACTGGAGGCGTGCATATTGAAATAGTAACGGTCGTAGAAATTGCGGTCAGAGGTGCCGGGGTAGCGAATTACATCGGCAATCTGGTGCAGCGGGTAGTCATCCATTTGCGACAGCATGGGGAATCCTCAGCGTGGTGATTGTTATGCAATGAGTGTAGGCCGGACTGTGCACCCGATAGGGTTAAGAGTTATTCAGATTCGCCTATCGCCGCGAAAACGCCGTTTTGGTGGTTTATTGCTGCAATTTCCTCTAGCTGAGCGGTGCCGAAGCGCCAGCTCAAGGGCTTAATCGTGAGGAGAAAGCGCCCTCAGTAAACGCCGGAATATCTGATCCAATTCTCGCAGGCCTTGTGCTCCCAGGAGATCAGAATACCCTTTCTGTATACGCTGGTTAGCCACCACCACATTCTGTAACCAGACCTGACCGGCAGCACTGACTGACAGCTCCTTGGCCCGGCTGTCACGAGGACTTTCGCGTACCGCCAGTAATCCCGTCTTGACCATAGCCCGGCTGGTCAGACTGACAGCCTGAACGGTCAGGGGCTGCCGCTCGGCCAGTTCGGTCACGGTCATACCACCGGCCCGGCAATAGAAAAACTGGCTGAGCACCGGGCGGGAAAGTTTTTCGGCGTCCCCCGGATCTAATTGCTGCAGCAAACGTTGTTCAAAATCGCCGGCCAGCTCGACCATCAAACGCCCAAAATGCAGAAAGCGCTGGGCTTCGCCAGTCGCCGTTACGATTGGCTGACGCCCGAGCTTCTCAGTAAGAGCCTGCAGCAGTTCAAACAAGCGCTGAAAGGCTTCGCTGCCCAATTGCTGGCGATAGTGCCGCCGAATGTCATCGACCACCCGATTTGAGGCACTTACCAGACGATCACCGCGCAAACTGAAGCGAACCAATCGCGCGCGCTTATCGCTCGCACTGACCACCACCGACAGGTAACCCAGTCCTTCCAGCTGGCGCACCACCTTGCCAATTGCCTGCTTGCTGACTCCGGCCCTCAGAGCCAATTCAGACAGGGTGGTGCCGCTGGCGTCGAGATGCCGCAGCACGGCGCCGTGAGATCGTCGAATGTCCGCAAAGCCCTGTTCACCATAGGCCTTTAAAAAGTGGGCTTCGTAATCAGCCACCAGCGAAAACAGCACCACACCCAGTGCCGATTCCCGGTATTCTTCCAATAGCTGTGCCAGCTCGCTCACGTCAGTCTTCATCCAGGGCAAAATTGCGGGCAATTTTATAGGGTTGCCAGGCAAGCCGCACGGCCAGCAGCGCCAGCGGCAGCAAAACCGCTGCGGCAAGGGCCAGCGCCAAACCAAGATGGGCTTCGGGCGGCAGGAAAAAGTCCCCGACGGCTGCAATCAGCGGCGCACCGCTGCCATAGCCGAGCAGGTTTACAAACAGCAGGAAATAGGACGAGACCTGCGCCCGCTTTTCATTCGGTGTCACTACCTGCAGAGAAGCCACCGACACCCCGGCCAGCGACTGGGTAAAAAACACCGCCGACGCAATCAGACCGCTGGTAAGCGGCAGGCTCAGCGTGAGTCCAAGCGGCAGCAAGCTAAACAAAGTGCCTGACATAGCCAGTACCATCACCCGCAGGTAGGCCTGCTGACCAAAACGCGGTTGCCAGCGCGAGGCCAGCACACCACCGGCAAGCACCCCCAGGCTGGCGGCAATCACAAAAATGCCGCCAAAATGGCCAGCCGCCTGCGCCGGCGTCAGCCCAAAGTGGCGGATCAGATACACCGGCGTCCAGACGATAAAGCCAGAACTCATGGCGGTTGTTGCGGCAATGGCCAGAAATATCCCCAGATACAACCGGCGCCGGGCCATCAGAAAACCAAACGTGGTACGCAGTTGTTGCAGCGCATCCGAGGGTGGAGCCTCAAGCAGACCCCGGCGCTTTGGTTCAGCAAAACGGAAAATAAGAACCGCCAAGAACAAACCCGGCAGACCCGCCAGCATAAAAGCCAGTTGCCAGTCAGCAAAACCGTTCAGCCAACTGATATGAGTGCGATCCCAACCTTCCAGCCAATCCAGCAAACGGCCACCCAGTAAAAAAGCAAAGCCGCTGCCCACGGTGCTGCCCATGGAAAACACGGCCATTGCCGTGGGCAAGCGCTTGCGATCAAACACGTCTGCCAATAAGGAATAGGCCGCCGGCGCCAGCGCCGCCTCGCCCACACCAACGCCAACCCGGCCGAGAAACAGCTGCAGATAGTTGCGAGCCAGACCGCAGGCCACGGTCATGGCACTCCACACCACGATACCGATCCCAATGACGCGGGTACGCCGCCATCGGTCTGCCGCCAAGGCGATAGGAATACCAAACAGCGTAAAGAAAACGCCAAAACCCAGACCGTGCAGCAGCGCAAACTGGAAATCTGAAATACCGAGGTCGTGCTTGATCGGGTCAACCAACAGAGCAATGATCTGGCGATCGAGAAAGGACAGGAGATAGGCCAGAAACAGCAGAAATACCAGATACCAGCCGCGGCTGTTACTCACAGCCACTTACTCCTGCGCTTTGCGAAAGGCATCGACAATATCGGCTGGCTGGGCTTTACCCTGCTCCAGATCCTCAAAAAATGCGCTGCCGCGCTCACCCGTAACAAAAGGCTTCAACCAGTGTTGGCGCAGTTCGATGGTTAATAGCAATTCTGAGAAAGCCCGCAGCTGGGACGCCCGCCGCGCCTTCGCCTGCGGAGACTGCAACGCCGCTTCCAGCGCGTCGCTCAGTTCGGCCACGCCATCGCCGCTGATCGCATTGGTGCGACACACGGTGGTGACAAAGCCGGTTTTGTTTTCCCGGTCGTGGGCTTCCAATTGCAGTACCTTTTCCAAGGCCCGCACGCCGTCCAGGTCACATTTGTTGATTGCAAACACATCGCCCACTTCCATCACGCCAGACTTGATGCCCTGTACGTAGTCACCGCCGCCGGGAATAAAAACCAGCGCGCTGACATCGGCCACCTGCACAATATCCAGTTCGTTCTGACCGATGCCGACGGTTTCGATAAAAATGCGATCAAACCCGGCAAACTTGAGCAGCTGGGCCGTGATAAAAGTGGTTTCGGAAACCCCGCCCAGCTGACCCTTGGTAGACAGGGAGCGGACAAAAACACCGTCGTCCAGAGCATGATCCTGCATTCGCAAACGGTCACCCAACACGGCACCGCCAGTTTGAATACTGCTCGGGTCGACCGCCAGTACCGCCACGTTTTTATCGGCTTGCCGGTAGTGCCTGATCAATTGATTCAGGAGAGTGGACTTGCCAGCACCGGGCACCCCGGTGATACCGATGCTGCTGACGGGCTGCACTACAAAGACTTCCCGCGACAGTTGCAGCAGAAACTCCGGCGAGCGTTCAATGGCGGTGATGGTGCGCGCCAGCGTAGCGACGTCACGCGCCTGTATCGCAGCACGCCAGGCGTCGTCGAGAACAATAGGGCGACGCATCAGACAGAGACGGCACTGCGCAAAAAGGCGGCGATGTCGTCCATATTCGCGCCCATGGTAAAGACCTGATCAACGCCGAGAGCCTTGAGAGGTTCGACATCTTCTTCCGGCACAACGCCACCAACGATCAGAATACGGTCATCGAGGCCCATTTCTTTCATCTTTTCGGCCAGCACTTTCAGGTGGGTCATATGCCCGCCGGAAAGACAACTGACGCCGATCACATCCACGTCTTCCTGCAGCGCAGCGTGGGCGACTTTTTCCGGGGTTTGTTTGAGGCCCGAAAAAATCACTTCAAAACCGCGATCGCGCAGTTCCTTGGCCAGCACCGTGATGCCGATGGTGTGGGTGTCCAGGCCGATTTTGGCGAGGAGTATTCTTATGGGTTGGGTCATCTAATATCTCGCGTAAAAGAATGGGCGCAATGTTAAAGCGTCGGCGTCAACGCATTCGGGTCATACTCCCCAAACACATCCCGCATCGCGTCACACAGTTCGCCGTGGGTAGCGTAGAGCTCGACTGCTTCCAGCATGGGTTCAACCATATTGGTGTTACCGCGGGCAGCTTCGCGCACCTTTTCCAGAACGCGCTCAACGGCGGCATTGTCGCGCTGTGCCTTGATTCGATTCAGCCGCTCGATCTGCCGCGCTTCCGCTTCTTCGTCGTGCCGGAAAATTTCGATCTCGCGCTTTTCGTCTTTTTTCACCAGATAGTTCACACCGACAAACTTGCGCTCGCCACTGTGAAAATCGCTGTTCATGGCGATCTGCTCTTCCGCCAGTTCGCTCTGGAAATAACCGGCCTCCAGCGCACCCAGCGCACCGCCCATGGCTTCTATTTTTTCCATTTCCTCGAACACCGCATCTTCCATGCGCTTGGTCATATATTCCACATAGTAGGAACCGGCGAGGGGATCAATGGTGTCGGCCACCCCCGTTTCCTGCGCAACAATGTGATGGATGTTGGCGCCAATGGTAATCGCATCTTCACTGGGCAGGGCGTGGGCTTCATCGTAAAGCGGCGTGTTAATCGTGTGAGCACCGCCACCAAGGGCGCAGGCCAGCATTTCAATACCGAGCCGGGCGATGTTATTCAACGGCTGCTGCAGGGCCATGGACATGGTGCCGGGTGAGCTCATCAACCGAAGCTTCAGCGCCTCCTCGGCGGTGGCGCCATAGGTTTCCTTCATCAGGCGCGCCCAGACCTTGCGGTAGGCTCGCAGCTTGCCGATGGCTTCAAAGAAGTCCATATCGATGCCGGTGATAAAGCTCACCATGGGGGCGACTTCGTTAATGTCGTGACCGCGCGCCAGCAGCTCGTCGATATAGGCCCGAGCCATCGCGAAAGAGTAGGCGATTTCCTGCACCGGGTTGCCGCGGGCCGCGTAAATCTGGGCACCGACGATATTCAGCGGCATCCAGTTCTTGTGGTGGGTCATGCAGTACTCGATAACGTCACAGGCCAGCCGCAGACCGTGCTTGGGCGGGTAGATGTAACGACCAACACAGGTGTACTCCACCAGAATGGTGTTGGGCATCATCAGGCGAATGTCTTCGAGCTTTTTACCCTTGCGCTGCAGCGCCTTGATCAGCATCGCCAAGTTCACTGGCTGGGGCGCATTGCACACCGAGGTGAGGTTCTTGAGTTTTTCCAGCGGGAAGTTCAGGGCCTCTTCCATATCCTGCAACGTGTCCAGCGCCATACCGGCGCGACCCACTTCCCCCCGGCACAGGGGGTTATCGGAATCGTAACCATTGGTGGTGGGCAGGTCGTACTCGACGATGATGGAATCCAGCCCCTGATTGACCATGTACTCCCAGCGCTTGGCGGAATCTTCTGCGCAGCCAAAACCGCTGACCTGCGTCATAGCCCACAGGTCACCGCGATAACCCGCCGGACGGGTCTCCCGGGTATAGGGGTAGGTGCCGGGCAGGCCCAGATCCTTGTCTGGGTCAAAACCGATGGCGTCCAGGTCCGATTGCGTGTAAAGCGGTTTGATATCCCAGCGCAGGCTTTGGGTCTGGAAGCGGGTTTTGCGCTCACCCTGCTCGGCAATCGCCGGCTCGTAGTATTGGGTGCGCCACAGGGTTTCGCTCCCGGACTCGAGTGCTTCCAATTTTTTTGTCGATCGACCCATGACACCACCTGCTTCTATATAGTAAACCCTCTTTAATATAAAGAATGACTATTTTTTATGCAAGCCCGCGCTTGCCGCCCCCGAATGACCCCGCTATTCTCGCCCTTCGCGCTCGACCGGGAACGGCTCCATGACCACACTCTTCAAACGCTGCCAACAACGTGCCCTCGACCATCAGGGCGGCGTTAAAGCCCTGCAGGAACAACTGCCCAAGGCTAAAACAGCGGCCCAGCTGCGCAAAATCGGCGATGATCGCTACCTGGCCGAGATGGCGGCCTGCATCTTTCGCGCCGGCTTCGTATGGCGCGTGGTGCAGAACAAATGGGACGGCTTTGAAGAAGTCTTTAATGGCTTTCTGCCCATCTGGGTAGCCTCCCGCTCGCCCGAACAAATAGAAGACATGGCCAGCGACACCCGCATCATCCGCAACCTGAACAAAGTGAAGGCTGTGCAGGACAACGCCCTGCTGGTGCTCGATCTGCAACGGGAGTACGGCGGGGTTGGTAAATTTCTGGCCCAGTGGCCAGAGGACGACATCACCGGCCTCTGGCTTTACCTGAAAAAACACGGCTCACGTCTGGGCGGCAACAGCGGCCAGTATTTTCTGCGCTTTATGGGCAAAGACACTTTCATTCTCAGCCGCGACGTGTGCGCGGCGCTGAAACTCAACGGCATCATCGACAAAGACAATCCCATCTCCCAGCGCGATCTGCGCAAGGTACAGGAAGCCTTCAACGAGATGCGCGCGGAAAGCG